>NZ_FTOP01000018.1 GCF_900156785.1 Belliella pelovolcani | reverse complement strand
GAATTTTCAGCCTACTGTCTTAGTTTCCTTAAGGCAACTAAGACAGTAGGCTGAAAGAAAGATTAAACCTTAGACACAGTTTAATGAACTATCCCGAAAGGAACAATAAGGGAATTTGGAATTAAGTTTATAGTCTTAAGTACTATCCCTACTCCTTTTACCAAATCAATACTTCCTTCCTATCTGATCTGATATTTTTCTTGAATAATGGAATAACTGCTAGGAATTCGTGAGTGGTATTGGGTAGCAAATATGATCTGTTCATAGGTAGTTCATACACATAACCGATGCGCATCACAGGTAATAAAACTCCTAATTGAAAATTATTAGCATAGTCAATCCTATGTCCTGCACCAAGCCAAAACTTATCCATCATCAAAACTTTGAAATTGAATTCAACATTGTCTGGGAGGTCTTCCTGACTTCTATACATGAAGTTTGTAGCAATAGCAAGTTTTTCATTGAGTGCATTTCTATATCCTGCTTGGACAATTCCAACTCTAGGTTTTCTTTCCATGAAAGCATCCCCTGAGTTTATAGCTCCTCTATTGACGTGGTTGATGGCATAAGAAATGTAATAATTGGGATGCGTCAAGGCTAAGCCTATATTGAAGTCTAAAACTTGCATGTTAGCAAAGCCATTGAGGTATTGCGCGATTTTTGGATCATTGGCTTGTTCAGTAGTCAGATTATTACCGTCCAACCTGACATTGTTGTAGTTCACTCCCATCCCCAACCTTAGCGAAGTTTTTTCAGCAATTTGAATCCTTGAAGCATAAGATGCTATCATCTCAGTTTCAATAAAAGCACCAAATTCATCATGAAGTATATTGAATCCTATGGCATTTTTATTTGGATCGGATCCTTTGGCAAAATCTGCAATATCAAACTCTAAAGATCCAAAATATGTCATGGGCGCACCTTCAAACCCTGCCCATTGATTTCTAATCAAAGCTCGGAAGTTTGAACCTTCATAGCCAGTTAAAGCAGGATTGAAGTAACTCTGCATATGGCTAAATTGTGAGATATATTTTCTGGACTGAGCAAAAACTGAAGTGCTCAAAGCCAATGTAATTGCGAGAATAAATATTTTTTTCATAGCTTTTTTTTGTACCAAGTACTATGTACAAAGTACCATGTAATGCTCTTGGTACTTTGCACTTTGTACTTCGTTCAGTTTACTTTCTAAACAAATTCAACATTCCTTTTCTAATTTCACCAGTCTCTCTTACTTCAATTGCCCAGTAGTATGTACCAACAGGCAAAGCTATTCCTTCAAAGGTTCCATCCCATTTTACATCTGGATTTTCAGTATAGAAGACCCTTTTACCACTTCTTTCAAAAACTTGAATTCTCACGCCACGATAATATCTCAGAGCCTCTACTCCCCAAGTATCATTGACATTATCACCATTTGGTGTGAATGAATTGAAGACTTCAATGCTACTTACAGAAGCTCTATTTCGGGTAATGGTAAATTGCTTTTCAAGCGTATTGCCATCACGATCCAAAACAAGAACCATTATTGTGAATTGGGTCCTACCTTCCAGTCTTTCAGAGGTGTTCCAAAATAGGTCGCCATTCGCAATCTGGAAATACCTATTATCTACAGCTTGACTAGGTAGTGAAAGCACATGCTGATCATCGATTGGGTCTACAATTGTAAAAGAGCCTATGAATATATTTTGTTGAGCAGCGGTTGCTTCAAAACTATTGTTAGAAAGCAATAAATCTTGAGGTAAAGGCTTGGGCAGTACTTCCACATTCAATTCAGGTGTCAAGTCTTCTGGGTTCAGGATGCCATTAGGTAAGATCAAGGTACCTGTTAGTAGATATGTTCCTCTAGCAAATGTATTCAGGGAGCTGGTATCCCAATTTACTTGAAGTTCCAAGAATTGTCCATCTTGAGTCATAACAGTTATCAATTCTGGAATTTCAGGATTGACCCCCCAAGGTGTTGATATATCGCTTGGTTGTAAGACCATCTCGATGACAGCAGGCAGGATTTCAAAATTCTCAGGAGAGAGACTTAATTGGTAATTGGTTTCTACTGAAAGTGATCCCAAGTTGAAAGCAAAGGTCCCAACTGATTCACCTGCTGTCCTACCCAAGGAACCTTCTAATAGATTTTCATCATCATCCCCTATTAAGCCCAAGACTGTAAAAGTAAATTGAGGGTCTTGTGTGCCGAATATTTTTGATTGGCCTTCAGTAGGAACGATTAATAAGCTGGCAGGATCAATCGTCAAGTCCGCAGTCAACACCAAGGTATTGTAATTGCTTCCAGTAATGGTGGCTGTTGCTTCTTGGGCTCCTACATTGGTTCTCGCATTATCTGCATAAGTCACTGTGGTTCCAGCAGGTAGCGTTCCTGTGATTTCGAGTGACTTCTCTGTTCCGTCAAATACAAAGCTGGCATCTTCGAAGGTGATACCTGCGATATCTGCTGGTGTAATCGCCAAGTCTGCAGTCAGCAACAAGGTATTGTAATTGCTTCCAGTAATGGTGGCTGTTGCTTCTTGGGTTCCCACATTGGTTCTCGCATTATCTGCATAAGTCACTGTGGTTCCAGCAGGTAACGTTCCTGTGATTTCGAGTGACTTCTCTGTTCCGTCAAATACAAAGCTGGCATCTTCGAAGGTGATACCTGCGATATCTGCTGGTGTAATTGCCAAGTTTGCAGTCAGCAACAAGGTATTGTAATTGCTTCCAGTAATGGTGGCTGTTGCTTCTTGGGTTCCTACATTGGTTCTCGCATTATCTACATAAGTCAATGTGGTTCCAGCAGGTAGCGTTCCTGTGATTTCGAGTGACTTCTCTGTTCCGTCAAATACAAAGCTGGCATCTTCAAAGTTGACACCTGTGATATCAGCTGGTGTAATGGTCAAGTCTGCAGTCAGCACCAAGGTATTGAAATTGCTTCCAGTAATGGTGGCTGTTGCTTCTTGAGTTCCTACATTGGTTCTCGCATTATCTGCATAAGTCACTGTGGTTCCAGCAGGTAGCGTTCCTGTGATTTCGAGTGACTTCTCTGTTCCGTCAAAGACAAAGCTGGCATCTTCGAAGGTGATACCTGTGATATCAGCTGGTGCAATGGTCAAGTCTGCAGTCAGCAACAAGGTATTGTAATTGCTTCCAGTAATGGTGGCTGTTGCTTCTTGGGTTCCTACATTGGTTCTCGCATTATCTGCATAAGTCACTGTGGTTCCAGCAGGTAGCGTACCTGTGATTTCGAGTGACTTCTCTGTTCCGTCAAATACAAAGCTGGCATCTTCGAAAGTGATACCTGTGATATCAGCTGGTGTAATGGTCAAGTCTGCAGTCAACACCAAGGTATTGTAATTGCTTCCGGAAATGAAGGCTGTTGCTTCTTGGGTTCCCACATTGGTTCTCGCATTATCTGAATAAGTCACTGTGGTTCCAGCAGGTAGCGTACCTGTGATTTCGAGTGACTTCTCTGTTCCGTCAAACACAAAGCTGGCATCTTCGAAGGTGATACCTGTGATATCAGCTGGTGCAATGGTCAAGTCTGCAGTCAGCAACAAGGTATTGTAATTGCTTCCAGTAATGGTGGCTGTTGCTTCTTGGGTTCCTACATTGGTTCTCGCATTATCTGCATAAGTCACTGTGGTTCCTGCAGGTAGCGTACCTGTGATTTCGAGTGACTTCTCTGTTCCGTCAAACACAAAGCTGGCATCTTCGAAGGTGATACCTGTGATATCAGCTGGTGTAATAGTCAAGTCTGCAGTTAATACTAGGGTATTATATACACCACCGGAGATTGTTGCAACGGCTTGTTGAGAACCCGCATCAGTTCTGAGATTATTTGTGTAAGATACAGCAGTACCATCTGGTAAAACACCCTCGATCTCTATGGATTTTTCAAACCCATCAAAAACAAAACTCGCATCTTCAAATATGATTCCTGTGATATCAGCTGGAGTGATTGTCAGATCAGCTGTCAGCACCAGGGTATTGAAATTGCTTCCAGTAATAGTGGCTGTTGCTTCTTGGTTTCCAATAGTGGTTCTGGTATTGTTTTCATAGAATACAGTTGTACCAGCAGGTAATGTTCCGGTGATTTCTATTGCCTTCTCTGTTCCGTCAAAAACAAAGATCCCATCATCAAAGCTGATCCCAGTAACCGGTGCAGGAGTAATAGTCAATTCTGCTGTTAGTAACAGAGTGCTGAAGTTGCTTCCTGTGATTGTTGCAGTTGCTTCCTGGGTTCCCACATTGGTTCTGGTATTGTTCTCATAAGACACAGAAGTTCCAGCTGGTAAAGTCCCTGCAATTTCAATGGTCCTCTCTGTACCGTCAAAGACAAAAGTTCCATCATCAAAGCTGATCCCAGTTACTGTTGCAGGAGTAATGGTCAATTCTGCTGTTAGTATCAGTGCGCTGAAGTTGCTTCCTGTGATTGTTGCAGTTGCTTCTTGGGTTCCCACATTGGTTCTGGTATTGTTCTCATAAGACACAGAAGTTCCAGCTGGTAAAGTCCCTGTGATTTCAATGGTCCTCTCTGTACCGTCAAAGACAAAAGTTCCATCTTCAAAGCTGATCCCAGTTACCGTTGCAGGAGTAATGATCAATTCTGCTGTTAGTATCAGAGTGCTGAAGTTGCTTCCTGTGATTGTTGCAGTTGCTTCCTGGGTTCCTACATTGGTTCTGGTATTGTTCTCATAAGACACAGAAGTTCCAGCTGGTAAAGTCCCTGTAATTTCAATAATCCTCTCTGTACCGTCAAAGACAAAAGTTCCATCTTCAAAGCTGATCCCTGTTACCGTTGCAGGAGTAATGGTCAATTCTGCTGTTAGTATAAGTGTGCTGAAGTTGCTTCCTGTGATTGTTGCAGTTGCTTCCTGAGTTCCCACATTGGTTCTGGTATTGTTTTCATAAGACACAGAAGTTCCAGCTGGTAAAGTCCCTGTGATTTCAATGGTCTTCTCTGTACTGTCAAAGACAAAGGTTCCATCTTCAAAGCTGATTCCCGTAACCGTTGCAGGGGTTATCCTCAGCTCAGCGGTCAGCACCAAGTCGTTGAAGTTACTTCCTGTGATGGTAGCCGTTGCTTCCTGAGTTCCCACATTGGTTCTGGTATTGTTTTCATAAGACACAGAAGTTCCAGCTGGTAAAGTCCCTGTAATTTCAATAATCCTCTCTGTACCGTCAAAGACAAAAGTTCCATCTTCAAAGCTGATCCCAGTTACCATTGCAGGGGTAATCCTCAGCTCAGCGGTCAGCACCAAGTCGTTGAAGTTACTTCCTGTGATGGTAGCCGTTGCTTCTTGGGTTCCCACATTGGTTCTGGTATTGTTTTCATAAGACACAGAAGTTCCAGCTGGTAAAGTCCCTGTGATTTCAATGGTCTTCTCTGTACCGTCAAAGGTAAAGGTTCCGTCTTCAAAGCTGATCCCAGTTACTGTTGCAGGAGTAATGGTCAATTCTGCAGTTAGTATCAGTGTGCTGAAGTTGCTTCCTGTGATGGTAGCCGTTGCTTCCTGAGTTCCCACATTGGTTCTGGTATTGTTCTCATAAGACACAGAAGTTCCAGCTGGTAGCGTTCCCGTGATTTCAATGGTCTTCTCTGTACCGTCAAAGGCAAAGTTTCCATCTTCGAAGCTGATCCCAGTTACCGTTGCAGGAGTAATTCTCAACTCGGCCGTCAATAACAATGTATTGTAATTGCTTCCTGTGATGGTAGCCGTTGCTTCTTGGGTTCCGACATTGGTTCTGGTATTGTTTTCATAAGACACAGAAGTTCCTACTGGTAAGGTCCCAGAAATTTCCAATACCTGCTCTGTAGCATCAAACACAAAGATTCCGTCTTCAAAGGTTATACCTGTAATCGATGCAGGAGTGATAGTTAGGTCCGCTGTGAGGACAATATCCGAAAAGTCTGGACTAGATATAGTTGCCGTGGCCAATTGCGTTCCTACGTTTGTTCTGGTATTGTTTGAGTATACAACAGTAGCACCATCTGGGAGGGTACCTGAGATTTCTATTGATTTTTCAGAACCGTCAAAAACAAAACTTTCATCTTCAAAGGCAATTGCTGGAATTACATTTAAAATAAATTGATCACTAATGTTTCCTCCTTCTTGATCATCAGCAATCACTTCAATGGTCAAAGCACCTAGGTTTGAATTTGAAGGAGTACCCGAAAAAGTTCTTGTCGACGCATCAAAGGACAACCATGAAGGTAAAGAAGCACCTCCTTCTAATTGTGCTGAATAAATTAACACATCTCCAACATCTACATCTTCAAAGGTATCTTCTGAAAACTGGAAGCTAAATGCTACATCCTGAATTGCAATTTGATCAGGAATTGAACTGGCAACTGTCGGTGGATTATTAGGTGCTGATTCACACCATTCAAAATTATCCAAGTTGAGGTAAACAAAATTACCTCCTATGGTAACTTCTATTCTATCAATTCTTTTGTTGGAATTATTTTCCCCTCCTTCTGTAGCAAAGTCAACAAAGAAATAGCCGCCATTGGTAGAGAAATCTGTTGGAAAGCCTGATGATTTAGTCAATGAAAATCGTTCTACATCATCATTGAATCCTTTTACTGTTACTGTTCCATCATTAGTAGGGTTAGTTCCTGTAGGGTTAGAAGATAGATAAAGTGCCAGTTTATTCATGGTAACCAGCTCAGTGGAAGTAATTGTGTAAGGCCCTACACCGGTATTTGACAGGTGCTTTTGTGATCCTCCTATTCCTGCAAAGGGGGTTTCCTGTTGTACCTCCCAATTACCAAGAAGTGAGAATGTCAAGCCATTTCCTGTAAAGGTTTTTGACCCAATAGTTTCATCTTCAAATGTTTCAATAAAACATGGACTTACAAAATGAAGTTGGCCAGAGGTAAATGCTGGTGTTCCAGTATTCCCGTTTTCATTACTGATATTTGTACCTGATCGAAGATCAAGGCGAAGACTTCCATCTCCTGAAATGCCACTTACTGTGACCGAATATGAGGAACCAGAGCCTGATACTGAAGATACTGTGCCGACTACTGTGCCTGTTGTGGTCAATTGGAAATCATCCGTACTGACATTTAAAGCTGTTTTGCTAAAATTAACTACAAATACGATTGAGTTTGCATTTGAGGGAGGTGTTCCAGTCAAAAAAATTGAAGTGACTTCTGTAGGGTCTGTATCTACAGGGAAAAACGGTGGGCCATAAGTAAAATGATCTAGATTAAAATTAATGTCTGAGGCTTCAATACGAATTTCATCTACATCAAAAAAATCAGGATCTCCTGCATAATCCTTAAGTCCTGCGGTAACTGAATTAAATTGTAAAGTTTTGGCAGGTCCGGTGGGACTGCCGTTTTTAAAACCTTGAATGGTTCCTGAATCGGAAGAGTCTGGATCACCTTGCTGGAGAAAAATACTTCTAAACTGAAATGGGTCACCAGAACTTCTGGTTATCGTCCAACGGGTAATACCTCCAATTGCAAAGTTGTTATCAGTTATGGCCATAGACCCCCCAAAACCAGCATTTTGACGACTGATAATTTCAGCAATACTAGAAATATCTAGGTTGACTGCAAAAGTGAATCCACTATTTGTATAAGATTTTCCTAATGCTTGGTTATTTTCTACCTCATTAAAGGTTATCGTATTAATTTGAGCAAAAGCAGTGAAGGGAAGGCTAGTATAAAGAATTACAGTAAGGATAAGATTGACAAGTAGATTTTTTTTCATAAGGAGGGGTATTATAAATGAAAAGCAATAGAGTCCTGTTCAACCCGAAGGCCAAACAGGACAAGGAAATTAAGGTCTACTCGGAAATATCCCTTCTAAGGCAATCACATAACTGATTGCTAGGTATGGATTTCTGTTATTGAATGGAATTCCGCTACCCGCTTGATTTACAGCAGCAGCGCTCAAAGTAGCATTGGGAGAACCACCGTAGGCATTGACATTGACCATTGGGCTTTGTCTGTCTATTTGGAATTGTGCTGCGGCTGGAAAATTCCCATCTGGGTTTAGGGAAGTTGCAGGTTGATTGCTCACATTGATGGTATGGTTGTGAGGTGGTATGTTTGCAGTGCTCAATGTCACCTGTTCCGTTCCCCCAGATTGACCAATGCTTACTGGGCTCAATCCTGGTCCAGCTCCAAAATGAATAGGTCCTCTCCCTCTCAAATCTGGCAATGCGAAAGTTGTCCTTCCATCACCTCCATAGGTAGTACCCAAAATAGAAAATAAAGCTGAATAAGAAGAAATAGGTAATAACTGACCTTCACAAAAAGCCCAGCCTCTTGGGGCAAAATTCCCCGCAAACATCATGATTTGTCCAATAAATGGTTCCATTTTTTAAGTAATTTAAAGTGAAAAGATGTGAAATAATTATGGTATTCTAATTGAAATAGTTGGTTGTTCTAATCATAAAGTATAAAAGGTTCAGTCAGAACACATGTAAATATTGTCATAAACAAATTATTTAAAAAACTTTTAATATTAATTTTTCACCAAAAAATAGTAAAAAAATTTAAAGTTCATTTAAGTTAATATCAACGTTTATTTTTTTGTTATAAAAAATGTAACTCGCTCATAAACAAAAAATTCCGAGTGCATGATCATTTGAGAAAAGGGAATTGAGTGATTGGGTTATTGAGGTGATTGAGTGATTGGGTGATTGAGTGATTGGGTGATTGGGTGATTGGGTTAAGCGTTAAGTGTTAAGCGTAAGCGAAGAGATTGATTTGAGAATTGGGTTGATTGAGTGAGTTGGAAGGAGCGTCAAATTTTATTAGTGTTCAGGAATTTGGCTAAGGTGGCTAGAAAATTTGAGTGTTTGAAATTAAGTTTATTTTTAGAAGGATAAGTTTCCATGAATAAAGGGATGGGTAATATTGTGATAAACAAAAAACCACCCCTCTACACGTTTGAAGATAGGTGGCTTTCCAGAGTCGTCGTTTATTTGTTATTATGTTTACTCAAATCATTTTCTAATTGTAATAGCGTAATCAAAATATGACTTACCATCCCAGCTTGAATGATAAATTGTGGACTGATAAAGAGAACCACTTAAGCTGTGTTCCACATCAGATTGGGTAGGATTTGGGGCATTATAATTTTTTGTATCTCCTTTCAATACTTCTTTCAAAACTCTACCATCAACATTTACTGTATCAAAGGGAATATGATGAATATGAAGAATTGTGGGCATAATATCAATCAATGCAGTAGGTAGCGGATTTTCAAACTTATATTTAAAGCTAGGACCATAGGCAATGAAGGGGGTTTTCATCTCAAAAGGGCTTGCGGAACCATGGCCTGCTATGCCTCTTTGGTAAGAAAACCCAGCATAACCATACTCGTTTACTTCATCAGTCCAATTCACATCAACATAAATATCTGAGGCCCTCGCTTGATGATCCCAATAGATTTGATCTTGGCTATGGGTTCCTTGAAAATCATTGTTTCTTGTGGTTGAAGTAAAAATTGCTCCCACCCATTCTTGGGATTGTAGCAATCTTATGGCATCTGGAATTTGACTTTTATCTTTAAAATATATGGCTCCCCCTACAACCACAATATCATCTGACTCTTTATCCTTTTTCAACTTATTGGTAATGAGCAATTCATCCAAAGAAATTTCCCCCTTATGTGTACTGAAACCATGATCGGCAGAAATTATAATATTCACTTGGTCTTGTAAACCCTTTTCATTGATAAAATTTAAGATCCTTCCAATCTGTTGATCTACTCCATAGATAGCTTCAAGTGTAAGAGGCGAACCTATACCAGTGGCATGTGCTGTTCCATCGGGATCAGAAAACCAAATTGTGCTGATGGAATTTCTTGACGACTGTAAATCAAAAGCAATAAATGCATCAGTCACCCATTGATGTCTTGCCAAGTTTGGCCTTCCTCTTTCTGGGATGTCTCCAACTTTTTGGATCACTTCTTCTCTAAGTGAAGCTGGCAAAATCAACTCAGGGTTAATGATACCTCTTCCTTTTATTTTTTGGTTCAAAAGGTAAGATTGACCAGTGGTTCCTGTGCTGTAAACGGTAAAGTCAACATCCTTACTTTCCGCTACCCACTCTCCAAATGTTTTGGTGTGCAAGAGGTTTCCATTGAGTATTTGATCTGCTTCAATCAGTGCAGACACATCTCCGGTATTGATTCCTTTGGTTGGATTAACCTCAGGGAGATATATTGAATTCCCTAAAATACCATGTTTATAAGGGTATGAACCTGTGGCGTATGAGGTGGAGTTTACCCTTGTCAATGTCGGAAAAATGGAATGTGAGTTCTGTCCATTAACCCCTTCTTGCGCAAGCTTATAAAGATTAGGCGTATTTGTTTCATTGATGTAGTCAGGTCTAAGGCCATCAATGATTACGACTAGAGTTTTTAGAGGCTTTTGATCAACTCGATTTTCACTGCAAGCAGTGAAAACCAAGCCTATGAACAAAAAAGCGAGTATTTTTATATTTGATATGTGCATTTTTTCTTAAGATTAAATATGGTATTTCATTCAAGTTGATTGGATTTATGAAATTATTTTTCCCACCAAACTTTCGTATCTTGAGTATCTCCACCCATCCTAGCAACGGCAGCATCGAGATTCTCTGCATTAAGGGCTTGGAGATAATTCGGGTAAGTAATTCTTGAAGGGAATTGATTTTCTACTGGAATTCCAGAACCCCTGGGGAGGATAGGATATCCAGTTCTTCTTTTTTCAAACCAAGCTTGAAAATCATTGAAGTATAGGGCGAAGTATTTCTGTTGGATTATTTTCTCAAGAATCAATTCGAAGTTATCATTGTCTTGAAGTCGAACTTCGTCTTGATCGAAATAGGCGGCAGTGAGATTAACTTTCCACTGATTCATAGAGGCTAATACCCCATTTTGATAGTGGGATTGAATTGTATTCCCGGTTGAGAAACCTCTCAGGGCTAGTTCTGCCTTAATAAACTCTAGCTCTGCATAAGTCATCATTATTCCCAATTCAGGAAGTGTTTTCAATTCATCTCTATAGCTAGAGTGCGTATTGACAGTATATTCTACCTCACTTGGATAACCACTCTGGATTCCTTTATAAACTTGTTGGCCATTTTCGGTGATCGTTGTAGCCCAGACAGTCCTTCTTGGATCATTATTCCTATTGAGCCAATTGATGAAATATTCAGTATAATAGGTTCCTTCTCTCCAATCTAAAGTTCTGGCATTGAAATATGGGTTGAAGAATGGGAAGCTTCCAGGATATCTCAGGATAGCATCATCTGCATTTGACTCCATTAATGGATATTTTTCAGGATTTGATAGGATCATATTGATCTGTTGTGAAGCATTCACTTCTCCATCTTTGGCTAAAACTCTAAGCAACATCCTAAGTCTTAATGAATTTGCAAACTTTCTCCATTTTAGAATCCCAGCTGGGCCGTTGGTTTCAAAGATCAGATCACCTCCATACACAAAGGTATTTGACTGAGAAAGAAGCTCATTAGCACTTTCTAGATCCTCTAAAAGATTGGTATAAATCAACCTTTGTTCATCAAAACTTGGCTTAATGATTCCTTCCTCTACTCTATTCGCTTCTGAATAGGGAACATCACCAAATGCATCCGTGAGTAAAGAATAGCTCCATGACTTGAGAATCAAAGCCACCCCCATATAAGCCTTTGCATCAAGACGCTCTGAAACTTGATACATATCCTCTACATCAGTCATCAAGGCATAGTGGCTATTCCAAAAGCCACTAGAATTATTAGGTTCTATAAAATACCTATGCACGCCATTGTTGATACTTAACCTAGGTGCTGTCACTTGCATCAGTTCATGTGCAAACCCTCTCGCTCTACCAATGCTAGAATTCACTAACCTGTATTGTAATTGATCCAGAATAACTCCTGGGAAAACTTCTGTAGGTCTGTTTGGATCTAAATTGAGCTCTTCAAAATCATTGGTACATGCAGCCAAACCAAGCAAAATACATATAACTATTTTGATATTAATATTTTTCATTGTTTCGAGATTAAAATTTGAGAGAAAGATTCATACCCATGGTTCTTGTAGATGGAAATTGTGTCATTTCCACGCCAGGTAAGAAAGAACCAGAGTTTAACATGGCCACTTCTGGATCAAATGCAGGAAACTTGGTAAAGAGTAATAAGTCCCTTCCATAGACAGCCACAGAGGCCTGTTGAATTCCTATTCTATTGATGACTGACTGAGGGATGACATATTCTATTCTTGCTTCTCTAAGTTTAATAAAAGAGGCGTCAAAAGTATTCGTTTCTACATTGGAGTGCTTATAATACTCGTCATAAAACCTCGCGGCGGTTGTCCTGACTGTATTGGGTGAATAGGTACCATCTCCATTATCTACTACCCCTTCACCAATAATTCCATCTTCTCTTCCAGGAAGTGTAACTTTGGTTTTGCCAAGTGTATTCAACTTATGGTTTGTCATTGAGAATACAGTTCCTCCTAGTTGACCATCAATAAGAATAGATGCTCTGAATTTGCCAAAAGCAAACTGATTTAATATACCTGCTCTCCAATCAGGGAAAGCATTTCCCCAATTTTTTCTTTCTGGGTCTAGTTGAGCCGGTAATCCTGCACTATTGTAAATGATATCACCATCAGGAGATCTTTGAAAGCCCAATCCATAAAGATCACCCATCCTTCCTCCTACTCTAGCTTCAAGGCTTACAACTGAGTGTTGTCCGATGATTTGGTTGGTCAATCCTTCTGCGAGTTCAATTACATAACTTCTATTGTAAGACCAGTTGAAAGTTGAATTCCATGTGAAATTTGGTCTTGTCACCGGTCTTGTATTCAAGACTACTTCCAAGCCATTGCTGCGAATCAATCCTGCATTGGTCAAAATTCTTTGATAGCCAGAGGTGATATCTAGGGGTATAGCAAGGATTTGGTTTCGACTATCACTTTGGTATGCAGTGATATCCAGTCCGATTTTATTTTGCCATAGTCTTAGGTCAATTCCCGCTTCGTAGGCGGTTGTAATTTCAGGTTTGAGGTCTGCATTGAAAAGTGTAGCATTATTGGTGAAGCTAGTGGCATAAATCTGATCATAATACCTGGCAGTCTGGTAAGGCTGAGTATCATTTCCTACTTGTGCAAAGGACAACCTTACTTTAGCAAAAGAAACAGCAGTCGGTAATCTAAAAGCTTCATCCAGGATGAATGACGTACTGACTGAAGGATAGAAGAAGGAATTATTCTGCACAGGAAGTGTACTTGACCAATCATTTCTACCCGTGACATCCAGATAGATCATGTTTTTATATTCAAACTGACCTGATGCATAGAGTGAATTGATAGACCTTCTTAGCAGTCTAGGATCGGCAACTGGCTGATCTAAACTATTGCTAATCATGTAAAGTCCAGGCATGGCCAGTTGATCAGCATATACGCCATTGAAATTGTTATAATTGAACATGGTGTTACCCCCTGCATTAAAAGTAAAATTGGCTAGATTCCCAATGCTTTCTTTATAACTTAAAAGGAAATCAGAATTGATTTCATAATTAAAAACAGCCTGCTGTCTGAACATCCCTCGGGGATATTTGGTCATGCTAAAAGGCCTTCTTTGCGTTCTATTTTCATTGGATAAGTCTAATCCTGATCTCAACATTAAGCTTATTTTATCAGAAAAATCATAGGTAGCTGAAACGGAGCCGATCACTCCATGTTTATCAATTGTATTGAGCATTTCGTACACTTGGAGGTAGACATTGTCAGGTCCAGGATTAAAAGGATTTTTCTGCTCAATCTGCTCTAATCCAGGCTTCCAATAATCTCTAAACCAATTGATATCTGTACTAGGAGTGGTTCCTATGATCATGAAATACATGACAGTTTGATTGTTGTATCCTGCCATGGGAAGGTTATCACTCTTCTTGTTGACATAATTGACTCTTGAGTTGATTTTAAGTCTGTCACTGATTTGGTGGTCTAATGCAGTAGAGACAGAAAGCCTTTCGAAGCCTGTATTGGGAATAATCCAAGTATTGTTCAAATGGGTAATTGAAACTCTAGCTGAGCTTTTATCTGTGGCACCTTCAAGAGAAATATTGTTTGTAATGGTATATCCAGGATTAAAGAATCCTTTGATGTAATCATGATATGGTCTCCAAGGAGTTCTTTCGGTTGGCATGCCATCAGGGGAATCAGGGTTGTATTGGTAATACATTTGGCCATCGAATCTGGGGCCCCAAGCTCTTCCAGCTGATATATTGGTACTGGTGTTTGGACCATCTTCAGAATCTCCATAAGAGTAATAGTCAGAAGTTCTACCTTCACCATATTCATATTGGTAATCTGGCCATCTCAAGCCAGTTCTTTCAGTAGCTATGTTTGAATTGAAAGAAACACCTATTCCTTTCTGGGCTTTTTTACCTCCTTTAGTGGTGATAATCAGTGCACCATTGGCAGCTCTGGATCCATAAAGTGCAGCAGCTGCCGGGCCTTTGAGCACCGTGACACTTTCAATATCTTCTTGATTGAGATCAGAAACAGCAGATCCGAAATCTACAGGACTATCAGAGTTTAAGTGTCCTCCAAAGCCAGTTCCTGCTATTTGACCATTGATGGGGACACCGTCTACAACTATTAAGGCTTCATTATTATTTAGATTGAGGGAGGTTTCTCCACGTAAGGTGATTCTTTGAGAACCCATCGGTCCAGCTCCTGCACCTACTACTTGTAGGCCTGCAACCTTCCCTGCCAATGCATTGGTCCAGTTGTTACTCCTAGCATCTGTCAGTTGCTGATTACTGACTGCTTGAGTGGCATATCCCAAGGAGGCCTCTTCTCTTTTAATCCCCAGGGCAGTTATAATGACTTCTTGCATGGCTTGTTCTGTAGGAGACAATAGCACTCGCAGATCAGATTGATTTGAAGCCTTCATTTCTCTGGTTTCATAACCAATGAAAGAAATGACTAAAACATCATCATTTTCAAGTTCCAATGTAAATCTCCCATCTATATCCGTTGCAGTTCCTATGGATTTGCCTTTTACCAGGACATTTACACCAGGTAGTGTTTCACCAGAAATTTTATCAATGACAACTCCTGTTACATTGACTTTATCATTCATGATACTATTAGTTATGGGCTTTGCTAGGACTGCAATAGTATCATTGACAAACCTAAACTCGAGGTTCGTCTGATTTTCCATTGATTTAAGTAATTCTTCGACTGTGAGGTTTTGGCTACTCAACTTCACTTTGACATTCTTTACTGCATGGGTAGCATAAGAAAAATTAAAATCGGTTTTACTTTCTATCAATTGAAAGATCTCTGTTACGAATTTTTCTCCAGGTTCAATTTTAATATTTGTTTTGAACGCTCCTTGGTTACTTGAATTCAAAGCAATTGCTTGAAAAGAAGCAAATTGAAGCAGACAGAAGCTTGTGATAAATAGGAAACTCCTAAAGGGAGTGATTTCCAGTAATAATTTTTTCATAATTTTGTGTGTGTGTTGTGTTGATGGTTAATAAATCAAGCAGCATTAAAGCGGGGCTGTTGGCGCAGTTCCGCTTTTTCAATTGCAGGTTACTTTTTCAATGGTTAGCGTGTTGTTTTCCCATTTGTATTCCATTTTGATTGAGTAGTTGATGATTTTCAGAACTTCTTCTATACTTTGATTTTGGTATTTCCCATTGATGCGACAAGTATTAAAAGGCTGTGTTGTTTTGACTTCTATACCATACCAATCTTCGAGTTTTTCAGCCATTTCAGATAGTGTAATGTTATTGAATATTAGCGTATTGGATACCCATGAAAATGCTTCTTCTTGATCGGTTATGGTAGAGGGGAAGAGTTGATCTTGAAAAGTATAGACTCTTTGTCCTTTGGCTAAAATTGTCTGCTTGCTTCCCTCCTGTTGCTTTACTTTCACTTTTCCAGACTTGACTTCTACTCTTTCTTCACCTCCACTGTATGCTCCCACTGAAAATGAAGTCCCGAGTACTGATGTATGTAGTTTTTCAGTAAAAACCTCAAATGAAGTTTGCTGGAGTTTTTTTACTTTAAAAAAAGCAAGTCCATTTAATTCCACTTTCCTTTGTGCTAAAAAGTCAGTAGTGATTTTTATGGTGGTATTTGGAGCGAGAAATACTTGTGAACTATCTGGTAGGTAATAGGTAGCTCTTTCACCTTTGCCAGTTTGATAGACTACCCATTCCACATCACTGGGATCTTTTGTAGAAGACCAATCTGATATTTGAAACAAGGCAATTGCTGTCAAAGCGATCAGCGTAATTGTCGCAGCTATCCACCTGAAGCGAACATATAGGTTTCTTTGCTTTGTCTTGATAGCCTTATCAATCATTTGCAGCGCTTCCCGTTTATACTGTTTTGTATCAAGTGTGCTTGATTGCTCTTGGTATATTTTATGATACCATTCATTTATTCTATTCAACTCCTCGGTATTCGTGATTTTGCCTCTGAGTAGTTGATGAATCAAGGCCTTGGTCTCTGGATCAATATTGAATTTTGCTTTCATCAACTGGAAGTGTTGAGAAATCCATGAAACTACTCGGACTCTAGGTTATCAAAAAGTTAAATTAAAAAGTGAAATATGATGAAATGATAAAATTGAATAAGTATATATATGGATATACGGAACTTGGCCAGTAATGAAAATAAGCTTGGGTTTTCAGTTCAAATCGATGTTAATTGAAATTAGATACTTATAGCTATTGTATTAAAACAGCCATTTGTGTCAGGAATTGAGGCTACTTGTAATGGAGCGTATAATCATAAAATTTAATTTAGAATACTAATAAACACATACATGAAAGTCACAGCTGATCCATATATCTGCACAAACTGTATATGCAAGCTATCTTTAGCTAAAAAAAAGTAGTATTCCAGAAGTGTATTTCAAAGAATTCCTGAGAACCTTCATGGATTTATGGATAGAGTTGTGGACGGACTGTACATTGATATCAAGCGTCTGAGCTACTTCCGAAGCAGACATGCCTTGTAGTTTATTCATTCTAAAAATATGGGCGGCCATTTCTGGCAGCTCGTCAAGGGCTACTTCTAGTTTTTGATAAAGTTCTTCGAGCGGCAATACTTCTTCATGTGGCAGCAATTGAATCCCGTGGTATTCTTCTATACCAACTTCTAAATTTAGCTGGTCTATCATTTTGAATATTTGATACTTGACGGCAGTAAGTAAGTAAACATCAAGCCTAAACTTTATTTTGATAGTCTCTTTTCTATTCCAAAAATCAAGAAATACCTCTTGAACCACGTCCTTGGCAAGGTCTGCAGATTTCAATCTACCATAAGCGGCATGAAAAAGTAGGTCCCAGTACTGATCAAAAAGCTCAGTAAATGCTTTAGCATCTCCACTTTGGATCTTTTCCAACAACTGACTATCTGACTGAAAATGAGACATAACGTAAAGTTCATATCAAAATTAATCAAGATGTCCCGTAGATAAGCGCCAGGGTTTTTATCAAATTATTAAAATTGAGTTAAGTGGTGGGGATTGAGTTATTGGGGGATTGGGGAATTGGGTTAAGTGTTAAGCGTTAAGCGTTAAGTGTTAAGTGTTGAGAGTTAAATGTTAAGCGTTAAGCGAAGAGATTGATTGCTATTAGCTTTCATCTTGAATCTTGATAATCAATTTATCTTCAAAGGAGAATGTGCTTTTACCTTTTAGCTTCAAACAGTCGCCTTTTTTCATACCATTAGGAAAGTCTTGTTTTAGAATAGCCTCATAATCTATTTCAATCTGTACTAAAGTATCGGTAAGCGTCATATTAGTAATTACCTGTTTTCGACTAGAAAAATAATCTAAAGCTGCAATGGCCTGATTTCTAAAAGATTCAATCCCTTTAGTTTCAAAATCTATTTTTCCACCGCTGATATTTTGGAATTCAACTTCTTCATGTAGATTCTTTACCATACCCTCTACATCAAACTTATTATAAGCTGTGATGTAGTCTTCTACAATTAGCCTTTTTTCATCTTGCATTTTTTAATCTGATTTACAAATTGAAATTATTTAAAGTTTTGGTAGAAATGAAACAGAAATTCTGAATTCAACATGTATCGCCTGCTTCACTTTTTAGCATTAGAAACTTGATAGTAATACCGATTTGTCCTAAATGATAAAAGTCATGCTGAACAATTCCTTCTATTAAATTGCCAAAAGTAGAGCCTTCCTGATAGGAAGTATCCAAAAAAGTATCATCTCTTTCTTTTAGTAAACTTATCAAATTTAAGTTATTAGCTTCAAACTGTTGAAGTAAAGAATTCCAGCCAATTTCTTTGAGTACATCATTCTTACGCCAGTCTAGAGGGGTACCGACGCTTAAAGCAGTGGGCTTCTCTAGAATTCTATCAATTGCTGCCTCTCTCCAAACTAGCATATGAGAAACAAGTTCTGCCACCGAGTGCAGCTGCTCCAATGGTCTTTTAAATACCTGGTATTCGGATAAATGCATGACTTTTTTAACCAAATTATCATCAATCCATTTCTCCCCATTCCAAAAATCTTCTAGCAGACCAATTAGTCGGTTAACGTGCATACTACTTTTTTCTGTTATTCTTTGATCTTTTTTCATTCCCTACTTATTTTTACCATCTATACAAATATAGATAGTAAGAATAAAAATGCAAAACCATACAAGAGTAGAACAACTAAATCCAAATCATATCCCGGATATGCCCATCATTGGAGGGAATTTAGCGCTTGACTTTATCAATACTGTGGAGCACTGGAATATGGGTCCTTACAAGGAGTATCTTGCAATTGTACCCGATTGGGTTGATTGGTTGAAAAGACAGCAATTAATTGACAACAATCAAAAAATCTCAGGAGGTGAGAAAGAGCTGAGTTTAATCCGAAAACAAAGGAATCAGCTTTATTCTATTGTAAAAAATTATTTAGACAATCAGTCAATACATTCTTCAGATTTGTCATTAATAAATCAAAGGCTTCAGGATGCATACTCCAATCGATTAACCGTCTTTGAAAACGAAAGATTTATTTATAAATGGAGTTATGATCCTGAAAAGGCATTGTCTTACCTCCAACCTATCTTTATATCTTTGAAAAGCTTGTTACATAAGCTACCAAGTAAGAGATTAAAAGCTTGCTCTGAGTGTGGCTGGCTTTTTTGGGATAACACAAGAAGCAGTACAAAAAAATGGTGTGATATGAAGTTCTGCGGAAGCAGATCAAAATCTCGTGAACACTATCATAGAAAAAAGAAGAATTCTTAATATGTCGTAAATATTCTATTTTACTAATATTCAAATATGGAAATTTACTGCTTCGAAGAACAATTCAAACGATTTTAAACTCCGGTGTAAGTTATGAAAGTAATAAAACAAAGCCCTTCATTACAGTTAAAAAATATAGTTCATCAAATTGAGGTATTTGAAAATGATGATGGACTAAAAACCAAAACTCAAGAACTTATTCATTTTGCGAATGGACTCCCGGGGATATACTTTCAGATATCTGAACATCCTGTTAAACTTCGCTTTTTTGGTAAATGTCATCTCCTCCCTAAAGCATTTATATATGGCCAAAACCTCTATCCGAAGGTATCCATTATTCCACCATACTCAAAAGTAATCCTCTTTTACCTTCATCCTACTACCTTATCCTATTTCAAAAACATAACACCTGAAAATCTAGTTGATCAGTATCTTGACTTAGAAAATCAGCATCCTTTCAATTACAGTATCCTCTTCAAGCTCCTTAAATCTGAAGACAGTACTACAGCACAAGTGCAAACCCTAACAGATTACCTTATTGATTTGGTTGATCAACCTAAAGTCCATTTTATTAGTGAGTCAAAAAGCTTAAGGATGCTTGATTCCAAAAGTCCAATCAACCTTTCAATTCAAGGTGCCAAAAGAACGGTTCAAAGATTTTTTAAAGAACACATTGGCATTACACCGACCAAATATTATCAAGTCCTTCAATTCAATAGCGCACTGAAAAAGTTATTATTAGCTGATAACAAGCCTTTGGTGAGCATTGCGCACGAGACTGAATATGCAGATCAATCTCATTTTATAAGGCAATTCAAAACATTTACAGCCACTACCCCTAAGGAATTTTTAAGACAATCCCATCCTTATATATCTTTGATTAATCCCCTCAAATGAAATACATTTTATTCTTAGCCAGCTTATTGTCTTTTCAGACTATTCAAGCTCAAAACTTAAATTCAAAAAACATGATTGATTTACATTATGAAATTAAAGGAACAGGTAATCCAATCGTATTGATCCACGGTGGGGGCACTGACTCTAGGGTTTGGAGCGCCATTGTAGATCAGCTTGCTAGCTCTTTCAAAGTAATCACTTATGATTTGAGAGGACACGGCCAATCCCCATCTCCATCAAAACCAACCCAGCACATCGAAGACCTCAATATTCTCTTAGCCGACCTGAAATTAAATAATGTAAGCTTGATTGGTCATTCTTTGGGAGGTCAAATAGCCACTGACTTTACAATTTTAAACCCTAAGAAAGTGGATAAACTGGTTTTGATTTCTCCTGGTCTGACCGGCTTTAAATACGATGATTCCTATCAAGAAATGGCTAAGAGAATGTGGGCAGTGGTTCCTAATTCAGAAGCCATGTTGAAGATCATGCTTTATTCACCAGAAGCCTATGCGATGCAGGAAACAATAAAAAGTCCTTTTGCAGAGGAAATTGAACTTATCCATCAGGAGAATATTGAAAAATCATTGAAATGGAGCAATTTTGAACAAATATGGCCCCTTGAAAATACTGAAAAAAGACTGTCTGAGATAAAGATCCCTATTGCATTGATTATAGGTACTGAAGATAAAAAAGATATTTTTAAGATTGTTGAGAAGTTTAGTAAGTTAACTAATACCAAGCTCTACCAAATTCAAAATGCAGATCATGGTTTAATTGTCACACATGCCCAAGAGATTTATACTTTATTAATTAATTCCCTAAAATAATGAAAATGAAAATAGAACACATTGCTCTTTGGGTAAGCAACTTAGAAAAAGTAAAAGACTTTTATGTTAAATACTTTGATATGTCCTGCAGCCAGCGATACCATAATCCTAAGAAACAGTTCACTTCTTACTTTCTTTCATTTTCTGATGGAGGTGTAAGAATTGAGCTTATGCATAAACCCGATATATTGGAAATAGAAGCTAAGAAAAAATTCACTCAGGGTTTCGCCCATTTTGCAATCTCTGTTGGAAGTAAGGAAAAGGTAAACGAACTCACAGAAAGATTTCGAAATGAAAATATACCCATCGTAGGTGAACCGCGAACAACTGGTGATGGGTATTATGAAAGCATCATTTTGGATATTGAAGGAAATCTAATAGAAATTACCATTTAGGAGTTTATTGGTGTACATAAAAATAATAAACCCAATTCAGCTCCCTGACGTCATGTAAAACCTTTTCTTATCCTTTGAGATAGCACCATTATTTAAATAAAAATCAATGGCTCGAATATTCTCAATTGGAGTTTGCCATTGTATTTGTTCTATTTTCTGAGCATTTGCAAACTCCTTGATTTTTATTAGTATCTCTGATCCTATTCCATTTCCTCTAACTTTCTCTGTAATAAATAAACAATCCATATGGTAGTAATAATCTGCATCCCAAGTCGAAAATTCTAGAGAAAGTACCACATAACCTTCAAGAAACCCCTCAATTTCCACTACCCAACATTTTATTTTTCCTTCTTCTTTGAAAAAATGAGTTTGAAGTTTTTCCTCTTTCCCTGTCCTATTATATTTTGCACCTTCATACCATGCATGAGCCTCCGATAATTCTATTAAACGTGGAATATCTTTAGGCTCTAAGGCACGGATAAGGAAATCTTTATTTTTTAATGGCATCTCGAAGGTATTTTGTGAACTGGATTAGGTAATCTGGCTTGATAACATCCTTTCTAACTGCTGCATAATGTATTCTTTTCAAACCATGCTTTGAAATCTTCACAGTATGAATCTCATTGGAAATAAGATTTGGGTTAATGGCCCAATTTGCCATAACCATTATTCCCATATCTGCTTTTACCAACTCAATAGAGGCTTCTGTAAGGGGTAAGATAGTATAGGATTTCGGTTGAATGTTTTTTGGTTTCAATAGCTTACTGTAAATGGTCACCGTTTCAAGCGGTTCAGAATGAATAATCAAATTCTCCGTTTCAAAATCTATTGCTTCAACAAAAGCTTTTGATGCCCAATGGTGCTCAAAATGAACAATTGCAACCATTTCATCTTCAAATAACTCTAGATATTCTAATTTCTCATGGGCTATAGGATCGCTTGTAATGGCTAAATCTATATGGCCTTGCAGCAATTTCTGAATAGGTTTATGTGTTGCCTCAAATGCTATTTTCACCTCAATACCATCAAAATCCACTTTGTATTTTGATAAAACAGAGGGTAGCCAATGGTAACTCGTATAACATTCTGTACTCAGCAAGATTGAGCCTTTTTCTTCTTTAATCAGATCTTTAATTTGAAAATTCAGGGAATCTAATTCTTCCAGAATTTTTAAGGAAGATTGATAAGTTTTATCTCCTGCTTTTGTTGGGATCATTTTTTTATTTAACCGATTAAAAAGCTTGGTACCTAGAAGGTTTTCAGCTTCTTTTAACTGTTGGCTTAAAGCTCCTGGAGTCAGAAAAAGCGAATCGGAAGCTGCTACCAAAGTACCTTGCTCGTAGACTTCTTTGATCAGTTTCAAATATTTTGTTTCCATAAACCTTGAAGTTTTGCCCTCTCAAGAGGATATACATTTAGCAATAACATTTAACCATTTGGTTGGTTATCACAGCTTTTTCACCTTCGGTAGAATAGCCATCTCTTTTCCACCAATCTAATCCACCTATCAGTTCTTTAACTTTAAATCCTAACTGAGCCATTTTCAAAGCACCAAAAGTAGAAGCATTACAACCAATGCCATCACAATATGTAACATACAAAATATTTTTGTCTAAGTGAGCGGTAGTGCTTTCATTCATGTTTCTATGAGGTAAGCTGATTGCCCCTGGGATATGTTCTAAATTATACCCTTCCACTTTACGTGCATCAATTGCACTTATTTTTTCTCCCTTTTGTAAAGCTTCAAATAAATCCGCTGAATCCATTTCATAGCTTAACTTTTCCTGATAATGTTTGATTTGATTTTGCATATTTTCTGAATTTTTGATTGAATCAAAAGTAGAAGGAATATATAAACCAAAACAGCGAATTTTTCTATTGATAATCAATCAGAAAATTAAGGGTTATGCCACTAGCCCTCGATTGAAATAAGCTAATTGACCTAGTATTAATACAAAAAATTCAATGGCTCAAATGAACCATATTTTCGCTTAAGATTCAAATGGCTCAATTGGACTTTTGATTTTGGAAGAGGATGGGGAGATTTAGGGTATAGAGAGATTGGGTTAAGTGTTAAGGGTTAAGTGTTAAACGTTAAACGTTAAGCGAAGAGATTGAAAGGAGGTATGAGGAATAAGAAGTAAAAAATACGGGAAGTAGTCACTAGGTGATGGGCTTCCGACAGCAGGGGTAAGCAAAACCGGCCATTCCTCTCAAAAGATCATCTGGCAAGACAATAGATCGAAACAGCCGGGTATTGTAAGTATTAACAAAACAAAAATATGAAAACTTACGCTTTAAATTTAGTGAGAGGCGGAGTATTTGTACTAGCAGCAGCGTTTGCTTTTGCATTTACTCAGCCGAAAAATGGTCTAATGGACGAATTTGGTTCTGAAGATGGTGTCACTTGGTACAATGTAACAAATGCCACTCCTGGTATCGACTACGATTGTAACGAGGTGCAACTACCAATTTATTGTTTGTACGATGGCCCAAGTACATCAGCAAACCCAATTGGAGATATCGAAAGAGAATTTGTTCTTTTGAATCCAGAATTAGAACCTGTCGATTTAGATTAATGTGGTTTGAAAATCTAGGATACGCCATGTTGGCGTATCCTATTTCCTTTTTAATTTGCATCAAAAGCCAGCTCTCGAGGAGGAATCGGAATTACATATTTTGGTGAATTAGGTTCTAGTCTATATTCTTCACCCTCCACTATTCTGGTGATTGTTTTTTGAAATCTAGGGTCTTTATTTAATCTTCTTAAATCAGACCATCTTGTTCCTCTAAAGGCAAGCTCTTTTCTTCTTTCTGCTAGCACCAGATTAAGTAGCTCTTCCCTATTATTGATCTGATATGGTTCCCAACCACTTTCATATCTATTGATCAAGAGTTGGTTGAGGTAATTCAGTCCCTCGTTCACAGAGCCTACTCTCGCTTCAGCTTCGGCTGCTATTAAGTAAACTTCATTATATGCTAAGCCTCCAAAATGCCTAAATATCTGCGTATAATTACCAGTGAAGTTCGTGAATCCATTCGGCCTAAGTGTAAAAAACAGCTTGCTCCTGAGGTCATTGGTAGCATAGGAGGCTAATAAAGAAGGTTCTACTTGGCTCGTAAGCACAGCTGTAAAAGTATAATTTATTAGTTCTGCATATAATATAACTTCTGAATTGAAATTTTGAAAAGGTAAAATTCTAACAGGAATCTCATTATAATCCATCAGCATGTGATCTTCTGACAATGTCCTATTTGCATAAGTTAGCGCATTGTCATAATCCTCCATCGATAGGTAAATTCTAGCCAAAAGTGCATTCACTGCATTTTTTACAGGGCGAGTCGGATATTGACTGACTTCCGGAAGTAGTTCAAATGCTTCTTCCAAATCTGAGAAAATTTGATTGTATATTTCTACGCCATTCACATAATTGATGGGCTGATTAATATTAGGGCTTGTCCGCAATACTAGTTTTGCATCTGAACTTTGAAGCTCTGAATAGGTGGGTAAAAATATCTGAGACAATCCATAATATGACAAAGCTCTTAGAAAGAGTGCTGAACCTTTTAAGTCATTGAAAGCTTCTGTTGATAAGCCCTGTATTTTGGGGAGCTCTTCTAAGATTACATTCGCAGTAAATATCGTTTGGTACGGCGAAGACCAGTCGGCAATAAATTCATCAGGACCAAATGGACTAGGGTTCCAAATATACAGCTCTCTTAACCATTGACTTGAATAAACTCTAAGCCCTGCATCATTGGTTATAAATTCATCAGAACATAACACTGAAATTGAAGGAAGCCTGTTCAGTGATTCGGCGTTATCTAATAAAGCACGAAGGGCTTGTTCCGTATTTGGAGTAACGATATCCTTTGTAGGCTTGGCGTCAAGGAAGTCATCACATGAAGTACAAATGATGGCCAATATGTATATGATTATTATTTTTTTCATGATTTTATCTTTGAGTGTGATTGATGATTTTCATTGTGAGATTCTACATCATAGAGAATCAAAATATCAATGTCTATAGCTGGTAATTTGGGTTTATCGGGTTCCATATTTAAGTTCTTGAAGGTTTTAAAAATTGACCCTTACTCCACCTGCGAAGCTTGTCAATGGACGCATATTAGGGAAATCAGGATCTAAGGGGTCTTTGGTTTTCTTCCATATAATACCTAGGTTATTGACATAAGTATAAACTTCCGCACTTCGGAAAGGTAGGTTCCTCTTGCCATCAGTATTGATATTATATGATAATCGGATATCCTGCAATCGGATATGATCTCCTGGCTCTACAAGCGCAGAAGACATTCTGTAAAAGTTCTCTCTTGGAAAGCTAATGTTAGTAGGCTGAGCAGGGATATTTGTGATCATCTCATCGCCAGGTACTTGCCATCTATTTACAAAATCCCCATGTTCTATGACGCCACTCAGCAAGGAGTTATAATTGATGGATTGTCTTCTGTAGAAGTACCCTAGTCTATAGCTGATATTAAAGGAAAGGGAAAAGGCCTTGTAAGAGAAATTATTCCTCAATGCTCCAAAGTGTGTCGGTCGGGCCGAGCCATGAAAAACAATATTTTCGGGTGTAGCTGCTGCCATGATTGCATTGTAATTTGTACTGGGCTCTCCATCTAAAATCCCTCTTGGCTCACCTGTCTGAGGGTCTAAACCTCCCCATTCATAAGAATAAACTGACAACAAGGGTCTTCCCTCTAATGGAACAATAGCACCTGAAGAGCTATTGATATAATTGGCTACAGTTGCCCGCATTTCATAATTGGTCACTTTATCATTGAGGTGACTGTGCATGAAAACTGTGGACCATGAAAAATTAGAAGTTGAGATATTTTTACTTCTCAATTCTAGATCAAAACCTGTAGTTCTTGTATCGGCAAAGTTCCCACTTACGGTAGACCTTCCAGAAGCAGCTGGAAAAGGTATTAAACCAATTAGATCCATTCCATCCTTTCTGTAGGCTTCAAATGATCCTGACAGGATGCCATTTTTGGTTTCGAAATCCAAAGCAAGATTGATAATTTTAATTCTCTCCCATCTTAACTCTGGATTTGGTGGGTTGATTATACTTGCTCTGAGCTCAGCGGGTAAGAGTGGGTTTCCATTGATAAATCGAACTGTGGTAAATGCACTCAAGGATCTATCTATATTTCCATTGTAGCCGTAGGTAGCTCTTAACTTGAGGTAGGGAAGAAAATCCACCTGATAAAATGAATTATTACTTATCAACCAAGCACCACCTACTGACCATAATGGTACTCCTCGCATATTAGTCTCTACACCAAATAAGTTTGATTGGTCTTTTCTTGCACTAAGCGAGAGGATATAGGTGCGATCATATTCATAAGATGCATTGGCATAATAAGAGATAAACCGATCAACCAGACCTCTGTGGGGCACAGTTGCATTTGGGATAGTAGCCCTTGCACCTGGATTTACAAAATTCCTAAAGAGGGTAACATTATCTGTAGGGATACTCTGGGCGACATCATCATCATAGCCATAGAAAACATTGGCGTTGGTTTCTGACTGCCCTTCTTTTATTTCATAACCTCCAATGGCGTTGACATCATGCTTTCCTGCAATTTGCTTATTGTATCTCAATATTGCTCTTGCAGTATTAGAGTAGCTTCTGGCATTACTCAAATTCAAGATTCCTCCAACTGGAATTGGTCTTGTCAGCTGACCATTATCATCCACCTGGGTAAATTGATTGATCAAGTTTCTTGTAGTAAAAAGATCTATTGGGCTATGATTTCTATTTTGAGTTGAATTTGCCCAATATTGGTATTGAAGTTCTGCTGTAAGTCCAGAAAGCAATTGATAGCTTGAGTTCAGATTCAGTCTATAGTCGTTGGAATTGGTTCGAAAGTCCTGTTTCCCGATTTCATTAAGTGGAAAAAACCTCCAATCTAAGAGCCCCAATTCTAATCCAGAATTGAGTAATCTTTCATTGTATACATTTGTGATGCTTTGGGGATTGCCTAATTCATCTGTCAATCTATCATACGCATATCCGCTAGGTGTTTGGGTGGTTGTATTGATTCTTCCATTGGTGAGGTAAAGCCCTGCATCTAGTTTGAGTTTGTCATTCAACAATGCCCAATCGTTTCTCAGATTCAGGGTAAATCTTTCGCTGTTATTACCTTCAATTCCAGAGAAATTTCTGTCATATCCTCCTGCCACTAGAAACTTGTGGTATTCTGTTCCCCCTGATACATTTAAGGAATATTGCTGATTGACAGCGTTGCTATAATAATGTTCTAATAAGTCTCTTCTGAAATCCCTCTCTTTGAATTCATTGATTCTTCTTTCAACTTCATCGGCACTGATTTGACCATTCCTCTGCGCTAGTAAAGTTTCCACCACAGGGGAGAGTCTAGGCTGTCCAGGTGCATTGATATTGTTGTTATAAAAATTTTGACTAAACAAGGTTCTTTCTATTTCGATAAAATCGTCGATCGGCATCTGAGGCCTGTAAAAAAGGTCATTCTCTTCAATCACAGTGGTATTGGCATTAAAAGAAACCCTGACTTTACCTTGAGTAGCTTTTTTTGTAGTGATGACAATCACCCCATTTCCTGCCCTTGCGCCCCAAATGGATGCAGCAGCAGCATCTTTCAAAACAGTAATGGATTCTACATCATTGGGATTGATACTTTCCAAAGGTCCATCATAAGGAAAATTGTCAATTACAATCAAGGGCATGGTATTCGCAAACAGTGTACTTCGCCCTCTGATACTTATGGGATCTTCGGTAGCTCCTACCCTATTGAAAATCAATCCGGGGGTGACATCTTCCAATCTATCTAGGATGTTTGTACTGATTCTTCTGTCTACCAATTCATTGTCTATTTGTACAAAGGATCCTGTAGCTCTTTCCTTAGGTAGCTGTTGGTATCCTGTGGAGATCACCTCGACTCCTTCTAAGTCCATATCATCTTCCTCAAGGGTGATCCTGAGTTCTTCTTCCATGGGGATGGTGACTACTTGATCGTATGACTTGAAACCAATGAAAGTTACCATTAAGCTATACTCACCTGCTGGGAGTCTCATTGAGAATTCACCATCTGCTCCGGAAATCACCCCCATGTTGGTGTCTTTGATCCTAATAGATGCCCCAGGAAGGGTGATCTGATCAACCGCTGAAATCACTTTCCCTTTCAGCAAGAATGTGTCTTGCCCATAAACAGGGATGCATAGGAGCAAGAATAATGTCAATAAGAGTAAAATTTGATTTTTCATAAATGTGCATTTAAGGTTGTGGTTATTATTTGTTTAATGCTTCTTCAATTATTTCTTTCAAGGCTTCGGGATTTCTGGCAAAACTTCCTGATCGCAATATTTTCTGTTCCTTATCCAATAGTAATTGAGATGGGTAGCTATTGATATTATAGAATGTGAGCAGCTCTTTTCCTTGTTCTTGACCTGCAAAAAGGTTAGTTGCATGCTTGGAGGTATATCTTTCAGACTCTAGGCTTTTAAGCCATATTGATTGGTTCCTATCCGAATTGATAGAGACAAAAAGTACGTTGGGGTTATCTTTGAAGTATTCTTCTGCTGGCTTGATGCAGTTTTCGTAGTAATCGATGCATGCTTTACAACCTGTAAACCAAAAATCAATCAGTACTATTTTTCCCTCCCAGTCTGCAGAGGACACATGATCTCCTGTATGATTTGGTAGATTGACCCCAATGAAGTCTGCACCTACTGCTCTACTCTGACTGAGCTGGTTCAAGACTTCGTTTGTCCATGGCAGGGTAGCCCTTTCCATGGCGTAGCTTAAATATTCATTGGGGTTAGAGATGCTTTTAAAGTATTTACCCAAAAATCTGGTTGCCAATATTTCTCTTAATTCTAAGGGATATTGGTCAAAGGACTGAAGGATTGATTTGTAACCAGATCGGTAAAGCACCGATGCTTTTTCTAATAAGAAGTTTTGATATGCGTAAGCATATGTGATCAGGTTTGAGTTGAAATTCAAATTGCCAAGCGTATCAATTTGATTTACAAATGCATCTTTATCCCCTTCGATGTCTATAAGAAATCTGTTTAATGTATTGAGCGGTTTATAAAATGCTTTGCCAATCTGTTCGGCTAAGAACAATTCATATTGGTCTTCTGAAATTGTATTTTTATAGGTTTTCAATATGTCATAGCCTGGAATTACTTTTCCATCCAGATCAATTCTTATTTCATTCAAATACCCTTGCCTATCTTCTTTGGTACCTAAGAATCTGATAAGCTTGTTGATATCGTTATTTTGATTTGCGACTGCTTTTTCATACAACTTCTTGCTATTCTCCTCTTTAGTCATGGATTGAACAGTAGCACCAAACATTACTGGGTTTTGTAATTTGAGGGCCTTTTGGTTTTCTCTAGCCAAATCCAATTGTACTTGATAGGTATCTGAATTTTTGCCAATAAAATAGGATCTGGCATTGTCTCTATCTACTAGTAATTTTACTGTATCGCCTGGGAAAATGTATAAGTCCTTGAGTAGATAGTCGAAGCCAAAGAATGTATGTAATAATGCAGGATTGGAAATCGGTGGTGAGGTATATTGGTAAATTTCAGCCCCTATGTTTCCTGAAAATATGGTCCCCTTCTCTGCTTTCACTTCTGATACTGTAGGAGGTAGTGATTTGAAGCTGGCGTCAATGAAATATTCCCAGAAATAGAATTTCATCACAGAATCTGGCAAGTCTCTGCCTCTCAGTTCTACCATGATGTAAAATGGAGTCGGATTCGAGGAAAGCGAGGTAAAGGAAGATTCTGACGCTTCTTGAGCTGGGGATTGGGCGAAGGCTACTTTTACGAATAATAATAGACTGATGGTAAGAATTTTTTTCACCACAGATGAACACGGGGAGACACTGTTGAAATGTGATTTGGGAAGTTTAATTGGATTCATGGGATTAGGTATTTGGTTACTGGGTTAATAGTTATTTGCTCCGAGGGGTCGGGGTTGCCCCGAGGGGTCGGGGTGGTTGTCGGGATGCGTGGGAAAAGGGGGTTACACGCAGATTTCGCGGATTTCACAGATTTTTTCACCACAGATGAACACAGATGAACACTATTGATTTCAGCCCCGAGGGATCGGGGAGATTTCAGCCCCGAGGGATCGGGGAGATTTCAGCCACGAGGGATCGGGGAGATTTTAGATTGGGGGCTCTCGCGGATTTCGCGGATTTCGCAGATTTTTTTACCACAGATGAACACGGGGGGACACTGTTGAAATGTGATTTGGGAAGTTTAATCGGATTCATGGGATTAGGTATTTGGTTACTGGGTTAATAGTTATTTGCTCCGAGGGGTCGGGGTAGTGGTCTAGTGAAGACCTTCGAGGTTTTTGGAAACCTCAAAGGTCTCATCAAGAAGAAAGGGAGGCCGGCGGGGTTACGGTTGTTTGGGGTTGGTGCCGGCCTGGGGAGTGAACTCCCCCACTCCACCGTCCAGTAGTGTCGTCACCGTGTGTGTATCCGGACTACTTGGGTTTATATTCGTCGTTTAACCTTATGAGGAAAGTAGACGGGGAGGCCCTGGGGATTGTAGATTTCAGCCCCGAGGGATCGGGGAGATTTAAGCCCCGAGGGATCGGGGTGGGATTAGTTATTGGGTTATTAGGTGTTAGAAAGTTGGAAGGTTGGAAGGTTGGGGTCATAGATTGGAAGATTATAAGATTTGAAAATTGGAAGATTGGATTCGTGTTTGAAGGTTTGGAATTTGGTAGGTTTCGTGGGAAAGGAGGTTAAAGGTTTGAAAGTTGGGGGTTAGTGGTTCCCCGAAGGGTCGGGGTTGCCCCGAGGGGTCGGGGTGGTTGATTGAGCCCCGAGGGATCGGGGTGGGATTAGAAAGTTGGAAGGTTGGGGTCATAGATTGGAAGATTATAAGATTTGAAAATTGGAAGATTGGATTCGTGTTTGAAGGTTTGGAATTTGGTAGGTTTCGTGGGAAAGGAGGTTAAAGGTTTGAAAGTTGGGGGTTAGTGGTTCCCCGAAGGGTCGGGGTTGCCCCGAGGGGTCGGGGTGGTTGATTGAGCCCCGAGGGATCGGGGTGGGATTAGAAAGTTGGAAGGTTGGGGTCATAGATTGGAAGATTATAAGATTTGAAAATTGGAAGATTGGATTCGTGTTTGAAGGTTTGGAATTTGGTAGGTTTCGTGGGGGGTTGTTTTTTTGTTATTGGTTGATTGCCCCGAGGGGTCGGGGTGGGATTAGAAAATTGGGTTAATGGTTGATTGAAGTGTGTGCGTTAACCTTTGAGGTCTTTTTTTGACCTCGAAGGTTTTAGAGATTTGAGGAAATTGCCTCGACTTATTGAGTTTCGTGCTTGTCGACATTGAAGTAAAACCCCAGCGCAGTGCGCAGCAATGTGGACCGCTGCCAACCAGTTTAGCATTACTTGTTTTTAGGGTTAGAAATTGAAGACACTGGCTAGGGTTGTGACTTTAAATCTTAGATCTTAGTCCCGATAGCTATCAGGAAGATTTAAGATTTGGCATAGGGGTATCCTTTGATCATCTTGGGGATGATTGAGGCTTTACTTTTCACATTGTTCCTTGGGTTATGGATCCTTTCTTGTAAAAAAAGGGCATAGGTGTATCAGGCTAGAAAAACTTGCGGTTTTTTCAGCTGGTACGGGAACAGGGAAAAGTTCCTGATGGCTAAGAAATAGGTAATGGATCTTTCGGATGGAGCTTCATGCAGGAGCTTAGTGATCAGAAAGATTGCGAGCGCACCCATTAGCGTAGATAGGTTGGAAAAACGAAGTTCATCGGGGGCTCGTCTCGGATAAAGTAGTGTGATAAGGGTAGATACTGAATATATAATCCAAATTCCATCCTTACTATTTTACTATCAAACTGGAGACTTGATGATATTGCGCTGGATTTCTTGTAGAGAAACCATTCTAGAAATAAATTTAATGTTCATAGCTCCTCTTGAAAGTTTGCTTTTACAATAAAATTGACAAATACTTCTCAATAGGCACGTATATAAGAACAACAGTAAGCTGCTGATGCTCATATAACATCTTCCTTTTTCGGTATGTATTTGAACTAATATCATACACAATTTTAAGAACTTTTATTTGAAAAAAAGATTAATTGAAGTAGTTTAGAAGTTGCTTAAAGTAGTTTAAAACTACTTTTTAAAAGCATTTTGTTAAAAGGTTAATTATAACATCTTTTTAGTTTCATAATATCAAAATATTAATTAAATTAGTTTAAATAACGCAATTATCATGGGAGAAAATGAAGATTCTGGATTTACCGTCCTTGAAAACAAAAGTATAGGAAGAAACTTTTCAATGTTCCGCAAATTACGGGACAAGAAAGCTATAGAAGTAGCTGACTATTTAGGACTTAAAGAAGCTGCCTATACAAAATATGAAAGAGGAGAAAGCAAAATCACAATTGACATGATTCAGAGTGTTGCTGAGTTCTTAAATGTGGATCCACTTCAAATTATTTCCTCTCAACCAGGTCATATTATTGAGCATCTGACTAATTCTAATGTTGCATTTGGTGGAGGAAAAGTAAAAGCTAATTATGCTGATAAAAATCAAACTGAAGTAATGATGAAGATGATGGAGACAATGATGCAGATGAATGAAGCGATTAGGAAAATATTAGAAGGTAAGTAATTTAAGTTGTTGAAACCCCAAGATTAGTTTAGAAAGCTCCGATTTCAGGGGCTTTTTTAATATAAATACCCTGTTGGGGGTATTTTTTGTTTGTGGGGGAATGGGTAGGTTTGGTGATAATTAAAAAATATCCGCAACAGTTGCGCAAAGCATGCCATTTGGAACAAATAGCGCAATTATTTTCGGGGATAATCTCTTTGTGCAACATGCTAAAAAGCCAACTCACACTCAAGCACATTTGGTTTTTGCCGACACATAAGCAAACGCAAAAAACCAAAAGAGCTTGCCCCTTCCCACCGCACCCAAACAGGACGATAATTTAAATGCTCATTTAGTGAGATATTAAATGTTTATGTTTACTTTTGAAGACTATAAACAAGTTCAAGAATGAACCGAATAAAAGACGTTTTAGAACAGAAAGGAATTAAACAGAAGTGGTTGGCTGAACAATTAGGCAAGAGTTACAATATGGTAAACTCTTATGCCCAAAACAGACGACAACCAAGTTTAGAGGACTTATACAGGATTGCTGAAATTCTTAGTGTTGAAGTCAAAGAATTATTAATTGAAAGAAAAGCACACTAAAATATGGACGGAACAAGTCTGACACCAGAACAAGAAAAACTCAAAGCATTACGACAGGTATTGCCCGAAGTTTTTAGCGAAGGCAAAGTAGATTGGGAAAAACTAAAAGCTACGCTTGGAGAAGATATAAACTTCTCAAACGAACGATATGTATTGAATTGGGCAGGTAAAAGTGATGCTTTTAAAGTATTACAAATGCCAACGACCAAAACCCTTGTACCAGCTAAAGACGAAAGCGTAAACTTTGACGATACACAAAACATTTTTATTGAAGGCGAAAATTTGGAAGTGCTGAAAGTGCTACAAAAAAGCTATTTCGGAAAGGTGAAAATGATATACATAGACCCACCTTACAACACAGGCAACGACTCTTTTATTTACCCAGACAAGTTTAGCGAAAGCAAAGCCGATTATGAAAAACGTGTAGGCGACAAAGACGAAGATGGCTATATGACCAAAGATGGTATGTTCAAAAAGAACAGCAAAGAAAACGGACAATACCACAGTAATTGGCTAAATATGATGATGCCAAGATTGTATTTAGCTAAAAATTTGCTGCGACAAGATGGAGTTATGTTTGTCCATATTGATAATAATGAAGTTCATAACCTTAGAATGCTATTGAATGAGATTTTTGGAGAAGAAAATTTTATCGAATGTATCAATTGGAATAAGAGAGTTCCAAAAAATGATAAGGGAATCGGTAGCATCCACGAGTATGTTCTAATTTATGTAAAAGACAGTTCTTTAAAACACGAATTTTTAATGGCAAAAGAAGGGCTACAAGAAATTGAAGAACTTCTTTCAAAAATTAAAAAGAAAAAAATGCCTTTAAATGAGGGCGAAGATTTAATCAGAAAACTATATAACAAAAGAGGTTACGATAGAGGGATTACGCTTTACAATTCTCTAAATAGTGAATATAGGCTTTGGGGTAAAATAAATATGAGTTGGCCAAATGCAAATACATTTGGGCCTAGATATGAGGTAAAACACCCAAAAACAGGAAAACCTGTAAAGATTCCAGATAGAGGTTGGCGTTGGAAAGAAGATTCATTTAATGATGCTGCACTAATTGTTGATGGTAAGTTTACAAATGTTTTAGAACTACACGATGGGTCATTTTTATGTGGTAAAATTTGGTTTGACAAAGACGAGAATACACAGCCAAGCTCAATTAACTATTTAGATGAACTCGATAATTTGTTGCTCAGGTCAATAATTTCTTTAAAGAGTGACGGTGGAATTGAAGTTGAAAAACTATTTGAAGGTAAAAGCTATTTTTCATACCCAAAACCAACTTCTTTGGCTAAGCTTTTAATCAAATCTGTCAAGAATGGGCAAGATGATATAATTCTAGATTTTTTTGCGGGTAGCGGAACAACTGCCCACGCTGTTATGGATTTGAACAAAGAAGATGGGGGTAATAGAAAATATATTTGTGTTCAATTACCCGAACTTTTGGAGGAAAACAGTGAGGCTTTAAAAGCAGGATTTAAAAATATTGCTGAAGTCTCAAAAGAAAGAATTAGAAAAGCAGCAAAGGCAATCGAACAAGAATTAGAGGTAGAGAAAGAAAAAAAGAAAAGTCAAATTCAATTTGAAACGAATGTTGATACAGAGATTGATTTAGGTTTCAAATCGTTAGTTCTAAGTGACAGCAACTTCAAGCAATGGCAACAAATTGAAGGCAAAGATGCAAAAGCACTTGCCGAGCAAATGAAACTCTTTGTTGACCCTGTTTCAGAAACTGCCACTATTGAAAATATGGTGTATGAGCTTTTACTAAAAAGCGGAAAAGACTTGAACAGTAAAATTGAAAAGAAAGGCAGTTTTTACAAAATCAACAATACCGAATTGATTTTGCTTTTGGAGAAAGCAACGCAAGAAATCATTGAAACCGTAATTTTCGAAAAGCCTACCAAAGTCATTGCATTAGACAAACTTTTTAAAGGCAACGACCAATTGAAAACAAATACTATACTGCAAATGAAAGATGCAGGAATTGAATTTAAAACAATATAGCTATGCTTCAAAATATAAAAATAGAAGGATTTAAGTCTATCAAAACATTGGATTTGAAACTAAGTCCAATAAACCTATTGATAGGTTCAAATGGGGTTGGTAAGTCCAATTTCATTTCCTTTTTCAAGTTGGTAAACAACATTTACGAACAAAGGCTTCAACAATACTCCTTGAAAAGTGGTGTTGACAATTTACTTTATTATGGACGAAAAAATACTAATGAAATTAAGGGGTATTTGGATTTTGGGAATAATGCATATCAATTTAATTTGTTGCCTACTGATGAAGGTTCTTTATTTATTAGCAGAGAAGATAGTATTTTGAATAATCAATCTCAGTACAGCAAAACTTTTTATGACCAGAATATCAAGGAAAGTAGAATAAAAGAAAAGTACCGCATTAGGGATAATTACTTATCAGAACATCTTGAAAGCTACAAAATTTATCACTTTCATGACACCAGTATTTCAGCTCCACTTCGTTCAATTGCGAACATAAGTGACAACAGAGTTCTGGGAGCAGAAGGAGGGAATTTGCCTGCATTTTTATTCTATTTACAAGAAAAACATCCAAAGCATTTTAAAATAATAGAAATGGTAATTCAATCTGTGTTTCCATTCTTTGACAGATTTGATTTAGCTCCGTTTTTCTTGGATGAAAATAAAATTGAATTGGAATGGTTTGAAAAAGAGCATCCGGAACATCCGTTTTATGCAAGGCATTTTTCTGACGGTACTTTACGGTTTATTGCACTGACTACTTTGTTTTTGCAGCCTAATTTACCTAAAACAATTATTCTGGATGAACCTGAATTAGGTTTACATCCCTTTGCTATAGCCAAATTAGCAGGTATGATAAAAAAAGCTTCTGTTCATTCTCAAATTATCATCGCCACGCAATCAGTAAATCTTGTCAATGAATTTTCAGCTGATGATATCATTGTAGCCAATAGAGCAGATAATCAAACAGTATTTAAAAGACAGTCGGAAGATTCACTAAAGTCTTGGTTAGACGTTTACTCAATTGGTGAATTGTGGGAAAAAAATGTAATAGGAGGTAGATTATGATGAGAGGAATTTACATAATCTGCGAGGGACAAACTGAAGAAGAGTTTGTAAATGGTATTTTGAGACCCTTTTTCAATACTTATCAAATTTATGATGTGCGTCCTATATTAATGACCACAAGTAAAGGCCATAAAGGAGGTGATGTGAAATATGATAGACTTAAATTCAATATTGATAAGTTGTTAAAGAGCGAAACAGATATTTTAGTAACTACGTTTATTGATTTTTTCAGATTAAAAAATGATTTTCCAAAATATGAAGATGCTCAAGCTATTCAGAATAAAATTCATAAAGCTGATTGTTTAGAACTAGCTTTAGCAGATGCAATAAATAACCCTAGATTTATTCCTTACATTCAATTACACGAATTTGAGGGCTTATTGTTTGCTGCAAAAGATGGATTTGAATTTTTGCCAGACTTAAAGCAATCCAACCTAAATAGTTTATTATTGGCAGTTGAGGAAAAAGAAAATCCTGAGGAATTGAATGATGGCGAGTTAACAGCACCCTCTAAAAGATTAGAACAATTAATCCCCGGATTTGACAAAAACAAGCCGTTTTATGGCGGTTTAATCGCAGAAGTGAATACAATAAATCCAGTCCTCGATAGGTGTTTAAGATTTAATAATTGGGTAGAAACCTTAATTGAAAAAGTAAAAAAATGAAATTAACATTCGAATCCAATCTCAACTATCAGCAGGAAGCCATAAAATCCATAACGGATTTGTTCGAAGGGCAACCTTTGGAAGATTCCATTTTGGAGTTTAACCTAAAGGAAGAAGGCACGTTGAATTTGATAAATGGTGTGAGCAACAACCTTATTTTGTCAGAAGAACAAATTCTTACGAATCTGCAAAGCATTCAAGTCAACAACGAAATCAAGGTTTCGGACAGATTGGACGGTATGCACTTTTCTGTAGAAATGGAAACAGGCACAGGAAAAACTTATGTGTACTTGAGAACTATATACGAACTCAATAAATTATATGGTTTTAAAAAGTTTGTAATTGTTGTGCCTTCGGTGGCTATTCGTGAGGGAGTTTTGAAAAACTTGGAAATTACACACGAGCATTTTCAAACACTTTACGACAATGTGTCTGTTAATTTTCAGGTGTACGACAGTACCAAAGTTTCCACCTTGAGAGGTTTTGCAACCACTAACAACATTGAAGTTTTGGTAATCAATATTGATTCATTTGCCAAAGACGAAAACATTATCAATAAACCCAACGATAAGCTGAACGGCCAAAAACCAGTTGAGTTTATTCAGGCTACCCACCCTATTGTAATTGTGGACGAGCCACAAAATATGGAAACCGAAAAGCGTATGGCAGCTATCGAAAACCTGAAAGCACTTTGTACGCTTCGCTATTCGGCAACACACAGAAATCAATACAATCTTACTTACAGTCTAAACCCTGTAAAAGCTTATGATTTGGGTTTGGTAAAACAAATTGAAGTAGATTCTATCATTGAAGAAAATGCCTACAATGATGCCTTTGTTTCGGTAGAATCAATCACAGCAACTAAGACCAAAGTGACCGCCAAAGTTTCCATAAATAGCAACGAAAACGGAGGAGTAAAAAAGAAAACCATAACTGTAAAAGTGGGGGATGATTTATACAAACTATCCAACGAAAGAGAAATCTATGCAGATGGCTACATCATTGAGGAAATAGATGCAGTAAACCAATGTATTTCCATTTCAAACGGAAACTTATTATACAAAGGCGACAGCCAAGGCGGATTGACTGATGAAGTAATGAAGTTTCAAATCCGCAAAACAATAGAGGAACATTTAAAGAAAGAAAAGCGACTTAATAAATTAGGCATAAAAGTTTTGTCCTTGTTTTTCATTGACAAAGTTGCGAATTACCGAAACTATGATTCAACAGGAAATCCTGTAAAAGGAAAATTTGCCGAATGGTTTGAAGAAATTTATCAGGAATATGTTTCAAAGCCAGCCTTTAAGGAATTAGATAAATTTCCAGTTGAGGAAACTCACAACGGTTATTTCTCGCAAGACAGCAAAGGAAAAGTAAAAGACACTTCAGGAGAAACCAAAGCAGATGACGACACTTACAGTTTGATAATGAAAGACAAGGAAAAATTGTTGGGATTGGATAACTCTTTGCGTTTTATTTTTTCACATTCTGCCCTTCGTGAAGGTTGGGACAACCCCAATGTTTTTCAGATTTGTACGTTGAACGAAACCAAATCAGACATTAAAAAACGTCAGGAAATTGGTAGAGGTCTGCGTTTAGCAGTTGACCAAACAGGAAAACGAACCTATGACCAAAATATAAACCGCTTGACGGTTATTGCCAATGAGGCATATGACGATTTTGCAAAGGCACTTCAAAAAGAAATTGAAGACGATTGCGGTGTTTCATTTACAGGCAGAATAAAAAACAAGCAAGCAAGAACGGCAATCAAGTACCGTAAAGGTTTTGAAGCCGACCCGAAATTCTTAGAGATTTGGGAAAAACTGAAAAAGAAAACCACGTACCGAGTTGATTATAAAACAGACGAGCTAATTACTTTGGCTGCAAAAGCCATAAAAGATTTACCGGAAATCAAATCTCCCTCCATTCGTTCCACAAAGATTGGAATTACAATGACGGATGAAGGCGTAGGAACAAATTATGTAGGTGAAAAAGTTGAATCTTATGGCGGTTATTCTTGGAAAATTCCTGATGTTTTGGGCTACATACAAAGCAAAACAGAATTGACTCGTTCCACGATTGAAGAAATTTTGAGTAAGTCAGGAAGAATTGAGGACATAATTATTAATCCGCAATTGTTTTTAGACTTGGCTACAATAGCTATAAAAAGGACTTTGTACGATCTAATGATTGATGGAATAAAGTATCAAAAAATCGGTGGCTCTGAATATGAAATGGCATTATTTGAAGCTCAGGAATTGGAAGTTTATCTAAACGACTTTTCGTTTAAAGTTTCAGACCCTTCAAAAACCATTTATGAAGAATTTGTACCATTGGACTCAGGTGTAGAAAGCAAGTTTGCACAAGACTGTGAAACAAGCGAGCAAATAAAATTCTATTTCAAATTGCCGAATTGGTTTAAAATACCAACGCCAATTGGAAATTACAACCCTGATTGGGCATTGGTATTTGAGGACGACAAGAAAATTTACTTTGTAGCTGAAACCAAAGACACAGGAACGCCACAAGTTGACTTATCAAAACTAAGTGGAGACGAACAAATGAAAATAAAATGTGGGAAAGCTCATTTCAACGAGTTTGACGACTTAGAATATAAAGTAGTAAACAAAGTAGGACAATTAATTGAATAATGGCAAAAACCGAAATACTGACATACGACTACGTAATTGATTATTTGTCAAAGAACAACCGCCCAAAGCATTTGCTTTTAGGTAATGGTTTCAGTATGGCTTATGATTCAGGTATATTTTCATACAACGCTTTAAACAAGTTCATTGAAACAATAGGTAATCCACTTCTTAAAAAGCTTTTCTTTATTGTTGACAACAAGAATTTTGAGCTAGTAATGGAACAGCTAGATAATTTCCTTGAAATAGCAGAAATGTTTGGCACAGACAAAAAGTTGATTAGTCAGATTAAGAATGCAAGTGAAGAACTAAAAAACAGCTTAATTGAAGCTGTAAAGGAACTGCACCCCGAACACGTTTTTACTAAACCGGAAGAAAAGAGTACAGCTTGTTTTTATTGGCTCAATGAATACCTAGAAAAGGGTGGCAATGTTTTCACGACAAACTATGACCTTCTTTTATATTGGGTTTTAATGCGTAACGAATCCAAAAACCACACAGACGGTTTTGGTCGAGATAAAGAAGATGCTGATTACGTGCCATCAAATGAAGCTAACTACTCAGAGTTAAGATGGGGCAAGAATAAAAGTGACCAAAATGTCCACTATTTGCACGGTACATTACCATTTTTTGATGGCGGTATTGACATTATTAAGGAGGAATATACCACCAAACATTACCTTTTAGAAAATATTAAAGAGCGAATGGAAAACAAAGAATACCCAATCTTTGTGACAGCAGGTAATGGTCGTGAAAAGTTAATGAACATAATGCACAACAAATATCTAACATACTGTTACGAAAATCTTTGTGCTATTCAGGGTTCTTTAGTAACCTTTGGATTTAATTTTGGACAATATGACGACCATATAATTGACGCTATTAATAAAGCGACAAAGTTTAGAGAAGATTCTCAAGGTAACTTGACCAAATTATACAGCATTTACATTGGTGTTTATTCTGAAAGTGATGCTGAATATATAGAATCAATAAGGAAAAAATTCAAATGTAAAGTGAATTTATTTGACTCAAAAACAGCTAAAGTATGGGAATGATAATGTCAACGCTCAACAGCCACACACATTACCAAGTCGCACAAGCCAACGTTCAAACCAAAGCTTGGCAAAGAGTGTGTCTGTCTCTACGCACAACGAAACCGACAATTAAACTGACTGAAAAACAAGAATCACGATGCCCTAACAGCGTGTATGTGGCAATAGCGGGTGAAGTGGTAAATCGAAGGTCTGTGCTTCTAAGAAACTTTGTGCTAAACGGACATGAAAGTGCTTCTAATCCGCTACAGCTCTTATACTTGTCCGTTGGGTGCAAGTGTAGAGAACCCCGAAACACTGAACAATAAAATTAAAATATGAGCTATTATCCACCAATATCAATCAAACAAGCGATTGACAAAATTGACTACAACCAATATTTACTTCCGGCTATACAAAGAGAATTTGTATGGAGTGCAGGACAAATTGAATTACTTTTTGACAGCTTAATGAGAAACTACCCAATTGGCTCTTTGCTTATGTGGAAAGTTCAAGGAGAAAACAAAACTGACCATAGATATTATACCGTATTAAAAACATATCGGGAAAAATACAATACTCATTGCCAGGAAGTAAACACCTCTTCTATTCCTGACTTTGAAGCCGTTCTTGATGGACAACAAAGATTAACAGCTTTGTATATAGGATTAAAGGGTTCATATGCTTATAAAAAGAAAAATTTTGCTTGGAAAGACAATGAACACTCTATCCCGACAAGAAAACTTTATCTCTGCCTAACTGAAGATTCTATTGACGAAGATGAGAATGAAGATGGTAGAGTATATGACTTTAGATTTTTGACAAAGGAAGAACTACAAAACTCTGATAAAATATGGTTTGAAGTTGGTCAAATCCTTGCTCTCAATGGAACTTTTGAATTAAATCAATTCCTAAAGAAAAAAGAATGGGATTCAAACGAAAACATAAGTAATACGCTATCCAAACTACTTGATGTTATTCACGTCAAGACTTTAATTAATTACTATTTAGAACTTGAACAAGACTATGATAAAGCCCTGAATATTTTCATTAGAATAAATAGCGGTGGTGAAAAGTTATCATATTCTGACTTGATTATGTCAACCATAATTTCAGGTTGGACTTCTAGGACAGTTTCAGCCCGAGACGAATTTAATAATCTTATAGATGAAATTTGGGACTCAACAGAAATAGTGATAGACAAGGATTTAATAATCCGAGCTTACTTGTTGATTTTTAGCGATGATATCAAGTTCAGAGTTACTAACTTTTCTATAGCCAATGCCAAAGAGTTCAAGGAAAATTGGGATGGAATTAGAGCAGCAATTGTAGAAGCAATCGAACTCATTCGTGATTTCGGATATGCAGAAAGAACTTTAACTTCAAAAAATGCTCTATTACCAATCATTCACTATTTATTTATTAGTAATCGCACAAAACAATTTACCTCAAAAGTTGCATACAAAGAAGATAGAGAACTTATAAAGCGTTGGTTTCATACAGTTTTATTAAAACGCATATTTGGCGGACAAGCTGATACAGTTCTTAAACAAATAAGAGATGTAGTAAAAGACGAAGTGAAAAAAGGTGCTGAATTTTTTCCTGCACAAGCTATTGCCAAAAAGTTATCTAAGACAAGAAAATCAATCACAATGGATGATGAATCTATTGAAAACCTTTTATTCACAACCTATGAAGATAGATACGCCTTTCCTATTCTAGCATTATTATATCCGCATTTGGATTATAAAAATAACGACTTCAACAAAGACCATATTTTCCCAAAAAGCCAGTTTTCTGCCAAGAACTTAAAGAAACAGGGAATTGATTTGACCCAAGAGAGCGGAAATTATTATACAGACAACTGGTGCTTTAACGGAATAGTAAATCTTCAAATGCTTGATAGTAACGAAAACAAGTCAAAGAGCAACAAAACCTTTGAAGATTGGGCAAAGACAACCAAGATAAATTATGAGAAACAGATATTGCCTAAAATAACTGACTTTACACGCTTTATTGAGTTTGTTGATGAAAGATGGGATATGCTAAAATCAAAACTTGAAAAGGAATTAAAGTTCTAAATATGAACGGAGTGACAAGAATACCAGCACCCAACATTTAACCCACTAGCCAAAATCCCTCGAAAAAAGCCCTGATGGGAGAAAAAATCTATCAGGGTCCCAATAGCCATCGGGATACGTGGCTGCTGTGTGGCTGCGGCGTATTGACTGACATCCGCAGGGTGAAGGGTTTGGTAGGTAGAGAAGCTCTTTACTTTTTGTTCCCGTGATGCCACGGGACAGGCATTGACACAAAAAGTAACAACCCCGAGGCATCGGGGCAAGACGGAGATATTCCCGATAGCGATCGGGACAGGCTCTATCAGCGCTTGAGGCCACCGCTGGCCCGGATCTCCGTCATCCTACCCGCATTAGACGAGGCTTGGTAAGTTTTATGGTAATAAATATTCGGTTGAGCTGGGTTTTAGGAAGTAGTTGTTTTGGTTTGTGGTTCTATTTAGGAGGTTTTGGTTTGGGCATGGAATCCTATTTCCATTATTGGGGATTTGATATTCTAGCGTTTCTTGGATCCTACCCTTGATTTTTTGAATCCTGTAAGTGGATCAAGGAGGTGCGGGATTTGGTTTGAGGGGTTTTAGGAAAGAAAGTTGGGGGTGGTTAAAGGAATTGAAAGGGGAATGGGTAAATTGGGTCTGGCTAACGAGGATTGGAATTGAGCTTAAATTGAGGGGTATTGGTTACGTTAGTCAGCATTTAAAATGATACGTGTTGTAAATATGAAATATTACACGTATATTTATCAAAAATAATAATAGTATGAATACCAAATTAACTTTGACAATAGAAAAAGAGGTCATTGAAATTGCAAAAGAATATGCAAAGGAAAAAGGACAAAGTCTTTCGGAGATGGTTGAAAACTACTTCAAGTTTGTGACTGTCAAAAGAATGAAAATAAAGGAAAAACAACTTTCACCAAAAATTAGAAAACTAAGGGGAATCATCAAAACTGATGACAATTTTGACTACAAACAAATTTTAACCGAAGAACTTTCAAAAAAATATGGAGTATAAACTTTTTGTAGATTCGGACGTAGTTATTGACTTTTTTACTGACCGAGAACCTCACGCTAATCCTGCAAGCGAACTTTTTGAACTAAATGAACAAGGAAACGTAAAACTATATTTATCTGCTTTAAGTATCAATAATATTTACTATATCCTGAGGAGGTTTTTAGGACACAAAAAAGCTCTTGAAGTTGTTGAAACATTAACTGAAATGACCGAAATTGTTGGAACAACAAAAAGAGAGATTATTCAAGCCTTAAAGAATAAATTCACAGACTATGAAGATTCTGTTCAATATTCTTCTGCCCTAACGATTAAAGATTTGGATGCAATTATTACTCGGAATATAAAAGATTATAGAAATTCTTCAATTGCAGTTATGACACCATTGAATTTTCTGAAGATGAAGGAAAAAAACGAGAGCTAATCGAGTAGCCCGACCTAAGCCAAACGGCTCAGGTTGAGGCTCTCACACCATTCCCGAAGGCTTTCGGGATACGGGTTTCCCCGAATCAAGTTCGCGGCAGGCTGTACCTTCCCTGCATACTGATCCCTCGCTAAAATCTACCACTGGAATTTTTTTTAACGCTCAGTCCCAGTTCACTGGATTGTAGGTTGCGTCCGCCCGGCAGAACCAGTCGGACAGGATTTGAGGTGGTAGGAAAGCATGGATTCGTACCCTTTTCGTCTCAAGCGTGACAGGGTTATAGTAGTGATCAGAATCGGAGTTAAATTAATGGAGTTAAAAAGTAAATCGATAATTTGGGTCTGACTGACTAATGATGATTGGAAGTCAGCTCAAATTGAGGGGTATTGGTTACGTTAGTCAGAAGTGTAAAAAGACAGAAATAGACAATGAAACAAACGATAAACTACGATAGAAAAATTTTTAGACCGTCAATGAATTCTGAAAATGGAGAAACTTCAGATGAGACAACTTTCCATTACAAACAAGACGGAAGTATATTAACAGCGACCTATTCAGGTGGAAAAATTAAAATTGGACATCTAATAGGTTTAGTAGATGATTTTGGAAATATTGATTTGCGTTATCATCAAATAAACATCAAAAACGAACTGATGACAGGTATTTGCAAATCAAGACCAGAAGTTTTAACAAATGGAAAGTTGAGATTACACGAAACTTGGCAATGGACAAGTGGAGACAATTCAAAAGGCACATCAATCATTGAAGAGATTTAATTTTAAAAACTGAATAAAATGACAAACAAGATTTCTTTGAGACAAGAAACTAAAGACGACTTTAAAAAAGTTTTTGAACTTAACCAAATTGCATTTGGACAAGAAAATGAAGCTAAGTTGGTTGACGCACTAAGAAAAAATCAGACAGCTTTTGTCCCTGAACTTTCAATTGTAGCGACAGACAACAATAAAATAGTTGGGCATATATTGTTTACCAAAATCAACATAAAAGACGACACAGGAAACCTGAAAGAAAGTTTAGGACTTGCACCTATGGCAGTTAGACCTGAACTTCAAAAAAGTGGAATAGGCGGGCAACTAATCAAGAAAGGATTTGAAGTAGCAAAAGAATTAGGTTTCAAATCGGTAATCGTTTTGGGACACGAACACTACTACCCAAGGTTTGGGTTTCAGTCAGCAGACAAATGGAAGATAAAAGCACCTTTTGAAGTTCCGTCAAACGTGTTTATGGCAATTGAATTAGTAACTGATGGCCTTAGAGACATTTCGGGAACAGTAGTTTATCCGAAAGAATTTGAAACTGTATGACAAAAGAAAGAAATCAACGAACCGCTAACCTTTAGCCCACTAGCCAAAAGCCCTCAAAAAAATCCCTGATTGATGCATTCATCTATCAGGGATTTTATAGATAATTATGTTTGTTTTTTTAATGGCATCTATGAATGCATAGCATTTGGTTAGTGGCTGCTGTGTGCGCCTATGGCGTATTGACTGACATCCGCAGGGTGAAGGGCTTGGTAGGTAGAGATGCTTTTTACTTATTTGCTCCCGTGATTCCACGGGACAGGCCCCGATAGTGATCGGGACAGGCTCTATCCACCCGCAAGGCTTGCGCTGGCCTCCCACATGGGAGGAAATCCCGGATCTCCGTCGTCCTACCCGCATCAGACGAGGGATAGTAAGTTTTATGGTGAAAAATACCCTGTTGGGGGTATTTTTTGTTTGTGGGGGAATGGGTAGGTTTGGAGGATCCAAATAAACCTGATAAATTTTATATAAAAATCAGGTTTAGTTATCGATCGGTGGTTGGCTAAGCCTGAAAATTGTCATGGTTATATAAAAGTTATGGGCAATTAGACGAATATGAAAAATCTATACCTTTTATTTTTTAGCATAATTCTTTTCTCCTGTAATAATGGAGAAGAGGAAGCCATAAAGGTTAATCTAAATGGTATTTGGTATGGTGAGCAAACTATATTAATTCAAGACTCAGTTATGACAAATCCATTCTGGGATAGTTATGGATTTTTCTATTATTCGATTAAAAATGATACTTTAATTGTTGAAGGTTCTGAATTAGAAAGTGTAGGAAAAATAGATTTCGTCGATAATAATCATATTAAAATAACTGACTTTCAACGAGATAATTATATTTTAGAATTTGAAAGGATAACAATAAGTAACCCAAGAAAATTTGATTATCTAATCTTTGAAAGTGGGGATGTTAAAGGGAGATTACCTTTTTTTAGTATGCATATTGATAGCAATGGACTTGTGACTTATGAAGGAGAACTTTACTCTGCCCTAAAAGGAAAACAAAATTTTCAATTGGATACCTTGACTCTAAATCAACTAAATCAATTATTTGAATTGGTTGATATTTGGAATTATCCTGAAAAAGAATTTTTACCAGTTGCAGGAAGTGGTGAAATAAATTTAACAATGAAATACCCAGAACATGAAATAATTAAAATTGAGAATGGCCTTTTCGAAGGAAAATATTTTATACTTCAGAAAGTCTTTAATCGATTTGAAAGTCTACTTATAAAGAAAAAAAGCCCATAATCGAGTAGACGGCCGTGAGCCATAAGCTCACGGTGCGCCTCTCACACCACCGTACGTACGGGTCTCGTATACGGCGGTTCACTGGATTGTAGGTTGCGATTTGAGGTAATAAGAAAGCATGGATTCATAACCTTTTCTTCTTAGTCGTGACAAAGTTATCGTAGTGATCAGAATCGGACTCTGGGCAACAGCCCATCCCCCTTTCCTGGTTCTACTCCATGCATAGGCATGGTCTTGGTCCACTCCCAATCTGATCAGGTTTTTACGTTTCCGCTCGGGTTTCTTCCAGTCGTGCCAAATACAGTATCGAAGTCGGTTTCTTAGCCACTCGTCGAGTGATTTCAGCTTTGCGGAGATTCTGGCAAGACGGTAATTGTTTACCCATCCCCGCCATACCTCTGCCAGCTTTTTGAGTCTTTCCTCAAAACTGTAGGGTTTGGTTTTCTTGGTGATCTGCTTGAGCTTGCGTTTCAGTGAGTCCCAGCTGTTTTTCTTCACCACCAACTGATATTTTCCTTTGACTCCTTTTTGGTACGTTGGAACAAATGCATGACCCAAGATTTCAAAATTGGACGGTCTTCGGATGCCGCTTTTCTCCCTGTTGATGGGAAGTCTGAGTTTTTCCTTTAGAAAAAGGTAAATCTCGTTGCCCACTTTTCTGGCTTCCTTCTTTGACTTGGTGTAGATGCTGAAATCATCTGCATATCGGACGTATTTCAGGTTTCTTCGTTCCAGATCCTTATCCAGTAAATCCAGAAGGATATTGGATAAAAGCGGACTGATAGGAGATCCCTGTGGTACTCCTTTTCTACGCCTGTGCAGTTTCCCGTTGATCTGGATAGGTGCACGCAGCCACTTTCGGATAAGCCTTAGGGTAGTCGGACATTTTACCCGTTGGTAGATCAATTGAAGTAGAACCGAGTGGTCAACCTCGTCAAAGAATCCCTTAAGGTCGATGTCCACTATATCCTGATAGCCATCATTGATGTTTTTCAGAGCTTGTGTTACAGCCTTATGGATGTTCTTCTCTGGGCGGAAGCCGTAGCTGTGCTCTTCGAACGTAAGTTCGTATTTAGTCATCAGCACTTGGCTTAACGCCTGTTGGAGCCATCTGTCTACTACTGTGGGAACTCCGAGCAATCTTGTCTTTCCGTTACTCTTGGGTATCTCGACCCCTTTGATAGGTTTGGGTACATAACTGTGGTTGAGGATGGATGTGGCAATCCTATCCCTGTTGCTTTCCAGAAAGGAGAGCAGTTCGGTGACCTTCATGCCGTCCACCCCTGCCGAACCCTTGTTCCGCACCACCTGTCGGTATGCTTTGTAAAGGTTCTTACGGTTGAGTACTTTTTCTATCATAACTTAATCTGTTAACCCTGTCCGCTTAAGATAAGGCTGCCACAAAAGTTGCTCCCTATCGAATTTGGACGTAATCCAATGTTCAGTCCTTCGCTGCCCAGTGAGACCTCTGTAGCTCATACAGCTCGTTGCCGGCAACTACTATGACCTCGGCTGACTTCTTTTAGGTGTTCCCGACACCCAAAGACCTCCCTCGGTAAGGTGAATATCCTTGTGTCTATCTCTGCCATATCTACTACTTCGGTACTTCCTCCCTAGCGGAAGGTTTGGACTTCGGTGTGCTGTGCCACCTCATCCGACCTCATAGCCTCCGTATATGGTTTCCCGATTTTCGGGACAGGCTCTGTTCGTCAGTACAGACACCGCAGTCTGGCTTACTTCACTGCATACCTCACGGCAAACCAGCTTGCCACTTGCTTGGCTTCGGGACGTTACCCCCGCGCTTAAGGGACTTTCACCCGTTGGAACGGTCAACTTTTTGACCTATATTCACCATTCAAGGCACACACAGCACCTTGGATCCAGCGGGCGGTTCAAAGTAAAATGAAAGTTCACTATCTTTAAGAAGTTAGGAGTAAGTTGGGAGGGAACGGCTTCGAATGCCCGCCGTCTCCAATCTGAATCACGTTGCCAGTAATTTAAGAAAAACGCAAACTGAATGAAAATTTATAAAGCAAATAGAAAAGGATTTATCAATTATTTACTAATTGGTTCTTTGATATTACCTATAGCAATTTTCTTTATGGATAAGAGTACATTCTCGGAAAAACCGTTTATTCTTTTACCATTATTGAGTCCACTAATCTTAATATTTTGGATTTATTTTGACACATCTTATAAAATTGAAAATAATGAATTAATTTATAGGTCGGGATTTTTGAGGGGAAAAATAGGAATTCCAAACATAAAGGAAATACTGAAAGGAAAAACTATGTGGAGCGGGATAAAACCAGCACTGGCGAGAAATGGAATGATTATAAAATTCAATAAATATGATGAAATTTATATAGCGCCGGAAAATAATGACGAACTGATTTCGGACTTAGTAAAATTAAACTCTGAAATAAAAATAACGGAATATAAACCTAAATGAATAAAAACTACTGGCAACATTTAGCCCACTAGCCAAAAGCCCTCAAAAAAATCCCTGATTGATGCATTCATCTATCAGGGATTTTATAGATAATGTGTTTGTTTTTTTAATGGCATCTATGAATGCATAGCATTTGGTTAGTGGCTGCTGTGTGCGCCTGTGGCGTATTGACTGACTTGTGCGCCGTGGCGTACATCCGCAGGGTGAAGGGCTTGCTAGGTGGAATAGTCGGCTGGTTGGTGGATTTTAGGAAGCGGTTGTTTCTGTTTTTCGATGACTTTGGGAGTTTTTGCTTTGGTTTGGGCATGACTTCCCCCACCCAACACCTGGGGATTTGAATTTTCGGCATGTCTTAGACCCAACCCTTGATTTCTTGGATCCTGTAATTTGATCAAGAAGGTGCGGGATTTGGTTTAAGAGGTTTTGTGAAAGAAAGTTGGGGTTGGTTAAGGGAATTGAAAAGGGAATGGGTAAATTGGGTCTGGCTAACGAGGATTGGAAATCAGCTCAAATTGACGGGTTTTGGTTGGGTTAGTCAAAACCCTAAAAGACGACACCACAACAGACAATGAAGTCCGACATAAAAAAATATTCATTCAAACAAGGACTACCACAAGAATTTGAATTTGTTGGTATAGGCGAACTTTATAAACACCATTCAGACACATTGACAACTTCACATCGGACAGGCTTTTATCACATTCTTTGGTTTCAGAAAGGCAATCCGACACATTTGGTTGACTTTAATCCTGTAAAAATTAAACCAAATACCATTCTATTTTTAAACAAGGACACCGTTCAACAGTTTGACAAGAAAGGCGGGTTTGACGGTAAGGTAATTTTGTTCACTGACATATTTTTCTGCAAATCTGAAAGCGACACCAAGTTTTTGAGAAGTACTATTTTGTTCAACGACTTGTTTGCTGTTTCTCAAATTCAATTGAGCAAAACGGCTTCTCTATTTGCTGATTTGTTTCAGCTAATGGAAACGGAATTAGAAAATGAAAAGGACAGTTCACAATCCGACATTCTAAAAAATCTGTTACATAACTTATTGCTTCTTTCCGAAAGAGAAAGGCGAAAGCAAGATTTCACGGAAATTAAAAATGGTGCTGACCTTGACTATTTAATGCTCTTCAAAGACTTATTGGAAACCAATTATCGGAGACTAAAAAAAGTAAGCGATTACGCTAAAAAAATAAGCGTAACAGAAAAGCGGTTGAACCAGGCAACATCCAAGATTTTAGACAAATCGCCAAAGCAAATGATTGACGAAAGAATAATGCTTGAAGCCAAACGACTTTTAGCACACACCAATGAGAGCGTAAAAGAAATTGGTTTTGACTTAGGCTTTGATGAGCCGACTAATTTTATAAAATACTTCCGAAAACACAGCCATTCAACACCAGTTGAATTTAGAGAACAATTTGTCTCGGCTTAAAAGTATCATTCAAAGGACTGTTTCTACCTTTTCCATTTTTGTGCATCGTTGCACCTTTGTATCGTATTTAAATCAATTCAAAATGAATAAAACGATACTTAGTGCAGCGATAAATTTAGGAGTTGAATTTTCTGCCTGCACCACCCAAAGCAACTCAAATTCACAAACACAAAAAGTAGAAAAAATGGAAATTTCAAACAAACAAAAAGTAGTTGCTCTTTTAAAGAGCATAGAAACAGCAGCTCAAGAACCCGTAGGTTACATTAACCCTGACAAATACATTCAGCACAACTTGGGAGTTGCTGACGGACTTGCAGGATTTGGGGCAGTATTGCAACAGTTACCACCCAATTCAGCAAAAGTAAATACTGTTAGGGCATTTCAAGATGGAGATTATGTCTTTACTCACACCGATTATAACTTCTTTGGACCGAAAATCGGGTTTGACATTTTCCGCTTTGAAAACGGAAAAATTGTAGAGCATTGGGACAATTTGCAAGAGACCCCTGCAAATCCAAATCCAAGCGGACACACTATGATTGACGGTGCAACCGATATCAAAGACCTTGACAAAACGGAAGCAAACAAAACCTTGGTTAGAAATTTTGTTGACGACATTTTAGTAAACGGAAGAATGGAAAAACTTTCCGGATACTTTGACGGAGATAACTACATTCAGCACAATCCAAATATTCCTGACCAACTTTCAGGACTTGGTGCAACACTTGAAGCCTTAGGAAAACAAGGCATCTTTCTGAAATATGACAAAATTCATAAAGTGCTTGGCGAAGGTAATTTTGTTCTCGTTGTTAGTGAAGGACACTTCGGAAAAGATTACAACGCTTTTTACGACTTGTTCCGAGTTGAGAACGGAAAAATTGCCGAGCATTGGGACGTAATTGAACCAATGACACCAAAAGAGAATTGGAAGAATAACAATGGTAAATTCTAAATCTTGCAGTTATGGAGAAGCTACTCGTAAAATTCATTGTAAGTATTATAATTTTGGGAACCTACGGCATTCAAAGTTTTGGGCAAACTTCCCATAAAGATGCAGAAAGAGACGCCATCAAAAGGGTACTTGATGACTATATGATTTCCATAAACGAAGCAGATACTGTTTTGGGAAGCAAAGTTTTTCTTACGAGTGAAAAGGTTAATTTTATTCATCCCCGAAAGCATGAAATGGGATGGGAAAATATCAAAAGTGGTATATATGGCATGTTTGGCAGTAGATTTTCTAAGCGCAATTTGAAGAGCACTGAAGAAATTATAACCTTCTTTGATGATGTGGCCATTTTGGAGTTCTACTGGGTTTTTGATGCCATATTTAACGATGAAGATGCCACCCCCCTTCAAACAAAGGGTCGTGAGACCCAAGTTTTGAAAAAGTATGGGGACGATTGGAAAATTATCCATGTTCATTATTCCAGTATGCCAGTTACAGGTGAAAGAGAAGGGTTTTGATAGGGGTTCAATTTCAATAATGGTTATACGTTAATCAAACTTTATTAACTTTAAAAAGCCTTGAAAATAGAAAGTCAGGGCTTTAGTTTATTTTTACCGACTGAAAAACAAAGAAGGGAAGCCGATAATCGAGTAGCCCGACCTGAGCCATTTGGCTCAGGTTTAGGCTCTCACACCACTCCCGAAAGCTTCGGGATACGGGTCTCCCCGAATCAAGCCTGTCTGCTGGCAAAGGCAGGTTCGGGGCAGGCTGTACCATCCCTGCATACTGATCCCTCGCTAAAATCTACCACTGGAAGATTTCTTAACGCTCAGTCCCAGTTCACTGGATTATAGGTTGTGATTTGAGGTAGTAAGAAAGCGTAATTGTATGATTGGAATATGTATCAGAAAACCAACAAAACCTGCTATGCCAAGAACTAAGCAACGATGGCAATTTTTTTATTATCAAAATACTTAACAAAAATTTTATTGTCAAATTTTTCATTCAGTAATGCGAATGATATTGGGTTGGCTCATTTAATATTGGGGGGGGTTAGGAGAATCTTTAAATCAGGATTCAATAACTAGAGGGTAAGATTAGATATATCCAAAATTCGCGGCTTAATTTCTTACTTATTGAAAAAGAAGGTTGGGCTAATTTATAAAAATTAAAAAAGAAATCTATAAATTGGGTCTAACTAATCAAGATTGGAAATCAGTTCAACTTGAGGGATTTTGTTTACTTTAGTCAGAATTTTAAATGACCGTTTACATAGACCTAAACATCTTTGACAGACTTGAAAAGTTTGACAAAATACCTGAATCTGATAAACCAAACTATCAGTTATTGCTTACCTTGCTAACAGACAAGAAAATCAAAACGGCATATTCAAACGCTCATTTGAATGACCTATTTAGAGGTTTCCAGAAAAATCCAGATTACATAGACGGTCATTTGAACAATATCAAAAAAAACACTGACAACTTGTGTATTTGTCAATATTGGGGTGAAAAGGAAGTTAAGTGGCATTATAGAGACATATTTGAGTTTTTTAAGGAAAAGGCAGAAGAATGGGATTTTGAACCTAATTCATTTGACGAATTATTTAAGGACGAACCGTTAATTCAAAGTGCTTTAAACTTGTATAAACTTGTTCCCTTACCCCCAGAATTTAAAAAGGGATATATTGAACCTATATTCGGTATTATGTTTCCCCTTTCAAAAGTTTATAATACTCAATACTCATTGCAAGCGGACATCTACAACTTTCAATCAAGACTAAAATCGGATTACGGACTATACAAAGCATTTAAAGCATATCTGCTGACAAGCCTAAATAAAATAAAGAATAAGCCGGAGCTTATTAAAGCTGTGAAATCAAACTTTAAAGACTTGCCCACGCATCTTGAACTGACCGACATTTTTGACGCCTATACACCGAATAATAAAACAAGTGACAATGTAATGTATTCAAAAATTATTGACACGTTCTTTAAATTTGACCTAGCGGGTTATAAAACAGACGGACACTTCAACAATATGTTTGATGACGCACTGCATACATTTTATGGTGCTCATTTTGACACATTCATTACGAATGACGATCGTTGCAATTACAAAGCTAAAAAGACATACGAGCGACTGAAAATAAAAACCAAAGTAATTACAATCAATGAAGTCGAGACAATACAAAACTGCCTGTAACATATAGTCCACTAGAGAAAAGTCCCCAAAAAAAGCCCTGATTGATGTAAAAATCTATCCTAGTTCAGATAGATATCAGAATAGTGGCTGCTGTGTACGGCGCGGCGTACATCCGCAGGGTATAGGGTATGCTAGGTGGAATAGTAGGCTGGTTGGTGGATTTTAGGAAGCGGTTGTTTTGGTTTTTTGGTTGAATTTGGGAGTATTTGGTTTGGTTTGGGGATGGTGTCTACTAAGAGTTAAAAATCATAATGTCAACCCATTTACATATACCACAATAATAATAAAAATCGTATATTTGTATTAAATTGTTTTAGAGTTATGAAAAACAAACAAACATCTTTGCTTCTTGCTTTAGCCAAAAAGCTCAAAAAAGAGACTTCAACCAAAGAATTAGCTATTAAATCTTTGAGCTCTGCTGGTATTGTCACAAAAAATGGAAAATTAACAAAATCTTTTCCAAATCTAAACCGTGTTTTTTCAGTATCTGAATAGATGTATAGCAACAGATCAAACCTCTTAATTGGATTTCATGGTTGTGATGAATCTGTTGCTTTTGAACTTTTGAACAAACCCAAAAAAGTAAAAATAAGTGAAAAACCTTTTGATTGGCTAGGACATGGCTTTTATGTTTGGGAAAACAACTATGCTAGGGCATTGGAATGGGCAAAGGATAAGCAAAAACGAGGTAAAATTAAGAAAGCATCTGTTATAGGTGTCGTTTTCACCCTTGATCACTGCCTTGATTTGATTGACAATGAATTCATTGGCATAATCTCAAAGTATTACGATTTGATGAAGGTTGATTTCCAAAGTTTAGGTAAAGAATTACCAAAGAATAAAGATGTCAAAGAAGATGAACATAAGGATTTGTTGATAAGAGAATTAGATTGCGCTGTTATTGAATACCTTCATCAAAAGATAAAAGAAGCTATAGAAAGTGGTGAAGAACCTAGTTTAAAAGAGTTTGATTCAGCAAGAGGTGTTTTTATTGAAGGAGGCCCTGCCTTCCCAGGAGCTGGGGTACAGAAAAAAAGCCACATACAAATCTGCATAAGAAATATGGAATGCATTAAGGGATTCTTTATCCCAAGAATATGACCATTTGCTAGGTCTGACTTTAGTTAGGATACAAAAGCAATCAAGAGTGTTTTCATAATCTAAGCTATGATCTCTAATTCTATTTCACTAAAGTTAAGCTTAGTGTATTGCCAAAATTTTTATTATCATATTTTTTGACAATTCATTTATTGCTACACATCAACTCTTTGCTTTATCAAAACATTCCTATCTCTCTGGAAATTCCGGAACATAACCTATCTCGATTTTCGGGATTGACCCCCTTCTGATGATTTAAATTGACCCCCAGCTGGTGATGCAAATTGACCCCCGTCAGAATTTGTTTTTATGGAATGGAGTAAGAGGATATTTTGAAGCACAGTTTTCTCCGATGCTCGGGATTGACCCCTCTGATTAATGGGTTTAGTTTTTTAGCAAATCCTAAACATAACGGTTCGAATTGTGCCACTCTTTTCGGTCTAAATGTGCCAGTGTTGAGAGCGAAATCTTCGAAGTGCATGAAAATTAGGTTTTGATTTGCATTAAGCCTCCCCTCTCTCCCCAAGAAAAAAACTCCGACAATTCTTGACAGCAATAGGCATTAACAAGGTTTATTTTGATAATATTACTTAGTTTTAAACAAAAATACCTTTTTCGATGGCTAAGCAAGTAGCAGCAAAAAAACAAAAATCCATAGAAGAGAGTCTTTGGGACTCAGCCAACAAACTACGTGGCACAGTAGAATCATCAGAATACAAGCATGTGGTCTTGGGTTTGATCTTCTTGAAGTTTGCCTCTGATAAATTCGAAGAGAGAAGAAAGGAACTGATCGAAGAGGGGAAAGAAAAATACCTGGAGATGAAGGAGTTCTACAATATGAAGAACGTCTTCTTTCTCCCAGAAGAATCCCGATGGTCAGCCATCATCCAACATGCCAAGCAAAATGATATTGCTTTGCGGATAGATACTGCTTTGCATACGGTAGAAAAAAACAACCCTTCCCTCAAAGGAGCGCTGCCTGACAATTACTTTTCTAGGCTCAATATGGATGTCAGCAAGCTCGCTGCCCTACTCGACTCCATCAATAATATCGATACACTCAAGGATAAGGAGCAGGATATTGTAGGAAGGGTGTATGAATACTTCTTGAGTAAGTTTGCTTTGGCAGAGGGAAAAGGAAAGGGAGAATTCTATACTCCAAAATCCATCGTCAACCTGATTGCCGAATTGATCGAACCCTATAAGGGCATCATCTATGATCCTGCTTGTGGTTCTGGGGGGATGTTTGTCCAATCCATCAAATTTATCGAAGCCCATCACGGCAATACCCGTGAGGTCTCCATCTATGGGCAGGAATATACCGCTACCACCTACAAGCTTGCCAAGATGAACTTGGCCATCCGTGGGATAGCGGCCAACCTCGGTGATGTGCCGGCTGATACCTTTGGCAAGGATCAGCATCCTGATCTGAAAGCTGACTTTATCATGGCCAACCCACCATTCAACCAAAAAGATTGGCGAGCAAGCAATGAACTCACGAATGACCCAAGATGGATGGGCTATGAGGTCCCTCCTACTTCCAATGCCAATTATGCCTGGATCCTGAATATCGCTTCCAAGCTTTCTGAAAATGGCGTGGCGGGCTTTATCCTAGCCAACGGAGCGCTTTCTGGAGGCGGTGAAGAATATAAGATCCGCAAAAAGCTGATAGAAAATGGCTTGGTTGAAGCGATATTGGTATTACCTAGAAATATGTTTTATACCACAGACATTTCTGTTACACTTTGGATCCTTAATAAAAACAAAAAAGCAAAAATCGTCGAACTTCCTGAGGAAACTAGGAAATACAGAAACAGGGAGCATGAAGTTCTCTTTGTTGATCTGAGACAAAAAGGGATTCCTTTTGAAAAGAAATTCACCCAATTTTCCGAGGAAGACATTTCAAAGGTTACAAAAACCTATCATATATGGCAGTCTGAGCGCTGCGCTGAGGAATATGAGAACATTCCTGAGTATTGCTATGCTGCCAGCTTGGAAGAAATCAGGGCCAAGGACTATTCACTAGTCCCTAGCAAGTACATTGAATTTGTCAATAGGGATGAGAACCTTGATTTTGATAAAAAGATGAAAGCTTTGCAGAGCGAATTCAAGGAGCTGCTTAAGCAAGAAGAGGCTAGTAAAAAGGAGTTGATGGATGTCTTTAAAACTTTAGGCTATGAAATTGGATAAAGGATTAAATCAGGTAGCACTTGACATAAAGAATATCCTTCTTCAAGCAAGACAAGATGCTTACAAGGCAACTGCTTCAGCTATGATAGATGCATATTGGCATATTGGTAAGCGAATTGTAGAAGAAGAACAAGCAGGAGCAGATAGGGCAATCTATGGATCAAATTTAATCAATCAACTTGCTGAAGAACTTGGAAGAGGGTTTAGTGCCCGATCACTTAGAGATTTCCGTCAATTTTACCAGACCTTCAGTGATTTAAAAGATTTGGCACACATGTGTGCCAATTTGAATTGGTCACATTTTAGATTGATTATGCGTATTGAAAATGAACAAGCCCGGAACTATTATCTGAAAGAAGCGACGGTACAAAACTGGTCAGTCAGAACACTAGATAGAAATATTTCTACGCTTTACTACCAAAGATTAATTTCATCCCAGAAAAAATCAATCCTTCAGGAAGAGATGGAACAGCAAACTGCGGATTTGAAGCAAAATCCAGATGATTTCATCAGAAACCCGGCTGTTTTAGATTTTTTGAATTTACCGACAAGTAAGTCTTACACCGAGCAAGAATTAGAACAATCTTTAATTGATAATTTGCAACAATTCCTGCTTGAACTAGGCAAAGGGTTTTCATTTGTAGCAAGACAAAAATTAATCAGAACCGAAACTTCTGAGTTTTACATTGACCTTGTATTTTATAATTACATGCTCAAATGTTTTGTTTTGGTAGAGTTGAAGACCCACCGCATTACACATCAGGACATTGGACAATTGGATATGTATGTGAGGATGTTTGATGATTTGGAGCGACCTGAGGGCGACAATCCTACCATTGGCATTCTACTCTGTACTGAAACTGACAGTACAATTGCCAAATATTCAGTACTGAATGAAAGCAAACAGCTTTTTGCAAATAAATACCTGCCTTATTTACCTTCTGAAGAAGAGTTGGTCGCTGAGATCGAGAGAGAGAAATTGTTCATCAAACAGCAGCTTGGGAAATGAGAGAAAGTTATCAAAAACTTGGCAATTATATCCAACCTGTTGTCGGACGGAACACTGAATTAAGGGATATTCCTTTGATGGGATTAAGCATCAACAAGGTATTTTTTCCTTCTATTGCCAATACCATCGGCACCAATATGGGGACCTATCGAATTATCAAGCGAAACCAATTTGGCTATGGTCCAGTAACCTCACGAAATGGTGAGAAAATCACAATAGCTTTATTCAAAGATCATGATGAAGCATTGATTTCACAGGCCTATACACCTTTTGAAGTCAAAGACAAAAACAAGCTGGATCCTGAATACCTGATGATGTGGTTCCGCAGACCAGAGTTTGATCGTTATGCCAGGTTCAAAAGCCATGGAAGTGCTAGGGAAATTTTTTCTTGGGACGAAATGTGTGATGTCATGCTTCCCATCCCCTCCATAGAAAAGCAGCGAGAGATCGTCGCAGAATACCAAGCCATAGAACAGCGCATCCAAATAAACCAAAAACTGATCGAAAAACTCGAAGAAACTGCACAGGCGATTTATAGGGAGTGGTTTGTGGAGTTTGAAAACTATGAATCCACATTTCTTGAAGAATATATTGAAACAAACCCTAAACTTGAGTTAAAAAAGGGGGAATTGACGTCATACATAGAAATGGCCAACCTTTCCGAGACTTCAATGTGTATAAATGGAAAAACTGAAAGAGGATATCAAGGCGGCTCAAGATTTCAGAATGAAGATATTCTTTTAGCTAGGATTACACCTTGTTTAGAGAATGGCAAAACAGCATTTGTAAACATCTTAAATCCAAATGAAGTTGCTGCTGGTTCAACCGAATTTATAGTAATGAGAGCAAAAAAGAATATTAGTCCTTATTGGGTTTATTGTTTAGCAAAAGATGATGAATTTCGAGCCTATGCCATAAGTAGTATGATTGGATCATCTGGGAGACAAAGAGTTCATGAAAAATATCTTGAAGAATATTCGCTTCCAAAAATTGACCCACAAAATATGATAGATTTTCACAAATCAGCAAGACCTATTTTTGAAACAGTGAAATTAAAATCAAAAGAAAATCAAAAGCTAACTGAACTTAAAGAGCTTGTATTGGCAAAAATGGCACAATCAGGGTAAACAAAATCTGCAAAAGAATGAAAGATAGGATCTTGAAATTAAAATCATATGTAGTTACCAATTTATTCGAATGGATAAGAGGATGGTACATGCCTATCCTTAAAAAGCAAATAGAGGAAACTTCTCCTATTTTATCTTTAGCCCCAAAAGTACTTACAGAGGAAAAGGATTTAAAACAAATAGCACCATACCTAACCCTTTTAAAAAAAGCACTCCATGATAAAGACATAACAAATATTGCTATTTCCGGCAATTACGGATCTGGGAAAAGCACCATAATTAAAACATTTCAAGCTCAACATCCCGAATTTAAGTTTTTGAATGTTTCTTTAGCCTCTTTCTATGAAAATGGTATCCCGGAAGAGTTAGAAAAAAAGCTTGAAGTAAGTATTCTTCAACAAATTTTTTATCATGTCAAACCTACAAAAATTCCTGATTCAAAATTTAGGAGAATCATAAGTTTAAGTACTTGGAAGTTAATTGGACTAGTACTTGCAATTATTACTTGGCTCTATTCTCTTATTAACATATTCCTTTTTAATGAGTTAAGTAAATTTAATTTTAATACATGGTCTGGAAACGAATCAATCGACTGGTTATACCTAACTACTTTTTTATTTTTTTTACTTGGGCTGGGTTTTCTAATAGCACAGGTAATTAATACTATGATCAATTCGAAAATAAACAAATTAAACATTAAAGGGGAAATAGAAATAGGAGACAAAGTGAAAAAATCCGTTTTTAATGAGCACTTGGAAGAAATACTTTACTTTTTTGAAAAAACAGATTTTAACGTACTAGTAATTGAAGATGTAGATAGGTTCAAAGGAACCCAAATTTTTGAAAAGCTCCGAGAAATTAATACACTTCTTAATAACTTTGAATCTGTTAAAAACAATAGAAAAATAAATTTCATCTATGCTGTTAAAGACGAAGTTTTATCTGAGAAATCAAATAGGGTCAAGTTTTTTGATTTAATAATTCCAATCATTCCTTTTATAAATCAATCAAATGCTGAAGATCAGCTTTTAAGAATTCTCAAAGAAAATAATTTAGATGATAATTTATCAATTGATTTCACTAACGAATTAGTATCTTTTATTAGTGATATTGATATGCGTCTCCTGACAAATATTATTTTGGAATATAAAATATTTAAGGAGAAACTTACCTCTGACCTGAGTCAAGATTCAATCTTCGCTATGGTAACCTATAAAAATATTTTTCCTGATGACTTTGCGAAACTTTACAATAAGGAGGGTGACCTTTATGATTTTCTTTCTCAAAAGGAGAAATATATTGAAGATTTAAAGCAAAATTTAAAAATAGAATTAGAAGAAATTAAAGCTGAAATTGATCAAATTGAACTAGAAAAAATAGAAGTATTACAAAATCTAAGGAGGATATATCACTCAAAAATTCTTGAAAAATTTCCATTGATTCAGAAAGTTATGATAGGTAAGGCCTATATATCTATTCATGAAATTTTAAAAAGTGAAAATTTCCTCAAAATGATAGAACAAGAGAAATCTAATTATACCTCTATAAGATTACAAAACAATCCATATTATTCAATAGAAAATGGAATTTTGAATTTTAAAGAAATAGAAAATGAAGTCAATAAAAATAAAACATTTAAGGAACGCGAGAAATTAGTTACTGCCAAGGAAACAAAAATATTAGATCAGCTAAAAATTAATCTTACCAAAATCAATCAAAAAATTAATGAAATAGATAATTACAACATAGCAGAAATATTTAATGAATTAGAGATAAATCAATTTTTAAAAGGAACTACACAACATGAAATTGTTAAATACTTATTGATTAACGGTTATATCAATGAAAACTACAAAAGTTACATTTCAAATTTCCATGAAGAAACTCTCACAAACAATGACTTTAAGTTCCTAAACTGTGTATTGAGTGGTGGAGTCCTTGGCTATGGACATGAATTGTTTTCAATCGAGAACTTGATAAAAAAAATCAAACCAAAATATTACAAAAGAATATCGATATTAAACTTTTCATTACTAGATGCTTTATTAACTAATCCTTATTTCAAAGATCAAAAAGAACTGTTTTTAGACTTTCTATCTCTAGAAAATGAACCTCAAAAAAAATTCATTTTAAGTTATATTAATAGAAAGGAAAACTTAAATATTTTCTTCAAGGAGATTTCAAAATGTTGGGCAGGTTTATGGGATTTGATTGTATTAAGTAAATTACCTGACAAACAAGTTAAAGAATTACTTAAGATAATAATAGATTTTGTTGACCTAGAGGACATTAAAGATTTTGATTCTGGCGTTGAATCCATCAGAAATCATATAAATCTTTCCCCTGATTTTTTACATTTAGTTAAGGAAGTGAATGATGATAAGGTTTTGAAAACACTTAAAACATTGAAGATAAAGTTTGAAGTATTACCACCATTAGACTCGTCTATTGAATCATCTTATTCTTATGTAATCAAACACAATCATTATGATTTAAACCTTGAAAATATATTAGTTCTAATTGGGCAAAAGAAAAGAAGCAATTCACTTTACACTGAAATAATTAATTCTGAAAATACTGATTTAATCAATTATGTTGATGACAATATTGAAGTCTTTGTTGAAACTATTTTACTTGTTAATATAGATTCAATTCAAGAATCAGCTGTAGCTTTTCAAAGGCTTTTAAATCACCCTAAAATATCCTTAGATCTCACACAGGAAATCATTGAAATACAGGATGGATATATTGAAGAACTTGATAAAATTGAAGATATACATGTCCAAAAGCAATTATTGAAAGGACTCAAAATTGTTCCTAATTGGAAAAATGTAGCTGTTTATTATAAAAGTTTGGAAGAAGAAAGATTTGATGAAACGCTTATTGAATTTTTAAATGAAGAACAGGTATATAAAATTTTGGCGAATGAAAAAATTTCAGATCAAGACAAAAAAGTAACCAGTAGCATATCTGACAATATAATACATACCATTGAGCTAGGTTTAGATAGTTTTAAATCTTTAAGAAATAGTATCCCGTATTGGTACAAATGGTTTGATTTTTCAAAATTATCCGAAGGTAAAATTACATTTTCAATAGAAACTGGTTTGCTTAGCTTCGACGTTGAAGGATTTAAAAAACTTTCTGAAAGTTACCCAAAAATAGCGATCCTTTTGGCTGAAAAATATCCTGAAAAATTTGTAGGCAATTTTAACGAACTAGAAGTGGATGATAGTTTAGTTGCAGATTTTCTGAAATCCAGGAATATCAAACTAGAACAGAAATATGAATTACTAAAAGTGATTGACCTTGACCAATCAATTAAAGATATTTGGGTAGCAGAAGCAGCATGCGATACTCTAGCAAATTCAAAGTTCTTCTCTTTGAGCTTTGAACAGCTTGAAAGAATGTTTAAATACAATCATAACTGGGAAAGTAAAATGAAACTACTATTAATGCATTTTGATAATTTAGACTATGACGAGATAAAATTATTAACTGAAAAACTCACTGCTGATAAGTACTATTCAAAATTATTTGAGAATCGAAAACGTCCAACTTTTAATAAAAACGAGCTAAATAAAAATCTATTCGAAAAGCTTCTAAAAAAAGGTTATATAAAGAGTTTTGATACCAATCCAAAAAATGTCGAAGAAATTAGAGTCGTAGCAAACTATTAACTATTATAAAGTTTAGGAAAATGAAAGAAATATTGCACCTGCTTCAAATCACCAAATCCTTAAAAGAACAATATGGGAGGAATTTCACTTTAGACGGGCGACTTATTGGAGATATTGGAGAGGTATTAGCAGCTGAAAAATATGGATTAGAATTACTTAGTGAGAATAACCAAGTTCATGATGCCAAAGAAAAAAGCACTGATCGGTTGATACAGATTAAGTCTTCTATGAAGGGTAATTTTTACTTTCCTGTAAAACAGGTTCCCGAATTTATACTATATCTATTGATTAAAGAAAATGGTGATTTAGAAGAGATCTATAATGGACCTGGAAAATTTTTGTCCGAGGAGTATATTCAAAAAAGAAACTTAAAAGCATTTAATAACACCTATTACACTTTATCCAAAGGCATGCTTTTGAAGTTAAACAAGGAAATAAAAAATGAAGATAAAATTAAGATTGTCCATTGTTAGTTGATCTTTACTATCGTTATTAAAATGTCCAGTTTTTTATTTAAAAAAACTGGACATTTTACTTTTGACTTAAACCTTTTACTTGCAATATAAAAATATTGATTGTATGACTTTTACGAGGGTGAGGCTTTCAATAAGAATGTATTCACCTTTGAAGGTTTTACCTATGATGTGAATCCAATTTTAAAAAAACATTGCATCAAGGTAGCTTCATTTTGGCAATGGAATTAAGTTCTAATTGATCAAGTATTTACTATTTTTAACCATACGATAAACGTTTTTATAAATTCATTTCTTATCTTGAAGTACAAACACTTTTGAATAAATTAGGAAATAATTAAGCAATAGGTTAATTTTGTCGTCCCGAAAAGCTATATTGATAAAGAAATCAGAGAATGGAAGAAAAGCCATTTATATAGATGCAGACAATGCTGATGAAATCAAGTCCTTCATTTCAGCAAATCCAACAATCCAGGAGAAGTTTAAGTTAATTACTAGACTGATCTTAGAAGAGAACAGACCACCAAGAGATCTTTACGACAAAGAGAATTTTGAAAAAGGTTGTGAACACGTCACAGCAATGAAACCTGCAAAGGGCAAAAGCAATCCAAGAATTTATTGTCAACAATTTGCACGTGAAGACAAGCAATTATATGTCATTATTATGGCTGAATTGTTGCAAAAGAAAACCTCACAAGGTTTGAGCAAAAAAGAAAAACAAATCATTAGACGAGTAGCCTCCTATACCTATGAATTTGAAGACTAACCAAATACAATCTGCATTCCAAGATTTATTCAATACTAGTTCCAAAGAAGAAGAGTTGGCTTTCAAGGAGCAAGTATTAGTAATGAAGTTTTTAGGTGAAATAGATGAAGTAATGGCTGAGAGAGATTTAAAGAAAAAAGACCTTGCTGCAAAAGTAGGAACATCGGCCTCTTATATCACTCAGATATTCAGAGGGAATAGAATCCCTAATCATCAAATCATCATCAAGATGGCAGATGCACTAGAAATTGATTTTGTCATCACCACGAAAAAGAAACATGATCAATTACTGCATATTCCCAAGGCAGATAAAAGTGGGATGTATTACTACAAACCTTTTGATTTTGATTTGAAAAGTGACGAAAACTATTCCAAATCACTAGACGCTGATACTTATTCCGAAATATTAGTCGCATAATCATGTTTGAAATAAAAAAATCTCCTCTACAACTTCTTGAGTTTTTCCTTCTGGAAAATCAATTTTTTGTTGATAGCAACGGAATATCAAGTGGTGATGAAATAGATGCTATTTTTGACTCTTATCCTGTTTCAGTTGATTTTGCCCATCATGATGGAGAGGGTGATGAATTTCAAGTCTTTGTAATTATTGACATCAACAAAGACAGAAAAAAACCAGGCTACTCCATGTACTGTACAGGTATGGGTATCTTTAAGCTTCCGACCGAAGAAATTGACGTGAATTCGAGCGTTTATAAAAACCTGAAACTATACTCTACTGTCAATATGGTTATCAATCAGCTTCGAAATATTCTTAGTTTGCAAACTGCGTACGCACCACATGGAAGGTTCAATCTCCCTCCTATTGACATAGGCGATTTATTTGCCAAAAAATCTGAAGCTACAAAATCTAAGAAAGGTTCAAAAAAATAAGTCTTAATTGAATTCATAAATAATCCTTCTAATTTAACTTTTTTTCTTAATTTGATCTTTTAGTTTAATTGATCCATGTTTACAGAAGCCAAGTTAGAGTCACTTATTATAGATTTGCTACAAAAGAAGGGCTTTGAGCACCTCAGTGGCAAGGCTATTCAAAGAGACCTATCTGAGGTTTTGCTGAAGGATGATCTGAGGGATTTTTTGCGAATACGCTATGGTCATGTTGGCATCACTGCCAATGAAATAGAGCAGGTCATCCGTAACCTGGAGCAACTCCCCTCCTCTGACCTCTATGCCAGCAACAAGACATTTATGGAATGGCTCAATGATGGCTTTGTACTGAAGCGAGAGCATGCAGCAGATAAGGATATTTATATTCAACTGCTAGACTATGGTATTGTGCATCGTGCACATCAAGCTGCTGAGGCAGTCAGTGAATCAATCAATCTTGCAGCAGAAGATCCATTTGTTGGCTACAGCACTGACCGCAATATCTACCGCATTGTCAATCAGCTGGAGATTCAGTATCAGGAAAAGAGAATTCCGGACAGCATCTTATATATCAATGGCATACCCTTGGTGGTGTTTGAGATCAAAAGTGCCATCAGAGAAGAAGCTACATTGTATGATGCATACAAACAACTTTCCACGCGATACCACAGGGACATCCCAGAGCTTTTCAAATACAATGCTTTCTGTGTCATCAGTGATGGGGTAAATAGCAAGCTGGGATCTTTCTTCAGCAAGTATGATTTCTACTATGCATGGAGAAAAGTAAGTGGCTATGAACATGATGCCAATGGCATTGATTCCCTTTTCTCCATGATCGACGGGGTGTTTGAGCCCAAGCGCCTGCTTGACATCATTCAGAATTTCATCTACCTACCAGACAGTTCCAATAAAGAGGATAAGATCGTCTGTCGCTACCCGCAGTATTATGCCGCTCGGAAGTTATACCACAATATTCGTATCCCTCCGACCAACCCCATCTTGTAAAGAATGGATTTTATTTTGGACGGTATTCTTCCCAGTTTGATGGGAGAAGTTGATAAAGGTCTT
>NZ_FTOP01000017.1 GCF_900156785.1 Belliella pelovolcani | reverse complement strand
ACATTGTTTACTAGGTCTAAACCTGCATCAATGTCTGCCTGAGTTGCTTCATATGTTACTGTGAAGTCTCTTGACTCTCCGATACCGAAGCTCTCGCCTCCATCTGCTGTCAATACTACCTCTACTCCGTTTGGAAGTACATCCGTTACAACTACTCCTGTCAAGGTTACATTGCCTTCGTTGGTTACTGTAACTGTATAAGTCAAAGTCTGTGGTGCAGATATATTTGCAAGATCTACTACCTTCTCTATGCTTACTGCTGGAGCTTGTGTAATCGTGGTTGTTGCATCGTCACTGTCTGATGCGCCTTCTGCACTTGCTACACTTACATTGTTTACTAGGTCTAAACCTGCATCAATGTCTGCTTGTGTTGCTTCATATGTTACTGTGAAGTCTCTTGACTCTCCGATACCGAAGCTCTCGCCTCCTTCTGCTGTCAATACTACCTCTACTCCGTTTGGAAGTACATCCGTTACAACTACTCCTGTCAAGGTTACATTGCCTTCGTTGGTTACTGTAACTGTATAAGTCAAAGTCTGTGGCGCTGAAATGCTTCCTAGATCTACTACCTTCTCTATGCTTACTGCTGGAGCTTGTGTGATCGTGGTTGTCACACTCGCCTCTTCCTCTCCTGTAAAATCAGTATTTACAAATGCCGTATTTACGATAGCAGTACCTGCATCGATCATATCTTGATCTACAGCATAAGAAGCATTGTAAACCCAAGTTTCGTCGGTATCTAAATTTCCATCTCCATTTGTATCACCTGAAGCAAGTACCAATGGAGTAGCCTCGTTAGTCAACGGATCTGTTACTACTACACCTGTCAGTGGTGTATTACCTGGATTAGTTACTCTAATGGTGTAGTTCAAAGTTGTTGGTGCATCGATTACATCGAAATCAACCTCTTTCGTGATTGCTACCCTACAATCATTGATCGTCAAAGTCACTGGTGTTCTTTTTAAAGAAGCACAACCTTTTTCTGAAACTGCCTCAACATAAAAAGTAGCTGTTCCAATTGAACTTAAAGTTGGTATAACTTCAGATCCGCCAGTGGCAGTAGCATACCATCTGTAAGTAATACCTGAAACTGTTTCGATTGCATCATTTGCATCTAAAGTCTGGATTGGATCCAATGCACAAACAGTGATATTTCCAGTAGATTCTGGGACATTAGGTGCAGCATTCACTGTGATTGAAACAGGAACTCTAGCGCTTTCACATTCTCCTTCTATAATTTGGCTTACCCATACTGTATAAACACCTGGATCGGCAGTATCTGTATCAACTGAAGGAATTGCTTCCAAAGGCAACTCGGAAGTTTCCGATGCATAGTAAATCAACGCATAACCTGGATCCTGAGTCACAGCATAGCCCTGTGGACCTGAACCTACACAATACTCAGTATTTTCAACTTGAGTTACTATTTGAGCTGTTTCTGGGAATACTACCTCAAGGATTTTAATATCCTCTTGACATTCTATCAAAATATCAGAATCAATAACTCGGAGTGCTACATTAAATCTATCATTTGTAGGAAAAGTAAATTGAGTATTTACTCCAGTTGCTTGAACATTGAAGTTTTCACCATCATAATTAAAATCCCATTCATATTGCAGGTTGTCATTTCCATTAGGATCTGTAGAAGTTGATCCGTCAAAATTTACTACCAAATCACAAGTAGGCTCAGAAAAAGTAAAATCTGCAACTGGAGAGGCTAGAAAATTAAGCTCAACATCTGAAAAAACAGTAACAGATTGATTAAAACAGTCAGTCCCTTCTGGTCCTAATGGGATTGTAATAGTTAATCGGAAAATATAAGTACCAGGAGTTATTGCAGTAACATTTGTACTTTGCTGATTAGGAGCATCAAAAGATGCAGTACTCGGACCAGATTGTTGTGTCCAAGAATAAGAAGTTGGTGTTACCCCTGCTGGAAGACCAGTAATAATAGCATCTAAGAGGGTTGAGCCCGCACAAACTTCGTTACCCTCTAGCCCAATCGTAGCTACTTCAACATTGATTCTAGGAGTTCCGCCTTGTTGAATTAAGTCAGCAAAAATTAAACAAACATTTCCTCCACCATTACAAGCTGCATATTGAACAGTACCAATTACAACTCTTCTATTGTTGGAACACGTTGAAGTAGTAGAACCAAGAGCCCCTGTAGTAGTCCCAATATTAGTCGTATTCTCTATAATTATAGATGTATTTTGAGGCAAAATTAAATCAACATTATTAGAAGACCACAATATCCTACCACCATCCTTAATGATAAGAGTATTTATATGATTAGGGACAGTTATTGTTGAATTCATCGTGATTACAACCCCAGCTGGGATTATTACAGTCCCATCACAAGTCCCTTGATTCGCATTTAGAAAATTTACGAATTCTGTCTGATTCATATTGTTAGGCACAATACACTCTGCTTGTGCATTTACAAATGATGATAAGAATATCATCATTACCAACCCTCCTTTGAAAAGGTTGATAGCATTAAAAATACCAAAATCAGATTCAAGAACTCTATTTTGTTTACGACTTCGAGCACTCAAATTCGATTTCAATATCTCTATTAAAGGAAGTAAAATCCCCAGATATAGATTTTTCATATTAGTCTTCATAACCTAATAGATTAAGATACCTGACCCGTCAAGGCCATGGTTTGTGAATAAACATTTGTGATGATTGGAAGCTGGGTGCTGGGTGATTCCTTCAAAAATTCCCCTGATGCTTCTGAATGAAAATTTAAAATCCTGTCTCCAAAATTGACCGGAATTACCTCGAAGAACTTTCCCGCGTCCTTCTGCATCTGCGCATAACAGTAATACTGTAAATCTTTTCCCATAACCTGTTTCTTTAAAAGCTTCACTTTCAATTCGATGACTCCCTTTTTTGAGTAATTGATTTATCAAGAATCAATCGAACATATTTATTTGCTGTAAAAATACACAAATTTGTATTTCATAAACAAGTTTTTTCAAAAAAAATATTCAACATAATACATTTTTATTGCTATGAAATACATTTTTATTTTTATGCAAAAAATATAAATGCTTGATTTTTAGTGTTTTATAAATTTTAACACTTCAAAATGTATTTGAAAAAATTTTTGAAAAACATTTAAAATAAATTTCTACTTCACTGAAATATAATTGATTATGGATTTTTCAGTAGATTAAAAACACCTTGGTAAAATCATTAATCATAAAAAAAGTATGACCTTTTTGAGCCATACCTTGTATTCTGATCTTAAGGGAAACTTTTAAATCTTAATAAAATCTAATTTTTATTTTACCTTGATTAATCTAAACCGAAACAGATCTTCATCTAAATCGGGATTGTTAGGATGGTCTGTAGAAAACCAAATTCCCTCCTCGGTCTCAAAAATGTAATTGGCATTGGTGGCGCTTTCGGGAAGTACGATTTCTCCTACCTTTTGGAAATCTTCATTCAGAAATACCAAAGCCCACTTGGAGGCTAAAAATGTACCTTGACGATCTAACCCATCATCAGGAGATTCCTCAAACCTGACCACACGCATATATAAATTGTGTAATGGCAAATAATCTATTCGTAAATAGGAATCAGTATAATTCAAGATGCGCATGATTTCGTTCATATCCTCAAACATATCCTTTGACGAGGTGGGAGGGTCTGCGGGGAATTGAGAAAAAGAAGCTGTGTAGCTTTGCTGCACGCCATCTTTGATTACAAAGATATCTCGAAAATTATGATTGACGATCAATTCTCCATCTTTCCCCAAAGTGACTCCTGACATGATCATTTTATTCAGATTTGTTCCCAAAAACTCCCGATCAAACATACTTGCAAATTCATAAGTATCATCTTGCAAGTTATAAGCAATCACATTGGGCAAAGCTGCCAATTCATCTACAGACAGAGATGTCCATTGAAAAGTCATGGGAATACTTGGGATATAGAGTACATCATTGACCTTTTCAAAGGCAAAACCCAAAGGGGAAATGTTCTTTTCAAAAATCTCAGCTGTTTTCAGGGTATATTGCGACAAGACCTCCCCTGATGCATTCATGTTAAAAAACCTATCTCCTGGTGCATAAAGCCAGATCTCTCCATCATCTGTGACTTTGATATCAGCAACATTTCCACCCATGCCATTTGGCCCCTCTCTATCAAACTTGGTTTCAAAAAGCAATTCCGAGGTCTTTTTATCGAATGCGGCCAGGGAATTTTTGCCATAACTGTAAAAATAGATCTTGTCTCTAGTGTTTACAAAGATGTGATTAAAATGACCCCAGCCCTCAGGCATGGCAAAAGTCTTGATTTCATCAATAATCTCTAACTGTATTTCGCTGGCTACTTCTTCCTGGTTTTTAGCTGTATTACAAGCTATTAGGAGACAAAGGCTAATAAAAGTAAATATGCTTCTGATCATGGTCTGGATTTTTGATGACTATATATTTCAGAAATATACTAAAAAATATTTTTAAAACTAAAAACCCTCTACTTAGCCTTTGATTTCAATTTGATCTTGTGAATTACCAGCTTCTATCTCTTCCACCAATTCTGAATACCAATCCTCTCCAAACTTCCTAATCAAGGCGTCTTTCAAAAATTTATAAACCGGCACCCCTAATTTGGTTCCTAATACACAAGCAGCACTACAGATGTCCCATCGGTCATAATTCAATGCTTCAAATCCATCATACTTTTTGACCCTGATGGGATAAAGGTGACATGAAATGGGTTTCTTGTAGGCGATCTTCCCATCTAGATAAGCTTGCTCAATCCCACATTTCAGAATACCTTTTTCATCATATAAGGCATAAGCACATTCTCTATTCTCTCCGATAGTGGGGGTTCCCTTATCCCCTTCCTTGTCAATCACCCATGTACCCTGCGCTGCAATGGCATCTCGTCCCTCCTGGGTAATGTAGTCCTTGACAATAGGATATATTTCTTCAATGATTTTGGTCTCTTCATCTTCCAGCGGTGCACCTGCATCACCCTCCACACAGCAAGCCCCCTTGCATTTTTCCAAATCACACACAAAAAACTGGTCTTTGATGTCATCAGAGATGACTGCATTGCCTACTAGAATCATTTTTTCTCAAACTTTAAAAGCAAAGCTACAAAAATGGAATTCTTTTCTTAGAAAAAATGCATCAATAAAACTCGGACTCAGGGTCCAAGTTTTATAATCAATTGATTGCATTAATAAAGTTTGGATCCACCTCGTCTTCATCTTTTGAACATCCAAGTATGAAAGTCATTAAAAGCAATGCGGAGAAAATTAATTTGATTGTAGTTTTCATAAAGTATTTATTTATGAAAGCATTTACGACAAAAAGGATATAATTAGATCAAAAAAAGAACCGCCCCAATTTCTCGGAGCGGTTCAACCCAGCACTATGAAGAAAAGCTATTTAAAGCCTTACTAACATCATAAACAGTACTGATTAGAGAATGTTTGAAAGTTTGAAAAAAAAATTACTTTTTTTCTTAGAATCTAAATTCGTAACCTGCTGTGATGAATCTAGGTATACCTACCCTGATTCCTTGAGGTCTTCTTGTAGCTATGTACCTTTCATCCGTTAAGTTTTTGATAGCAACATTGAATCTTGAATTCCATTTTTTTACATCATAGCTGACCATGGCATCCAAAACAGTATAACTATCTATTTTTCCGATTCTTCCATCAACAGAAGGAGCGACCGTATTCAATTCATCACCAAACTGATCACCGACATAGTTTAAAGTCAATCGAGCTCCAAAGCCAGACTCAGTTTCCAAAGTCAAAGCTGAATTGATAAACCAGTTTGGGGCATAGGGTGTTCTGTTGCCATTGATATTTACATCATCGATGAATCTATCAGCCGAATATGTAGAAAGTGCATAAGTGGCATTGATGTCATAGTTCAATCTCGTTTTGGTCAGGCCAAAGAGATTACTCAAATCAAAAACCATAGCTGATTCCACACCTCTATGTAAGGTAGCCCCTGCATTGACTACTCCGAAACCAAGTCCACCAGCAGATTCTGCTACAGGAATGATCTGATTGCTAAAGTCCATGTAGAATCCGGTCATTTCCATGAAAATCCAATTGCTGATCTCTGTTCTAAAGCCCAATTCATAATTCCAGCTTTCTTCCGCATCAAGGTCTAACACATCTCCCATTGCTGTAATGGCATCCTTGGTTCTTGGAGGTGCATATCCTTTGTGCACACCACCAAAGAAATTCACTTTTTGAGTCGGTCTATAGTTGAAGCCCATTCCTGGGATGATTTCTTGAATCACATTACCTGCGATCAAGACAGTATCTCTTATGCCTACACCTGAAAAATTTCTTCTCCTAATATCTCTTTCGTAGTTGAAGTTTTCATATCTCACCCCAAGGTTGAAGTCAACTTTTTCAGAAAGTGCAATTTTATTTTGTGCGTATGCTGCAAAGGCATTTCCTGTTCTTACCTCATCCTCTACCAAGTTACCACTCTTCACACCTGCTTTGGTCCCATTGACACGCTGCTCGTTTGCTTGTTCCCATAGCAACCTCGTACCCACTGTCAACTCATTCTTCAAATTGAAGAGCTTGTGATCTACTTCCAGCCTTGGCTCAATACCTCCTACGGCAAACTGTCTATTTCTATTTCCTGTGCCATTTCTCATGAAGATAGCTCCACCTGGAATATCCCTATCCCCCCAAACTACACCCGTCCAATTGGATGGAGGTGTGTTGCTTTCGTTGATGGCAAAATCTTGTCTGTTCCAATTTCTAGTCGTGGTGTAAGCATAAGCTATGGTATTCAACCTTACATTGCTATTGAATCTGTATTTATGACTGAAGCTGATCGAATATCTCGATACATCAAGCTGATCATCTGGCGCCAATCTGGTAAAGTCTTGACCACCTTGATCGAACATAACCTGATTGATACCAATGTATGTGGAATTAGACACTTCATTGTAAAGGCCTAGTTTTAGCCCTAATTCAGATTTTTCGTTGATATTGAAAAGGAACTTGGTATTGAAGTCAGTAATATCAAATTTTGTAGGTCCCACGTTATCTGCCCTCTTTTTCAAAAGATTAACCTGCATTCCTGTGTTGCCAAAGGTGTTGCCATAGTTTACCAAACCAGAGAAAAAGCCTCCTTGTCCACCTTGAATTCTAACTGATCCTTCTTGTTCCTGTGGAGGATTTGGAGAGATATAGTTGACGACCCCACCGATGGTCTGAGGACCATAGAGGATTTGTCCAGAACCTTTCAGTATTTCTACTCCCGCCATTCTATCGATTGCCGGAGTATAATACATCTCTGGTTCGCCATAGGGAGAAAGCGCTACAGGCACTCCATCTTCCAAAACCAAAACTGATCTACTTCTATCAGGGTCAAGACCTCTGATACCGATATTGACACGCATACCTATACCTTCCTCATCTACTACATGTACACCTGGGGATCTTCTGAGTACTTCATTACCACTGATAGGAGAGATGGTATTCAACTCTCTTTGATCAATATAAGTAACTGATCCAGGCACTTTAGAGAATACCCTATCTTTATCTGCTATTACGGTGATTTGAGGCATTTCCACACCTGTTTCTTCAAATACTAAGTCTAGCTCACTGATTTGGCCTCCTCTTACAGTGACTTCACGGAAAAAAGTTTTGTATCCCACAGCTGATACCTTTATCGTATACGTACCATCCTCCAAGTCATAAATTTGGAAAGTACCATCTAGGTTAGTAAATGTTCCTTTCACAGTACCTACTACTAGGATATTTGCATAAGGGATGGTTTCTCCATCCTTAGATTTGATCTTACCTGAAATGACTACTGTTTTTTCATCTTTATCATTGATCAGTAATTCATTAGAAAATGCTGCGGTTGTAAACGCAAGCATCAAGAGGGTGATAATTACCTTGATTTTCATACTTTGGCGTAAAGCTTATCTATTCTTATTTAGATTTAATTCAATTAACGACGCAAATGTAAATGCTATTTAAACTTAATCCAAATAAGACTTAAAAGATTGCCATAATTATTTTTTATGGAAGAAGGTTTGTTATAGAAAAAATCAAATCCATAAACTAAACCAAATTCGTCGCCTAGGTTTAATTCTGATTAATCTGAGAGATACTTTGAATCACATCTGAATAATTTGCGTTTATTTGCATTGTGCAAGCTGGCTTGTCGCCGTCCCGCTTCTTGGCGGGAGGGAGGAAAGTCCGGGCAACATAGAGCGCCATACTTCCTAACGGGAAGGGATCAAGTTGGTGACGGCTTGGTTACAGAAAGTGCCACAGAAAATATACCGCCCCGATCAGATCGGGGTAAGGGTGAAATGGTGGGGTAAGAGCCCACCGCTCTGGTGGTGACACCAGGGGCAGGGTAAACCTTATGGGTTGAAAAACCAAATAGGTCCCGCACCGAATTCAATTTCGGAAAAGGCGGCTCGTCTTTCTGCGGGATGGGTAGGTTGATGGATCCTTGTTGTGAAGCAAGGGCTAGATAAATGACAGGCACTCTTTTTGTCAGACAAAAAGAGTACAGAACCCGGCTTATAGGCTTGCACACTTTTTATTTAAATAAACCAAAAACTGAAATATGCCAAAGATTCTAATAATCGATGATGAAAAAGTCATCAGAGCAACTTTGAAAGAAATTCTGGAATACGAAAAATACGAAATCTCAGAGGCACAGGATGGTGAAGAAGGTTTGAAGAAAATACAGGAAGAAGATTTTGACCTGGTACTTTGTGATATCAAAATGCCTAAAATGGATGGCATAGAAGTATTAGATAAGGTAGCTACTTTAGACAAGCAACCTCAATTCATCATGATTTCAGCGCATGGGTCCATTGAGACAGCTGTAGAAGCTACCAAAAAAGGGGCGTTCGATTTTGTACCCAAACCACCTGATCTAAACAGACTTTTATTGACTGTTCGCAATGCTTTAGATAAGAAAAGCTTGGTCACAGAAACCAAAGTTTTGAAGAAAAAGCTATCCAAAAAACTGGATATGGTAGGTGAGTCTGCTACGATTCAGCAAGTGAAAGAAACCATAGAAAAAGTAGCGCCTACCGATGCACGTGTGCTGATCACAGGACAAAATGGTACTGGCAAGGAACTGGTAGCACATTGGCTTCATCAGAAAAGTAACCGTGCTTCAGCTCCTTTTATAGCTGTCAACTGTGCTGCCATACCCGCAGAATTGATAGAATCCGAACTATTTGGCCACGAAAAGGGCGCTTTCACTTCCGCCGTCAAACAAAGACAAGGGAAATTTGAACAAGCGAATGGAGGAACATTGTTTCTTGATGAAATCGGTGACATGAGCCTATCTGCTCAAGCGAAAGTACTGAGAGCACTTCAGGAACATAAGATCACTCGCGTGGGTGGAGATAAAGATATCAAAGTAGATGTAAGGATACTGGCTGCTACCAATAAGGATTTGAAAAAAGAAATCGAGGAAGGCAATTTCAGAGAAGATCTTTACCACAGATTGAGTGTGATCTTGATTCAGGTACCTGCACTAAAGGATCGCAAGGAAGACATTCCAATGCTGGTAGACAAATTTTTGGGAGACATATCAGGTGAATATGGGACTGCCAAAAAAGCAATAGACAAAAAAGCTATTTCTAAGCTTCAAGAATTCCCGTGGACAGGTAATATTAGGGAGCTAAGAAATGTAGTAGAACGCTTGGTGATCCTTGGTGGGCAAGTGATCAGCGAAGATGATGTGAAAAAATATGCTGACTATTGATAGTCAGCATATTTTTTATCCCTTGATTTCTTTTGCGTCCAAAGCTTTGGCATAAGCTGGACATGGTCTGCTAGAAGCACAAGAAGCTAAAGCCAAAAGTCCAACTGCTAATACTGCGATCATTAACCTTTTCATAGATTTACTTTTTATAACTGTTTCAAATATGTCTATTTCTCTGAGGAATACAAAATTAATTCAGCATTAAGTTGCAACCTCTCACTTCACTGTTGTCAAACCGGCCTAGAACTTCCAACTCACCATTTTCATCAATTTTGCCTAAGTCCTGTGTCTCAATGAATGCACAAGAATGAAAATTTGCCAAATCAATCACATTGATACCGCCTTGGGATTTTGGCGATATGGTATATGGGTCATTTACATCTCTGATCAAGACTTTCATCGTAGGTGGCAAGGTGTATTTACCGAGGCCCTTGGAGTAAGCTTGTGACATCAACTCGGTCATTCCGTACTCAGAATGAATCACATCCACATGAAATGCAGGTCTAAGAATCGCATGCACTTCTTCCCTGATCATCTCTTTTCTCCTACCCTTCATACCACCAGTTTCCATGACGATCAGATTGTCCATTTTCGGAAATCCCAATCCTCCCTCAGCCAAGTCCAACAAAGCAAAAGTCACACCTAACAGTAAAACCTTTCTATTACTCTCCTTTAATAGATGTAGCTTTTGCAACAATTCATCATGATTATACAGGTAAGTGCCCGAGTGTTCAGACTCAGATTTTTCTATAAAATACTGCGCCATACTCACCAGCGAGCTTCCTGGCCGCTCCATGTATGCCGGCAATAGTGCCAACACATGAAATTCAGAAATCTTGCCATACTCCAGTTCAAAAAGATTCAAGGCATGTTGCAGATAAAAATCCTCAGACCAAATATAGTGTCTACTCGTGATCGCTCCGGTGGTACCACTGGACGAGTAAAACTTATCGTATTGGTCTGGATTTCCACAGGTCACTTGTTGATCTTTGAAAAATCTAATAGGTAAAAAAGGAATGGCTTCTACAGACCGAATCTTAAAAGGATCAACCTTCCGGAGAGCAAGGTATTTGCTATATATTTGATTATATTGAGCCTGATAATGAAAAAGTTCTAGGGCTTTTTGATCAAAATCATCGAGTCGGAGATTTATGATATCTTCTGAAAAACTTTTGAAATAATTCATCGTTTTATAATTTGTCATTTCAAAATTAAGCAATTTTACAAGAGTAGAATCCCTAATCAATAAATCCTAAGCATGGACAGCATCAAACACCTGATTTACACCTTACTTTTTGCAGTCATGACGGTGGCATGTATCACTCCACCGGACAACTTTCCATCTGTTCCAGAAATAGTCTTTGAAAAATTAGAATTTGTCAATACTTCAGGTGCAGATTCTTTGATGGTGACCATTGGGTTCAGAGATGCAGAAGGTGATATTGGACTCAATCCGACCGATATCAATCCTCCCTTCAACGCCATCAATTTTATCAGAGACGCGGGAGGGAGTGTGATCACCTACAGCCAAAGACCTCCAGGAGCCCCTAATTACAACCCGCTAGACTGGGCAATCAACCCAACTATCAACAATCAAGTATTTAGAGATACTGTTTGGGTAGAACAAAACCCTGATCACAATAATATTTTTGTCAAATTCTTTATCAAACGAAATGGCGTCTTTCAAGAGTTCAGGTGGGAAGATCCTCCATTTTTCACAACTTTCAATGGTCGTTTTCCAAGAATTCTCCCAGACAATAGGACACAAGCTGTAGAAGGTAGTATCCGCTACAATATGCTTTCTTTTGGTTGGGAGTCAATTTTCAGAAATGACACCTTGAGAATTGATGTACAAATTCAAGACAGACAATTGAACAAGAGTAACGTGGTCTCTAGCCCTGAACTGACCCTCAATCAAATCACGAGGAGGTAACATTAAAATAGATTTCACTAAAGTTTGGCTAAATATGCCAAACTTTTCTTTTTTAGGCGGTTTTGGCAAGAAAAATGTTGAATTGATTAAAATTATCGATCTTAAGTATATTCTTATCGTATTTACTCAAAATTGCATATTTATTCTTTTACTAAACATCGTACACTATGAAAAAATCACTTTATCTAACACTCTTGATAGCTCTGATAGGTTTTACAGAATCTTACGCTCAAGGCTTGAACTTTGGAATCAAAGGTGGCGCTAACTTCGCCAATTTTGCTGGGAATGTTGAGGATTTCAATCAGGAAAGCATTACTTCCTATCATGCAGGTGCATTTGTTGAGCTTGGGATTAGTTCTAATTTCTCCATACAACCAGAATTGCTTTACTCGACAGTTGGGTCGAATCTAACTTTTGCAGGAGCACAGGAAGATTTCAAAAATGAATTGGGTTACCTATCAATCCCTGTATTGGCAAGAATCTACTTGATCCCTAACAGGCTAAGCTTGGATTTAGGACCGCAAGTATCTTTCTTGATGAGTGAATCTCAAAATGTGGATGTCTCTGATTCAAATACTTTTGACTTTGCATTAGCAGGTGGTGCTACACTACATTTATTAGGGCCACTTTTCGTACAAGGAAGGTATAATCTGGGTCTTACCGATGTAAAGCCTGACGCCGAGGTTACCAATAGAGTGGTACAACTCTCAGTGGGATTAAGGTTCTAATAATTTAAATTAAAAATATTTCAGAAAGTCCCTTTTGGGACTTTCTGCATTTAGAGAAAATCGAAATCAACGAAATCATTTCGGGGATAAAGGAGTTATATTAGTACATCTTGTTTTTAATCTTACCTTATTTATACTTTATGAAATGCTCATCAAAAACAAGTTTCTATCCGAATAGTAATTATTTTGAGCATTCCATCTGAACCCTTAAAACAAACCACAAACAGATGAAAGCATCAGATCTTTTTGTTAAAGCATTGGAAAACGAAGGAGTGGAATACATTTTCGCCGTACCAGGCGAGGAAAACTTAGACCTCCTTCAATCTCTCAAGAATTCTAAAATCAAACTTATCCTTACCAGGCATGAGCAAGGAGCGGGCTTCATGGCAGCTACCTATGGTAGATTGACCGGCAAGCCAGGTGTCTGTATGGCCACCTTAGGTCCAGGAGCGACGAATCTGGTCACACCAGCTGCTTATGCGCAGCTTGGCGGTATGCCAATCATGATGATCACAGGGCAGAAACCCATCAAAAAGAGCAAACAAGCAAGATTTCAAATCATCGATGTGGTGGACATGATGCGTCCCATCACCAAATACACCAAACAAATCGTCAATAGCAACAACATCGCTTCCCAAATCCGTGAGGCCTTCAGGATAGCACAAGAGGAAAAACCTGGAGCAGTGCATCTAGAGTTCCCAGAAGATATCGCGCAGGAAGATTGTGAGGATACGGTCTTCCAAGTCACAGGACATATCATCCCCAAACCTGATGATCAAGCAATCACTGATGCAGTCAAAATGATTGAAGCTGCTAAGATGCCTTTGCTTTTGATAGGAGCAGGTGCAAATAGGAAAATTACCTGTGAGGCGCTCAAAGCTTTTGTAGATCATACAGGGATTTATTTTTTCACTACCCAAATGGGTAAAGGCGTCATCGATGAAAGGCATCCCCAATACCTTGGTACAGCAGCCTTATCTAGCAATGACTTCCTTCATGCTGCCATAGAAGAAGCCGACCTGATCATCAATGTAGGTCATGATGTGATCGAAAAACCACCCTTCTTTATGAAGCAAGGTGGTAAAAAAGTAATCCATGTCAACTTTGATCCCGCAGAAGTTGATCCAGTCTATTTTCCGCAACTCAATGTAGTGGGAGATATTACCAATGCGGTCAAAAAACTGACAGCAGAATTATCACCTCAAACTCACTGGAACTTTGAGTTATATGAAAAAGTAAAGAAAGAAGTTGCAGGGCATCTGAGCAAGTATTTTGAGGATACGCGCTTCCCCATGCTTCCACAGCGATTGGTCAACCTGCTGAGAAAAAAGCTTGACTCCAAGGATGTCATCACCTTAGACAATGGAGTGTACAAACTTTGGTTTGCAAGAAACTACACCTGCCATCAACCTAACACACTTCTGCTCGACAATGCACTGGCAAGTATGGGTGCAGGCCTTCCTTCTGCCATGGCTGTGAATATGCTACTTCCTGACCGAAAAGTAGTTTCTGTCTGTGGAGATGGAGGATTTATGATGAACTCTCAAGAAATAGAAACAGCTGTGAGGTTGAAACTCAACTTAACTGTCATCATTCTCAATGATGAAGCCTATGGCATGATCAAGTGGAAACAGGAGGATATGGGCTTTGCTGATTTTGGCTTGGACTATAAAAATCCAGACTTTGTCAAATATGCAGAAAGCTATGGGGCAAAGGGCTACAGGCCAGACAGCGATCAAGAATTCCAGCAGATCTTGGATCAATGTTTGGCTTCTGATGGAGTCAAACTGATCGACCTTCCTGTTGATTATTCACTCAACCACCCTATTTTGAATGTAATGTTGAAAGAAAAAGCACAAAAACTATGAGCAATCAGAAACTAAAAATATTCAACCCATACAACCAAAGCCTCATCAAAGAAATCCCAATGCTGGGGAAAGATGCAGTACAAACGGCACTAGAAAAAGCTCAAGAACTTTTTTTGGACAGAGCTCAGTGGATTCCTTCCCACAAAAAAATTGAAATCTTGGAAAAAGTTCAGGAAATCATGAAGGGTAAAATCGAAGAACTCACCAAGACAGCAGCTGAAGAAGGCGGAAAGCCCTATCAAGACTCCAAAGTAGAGGTACTCCGTGCCATCAATGGGGTGAAAATAGCCGCAGAAGAAATTGGCAAACTCAACGGTGAGCAAATTCCCATGGGACTAACCCAAGCTTCTGTGAATAGAATCGCATTCACTACTCGAGAACCCATCGGCGTGGTTGCCTCCATTTCAGCATTCAACCACCCGCTTAATTTAATCATCCATCAGACAGTCACTGCATTTGCAGCAGGCTGTCCAGTCATCGTCAAGCCAGCTTCTACCACGCCCCTAAGCTGTATGGCCTTTATGGATATTTTACAAGAAGCTGGTGTGCCAGAGGGCTGGGTACAATGCTTGATCATTGACAATGAAGCTGCTGAAAAATTGGTAACAGACAAACGTGTCAATTACCTTTCTTTCATCGGATCGGCCAAGATTGGTTGGTACCTCAAATCAAAGCTGGCTCCAGGAACTCGCTGTGCTCTGGAGCATGGCGGTGCTGCACCTGTCATCGTGGAGCCCGATGCAAATATCAATGACATGATTCCTGCATTAGCCAAAGGTGGATTTTATCATGCTGGTCAGGTATGTGTATCTGTGCAGAAGGTGTTCGTGCACGATTCAATAGCCAGGGAGGTGGCTGAAAAAATTGCCGAAGCTGGCAATAAGATGGTCGTAGGTGACCCCTTGGATGAAAAGACTGAAGTTGGGCCATTGATTTTACCCAAGGAAGTCGACCGTGTGGAAGAGTGGGTCAATGAAGCCAAAACCAAAGGTGGTAAAATCCTAAGTGGAGGTAAGCGCATCTCAGACACCTGCTATGCTCCCACCGTAATCTTCAACCCTCCACAAGATGTAAAAGTGTCCAAAGAAGAGATTTTTGGGCCAGTGGTTTGCGTTTACAGCTACAATGACCGATTAGAAGCTATTGAGCAGGCCAATGCATTAGATTACCACTTCCAAGCAGCAGTTTTCACCCAAGATATTGACATCGCATTAGATACTGTTCAGCGACTCAACGCCACTGCTGTTATGGTCAATGACCACACTGCATTTCGTGTTGACTGGATGCCATTTGGGGGAAGGGATGCTTCAGGAGAAGGACTAGGAGGTATCCCCTATTCCATGCATGAAATGACAAGAGAAAAATTGATGGTCATCAAAAGTAAATTACTATGATCACAGTAGAACATCAACAATCAGAAAGTAAGGGGCAATTTGTATTACTAGATATCGACAAGCAAATTGGCATAATGACCTATTCAGTAGCTGGGACAGACAAGATCATCATAGACCATACAGAAGTAGACCCAGCTTACAAAGGACAAGGTTTGGGAGAAAAATTGGTGATGGCAGGGGTGGATTTTGCAAGGGAACAGAAAATCAAAATTCTTCCACTCTGTCCTTATGCGAAAAGTATTTTCGCAAAAAAGGAGGATATTCAGGATGTAAGATTTTAACTTGTCATCATGAAAGTCATCCAAAAGTACTGAGAACTGCATGAAGCATATTCTACCCACTATTGTTATTGCGCAGTTTCTCTGTACTTCATTATGGTTTGCTGGCAATGCTGTACTTCCTGAGCTAGCAGCGTCCTTGCAATTGCCGGCCTCGTACTTGGGACATTTGACCAGTGCAGTACAAATAGGATTTATTGTCGGTACGCTGATCTTTGCGATGCTTACCATTGCAGATAAGTTTTCGCCATCCAAGGTTTTTTTGATTTCTGCCTTGATCGCTTCGATCTTCAATGGAATGATGGCATTACAAAGCATGGAGGCTTGGCAATTGCTTCTTTATCGATTTGGGACTGGATTTTTCCTAGCCGGAATCTATCCTGTAGGAATGAAGATAGCGGCGGATTATTTTGAAAAAGGACTCGGACAGTCTTTAGGTTTCCTAGTAGGTGCACTTGTATTGGGTACAGCTTTCCCGCATTTGGTTAGGAGTGTTACGGATGCTTTCCCTTGGGAATTTGCAATTTATGCTACAAGCATATTGGCTGTTTTAGGAGGGCTCCTAATTTATTTCCTTATTCCTGATGGTCCATTTAGAACACCTGCAACCAAGTTCAATCCATCTGCATTTTTCAAGGTATTCCAAGTGAAAAACTTTCGGCATGCAGCCTTTGGCTATTTTGGCCACATGTGGGAGTTGTATGCTTTTTGGGCATTTGTACCGGTGATTCTGATCGCTATCTCAGGAAATCAGGAATTAGATATTTCCTTCTGGTCATTTTTGATCATTGCAGTTGGCGGAATCTCCTGTGCTTTGGGAGGTATCATATCAAAAGTGGTTCCTCCCAAAAAAATCGCCTTTACGGCCTTGGCGCTTTCGGCCACATGTTGTTTATTATCTCCTTTGGTATTAAATATTCCCAACCCATCAATAGTCCTGATATTTTTATTGATCTGGGGATTGGCAGTGACCGCAGATTCACCCATGTTTTCCACTTTGGTAGCTAAAAATGCGCCCTCAGCATCCAAAGGCACTTCCCTGACGATAGTCAATAGTTTAGGGTTTGGGATCACAATTTTGAGTATTCAGCTTTTGAATTTTATGGCAAGGTCCATCCCTACTCCATATCTTTTTCTTATTTTAGCATTAGGTCCTTTGCTTGGTTTGATAGCCACTGCAAGGATCAAAACCCAACACTAAATTCGGAAGCATGAAAAAAGAACATAATTGGCAGGAAGAAATTGACTTGCTCAAGTCCATCGTTGAGCAAAAAACAAAATTGGAGCATACCATCAAATGGGGTGGGGATGTGTACACCCATGAAGGTAGAAACATCATCGGAATCAGTGGCTTCAAAAACTATTTCGGTATTTGGTTTTTCAATGGCGTATTTATCAATGACCATAAAAATGTATTTGTCAATGCTCAAGAAGAAAAAACTAATGCAATGCTCCAATGGAGAATGACATCTAGAGCTGACATTGATGAAAAAACGCTAATAGACTATATCGCGCAAGCCATCAAAAATGAAGAAGCAGGGATCAAATGGACCCCAAAGAAATCAGAGAAAAAGGAACCGACTGGGCTTTTGGCAGAAGCTTTAAGTGCGGATAAGGTCTTTAAATCGCATTTTGATGCGCTGACTCCAGGCAAACAAAAAGAATATATCGAACACGTCGCATCAGCCAAAAAAATAGAAACGCAACAAGCAAGAATAGATAAAATCAAACCTATAATTTTGGAAGGCAAGGGCCTTAATGACAAATACAAGAAGTAACAAAATGCTAAACCATTGTAGGTAATAATCAGTTGAAAGTGTAATGAAATCAAAATACCTTTTTGCACTTCTGATTCCTGCTTTGTTCTTGTATATGATAATCGACACAAAAGAAGAAACCATCACTTACACCTCAAACCCTAACCTTGAAACCAATCCTCCTTCAAATGACTGGCAAGGCAATCCCATTGATGGAAACGGACAATTTCAAAACTTATACCATCCATTTGAGTCTTCATTGAAAGATTTATTGAAATGGAAATTGAGCAAAAATCCCCAAAAAAGCGAAAAAGAAGCAGACGATAGGACTTTACCAGTTTCATCAGAAAGATTTAATTTTAACTCTTCTGAAGATTATATCATTTGGTTAGGACATGCGAGCTACTTGATTCGTGTAGATGGGGTCACTTTTATTACAGATCCGTTGCTGATGGACAATCTTTTTTTGAAAAGAAAAAGTGAGCTGCCATTTCCTTTGGAACAATTTCCTCAAATAGATTATCTCCTCCTTTCTCACAATCATCGGGATCATTGTGATAAATCAAGCATCAAATGGCTTTCTGAGCAAAACCCAAAGCTTAAAATCCTAACTGGTCTTGGGGTAAATTCGGTTATCAACTCTTGGATAGATAAGCAAGAAGTACAAGAAGCAGGTTGGTATCAAGCATACAATTTAAATGATTCTGATCTAGTCATCCATTATGTTCCCAGTAGACATTGGTCCAAGCGCTGGCTTAATGACGACCAGAAAAGTCTATGGGGTGGGTTCTATATTCAAAGTAAGAACCAAAGCATCTACTTCATGGGTGATAGTGGTGCTGGGCCACATTTCAATGACATCAAAAATACTTTGGGGTCACCTGAATACTGCTTGATGGGAATTGGAGCATATAAACCAGAGTGGTTTATGCATCAGGCCCACATCAGCCCAAATGACGCTATTGAAGCTTTCAATGTCCTCGAAGGCAGCTATTTTATTCCCATGCACTACGGGACATTTGATCTTTCCGACGAGCCACTTCTGGAACCTTGGGATATCATCGAGAAAAATCAAAGTAAAATCTATGGTGAATTGATTCAGCCCATTTTAGGAAAGAACCTGATCAAAAATTAAGTTACGAGCTTGAAGATATCAGCTCACGTGTATATCCGCAATTATACAACTAACTAATTTAAATAAGAGCCTAGATAAATCCGATACTAATTGATATTGGATATTTATTGATATTGGTTATAAATCATAGGTTTGTTCCATTATTTAGGTTCTACTTGTAAGTAAGCGGATAATCATGTAAGCTCATTACTAGACATTCTTTTACAATTCTCTTTTACGTTAGTTTGATCAAAATACTAAGCTCAATCTTCCTAAATATATTTATTGTATCTTTACAGCACTTTGTAAAAAGATCGACCAGTTGTAGGTCGCTTTAATAGAACATTTCCTGCTGTCATAGACCATACAACATCTTTTGCAGCATCATTACACACAGCCAAATGGCATTCAAAAATCTTAACCTTATTGACCCTATCCTGAAAGCTTTGGCTTTGGAAGGGTACACTACGCCTACACCTATTCAAAAGCAGGCGATTCCATTGATCCTTGAAAAGAGGGATCTTCTAGGCTGTGCTCAAACGGGCACAGGTAAAACAGCCGCATTCTCAATCCCCATGATTCAGTTGCTTCATGAGCAAAAAAAGCAAAGATTCGGCATCAAAGCATTGATCCTCACTCCTACCAGAGAACTGGCGATACAGATAGATGAGAGTCTTGCAGCGTATAGCAAATTCACGAGCCTAAGACATACGGTGATATTCGGCGGGGTCAACCAAAATCCACAAACTGCTGCCTTGAAAAGGGGTGTAGATATCCTCGTAGCTACTCCAGGAAGATTATTGGATTTGATCAACCAGAAATTCGTAGACCTGAGACAATTGCAGTTTTTCGTCCTTGATGAAGCTGATCGGATGCTTGATATGGGTTTTATTCATGACATCAAGAAGATCATTGCGCTACTTCCTGCCAAAAGACAAACCTTGTTTTTCTCTGCTACCATGCCTCCAGAAATTCAGGTACTTGCAGACAGGCTATTGACCAATCCCGCGAAAGTAGAGGTAACACCACCTTCATCGACAGTTGATAAAATTGATCAGAGGCTATATTACACTGCAAAGAGTGATAAGCCTAAATTGCTCAAGCATTTATTGGAGACGCTCGATATTGAGACAGCATTAGTATTCACTAGAACCAAACATGGTGCAGATAAAGTAGTAAAATACTTACAAAGGGATGACATCAAAGCTGCTGCAATACATGGCAACAAAAGCCAAAACCAAAGACAAAATGCGCTTAAAGATTTCAAATCTGGTAAACTCAAAGTACTCGTAGCTACAGATATTGCCGCTAGGGGAATTGATATTGACGAGCTAGCGCATGTCATCAATTTTGACCTGCCCAATGTATCTGAAACTTACGTGCACCGAATCGGTAGAACAGGTAGAGCTGGCAACTCAGGAATCGCTGTATCCATCTGTGACGAAGAACAACACAAGGAATTGAAGGATATTGAAAAGTTGATCGGGAAAAGAATTCCTGAGATCACGGACCATCCCTATCCATTCACTGGTAAAGTAACTGGTCCAGCACCAAAACAACAAAGACCTCCTAGAAATAATAAATCAGGAGATAGACGACCTGAAAATAGGTTCAAAAGAAGATAAACAAAAAGCCGTCAGCATCCTGCTGACGGCTTAGTTTAATAAGGTTACGGTATAATAATCTTGATTTTTTCACTACCTGAATTGATAATCAACACCAGAAACTTGTGTCAAAAGTGTAGCTGGGGCATCTAATGCCTTTGCCGCGCCCTTTGGTGTAGGCGTCACGGGAGAATTTTCAGCCAAATATTCCAACATCACTTGATGTAACGTCAAATCTTTATTGACTACGTTCTGTACATTGTTCATTCTACAGATCACATCGGCTGGATCTCCGTCTCTTTCACAGGCACTGATCGAATAGGTCTTGGTCAATTCCAAGGGTTCACCTTTTACAGTCACTGATTTTACACGCTTCCCTTCATCTCCAAAAGCGTAAAATTCCACTTCCATTCCTTGAAACTTAATCACCCAGCCTCCAAATCGCTTTGAGGCATCTTCGGCAAAGACATTGTTCAATTCCTTCTCCAACCAATTTATCAGCTGGAGCCCTGTGACCCTGCCTGTTCTCACAATGCTATCCACTGGCAACATGTCGTATACATTCCCCCTGGTGATCGGGATATTACCTGTCTCATCCGGAGTAGTATTCGGCGGACAGAATCGGAATCCATTGGATAATACAATATCTATATCTGGCATCTTCCAACTCAAAGCATCCAGCACCATCTGATCGATGGGATTCTCGATGACAAAATACCGATAAAGAGGTATGGTAGAATAGCCTACTACTTTTTCAATGTCTGATTTAAAAGGCGCTTCTACTTGCTCGATGATGTTAGTTATTTTTTCAGAGTCTTTGATCTCATCAGCTAGCACATCCAAGAGCTCGTATTCATCTTTGACGACCTTACCATCTTCAAAAGTCAGCTCCAATTTCCCTAGAAACGAACCGAAGGCACCCGGCTGTACTACTTTCGCATATTTGCCTTGAATAGGTTTTCTAACTCGTTCGTGTGTATCCGCTCCTAGAATGTAGTCTACTCCTTGGGCAGCCGGATTATTTGCGAGAGCTATCTCTTGAGAAAGGCCTATATGTGACACAATTGCCACAAAAGCACATTTCTCTTGATTTTTCAACACATCCACATAATGGGCTACATTGTCTTCTGGCTTGGTGAAAATGATACCCTCACTGTAATTTGGAGATTGTCGATTTGGAACTAGGTGATCATTGTATCCCAAAAATCCGATTTTCACCCCATTGACTCTCCATATATAATATGGGGGAAAAATCAACTCTCCTTTTTGTCCATTTCCCAAATCATGGTACATATTGGCACATACCTTAGGTGCATTAAGTGAACCAAGAAGGTCTTGCATGGATTTTTTGTAGTAGACCACTTCCCAGTTACCTGGTAGATAGAGATCATAACTCATGGCATTGAGTATGGGCACCATGGCTTCACCTTCAGTCTTTACAGAAAGCATAGAGCCTTGGAACATATCGCCTGTATCAATCAAAAATGAATTTTCAACTTTGGCACGTTCTTGTTGAATGAATGTATGTAAATTAGCATACCCTCCAGCTTTTTTGAAAACAGACTCGCCATTCTCCCAATAAAGTTCATCATGCGGATGAATCTGACAATGAACATCCGTGGTTTGGAAAATGCTGACTTTAAAGTTTGCTTTTGGGCTATCGTCTAAATCTACGGCTTGTTTTTGAGTTTCATTGGCACAACCAGGAGCTAAAGAGATCAAACCTGTTCCTGCACTGAGTGCGCCCAATTTGGCAATAAAACTTCTTCTTGATTTTTTCATTTTTGAATGTTAGTGTTTGCATCAAACTACCAATAATATAAGGTAGATTGAATAATCAATATGTCACAAAGCAAAAATGTGAATTTCTGTAAATCAATGAAGTGATAAAAGTTACAAAGACAAAAAATATCCAAGATTTGAAAATTTATAAAACATCGCATCAGATGTAACAAACATCACCAAACCTTTTCTCAATACTTCTGACTTTTGTAGGGTGATTTCAGGAAATGCTGATGGCTAGCCTGATTTTTACTATCTTCAAATAGAATTTAGACTATGAACAATACGTTTGCAAATAAGCTTAAGGGATTCCTTCCTATTTTGGAATGGTTGCCCAATTATAAAAAAACTGATCTCCAAGGGGATTTGTCAGCAGGATTGACTGTGGGGATCATGCTCATTCCTCAAGGAATGGCTTATGCCATGCTTGCTGGACTGGAGCCAATCCACGGACTATATGCAGTGACCGTTCCTTTGTTACTTTATGCGATTTTCGGCACATCAAGGCAACTAGCTGTTGGACCTGTGGCGATGGTATCCTTGCTTACAGCTTCGGGTATTGCAAGCTTGAACGCTGATTCTCCAGAGCAATACTTGATTTATGCGCTAACACTGGCATTCTTAGTAGGCTTGATACAATTTGGGATGGGGGCTTTGAGACTGGGCTTTGTGGTCAATTTTCTTTCTCACCCAGTAATCAGTGGTTTTACTTCTGCAGCAGCGATCATCATCGGACTCAGTCAGATCAAGCACCTTTTCCGCATCAATTTACCTAATTCGGAGCACATCCAAGAAATGGCAGTAGCCATATTCCAAAACATTGGAGAAATTCACTGGATCACCTTTGGGATCGGTGTCATAGGAATCATCATCATCAAGTACGGTAAGAAAATTCATAAAAGCTTCCCTGCTCCTCTAGTTGCAGTAGTGATGGGTATTGCATTGGTTGCAGGTTTTGATTTGACGCAATATGGTGTCAAGATCGTAGGTGATGTACCAAGTGGACTTCCTACTCTATCATCCCCATCTTTTGATATGGAATCTTGGAAAACACTGCTTCCTATAGCGTTTACCATTTCACTTGTGGGATTTGCAGAAAGCTTTGCTGTGGCTAAAACCATTCAAGCCAAACATAAAAACTACAGGCTCAATGCCAATCAAGAGTTGATCGCTTTGGGAATGGCCAACTTTGGTTCTGCCTTTTTCAGAGGTTATCCTGTGACAGGAGGATTTTCTAGGACAGCTGTCAACAATGATGCTGGGGCTAAGACTACTATGGCTTCTATCATTTCTGCGATACTAATCGTATTGACTTTACTTTTCTTCACAGATTTATTCTACAATTTACCAAGTGCAATTCTTGCAGCAGTGGTTTTGGTGGCTGTTTCTGGCTTGATTGATTTCAAAGAACCAGTTCATTTATGGCATAAGGATAAGTTTGATTTCACCATGCTTGTGGCGACGTTTATCATCACATTGACACTAGGGATAGAGACCGGAATCATTTCAGGGATGGTTTTATCCCTCCTAGTGGTGATCTACAAGGCTTCTAGACCTCATATGGCTCAGCTTGGTAGAGTACCCGGTACCAATATCTACAGAAATATCAATAGATTTTCGGACTTAGACGTCAAGGAGAATTTACTAATGGTCAGAATCGATGGCCCAATCTACTTTGCCAATGTAGAATACATCAAAGACAAACTGGACAAATGGATTCAAGAGCGCAATGATCAGGTAAAGATGATCGTATTCAACATGGAGTCCGTCACCAATATTGATAGTACAGGTGCTCACGAACTCAATGAATGGATCAATACATGGAGAAAAGCGGGTACTGATATTTGCATGACAAGTATCAAAGGTCCCGTAAGAGATGTACTCAACAGATGGGCAATCCTGGAATGTGTGGGTGCTGATCATGTATTCGTAGATGACAATTCTGCTGTAGCAGCATACGAGCACACCATGGATACCAAAACACTGGAAAAATATACGCCATACGCAATTCAATCAAATATCAAAAAATAATGTGCCAGATCAACGTCAATCAATACCTGTCCAATAATGAAAATTGGGTAAAAGAAGTACTGGCCAAGGATGCTGCGTATTTCGATGAATTGAAAATAGGTCAACATCCCAAGGCATTGCTCTTGGGATGTTCTGATAGCCGAGTGAACCCATCTAAAGTTCTAGGGACTGAACTTGGGGAGCTATTTATCCACAGAAACATCGCGAATGTGGTATCACACACAGACTTGAATTTCCTCTCTGTCATGCAATACGCTGTGGAAGCATTGGGAGTGAGAGACATCATCGTGTATGGTCATTATGGCTGCGGAGGAATTAAAGCCGCTTATGAAAACAAGGCTAATGGACTGATCGATAACTGGCTTGCCAACATCAAAGATGTGATCAGACATTATAGAAAAGACCTAGAGGCTATAACAGATGAAAACGAAAAACTAAATCGGCTTGTAGAATACAATGTTCTGGAGCAAATAGAAAACATCAAACAATCCTCAGTCTATACAGAAGCCTTGGCCAAAGGAATCAAACTCAACCTCCATGGCTGGGTATTTGACTTATCTACAGGATTAGTGAGAAATTTGAAGGAAGAGGTGGTGGTTTGAGGAAAAATCAATGGTCATCATTATGACCCCAAGCGGCAAGAACTAAAACTACTACTTTATTTTCTTCTATTCTGTAGATCAATCTATGCTTGGAGTTGATTCTTCTTGACCAAGTAGTTTTTTTATAGTGCTCAAGTTTTTCTGGTTTTCCTGTTCTTGTTTTGGGATTCACCCTCAATTCATCAAAAAGTTTATCGATTTTTAATAAGATTTTTGCTTGTCGTTTTTAGGATATATTACTATGGTTTCCATTATTGCATTATTTCAAATGTTTATTTCAAATTTATAAAATTTATTTCAATTTAAATATCCACTGCAAGACTATCAACTCACTATGCTATCAACTCTTCGAAGTCATCTCGGATATAGATTACATTTCTACCTAACTCAATCCATTTCTTCTTTTCCAATTGCTTGAGCAATCTTGAGATTACTTCCCTGGAAGTTCCTAGTTCATTGGCGATTTCTTGATGGGTGGTATGTAGCTCATTTGACTTATATTGCTTCATCTTGGTCACAATGTAGCTCATCAATCGCTCATCCATTCGCTTGAATGCAACTGCATCTAAGGCCACTAACATTTCTTGGAATCTATTCTGATAAGTATTGGCTACAAAATCTTTCCACTGCTTGTATCTATCAGACCATTGTTCATGGAGTTGAATCGGAATGCCTAAAATGACGGTATTTTCTTCAGCTACAGCCTTGATTTCTGAAGGTTTGGAAGTGGTACAGCAAGTCAGGGAAAGCGCGCAAGTCTCCCCTGGCTCGAGATAATACAAGAAAAGTTCTCTCCCATCTTCATCCATTCGCATGATTTTGATCGCCCCTTCAAGTACGATAGGCACCATTTTGATGAATTGCCCGGGCTCTGTGATGACCTTACCATAATCGAACTTATGTACTGTCCCCTGCTCCAACATGGCACAAAGTAAATTAGGGTCGGTGATGTTGGGTAATTTTTGTTTGAGGTAATCTAATTCCATGTGATAAAGAAAAGCTGATTGTACACCCAAAATAGTGATAATAGTCACAAAAAGAAAAAGGGTTGGATAAAATACCCAACCCTTTGTTAAAATAGTAAACCAACCACACGCTCAAGTAGTAAAGCCTCCGTCGATTACATAAGTCGCACCAGTGATAAATTTACTTTGATCAGAGGCGAGAAATGCAACCAAGTCAGCGATATCCTGATTATCCGCGTATCTTCCTAGTGGGATCATCTGCTCAAAACTCTTCTTTACCTCTGCTCCAGCACCTGGTGCAAAGCCATCTTCCAAAGAGCGCATCATCCTATTGTCTACAGGTGATGGATGAACAGAATTAACCCGTATTTTCAATGGAGCGCCCTCTAGTGCTCCTACTTTCATCGCACCTATAGTGGCATGCTTACTAGTGGTATAAGCCATCATTTGTGCAGTACCTACCATGCCTGCTACAGAAGAGGTGATGATGACAGCACCTCCGTTTTTCATTTCTGGGAAACCATATTTCATCCCTAGCCATACCCCCTTGACATTCACAGCGATTACCTTGTCAAACATCTCCTCTGGATATTCAGTCAGAGGCTTCACTACTCCTTCAATTCCTGCATTGAGAAAAAGAATGTCAATCGACCCCATCTTTTCTACTGCTGCTTTGGTATATGCCTCCACTTGTGAAGCTTGACTGACATCAGCCGCAAATGTATATACCGAGTCAGAATTGAGGGTTTGCTTTGCTGCTTTCAAGTCAACTTCCCTGAGATCTACCAGCATAATGCTGGCCGCCCCCTGCTCCAAAAATGTCTTGGCTGTAGCCAAGCCTATTCCTCCACTACCGCCAGTAATAATCGCTGTCTTTCCTTTGAGTGTCATGATTGTTGTTTGTTTGTTGTTATAACTCAAAGATACAAAACACCATCCCAGCACAACAAGTATATAATCAGCACTTTAACTGACTTTTGTCATAAATTAAAAAAGAAAGATTACTGACCTTTGGATCATTGAAACCAAATGATCCTAGCCATGAAAAGAATCATCGTCCCTATAGACTTCTCCAGTTACTCTGAGAATGCTTTCCTCAGTGCTTTGAAAATAGCCTCCAAAGGCAATAGCAGTATCACCTGTGTCAATGTAGTAGCCTCCACACTCAAATGGGCGAAATTGGAAGAAAAAGAAAAAGCCAAACATCAAGATATTATAGATTTAGAAGCAGAGAGCAAAGACAAGCTCAAGGCTTTTATCATAGACCACAAATCTCCAGGTATTCCAATAGAAGGCGTGGTCGAAGTTGGTCTGCCAGATGAAGAAATTATCAATCTGGCCGAAAAACAAGCCGCCGACTTGATCGTGATCGGTGCTTATGGAAAAGGACATATCGAGGGCAAGTTCATCGGCTCCAACCTTCAAAAAGTGATGCGACAGGCAAATTGCCCTGTATTAGCAGTGAAAAAGCCACTCAATGGCAATGACCTGCGCAAAATGGCTTTTGCTTCACTTTTCAACGAAGAATCAAAACCCGCTTTTACCCGCATGAAGCCACTGATCAAGCAACTTCGATGCGCAGTACATTTTCTTTTTGTCAATACACCTGAGAAGTTTGTCACTTCTATGGAATCAGAACACAAAATGCAAAAGTATGCTATAGGTCAAGAGGAATTAATCATTCATAAGCACGTCTACAATCACCATGAAGCTGAAAATGGTATTATCGAGTTTGCTACAAGAAACAACATCGGCTTTATCGGTATGGCATCCAACAAAAGGAAATCTGCTAATTCCTACATGATCGGCGCTACAGAAACAGTTCTTTTCAAGTCCGATATCCCTGTGCTCAGCGTTAAGTTTGAATAAGAAATAGAAAAGTTGCAAAACCACCCAAATATAACCTCAAGCAGTAGTCGAAAGGCTGCTGCTTTTTTTAATCTATAACCACTTTTTCCATATGTTTCCAATGGATGATGGAATTGCCCAAATTATCCAAACTAGAAATCACTTGTTTGATGACATTGGTTAATGTAGAAATCGGGATTTCGGGTTGGTGCTTTCTAGCTTTCTGGTAGAGTTCACCGATGGCATTTTGATACACCTCATCATGCATACTGATCCAATCTGGCCTATCGCCATCATGACTGGAATCAATGTAGCCTTTCATCTTATTGAGCTGGTCAAAAGTAAATGTCTTTAGAAAACTCAACAGTTCTTTGACCTGATCATCTTCTGATTCCTGCATTTCTTTGATATTATGCATCACATCTTTGATGTCCTTGGAAGCGTAGACCATCGTTCGGAGGGCCAACATCAGAGAAGTAGCTCTTTGGGCTGACACTTCATCCAAATTTTCTTCTTGCAATTGGATATGATAGGCAGTAAGCTCGTCTTCTAGTTGCTTGATGTTTTTGTATTGAGAGAGTAGGTCATAAGGCTGCTGAATCAATTTTCGCCAAATGGACATGTTTCTGTTTTCTTTCCCGTCCCCTTCCCAGATTTTAAAAATAAAATCAGCCGTCATGTCAAAAACCAAATGAATTTCCTTTTCCAAGGCAGCTACCGCAGCTTCTGGTATTTCGGGACTCACTTTACCAATATATCTTGCCAATCCTTGCTGCTTTTCTTCTCCAAACTGATGTCGAAGCCAGTTTTCTAGTTTGTTGATAAAAGGATAGAAGAGCAAAATCCCAATCAAATTGATCACAGTATTCAACAACACCAACTCCATCAATGGGTCATGGATGGAGAAAACCTGCATCGTCAGATCAATCAGTGGCCGGATAAATGCAAAAACAATCAAACCTGTGATCAAATTGAAGAGAAAATGTGCAAGTGCTAGCCTTTTCTTGTCTGCTGGACCATTGAGCGAACCGATACCAACTGTCACTGTAGTCCCAATATTGGCTCCAATGATCAATACTGCCCCCTCTACTAAGCTTATCACTCCTGCGCTCATTGCGGAGAGAATGATCACCACCATGGCCGAACTAGATTGAATCAAGGCTGTCACCGCTAGACCGATGAAGAGATAAATCCAAAGCCCATATTTGTCAAACTGGCTCAAATCTATCTGATCAGCCACTGCTTCAATAGCTGATTTCATAAAATCTAACCCCAAAAAAAGTAGCCCAAACCCAACCGTAAAAGCTCCTAAATTACGGAGCATAGGCCTACTTGAGGCAAACAAAAACAACAGACTCCCCATTCCAAGGAAAGGCATAGAAAAGGCTGCTACGCTAAACTTAAATCCCAATGTCGCCACAATCCAGGCAGTGACTGTGGTTCCAAGATTGGCACCAAGTATCACCCCTATGGCATTTTTGAGATTGATCACCCCTGCTCCAAGAAATGCCAAGACCATCAAGGTCACCAATGAACTACTTTGCAAAACCGCAGTAATCATCGCTCCAATCAAAATTCCCTTCCATGCGGTATTGGTGGATTTTTGAAGCAAATTTTTAAATGACTTTCCAGCCAATTCCTTGATAGAGCCCTCCAACTGATTCATCCCCCAAAGGAATAGCCCAATCCCTGCCAAAAACTTCCAAAAGTCAAATATCTCTTGTTCCATAGTGCTCAATGATGCTGAAAACTAAGATAGGGAGAATCTTCCCAAATAAGCAAGCCTGATAGAGCACTGATGAAAGGGATAAGGCGGATGTTCACAGGTTTATCCATACCTACCCGTCTGACGGTTTGGAACCGTATTATAGGATTAACGCTCTACCCGTCTGACGGATTGGAACCGTCTGACGGGTATCGGGTATCGTCTATTTGTCTGACGGTTTAGAACCGTCTGACAGATTTAAAACGCTACGTTTGCAAAAATCACTATCAGTGTGAATCCGCTAGATCAGCGTTATCAGCGTTCTATTCTCCTCGCTTTTTCTTTCTTTATTGCTTTTGGGTTGTACCATAGCAGCAAGCCTGTGACACATAGCAGTATCAAAAATATTGAGGTGACTGTGGAGTAGATATGCTTCACGCCCCCATCTCTTCCAAAGATAAAGTCCAAAATACTGCCATCATGGATTTTTTCTATCAGGTCAGAGTTGCGCTGACTGACCGAGAGGATCTCACCTGATAAGCCATCCACTTGGATTTCTGTAAAATGCCTCTTAAATACCACCTTGGCAATTCCCTTATCTGGCCGGATATCTACCCGATCTATTTCATAGCTCTTACCCACACTGTCTTTCATATGAGTGGTCGCTGCTACAATGATTTGTTCTACAGGTATCCAGCTAGCACCTTCCGCGACTCTTGTCTTTTGACTCGTTGGAATGAGGCGCATTTCTTTCTTCCAAGCCAACATAATCGCTGTCACGGAAACTAAAATCAAAAAAACAGCAATAGGCACACCAAACCACTTGTGTAGCCTGCGAGAGATTCTGGTTTGGGTGACTAGTTGATTGATTTTTGGCATTTTCTACTTAGGGCGTGCTGAAAAACGCCAATTGGAGAATAAATTCTTTAAATTTTGAAGAAAACCCCGTTTAACAAGTGTTTTCTTTTTAAGCAAGTGCAAGTTTATTCAATGATATAGCTTGATTTGCGTGCTCTTGAAAATTTCAAAACTCGAAATTTTCAGGCTAGTCTCAGGCATACCATCCCTGCCTGGCAACTTGACAGGTTCTTCATTGGGCTCAATCGAAGTATAAGCATACATCTTCATTCGCCCGCTTTGAATCTGGCATACCTGAGACTTTTTCAGCAAGCCCTACTTAAGAACCCGAAAGTATAAGGGAGTTCATCCACAAACAAAAAGATTCATATCAACGGTGAAATTAGATTCTCAACTAGGCAAAAACGACATTGGCTAATTTCATTGCTTCGTTGAACTCCATCATATTCAAGGCTGGAGTTCTACCACATTTTTCAAGAATTTTGATCAGAGATTCTGTAGCTACATTTCCTACCAAGTCATCTTTGGCCATTGGACAACCGCCATAGCCTTTGATTGCCCCGTCAAACCTCAGGCAACCTGCCTTGATCGCTGCCTTGATCTTGGGTTCCAATTCATCCGGTTTGGTATGTAGGTGCGCACCAAACTCAATGTGTGGATAAGCTTGGATATTAATTTCAAAAAGGCTGCTAATCAATGCTGGACTGGCTGTACCCACAGTATCAGCAAAAGAGATAATTTTGATACCCAGCTCATCTAGTTGTTTAACAAAATCAGCGATCAACTCTGGGGAATAAGGGTCACCATAAGGGTTACCAAAGCCCATGCTGAGGTAGGTCACAAGTGTCTTACCTTTGACTTCTGCAAGGTTTTGGATTTCTTCCACTGTACTTAGAGCCTCTTGAATAGACTTATTGGTATTGCGCTGCTGGAAAGTCTCAGATACAGAAAGCGGAAAACCGAGATAATCAATCTGCTCAAACTGCAAAGCATCCTCGGCTCCTCTAGTATTGGCAACTATCGCAAGAAGCTTTGATTTGCTCTCAAAAAGATCCAAGAGTTCAAGTACCTCTGCGGTATCACGCATCTGAGGAATTGCTTTTGGGCTTACAAAACTCCCAAAATCTATGGTATCAAATCCTACTTGAAGTAATTGGTTGATATAAGCTGCCTTGATGGCGGTATCGATGAATTGAGGAAGCCCTTGCATGGCATCCCTAGGACACTCTATCAGTTTAATCATACCTTGAAGATAGGCTGAGAGGTCTGGAGGAACAAATTTTTGTGTAATTATTAACCCTTGAGGTTTCAAAGAACCTCGAGGGTTTGGCATGATAAATTTAAACCTTCGAGGTCTCAAATAAATTCAAGTGAGTAAGCATGGAATAAATAAAGACCTCAAAGGTTATTAGGGCAACCCTTGAGGTTTCAAAAAACCTCGAGGGTTTGGCATGATAAATTTAAACCTTCGAGGTCTCAAATAAATTTAAGTGAATATGATTGGAATAAATAAAGACCTCAAAGGTTACTTGGGCAACCCTTGAGGTTTCAAAGAACCTCGAGGGTTTGGCACAGCTAATTCAAACCTTCGAGGTCTCAAATAAATTCAAGTGAGTAAGCATGGAATAAATAAAGACCTCAAAGGTTATTAGGGCAACCCTTGAGGTTTCAAAAAACCTCGAGGGTTTGGCATGATAAATTTAAACCTTCGATGTCTCAAATAAATTTAAGTGAATATGCATGGAATAAATAAAGACCTCAAAGGTTACTTGGGTAACCCTTGAGGTTTCAAAAAACCTCGAGGGTTTGACACAGCTAATTCAAACCTTCGAGGTCTCAAATAAATTTAAGTGAATAAGCATGGAATAAATAAAGACCTCAAAGGTTACTTGGGCAACCCTTGAGGTTTCAAAGAACCTCGAGGGTTTGGCACAGCTAATTCAAACCTTCGAGGTCTCAAATAAATTTAAGTGAATATGCATGGAATAAATAAAGACCTCAAAGGTTACTTGGCAACCCTTGAGGTTTCAAAAAACCTCGAGGGTTTGGTACAGCTAATTCAAACCTTCGAGGTCTCAAATAAATTCAAGTGAGTAAGCATGGAATAAATAAAGACCTCAAAGGTTACTTGGGCAACCCTTGAGGTTTCAAAAAACCTCGAGGGTTTGGTAAAGCTAATTCAAACCTTCGAGGTCTCAAATAAATTTAAGTGAATAAACATGGAATAAATAAAGACCTCAAAGGTTACTTGGGCAACCCTTGAGGTTTCAAAAAACCTCGAGGGTTTGGCATGATAAATTTAAACCTTCGAGGTCTCAAATAAATTCAAGTGAGTAAACATGAATTTTAAAGACCTCAAAGGTTACTTGGGCAACCCTTGAGGTTTCAAAAAACCTCGAGGGTTTGGCATGATAAATTTAAACCTTCAAGGTCTCAAATAAATTTAAGTGAATATGCATGGAATAAATAAAGACCTCAAAGGTTACTTGGGCAACCCTTGAGGTTTCAAAGAACCTCTAGGGTTTGGCACAGCTAATTCAAACCTTCGAGGTCTCAAATAAATTTAAGTGAATAAGCATGGAATAAATAAAGACCTCAAAGGTTTTTAGAAGACTTCCTTAGCAATCTTATAAGTCGCGTCAGCCTTACTCATGGTGTAGTAGTGTAGACATGGGGTGCCCGCTGTAATCAGCTCCTTACTTTGTTGGATCGCCCATTCGATACCGACTTGCTTGACATCTGCATTGGTCTTGCATTTTTCTAACTCGTCCATCAATGCATCTGGCAAATCAAGGAAGAAAGTTCTCGGCAACATCGTAATCTGCCCCAAAGTTGTGATAGGCTTTAGGCCTGGGATAATCGGTACAGTAATTCCAAGATCCCTGACTTTCTTGACAAAATCAAAATACTTTGCATTATCAAAAAACATCTGCGTAACGATGTACTCGGCTCCTGCGTCGACCTTTTCTTTGAGATGCTTGAGGTCAAACTTCAAACTTGGTGCTTCGAAATGCTTCTCTGGGTAGCCTGCTACTCCCACACAGAAATCAGTCTGAAAACCTGTTTCAGTCTCTTCATGCAGGTATTTCCCCTGATTCATCCCTATAATCTGAGCTACCAAGTCCTTGGTAAATGCATGCCCATCAGGCTCAGGCACAAACTTATTCTCACTTTTGGGAGCATCTCCACGCAAAGCCAATACATTCTGCACACCAATAAAGTTGAGGTCAATCAGGGCATTTTCTGTCTCTTCCTTTGTAAATCCCCCACACAATAAATGTGGTACTGCTTCTACCTGAAATCGATTCATGATCGCAGCACATATTCCCACAGTCCCCGGACGTTTTTTGGTGCTGACCTTTTCGAGCAGGCCATTTGGATGCTTTTTGTAAATAAATTCTTCTCTATGATAGGTCACATCCACAAAAGGGGGTTGAAACTCCATCAAAGGCTCTATTCCTTCACAAAGATCCTTGAGACTTTGTCCCTTTAGTGGTGGGAGGATCTCAAAAGAAAAAAGCGTTTTTTCAGCTTGAGAGATATATTCTGTAATTTTCATTTTCTTATATTTTGTCTTTAAGCCACCCTTTCAAAGAATCTAATGTTGCTGAATTGAGTAGAATCTTTGCTGGAGGACATTTCATGCCTAGGGCTCTTGAATATTGAATGATGGTGAATAGGCTAGATTTGGAGAAAGCCACTTTTCTGCTTGCTCTTGGCTGATACCTTTTCTTCTAGCATAATCTTTTACTTGATCTTCTCCGATTTTGCCCAATCCAAAATACTTACTTTCAGGATGCCCGAAGTAAAACCCACTTACCGAAGAGGTAGGGTACATGGCAAAACTATCCGTCAAAGTGATTCCTATGCTTTCTTCTACTTGCAACAAGTCGAAGAGCGTCCGCTTCTCACTATGTTCTGGACAGGCAGGGTACCCTGGCGCAGGTCTGATACCTGTATACGTTTCCTTGATCAGTGCATCATTATCCAAATTTTCATCCTGAGCATAGCCCCATAATTGCTTTCTCACCAACTCATGCAGGTATTCTGCTCCCGCTTCGGCAAGTCGATCCGCAAGCGCTTTGAGCATGATGTCATTGTAATCGTCTCCTTTGTCTTGAAACTCTTTCAGCTTGGACTCTATCCCCCAGCCAGCAGTCACTGCGAAGCCTCCTAGATAATCTGTTTGATCAGGGTGAATATAATCAGCTAAGGAACGATTAGGTACACCTTTACCTTTCTTGCCTTGCTGTCTCAAGAAATGAAAACTCACACCCTGATCTGGAAGTACCAAGTCATCTTCTACACGGTCCACAGGGAATAATCCCACTACTGCCTTGGCTTGAAGCCATTTCTCAGCAATGATTTGATCCAGCATGTCATTGGCCTCTTTGAAAAGTCGCTGTGCTTCTTGACCTACAACTTCATCTTGGAGGATTTTAGGGTATTTGCCCGAAAGCATCCAGGTGCTGAAGAAAGGCGTCCAATCGATGTATTGCCTCAAAATATTCAGGTCCAAATCTTCCAATACAGTAGTTCCAAGTTGAGATGGCACCACAGGCTGGTAATGCTCCCAATCAATAAATACTGGATTAGCTTTGGCTTCTTCATACGTTGCCATTTGCTTCACTTGCTGTTTGGCTTCGTGCTCGATTCTTAGTTGTCTATACGTTTCCTTGATTTGCTTATGATAAGCTTCTTTGGTCTCTTCAGAGATGGACTCACCTGCTATGGGGACAGATTTGGATGCATCCGTTACATGAATCACTGTTCCAGAATACACGGGATCAATTTTGACAGCTGTGTGAATTCTCGAAGTCGTAGCCCCACCTATGAGCAATGGAATTTGAAGGCCTTGTCGCTCCATCTCAGCAGCTACATGAACCATCTCGTCCAAAGACGGTGTGATCAGACCACTCAATCCTATAATGTCAACTTTATTCTTGACCGCTTCATCGATGATCTTTTGCGCATCAACCATCACACCTAGGTCGATGATTTGATAACTATTACAAGCGAGTACTACACCCACTATGTTTTTGCCAATATCATGCACATCACCTTTCACAGTGGCCAAAAGTATCTTCTTGATGCTACATTGCTCTTCATTGTAATCCACATCTCCTACTTTTGGCATAAAAGGCTCTAGGTAAGCTACGGCCTTTTTCATCACCCTGGCAGATTTCACTACCTGCGGCAGAAACATCTTACCTTCTCCAAAAAGATCCCCCACCACATTCATCCCATCCATAAGAGGCCCTTCAATGACTTTGAGCGGATTTTTGAGTTCAATCCTAGCTGCTTCTGTATCTTCGATGATGTAGTCAATGATTCCTTTGACCAAAGCATGTTCGATTCGATTAGCAACGGGTTCTTCTCTCCATAGCTCAGCCGCAGCCTCTTTCTTATCTGAAGCCTTGACCGTCTCTGCAAATTCCAATAAATCTTCTGTAGCCGAATCATGCCTATCAAAAAGTACATCTTCTACTTTTTGAAGCAAGTCTTTTGGGATATCATCATAGACTTCTAACATGGTTGGGTTGACAATTCCCATATCCATACCATGCTTGATGGCATGATAGAGAAAAGCCGCATGCATGGCTTCCCTCACAGGATTATTTCCCCTAAAAGAAAAACTCACATTACTCACTCCCCCGCTGACTTTGGCACCTGGGAGGTTTTGCTTGATCCACTGCGTAGCATGAAAAAAGTCCAAAGCGTTTTTTCTATGCTCATCCATTCCTGTGGCTACAGGAAAAATATTGGGGTCAAAGATGATATCCTGAGGATTGAATTTCACCTGTTGAACTAATATATCATAGCTACGCTTGCAGATATCGATCCTTCGCTGATAGGTATCCGCCTGCCCTACTTCATCAAAAGCCATCACAACTACTGCTGCACCAAATTTCTTGATGGTCTTGGCCTGATGGATAAATTCAGCCTCTCCATTTTTCAAACTGATTGAATTGACAATCCCCTTGCCCTGAATACACTTCAGCCCAGCCAGAATAATCTCCCAGCGACTACTATCGATCATGATAGGAATTCGACTGATCTCAGGCTCAGAAGCAATCAGGTTGAGGTACTTTTGCATCGCTGCTACGCCATCCAGCATCCCCTCATCCATACACACATCCAATACCTGCGCTCCTCCACGAACTTGCTCTAATGCCACATCCAGTGCCTCATCATATTGCCCATTGAGAATTAATCTGGCAAATTTCTTAGACCCTGTGACATTAGTTCGCTCTCCTATATTGACAAAGTTGATTTCAGGTGTAAAAACCAAAGGCTCCAACCCCGAAAGCTTCATCACATCTATATTTTTGATTTTACTCATCTGAATCGTTTACAAATTCTAATTTCCTTGGACTATACTTTGCTGCTGTCTTAGCCAAAGCAGCAATATGGTCTGGTGTAGTTCCACAACACCCTCCCAGTATATTGATCAAACCATCTTTGAGAAACTCCTCCACCTGACCCGACATCTCTGCTGCATCTTGATCATATTGACCAAACTCATTAGGCAATCCTGCATTAGGGTAAGCACTGACATTAAAAGGTGCGTTTTCTGAAAGGACTTTCAAATAAGGCCGCAATTCTTTGGCTCCGAGTGCACAATTCAAACCCACACTGAATAGGGGTATATGGGATACAGATATCAAAAATGCCTCCGTAGTCTGCCCTGACAATGTCCTACCGGATGCATCAGTGATCGTACCTGATATCATCACTGGAATTCCTCCTTCCTTAGGATCTAGTGGCAAACCCTTCTCTTCAAAAACCTCCTGAATAGCATATATCGCTGCTTTGGCGTTCAGCGTATCAAATATGGTCTCTACTAAAATGATATCAGCACCTCCATCAAGGAGACCCTCCACTTGCTGCTTGTAAGCAACTGATAGCTCATCAAAAGTCACAGCACGATATCCTGGGTCGTTGACATCTGGGGATATAGAAGCCGTCCTATTGGTCGGTCCTACAGCGCCAGCGACAAATCTTGGTTGCTCAGGGGTCTTTTCAGAATATTCCAACGCCACCTCTTTGGCTAGCTTCGCAGATTCATAATTGATCTGATATGCTAAATGCTCTAAACCATAATCAGCCTGAGCAATTGTAGTCCCACTAAAGGTATTCGTCTCGATGATATCTGCTCCTACTTCTAGGTATGCTGCATGAATGGCTTTGATGATATCAGGTCGGCTGAGTGAAAGTAAATCGTTGTTACCTTTGAGGGGTTTTGGGTGATTTCTCAACTCAGGAGTTCTGAAATCCTCTTCAGTAAGCTTGTATCGCTGAATCATGGTGCCCATGGCTCCGTCTAGGATAAGGATTCTTTTATGTGATTGGCTAAGAAGTAACTCGGTTCTATTCATGTCTGTCGCTATATATTCAAAAACTTATGCGAGCAAGAACCGGGAAAAAAGATTTTTGAATCTAATCTACCGCTCATCTTTTTCTGAACTAATTTCAGAATGGGAGTTAGCACCTTGTTGATTCAGGTTGCTAAGACGTCGCAGGGCCCTTCCCTCGGTCTTTCTCGATAAGCAAGTCCAAAGGTACTGCCTAATTCTCAATAATATCAACTTTTCTAAAAAATCTTTGTCAACGTGGAGAATTTGATAATAAACTACAACAAAATGAAATGATTTTACAACAAAAAAGGGATTAAGGCCTAATTCCTACTGTGAAGTGAAGATAGGAATTTGACATGTATTGATACATAGGCACGCTAGCCAATCTATATCTACTGAGAGGAACTTCATAGCCTCCGTGTACAGAAAAGAGTAAGTTGAAGACATTTTCAGAAGTGAAAGGAATGCCATAAGCAATATAAAGCTCAGGTTTAGCCATTATTCCTGCATTTCTCAAATACCCGTCAAAATCTGGCTCCTCAAAAAGCCTTGGAAAGTCAGGCTTAATATTGTTGGTGAGTGTATACCTGATATTCGCATACCCCAACCCAGCTAGTCCTCCTATTTCGAAATTTTTTCGCTCAAAGAATTTATACCCTGCATTCCCGTACATCCTTACACTGTTGAGGGTATGGGAGTGATTCTCTTTCGCCTGACCTTTCATCCCTAGGTTGTATAGATCCATGCCGTATAGCCAACCTTTGGACTCACCAAGAATTTTGATACCCCAATTATTAGGTCGCCCTTCGAAGGCTTCTAATCCATTTGCTTCAAGAGATTCATTGAATCGATTAGGCTGCGTAAAATGAAACCCCGTCAATATCTGAGCAGAAAGAGAGGCGTCACGATAGAAGAAGTTTCGATCTGGAAGAGAAATTCCCGTACCAACTCTGAAAAAAGCGCCACTCTGTACATTCCCAAATCGAATTCCATTCAATTCCCATGATTCTTCAAATGGACTGAAAGAGTAGCCAAACTTTGCCATCACTTCAAAAACCTCTTCTCTTCCAGGAATGTCTAAATCATAACTCATCTGAAATCCTATTTCTGTCAATAGACCTGTAAAATACCTTGATCCTTTATGAATATTACCGTCTCTCAAGATAAATCCATGCTGAGGCTGTTCCAGAAATTGATTGATATTTTGAGCGGTATTTTCCCGCAACATCTGAAAGTTCAAAAAACCAGAACCTAAAGACATGTAATGTATAAACTGAAATCGACCCTCTTCTGTCAAGGCATAACCAACATTGAGCAAAGCACGGGTTGACCTATAATCAATATCATATCCATTGAAAGTAGATTTAAGACCTGCATTTTGATAAATTTCAAATCCTAGGATAAAGTCATTATACCTTGTTTGATAGCCCATCCCCAAGTTAGAATACCCACTTCGCATAGGGGTGAGCCCCTTGTTGGCTAACATTTCATTGAACAATCTTAGGTTTGCTCCCGTCTGTCCATAAGTCACATAAAAGGTCGACCTATTCCCTTCATTATTTTGGGCAAAGGCTCCTCCAATAGCAAAAAAGCATACAAAGACGAAAATAAGATTTTTCATAGTTGGCATTTGTCTTCCAAAATTAATTGAAAAACCTCAATACAAAAGCGCTGTAAAATCAAACATTGAGGTATTTGATGATTTTGGCATAGAGGTTATCTGGATTGAAGGGCTTAGGAATGTAATCGTTCATGCCTACTGCATCCAATTGATCCTTCACCTCCAACAAAGATGATGCTGTCAATGCTATAATGGGAAGATTTCTGATAGCATCATCTTCATGCGCACGAATAAACGCTCCTACTTCAAAGCCATCCTTCTCTGGCATCTGCAAATCCAATAAAATCAAATCAAAAGATTGAGACAATACTGCCTCTATAGCTTCATTGCCATCATTGGCCATGACGACTTCTTTGACGCCCCACTTACTCAAAAACTTCTTGATCATGATCTGATTGACCAAATTATCTTCAGCGACGAGAATTTTGGCATGTGATAGGTTTTTCTCTGTATTGATCTCCTCTTCTTTGCTTTCGAGCAATTGTATATCGGGCTTTTCAAATCCTATTTCAAAACTAAACATGGTGCCACCATGTGACATTCTCGCCACATGAATCTGCCCTCCAAACAACTCTACGAGTCTTTTTACGATTGCCAATCCAAGTCCGGTACCTCCATACTTACGAGTTGTCTCTGCACTTGCTTGCGTAAATGCTTCAAATATAGTTCCCAACTTTTCTTCTGGAATCCCTATCCCACTGTCCTCAAACTCAAATCTGATTTTTACTTCATTTGCACTTTCTTGAAGATTTTTCAAATGAATCCTTACGAAACCCTTTTCAGTGAATTTGATCGCATTGGAGATCAGGTTATTTGCGACCTGTGCCAGACGAACTGGGTCTCCCATCACCACTTTTGGAAGTGTACCATCTACATCAAAACTAACCTCTAGGCTTTTTTCTCTAGTCTGATAGGTATATGAGTGAATGATACGATTGAACACCAAAGAGAGATCAAAGGCAACCCGCTCCAGTTCTATTTTCCCAGATTCAATCTTGCTGTAATCCAAAATATCATTGATCAAACCAAGAAGATTTTCTGCAGAGAATTGCAGGGTTTTCAAGTTCTCCAATTGATCTGGTCTTGGTTCATCTTCTATCAGCAAATGTGCCATCCCAATCACCGCATTCATTGGAGTCCTGATCTCATGACTCATAATGGACAAGAATTGTGATTTGATGGTAGATGCTTTTTCTGCTCGATCCTTGGCGTGAAATAGTTCACGCTGAGCTTCCTTGAGCTTAGTGATGTCCCTAGCTATGCCCGTATAATGTCGGATATTGCCCATTTCATCTTTGATCAATCTTCCATTAGAGCTAAAAACTCGATATTCTCCCGACTTATGCTTTAGCCTGTATTCCAAATATTGGTTGACTTCAAAGAAATCAGTAGATGCGGATTTCAAGATGTCTGAAAACACCATCAAATCATCTTCGTGGAGAAACTCAGTCAGTTTCCTTCCTGTCACCTCCTTGTATTCATACCCTAAGAATTGCTTCACATTTGGAGAGACATAAGTCAGTTCCATATCTAGGGATAAAGAGAAGATGATTTCGGTAGACTCTTCCACCAATGTCCTATACTTCTCCTCACTAGCTCTTAAGTTTTCCTTTGCCTCAAACTCTTCATTGATATCTCTCACAATACCCAATGCATACTCTACCTCTCCATCATAAATGATCGGCCTTACGGTCATTTCGTAGACTCTCTTTTTATAAAGTAAGGTTTTCTGGACAAACTCCCTTTTCTCCAATGCCCTCATTACCGCGGGTTTGATTTCGTGAAGATTGTATTTATGGATTTCTTCGAGTGACTTCCCTTCAAAATCAGCAGAAGACATTCCCCAATTTCCGAAATTTGTTCCCTCAGCTACTATGTAGGTAAGGTTCTTATCAATCAAAAACACATTGGTCAATGGAATATTGGCAGCAAGGACCCTATATCGCTGCTGAGAGCGGATGATTTCTTCCCTATTTTTCTTACGTTCGGTTATGTCTTGCAGCAAGCCCTCGTGTAAGATGATTTTACCATTGGAATCATACACCTCTTGTGTTTTATCTTCTACCCAGCGATAAGTGCCACCTTTCTTACGAATCCTATATTCTCCTGAAAAGGCAGGTACTCCTTTACCATCCTTTTTGGCATAATGGTAATGTACCAGCTGCTCGGCATCATCTGGATGAATCAAGTCAAGAATACTCACGCCGCTAGCCAAGAGCACATCTGCCTTATAGCCAAATTGCTTGATATTCTCAGTGATGTAGACCAATCTGAAATGGTCATTGGGATCCACTGTAAAAAGTATGGCCGAACTATTCTCCACAATCATTTTGGCTTTTTTGGCCAAATCTTGCTGCTTGAATAATTGGGATAAGTTTCTAATCAAAAATGAAAAACCTATAGGTTCCTTTAAATCATTGCAAAAAACCTGAACAGATAATTCATAGGGGTCAGTTTTGCCTTTGATGTTTTGAAGTACAAGCTCTTTTCTAAATTCATCTTGCCCATCAAGGTCTTCTAGCACTTCCTGTAAGTCAAACTGCTCTTCATAATTAAAATCAAAAAGTGCGGTTATTTTCCCATCAAACTCTGTCTCACCTTCAAGTTGACATTCCTTGAAAGCTGCTTCATTCATATAAATGACCTTCAATTGATTGTCTGTCACATACACAGGATCATTTACCTGTGCGAGGATTTGGGATTGGAGTTTGAGGTATTTTTCTGCATCCCGCTTGTCAGTGATGTCAGTACAATAACCATAAATTTCAAAATTAGACGTCCCTGGAATATTCCTTACTTCAATGGTATAGCTGATGTACTTTGTATCTTTTGCTCCTATAAGATTAAATTCCCCAGAAACAGAACTACGCCTATTGATAGCCTTGTTGATATTGTCTAGAAATCCAGCCCTATCAGCTTTATCAATCTTTTTGACCAGTTCGATAACTGAAGCAGACCCTACACGCTCATCTATTCCAAATAGGATATTCAATCCTTTGGAAAAGAACAGTTTATTTTTAGAATTACTATATCTCCAAGAGCCAGATTTAGCAAGTAATTCTGTTGAAGTTAGCAGGTTTTCATTTCGCTCAAGACGCTTTTTGATGGATCGATTGATAAAAGTCCCAGCATAGACATCTCCTAGTTGACGCAGTACATACTCATCCTTCTCGTGCCAGGCTCTTGCCTGACCTACAGCATCTAGACCAAAGAAACCTATCAATTTGTTCTCAGAAAAAATCGGAATCAAAATCACAGATTCAATACCCTGTTGCAAATAAATTTCTCTTTCATAAGAGAATTTATCATCCATTTTAGATACTTCGGGAATGATAAAAATCTCCCCTTCCTTGAGAGACTTGATGGTGAGTAGATCATCAGTGATTTGGATACTTTTCATGTATTCCATCTGTGGTTCAATCCCTTCAGCCACCCATTCATAAGCATATTCTATCTCACCTTTAACTTCATGGAAAAGAAAAATATACGCACGATCTGCTTTTTCAAATTCCCCTAGTATTCGCAAAGAATCGTTGAAAACTTCGTCTAATTGTTCTTGCGTCGCATTTACAAATTTTTTAGAAATTCGATTAATCAGTCGCTCTAATTCATAACGCTTTTGAAGTGATTTTTCAGCCTTTTTATAAGCGGTGATGTCCCTGGCACTGAAAAGTATCCCCCTGATTTGTGGGTCTTTGAGTAGATTTCTACCATAACTCTCTATGTATACTTTTTTCCTACCTGGAATCTTAATCCAAAAGTCAAAATTCACTTCCTCCGCTGTTCTCAAGAGTTGTTCGAAATCACCCGTCACAATCTCCAAAATACCTTGATTGACGAAATCCTTGTAGGTCTTTCCCAATACTTTCTCCGGTTCCACCCCTAATTTCTCGATGATTGAGGAGCTGATAAATTTATATTCTCCTTTTTCATCCAAGATCACTACCATGTCGTGGTTGTATCGGAGGATAGATTTGACCAGTTCAAGATCAGCATTCTGTGATGCTGATTGATTGGCCTTTTCACTCAGTTCCATGATATCTTTGATCAATCTCCCCTTCACAAAAAGTAGTCTATCTTCAGGAGCATTGGGCATACTGACAAAAATCCACTCAAAGCTTCTTAGATTTCCACGCTTATCTTTCAGTGATTTAATAAATTCCACTTTCGGTAAGTCACCATCAAGAAAAAATTTGTTAATTTCTGCTTCAATAGCAGAACCTGAGAAAAAATCTTGATACCCTTCAAAGGATAAATTAAAATTCTGCTTAAAATATTGATTCGAATAGACAAGTTTGTCTGGTGAAAATACCAGAATAGGCTCATTTACTTGATCAAAAAAACTTATTAGATCTATTTGGGGGAATTGGTTCATCTTGGAAGGTAATCTTAGCTTCGATTCAGTTAGGATGTACAATTTAAGCTTTGCGACTAAACTACAACATTTTCTTTTAAAACATATTTGCAACTAAAATTAAAATAATGTTACAAAAAACAAAATCACTATTCCTGATATTCCTGCTGCTGTGGCAATACAGCATTGCACAGGAAAAAGAGTTGGTTCAACTCACTGATTTGACTAAAATCATCACTACATCTTCGCATCAAATCACTCCTGATGGCAAACAGGTAGTATTCGTCAAAAACTTCATCGAGACCAAAGGAAATGACCAATATAGCTATAAAAGCCAAGCATTTATAGCTGATTTGAATGCTCCATTCACCACTAGACCTTTAACTTCTGCGGAGTATAATGTTTCTTCTATTGCACTATCACCCGATGGCAAACATCTCGCATTTGTAAGACCTAAAGATGGCAAGGCTCAGATATGGATCCTCCCTATGAATGGTGGAGAAAGTCAAGTCTTGACTAATGAAAAAAATGGGGCAAGCAGCCCACAATGGTCTCCAGATGGAAAGAAAATCTTATTTTCTTCCACTTCCCCAATCTGGGCCATAGACGGAAGACCTGAATGGGAACACCAAAGACCAGGCAGAGAATATGGTGACGAACCTAATTATAAAGCTATCAACGCCGGAATGGGCATGGAAGAAATCAAGCCAAATCCAGATGGGAACTTGGAGGAACTGCGAGCTTGGTTGGCTAAAAATGCCGCTAAAAATGACCCAAGAGTAATAGACCGCTTAAATTTCCTCGGAGAAAAAGACTTGAGCCCAGACCTTTTCTTTTCTCATCTAGGTATTTATGACCTCAATACTGAAAAATCTGAGATGATCACTCAAGGATTTCAAAGCTACTTTGGAGCCACGTGGTCTCCTGATGGAAGCTATATCTTAGCATCTTCACTGAAAAATGAAGAGCATCCAGACCTTACTTCACATGCTGAAATATGGAAGATTGATCTAAAGACAAAAGCATCCGGGGTGTTTTTCAAATTGGATAACCACCGTGTAGGCAATCCTTCATTCTCACCTGATGGAAAATGGCTACTCATCAATGGACAAAACGTAGAGGAGCCAAGTTATAACCAAAGCATGATCGGAGTCATGAAGCCTGATGGTTCTGGCTTCAAATGGCTCACCGAAAGCCTAGACAGGAGCATCTCTAGTGGCCAATGGACCCCAGACAGCCAATCGATCTATTTCACAGGAGGAAACCAAGGAGGTACTTCACTTTGGAAAGTCAACCCGAATAATGGTAAAATCGATCCCATCATCACAGGACCTGTAGGTGTAGGCAACCTGAATATAGTGGGTCAGAAAATGGTCTACAGTCTAATCAAAATCGAAAATCCTTCTGAATTTTATGTGGCTGACCTTGCAAACAAGTCTCCTCAGCAAGTGAGTAAGTTCAACGAAGGCTGGCTAGCAGGTAAGAAAATCTCCAAACCAAAAGCACATCAAATTCAAACACCTGAGGGTTTCACTATTGATTATTGGGTAATGGAGCCTGTGAATAGAAAAGAAGGCGTAAAATACCCTACCGTCCTTCAAATGCATGGTGGTCCATCTGCAATGTGGGGACCGGGAGAAGGATCCATGTGGCATGAATTCCAAGTCATGACAGCTATGGGTTATGGCGTAGTCTATGCCAATCCGAGAGGAAGCGGTGGCTATGGAAAAGCCTTCCAAAAAGGCAATTACAGAGATTGGGGCGATGGCCCTGCTGCGGATGTCCTAGGATCACTAGATGATGCGACCAATAGATTTGACTGGATTGATAAGGATCAGTACTTCCTTACAGGCGGATCCTATGCAGGCTATTTGACTGCTTGGATAGTAGGTCATGATCACAGATTCAAGGCTGCATTTTCTCAGAGAGGTGTTTACGAACTTACTTTTTTCCTTGGTGAAGGAAATGCATGGAGATTGGTTCCTAATCATTTTGGATATCCATGGGAAGAAGGTGTGAAAGAAATCATGGATTACAACAGTCCACAAACTTACGTGGCTAATATCCAAACGCCACTATTGATCAAGCATGGCGATGTGGATTACAGAACTGGTGTGCGCCAATCTGAATTACTTTATAAGAGTCTAAAAATCCTCGGCAAACCAGTAGAATATGTAAGGTACCCAGATGAAGGTCACGAGCTATCAAGGTCGGGGGCTGTTCACAGAAGAATAGATAGAATCGGGCGAATCATGGAGTTTTTCGAACGCTATGTAGCCCACCCATAATTAGAAACAATGAAAAACAGAACAATGAGAAAACAGCTATTTTACTTCCTGTTTGCATTTGTCTTCATATTTGAAGCCAATGCTCAGGAAAAATCAGAACCTCGTCCCATGGACTGGAAGGATATACCTTCTTGGAAATCCATCTCTGGCAACAGTGTAAGAATGTCTCCTGACGGAAAGTGGATGGCTTATGCCATGCTACCAGTAGAAAGCGATGGAGAATTGATCATCCAAAAAACAGATGATCCAAAATCTAAAAAGACTTATGTAATTGGCTCTACCAATTTTGTAAATCTAAGCTTCAGCGAAGACAGCCGGTGGATCGCTTTCAAAGAGTATCCGAAAGAAAAAGAAAAAAAAGCCAATAAGGGTAAACCACTACCAGAAAAGGTGATTCTTTTAGACTTGAAGGAAGATAAAAAGTCTGAATTTGAAAAAGTAGCCAACTTCTCTTTCAATGGAAAAACCGCTTCTCACCTAGCTCTAAACCTAACCAAAGAAGGTACAAATGGTGATGCTAAAGGTTCTGATTTACTTTTGGTACAATTGAACTCAGGTAAAAAACAGAATCTAGGTAACGTCCTGGAGTTTTCTTTCAATAAATCAGGCTCCCACTTGGCCTATGTAGTCGATGCAGCTAATCAGTCCGGTAATGGAATATACCTGATGAATATGGCTAGCAATAGCACACAGGTCTTGGACAGTGATGCGGCCTCGTACAAGTCTATCAACTGGACTGAAAATGGTGATGCTTTTGCTTTGCTCAAAATGGTCAAAGACAAAAAGTACAAACAAGATCATGGTAAATTAATCGGTGTCAAAAACCTGAATAATCCACAATTGACTATTTATGATCCTGTGAAGGATAGTGTGAATTTTTCTAAGGACTACACCATCAGTCCAAACAGAAGACCACAATGGTCTGAGGACTTAAATAAGCTATTCTATGGCATACATCCGCTTATTCTTGCAAAAAAAGAGGACAAAAAAGAAGTAAATCAAGACTCTGTCAAAGCTGCTGAGGCTGAAAAATTAGCAAAAATCATGGCTGACTCTTCTATCAAGTCTATCGCAGATCTTCAAAAAGCGATCGCGAAAGCAGATAGTACCAAATCCAAGCCAGCAACTTCTAATGGGGATTTGACAAAGCCTGATATGACCATTTGGCATTGGCAGGATAGCAGATTGCAGTCCAGGCAGCAAGTGCTAGAAAATCAGGACAAAAACTTCAGTTTCTGGGCTATGTATGATTTGAAATCAGGTAAGCATACGGCACTTCAGGATAATAGCATGAAAGAACTGACCTTAATGCCTAAGGAAAAATTTGCTCTTGGAGCAGATCAGAGTGCTTATGAACTGGATATCAATCTTGATGGGCAGAATTATAGAGATATTTATGTCGTAGACCTTGGTAATGGGGAAAGGAAGCAACTATTCAAAAAATTCTATCTCCCTTCCTATGCTTCCTACCCAAGATCATCTCCAGATGGCACCAAGATGCTATATGCTTATGATGGGCACTTTTACATTTACGACTTGAATAGTGATAGCAAAACAAATATCACGGAATCTATTCCTGTCACTTTTGTAAATGAGGAAGATGATCACAATGTGATCAAACCCATGCAAAACGCATTGGGCTGGAGTAATGACAGCAAATATGTACTCTTGAGAGATGGCTGGGATATCTGGCAGGTACCTTTGAACCCGAAGGAAAAAGCTGTGAATCTAACCCAAAACGGCAGAAAAGAAAATATCAGATACCAAAGCAGATTTGTCCTTGATGATGAAGAAAAAGGCTATGACTGGAAGCAAACTCAGTACTTCAGAAGCTATGGTGAAAAATCTAAAAAGAGTGGAATCGTATCAGTAGAACCTGGCAAAGCTGGTCTGAAAGCTGGTGCCAAATCATTGATATGGGAAGATGCGAATATCAATAGGTTTACAAAAGCTAAAGATGCTCCTGTGTATTTCTTCACAAAAGAGACATTCAATCAACCTACCGAATACTATCTCACCGATGCTCAAATCAATCAACAAACTCAGCTGACAGAGAATACGCCTGATGCCTCAAAATTTGTATGGTCATCTGGAGTGAGATTGGTAGATTATACTTCAGACAAAGGAGCCGAACTTCAAGGAGCTCTATTCCTTCCGGCCAATTATGAAGAAGGTAAGAAATACCCTACCATCATTTACTACTACGAGAAATTATCTCAAACACTACATAATTACAATGCACCAGGATTTAGTGGGACAGGCTGGAATCCTAATATCTACACTAGCAATGGTTATGCTGTATTTATTCCAGACATCGTCTATACCATGGATGATCCTGGCATGTCGGCAGTATGGTGTGTATTACCTGCTGTAAAAGAAGCCATCAAAACAGGTGTAATCGATGAAAATAGAATGGGTCTTCATGGCCACTCTTGGGGAGGCTATCAGACTTCCTTCTTGATCACACAAACAGACATGTTCAAAGCTGCAGCAGCCGGAGCCCCACTAACCAATATGATCTCCATGTATGACTTGATCTACTGGAATACTGGTGGCGGCAATATGTCCATCTTCGAAGCTTCTCAAGGAAGATTCACAGGAGGCCCGTGGGAAAACTGGGAATCTTATCAAAGAAACTCACCCGTATATCATGTGAAAAATGTCAAAACACCGCTTCTGATGTTGCATAATGACAAAGATGGGGCTGTGGATTTTACTCAGGGTATAGAATATTACAACGCACTCAGAAGGTTGAAAAAACCAGTGATTATGGTTCAATACAAAGGTGAAAATCATGGGCTGTCTAAGTTGGAAAACAGAAAGGATTACAGCGTAAGAATGATGGAATTCTTCGACCATCACCTCAAAGGAAAAGAAGCACCAGATTGGATTGCTGATGGCATTGAGAAACTCAAGCTGGAAGAACATTTAGAGACAAGAGTATTCGGGAATAACTAAAAATAAAATTAATTTTAAATAATTTTATTGATATTTTATTTCACTATTCAAATATGATGGTTCAAAAAATACCTACAAGTAGCTATTTTTTGAATAAAATTTTATAATCATATTTGAAATGCTTTTAAGAGTAAATCTGTAAAGGTGTTTAAGTTTTAAGTGGGATCTTCGAGATTCAAAAAAAAGTCTTTGCCACTGGCAAAGACTTTTTTAATGCTATAACTCCAAATATGCACTTTATTCATTTAATTCTTATTGATTCCAGCCTCCACCGAGAGCCCTATATAATTTTACTTTTGTCTGTAGCTCTTTGACCTTCAATTCCACTTGTTCAATCTCTGCTTCCAGCGCTCTTCTTTGAGCATTTGTTACCTCTAGGTAATTCGCATAGCCTACAGAAAACATCACATTGGAATTATCCACAGATCTTTTTTGTGCAGTCACTTCCTCTTGTTTTAATTTCGATTGACTTGCATATTGGTCTATTGAATTGACTAGATCTAGTACTTCCAAATAACTTTTGAAGACGGTCTGCTCGTAATCCAAAAAGGCAATGCGTTGGGAGGCATTAGCAGCTTCATAAGACATCCTAATTGCATTTTTATTGAAAACAGGAGCCATCAGGCCGCTTCCCAACTGATAAACAGTTGATGCGGGATTAAAAAATAATTTCCCAAAGTCAAAAGCATTGAAACCTGCCATACCAAATAGGTTTATAGATGGGAAAAATGCTGCTCGAGCAGCATTGACATCGGCTTTGGATGCAAGTAATTCTAGTTCAGCACTTCTTATATCCGGCCTATTGGCAAGTAGTTGGGCAGGAATTCCTATTTGAGTAAGCTTTGAGCCGAGACTCACTGCAGCCAAATCATTTCGACTGTGATCGAGGTCATAAATACCCAAAAGGCTAGATAAATATAATTCAGCTGATCTCTGTTCTCTTTGTCTTTCTATCAACTGACCCTTAGAGTACAAAAGCAAAGCCTCAAACTGATCCAAAGCAAGTTGATTTTCTTTTCCTGCTTCTTTCAGTTCTTTGGTCAAGTTGAAAGCCAATTCTTGCAGTCTGATATTTTCTTGTAGAATCCTTAGCTCTTCATCCAAGCCAACCAACATGTAATATGCATTGGCAACTTCAGTAATCAGCCAAGTTTTCACATGATTAGCCATATCCTGAGACGCCATCAATCTGGCCATGGCTGCTTTTTTCTTATTTTTAAATTTCCCCCATACATCCAGTTCCCAGTTGAACTGAGCTCCTATGATAAAATCACGATAAGGATCCGGAATCAATTTATCTTCAGGCACGGTAGGTGAAAGGTTTGAGTCGGCATTACCCACTCCGTCCATAGTATATTCTCCAAATCTCCTTGATGATGCACCAGCCAAACCATTGATTTCTGGAAGAAAACCAACTTTAGCAATTTTATAATTGGTTCTTGCAATCTTAATTCGCTCTAAGGTTTTTTGATTGTCTTGATTATTTTCTAAGGCAACTTCTATTAAAGAGCGAAGTTCTTCGTCTTCAAAGAAATTCTCCCAATGCAATAAGGCAACGTTGAAAGTAGAATCTTCTACTCCCTTTGCTATTCGATCAAAGTCAGTAGGCAAAGCTAAAGCTTGGTCTTGATCCTGTTGCTTCAGTGCCTTACAAGAAAATAAAAGCAAACCAACCCCAAAAGCAACGATTAAATTGATATAATTGATTTTCATTGTACTTCCTTTTGAGTTTCGATCTTCATTTCGTTTTTGCGGAACTTTGAATTCAAGGTCTCAAACACCACATAGAGACCTGGGATGATAAATACTCCCACTAAAGTCCCTATCAACATTCCTCCAGCTGCCGCTGTACCGATTGTCCTGTTTCCAATCGCTCCCGCACCAGATGCTATTGTCAATGGAATCAAGCCACAGATAAATGCAAAAGATGTCATCAAAATCGGACGCAATCTTTCTACGCCTCCATTGATAGCACTTTGAAGAATTGAAAGTCCTCTCGCTCTATTCTGAATTGCGATCTCAATAATCAAAATGGCATTTTTCCCCAATAGACCGATTAACATCACTAGGGATACTTGTGCATAGATGTCATTTTCTAAACCTGTCAATTTCAGGAACAAGAAAGAACCAAAAATCCCAGCTGGCAAAGACAATATCACAGGAAGTGGCAAGAAATAACTCTCGTATTGCGCAGCCAACAGAAGATAGACAAACAAAAGACATATCAAGAAAATATAAAGTGCTTGATTTCCAGAAGCGATCTGCTCTCTTGTGATCCCAGACCAATCTGTATCAAAACCTCTTGGTAAAGTCTGTAAAGCGACTTCTTCCACTGCTTTGATAGCATCTCCAGAGGAGTAACCATCAGCAGCGTCACCACTGATCAGGGCTGAGGTAAACATGTTGTATCGAGAAAGTTGCTCGGGACCATAAACTCTTTCCAAATTGATGAAATTAGAATATGGGACCATCTGCCCTCTATCATTTTTGGTATACATGCTCAAAATAGATTCTGGGGAGGTTCTGTATTCAGGAGCAGCCTGTATCATCACCTTATACATCTGACCAAAGCGTATAAAATTGGAGGAATAAAAACTCCCTACATAACTTTGAAGCGTCTCCATCGCATCATTGACAGAAACGCCCAGTTTGGCTGCTTTGTCATGATCTACATTGATGATATATTGTGGGAAATTCGGCTCAAAATTGGTGAAAACCTCCTTCAATTCAGGGCGCTCATTTAAGGCCTCCACAAATTCTTGACTGACTTGAGCCATTACTTCTAGATTGCCTCCTGTCCTATCCTGAAGTCTCAGTTCAAATCCAGAAGCATTCCCAAAACCTGGTACAGGTGGAGGGGAGAAAAACTGCACATCCGCCCCTTTGATATGAGAGACGCGTTCTTGATAATCAGAAATCAACTGATTTACATTTTTATCTCTTTCACCCCAATCCACTAGGTTGATCATTCCCATACCATAAGAAGCTCCAGCTGTCTCAGTCAGTAAACTGTATCCTGCCAAAGTAGAAATCGTTTCAACTTCTTCGAGTGGTAGCAAGCTAGCTTGCACTTGATCCATGATTACACTTGTTCTTTCCACTGTTGCGCCAGGAGGGGTAGTCACATTGACATAGATCATCCCTTGATCTTCATTTGGGATAAATCCTCCTGGAACTATTGATAAGCCACCGTACGTAAGTGCAAAGAATAAAACCAAAGCACCAAAAGTAATCGTTCTTCTTCCTGCTATTTGATTGATCACTCCTGCATACTTTCCTGCAAGTTGATCATACTTTTTATTGAAATTATAGAAAAAGCGCTGCAATAAGCCCTTTTTAGGATCATGTTCTACATCTGAAGGCTTCAATAGCAATGCACAAAGGGCAGGAGAAAGTGTTAAGGCATTGATCCCTGAGATCACAATGGCTATGGCTAGAGTCAAGGAAAACTGCCTGTAGAATATACCCACAGGACCAGAAAGAAAACTTACTGGTACAAACACCGCCGACATCACCAAGGTAATGGCCACAATAGCTCCCCCGATTTCCTTCATGGCAACAAGCGTAGCGTCCACAGCACTGAGCTTCAGGTCATGCATTTTCACATGCACTGCCTCTACTACCACAATGGCATTATCCACCACAATACCAATTGCCAAGACCAATGCAAAAAGCGTCAGCAAATTGATCGAAAACCCAAATAACTGCATAAATGCAAAAGTTCCAATCAATGACACAGGAACTGCTATAGCGGGAATCAGCGTAGACCTAAAGTCTTGTAAGAATATAAACACAACTATAGAAACCAAAATAAAAGCTTCAACGAGTGTCTTGATAACCTCAAAAATAGAGGCATCAAGGAACCTTGAGACATCATAGGAATAGTTATACTCCATTCCTGGAGGGAAGGAAGAAAGCTGTAGCTCTTCCATTTTATCCTTGATATTATCGATGACTTCTCTGGCGTTAGACCCTGGTCGCTGTTTGATCATGATCGATGCAGATGGCCTGCCATCAGTCATCGAAACCATGTTATAATCCTGAGAATCAAACTGAACTTCTGCTACATCCCTCAACTTCAAAAGTGAACCATCAGGCAATGCTTTTAATGTAATATTTTCAAAATCTACTTCTTGATTGAACTTACCTGTGTATCTCAACACATATTGTAAAGCTTGAGGATCTCTGTCAGAGGAAATACCTGACTTGCCCGGTGCAGCCTCTACGTTTTGATTTCTTATGGCTTCTGTCACATCCTGCGGAGTCAGATCATAAGCTACGAGACGATCTGGATTGAGCCAGATACGCATGGCATAATCTCTAGAACCCATGATCTGGGCAAATCCTACCCCATCTATCCTTTTCAACTCAGGGAGAATATTGATATCTGCGAAGTTGTAGACAAACTTTTCGTCCTGAGTCGTATCAGCAGTCATTAAGTTGAGATAAAGCAACATGCTATTGACCTCCTTTTCCGTCTGCACACCAGCCCGAATAACTTCCTCAGGAAGTTCATCTAAAACTGTAGCCACTCTATTTTGTACATTGACAGCTGCTTGATCAGGATCTGTCCCTACTTCAAATACAATATTGATAAGTGTAATCCCATCATTGGTATTGACGGAAGTCATATAACTCATACCAGGTACTCCATTGATTGCTCTTTCCAGTGGCGTTGCTACAGCTTTGGAAAGCACCTCTGCGTTGGCTCCAGTATATTTGGCTGTTACCGTCACGGAAGGAGGAACAATCTCAGGAAACTGAGTAATCGGCAGTGAAGTCAATGCCAATAATCCGAGCAAAGTAATAAATACAGATATTACTGTAGAAAGGATAGGCCTTCTAATAAATAACTCAAACATATTCGATCTCTTTATTAGACTTTAAAAAGCATTGACCAAAGTATCGTAAGCCTCTTTTTCGGAAACAGCCATTGGAACAATCTCCATCCCGTCCTTAAGCTGCTGAATTCCTTCGAATATGATCCTATCTCCCGGTTCAAAACTATCAGAGATGTAGTACACTCCATACCTTTGAAGGGGAACAAAGCTCCTAACCCTTACAATATTATTTTTATCTAAAATATAGACATAGCTATAATCTTGAATTTCAAAAGTGGACTTTTGAGGAATCAAAAATATATCATCGAGCATATTATCCATCTGAACTTTCCCACTAGCTCCATGCTTGATCAATTGGTCAGGATTAGGAAATCGAACCCTAAAAGCTATCGAACCCGTCCCCTTCTCAAAATCAGCCTCCATGGTTTCTAGCTTACCCACATAAGGGTAAGTCTGTCCATCAGATAGAATCAAAGACACCACTTCATCGCCATTTTCATCAGACTCTGAAACTTCCTCCAATCGATCCCTCATGTATTTCAAATATTCATTTTCAGTGACTTTATAGTATGCGAAAACCTCTGAAATATCAGTGATATTGGTCAAGAGATCTCCAGCCGTCACCAAGCTTCCTGTTTTGTAGGGAATCCTATCAACTATCCCATCAAAAGGTGCTTTGATGGTCGTGTATGACAAACCAGTTTGGGCATTTTTAAGCAAAGACTCAGCTTCCAGAATTGCTGATTGGGATACAGAATTTTTGGCTCTTGCCAACTCAAGTTCTGAAGAGGAAATTATTTTCTTATCGACCAATATTTTCAATCTTTCCACTTCCAAAGCAGTGGACTTGGCTTCTGCTCTTGCTTGCATCAGCTTTGCATTTGCAGAATTCACCATTTCATTGAATTCATTGGATGTTAATTGAAACAGAGATTGACCTTTTTTGACAAATTGGCCTTCATCTACATAAATTTTAGCTACAAAACCTTCAACTTTGGCTCTTACCTCTACAAACTGTACAGCTTGTAGGTCACACACGTATGTTTTTGGTACTTCGATGGATTTTGGTTGCAATTCCAAGACAGGAATATCAGCCAAAATAATTTTATCTTGACTTTTTCCATTTCCAGACTGACAGGAAACAAAGCCTATGCTTAGCAAAAGCACAAAAGAGATTTTGGAAAGACGGTACATACAAGTCTTTCCAAAAGATTTAAACAAACCTTTTGAATTCATTTTAATAAGAAATAAATGATTGATGTGTTGCCTATTAGGCAAATCTTAAGCAATAATAAAACCGAACAAATAATTGATCAGGGGGCGTTGGAGGCAATTACTTTCTCCAAAACAAATTGAAAATATGGTATTTCACCACTGAAGCCTAAAAAGGAAATTTTAACGAATTCTGTATTTAAGGTCAGATTATTTACCAATACATCAAAAATCTTGACAATCTCAAGTCTTTGAACTTTGGATAATTTATTAACTGACTGATTACGAAGTAAGGAAGTAGGAAAATCTACGTAGTCAAAATCTGCTTCATCTACAAACTCTCCAACATAAACAGGCTCCTCAACTTGCTCAAAACCATCTCCAACAGCTAAAACAGAGAAAAAGAAGGCCATCATTACAGCTAAACACTGTAAAGGCTTCTTAAATCTATTTCTGAGCTTTTGAATCATGATGCAAAATTATATAATTTTTAAGATTTTCTAGAAATATTTATTCAAACGGAAGTTAGCCCCCAAATAGTTTCCAATTAATTCAACCAAACATATAGATTTTTATGGAAATTATATTTTATGAAATAGATTACAAGCAGAAGTAAAAATCATTCTATAAAATGAAAACCAAATTTTTATAATATTTATGTATGATTCATAATAGCCTTATATTTTGAAAACTTATCCTTTGGATAGGTTTTTAATTTTAGGTTACCAGATAACTTTAGACCTTTGCTAGACTAATTCCAATAGCATGAAAAAAGACCTTCGAATTATTTATATGGGGACGCCTGAGTTTGCTGTACCTTCTTTGGAAATATTAGCCGAAAATGGCTGGAATGTAGTTGCAGTAATTACCGCTCCCGATAGACCGAAGGGAAGAGGACAAAAACTAATACCTTCACCAGTAAAAGAAGCTGCTCTCAAACTCAATATCCCTGTACTACAACCTACTAATCTCAAGTCACCAGAATTTCTCGATGAATTAAAATCCTATCAGGCAGACATTCAAGTAGTAGTAGCTTTCCGAATGCTCCCTGAGGTAGTTTGGAACATGCCTCCACTTGGGACATTCAACTTACATGCATCACTACTTCCAAATTACAGAGGTGCTGCTCCTATCAATTGGGCCATCATCAATGGAGAAAAAGAAACAGGGGTCACTACATTCTTCCTCAAGCATGAAATTGACACAGGAAGCATCATATTCCAAGAAAAAGAACCTATTCATCCAGAAGATAATATTGGAACCTTGTATACAAGATTGATGGAAATAGGCTCAAAACTGGTACTCAAAACAATCCAAGCTGTAGCAGCAGGGAATATTCACCCACTACCTCAGGATGAATCAAAAGCTCTACATCATGCTCCCAAAATATTCAAAGAGACTTGTGAAATAGATTGGAACAAATCTGCCATAGAAATCCATAATCTGGTACGTGGGCTCTCTCCTTATCCTGCAGCTTGGACCACTTTCTTGGATAAAAACTGTAAAATCTATCAAACAGCGATAAGTGATGAAAAACTCACTAATCTAAAGCCTGGAGAATATCATTCGGATGGTAAATCCAAATTAACTTTTCAAACTGGAAATGGCAGCCTCAATATTCTAGAGCTACAACTAGAAGGAAAAAAAAGAATGCCAATAGCTGACTTCCTGAGAGGCAATAAATTATCTTAAAAATAACAATTAAAAAACTTGTCAATTGTCTGATTTTTTCCGACATTTGTTATGTAATAAAAAAATCAAGAGCCATGGGAATTGTCAATGATTTCGTTGCCAGCTATGGATTTGCAGGAGATAGACTCTCACTACGCCTCGCAAAGACCAGCCGCAATGGTCTAGCTTATGAAGATTTCTCAAATATTGTAGCAGATAGCCCTATTCCAGAAGAGAGTTGGGCTGACCTCTTGCACGTATCGGAGAGGACCATGCAGCGCTACAAAAAAGACCAAAAGCCTTTTGAATCAATTCATTGTGAGCGCATCCTTAAATTAGCCATGCTCTTCAAGTTTGGTGAGGAGGTATTTGGCGATATGGATTTATTCAAATCATGGCTTTTTGAGACTTCTATTCCTTTAGGTTCACAGACTCCCTTTTCGCTCTTAGACACCTCTTTTGGAATGGACTTAGTCAAGGACGAGCTAGGGAGGATTCAGCATGGTATTTTTGTATGATAGTCTATCGCATCAGCAGAGAAGCATACGCTAATGACCTAAGTGGAAAAGGTGCCATGCTCTATGGTGCAAGATGGAATAGTAAAGGAAAACCTGCACTTTACACAGCTGCTTCCATATCTTTGGCCATGTTGGAAGTAGCCGTACACATCAATCCTATTAAAGTCCCCAAAGACCTACAATTGGTCAAAATCCAAGTTCCAGAATTGTTAATTAAAAAAGTCCCAATGGAGGACTTGGATCCTTCTTGGAAAGAATCTCCTCCTAGCCACTTTACCCAAGATATAGGAGACGAATTTTTATTGGAGAGGAAATATTTTATACTTCAAGTTCCTTCGGCTGTGGTACCTGAGGAGAATAATTATATAATCAACCCCATGCATCCTCAATTTGACAACTTAGAAATACTTTCAATTTCACCACTTCGATTTGACGCTAGACTTTTTCCCTAATCAGCACTTCTCTACCGCCTACCTCCTTGATCATTAATAGATTCTAAAATTTAACAATCGTATTTTTTGAATTTCATCACAGCAAATGGTAATTTTAGACCCTTATTTAAAATCTATTTGTTATGAAAAAAATGATAAAACTTTTCTTACTGATTTTTCTCTTATCATCAGCAGCAGAATCAGAAGCACAAATTGGCAACAGATTGAAGCAAGCAGCGAGTAGAGGACTTAGTAATGCTTTAGAAAAGAGAGTTGAAAAAGAAGCGGAGAATATCGCCCAAAGACAACTTGAAAAAGCATTTGAAAACATCTATGGTTCTGACATGCCTTCTGGTGGGTTCAACATGGAAAAAATCCTGAGTGGAATTTCTATGGATGTAGAAGTTTCAGATACTTATAAGTTTGACGGTTACACAACCATGGTTGTCAAAAGTGTAGATGAAAAAGGGAAAGATTTAGACCCTTTTATGATGAAAACATATATCTCTGAAAGTGACAATGCAGTTGCGATGGAATTTGAAAATCAGGATAAAAAAAGTAATGCCAAGACCGTTCTCATCTATGATATGGAGCGAAATGCTTCGATTTTCTTAATAGATTCCGATGGAAAGAAAAATAGCATGGCTTATAGTTATGATTTTGAAGCAATGTCAGAGGGAGTAGATATGACAGATTGGGAAAACGATTTGGAAGATGCGGATTTCACCATTCGCAAATCAGGCAATAGCAAAGTCATACATGGATATACCTGTGAAGAATATATTGCAGAATCAGAAGATGGAAAAGCAATATATTGGATTACAGATAAGCCAATCAAAGGAAGTGGATCATTTTGGGGTGAAGGAAATCCTCTTATGGGCACCAAAGCTTATCAGCAGCAAAGCACTAAAATGGACAATCTTCCAAATGGCCACATGATGGAGATGTATTTCGAAAGCCACAAAGATCAATCTAAAAGCGAAATTAAGATAACTGAGATCAATGATAACAGCCCTTCTAGTTTTATTATGAAGGACTATCCAAATATCCTCAAAGGAGAAAATAAATAAGAAAAGGTTACCAATCTAAATTATTAAAAAAAAGTCCATCTATTTTAAAAGAATTGATGGACTTTTCATTTTTTAGATGCAGGTCTGTTGTCATAAATAAAAAACATTTCCAATTAGCATGGCTCCAAACTAGTCCAAAACATAAAATATCGAATACTCTAAATTCATTTTGACAATTTGATTTTTTGCCTTCAAAAACCTTGGTATCTTGTGTTCCTAACCTATAGTATACCGTCTTGAAAATTTCCCTAATCGTCGCCAAAGCCAAAAACAATGTAATAGGCAAAGACAATCAGTTAATTTGGAGACTTTCTTCAGATTTGAAGCTCTTCAAAAAACATACAACAGGCCACCATATCATCATGGGTAGAAAAACCTATGAATCAATGGGCAAACCACTGCCCAATCGCACTTCAATCGTTATTAGTAGAAATAAAGACTTTAAAATTCCAGAGGGTCATCATCTAGTCAATTCCCTTGAAGAGGCGATTCAATTGGGTATAAGTAGAAACTTAGATCAAGTGTTTATCATTGGTGGAGCACAAATATATAAGGATGCAATACAGTTTTGTGATGAAATGCTCATCACCGAAGTGGATGCGGAGCCTGACGGGGATGTCTTTTTCCCAGAATTCGACTCCAAGGCTTGGAAGATTGTCCAGTCAGAACAATTCTCTAAGGATGAAAAAAACGAGTATGATTTCAAGTTTGTGATTTACAAAAGAGTCAATCCATGAAAGCATCAGTAGTATGGATCACAGGAGCATCTTCTGGAATAGGCGAGGCCTTGGTAAGGGCTTACCATGAAGGTGGCTGGAAAGTAATCATATCCAGTAGAAAAAGAGAAGCTTTAGAAAAAGTAAAAGCAACTTGTCAAAATTCAGAAACCATCTATATACTCCCTTTAGACCTTGCTGATAGCTCCCTATTCTCTGAAATAGTAGCAGAAGCAGTCAAGGCATTTGGGCACATAGACCTTTTGATCAACAATGGAGGAATTAGCCAAAGATCCCTTGCCTTAGAAACTCGTCTAGAAGTGGATAGAAGAATAATGGAGATTGATTTTTTCGGAACAATCGCTTTGAGTAAGGCGATTCTCCCACACTTTGTAGCTAGAAAATCAGGGCATTTTGGTGTTGTGAGCAGTTTAGTTGGGAAATTTGGTTCCCCTTATAGGTCATCTTATGCCGCTGCCAAGCATGCTCTGCATGGTTTCTTTGATTCCTTGAGAGCTGAGATATATAAAGAAAACATTGGGGTAACTATGATTTGTCCCGGTTTCATACGCACCAATGTCTCCATCAATGCCCTCACGGCTGATGGCACTCCACTTAACGAAATGGATGATGCACAGGACAAAGGAATGAGTCCCGAAGATTGTGCCCAAGCAATCAAAAAGGCTTTAGATCGCAAAAAAGAGGAAGTGCTAATAGGGGGAAAAGAAGTTTTGGCGGTATACTTGAAGCGTTTCTTCCCAAAAGTCTTTTCAAAACTTATCAGAAAAGCCAAAGTTAGATAGTCGAGAGATTACACTAAAAATCACATTACTAATCATTCTCTTTAAGCATAAGATTACCCAAAAATGACCAATTACAAAGAGATCACAGCCGAGATTTTAGCCATAGGAGACGAGCTTCTTTATGGTCAGATCATAGACACCAATAGTCATTGGATCAGCCAAGAGTTGGATAAAATTGGTGTTCGGGTCGTAAGAAGAACGACCGTTGGTGATAATAGAGATTCCATGATGGCAGCATTTGAAGATGCCGAAAAGCGCGCAGATATCATCTTGATGACAGGTGGACTAGGCCCTACAAATGACGACCTGACCAAGCCACTTCTGGCAGAATACTTTAACTGTTCCATTGAACTGGTACCCGAAGCCTTGGAAGCGGTAAGGACATTTTTTGAAAAAAGAGGAAGAGAGCTTACTGAATTAAACAGATTGCAGGCTCACCTCCCCACCAAATGTACCTATGTCCCAAATGAAGTAGGAACTGCTCCAGGCATGTGGTTTGAGGAAAATGGAAAAGTTTGGATGTCTATGCCTGGTGTGCCTCATGAAATGAAGAAATTGATGAATGATTTCGTAATTCCCAAAATCAAATCACTCTACCCTCTCCCAATCATCTATCATAAAGTAATCAAGACAGTAGGGATTGGTGAAAGCTGGCTCGCAGATGTAATTAAGGACTGGGAAAAAAACCTACCAGAACATATCAAGCTGGCCTATCTCCCATCACTCGGTCAAGTCAGGTTGCGATTGACAGCTTTTGGAGATGACTATGACGAACTTCAAGCTGATGTAGAGACAGTGATCGACCAAGTCAAGCCTTTAATTGACAAGTACATCTACGGCTACAACCATGAAAGCTTGGAAGAATCCATTGGTAGACTTTTGAAACAGGCAAATAAAAAAGTAGCTTTGGCAGAAAGCTGCTCGGGAGGTTATATCTCACATCTAATTACTAGTATACCAGGAAGCAGTAAGTATTTTCAGGGCACACTAGTCCCCTATCACAATCAGTTCAAAAATGAAATTCTAGATGTGGAAGCTGAGATTTTGAAAAAGCATGGGGCTGTGAGTGAGGAAACTATCATCCAAATGGCAGAAAATATCCGAACAATGTTTGGTGCAGATTATGGCTTGGCAAGTAGTGGTATAGCAGGCCCAGATGGAGGTTGGAAAGAAAAACCAGTTGGCACGGTTTGGATCGCTTGTGCTTATGAAGGAAAAACAGTCAGTAAAAAACTGCAACTGACTCATGATAGAATGCTGAACATCCAGTTGACAGCTGTAGCAGCATTGAATTTGTTACGATTATGTATTTTAGGAAAAACAGAATAAAAATTTTATTAAATGATTTTGTATTACCTAAAATAAAATTTAATTTTAAAAGTCAGAAATAAACCCAATTAAATAATACAAACATGGCAACTGTAGAAATGGTAATGCCCAAGATGGGTGAAAGCATTATAGAGGGAACCATCCTAACTTGGCTAAAGAAAGAAGGAGACAAAATCGAGCAAGATGAGTCTGTCTTGGAAGTAGCTACAGATAAGGTGGATACTGAAGTCCCTGCAATTCATGGAGGCATTTTGAAGCAAATTTTAGTCAAAGAAGGAGATGTAGTTGCAGTAGGTGCTCCTATTGCCATCATAGAGACTGATGCGGAAGTAGCTACTACAACCTCTGCTCCAGCATCTTCTTCAAATGTTGCAGAGAAAGAGGATTTGATCGCAGCCGCTCCAGCGCAAACAGCTACATTGGTTTCGACATCTTCATCAGATGACTCTAAAGGTGATGATCGCTTTTATTCTCCATTGGTACAGAGTATTGCCAAGGAAGAAAACATATCCAAAGCTGAATTGGCTTCAATCTCAGGTACAGGAAAGGATGGAAGAGTCACCAAAAATGATATGCTTGCCTACCTCAAAAACAGGGGACAACAACAACCTACTCCACAAGCTACTGCCCCAAAACCATCAGCGAGCGCACCTATGCCTAAGGTAGATGTGAGTATTTCTGCCCATGACGAAATCATCGAAATGGACAGAATGCGAAAAATGATTGCTCAAAGGATGCTTGACTCCAAGCGTATTTCTCCACATGTGACTTCTTTTGTGGAAGCAGATGTAACCAATATCGTACTTTGGAGAAATAAAGTGAAAGATGCCTACAAGAAAAAAGAAGGTGAAGCACTTACTTTTACCCCTTTCTTCGTACAGGCCGTAGCCAAAGCAATCAGAGATTTCCCTATGATCAATATCTCTGTAGATGGTGAAAATATCATTAAGAAGAAAGACATCAATATTGGAATAGCGGTGGCATTGCCATCAGGAAATTTGATCGTACCTAACATCAAAAATGCCGATCAATTCAACTTGACTGGTCTTTCTAAGAAAGTAAATGACTTAGCAACAAGAGCTAGAAACAACAAACTTTCCCCAGACGAGCTAGGAGGAGGAACATATACCATTTCTAATGTGGGTTCATTTGGCAACGTCATGGGTACACCGATCATCATGCAGCCGCAAGTAGCAATCCTTGCAGTAGGTGCGATCACCAAAAAACCTGCTGTAGTAGAGACACCAACAGGAGATGTCATAGCCATCAGACATAAAATGTTCCTGTCGCACTCCTACGACCACCGGGTAGTAGACGGTTCTCTCGGCGGCATGTTCGTGAGAAGAGTCGCTGACTACTTGGAAGCCTTCAATTTAGAAACAGAACTTTAAAACTTGAAAAAAGAGGCCTAAAGCGCCTCTTTTTTTATTTTCAACTGATGATGTTTTTTGATAGTTAGTGCAATCTCTTGGACTTGGACAGGTTTTGTGAGATAGCCATCCATGCCTATTGATATAGCTTTATTGATGTCTTCCTGAAAAGCATTTGCTGACAAACCAATGATCGGAACAAATTTCTTTTCATCTTCCATTTGTCGAATAATCTCTGTAGCCTCTAGTCCATTCATTTTAGGCATTTGGATATCCATCAGTACAAGGTCATAGTGATTTTCTCGTACAGCTGAAACAGCCTCTACGCCATTTTTGGCAATAGTAATTTCATACCCGAGCTCTTTCATCAGCATCTGCATAAATTTCAGATTGGTTTCATTATCCTCTACCAATAAGATATCTACTGGATAGTCCTTAGCCATATCAAACCACTCAAACTCTTCTGATTTTTGCTCTGCCAATTCGCTGAGATCATGCTCATCTTCCAGCCAAACTGTTCCATATACATTGAATGAAAAAACTGATCCTTTGCCAAGCTCGCTAGTAATATTCAACTCCCCCCCCATCAATTCGATCAATTTCTCTGAAATGGCAAGTCCAAGACCAGTACCTTTGTATTCTCTTGTAGTACTTCCATCTGCTTGTACAAATGGCTGAGTCAAAGAACTGATCTTATCTGCCGCAATTCCAATCCCTGAGTCTTTGATAGTAAAATGAAGAATGACATTGGTGTCCATAAATAGTTCACCATTGATTTGAATACTAATCTCCCCCTCTTCGGGTGTAAATTTCACAGCATTACCAATAAGATTGAATAAAATTTGACCAAGTTTTGATCTATCTAGCTGTACATATTCAGGCATCAATGGGCCAAAAGTATACCTCAATCTAATCCGTTTCTCTTGGACTAGCCCATTGAAAATTTTTAAGATTTTCTCAATTTCTTTTTTAAAATGAAACTTACTTACCTCCAATTTCATCATTCCTGCTTCTATCTTGGAGTAATCAAGGATATCATTGATAATTACAGATAGTGATTGTCCTGAATCTTTGATCACTTGCAAAAACTCTTGCTGTTGAGCATCTAGATTGGTTTTCTCCATCAGACCTATGATACCCAACAAGCCATTCATAGGGGTTCTGATCTCATGGCTCATATTAGCCAAGAACTCAGACTTGGCCTTGTTTGCAAGCTCAGCCGCCTCCATGGCTTCTTGTAGCCCCTTCTCCCAAAGTTTTTGACCAGTAATATCTCTGGCAATGGAAATCACCCGGTCATCATCTAACTTGAAAAGCCTCGTTTCAAAAATCTTTTTACCCGATTGGGAAATGGCCTCAAATTCAATATTAACGAGTTTTCCAGTACGTTTCACCTTCTCAAAGCCTTCCATAATTTCTAAACTCAAAGGCTCAGGAAGAACATCTTTTATGTATTTACCTATCGATTCTCGAGCAGGTCTTATCAACAAACTTTCGTCTTGGACATAATAATCTAAGAATACACCTTCATTATTATATATAAAAATGATGTCAGGTAAACTTCTCAATACTGAAATCAGCCTGTTATTACTTTTGAATAATTCTTGATCTGCCAAGAATCGATCTTGAATATCAGTGCAAATGCCAACATTTCCTGTAAAATTTCCTTGGTCATCGTAAAACAACTTTTCAAACACACGTACCCTCAACCATTCTCCGGATTTTTTTTTAAAATTAAACTCCAGTGAAAAACTTTCTTCTTTATTGAGAATGGCTTTTTGAATGATAGCATCTAGTTTTTTGTCATCCTTAGGATCTATAAAAGACTTGAATCCTTGAATAAACTCTGCTTCATCATAGCCCAAAATCTTTAGGACTTCCCCACTTACGTTGGTCATCCTCCGCTCTGCATCTTGGAAATAAATGAAGCCCCTAGATTCTTGTAAGAGTAGATTTTGTTGTCTAAAGAGTGAAGCAATCTTATTTGAGTTCTGTGCAAGTTTTATATTTGACTCTTGAGAATTTTTGATAAATCGATACAGAATCAAAATCACAACCACCAGCAAAAACATCAAACCAGCTAATAAATAGGCATAGGTTGAAAAAACCCCAGAAGTAATCGATTGTCTATCTTGAACAAAAACCACGGAGAACTTTTCATTGAGTGGATATAGACTGAATGGATATTGAAAAATCAACGCTTCAAATTCTCTATTCTCTGGTTGATTTGACAAAAACCCCTGATAGCTACCCCTTAAACCTATATCTATATCCTTTTGGATAGCCTTGAATACATCCGGCTGAATGCTGTACCCCTTAGTAGGCATATATTCAAAAACACCAAAAAGTTGTCCATTGAAGTACAAGAGTTTCTCACTATTAATTCCCAAATAGTAATTGCCAAGTTGATCTCCAAGAAACCTATCTATATTGACTGCTACCCAGATTTTTACATTTTTCACAGGATTTTCAAAATTGATGTAAGCCGCCTTATCTTGGATAGCTTCATCAATGGTGTCAAAAGAGTTTTTAATAAAGTTATTTCTTTGATCAAAATAAAAAGTCACAACTTGATCTGGAAATTCAACCACAATAGTATCTAAGAGATTGCGATGATTGTTGAAAATCCTTCTTGTCCTCCCTTCAAACGCCAATTGCTCGTTAGGGACATCGTAAGTCCAAGGCTCAAGGTTATTGACAAAAAAGACCATATCATCATATGTAATACCAAAATGATTCTGTATATCTTTTGCAGCCAATTCCACCTGCTTATTAAGAAATTGCTTTCTTGCCTCAAGTTGATTTTTGGAAAGCGCATCATAGAAATTGAAGGCTAGAAAAACCACCAGTAAAACAACCAAAATCCCAGTAACAACAAACCACCGGTAGGCCTTGCCATTAGAACTATTATACTGATTCTGAACCTTTATCATCAAATTGCTACATCTAATATTAACCAACCTGTTCTCTCCATTTTGTAAGCATGAACATCAAAACTTTCTGCTCCTTCATGGAGTAAATATTGGTCTCCACCTGAAAGCAGAAAATGGGAAATCATACTTCTAACCGCCTTACTCTTACTTTTAAAAAGATTGTATTCTTCAGGTCTAAAACTGTCGGAGGAGATTGTTTGTATGTATGTATGATTTTTCAACGGAGGTAGAGCCAAAGCTTCTATCGCTCTTGCTTTCCCTGCAATTACAGTCCCAGCTTCATCCAAAATGACCAGCTTCCGATTAGTTTGTGACAAATAAGTCTCCAAAATCACATTGATGGAAATATCAAAAGCCAGCACCATTTTGAGCTCATCACCAATATATACTGGATTCAGAAGTGAAACAACCCAACCCTTACCGACAGGATCAATATAAATCTCCTTAACCCAGACCATTTCTCTTTTTGGATTATTGACTTCATCCGCCTCATAATAAAAATTATAAGCCGTAACATCCAAATCAGGATCAAGCATCGTAGCAGCATCATAGGGTGGATATAGTCTATTGAACTGCACCTTGCTATTAAAATAAACCTGAGATATGACTTCATTATTATTAATCACCCTTCTAAAAGCTTCATCAATAGGATTAGTCAATAGCAACATTTCCTCAATTGCCTTTGGATCGGTATTGGGAATGATGGGCAGATACAATGTACTCAAAGCAGGATTTTCATTCGGAGCAGAATTAGCGTAATGTCCTTCAATCTTGTACATATTACGATCTGCCAGAGCTAGTACACTGTCTTTTGAGGCATAAAGTTTTTGAATTAGATTTTCCAAACCTTGTAGTTCTTGTTCCAAAGCCTCAAAATCAAAATCAAGCAAAGCAATAAAGGCTTTTACCTCCATTGAATTTCTCTCATAGGAACTGTTCTTGTTTGGTTGACAAGAAGCGATTAAAAGAAAAAGAATTAGAAAAAATGATGGCTTGTGTCTCATAAACCTCCAGGCTTTGCATAAAGCTAAAGATTTTCAAGCTGTTTTTGAAATGATTGTCCCATTTCTTTGAATCTCAACTTGACAGCTTCAAAAAAATCTGATTCATAGAAAGTATTCAAGTCAGTCTCATCAAGGACATCCATTTCTGGAATCTTGAAAGTTTGCTCCATCGGACCAAGCTCAAATTTGATTAAATATTTATTATTCCAAGAGAATATGGATATCCTGATATCGTCCTTGACAAACTCCTGCACTACTCTCATGCTGGTCTTTTTACTTCTGAACTGTAAGTAATTTCGGATTTCAAAGATGAAGCCACTGAACAATACTTATCTACCGACAAAGCTACTACCTTGGCAAACTCTTCTTCTGTGGCATCCGGTGAAACCAAGACAAATTTCAAGTGGATACTTTTATAAAATGCAGGAATCCCATCATTTCTATCTCCTTCTGCTTCTACATAAAAGTCGACTATCGTTTTACGCTTTTTCTTCATCATCACCACCGCATCTACAGATCCACAGCCTGCTAATGCAGATAGCAGTAGATCCATTGGGGATTGTGCTTGCTTATTTGGCGCATCATACATGTCTATCTCCACCTTATTGCCCTGTTGATTGACAGCTTCATATTCGTAGTCCGCTTTCATGCGTACTGTAACACTTCTCTTACTCATAACTTAAAGATTCTAAATTCTAATTTCCACCTTCCAAACTCATACAACCCATCATCCTTCCTCTTTCATCCTTCACTACATATTTCTCCTATACTGGCCACCTACTTCATAAAGGGCATTGGTAATTTGTCCAAGAGAACAGTATTTGGCTGCATCCATGAGTTGAGCGAAGATATTTTCATTTTTGATCGCTGCTTCTTGCAATTTTCTCAACCAAGCAGCTGACTGGTCTTCATTTCTTTTGTGTAAACTATTCAAAGTAGTGATTTGTGCTTCCTTTTCGTCGATAGTTGCACGGATCACTTCTCCAGGTGTCACTGTAGGGGAACCTTCTGAAGAAAGGAAGGTATTCACCCCGATAATCGGATACTCTCCAGTATGCTTCAACATCTCGTAATGCAGGCTTTCCTCTTGAATCTTTCCTCTTTGGTACATGGTTTCCATTGCGCCTAGTACACCTCCACGCTCAGTGATTCTGTCAAACTCAGCGTAGACAGCTTCTTCTACCAAGTCGGTCAGCTCTTCTATGATGAAGGCGCCTTGAAGTGGGTTTTCATTCTTAGCCAATCCAAGCTCTTTGTTGATGATCAGCTGAATCGCCATTGCTCTTCTTACTGATGCTTCCGTAGGGGTAGTGATCGCCTCATCATAAGCATTGGTATGTAGCGAGTTACAGTTATCGTAGATTGCATAAAGTGCTTGTAGGGTCGTTCTGATATCATTGAAATCGATCTCTTGTGCATGCAATGACCGCCCAGAAGTCTGTATATGGTATTTCAACATTTGAGATCGTTCGTTGGCATTGTACTTCAGTTTCATGGCTTTGGCCCAGATTCTTCTGGCCACTCTACCGATCACTGCATACTCAGGATCGATTCCATTGGAGAAGAAGAAAGAGAGGTTTGGAGCAAATTTATTAATATCCATACCTCTAGATACATAGTACTCTACATAAGTGAAACCATTGGATAGGGTCAGCGCTAATTGAGTAATTGGGTTGGCTCCTGCTTCTGCTATGTGATATCCTGAAATAGATACAGAATAGAAGTTTCTGATTTGATTTTCTATGAAATACTGCTGCACATCACCCATCAGTCTCAAGGAAAACTCTGTAGAGAAAATACAAGTGTTCTGCGCTTGATCCTCCTTCAGAATATCCGCTTGCACGGTTCCTCTTACTTTGGCGACAGTTTCAGCTTTGATCTTGGCATAAACTTCCGCAGGCAGTACTTCATCCCCCGTTACACCAAGCAACATCAAACCCAACCCATCATTACCCTCTGGAATTGGGGCATTGTAAGTAGGTCTTGGAATCCCCTTTTCTTTGTAAATCGCCTCAATTTTAGCATTTACCTCTTCTTCCAAGCCATTTTCCTTGATATAAAGTTCACACTGTTGATCAATTGCGGCATTCATAAAGAACGCTGTCATTGTCGCCGCAGGTCCATTTATGGTCATAGACACAGAGGTCATTGGATCTGCTAAATTGAAACCAGAATAAAGCTTCTTAGCGTCATCTAAGCAGCAAATGTTCACTCCCGAGTTTCCTATCTTCCCATAGATATCAGGTCTATAGTCAGGGTCTTCGCCATACAGGGTCACCGAGTCAAAAGCTGTAGAAAGCCGCTTTGCAGGCAGCCCTTTGGAAACATAGTGGAAACGCTTATTGGTACGCTCTGGCCCACCTTCCCCAGCAAACATCCTTGTAGGATCCTCTCCTTCTCTTTTGAAAGGGAATACGCCAGATGTGTAAGGAAACTCTCCAGGAACATTCTCTGTTAGCCCCCATTTTAGTAAATCTCCCCAAGCTTCGTATCGAGGAAGGGACACCTTTGGAATGCTGCTACCAGACAAAGAAGTGGTATACGTTTTTACCTTGATTTCCTTATCTCTCACTTTGAATAAATAGTACTCATCTCTGTATTGTTGTGATTTGGCTGGCCATTCCTCTAGCCATTTCTTATTCTTTGGATCCAGCTCTAGCTCCACTTCAGCATAGACTTCTTGGAGTTCCTTGACCAACCTATCTTTATCCCCTACTTGGGTATTTTGAATGGCTTCTATAGATTTTTGAATGCTATATAACTTTTGAGCAACTTCCTTTTGATCCGCTACCCACTTGTCATAGTTCCTGTTATTCTCAGAAATCTCAGATAGATACCTAGTTCTAGCAGGAGGAATTATGTAAATCTTCTCAGACATTTCTCCCGTAACTTCAAACGAAGTGTTCAAGTCAACCCCAGTTTTTTCTTTTAGTTTATTGATGATAGCCTTGTACAAGCTATTCATACCTGGGTCATTGAATTGAGACGCGATGGTTCCGAATACTGGAATATCCTCGTCAGCTATGTCCCAAAGGTTGTGATTACGTTTATATTGCTTCTTGACATCTCGAAGTGCATCTTGCGCGCCCCTTTTATCAAACTTATTCAAGGCAATCACATCAGCAAAATCCAACATGTCGATTTTCTCCAGCTGTGTAGCTGCACCATACTCAGGTGTCATCACATAGAGTGACATATCAGAATGCTCAATGATCTCTGTATCGGACTGACCAATTCCTGAAGTTTCTAAGATGATCAAGTCAAAATCAGCTGCTTTGACAATATCAACCGCATCTTGCACATACTTTGACAAGGCTAAGTTGGACTGTCTTGTAGCCAAGGAGCGCATGTAAATATTTGGGTGATTGATGGCATTCATACGAATCCTATCGCCAAGCAAGGCTCCACCAGTTTTTCTCTTGGAAGGATCTACGGAAATGATAGCCATATTTTTATCCTTGAAATCAATCAAGAACCTTCTTACCAATTCATCTACCAGTGAAGACTTACCTGCTCCTCCAGTTCCAGTGATTCCGAGCACAGGAGTCTTGCTTTCACTAGCCTTTACTCTGATCTGAGCCAAAAGTTCTTTGCTTTCCTCTGGAAAATTCTCAGCTGCAGAGATCAACCTACCCAACTCCTTTTTATCTGTCTTGTCTAGGCTATCTAGACCCTTATGATTGTCTCCAACTGGAAAATCTGATTTTTGAACCAAATCATTGATCATCCCCTGCAGCCCCATCGCTCTCCCATCATCAGGGGCATAGATTCTGGTAATGCCATACTGATGCAATTCCTTGATTTCTTCAGGGAGAATTGTACCTCCTCCTCCACCAAAGATCTTGATATGCCCTGCTCCTTTTTCATGGAGTAAATCATACATGTATTTGAAAAATTCCACATGGCCACCTTGGTAAGAAGTAATGGCAATAGCCTGTACATCTTCTTGGATCGCGCAGTCTACGATTTCCTGAACTGACCTATTGTGCCCTAAATGGATCACCTCACAACCTGTAGCTTGGATGATCCTGCGCATTATATTGATGGCAGCATCATGGCCATCAAATAAGGACGCAGCGGTGACAATCCGAATATGATTTTGTGGTTTATAAATCTCTGAAGTAACTGACATATCAATGAATTGGGTTTATTTCTTTTAATATCAAAAACTATTGTAGCTTTCGTTTTAATGCTTTTTGAATGTGCTTGCGAATATAAGAAAAATAGAAGACTCAATCAGTAAGATAAGACAAGGATTTCGAAATATTATTCTGAATAAGCGATTCATTTCTTGGTGATTCCAAAAACAAAACAAATAATGCAAAGTCATTCAAAACAAAATATAATATTTTAAGAATAAGTGAAATCAGCTTATTAACTGATTTTTGTCATGAAAATCACACCAGAATTGAGCGTACTTTGTGCAAAGAAAAATTCTAATGCTTATCTTAAAGATTCGTTAGTAAATAAATCTAAGCACCATGAAGCTATCCCTCTACCTAGGCACCTATAAACGTGTAAAAGTTTTTATTCATTGGACATTTTCTTTGCTCTTACTCTGGATTATCATATCGAATCTTAGGGCTAATACTCCTGTAGAAGATATACTATGGACTCTTTTATTTGTGTTTGGACTATTCTTCTGCGTGATTCTCCATGAATTTGGACATGCGCTGGCTGCCCAGAAATACGGCATCAACACAAAGGACATCACCCTACTTCCTATCGGAGGCCTTGCGAGGCTCGAAAAAATCCCTGAAGAGCCAAAGCAAGAACTATGGGTTGCAATAGCTGGACCTCTAGTGAATATCGGGATTTTTGTTATCCTCTCAATAATCCTAGCTTTTACTGGGTATGACCTTGAGCGTTTAGAAAACTTAAACATCAATGGAAGTACCATGATTCTTTATTTAGCGTCAGCCAATTTGATCCTTGCGCTTTTCAATATGCTCCCCGCATTTCCTATGGATGGAGGAAGAGTTTTAAGAGCATTTCTAGCCATAAGACTTCCTAGAGCCAAAGCTACTCGAATTGCTGGAAGCATAGGTCAACTTTTAGCTATTGCTTTTGTATTCTACGGACTGTTCAATAACCCCATCTTGGTTTTGATAGGCATCTTCATTTTCCTTGGGGCTGCTGCCGAGGTGAACCATACATCGCAAGCCAGCTTTTTGAAAGGTTTTAAGGTAAAAGATGCCATGATGCTCAAATTTCAAATCTTAGCTTATGATGCCCCCCTATCTAAAGCCACAGAAAAACTACTGGATAGTCAAGCGACACATTTTGTAGTTGTCAAAGATGATGTGGCTGTAGGCACGCTGAGTAAAGATCAAATCATACAAGGACTAAAAGAGGGTGGTTCAAACCTGAAAATTGAAGAAGTAACTGACTTCAATCCATTCAAGATAGAAACAGAAGAATCGCTAGAAGAAGCATGGCGAAATATGATGACCAAGCAAAGAAAGGTAGCCTTTGTGATCGAAAACGGCCACTTTTTAGGCATTCTCGATCAAGAAAATATCACTGAATTTATTCTAGTAAAATCTGCGCTTTCTAATGATTGAGACAATTAAAGATCCTTATTTAAAACCAGCAGAAGAAATTCTAGAGGGATTAAAATCAAGTACCGAAGGGTTAACTGATGCAGAAGCTAGTTTGCGACTTGCCAAATTTGGTAAAAACAGTCTTCCAGATCCAGCAAAGAAATCACTATTAAAGCTAATCATCAAGCAATTCAACCATTTGATGGTTTATATCCTGCTGATTGCCGCTGGTATATCCTATGCCACTGCGCATTATATTGATGTCTATGTGATACTGGGTATCATCCTGATCAATGCCATCATAGGATTTGTCCAAGAATACAAAGCAGAGGGTGCCTTAGCAGCATTGAAAGGGCTGTTGGTTCCGAAATGCAAGGTTATTAGAAATGGCAATTTAATCAGCATCAACTCAGAGGAATTAGTCCCTGGAGATATTATTGCCTTGGAAGAGGGAGATATTGTTCCAGCCGATGCACGGATCATTTACGAGAAAAATGCAAGGACAGCAGAAGCTTCCCTGACTGGAGAGTCTGTTCCTGTTCAGAAATCAGAAAAGCAACACTTAGAGGCATGCGGATTTTCAGACCAGAAAAACATGGTATGGAAGAGTACATTCGTAGCCAGTGGTAGTATCAGAGCTGTGGTCACCTCTACTGGATTAGGCACTCAGATAGGGCAAATTGCCTCAAGTTTGAAGAGTATTCTTCCTAAGAAGACAAACTTCCAAAATAAGACTGACAAGCTAGCGCTTCAGATGGCCTATTTAGCAATTGGGAGTGCACTTATTTTATTTGTGGTTGGCTACTTTGTGTTAGAAGTAGAGACTAGTGAGCTACTTTTAATTTCCATTGCTGCTTTGGTATCCGCTATTCCTGAAGGCTTGCCGGCCGTACTTTCTATTGTCTTAGCAGTAGGTTCCTATAGGATGTCTCAAAAAAATGCCATCATCCGCGAAATGACAGCTACAGAAAGTCTGGGATCAGTCAGCACCATCATCACTGACAAGACCGGAACCCTCACTCAGAACACCATGACCATCAAAAAAATCTGGGGCTTAGGCAAATCTGACATTGAAGTCAGTGGAGAAGGTTGGGATAGTACGGGTGAATTTATCGGTGAAAAAGAAGATATAGCTGGAGCCAATGCCCTCCTTGAAATCGCAGCCCACTGCCATCAATCCAGTATCCAAATCAAGGAAAGTGACCAAATCAACATCATCGGAGACCCTACTGAGGCTGCTTTTTTGGTGTTGGCTAACAAAGCAGGCAAAAAAAGAACTCTCAAGATCATTGAAGACATTGCCTTCAGTTCCGAATTGAAATTCAGATCAACATTAGTAAGAAAAGATCAAGACGAATTACGCTTTTACATTGGTGCACCTGAACCCATTTTAGAAAGATGTCATTTTTTCCTCAATAATCAGGGTGAGTCTCAAGAGTTGACTGAGCATGATAAAAGAGAGATCCATTCAAAAATACAAGCCTGGTCAGAAGACAGCCTTCGCGTACTTGCTTTGGCTAGAAAAAAGGGGATTAATCTAGAAAAGGACGAATACTTAGAGTTTGTTGGGATAGCAGGCATGATGGACCCTCCGAGACCCGAGGTAATTCCGGCTGTAGCTTCCTGCCACCAAGCAGGGATCAGAGTCATCATGGCTACTGGTGACCATGCTAGCACGGCACTTTCCATCGCTCAGAAAGTAGGCATAGCCAAAGCAGGTCGAACATTGGTCTATACAGATTCAGAGCTTCAAGCCATGTCTGAGGAGGAATTCAAAGTCGCAGTGCAAAATGCCGATGTTTTTTCTAGGTTGACTCCATTGATGAAGTTGAAAATAGCCAAAGCACTGCAAGCCGAGGGAGAGCTTGTGGCGATGACAGGTGATGGTGTCAATGACGCTCCAGCCTTGAAGCAGGCAGACATTGGTATTGCTATGGGTATCATGGGTACTGATGTGGCCAAAGACGCTTCATTGATGGTTTTAGCGGATGATAATTTCTCAACAATCGTCCATGCCATCGAACAGGGAAGAATCGTATTCAACAATGCCAGAAGAACAAGTTTCTTCTTGATCACAACAAATTTTGCGGAAATATTGACCCTGATCACTTCGATTTCATTTGGTCTGCCTTTACCATTGACAGCGACACAGATTCTTTGGATCAATATTGTTACGGATGGATTTTGCGACAAGGCCTTAGCAGCTGAAAAAGGCAAAGGTCGAGAGCTTACTTCCCCTCCTATCAGTCCAAAAGAAAATATCATCAATAGAAATATCATTCCTTTTCTTTTGATCAATGCGCTTATCATGACTGGCTTGGCCATTTTTGCTTTCAAATCCTATCTCCCTTTGGGGATAGAAAAAGCCAGAACAATGGTTTTTATAGTCATCGCGTTTTCTCAATTATTCAATGTCTTCAACATGCGAAATCTTGATCAGTCCATTTTCAAAATAGGATTGTTCAGCAACAAATGGGTGAATTATGCCTTAATCCTTTCCGTTATCATTCAGGTATTGATTATAGAAGTTCCAGTATTTGCTGCTCTTTTCAACTTCAAAGCAGTCAATCCTATCGAATTTCTCACTTGGATTGCCTTATCCTCACTTGTCCTGTGGGCAGGAGAGCTTTATAAATATTTCAAAAACTACAAAACTAAATAACTATGTTTAAGTACATCAGTGCAGCAGAAGCTGTCAAACATGTCAAAAGTGACCAAAGAATTTTTATTCATGGAAGTGCAGCCACTCCGACACATTTGCTTCATGCGCTAGCTGCTAGAAAGGATGAATTGCGAAATGTGGAAGTCGTATCGATTTCTACTTTGGGAGAGATGCCTCTAGCTGCTCCTGATTGCCTTGGGAGCTTCTTTATGAACTCACTATTTGTATCAGAAAATGTACGTCAGGCAGTCAATAGCGAACAAGGAGGGTATGTACCAATTTTCTTGAGTGAAATTGGAAGGCTTTTTAGAAATAATATCTTACCCATTGATGTAGCCATCCTCAATGTCTCAGAGCCAGATGAACATGGATTTTGCTCCTTGGGCGTATCTGTGGATATTGCCAAACCTGCGATAGAAACCGCCAAGGTAATCATCGCTCAAGTCAACAAACAAATGCCGAGAACACATGGAGATGGACATATCCACTTCAGTAGATTTGCAGCCGCTGTGGAAGTGGACGAGGATCTTCCACAGGTAAACTATGGGGATAAAATCGGAGAAAACGAATTGAAAATCGGTTCTTATATAGCAGAATTGATTGAAGATAAGGCCACGCTACAGATGGGAATAGGCGCCATTCCTGATGCGGTATTGAAAAAACTAACCGGGCACAAAGACCTCGGTATTCATACAGAAATGTTCTCTAATGGTGTCATAGAATTGCTAGAATCAGGTGCTATCACCAACGCTTACAAGAAAAAGCACGCTGGCAAAATCGTTACTTCTTTTGCAATTGGAAATAAAGAAATGTACCAAAAGGTCCATGACAACCCTATCTTTTCCTTCCACGAAGCGGCTTATGTCAATGATACCGCAGTCATCAGAAAAAATCCCAAAGTAGTCTCCATCAATAGTTGCCTAGAACTGGATTTGACAGGTCAGGTATGTGCAGATTCAATCGGAAGCTATCATTATTCTGGTGTAGGAGGTCAGATGGACTTTATGCGTGGAGCGGCATTGTCTGAGGGTGGTAAGCCTGTGATGGCGCTTTCCGCAGCTACGAGAAGAGGTGCAAGCAAAATCGTTCCATTCCTAAAACAAGGAGCTGGTGTAGTAACTACCAGAGCCCACATGCACTATGTAGTCACAGAATTTGGGGTAGCTTACCTCTATGGCAAAAACCTCAGACAGAGAGCCTACGCCCTCATGAATATCGCCCACCCTGACCATAGAGAAGAATTAGAAAGAGCGATTATTGATAGATTTGGGAGCTACGTGTATCCGGTGAGGTAAGGATTAGTGATTGAAAAATATGTATATACGGAACTTTGCCAGCAATGAAATTAAGCTTGGGTTTTCAGTACAAATCGATATTAATTGATATTTAAACATTATTAGATAATGTTTTACAACACCCTTTTGTGTTAGAAATTGAAGCTACTTGTAAAGAAGCGTATAATCATTTTGAAAAATTAGAACATTGGAAGATTGAGTTAGCTCAGAAAAGATTTAACAAAGAGAGAAAAGCAAAAAACCACCCGATTTGGGTGGTTTTTTAATTGATTGATAATTTGGATAAGAATTATCTAGGAAGATCATTTCCTATATATTCATTAGGGTTTGCTCCTGTTTTGTGCGGGTATATTTTAGTTGAAAATTAAGTAATTGAATTTCATTGACTTATATTATTTGATTTTGTGTTTTTGGGTGTCTCGGACTA
>NZ_FTOP01000016.1 GCF_900156785.1 Belliella pelovolcani | reverse complement strand
TAAGAAGAAAACGAAATATTAATCAAGAAAAACAATAACTTTAACGCGATGTAAGTCTACTATTCCTGACCAAAAAACTACTTAACTCTGGGGGGTCAATTTGCAGCGCTGATAGGGGGTCAATTTGATCGCTATATGCATTAACATTGACACCTATTGCATTGATTTGCTGGTGAATTTGAGAAAGCTCTTCAAGAACAAAGTCTAGACTCCTATCATAGGTAGTTATTGTGACTTTCCTCTTTGAAAGAATATCCCTGATCAGACTGCTCATGGTTTGATTTTGAGATTTGGATAAAAGGGTTAATAATTCCTGAAACTTAGTTTCTGAAATCCGGCTTTCAATTCTTCTTGGATAGCCCTTTATAGTATTTTTGTTTGTTGTCATAATTGATGATTTAATGATTGTGAGCTTACGAGTTCCGAGTAAAACATCCCGTGACTTTGGAACAAATGGGATGGGAAAGATGGAATGTCGTAGACATTCCTACATCTTGCTAACTGCTCTATGGCACAGTTAATCGCCTTTCGGCCTCTCTTTAGACGAATTAAATTTTTAGAGATAGAATCCCTTAAAATGAATTCGAGGACAGGTATAAACATTTAGGAAATCAATTATGAAAATCTCAATTATCAAGGTTCCAAAGCCATTGCCTAGCCGCTGCTTTCCAGTCAAGAATCGGGGCACCTATATCTGACCTCCATCCCAATGCTTCATAATAAAAAAAGAAAAGCTCAGCTTCTTCGACTGAAGAATCCCGCTCTAGAAAGAACGATTTAATCAATTCAAGATTCGGAGAAGATTCCAATACCACATCCTGATTTTTGTAAAGCTTTGATGTTTTCATGATATCCTACTTATTGGTTAGGATATAAAATTTGAAAACAAAAAAATGAAACGATCAGTATTTATACCCAAAGCGGGAAATAAAAAAATTGGTCTCGAATACAAATATTCGCAATGAAATAGAACGAACCCTAGTAAGGAAAAAACAAAGCTAATAATCTTCAAATTTAAGGTACATATCAATAGTATTTTTTAAGATAAGGGTATTTAGGTTTATAGAGTTGATCCACTTTCGCAGAGTCTTTTTCATAATAAAATTCATTCTTTGGAATTTGATAATCTTGCTTCAATTCTCTAAAAACTTGTAATAATCCACCACCAGAACTATTATAAAACATCGCCCCACCAGATCCATTTGGAATCACTCTCTCTAAAAATTGACCAAAGCCTCCTTTACCCTGAGTTGGGATATATTTGTACACAGCTTTCATCACAGAAGTATTTTTTATAATACTTTGCTCTAGTTGACTTCTTTCAACAGGAGAAGAAAGAATTCTCCTCTTAAACTCTGATTCTGACGGAAAGGGACGAACCTCAATCAAAGTCAGATCTGTTTCCTTGGGAACCAAATATATAACTGGAGGTAAATCATCAGTATCCACACGTAACTCTACTATCTCGTAAGCAATGTGACTAATTTTTATAGTCACATCATCCTCAAGTAGTAGTGAAAACTCACCATTACTTTTAGATATAGCCTGGTCTCTTTGATAAAATATATGGACACCTTCAACAGGTAAGCCAGTACTAGCGTCCATGACCTTAGCTTTCCATGTAACTTCATTATTCAAACTGAAAAGCCAAAAGCTAATCCATAAAACTTTAAGCATCTTGAATCAATTTTTCTTCAAGATGCAGATATTCAATTATTGATAGTTCCTGTTTTCTTGTATCAAGTCATTTCTTTAACCTTTTATAAGAAAAAATTGAGAGATTTAAGAATGTTTAAATTTCATTGGATGCAAAACAATAATTCATATCCATTTCATCTGCCCCCATTATATACCATGTTGTGAACTTTGAAAAATTCATCCTATTAGTTTGGTATTTCAAAAAAACATATCAATAGCACAAAAATGATTCAGGTTGATTTGATCACAAAAAAAGACTTAGATGAATTAAGGTTGAAAATCTTTGAAGACCTTCAAAAGCTCCTCTCACCCAAAAAGCAAGAAGTTAAAGATTGGTTGAAAAGTGGGGAAGTAAGGAAAATCCTTCAGATTTCTGCTGGTTCTCTCCAAAACTTGCGAATTAATGGCTTTTTGAACCCAAAGAAAATTGGAGGGACCTACTATTACAGAAAAGCAGAAATAGAAAAGCTTTTCAAAGAATAAAAAACTAGAATTTATATGAAAACCCCACAGCCACTTCCTAAGGAGATTTTCTTGATTTTTCAGAAAGTAATAGCAGAGCCTTCCTTTTACCCTTCACACTTATCAATTTGCATGGCTTTAATCAACGAATTCATAAAAAGTGGTGAAAACCCTTGCTTTAGAATAACAAGAAGAAGGGTGATGAAACTCTCTCAAATTAAATCTTTAAGTACCTATCACAAATGCATCAAAGAGTTGGTTAATAAGAAGGTCATTATATACAGATCTTCCTTTCACCCAAAACTTGGTAGCGAAGTTCAATTTATATTTTGATTAACTTCTATAAGCTTACTTAAGCTTCTATTATTAAAGATGTTATCATTTTTCTAGTTTGGCTTTGAGCACCATCATTTCTTCACTTATTTTCTTATCAAGTATTTTAGCATAATATTGGGTTTGCTTGAGTGAGCTAGGGCCAATCATTTTCGACATAGTCTCCATAGGTACTCCGTTTCCTATAGTTACTGTTGTTGCAAATGTATATTGGGCAATATGAAAGGTCAGCTACTTATGAATACCACAAAGGTCTGCTACTTCTTTTAAGTAAGTATTCATCTTTTGATTGATTAAAGTAGGTAAAAGCAATTTATCCGAAACACTTTTTGGGTGATCTATATACTTTTCTAAAATACTGAGTACCTCAGGTAGTAATGGAATTCTTACAGAGGAATCTGTCTTTTGCCATTTACTGACTATCCATTTGTTCTTGATTAGAATTAGTCATCTTTTTTAATATTTGTTGGACTATGACCAAAATGCTTTTTAAAGACTTTACCAAAATAGGCAACATCTTGAAAGCCTACCTCAAAAGCAACATCAGCAACCCTATACTTACCTGATGCTAACATTTTCATTGCTCTTTTCATCCTACTTTCTTTAATTAAATCTGATGGGGTAAGGCCTGTTAAAGCTTTGACTTTTCTAAATAGGTGAACCCTACTCAAGCCTACTTTGTCTCCTAGAAAATCTACAGTTAAATTTGGTTGGCCAATATTCTGGTCAATCAATTGACTTAGCTTTTGCATCAATTGCTCATCTTGACTATTAGCTTGAATATGTGGATCTGAAGTTTCTGTAATTCCTCTAAATTTCTTCTGAATTAAAACCCTATTATTAATCAGATTTTTAACTTTAATTTTTAATTCTTGAACATTAAATGGCTTGCTTATATAATCGTCAGCACCATATTCAAGCCCTTCAATCCTATGATGCTGCGCATTTTTTGCAGTCAATAAGATGACAGGAATATGATTCAATGATTCGTTATTTTTAATTTGATTACAAAGTTCAAATCCATCCATTTCAGGCATCATAACATCAGAGATAATCACGGCAGGATCAGATTTAAGTGCTTTATTGAATCCTGATCTTCCATTTTTTGCAGTAATCACATCATATTCGGATTTAAATTGATCTTTTAAAAATCTTCTTAATTCTACACTATCCTCTACAATTAATAAAGTTAGCTTTTGCTTTTGCCTTTCTTCTAAACTCCCCGCTAATGTAGTATGTTGATATTCTAATGGAATAGGTTTAACGAAAGGAATAACGTTTTCCTGAATCAATTCTTTCTGGTCGTAGATCTTTCTTGGTATTTCTATAGTAAAGGCTGTTCCTTCGCCTTGCTTACTTCTAACCTTTATATCTCCACCAATGACTTTTACCAAAGAATAAGTAAGTGATAATCCAATTCCAGCACCATATTGATCTTTACCTTCTTTAAAAAATCTATCAAATATTTTTGGCAATGCTTCCTCACTAATCCCTCTACCGTTATCTTGAATTATAATATCGAAGCTACCATTATTTTCTCTTACTATCAATTCAATTTCTCCTCCTTCTGGTGTAAATTTAAATGCATTAGAAAGTAAATTAAAGATTATTTTCTCGATTTTATCCTGATCTAATATTATAGGTCTCTCCGATAGTTCATGGACATTATCTGAAATCCTGATCTTCTGTTTATCTGCTAAGCCTTTGAAACTATCTATAATTTCAGTCAAAACTGCTTTTAAAACTATAGGTTTGTCATTCACTTGGTGATGACCAGTTTCAATTTCTCTAATTTCGAGTATTTGATCGATTAAGTGAAGTAATCTTTTGGCATTAAAAAACATTATTTTCAGCCTACTCTTTAACCAAGAATCACCAGTTCCTCTCGAAAGTATTTCTTCCAAAGGGCTCAAAATCAATGTAAGTGGAGTTCTAAACTCGTGAGAAACATCGATGAAATATTTAAGCTTGAGATCATGAACCTCTTTCCATTTTTCCTTTTCAATTTGCTCAAATAATAAATTATTTTTCATTTCGATACTTTTGACCGCATTCCTTCGGATTAACCAAAATCCTGATAATATCAAAAGTGCATAAATTAATATAGCCCACCAGGTCTTCCAGGGTGGTGGTAATATGACTATTTCCAGGCTTGCAGGGATATCATTCCATACTCCATCATTATTACTGCCTATGACCTGAAAAGTGTAAACTCCATCCGGTAAACTTGTATATGTTACAGACCTTCTTTCTCCAGCATTTACCCAATCCTGATCAAAGCCTATTAGTTGATATTTATACTGGTTATTTTCTGGCCTAATAAAATTCAAGGCAGCAAAATCTATTGAAAAAATTGATTGAAAATATGTAAGTGTTATTTTCTTAGTTTGGTAAATATTGGTACTCAGGATTTTTGTTTCATCTTCAGGGCTTACTTTTCTGTTAGATACAAAAAGGTTTGTGAAGGTAATAGGAGGAACAAATTGATTGTCTTTTAAAGTAATGGGATTAAATCTCACATAACCATTAATCCCTCCAATTAGAAATTCACCAGTTTGAATTTTCAGAAAAGCTCCTTCATTCATTTCGGTCAATGGAAAGCCAGATGAATAATTGTAATTTTTAAATTGGGTCTCTAGATGATCTTTGCCAAGCTTACTAATCCCGTTAAAACAAATAAACCATAGATTATTAAAATCGTCTTCAACTGTTCCAAAGACTACATCACTGGAAAGTCCGTTACCTGTGTGATACCTTGAGAATTTCTGCGAGTTTGGATCATATTTGATAATTCCTTCTCCGTTTGAAGCTAGCCAAACTTTACCTTCATGATCTAAGTAAGCATGGTTGATTTCATCCATTTGTATATTAACTCCCTCAATTTCAATACGCTCTATATTTTCAAATATTCCATTCTTATGATCAAAAATAACCAGCCCCTTTCCTTTGGTTGAAAGCAAAATCTTACTATTGTCCAGAACTGAGATAAATTTGACAGGGTAATTTCTCAAAAACCGCTGTAACTCTTCCATACCAAGTGAGTTTTTGAATAATCTATCAGTCAAATCAAAATAAAATAAACCACCTCCACTATCGGTACCTATCCAGATTCCCTTATCTGCATCTAGGAGCATGTGATTGATGATTGCATTTTTTAAGAATTGAAATTCAGACTGAAAAGATGATGGGTAACTTTTAAAATTTCCAGTTTCTTTATTGAACAATTGCAAGCCTTCTCTAAAAACACCTAACCATATATTTTGTACCTGATCAACTAGAATAGATTTGATGGTTCCAGAGGGTTTATAAGATTGATGTAAATCAGTCAATCCATCATAAAAATTTAATCCACCTCTTTCGGTACCTATCAATAATTCGCCTGAATTCAAAGTTGCAAAACTACCAACTACATCATAACTCAATGAACCAGAGACTCCAGGTTTATAATATTGATGATTGAATCTTTGAAGGTTGGAATCATAGAGACTAATGCCTCCTTGATATGTCCCTATCCATATTGAGCCCTTTCTATCTTTTAAAAGTGAACGAATACTACTATGAGATAGACTTTTTGGATCTGAAACACGAGGTAAAACCTGAATTAATTGCTGATTTGGATATAAGATGTTTAGCCCATCAAATGTCCCAATCCAAATTGCTCCATCTGAATCTTTAAGCAAAGCGCGGATATTATCATTCGAAATCCTTTTATCCAAATTTGACTGCGAATTGTATTGGTTTAGAAGTTTTCCTTCTAGGCTAAAAAGTAGGAGACCATCTCCGTATGTTCCAAGCCACAAAGAATCTTGAGAAACTAAAATAGATTCGATTCTAGATTCAAAATCTTTTGGAGTTTCAAGTTCAACTTTACTCAATTTAAAATTAGAATCCACTTTATGCAAAGTCGTTCTCGAAGCTCCAACATAGATATTACCAATCTCGTCTGAGGCCAATGAACTAACCATGCCTAAAAGTTGAAATGCAGAATTCCCTGCTCTATGAAAAGATTCCTTTTCAGGATCAAAAAGAAATAAGCCGTAGCGCCCACCAACCCATATTTGATCTTTTTTATCAATTAAAAGTGCATTAAATAACGTGAATTCAAATTGATCTTTTGGAAGTTCATAATTTAGAAAACCATCACTTGTTCTATCAAAAAAGCTTAATCCATTTTCTGTAATCACCCAAATATTACTCTTCGAATCTTCTTGGATTTCAGTAATAGTGTTCCCTCCTAGACTAGTAATATCATTTGCTCGATGTCTATAAGTTTCAAATGCATATCCATCATATTTATTTAATCCATCTCTAGTTCCAATCCATAAAAATCCGAAAGAATCCTGAAATATACTCAAAACACTACTTTGAGAAAGCCCTTGTTGTACCCCTATCCTATCAAACTTCATTTCGATATTGGCACTAGGTTGACCTGATGCTGTCCCATTAAATGCACCAAATATAAAAAAAAGTGCAATAGCAAATAGGCGAATTACTTTCATGAAGTTAAGTTATCAATTTGAGTGGAAAATTACATCAACAGATTTTATCAAAAGAAATTATATATTACTTTTATGTTGCTTTTTAGATTTTGAAAAATACAGATTTAATCGAATTCTATTCGATTCAGTCTTAATTCTGAGCTTCATCTTCTGTTTTAAAAAATTCAAAAATAGATAATGAAGAAACTTAATTTTGCTGTACTTCTGGGTTTGCTTTGGTTCATTCCAAATGTATCATCATTTGGTCAGGGTAGATCTACAATTTCTGTAAACTCTCATTGGAAGTTTCAGAAAGGAAACTTTAATCCTTCAAATATCCACTTTGAATCGGAAAAGTGGCCAATCATTCACCTTCCTCATACATGGAATGACAAAGACGTTTTACCTGATGGGGAAAGGGGTTACTATCGAGGTGAGGCTTGGTATTTCAAAGAGCTTAACATTTCAGCTGATCAAGATTTAAGCAATTACTTCATCCATTTTGAAGGTGCCAATCAAGAAACAACCCTTTATATAAATGGTCATCTGGTTGGGATGCATGCAGGAGGATATTCTGCTTTCAGGTTTGATATAACAGCATATGTAAAAGAAGGTAAGAATCAGATAGCTGTTAAAGTAGACAATACTCATAATCCTGATATTCCACCTCTATCAGCTGACTTTACGTTTTTTGGAGGCATCTATAGAGATGTATGGCTGATTGAGACGGCCAAAGTTCATTTTGATATGGAAAACTACGGAAGCGACGGAATATTCATTCATACGCCTAATGTATCTTCTGAAAGTGCCGAAATAAAAATATTGGGAGCCATTCAAGCAGCTCTTGGACAAATAGAAAGTAATAAAATTACGCTATCCTTTAAAATCAAACATCCTCAAAAAGGAATTATTTATCAAAATGAAACAGATTTAGAGCTTCAATCAAGTAAAAAGGAGATCTCATGGGAAACCATACATTTGAATACACCAGATCTTTGGTCTCCCGAGTCCCCCACTCTATATCAATTGGAGGCAACAATTTACCAAAAAGAAGTAGTCTTAGATCAACTTAATATTCCATTTGGCTTAAGATTTTTTCATTTCGACCCCGAAAAAGGTTTTTTTCTCAATGGTAAACAAACCAAACTGATGGGAGCGAATAGACATCAAGATTATATAGGTCAAGGAAATGCCCTTAGTGATGAATTACATTGGTCTGATATGAAAGCGATCAAAGATATGGGAGGCAATTTTGTGAGATTAGCGCATTACCCTCAAGATCCTGCCATACTAAGAGCCGCAGATGAATTGGGATTGATGGTATGGGAAGAAACTCCTTTAGTCAACGAGGTAACGAAGTCAAAAAAACATGATCTCAATTCAGAAATAATGTTAAAAGAAATGATTCGTCAGCATTATAATCATCCATCAGTAATCATTTGGGGTTATATGAATGAAATATATTGGGCTCATCGATTTATAGATCCTGAAATTGTAGACGCACAGACAACTCATTCTGTAGAGTTAGCAGAAAAGCTAGAAAAAATTGCAAGAGAAGAAGATCCATATAGATACACAGCAATGGCGCTACACAACTATCCGCTTTATGAAAGTTCTGAAATTGCTAATATTCCTCAGATAGTCAGCTGGAACTTATATCATGGCTGGTATTATGATGAATTTGAAGACTTTGGGAAATTCATGGACGAGCAACATGAAAAGTATCCAGATCGAATTCACTTCATAAGTGAATATGGTGCAGGAAGCGATACAAGATTACATAGTCTTAAACCCGAAAAATTTGACTTTACAATAGAAGGACATAAAAGATTTCTAGAAAGTTTTTTGAAACAGATCTATACAAGGCAATACATTTCAGGAGCTACAGTGTGGAACTTGATTGACTTTAGCTCCGAAAGAAGAATAGATTCTAATCCACATCTGAATAATAAAGGAATCATGACAAGTGAGCGGGTTCCAAAAGATGTATACTATTTATTTCAAGCCTATCTCTCGAATAATCCAATCCTAAAAATAGCAGAAACAAATTGGAAAAACCGATCTGTTCTGTCAGAAGATGGTAATACATCTATTTTACCTATACAAGTTTATTCCAATTTAAATGAAGTGGAACTATACCATCAAGGCAAATCATTGGGGACTTTAAAGCCAAAGGATAATCAAGCTACTTGGGAGGTTGAATTTAAAAAAGGAATAAATAGTTTCACCGCTAAAAACAAAGCTGGGGAAGAAATATTGGATTACATAGAAATTGATTTTTTACCTGTCCCGATAGATTTATCGAAAACTAACCTTGACAGGCTTTTTATCAACTTAGGAAGCAACCATAGTTTTTTTGATGCTAAGGGAAAAGTGACCTATATCCAAAGTAAACCATATGAAAAAAATAGCTGGGGTCACATTGGAGGAGCACCCCTTTATATTGCCAATAAAATTGGCACCAAAGAAGATATATTAACTACTGATGATTTTGTTCCACTTTATCAAACTATGCAAGAAGGCATTGATGGCTTTAAAGCAGACCTTCCCGATGGAGATTATATAATTGAGTTGTGGATGGTAGAACCCTTCCCAAAATCAAGGAAATTTGTAGATGGGGTAGAATCTCCAGAACATCCTGGAGGTCAGCGGATTTTTGATATTGTAATCAATGATAAAGTCATTTTTAAAAATTTGGACTTACTAAAAGAATACGGGTATAATTACCCATTTAAAGAAAAAGTTAAAGTGCAATTGAAAGATGGCAAAGGTCTTGAAATTAGTTTTGTGTCAAAAAAAGGAAAGCCTATACTTAGTGCTTTAAGTATTCAAAAACAATAAATACAACTAGTAAAATCCCTTGACAATTATAACACAAGTGTCAAGGGATTTCATTTTATTAATTCGATAATTGCAAACTGATACTTTCCATTCATTGAAACTGACAATTGATCCCCAGAAATTTTTATCTGATCACTATTGACATTTAGTGCGGTAGCCTTTGCATACTTTCTTGGTAGAATATAGGTAAATGCATCACTTTCTGAAGCTTCCTTATATACAAGTAAATAATCTTGACTTTCTTGAGGAGTTTGAATCCAAAAACCTGACCAAGCAAATCCCGAAGGCTCTAAACCAATGGGTAAAACCACATTTTGATGCCAATTTTCTGAAATCTTCCTATATTGTTCAGTAAGCCTTGAAACTTCTTTGACACCATAGTTGAGAGAGGACAATTCCATCCAAGCTAATGGTTGAGCTGCCCACGTACTTACATAGGCATATTCAACCCCTACATTATTGGGTGAGTGGATATCAGTTTTCTGATATCTATTTTGATTTCTAAACACATTCAACCATTCAATTTGAAGCTTACTACTTGGAACATAAGCAGCAAGCAGCCAAAGATTTCTTAATGTTCTATAAGGAAAATAATTCCCCCAATCAGTATACCTATTTTCGAGAAAAATATTACCATATTCTTGCATGAAATGGTATCCTATTCTTTTACCTGCTGTCACGTCTAAATTAAATGTGACTTGACCATCAGTAGCTTGCATTACCTTGTCAAAAAAATTTCTCACGTTATTTTCTGATTGCTTATTACCTAGCTCTAAACCATCAATTTTGAATACTGTAATACCATATTGATTGTAATAATCAACTAATATGTCTGCATCACTTTCCCAATTTTTATAATTTTCTGATTTACTTGGGTTAAACCAAAGACATAATTTCACGTCTTTTAATTTAGCCTCTTCTATGATTTTTGAAAACCCATTAGGGAATCTTTCTCGATGTGGCTGCCAATCTTCTACACTCCAATCGTCCCATTTTAGTCCAGACTTTGAAGCAGAGTTTTTAGATAATCCTTGCTGCCATCCATCATCAAGTTGTAGATGGGTCATTCCAATTTTTGAAGCATAATCAATTTCTTTTAAAATAAATGACTCATTCATTCTTCCATCCTTACTTCTATCACCCCATGTATTTGCTAAAAGCATGGCATCTCTTTCTTTTACGTACCTTCTGATTTGCATTTGATAGTTCAACCAATCCTTTTGCTCTTCAAATTGATCTCTAAGAGTAATATTTCTAGTGTATGCATACACCGGAGTCCAAGAATCTGACTGTAACTCTTTTGGGGTTATTCCGAAGCCACTTACCCCTGCCCCCCAATCAAAAATTGTAAAATCAAACCCAGGGTAATTATTTTGTGACCAATTTATTGGTGATTCTTTCAGTAACCACATAGAATAAGGTTGATCATCAGATCTTACGATTAGCATATTCCCTTGCTCTCGTTGTGGCTGCCTAAACGGTTTGATAAAAGATTTCCTAACCGGTTGATCATGATAATCTGTAGCTTCTTTAAAATTGACAACTTCATATGAGGCATGTAGACCGAGTCCCGGCAGAATCCCAATTCTAGATAGCGATTCAGTACCTATTGATATATTTTCTATCATTGGACTTCCTTCAGAAGCCTCTCTTTCCCAAATATGATTTCTTGTATTTCCCTTTAAAAAGATTTGATGCTGAACTGCACCCGAATTGACAAACATTTTTAAATGATATTTCAAAAGCATATCTCCATACGTAGCTGTCAATTCCACAAGAAGAAATTCATTTTCAATTTCAAAATTCTTTTTATACGAAAATTCTGTACTTATTTTTTTAAAATCTGGGTTTAATTCACTGATCAAAAAATCAGGTCGAGGATGTTGGATTTGATGGATAATGTTTTTATCGAGCAAACTCATCTCTATAAGTTGAAGACTACCATCCCATAAATAAGTATGAGAAGAATAACTATTGAAAAGCTTAATGGTATCTCCATTTATGATTACCTGAGGTTTAATGCTATTTTGAGCAACAACATTAGAATAATAAAGAAATAATAGAATGATTATACAAAATGATCTAAGTTTCATTGCTGTGGAAGTCTTTCTATGAGTTGCTTATCGCCATTAGTAAGCTTCTTGATCTCAAAGCTGTCAAATAAATCTCCATTCGTCTTGTATGTATCAAAGAGAATTGATTCTTTTTGGACTGTAACTATTTGATAAGTTTGTAAGTTTTCTGCTTTCTTTTGCATCCAAGGATGATTACCCAATGGATACATTTTTCTACCTGCAACAGATACTACATATACTGTTCCTGTATATTCATTCCATTGATCCAATCCAGAAATGACTTCATTCCCTCTTCCATATACATGGTCATGTCCTTGCAAAACAAGATCTACTTGATATCGATCTAAAATAGGTTTCCAGTTTTTCAAAACTCCTTCATTTATCCTTCCACTCGCCCCTGAAACTACAGGATGGTGAAACATGATTATTGTCCAATTTTTTTCATTATTCTCAAGTATCTTTTCTAACCAAGAGGCTTGAATTTCCAGTTTTTCATTAGAATTTAGAAAAATGAATTTACAGTTTCCGTAATCAAAATAGTAAGCTTGATTACGAAGTTCGGAAGGACCATTTTTAGGAAAATTAAAATGTGCATCCCAAAATGGGCTCAAGCCTAGCTTATTCCCATCATCATCTTTAATATATTCATGGTTTCCTGGGACTATAACTTGTGGTATTTTTTGGATTATCGGACTGGCTGCATGAAACCATTCTGCCCATTCATAATCATTTTGAGAATGATTAATCAAATCTCCAACATGCAGTATCATCGTCGAATTCGACGCTTGTTTATATGCATTATGAATAACTCTAGACCATAAAGGTAGTAGGTCATTTTGTGCATCTCCAAGATAAATAAATTGAAAGTCTCCATTTTGTGATTCAACTTCAAAATCAAACCAAGGCGACCAAAAACCTTCATATCCTACTCTATAACTATATTTTTTTCCTTTTTCTAAATCATGCAATTTGATTTGATGATAATAGGCACTATCGTTTTGTAGGTTTACAAAAAGTTTGGATTCAGCTTTAAAATTTAACTTTTTTTTATAAAAGTCAACTGATCCATCCTGTTCAGAAATCTCGATATATTGTTCTTTAGCAGTTGTATCAGTACGCCAATTGATTAATCTTTCACTTTCTGTATTGCTTCCTAAAGACAAAATTATTCTATCTGGCACTACACCTGCCTTGTAAGGTATCAATAAATTCTCTGGAGGTGTGTTTTTTTCAATACTTTGTCCGTAAGCAAAGCATAGATTAATCATGAAAAAAACAATCAATGATACTCGCATATTTTATTAAAAGACAATAAGTGAAATAGGTTAATTTTAAACACAAAAAGGCAAGCAACACTATAAAAAAGTGTGGCTTGCCATTGTTATTAGTATTGAATTATCTAATAGACCCATCAGGGTTTTTAACCCACCCAGAAGTCCAATCATTTGAGCTATTCTGAACTGCTCCAACAAATGCAGCAGAAGAAAATCCAGATATGCTGCTTGGGTTAAATTGAGAAGTTTGAGCTGATGTAGGTATAAAACTATTTGTTCCAATCCCAGCAATTGAAGTCAAAATAGGTTGACCCCCTTCTAAGCCAGTGACATTATTAAAGAATGGGTTTTGAAAAACTCCATCCCCATCAACAAAACCTCTAAAAGGGTTACCATTAGAAGTATCATCTCTATAAGGGTCTGTTGGTACATTGAAAATAAAGCTATATGCAAATACTGTCTCACCTTCAAGGTCTGTTATGTTCACATTATCGTTTAATCTTAGTCCTCTTCTTGGGAAGTCTGCGATAATGGAATTATAGACTTTCCCGCTGCTATTCGCTCTCAACCTTATACCTGATGTGTTAGAAGCATCGGATCCTGGGCCAATAACTGTGAAATTAGCTAAGACAGGTGAGGATGTTTCTCTAATATCAATTTCTGAATTATCCCCCCAAGTTCTGCTAATCATTGCAATACCAAACTGCATATTACCTGCATAAGCATCTCCAATTCTAAATCCTCCACCTTCACAATCGGTAGTTACCAAATAACTCATATTTACTGTTCCATCAGTTGGCATAATTCCCTCTCCGGCAGCTCTAAATACTTGGATATGATCAATTGTTGTACCACTACCTACATTCTGTAATCTGAAATTCCTTGCATTTCCATATTCAAACCTGATAAATTGGTAGGTACCGCTATCAGAGGTACCTCCACTGCCTCTAATATTAAAAACACCCCAATCACCAGAATCTTCGGTATCTGTTAACGTATTAGCTGAAGTAAAAACTACTGGATTTTGTGCAGTCCCTATGATTTCTGCTGATGCTCCATCGTTGATAACTATATCAGTTAAAGTCCCATTTGGACTAGCGATGTAAACATTTACACCTTCTTGAACTGTAAGAGTTGTACCTGCAGAAAAACTCATAGTTGCCCCTACATAATAATTTCTCCCAGATACGAATCTAACATCCTCCTCAAATATTCCATCAGATGGAATATCTACTTCAAAAAGTGTTTCTCCACCTACTGTTATCGTATTATAAGCAAGAGTCACTACTGTCAAGCCAACTCTTTCAGATCCTGTTCCTTGAGTATTAAAAACGGCAAATTCAAATTCAAACTCTTCACCTTCCGTCGCTGTATTAGGAATTGATTGGTTGGAGTAAGTGAAAGTAGTTGCTGTTGCTTGCAAGGGTACTACCTCTAATACACCTCCATCCCTGTAAACTACTAGTTCTCTATTGTTCCCATCCGTATTCAAATTCAACGTCACGTTGATCGTTTGACCTCTTCTTACCTCAATTGAATTTCCTCCTTCAATGGATATTGTAGGTGTTGGTAGTTGAGGCTCTTCATCATCACTACAAGAAGTAAAGACGAATGAAAGCATCACAAAGACCATTACAAGTTTGGTCATTAACTGCAGTTTAAAATGTTTCATAGCATTATCATTTTTGGTTTATAATATTATTATCTGATTGATCCATCTAGATTTTTGAACCATTCACCATCGGCAGTCCAATCATTTTCTGGGGAGACTGCGCCTGCAAAAGGAGCTGCATCAAAGAAGCTACCTAAACCTGTAGGATTGAAACTTGTAGGTTCTATTCCAACAAAATTGCTAAGTGAAATCCCTTCCACTTCATTTTCAGTCACATTAAATGAAGGATCCTGAGCAAAGACTGGAGCATCTTGCTCAAAATTTCTTCTATTACTGAAAGAAAAGGTGTTTCCAAGGATCATATTTTGACCCAAATCAGCTAGTGGTAAATCTTCAATTCTAACCCCATCATCTGGGAATTCTGTCACTATCAAATTTTGTAAAATGCCTCTTGCTCCAGTTCTAATCCTAACTCCCCTCCTAGTTCCATTTGATACACCATCTTGAAATCCATTTCCAATCAATGTGACATTTGAAATTCGAAATGTGGTTCTTGGCTGTGTTTCAAAAAAACCATCATTATTTCTCATTTCAAGTGATCTTGCAATATTCCAAAAATTAACAGGTACTAAAGTTGCTTGTCTATCAGTTTGAAACACCCAAAATTGTCCATTACCTTGCCAACCTTCATCACACCAAATTCCATAACCTCCGTGACCAATTCCTGCAAGATATTTGAAGCTGACACGACCGCCACGGACTCGTACAGCTATATTTTCATTCCTAAACACTTGAAGGTTTTGTACTATAGTCTGCGAACCGACACCAAAAAAATGAACACCATGAAAGCCTAATTTACCAGCAAATTCAACTCTTACATACTTTAAAACACCTGAATTATCATTAGGCCGATTACCTCCATATCGATAGCCATCGACTATAACTGTGCCACCCGCATTACTCGGTGCGTTGCCCAATAAATAAATCCCTCCCCAATCGTCTGGTTCAGGTGTTTGATTGAGCAAAACTTTATCACTAGTAAATACGATCGGTTCATCTTTAGTACCTTCTGCAATGATCCTAGAATCTCTAAAAATGGCTAACTGAGAAAATTCATTCGGATTACTATAAGTTCTAAAGTAGACAGTTGAACCAGCATCAATAGTTAAAGTTGAACCGTTCTCAACAGACAATATACTATCGATCAAATAAGTCCTTTCCTTTTCAAACTTGTAATCGTTATTGAGTTTACCTTTGATAACTGTAACATCTACACCATTAATTAATTCCTGGACCTCAGAAAAAGTAGCTCTGATCAATACAGACAAATCAAATCTTGCAGATCTTTCTTGTCTATCGGTTACTATAAACTCAAATTCATTAGTTGATCCAATTTCTTGGTTTTGAGGCACAGTGTAGTCAAAAACATAAATTGAAGAGATTTCAGAAGTATAATTTACTTCATCTATAATTTCTCCATCTCTTAAAACCAAGAAGTTATTGAGACCACTAGAGGCTTGGACATTAAATTCCAAATAAATATCATTTCCAGGTTCTTGTATTATTTGAGTTGCTGTAGGTGTTCTCAAAACAAGTGAAGGAGCTGGTAATTCGAATGGCTCTTCTCTTTCACAAGAGAATAAACAAGTTAGGCCTATTAATAGAATGAATATATTAATTAACTTTTTCATCTTATTTAAAATCTAAATCCTACTCCTACTCTGGTCCACCAACCGAAATATGCAATTCTCGAAATTCTACTTCGATCGCCCTGATATCTAATACTTGGAGAATTTGTGATATTCACCCATTCTCCAAATAGTCTCCAACGACTATTTAAATTATAATTCGCACTTGCATCAAGTTGAAGTCTTTGTTCTTGAATAATATCATCCTGTCTTTGAGATGCCAAAGAGCTTACAAAATCACCATTATAATTTGCCATTATCCTACCTGTAAACTTTCCAAAATCTCCAGATAAGGCCGTATTGAAAGTATGTTGAGCTTGTCCTGGCAAGGAAATATTTCTACGATCCTGAGTAAAGGCATCAGAATAAGCATATGTATAATTGGCATCTATGTTAAGATTGCTGAGCACGCCAGGCAAAAAGTCTAAAGCTCTAACAAAATTCACTTCTATTCCACCAACTTTTGCATTTTCTCCATTTTGTTCCTGCCTAAAAATAAAGCCTTGAGTCCCTGGATAACCAGGGAAGTCTTCTAATAAAGAAGGATCTATTCTAGAGAATTGGAATTGATCTATATCTTTAAAGAATGCTCCAACAGAGAATATTCCAACATTTGCAAAATAATGCTCGTACATCAAATCAAAATTAATAGCTCTTGCAGGTTGTAGGTCTGGATTTCCTAGCCTTAAAGTGATGGCATCAGCATCATAATTGACAAAAGGGACTATATCTACAAAATTTGGTCTAGCATAATTAACAACAGCAGAAAATCTCAATGCACGAAATTTATCTAAATTATACTTGACATGAAGATTTGGTAATAGAAATCCATAATCTGTTCCTCCCCTTAGCGGTGTACCTTGTACATCAGTACCTACCCTAAAAACTTCAAAAGCGTCGTATACAACTTGATTAAATTCATATCTCAATCCCGCCAAAAACATCCAATTATTTAATTGAAGTCTAGTCATTGCATAACCTGCGTAGATATCTTCAAAAGCATCATAAGTATCACTCAAAGACAATCTTCTAGAATCCCAAGCATCATCACCCTCGGTCAGAAATAGCCTATTAGCATTGATATACGACTGAAAATTATTACGACCAATCAAAGGCCCAAATCTATAACTATCATTCATGAAGCTAATGGGTTGACTGCCACTCAGTACCCTTAAAAATGCCTCAGTGGTATTAATTAGTCCATTTGGATCATTAAATCTAAGCACTCTATTGTCTCTGAACTTTGAATTAGTCTGAGACCTGATTTTGCCACCGAATTTAAAATACCCTTGATTTCCCGATCCAAAAGTAAAATTTCTAATTAAATCTACCCTTGTCACTAAATTTGTCGCATCAGTAGTTTCGAAATCCTCTTCATACCTTCTAAAATCACTGTAAAAAAAAGGGTCATAAAAACTTTGTTCATTGCTAGCAGATCTAAATTGTGGCACATCTGCATAAATACCACTTAGATTATCTGTTACAATCCCCACATTATCTTGGGCGAAATCCCCTCTATCAGAGCTAAAAGTTCTATTGGAAATCGTATAATAGGCAGACCAATCAATTTTCCATAAGCCTAAGGTATGGAACCCTTGTAAATTAAAACTTTGGTTTGTTTTTAGTTCATCAAAAATATTGATATCTCGTCTTATTCTACCATTTGTTATCGAATCTAGCCTTTGAAATGTAGAACCACTTCTATCCATATCAAAGCGTAATCTATTTCGCAAATCATTATCCTCTCTCCTGTTGTACATGTAGTTGAATACAACTTCATGGTTTGAGTTGAATTTATAATCAAAAGTTGCTGTAGCACCTATCCTTTCTCTTTCATTGATAGTACTTCTAAACTGATAATTTGACATCACTATTTGAGGCTCTTCCATGTTCCCTACAGGTCTTGGAATTCCTTGCCATGTTGCATCAATTCTATCCTCAGAATTATTTGTACTATAATAACTTGCTCCCAAAATTACACCTAGTTTACCTTCAGGAACTTTATTAGAAGAGAAAAATCGTTTGTCTAATCTGATTTTACCTATCCCATTTAATCCTCCAGAGAGATCATTGTAGCCAAGTGCCGACTCTGCCCTTACAGCCAAATCTAACTTTCTTGCAACTGGAGTTCTTAAATTGATCACCCCACCTATAGCATCTCCATCCATATCCGATGTAGGTGCTTTGGTAATTTCCATACTTGAAAGCTGATCGGCAGGAATCAAATCGAGCGCCTCATTTCTAGAACCATCTTGTTGGACTGAAGGAATTTGTTCTCCATTAATTTGAATGGCTGTAAAATGTTGTGGTGTTCCTCTTATACTGACTGTTGACCCCTCTCCTTTATCCCGTTGAATATTTACACCAGGCACTCTTTGCATGGCTTCTGCCACATTTAAATCAGGGAACCTACCTATTAGGTCTGCTGAAATCACATTTTTGATATTATCTGCTGTTCTTTGTTGATTAAATGCTCTCTGCTGTCCCTCTAAACTAGCCCTTACTTCAAAAACATCAAGATTTTGCGCATCTGCTCCCAATTTTATTGTTCCTATATTGTTTTCTTGATTTTCAATATTTATTGTTAGCCTTTTGGTTTCATAACCTAAGTAGCTAATTAGTAGAACCTGTTCTCCACCGGCACTAGTTACCATAGTAAAATCACCTGACAAAGAAGTAGCAACGCCTGAAAACCCTCCTTCAAAAATGATACTTGCACCAAAAAGAGGCTCATTTGTTTCACTGTCTACTACTTTACCTTTGATAGTAAAGTTTTGTGCAGCAATTCCTCCATATAAGAAAAGGCAAAAGAGAAAAGGTAGAATTTTGGGCTTCATGGACTTTAGAAAATAATTGTTAGCATCAACAAGAATACCAGAAAGAGAAGTCCGAAAACAACTTCTCTCACCTGGTAGATCTTGAGCTTTTTTGATTTTGAAATTTTCTTAAACTTCAACTTCTATTGATTTATTTACTGCATCAAAGTTGGAAAATACTTTACTCCTTATTCTTGTGAGATTGTTTCAAATACTAGGTAAAAATGTTACAATAGCCTGAAATAGTAAATGGAAGCGTTTTTTTCATTGGGCAATCAATGTTTTTTTTCTAATTAAAAATCTAAATACTGCATTAACTTCATCAAAAGGAATTACACCCCCAATGATAAAAATAGCAACATCAATCATTGAACAGATTCAGACGCAAAAACTTATAGCTAGGTAAAAGTACGCCTAATAACCTTTTTCACTTCTATGATTTCTTTTTCCTTTAACTTAACAAATACTATTTTGAAGAAAGCGGTTAGTCAATTTTTTTCTAAATCTATTACTTGCTACTTTTAATAGATTTAAACACCATTTTCGCAGGGGAGGAAGTGAATGCTTCAGAATTTCACGAAGGAAAATCATGAAGCATTCACAGGTAAAGTCTCTTGGTACTTATTACAAATGCATGAAAGAATTGGTAAGAAAGAAATTAATCACTTATAACCCTTCATATCATCCTAAACTTGGTAGTGAAGTTAGTTTTGTTTGATTAATAGGTATCAATATAATTTTAAATTGCTCTAATGTAATATAGGTGAGGACTTTAAGAACGAACTAAAGTAGTTTTCACGGGTAAGCCATCTTACTACCTAGATCACTAAATTATATTGATTTTCTTTGCTTTTATTTTGTATAATAATTAACTTTATCTCAGACGTTCAACAAACAACGCGTCATTCGTGGAGTATATTGAAATAGCAAAAACAATATATTGATAATCAAAGATTTACAAGAAGGGTTCGAATCCTTCCGGGTGTACATAATCCCACTAGTATCTGATACTAGTGGGATTATTTTTTTCCATTCCCAGCCGTCCCTAACTGACTTTTATCATTTTTTGAACTAACCTATCTCACTGATATACAAATAAATACCATTTATATTTGAGCATTAACCATTATAAAACCCTCAAACATATGAAAAAGATCCTGATTCCAACTGACTTCTCAAGCTGTGCCAAAGCAGCTGAAAAATATGGTATTGCCCTTGCAAAGAAAATAGATGCAGAGGTTCTATTCATGCACATCATCATCACTCCCATTGTATGGGCCAAACTCACACCTGAACAAGAAAACTTATTCCCGGATAAAAAAAGTGAAATCAACGCTGCCAAGGCAAATCTTAAAGACCTTGTGGAAAGAGCTCAAGCAATGGGTATATCGGCCAACAAACTACTTGTCTACTCCAATGGAGCTGAAAGAATCAATAAGTATGTAGCATCAGAAAAAGTTGATATGGTAGTGATGGGTTCTCACGGAACTTATGGCTTCAAAGAGCACATGCTAGGCTCTAATACTTACTCCATGCTTAGAAGAACCAATGTACCTGTCATAGTCATTAAAGAAGGGTTTGAGCATAGCCGTATAGATACTTTGGTAATCGCTACTAATTTCAGAGAAGAGACAGGTAAATCCTTTGCACAAATTGAAAACTTTGCTGAATTGCTAAAGGCAGAATTAAAGGTACTATACGTCAATACGCCAGATCATTTTGTAGAGACAAACGACATCTTAAAAATCGGACAGTCATTTTTAGATGAATTTGCAGCTTACAATCATGAAATTAATATTGTAGATGCTTTTCGAGAAGAACGAGGAATTATACAATTCGCCAAAAAGACCCAAGCCGATGCCGTTGCCGTAATTACATTTGGTAAATCAGATTTACTCCAATATTTCTCACCAAGTGTCACGGAAAATTTGATCGCTATGATCGATATTCCTGTGATCAGTTTGAGAAAAAATACTTTTTAAAAAATAATGATTAAAATAGGTTTTGTTAAAAGTAAAAAAGCAGGAGAAATTCTCCTGCTCTTTATATGAAAACTAAACCAACTATTATTTAACTACCACAATTGAAACAAAAATACTATATAAAAATAATATTCAAAATTATTTACAAAAAAGGTGTACAAATACCTACTTTTTGTTATTCACCTTATACAAAATACCTAGTGCAAGTGCCTGAGAGTATTGAATTCCAGGATCCATGTCAAGATCATAGACATTGATACTTGTAAAAGTCACATCAACAAATCGGGTAATTTTTGCAATCAAGGTCACATCTAATCTATGGTCAATGGTTCTAAATGCCAATGTTTCATAATTAGCAAACATCTGATATCTAGATCTGATGGAAAGATTATCTGTGATATCTTTATTGTAAGTAGCAAAAAGCTGCAAGGCTAACCATTCTGTTCGTACGGTTTGACCCTCAGGCACACCATAGTTACTAGGTACATTCTGGATGATTGTAGGGTCAGTCACGAAAGTAAACCTAGGTGAAAAAGGCGCTATACGCAATGCAAAGTCCTTGTTAGGCTTGTACTCCATACCAATACCAGAAGTCAAAAAAGCTGGTGATAAAAACCCCGAAATCAAGGTGCGCTGATCATCTGGGCCGAACTCAAAACCATCAGTAAACTGCGTCAAGAAATTTATTGATCCAAAATACGACCAATTTTTTCCTGCTTTATAACCAACTTTGGAATCAAAGAAAATTCTATCGTTTGATTTTCTTAATTGTTGGCCTTCATTTTTTACAATACCATAAATTAACTCTAACTGATTATCCCAACTCAACTTACCTTTGGCATAATTTGCTTTTCCTGAGACAATTGACCCAAAAGCGACTGAATTAACACCACCCGCCTTCCAATTGCCACTAAAGGCAGCTTGATTAAAATTCAAACCTGCACTGAACTCAGAGTCCCAATAGGTCGTATCTTTCTTGGAATCAATGTTCAGAGAATCTATATCCTGACCAAATGTTTGAGAAATAATAAATAAGAAGAAGCAAAATGTAAATAGATTTTTCATTTGGTTATATTTAAAGTAAACATTAATATCAAACAATTTCAAAATTGTAAAATTTATATACTTAATCAAAAAAATACGTTTCGATTAAAACGCATAAGCATGAAATTTCATCAAACTGCTCTAATTCTATCCATCCTAATTATAAGTATCTCTTGTAGTTCTATTGAGCTTTTTAAGGAAAATGTCGAATTGAGGCCCTACAAAGAAAATAGGTCCTTCGTGATAGTTAACAAAGAAATCAACCTAAAAGGAGTCGAAGATGAATTGATCAATGAAAAAATTATCAATGAAATAGAAATTAAAATGAAGGATCTAGGTCTATATTATGACCGAGATACGCCTGATGTGGTTATCAAATTCAGTTCGAATGAAGATCCCCGACAAAAAGAAGTTTTTCAAAATCAGTTTCCAATGTGGGGGATGCGTGTATGGGATCCTTGGATGTATGATCCTAGATTTATGGGTAGACAGAACATGGTATCAACTAGAAATTATGAATTGATTCAACTCATAATTGATTTTATTGATCCGAAGCAAGATAAAATGTTGATGCGTTTAACTGCGGTTTCGGAAGCATCTACTATCAAAACCAAAAATAAAAAGCTTATAAAATCAGTAGATAAAATTGTCAAAGCTTATGATCAGCATATGAATCAAAATTAAAATCAACCTGTCTAAATGACCCTTTAAATGGAAAAGCGAATCAACTCCCTCAAAGAATTTTATCCATACTACCTTCAAGAGCATCAAAACCCAACAAGTAGGCTGTTACATTTCATTGGAACAGGGCTTGTACTAATCATTTTTATTGTGAGCATTTTTCTCAGTAGGTTTTGGTATTTGGCTACCATCCCCTTGGTTGGATACGGATTTGCTTGGGTGGGTCACTATTTCTTTGAAAAAAATAAACCAGCTACTTTTAAGTATCCTTTTTACAGTTTAGCCTCAGATTTTATCCTTTTTTACGAGATTTTGACCAAAAAACAGAAAATTAATCCCTAATTAACTTGATTTTAAAAAAAATTCTTAAGAAGTGTATTGAATATCAAAAGTATTGATGTATTTTTGTATCAATATTTATGTATTTCAACACAACTATTCTGCACTTCAATGCTTAAGATAGTACTTATAGACGACGACCCAATCAGCACTTTCGTTACGGAAAAGTTGATTTCAAAAAACATCAAAGTTCCTTGCAGAATTTTCAAATTCCAAAGTGCAACTGATGCCCTAAAGGATATTTCAAATATCCATCCTAATTACTTGTTTCTAGATCTCAACATGCCAGAAATGACAGGTTGGGACTTTCTAGAAGAATTTGAGCCCTCTGACTATCAGCCAGAAGTCTATATCTTAAGTAGCTCAGTGGATGAAAGAGATATCAACAAAGCAAATAACTATCAACTGGTCAAACAATACTTATCAAAACCTTTGATAAAAAAGTATATTAAAACTATTTTTAATTAACGGGCCTCGAGCCCGTTTTTTTATTTCTCGCGCATTCATAATCAATTTTATTACAGTGCTCTATCTTTTTGGATTTTGTCCAAACCTACTTGTAAATTGTTTGTTATGTAATTAAGATTAAAATACTAGATAAGATTTATGGCTAGACCGAGTTTAAAATTGATTCAGGCTTTTAGAAGAACGATAGAGAAACTGAAAAACGGGGCTCCTTATCAATGGGGTCACATGGGGGCTTGCAATTGTGGCAACCTTGCACAAGAAATAACACAATTCACAAAAGCAGAAATTCACCAATATGCCATGCAGAGACATGGTGATTGGAACGAGCAATTGATAGATTATTGCCCTAGCAGTGGAGTACCCATGGACCTAGTGATTGACAAATTGGTACAAGCGGGCCTGACAATTGATGATTTGGCTCATTTGGAAAAACTCTCTTCTCCTATTGTGCTTAAAGAAATCCCAATCGAACGCCGTCATAAACTTGTTAAAAACAACAAAGAAGATGTGGTCTATTATTTGGAAGTTTGGACTAAGATTCTTGAAAATCAATGGCTGGAACAAGAAAATATAAGTCTGGAAATCAAGGATAATTATTCTGATAAAAAAAATAATAAAGTAAGGGTATTGGCATAAATAAAAATTTTGCTGTATTTAGTGATTACCAATCCAATTAATATATTTGAGTCACTAATCAATATCAGACTATGGACGATTTTGAAGATGAATTTGATGATTTCGAAGATTTCGAAGATGATGATGACGAGTTTGCTGAGGAGTTTCAGGACGAGGTTTATGACCTAGATGAAGACAGTGAATTGATAGACGACGGCATTTTGGATTTCGACGATGACGACGACTTCGACGACGATGATTTCGACGAAGATTTCGATGATGAAATTGATTAATCTTAAAACATTAAAGCAGAGCCTCCTCAGGTTCTGCTTTTTTTATTTACTTCTTTGACGAGTTGCTTCTGTGTATTATCTTGCGCAAGAATTCAACAGATCTAATCTATAATCTTATATAATATGCTACTACAAATTTTCAACTCCCCTATAGCCTCAGGTGCGCAACTGTTCTTGTTAATCGTTTGTATTTTGATTGGTTTGGGAGCAGGCCTTTCTGCAATGGATGTAAGAAGCACTTTGTTCAAAAAAGATTCTGAAGAAAAAGAAGAACATTAATCCTTCAAAAAGATATTACATAAAAAAGGCTCCTACATCGGAGCCTCTTTTATTTAATGCACATCACCCATCAGCTTCCTAATAGGTTTACTAATGGCAAATAATAATAATCCAGCACCAAGAGCAATAGACACGATCATCATATATTGTCCAGGCATGGCTTGCAGTGCATCTTCACTTCCACCACTCACTTCACCTGCGATCAATCCTGCAATCAAATTACCTAGCGCAACAGAGATAAACCACATCCCCATCATCTGTCCTTGATATTTTTCTGGGGCTAACTTGGTAGTCAAACTCAATCCAACAGGACTCAAACTCAATTCACCAAAGGTGTGTAGTAAATATGTGAAAACCAACCAAGTTGGGGCGGCAAGTTCACCTGAAGCAGCAATTTTTGCTGCAAAAAACATGACCAAAAAGCCTAAACCAAGAAGCAATAACCCAAATGTAAACTTCAATGGCGAACTAGGCTCCAAATTCCTTCTTCCCAACCATACCCACATCGCACCAAAGAAGGGTGCAAATAAAATGATAAACATGGAATTGATAGATTGGAAATAACCTGTAGGGATCTCCCAATTCAAAAATGTTCTATCGGTAAACCTTTCAGCAAATAAATTCAGCGTAGAACCTGCTTGTTCAAATCCCGACCAAAACAAAGCTGAGAACAATATTATAATTACTATGGCTAAGGTTTTCTTTTTTTCATCTGCATTCAATCCACCAAAAAGAAAAACATATCCAAAATACAAAAGCGTAATTACTCCAATAATTTTATAGGCCAAATTTGCGATTTCAAATGCATTGATGCTAATCACACCCATAAACATCAACAAAACCACAATTGCAGCTAAAGTAACGGCAACACCCGAATATTTAATCAGCGAAGTTCTTGACTTTTCTTCGTCGGGTGTATTGACAGCAATTGCTTCTCCTTTTCCATCTAAATAATGACCAGTCAACTTATATTGCACTAATCCAATCAACATCCCTAGCCCTGCTAATCCAAAGCCTAAATGCCAATTGTATACCGCTAAAGTCGAGCATGCAATCGGTGCTATAAATGCCCCAATATTGATTCCCATATAAAATATAGAAAAACCAGCATCTCGCTTACTACTTCCAGCAGGATAAAGTTGACCTACAATAGAGCTGATATTGGGTTTCAATAAACCAGTCCCAATAACGATCAATACTAATCCTAAAAAAAATGAATTGATATCCCAAGCAGATAGCTCAGTGGTAGCTACAGAAGATTCAGAAAACAACTCCAACAGTCCTGGGAGTGCCATGGTAAAGTGTCCAATCGTAATAATGATTCCACCATACCATACAGATTGCTTCAAACCAAACAGCCGGTCTGCAAACCACCCCCCTGGTAGTGCCAATAGATATACACCCATGGTATAGAGGCCATAAATGGCGCCACTTGTCCGGTCATCAAATCCTAATCCACCACTTATAACCGGAGTGGTCATAAATAGAATTAACAAAGCTCGCATTCCATAATAACTGAATCTTTCCCACATTTCAGTGAAAAATAAAGTCATCAAACCTTTAGGATGTCCAAATATGGTAGGTCCATCTAAGATGTCCTCACCGACGGACTTCAATGCATCGTTAGGAAGTTTTTCCAATTTATCAGAATTTTTAAGGTGAATTAAAACATAAGAGCTACAATGATAAGAGATTTTTTTAAATTCTGATAGCCCTTCACTATTGTTTTATACTTGAGCTATTTAAGGATTTTTAATCAAGAAAGTTGAAAATCACACCAAATAAACACTTGCTAAACCAGCTATATATAATTACCTCCTTTTATGTTCCGAAATCGATTGAATGGCAAAAAAAAGGCACTTTTTAGTAAAATGACAATTCTTTATTCCATATCTTTGGGCTTCGAAAATAACCCAAATAAAACATCATGAATATGCAAGATCTAGAGCTCAAGTCAGCTAATAAAAGCTTGTCTGAACTAGGCATCAACAACACCGCAGAAGTTATGTGGAACCTGACTCCTGCTGAATTGGTAGAACATGCACTTTTCAACAATGAAGCTGTGCTCACAGACACTGGGGCTCTGATGGCTGATACTGGTGCATTCACTGGTAGATCACCAAAAGATCGGTTTGTAGTAAAAGATGCTAAAACAGCCGATAGCGTTTGGTGGGGAGACATCAACATTCCTTTTGAAGAAGAAAAATTTGATGCGCTTCATCAAAAAATGGTGAAATTTTTGACTGACAAGAAACTATATGTCAGAGAAGCTTATGCTGGAGCAGATCCCAATTATAGGTTAAACCTCAAAGTTGTGAATACGCTAGCATGGCAAAACCTATTTTGCTACAACATGTTCTTGCGACCAACTAGTGAAGAGCTAAAAAACTTTGAGTCAGACTTTACGATCATTTGTGCTCCAGAATTTGAAGCTGATCCAGAGGTAGATGGTACTAGACAAAAGAACTTTGCTATCATTAATCTCAGCAAGAGGATGATTTTGATAGGTGGGACAGCCTATGCAGGTGAAATGAAAAAAGGAATTTTCTCAGTACTCAACTTTATCCTTCCTCACGAAAAAGGTGTGCTTTCTATGCATTGCTCTGCTAATGTTGGGCAAGATGGAGATACCGCTATTTTCTTCGGCTTATCTGGAACAGGCAAGACCACTTTATCTGCAGACCCTAATAGAGGCTTAATCGGAGATGACGAACATGGTTGGAATGAAACATCCATTTTCAACTTTGAAGGTGGTTGTTATGCCAAGGTAATTGATCTGACTAGAGAAAAAGAACCTGAAATTTGGGATGCTATTAAATTTGGAGCCATCGTAGAAAATACCAGGTTCTACGAAGGCAGTAGAACTGTTGACTATACCAATAATACGGTTACTGAGAACACCAGAACAGCCTACCCTATTCACCATATCAAAAATGCCATTGAACCATCATTGGCTGGAATTCCTAAAAACATATTCTTCTTAACAGCGGATGCGTTTGGTGTAATACCTCCTATATCTAAATTAAACAAAAGCCAAGCAATGTATCACTTCATCTCTGGCTACACGGCCAAAGTAGCTGGTACTGAAGTCGGCGTTACTGAGCCAAAGACTACCTTCTCTGCTTGTTTTGGAGCTGCTTTCTTGCCGCTTCACCCTACCAAGTATGCAGAATTGTTTGGTGAAAAAATGGAAAAGCACCAAGTCAATGTATGGTTGATCAATACTGGCTGGACAGGAGGGCCTTATGGTATTGGCTCTAGAATGAAGCTTAAATATACAAGAGCGATGATAACTGCTGCTTTGGAAGGAAGGCTCGACAATGTTGGGTTTAGAAAGCATAGTGTATTTGGCGTAGGTATTCCAGAGTCTTGTCCAAACGTTCCAGACGAAGTATTGAGCCCTAGAGCAACTTGGGATGATAAAGAAGCGTATGATAAAAAAGCAAGAGAACTCGGAGCAGCTTTTATTGCTAACTTTGAGAAGTACAAAGATTTTGCTACTGAAGATATCCTAGCAGGATCTCCAAACCTATAATCAATTGGCCCTTTTAAATATAAGCCCAAATAAAGGAGTGCTTCGGCACTCCTTTTTGTTTGATTAAGTCTAAATCTTCAACCATAGATTCAAAGTTTTACTATTTTTGTCGAAACAAATCATTAAAATGAAAACAGCAGAGATACATACCGAAAAAGGCATCATGAAAGTAGAATTCTACGAAAATGATGCACCAAAAACAGTCGAGAACTTCATCACTTTATCTAAAAAAGGTTTCTATGATGGATTAACCTTCCACAGGGTAATTCCTGATTTTGTCATTCAAGGAGGATGTCCTAACGGGACAGGTACAGGAGGCCCTGGCTACAAAATCGATTGTGAACTTAATGGAGATAATCAATACCATGATAGAGGGGTATTGTCTATGGCTCACGCCGGAAGAAATACTGGAGGATCGCAGTTTTTTATCTGTCACAGTAGAAACAACACCAGCCATCTAGATAGAAATCATACATGTTTTGGGAAAGTAGTTGAAGGTTTAGATGTGATTGATGATATCAGAGCTGGCGACAAAATCGAAAAAATTGTAATTAACGAAGCCTAAGCTTAAGACACTGTAAAAAACAAAAAAGACCTTTTAAAAGGTCTTTTTTGTTTTGAATGATATTGATTTCTGAAATAAATTAGCCAAACAAAGCTCCTGCAATTGTAGCGGTCATCATACATGCCAAAGTAGCAGCAAAGAGTGCCTGCATGCCCAATTTAGAGAGATTACCTTGCTGATTGGGAGCAATACTTCCTATACCTCCCACTTGAATAGCTATGGAGCTGAAGTTTGAGAAACCACACAAAGCATAAGTAGCTATTACAATAGATTTGGGAGAAAGGTTATCTGCCGCTTTCAAATCTGCTAGACTCAAGTAAGCAACAAATTCATTAATTACAGTCTTTTGGCCTAAAAGTGAGCCCACCGCCAATGTTTCGCTCCACTCCACTCCTATCACCCAGGCAAAAATACGAAAGACTTGACCAAGAATATACTCTAAAGAAAAACCTGAAAATTGACCATCAGTAGAAGAAAGCACAAATGCATTTAAACCAGTCCACTCTCCTATTAATCCTGACAATATAAAATTCAAGGCTGCTATCACCGCGATAAAAGCTAGTAACATGCCACCTACATTCAATGCCAGCTTCAATCCCTCTGAGGCCCCAATAGACATGGCGTCAATCAAGTTGACCCCCATGTTCTCCTGATTGACTTCTAGCTTATCATTGATATTTTCTTTTTGTACCTCAGGGATCATGATTTTGGACATGACGATTGCAGCGGGGGCATTCATGATGCTTGCGCCCAATAGATATGCAGCGAATCGGCTTTGCTCTTCCAAACTATCTCCTCCCAAAAAGGCCACATAACCTGCCAATACACCTCCTGCTATAGTTGCCATACCACCTGTCATCAGACACATCAATTCGGACTTCGACATGGTTGGGATAAATGGTCTAACCAAAAGCGGTGCTTCCGTCTGCCCTAAGAAAATATTACCAGCAGCCGATAAAGATTCAGCTCCTGACAATCGCATGGTTCTTGACATGACCCAAGCGATGACAAATACCACTTTTTGCAAAATTCCAAGGTAGTATAGGCCAGCTGAAACTGTCGAGAAAAATATGATAGTTGGGAGTACTTGAAAGGCAAAAATAAAACCAAATGAATTTGTAGCTAAATCTCCAAATATAAATGTGGCCCCAGCTTCAGAGAAAGACAAAAACTTTACAAACCCCCTACTGACTGTTGCAAAGATATTGGCTACAAAATCAACTTTTGTAATTAAGTAACCAAAAACAGCTTGAAGCACGACTCCTATACCAACTAATCTCCAGTCAATTTTCTTTTTATTTGCTGAAAAAATAAATGCTACAAGCAATAAAACTATAATTCCAATAAGTCCTCTGAAATAATCCATTCAAACAAGCTTTGGGCTAGGTTAACTAATTATGATTGAAATAACCGTTAAAGATAAAGGTTTTGCTTCGATTAATAATAAAAGAAAAGCCTGGCTTTTGGCCAGGCTTTTCAGTTTTAGTTTCTTTTGTTGATTTCATCTCTTATCCGAGCAGCCTTTTCATAATCTTCATTATGAATTGCTTTGTCTAATAGCTGATTTAGTTTCTCAAGACTAAAATCTTTAAGTGAATCTGAAGATTTTTTAGGACTTGGAACTGGTCTATTTGATTTAGCGGCTTTTGGAGAGCTTGATTTCTCTTCATCCTCGTTGACTTCTATTGCTGCTTCTGACATTACTTTAGAAGTGCAGAATATAGGAGCATCAAACCTTACAGCTATAGCAATAGCATCCGAAGGCCGGGCATCTATTTCCACCATTTTGGAAGCATTCTTACAAATTATTTTTGCAAAGAATACACCCTCTTGCATATCAGAAATTAGAATTCTTTCAATAGAAAAACCAAACCCCGTCGCAAATGACTTAAACAAGTCATGAGTCATGGGTCTGTTTGGGATAATCTTTTCTATTTCTATAGCAATTGCTTGAGCTTCAAACATTCCAATAACAATGGGAAGTCTCCTTCCTCCTTCAAGCTCTCCTAGCACCAGCGTAAAAGAACCTGATTGGGTATGATTAGATGTAAGCCCAAGAATTTCTAATTCAATAGTATTGTCCACTTTATTTGATCGCTTTAATAGCCTCCGTTAGTTTGGGTAGTACTTCAAATGCATCGCCAACAATTCCATAATCCGCAGCCTTAAAGAATGGAGCTTCTGGATCCTTATTGATAACTACGATGTACTTTGAAGAATTTACTCCCGCAAGATGTTGAATAGCACCCGAAATTCCAACTGCTACGTACAAAGTTGGCGCAACTTTTACTCCAGTCTGCCCTACGTGCTCGTGATGTGGTCTCCATCCAATATCAGAAACAGGCTTAGAACAACCAGTAGCAGCGCCCAACTCCTTGGCTAAGCCTTCGATCATTCCCCAATTCTCAGGTCCTTTCATGCCTCTTCCCCCTGATACTACAATATCAGCCTCTGGTAGAAGAATTTCTCCTGTAGCTTTATCTGTTGAAGTAATATTGGTTGCAAAACTTGCATCTGAAATAGATAAATTAACTGCCTCTACTGGAGCATCAGCACCATCTGTTTTCAGGTCTACAGCATTTTTCTTTACTGCCAAAATCTTATGGTCTGTACTTACAGTAGTCTCTGCAAAAGCTTTACCTGTGTAGATGCTTCTTTTTACTTGATAGCCTGAAGATGTATCTGGCAAATCCACAACATTAGAAACTAACCCTGCATTGAGCTTCACTGCTAATCTAGCTGCTACAGCATCCCCTAGCGAAGACTTTGCCAATACGAGTGTATTGGCACCTACTTGCGTGTAAACTTGAGCTACTGCTTCAGCATGTGCCTGAATAATTCCTGCGGTCAGTTTATCGTCATTTACATGTAGCACTTTGGATGCTCCTGCTGTACCTGCTTTGGAAAGCTCACCTTCGGCAATTGCCCCAAGAGCCACGGCTATTACATCCCCTCCACCTAGTTTGTCCGAAAGTGCCTTCGCGTAGGATACAGCCTCTAAACTTGATTTTTTGACAGCACCATCTGCGTGCTCTATATATACTAAAATTGACATATGATCTTATTTTAAATGATTGAAATGGAATTAAAGGACTTTGGCGTCATTTTTCAAAAGTCTTACCAATTCCTCTACATTGTCTTTATCAACTAACTTAACGGCTCCTTTTGCAGGAGGAAGTTTAAATTCTACTACCGAGGTTGCTGTTGTATCATCTTTTGGTTCTACTACATTCAGAGGCTTGGTTCTAGCTGACATAATTCCTCTCATGTTTGGAATTTTCCATTCTGCGATTGGCTCCTGACAACCCGCGATTAATGGCAACTTTGCTTCTAAATATTCCTTGCCACCTTCTATTTCTCTAGCCATTTTCACAGTATCGCCTTCGATATCCAGTTTCATAACTGGAGAAATTGATGGCATATTCAACAATTCACCGACCATACCATGGACCATACCTCCGTTGAAATCAATCGATTCTCTACCCATTAGGATCAAATCATAATTATGCTCTTTGGCAATGGCTGCTATCTGATTGGCAACAAAAAGTGAATCCTTAGGGAAAGCATTGACTCTGATAGCATCATCTGCACCTATAGCCAAAGCTTTTCTCAAGGTAGGTTCAGTCTCTGCTTCTCCAACATTCAATACAGTCAAGCTCGCACCCAGCTGTTCTTTGAGCTCCACAGCTCTTGCAAGCGCATAGTCGTCGTATGGACCGATGATAAACTGCACCCCATTTTTATCAAATTTGGTGTTGTTGTCAGTAAACTGAATTTTGGATGTGGTATCCGGTACGTGTGTAATACAGACAAGAATTTTCATTATGTATATTTAGGTTATTTATTTATTTTAAATTGCGTGAATTTAGTCATTAAGCCTTTAATTAAAAAAAGAAATCATGAGCAATTTGTCCCGCATTGAGATACTTCAAACCTATGCAGAACAAGAACCAAGTAATCCTTTCAATTGGTATGCTTTGGCTTTAGAATACCGAAATGTAAACCCTGAAAAAGCCCTAGACTATTTTAATAAACTCCTTACAGAACACAAGGTTTATCTCCCTACATACTATCACGCAGCTTTACTTTATGCAGAGATGGATCATTTGGAACAAGCAAAAAACATCTACGAAAATGGTATTGCTCTAGCCAAGGAATTAGGAGATCAACACGCCTTGAGTGAACTTCAAAACAGCTACCAAAATTTCTTGATAGAGTATGATTTAATCTGATCCTTCAAAGCTAATAACTATTTTCCCAAGCTGCTTTCCTGCTTTCATTCTGTCAAAAGCTGCTACAGCCTGCTCTGGTTGGTATATTTGATCTACGATTGGTTTGATGTTTTGTTTCTGGACAAAGTCAAGCATTTGCTCAAAATCTCTATCAGTTCCCATAGTACTTCCTATCAATTGGATTTGATTCCAGAAAATCTTTCTAGCATCTAGCATAGCAGGATTGCCCTTTGTAGCACCATAAAACACAATTCTACCACCTGGTTTGACCACTTTGATTAGATTATTCAGCGTATCACCCATGGCACTATCTATAATCAAATCAAAACCTCCAGTTTCCTCCAAAGATTTTTTGACCCAAGTATCATCAGTATAATTGTAAACACCTAGGGCTCCTATTCCCTTTGCAACTTCCAATTTCTCAGCAGAGCTACTACTCACATATACAGATGCACCCGCCGCAATTGCAAACTGAGCTGCAAACTGTGCTACTCCTCCTCCAAAGCCTGTGACTAAAACTTTTTCACCTGATTGGACCTTACCTTGCGTCATCAGTGCTCGATAAGCAGTCAATCCCCCCAAAGGCAATGCAGCAGCTTCTTCCCATGTGAAACCTTTAGGCTTATCATGAAGCCTATCTGTATTGACCTTTACAAAAGCCGCTAGGGTACCATGATCGGGCATTCCTAAAATTTTGAATTCTTTGGATTGAGCCTTAGGATCACCCCCCCAATTCATGGCTGGATTGATCAACACTTCTCTTCCCACCACCGAAGCATCGACCATCTCACCTGTCTTCTCTACAGTTCCTGCACCATCACTACCCAAGGTGATTCCATCTTGTAATCCTGGATATAAACCTTGACGACACCATTCATCTCTATGATTCAAGGCCGCAGCCTTAACTTTCACCAGCACCTCTGAAGGTCCAAGATGTGGTTTTTCGATTTCAGCTATTTCAATTTTCTGATCTAAAGATCTATTAAGTACTATTGCTTTCATGTGTCTATTGTCAGATCTTACTTCTTTTTCAGTTTTTGAACAAGGGTATAATACTAAGGTTCAAAAAACAAATAGGAAGCTCAATTCGTGAACTCCCTATTAATAATTATTTTCACTTCCTCATTGCCTTGTAAGCATTGATCAATCCGTTGGTCGAGGCGTCATGACTGCTAATCTCATCATCATGCTCTAACTCGGGAAAAATAGCATTTGCAAGAACTTTTCCAAGCTCTACCCCCCATTGATCAAAGCTAAGAATATTCCAAATTACACCTTGGACAAAAATCTTATGCTCGTACATAGCTATCAATTGTCCTAGAGTATATGGATTGATTTCTTTTACTAATATGGAATTAGTAGGCCTGTTGCCTTCAAACACTCTATGAGGTGCTATTTTCTCAATTTCTTCAGTGCTTTTTCCTGCGGCTTTCATTTCTGCTTGAACTTCTTCTAAGCCTTTTCCATTCATCAAGGCCTCTGTCTGTGCAAAAAAGTTCGACAAAAGCTTATTATGATGATCGCCGATTGGATTATGAGACTTGGCAGATGCAATGAAATCACAAGGAATCAAATGTGTTCCTTGATGAATCAATTGATAAAATGCATGTTGGCCATTAGTACCCGGTTCACCCCAGATAATAGGACCAGTTGGGTAATTTACTTTTTCATTATTTCTGCTTACATATTTCCCATTAGATTCCATATTCCCTTGTTGGAAATAAGCTGCAAACCTATGCATGTATTGATCATAAGGCAAGATCGCTTCTGAGGTCGCTCCTAGGAAATTGGTATTCCAAATACCAATCAAGGCCAATAAAACAGGAATATTTTTGTCAAATTCAGCCTTTCTGAAATGTTGATCCATACTATGCGCTCCAGCCAATAATTGTTCAAAGTTATCGAAACCTATCACACAAGCTATGGGTAATCCAATAGCTGACCAAAGTGAGTATCTACCTCCTACCCAATCCCAAAAAGCAAACATATTTGCAGTATCTATTCCAAATTCCGCCACTGCTTTGGCATTGGTAGAAAGCGCCGCAAAATGTTTTGCAACAGCCTCATCTTTTTTTGCATGCTCCATAAACCAAGCCCTTGCAGTGTGCGCGTTGGTCATAGTCTCTTGTGTAGTAAATGTCTTGGACGCTATAAAAAATAAGGTAGTCTCAGGATCTACTTTTTTAAGAGTCTCTGCAATATGTGTCCCATCTACATTGGAAACAAAATGAATTTCCAAATCAGGATTTTGGTATGGCTTCAATGCTTCAGTCACCATAACAGGACCCAAATCAGAACCTCCAATACCAATATTTACTAAGGATTTGATTGGCTTACCTGTGTACCCCAGCCATTTCCCTCCATAAACCTGTTCCGCAAAATTTTTCATCTGTGCCAATACAGTATTGATGTCAGGCATGACATCCTTACCTTCAAAAAATACTGGATCGTTACTCCTATTTCTCAGTGCAGTATGCAAGACCGCTCTATTTTCAGTAAGATTAATCTTCTGTCCAGTAAACATAGATTCAATCGCGGATCTGAGATCTATTTCTCTGACTAAATCTAATAAAACTTGCTTAGTCTCTCCGTCAATTCTGTTTTTGGAATAATCTAAAAGGATATCCTCTATTTGAATTGAATTTTCTGAAAAGCGATTTGGATTAGAAAATAGTGATCGGATATTTTCCCCTTTTTTAATTTCGGCCAACTGAATTAACTTTTTCCAAGCTTGAGTTGAAGTTGGATTGATGTTGTTCATTTAAGATATTGATTTAATAGGTTAAGATTATCTATTTGATTAAAGGTAAGTTTAGGATATTGCTTAATATATAAACCGCTGCTTTTGAGAAAATTTTATAGATTGAGAAGCAACATTGCAACCCCAAAGTAAACTGCTAGACCAATAAGGTCATTTGCAGTTGTGATAAACGGACCTGAAGCAATGGCTGGGTTCACACCAAAACGATTGAGCACTAAAGGAGTAACTGTCCCCATGAAAGAAGCAAGCAATACAACACAAAACATCGCCAAACCAATCGTAAAACCAAAAATTGCTTCAAAGCCATATATAAATTTTACAACTGCAAAGACAAACAAACCCAATACAACTCCATTAAGCAAAGCAATCAAAAGTCCTTTGATAAACCTTTGCCAAGGTGTATCATCAAACACTGATTTGGAAGCTAAAGTCTGAACCACTAAGGAAGAGGATTGAATACCAACATTTCCACCAGTTGCAGCAACAAGCGGTATAAATGAAGCAAGAGCAATGTATTTACTCAAACCATCCTCAAAAAAACCAATGATTTTGGCACCCATCAAGCCTCCAATTACGCCAATCAAAAGCCAAGGTAACCTCGCTTTGGAAATTCTAAATATAGAATCCGACTCCTCCACATCGGCAGAGATACCAGTCATGGCTTGCATATCCTCTTCCGATTGCTCTCTAATGACATCTAATATATCATCGACGGTAATCCTTCCAACAAGCTTGTTTTTTGCATTGACTACTGGAATAGATTCCAAGTCATACCTTCTCATGATCTCAGCTACCTCCTCTTCGTCCAAATGCGTAGGAACAGATATCAATTCAGGTTCATAAATATCAGCAATTTTAGTATCCGAAGATGCTAAGATGATTTTTTTCAAGGAAACACGACCAAGTAAGTGTTGCTTGTTATCTACGACATATATTGAATATATTTTTTCTACTTTCTCTGCCTGTCTTCTGATCTCCTCAATGGTTTGAATGACATTCCAATTTTTATTGGCTTTGATAAATTCTTTGGCCATCAAACCACCAGCACTATCCTCATCATATCTCAATAGATCAAGGATGTGGGCTGACTTCTCTTTTTCTTGTAGATGACTGATGACATCTTCCCGCTCCCTGACTGTGAGCAGGTTCAATATATCTACCGCATCATCAGAATCCATTTGATCTATATAAGCAGCCAACTCTGACGGCTCCATTTCATAAATCACTCGAGTCAATGAATCCTCATCAAGTTCTATCAAAATATCTGCCGCTACCTCAGCCTCCAATAAACGAAGTACATACAGCGCTTCTTGCATATTTAGCTCGTCCAAAAGCGCAGCTATATCAGCTTCATTGACTCCATCAAATGACTGTTTGATGAAGTCAATGTCAGTTAACTCAATTGCCTCTCTAAGACTTTCTAGGTACTCTTTTGATAATTCAAAAACTTTTATTGGTTCCAAGACTCTTCGATTTTGTTGGTTAAATAAATAAATTCTTCAACACCCAATTGTTCTGCGCGCTTATCTAGTAAGGTATCAGCCTTGAGCTCTTCAGAAATACCCATACTTTTCACTGCATTCCTCAAGGTCTTCCTCCTTGTACTAAATCCTTGTTTGACCACACGAAAGAATAATTTTTCATTACAGTCTAATTTTTCAACTTGATTTCTTTTCAGACGGATCACTCCAGAATTTACTTTGGGAGGTGGGTTGAATACACCTGGAGGTACCGTAAATAAGTACTCTATATCATAGAATGCCTGAAGCAATACGGAAAGAATTCCATAATCCTTATTCCCTTTAGGCGAAGCGATCCTTTGGGCTACTTCTTTTTGCAACATGCAAACCACCTCAGTGACTTGGTCTCTTTCCTCTAAGACCTTAAAGAAAATTTGGGAAGAAATATTGTAAGGAAAGTTTCCTGCGACTACATAAGGGCCGTTCATGATGTTCTTGAAATCTTCTTTCAAGTAATCTCCATCTATGATTTTACTTCCGAGTGATGGGTATTTTTGATGAAGGTATGCAATAGATTCTTTATCGATATCAACCAAATAAAGGTCCCAATCTTCTAGTAAAAGAAAGTCTGTCAAAACCCCCATTCCAGGACCAATTTCGAGGACTTTTTTTACTCCTCCATGTCCTGTGACAGCCTTGGCAATCTTCTCTGCAATACTCAGGTCAGTCAGAAAATGCTGTCCAAGGTGTTTTTTAGGTTTGACTTTTTCCATGCGCTTACTCGGATTATTTTATATAAATTGCAGTTCCAAAAATAAGACAATAATCATTAAGGTCTAAATTATTTCCCATTCTGCTGGTAGTCAGCCTGAATGTGAATTAATCTTAAGATCTCTAAGTATTGACATAAACTGATGAATCAGAGAAAGAACAAACCAGTCGTAGGAATCAGCATAGGAGATATCAATGGCATTGGAGCTGAAGTTACCATGAAGGCATTGATGGATAATAGAATTCAAAAACTAGTCACTCCTGTCATTTATGCTCACGGCAAAGCAATCACTTTTTACAGAAAACAACTCGAGATGGATGAATTTAACTTCATGCAAATCCGCTCTGTAGATGAAATTCATCATAAGAAAATCAACCTTATCAATGTAGTGGAAGATAGTCCTGAGGTAATTCCTGGGGTAGAAACTCAAGAAGCTGGCAAAATGGCACTTGCTGCTTTGAATCATGCGATCGAAGATTTAAAAGCCGGGAAGATTGAAGCATTAGTAACGGCTCCTTTGAACAAAAACAACATCAATTCAGGAGACTTGAAGTTTGTTGGACATACGGAGTATTTGACAGCAGCATTTGATACGAAGGAGAGTTTGATGTTTTTGGTCGCTGAAGATATCCGAGTTGGCATAGTGACGGGACATATTCCCCTCAAGGATATCGCTCAAAACGTCACACCCAACAATATCAAATCCAAACTCAACTTGATGCTCAAATCACTCACTGATGATTTTGGAATTGCTAAGCCAAGAATTGCGGTATTAGGGCTAAATCCACATGCTGGAGAAGATGGGCTATTGGGTGATGAAGAAATTAACATCATACAACTTGTTATTCGAGAATTCAAAGACAAGGGTCATTTGGTATTTGGTCCCTATCCAGCAGATGGTTTTTTTGGCATGATGCATCAAAAGAAATTTGATGGTGTCTTAGCCATGTACCACGATCAAGGCCTCATTCCATTCAAATCTATTGCATTTGAAACAGGCGTCAACTTCACTGCAGGGTTACCAATAGTCAGAACCTCCCCTGACCACGGAACTGCATACAATATAGCTGGTAAAAATGTTGCAGACGAAGGATCTATGCGGGCAGCTATACTACAAGCATATGATGTTATCCGAAATCGAGGAAACTGGGAAGAAGAAGAGGATAATTGATTGAAAGCTTAAACATGCAATTCTATCAAACATGCTGATTCAGAAGCTAAACGGCCGCATTAGAAAAATACTGAGAAATAATTCTTCACCAAATTTTATTTTTCTAATAGATATATCTAAATTTGCGGTCTTGAAATAAGGAGGGCTGGATGAAATTCTTGAAAAATTACAACATAGATGTCATCAAACTCAAAGAAGGTAGGCACGAGTTTACTTTCGCCGTAGACGGAGAGTTTTTCAGTCATTTCGATGTTCAGGATTTCCTAAAAGATGGAAATCTAAGTGCTACAATACATTTGAATAAGCTTACTTCCTTGATGGAAGTTGAATTTCATATCAACGGAACAGTAAGGTTGATTTGTGACAGAAGCCTCGAGGAATTTGATCAAGAATTAATCACAGAAGAAAAAGTGATTTATAAGTACGGGCTTGAAGAAACTGAGATCACGGAAGATGTCTTTATGATTACTAGAGATACTCCTAGTATCAATGTAGCACAATTGATATATGAATTTATCTTACTTGCCATACCCGCAAAAAAAATTCATCCTGATTATTTAGAAGATATGGACGATGAAGATTTCGAGGGTGAGGGGGAGTTAGTATATTTTTCTGAGGAAAATGAAGATGAAGACGACGTTCAGGAAGGTTCGTCTGAAAGCAAATCAGAAAGCAACGATCCTAGATGGGATATATTAAAAAAGTTAAAGAAATAAGATTAATCTAAAATTGTATAGAGATGGCGCATCCTAAACGAAAAATTTCGAAAACCAGAAGAGACAAAAGAAGAACTCACTATAAGTTGACAGCTCCTTCTTTGGCACAGTGCCCTACTACGGGTGAATTTCACATGCCACACAGAGCTTTCTGGCTCGATGGTAAACTGTACTACAAAGGACAGGTGATCATGGAGAAAGAAGTTCTTGCTTAAAAAAAATCAAAAAAAGGCCTTTTAATAAGAATCCATTCTGATATTCAGAATGGATTTTTTTGTTTAATAACTCGATTTGCACCTCTAAAAATCACTTGCAGATTATTATTAAAACACCCCAAAAAAGAAAAAACTTTGGTGGAACAGTACATTTTAAATATTTTTGAAGCCTCAATCAAAAGCAGGAGAATACTTCAATTAACATTTCATGAAGTAAACAACTGTAAGTCAGAGCCTTTAACTTTCATAGTTTGAGCTTCTGCCTAAACAAAAACCATTTGATGAAAAAAACCAGAGCAGTAATTACAGGGGTTCAAGGTTGGGTCCCAGACTATGTATTGACCAACCAAGAACTTGAAACCATGGTGGATACCAACGACGAGTGGATCGTCTCCCGCACAGGTATCAAAGAAAGAAGAATCCTCAAAGGTGACAATCAAGGAACCTCAGTCATCGGAACAGAAGCGGTAAAAGGATTACTTAAAAAAACAAACACCAATCCTGAAGACATTGATTTAATCATATGTGCTACAGTGACCCCAGATATGCCTTTCCCAGCTACGGCTAATATTATAGCCGATAATGTAGGGGCAAAAAACAGTTTTAGTTTTGATATATCAGCAGCCTGTTCTGGCTTTCTATATGCGTTGACCATGGGAAGCCAATTCATTGAAACGGGTATGCACAAGAAAGTAATCATCGTAGGAGCAGACAAGATGTCTTCTATTATTGATTATCAAGATAGGGCTACATGTATCATTTTTGGAGACGGGGGTGGTGCTGTTTTATTAGAACCTACGGAAGAAGAAGTGGGCATTATGGATAGCATCCTACATGCAGACGGCTCAGGTGCACCATACCTACACATGAAAGCTGGGGGAAGTAGAAAACCTGCTTCTATTGAAACTGTACAAGCTAGAGAACATTTTGCATTCCAAGAAGGCTCTACTGTTTTCAAGTTTGCGGTCACCAATATGGCTGATGTAAGTGCTAAAATCATGGAGAAAAATGGACTAACAGCCGAAGATGTAGCATGGTTGGTTCCGCATCAAGCGAATAAAAGAATCATAGATGCTACTGCTAATCGAATGGGCGTAGGACCAGAAAAGGTCATGATGAATATAGAAAAGTATGGCAACACTACAGCTGGTACATTACCACTTTGTCTATGGGATTACGAATCACAATTGAAAAAGGGTGACAATATTATCTTAGCGGCATTCGGTGGAGGATTCACTTGGGGAGCTATTTATCTAAAATGGGGTTATGACCCTAACTAAACCTAAATCTAACTTAAGTAAATAAATAATGGCAAGTACCGCGGACTTTAAAAATGGCTTGTGTCTTGAGTTTAACCATGACATCTATACCATTACAGAATTTCAGCACGTAAAGCCTGGCAAAGGTGCTGCATTTGTAAGGACCAAATTGAAAAGCCTTACCAATGGTAAAGTATTGGACAAGACATTCAATGCAGGAGAAAAAGTAACTACTGCAAGGGTAGAAAAAAGACCACATCAGTATCTTTACTCTGATGAAATGGGCCTACACTTCATGGATACTGATACTTTTGAACAAATAAGAATCGAAGAAAAGTTGATCGAAAGAGCAAACTTGATGAAGGAAGGTCAAATTGTGGATGTTTTGGTTCATGCCGAAACAGAGACTCCTCTTACAGTAGAACTTCCTCCTTTTGTAGAATTGATGATTACTTATACTGAACCAGGTATCAAAGGTGACACAGCCACCAATGCACTCAAGCCTGCGACTGTAGAAACTGGAGCTACTGTGATGGTTCCGCTTTTTGTAGAGCAAGATACAATGATCAAAGTAGATACACGCGATGGTTCTTACTCGGAAAGAGTAAAATAAATTCAAAAAGCTATGTGATTTTATTAAATTACATGGCTTTATTGTTTCAAACCCAAACCAAAACTGAAATCGGTCATCCCGGTTTCCACAAACTAGACTAAATTATGAAAGCAAAAGAAATTCAAGACCTTATAGATTTTATTTCAAACTCTGGATTAGCAGAGGTGAAAATTGAAACAGAAGAATTCAAATTGTCTATCAAAAAGAATTCTGAAATGCAATTCGTGGCCGCTCCTGCTCCTGCCCCTGTGGCACCACAGGCACCAGCTCCTGTAGCTGCACCTGCTGCTGCTCCTGCACCACCTGCCGCTTCTGCCAAAGACGATACTTCAAAATACATTGAGATCAAATCCCCTATGATCGGTACATTTTACAGAACTCCGAATCCAGATGCGGATGCTTTTGTCAATGTTGGTGATTCAATAAAAGCAGGTCAAACAGTTTGTATCATAGAAGCAATGAAACTTTTCAACGAAATTGAATCTGAAGTTTCTGGAAAGATTGTGAAAGTTTTGGTTGACAACGCAACTCCAGTAGAGTATGACCAACCACTATTCTTAGTAGATCCAGCAGGATAATTTCTTTTGTTTCACAAAACTCAATCATTGTGTTTAAAAAAATATTAATAGCAAACAGAGGTGAAATTGCACTCAGAGTAATCCGTACTTGTAAAGAGATGGGAATCAAAACTGTTGCAGTTTATTCCACAGCCGACAAGGACAGTTTGCATGTGCGTTTTGCAGATGAAGCAGTGTGTATAGGCCCAGCTCCAAGCAGAGATTCCTATCTCAATATTCCTAGAATTATAGCTGCTGCTGAGATTACCAATGCAGACGCCATTCATCCTGGATACGGTTTTCTATCTGAAAATGCTGAATTTTCAAGGATATGTGAAGAATATAACATCAAGTTTATCGGTGCTAGCCCTGACATGATCAATAGAATGGGCGACAAGGCTACTGCCAAAGCAACCATGAAAACTGCTGGAGTACCAACAATTCCAGGATCAGAAGGTCTATTAGAATCAATGGAACAGGGTATGCTGATTGCCAAAGAAATGGGTTATCCTGTAATCTTGAAGGCTACAGCAGGTGGTGGTGGTAGAGGTATGCGTATTGTCAAAGAAGAAAGCGAGTTTAAAAAAGCTTGGGATGATGCTAGGCAAGAATCCGGAGCTGCTTTTGGAAATGATGGGCTATACCTAGAGAAGTTTGTAGAAGAACCTAGACACATAGAAATTCAGATTGTTGGTGACAGTAATGGCAAAGCATGTCACTTATCTGAAAGAGACTGTTCGATCCAAAGAAGGCATCAGAAATTGGTAGAAGAGACGCCTTCTCCTTTTATTACTGATGAGCTTCGAGAAGCTATGGGTAAAGCAGCCATCAAGGGTGCAGAAGCCATCGGCTATGAAGGTGCCGGTACTATTGAATTTTTGGTAGATAAGCATCGAAATTTCTACTTCATGGAAATGAATACCAGAATACAAGTAGAGCACCCAATTACAGAAGAAGTGACTGACTTTGACTTGATCAAAGAACAGATCAAAGTAGCAGCAGGTGAGAAAATCTCTGGTAAAAACTACTTCCCGAAATTATATGCAATGGAGTGTAGAATCAATGCGGAAGATCCTGCAAATGGTTTTAGACCAAGTCCAGGGAAAATTGTAAACCTACACCTTCCAGGTGGACGTGGCGTGAGAATAGATAGTCATGTGTACGCAGGCTATGTGATTCCACCAAACTATGACTCCATGATTGCCAAACTCATCGTAAGTGGTCAGTCAAGAGAAGAAGTCATTGTAAGAATGAAGAGAGCCTTGGAAGAGTTTGTAATCGATGGTATCAAAACTACCATTCCTTTCCATATCGCATTACTCGAAAACGAACAATTCAAAAAAGGCGATTTCACAACCAAATTCTTAGAAACTTTCGATTTCTCTGTGATCAAAAAATAAGATCGTTTGATATCTACATAAAAAAGGCTGCTCGTGCAGTCTTTTTTTTGACTTAACCTAAATTATATCCCAGAATTCACCTATGTACGAGTTTCAGACCATCTATGAATCACTCGGAGAAGCTAAAATCAAAGCCCTTGTGCATCACTTCTATCTAAAAGTGGCTAAATCACCTGAACTTTTGGCACTTTATCCAGAAGAACTCGAACCAGCTGAAGAGCGATTATTTTTGTTTCTTCAACAAGTATTTGGAGGGCCTCAGACATACTCAGAACAAAGAGGTCACCCTATGCTAAAAAAGAGGCATTTTCAGTGGAAGATAGATGGAAATTTGAGAAATAGCTGGCTCAATTGTATGTTTGCTGCGATGGATAAGGTCGAAATGGATCAAAATACCAAAGAAGCCATGATGAAGTATTTTGTACAAGTAGCAAACCATATGGTCAATCAATGACATTCCTCAAAGCACTATACACCACTTATGCATTTTTTGCATTTTGCTTAAGTTTTCTATTACTCTTCCCTTTTCTCCTCGTAGCCATCTGGGTTCCGGGATTGAAAAAATACGGAAGAAAGATCAATAGGATATGGGCAAATATTTACTTTTTGATCATCTTCAAACCAATCAAATTTGAAGGAAAGCAAAATATCCAAAAAGGCAAAAGCTATATCTTCATTGCCAATCATTTCTCTTACATAGATATCGCAATGATGGGATTTGTGCCCGGAGATGTAGTCTTTGTAGGTAAAAGTTCATTGGGGAAAATCCCACTTTTTGGCTACTATTTCAAAAAATTACATATCGCAGTGAATCGATCCAGCGCAAGAAGTAGAGCGGAAGTACTGGCAAGATCCAAAAAAGCATTAGATGAAGGAAGTAGCTTGGTCATATTCCCAGAGGGTGGGATTATCACGAATGAACCTCCATTTCTTCAAAGGTTCAAGGATGGAGCTTTTACTTTGGCCATTGAAAAACAAATCCCAATAATTCCTGTCACTTTATCATTTAATCATTTAATTTTACCTGATCAAAAATTCTTGTTATTGAGTTTCAAAACTGCTAAGATGGTATTTCACCCTCCTGTAGACACCACTCAAATGACAAAGGATAATTTAGGAGATCTGAAATCAAATTGCTTCAATACCATACAAAAACAGCTTCTGTTAGATAATACGATTTCAGCTAAATAAAATTAGAATTATGAAAGTAGATACCAATACACTTAAAAAAATTGCGCATTTGGCACGCTTAGAATTTGACGAAACTAGTGCCGAAAAAATGACCCAAGACATGACTCAAATCCTAGATTGGGTAGAGCAACTCAACGAAGTAGATACTGAAGGAGTAGAACCCATCACTACCATGTCATCAGAAGTCAATGTGCTCAGAGAAGACAAGGTTGGAGAGCATTTACCTCATGAAAGTGGTTTGAAAAATGCGCCTCAACGTGATTCGGATTATTTCAGAGTTCCAAAGGTACTTGAATAATGTCTGTCGCGCATAGCCGTAAACTTGAAAATATAATCTTTAAAGGCCTACCTGGAGCAATTGCTGTTCTTGGAGGCCTTTTCCTATTGTTGTATCACTTCGTGCTTGATAGTCCAAGCATGCCCATCCTTGCTGGTTTTTTCACAGAACAAATATCAGTTCCATTAGATTTCTTCAGACTGGGAACAGATATCATTAGCATTGAGGTAGAGAATTTCCTGGTTTTCCAGACGTTTGAATCAATTATACAAGAGCTGAATAGTAGCTACAGTATTTTTCTTGGCTCAGTCTATTTCATACTGATTGCTCTTGGGATAAGCTTAATCAGCAGTTTCAAGAAAATGTACTTTATCGGTGGCGCTGCCTTTGTTATTTTCTTTTTGACTTTCACAGGACTAAATGGATTAAACATAGGAGGTGTATCTACAAATTACCCTCTGATTGGAATGATAGTAGCGCTGTTGATCCCTATGAGTTATATTTCTTTTTTCAAACCAGATTGGGGGCTTGTCACAAGGTTTACCTTGATTTTTATATGTCAAATCATAGGATTTGGAATCCTGATGATGCTCACAAGTGTAGAGGCTCCATTACTCTATATTTCTGAGCAGATCACACTACCAATAGCTGGTGTTTGTAGTTTATTTTTACTTCATATCGGGCATTCGATCGTGTCCGGAAGTAGTATATTTCTACTTAAAATCAATCAGGGGGCAGGCTTAAAAATCAGCTGGCATATTACAGTTATTTCGATCTTATATTTTGCACTAGTACTCTTTACGTTGCTGGACTTGATGGGTGAAGTAAATTTACCCTTCCCTACCCTTCCGCCTTTGATTTTGATGTTCGCAGCAGGTACTGCTGGTTACTTTGTCTTAGCTCATAAAATCAACCAAACAGAACAAGCATTTGACTCCCCTACCGTAGGGAAATCTTTGTACCTAATCGGGTTTGCATTGACAACTTTGACTTGGGGAAAGGCAGTTTATACTTATAATCAACCATTAATCGAATTCTTTAATCATATTTTCTTATATGGGCAAATAGCACTTTCCTTGTTATTTTTCGCTTACCTGATGACAAATTTCTCAAGTATCATCAATAATGGAACAGCTTTAGACCAAGTCATTTTCAAGCCACGTTTTTTTGCTTACTTCCATATGAGGATCGGCGCGATCATGTCATTGGTCATTCTAGTGATTTTTGCAGATGCTATCATAGCTACGCAACTCAATAGTACTTCGCTCAACTTGAGTGCAGACTACTATTTCCAAACAGGAAGACCTCAACACGCCAGGATACTATATGAAAACAGCTGGGCTCAATACCTCAAAAATGATCGGGCAAAAAATACTGCTGCGCACTTGTATTTGCTAGACAAACAACCAAGTGCAGCTATTCGACAACTTGAGGAGAGTTTTGATTATGCACCAAATGTCCCCAACATTCTGCTTTTAAGCTCTAGGCTGCATCAAGCAAATAGGGTTCTGGAAGCTATTTTCTACTTAGAAAAAGGGCTGGAATATTTCCCAAACAATCCATATTTAAAAAACAATCTTGCTCTTCTTTATTCTAAAACTAATAAAGGATCTGATGCCATAAGACTGCTTTATGATTTTGAAAAATCTCAAGAAGTAGCTCTTTCTAATCTAATAGGTCTATCAATCAAACATCAAGTTTCAATCGAAGAAGATGTCAAAAAAACTACTTATCCCATTACGCAGATCAATTTATTGGCATTTGAAAATAAGAATGGGAATCTATCGGAAATCAAACTAGCCTTTGATCAGCTTCCTAAAAGTGATTTTGTGCAATCATCAGCCATCCGAAATCAATGGACAAATCAATCTATTAATCACTATGAAGCAGATCTTCAATTGATTGATAGCTTGATCAATCAAACATCAAGTGTAGGATTAGAGAGAAACTACCGAGATTCTAAAATCATAAGGACGCTTCAAGAAAATCAAATCAATGAAGCTCTAAAGTATCTTTCAGGTGCTGTTTTTAATTTCCCAAATCAATCAGATACTTATCAAATAATTGCAGCAGAGGTTCTCGCGAGCCAATTAGACTTCGAGAAAGCTGCAAAAGAATTAGCTTTGGCTGCTGCTGTCCAAAGTACTCGAATCAAACCAATTCATTTAGCCATTCTTTATTTCGGAGGACGTGCAGATATCGCCTTTGCATATCAAAATAAGTTTGATATTGATTTCCCTTCTTGGATGATTTTCAATGAAGCTGGGAACCTTGCCAAAACTCCCCAAGCTGAGTTTTTTTCAATTTTGACCGATTTTCATGGCAAGACAGCTGATTCCCTTCTTGATCAAATGGCCGCCTTAGAACATCATAATCTTAAGGTTGATTTAGCATATTTCATTTTGATACATAAGGGTCACTGGTTGTCAGATAAACAGCTAGCAATCATCAACGCATACCTAACAGAAGGACAGAATGCCATCTGGACAAAGGAAGACTTTCAGAGTTATGTCGATTTTCTTTTCAACAACAAAAAAACTGAATTTTCTTCTGGATTAACCAATTTAATCAAGCCTGAATTTTCACCTTTTAGGAACGCCTATTTCACACCTCTTTTATGGAAAGGTCTCAGGGAAGAATCTGACCCTATGCTCAAATATGAAATTCTCCAAGAAGCCATACAGTATAACAAGGATCCAAAATTATGGCTTGCTTTTGTGAATCAGAGTCGTGAGATTGGATTGGGTAATTATGGGACTAGAGCATTAGAAGAAATGGAAAAATGGATTACAAAAGAAGATTTAGAAAAACTAATGCTAGAAAACCAAGAATAACTTTAACCGTTTATCAAATCTATTTCCCCTTTCAACTACTTTTAATTAATTTAGAAATCTAACTTGAATTGACATGAAAAAAATAATAGAAACATCAGAAATCAGAAAAGTATATAGAATGGGTGCTGAGGAAGTACAAGCACTAAAGTCAGTTTCTATTACTGTCAATAAGGGGGAATATGTGGCATTTATGGGACCTTCTGGTTCAGGGAAATCCACTTTGATGAATATCATTGGCTGTCTCGATACGCCAACTTCAGGTACATACATCCTCAATGAAAAAGATGTCAGCGACATGTCTGAAAATGAATTGGCAGAAATTAGGAATAAGGAAATTGGCTTTGTATTTCAGACTTTCAATCTTTTACCTAGAGCAAGTTGTCTAGAGAATGTAGCTTTACCGTTGATCTATGCTGGTTTCAACAAGGCTGATAGAGATGACAAAGCTTATCAAGCCTTGAAAAACGTAGGTCTTGCTGACCGAGTTCATCACAAACCAAACGAACTCTCAGGTGGTCAACGTCAGCGTGTCGCCATTGCCAGAGCACTTGTAAATGATCCAAGTATCATCCTAGCAGATGAACCCACGGGTAACTTAGACACAAAGACCTCCTATAGCATCATGGAATTGTTTCATGAATTGCACCAAAAAGGTAATACCATCATCATGGTAACTCACGAAGATGACATAGCACATTATGCGCATCGTGTGATCAGGTTAAGAGATGGACTAGTTGAGTCTGATGAAATTAATGCAAATCCAACCCAATCATTTGCACCACAATTAGCGCAGTAAATTAACCTTTTCTGAAATTAGAATGTTACTTTTGTGCTCAATAGCAGAAACATTTCAAATTGACTATCAGGTTTTTTTATGAAAATATACACCAAGACTGGAGATCAAGGTACTACCTCTTTGCTGGGGGGTAAAAGAGTGCCCAAAGGTCACCTCAAAATAGATGCGTATGGCACTGTCGATGAGCTCAATGCTTTCATAGGTTTGCTTCGTGACCAAGAAGTCAACACACCAAGACAGGTGATTTTGAAGGAAATCCAAGATAGGTTATTTACTATTGGAGCAACACTTGCCACTGAGCATGGGAAGCAAAACATCAAAAGACCTGATCTTCACGATTCTGACTTAGAATTGTTGGAGAAGGAAATTGATCAAATGGACGCAAAGCTTCCTACTTTGAAAAACTTTATCTTACCAGGAGGTCATACTGCTGTTTCATTTTGTCATGTCGCAAGGACTGTCTGCCGAAGAACGGAAAGATGTGTCATTGATCTCATGGAAATAGAGCCAGTTGACGAAATTATTGTAAAATATTTAAATAGACTTTCAGATTACCTCTTTGTGCTAGGGAGATTGATGGCTATCGAGCTCGGAGTGGAAGAGGTAACTTGGAAACCAAGAACCTAAGCTTATGAATACTACATTAACCATAGCAATCAATAAAACAGCTAAGTCAAAACTTCAAGACACCAACTTTGACGATCTGAAGTTTGGCCAAACAATCAGTGACCACATGTTTGTGGCTGATTATGTAAACGGGGCTTGGGGAGATTTCAGAATTGAACCTTATGCGCCATTACAGCTGAATCCTGCCAATGCAACATTGCACTACGGCCAATCGGTCTTTGAAGGAATGAAAGCCTACAAAAATGACGCAGGTGAAACCTTACTCTTCAGAGCGGATGCCAATCAAAAACGCCTGAATGAATCAGCAAAGAGAATGTGTATCCCTGAAGTTCCAGAGGAGATTTTCATGGATGGCCTGATGAAGTTATTGGAGATTGATAGTGCTTGGATTCCGAATAAACCAGGTTGTTCATTATATATTCGTCCATTTGTTTTTGCAACAGATGATTACCTAGGTATTCGTCCATCTGAGAAATATAAATTCATCATTTTCACATGCCCCGTAGGGAACTACTACTCCAAGCCAGTCTCAGTAAAAGTGGAATGCAAATACACAAGAGCTGCTGAAGGAGGGACAGGCTTTGCAAAAGCTGCTGGAAATTATGCAGGCTCCTTGTATCCTGCTTTACTAGCACAAAAAGATGGCTTTGATCAATTGCTTTGGACTGATGGCAAATCTCACCAACATATAGAAGAAAGCGGCACGATGAACGTGATGTTCATGATCAATGATACCTTAATCACCGCTCCTACCACTACTGGTACTATCCTAAAAGGCATCACCAGAGATTCAGTTTTAACTTTAGCCAAAGAAATGGGGATTAAAGTTGAAGAAAGATTCCTCAGGGTTGCTGAATTGGAAGATGCCCTCAGAAACAATACGCTTAAGGAAGCTTTTGGTACGGGTACCGCTGCAACAATAGCACATATTGCCAAAATCCATGTCAATGGCAATGACTATATATTGCCTGAAAAAGACGACACTGCGTTCAGTAATCGGGTTCTGAAAACATTGGATGATATCAAATACGGTAAAATAGCTGATACTCACGGCTGGATCATCAAATTATAAAATTTGTAAATCTGCAATTAGACTATTAACCAATTTAAATGTGGCATTGTATCAACTTGATATTCATTGATAATAGATACGAATTGATATTTTCCCAGATCAACCTCTAAATCCAAAGAATTGGGATTTCTGGTAAAGTAGTGTACAATAAGTGTAAAAAACCGAAGGGTGTCATAGCTAAACTTGACATCCTTACTTTTTAAGTGACTCAATTTTTACTATATTCCTCCATCAAGTAATATGGCTATGAAAAACTCTTTTTATAAAACTTTTATCCTATTTCTAGTAATCCTGCTGAGTAGCAATTTTGACATTCATGCACAAAAATTTATTTTACTTCAAAAAGGTACCAATCAAAAAACTAGAATCAAATACGAAGTTGGCGAAGTATTTACTTATAAAACCAAAAACAATGACTACTATATCTCAGACGTCATTAGAGATATTCAGCCAGAGATCATTGTTTTGTCTGAGAATGTGCTTAGACCTGAAGATATTACTGCTGTCTACATTCAAGACAAGGATCCAAGAAATCAGACATTGAAAAACCTATCATTTTTAAGTTATGGAGCTGGTGCAATTTTTCTTTCCGCTAATGTAATCAATAGTCTTTATCAAGAAGGTAATGTCAGTATATCGGATGGTTCTTTAATTACTTCTGCTGCTTTATTTGGTAGTGGATTTGTATTATCCAAGGTGCGATACAAGCATTTCAAAAAAAAGGGTAGAAATAAAATACAATTGATTATCCTTTATGGAGATTGAAAAGGAATAGGTTTAGAGTGATATTTTTCCGATTTTTGCCCCTCCAAAAACTAAATAAATTATGACATCAGACCAGTTGAAAGACTTGAAAGCCCGCGTTTCGGCTTTGAGGAGGTATCTTTGACTACGATCGTAAGAAAGTAGAAATAGAAGATTTAGAGGCAGTTTCTGCCCAGGCTGACTTTTGGAACGATCCAGAAGAAGCCGAAAAAACAATGAAAGTAATCCAAAGCAAGAAGTCCTGGACCAACTCTTATGAAAAAATAGAAACAGGTATTCAGGATTTGGATGTATTATATGAGTTTTACTCTATGGAAGAAGTATCTGAAGAGGAACTCAAATCTGAATACAGTCGGGTTCTCAAGGAGGTAGAAGATCTCGAGCTGAAGAAAATGCTCAGCAGCGAGGAAGATCAGCTCAGCGCCTTGATGGAAATCAACCCAGGTGCTGGAGGTACCGAGAGTAATGACTGGGCTTCCATCTTGATGAGAATGTACATCATGTGGGGAGAAAAGAATGGCTATAAAGTCAGAGAAGTAGATCTTCAAGAAGGTGAAGTTGCTGGAATCAAGTCTGTGACGCTAGAGTTTGATGGTCCACTGGCCTATGGTTTTCTCAAGTCGGAAATTGGTGTCCACCGTTTGGTGAGGATATCACCGTTTGACAGTAGTGGAAGGCGTCATACTTCTTTTGCTTCAGTATATGTATACCCTGTGATTGATGACACTATTGAGATCGAAATCAATCCTTCTGATGTAGAATTACACACCTCGAGATCTGGTGGTGCGGGTGGCCAAAATGTCAACAAGGTAGAAACCAAGGTACAATTGACACATAAGCCTACCGGAATCGTTGTAGTCTGCCAAATCGAAAGATCTCAACTCGCTAACAGAGAAAAAGCCATGCAGATGTTGAAGTCTAGACTCTACCAATTAGAGATGGAAAAGCGAAATGCAGAAAGAGCTAAGATCGAGTCAGGAAAAATGAAAATCGACTTTGGGTCTCAGATCAGAAACTATGTTCTTCACCCATATAAGCTGGTGAAAGATGCAAGAACTGGTCATGAAACATCTGATGCGCAAGCTGTCTTAGATGGAGGGCTGAATGAATTCATCAAGGCATTTCTACTCGCTCAAAACGAAGAAGAAGCAAATAAAGAATAATATTACCCATTTGTAAACCTCCCGAAAGAAAACCTTTTTCATGTCGGGAGGTTTTTTGATCATAGCCAATAAGGTATGTCTAGAACTTCGGGAAAATTAAATCGCATACTCCCACCCTTTTTTACATTGAATTTTTTCGTTCTCTGCCTGAGTTCTTTTTTGTTTTTTGCTAGCTTCAATATGATCATCCCAGAGCTTCCCTCCTATCTCAGTTCACTAGGTGGAGAAGATTACAAAGGATTGATCATTTCCTTATTCACCCTAACTGCTGGATTATCTAGGCCTTTTAGTGGGAAGTTAGCTGACAAAATTGGTAGAATTCCCGTTATGGTCTTTGGAGCAATTGTATGCTTTGTTATCAGTATGCTTTACCCTGTCATCACATCCGTAGCTGGGTTTTTACTTTTGAGATTTATCCATGGATTTTCAACTGGCTTCACCCCTACTGGTACTTCAGCATTCGTAGCTGACATTGTGCCATTCAATCGACGTGGAGAAGCTATGGGTATTCAGTCTTTATTCGGTTCCCTTGGGATGGCTGCAGGACCAGCAGCTGGTGGATACATTGCTGCTGAATATGGTATCAATCCATTATTTTATGCTTCTGCTGCCACAGCAATATTATCAATACTGATTATTCTAAGATTGAAGGAAACTTTGCAAGAAAAAGAGACGCTAGCTTTGCATCATTTTAAACTACAAAGACATGAAATTATAGAGAATAGGGTGCTGCCTCCCTCGTTGGTTTTATTTCTGACTGTATTTTCATTTGGTGTGGTGCTAACCATCATCCCAGATTATTCGGAATATCTTGGCATCAAAAATAAAGGTCTTTTCTTTGCGGTGTTCACCTTATCATCTTTAGGAATAAGAATCATAGCAGGCAAAGCCTCTGATAAATATGGACGAATTCCAGTTATGAAAGTGGCAACTCTTTCCATGGCACTTGCAATGCTGATTATAGCTTTAGCAGATACTAAGTTGATGCTTTTATTTGGCGGAGTAATCTTTGGAGCTTCTGTAGGTATGAACTCACCTACTATTTCAGCATGGACAATTGACTTGTCACTTGATAAGTTTCGAGGACGTGCTTTAGCAACAATGTATATTGCATTAGAAGCAGGTATAGGAATTGGAGCAATTACCTCTGGTTTTGTTTTTCAAAATAAAGTAGAGAACTTTTTTCTAGTTTTTTCTCTCGGCACTATCACTTCATTATTGGCTTTTATTTATCTGCTTACAATACCAAAAAATCAAAATATTTCTTTATAAAATTAAATAAATAGGTAGGTTTAAATTTTTTGATGAAATAATATAAAAATTCAGATCATAGCCCTGACTTTTAACACTTTAAAACCTTAGAGTTATGAAAGAATTTTTCTAATTTAATTCATTAGTACCTAGTATTTTATTTTGTTTTTTTTCGTCTAAATTGCTTTTGAATCAAGGGGATTTTAGGTCAAAAAATGAAAGGAAATAAGCTTTACAATACAATATTTATAATTGTCTCGGCAGTAAGCATTAGTTTTCTTTTCATGGATCTCAACATAGGATTTTATGTCACCAAACCCTTGATCGTTCCAGTTTTGCTTGTTTTTTTATTTCTGAAATTCAAAGAAATACAGCATCCTTTGATTCCGCTACTCATGGTAGCTACCTTTTTTTCCTTTTTAGGAGATATATTTTTGATGATTACTTTAGAAGAGGCCTTATTCAAACTTCTGGGAATTTGCACTTTCATCATCGCTCAAGCTAGCTACGGAGTTTTGTATGCTATTTCTATCAAGCATAAAAACAAAAAAATCATTTCATGGAAACAAAGATGGCCTGAAGCTTTGGCATTAATCATTACACTTTCGGCTACAGGGTTTGTTTATCCTTCACTTGGAGATTTTGTAGTTCCCGGGGTAATCTATGCCTTGGTAACAGTCTTCACGATCATCTTTGCACTCAATAGAAGGTTTTATGTTTCTAAAAAAAGTTATACTGTGACATTGATGGGAGTTTTTTCATTCTTTATGAGTGATGCATTGATGGGTGACGACTTATTTTTTACTAGGAATTTCACACTTGCTTTGGTAATGATATTCTATGTGATAGGTCATTATTTTGTAATCAATGGCATGATGATGCAGATTGAAAAAGAAGCAAAAAAGGCACCTTTTAAAGATGCCTTTCCTATCAAAAATTAATTAATTCCCAAGATAATTTCGATGCCTAGGTATCGCCATAATTTCTTTTTGGCGTCCATCTAAATAGGTGACTTTTTCTCCATCAAAAAAGGCTCCTTCCTCTAACATAATTCTGACTTCCTTATTCCATTCCTTTACGAATACCACTGCATTAAGCTCAATAGCATAGGCTGTGTTCGGGAATAATGGATAGTCACCGGCCCCTTTGGTATCACCTTGATTATCCCACATTCCAATGCTAGGGCCGGAAGCATGGCCATGATAACCCAAGGGATGTGAATAGATACTTCCCTTAATCCCCTCCTTCTCCATAATGTTTCTGGTGGCCTTCAAAATTTCATTCCCTGTTCTACCTGTGATAAATTGAGAAGTCAGGATATCTTGCAGCCTATTTCCCACTTTAAATGCATCATTGAGGTATTTTGGGACTTCTTTTTCGTCAGGCTTGAGTACATAGGCTAGTTGTTGCGTATCTGTATTGAGCCTAAGGTATGTAATCCCAAAATCAATATGTAGCAGGTCTCCAGGCATAATCACTTGAGATTCTGGCCTAACGGCAAATGACCTTAGATGCTCTTTGGATTCTGGATCAGGACGCTGAATATCCACTGTAGGCTGAAACCAAGTATCAAGCTTCAACTCCTTAATCCTTTCTCTATACCACCATACCACATCATCTGTGGTAGTCACGCCTGGTGTGATTACCTTTTCTGATAATCCATCAGAAATTATACTATTGGCTATGGTTTGCAAATGCTTGTAAGTCGCCATTTCAGATGGAGTTCTGGTCTCTAACCATCCCACAGATAATCTTTCTCCAGACACGACTTTCGACATGGTGGCTTGGCTAAGATATTTCTTGAGTTGCTCGTGATCTGTCACTGTCAATCCATCAGCATGACCATAGTTGTCGGCAATATTGAGCGCAAGCTTTCGGGGGTTTCTCTCCTCAATTAATTGAGCTAAAGCCTTCCACTGATCGGGTTCCGTATCTGGATCCCAAGCCTTTTTGAAGGATTTCCCCACATCATATCTAGCTACTGCTAGCGCTTCTACTTGACTGCTTCCTGGAGCTTTATACATCAATAGCATGGTTCTCCTTCGCGCGGCAAACCAAGTTGCTGGTAAAAATGTCCTGATGACAGGATCTTCATTATACTCCCTAGAGATGATCAGCCACATATCAATTCCCTCACGCTCCATGATTTGAGGCAAAACGGTTTGAATACGCTCTTCAAGCCATTGATCAACAACAGTTGCTTGGGCTCTTTGAGTAAGGATAGCTGGACTTTGAGCAAAGACTAAAGGACTCAAAACCAACAAAATGATAAAATTAAGTAAGAGTTGCTTCATGTTTATTTGGATTGATTGATACATCTTTCAGAAGCCAATAAGGTGGCTATTTCTTGTTTATCCCAAGATTTTTTTATTTGCTTTAAGTTCGATTCATAATCTTTCTTGAATCGTTTTCTGAAAATCGCTTCTACAAACCTGCGAACATCAGTTTTATTTTCTAAAATCAATTTCGGAACCATAGAAGGTCTATCGTCTTCTCCTTTGGCAACCATAGTAAAATAACAGGTATTGGTATGCTTAACTTGGCCGGTTTTTACATTTTCAGAAATCACTTTGATCCCGATGACCATCGAACTGTTTCCAACATAGTTTACAGATGCCATCAAAGAGACCAATTCCCCGACTTCCACAGGTTGTAAAAAATCCACTGTATCCACAGATACAGTCACGCAATAGGCTCCGCTATGCTTGGATGCAGCTGCATAGGCCACCTTATCCATCAAGGATAGTAAAATCCCACCATGAATCTTCCCTCCAAAATTTGCATAAGCGGGAATCATCAATTCTGTCATTGTGACTCTTGAAAAACTTGAGGTTTTTGCTTCCACCATTCTTTTTGATTTGAAAATATAAAGTAATGAAGGAAAATGCTAACCTACCCCGAAAGAAAGTTTATTTGAGATGACTGATAGTATATTGAAAAAGCTAAAAGGCCCGGGCACTATGCTGCTTTTGAAGCAAATTAGCGCTAAGTGCATGGAATCTATATAATAACATTGCGCCAGTTACTGAAAGTCCTATTAATAGGCCATACCAAATTCCTTTTTCTTGAAGACCCAAGTTGAAAGCAAAAAAATAACCTAATGGTAAACCGATTACCCAATAGGCAATCAAAGTCACAATAGTAGGAACTTTGACATCAGCCATCCCTCTCAAAGCACCCAAACCAACTACCTGAATCCCATCTGAAAGCTGAAAAAACCCAGCAATCACAAGCAAACTGGCGCTCATGTGAATAACCACATCATCATCTATGTAAAGGGAAGGCAAGAATTCCCTTAAAACTATAAAAATCACTGCAGATACCAGCATAAATAAAGCTGCCATTGCAAACACTGTGAAACCAGCAGATCTGAGTGTATGAATATCATTTCTACCCAGTTGGTTCCCTACCCTTACCATGGCTGCAGCAGAAAGCCCTGAAGCCATCATATAGCTGATAGATGCTAGGTTGATCGCAATCTGATGTGCTGCTAGAGCGGAAACTCCAATCCAGCCCATCATAATCGCCGCTGTACTGAAAGCCCCCACTTCAAAGATATACTGGAAACCAGTAGGTACACCAATTCGAATCATTTTGGAAACCATCGGAAATGAAAATCTTTTGATCTTGAAACCAAGATCAAACAACTTATATCTCCTAGACTTCAATACATAATAGGCTATGATGCCACCCATTATTACCCTCGAAATTAAAGTCGCCCAACCTGCTCCATTTAAGCCCATAGCTGGAAACCCTAGATTTCCATAAATGAATACCCAGTTTAAAAAAACATTCAACCCATTACAAATCAAAGTGATATACATGGCTTGTTTGGTCTGAGAGAGTCCTTCAGCAAACTGCTTGAAAGTCTGAAAAAACATAAATGGTAAAATAGAAAGTGTAATGATCGCCAAATATGGAATTGCTAAACGAACAACCTCTGAGGGCTGATTCATATAATTCAACATTGGCGAGAAGAGGATAATCAACAAAAACAAGAAGGTCCCAGTAGCCATATTGATCGAGAAGGCATGTCTAAAAAGTCTTCCAATTTTATTGCTTTTATTCTTACCGTCAGCCATTGCTACTAGAGGCGTGATGGCCATAGAAACTCCTATACCAAACATCAGTACTACAAAGAAAATACTGTTCGCCAAGGAAGCTGCAGCAAGCGGTTCAGCACCTAGCCTACCCACCATCATAGAGTCAGCAACACCTACCAACACCTGTCCAAGTTGACTCAACATGACTGGATAGGCCAGTGTAAACGTTTTGGAAAAATGATCTTTGAAATTGAACTGAGACATGATAGCTTAATAAGCGAGATATGAAAGGTCAAATATTCAACAATTTTGCAACTTTAAGAAGCCCAGCTATGGAAATCGCATCAGTTATTTCACCCTGCATCACCATTGCTAAAGCTTCCTTTAAAGGTAATTTTCTGATTTCTAGCTTTTCTGTAGGATCGAAACTCGTCTCTCCTTCTTCAAGCATTTCTGCCAAAAAAACATAGCCCTCTTCGTCTGTAACTGAATTAGAAGTATGGATCCTCAATAATTGCGTCCATTTCATTGCCTTCAAACCAGTCTCTTCTTGAAGCTCTCGCTTGGCTGCTTCCAAAAGGTCATGATCAATCAAACCACCTCCCATTGGAATTTCCCAAGAATACGTATCAATGATATATCTGTATTGACCAACGAGCCAAGTATTCCCATGTTGATCTACAGGAATTATTCCGATCGCTTTGTTTTTAAAGTGAACTTTACCGTAGATTCCTTCCGTCTGATTCGGCGTAATCACTTCTCTATGACTGACACTGATCCACGGGTTGTCATAGACTACTTTGATCGATTTAGTGGTCCAAGGATTTTCCATAATTACAAAAGTAGAAATAAAAAAGGGAGACTATCGCTAGCCTCCCAAATTGAGATAGTAAATCTATAAGATTAGGCTGGAATAGGAAGTACTTTGCTATCCTTGAAAGTAGACAAAATCACCATAGACTGCATCGAATCCACTTCTTTGATTTCACTTACTTTTTCCAACATCAATTTCTGATATGCTGTGATGTCTTTAGCAATAATTTTTAGAATAAAGTCACCTGTACCAGTGATGTGATGACATTCGATCACTTCTTGGATGTCATTGATTTCTTTCATGAAAGCATCGATGTTTCCTTTATTGTGACCTATTAAGCTCACCAAAACAAAAGTGCTCACACCAAGTCCAATTCTTTCTGGATCAAGCTTAGCATGATAACTTTTGATAATACCTGATTGCTCTAATTTTTTTACTCTTTCCAAAGTTGGCGCTGGAGACAATCCTATATCCTTCGAAAGCTGTGCATTGGTGATTTTAGCGTTAGCTTGAAGAATCTCTAAGATCTTTCTGTCTATTTTGTCGAATTTTACTCTTACGCTGTTATCCATATTATAAAGAATTTGCAAAATTTTATGTGGCACAAAGTTAATATAATTTGAATTTATTTTAAACACAAACTCAACAAAAAACGACCGTTAATACAAAATATTGTTATTTCTTAACCTATTTTGATAGAATAAATCGATTGATTTTTATTAAGTAATTGAAAATATTCAAATTATCTCCTGATTCCACCCCTTCTACTACGAGATAATTTGACTAAAGTTTATTCTTTTTGATATAATCTCTAGCTTCTTTATGAGCAGGATGTTTTCGCTTGGCATACTTCTTAACTTTATTGAAATAATCCTTAGCTTTCTTCTTGTCCTTTTCTTCATTAGCCATTTTCCCTAAAGCAATCAAGGAATATAGGTAGTAACCACTTTCTTGACTTTCGGACTCCTCTCCATATGAAAGGGTTTTTAAATAATATTTCTTCGCTTCAGACTTATTCCCAGTTCTTTCGTTGTATTGAGCAATATAAAATGCTGCATATCTACCCGCATTCGATTCATAACCTGTCCAACCAGCCTCTATCCTACGCAGAATTTCAAGAGACATATCTTTTGCTTCCGCTATTCTTCCTACGGCATACAAGTGTCTGGCATGGGATCTATGAAAATAAGGGTTATTGGGAAATTTATTATACAAATAATCAGTAATAGCAAGTGCTTTATAAGGTTGCTTTTCTTCCGAGGCATATAGTCTAAATAGAAAATATTGAGCCTCTACCCTAGCGTAGAATGCATTCTGAGCCACGTCTTCCAATTGTTTGAGTCCAAGGTTCTTATCACCTTTTGGGAAAAATGCCACCACTGGTTTTAATAATGGGTAATTCTCTGGAATCCAGACAGAAAAATAATTAAATAAAGCATCTCCAAGCAATAGCTCAGGGTTCAATTCATCATCTCCTTTGCTAAGATTCAAGTACTTCATGGCATTTTTACCAGCAAATGTTGCTTTGGTCCAACTTCTTCTTTCACTATAAAGTCTTCCCTGAAAACCATATGCTCCAGACAAGAAAAAAGCAGCTTCTTTATTTGTAGGATCCTTTTTGTAAAGCTTTTCTGCTTTCTCTATTGTTCTATCCATTTGTTTGATGAATACATCATCATAGCGCTTATTTTCCAAGTCGACAGCAATCTTCCACCAAGTACTCAACCCCATCAAGAAATAAGGCAAAGGGTGGTCAGGATATTGGTATTCCATCACTCTAAAACCCCTCTCGGCTGTTGCAAAGTCAAAATTATAGAGACTATTGACTGCATCAGTGATTCTAAACTGTAGACCTTTGTCCAGTAATAAATAAGCTGGACCCGTCGGCTCAAAATTATCCATGGTCAATTCTTCTTGTCCAAATGATTGGTGCATTGAAGTCAAAATCATGAATATTGTTATGAATAATTTTAATTTCATTCTTTGCTATTTTCTTGATGCAAAACTATCAGGTATTCAAAACAAAAAATTACTTTTAACCAAAATTAATTTTTGTTTAATGAGCAAACCTGACACTCAAATTTCACAACGAATTATCTCTGCGATTAATTTCGACAAAAGAATATTTTTTATCCTTCTGTCCTTGTTATTTATTCTTGTCAGGTTTGTTATCAATGACATTATTCTCGAAACCATCCCGGGACACGAAGAACTCAGCAAAGATGGTTCTCTTACCTTTTTTCATATCTTCAATGGCTTGAATTACATTTGGACACCTTTCTCAATTCTCTGGAAAGTAACTGTTATCTGTTTTTTTATTTGGACTGGATCCTTTGGTTTGGGCTTCAAGATCAGCTACTTAGATTTATGGAAGTTTGTGCTAGTTGCAGAGGCGATTTTCTTGCTTCCTGAGCTTATTACCATGCTAGTATTTCTAAACGCAGGCCAAGGCATTCAGTTTGAGCAAATCAAACAATATTTCCCACTTTCTTTAGCTGCATTGGTCGATCTTTCAATTATTTCGAGCAAGTATCATTATCCACTCAAAAGTCTCAACCTGTTCGAAGTTTTCTATGCGCTCTTTTTGGTATTGGGTGTACACACGTACAGTAAAAGAAATCTTAAAGAATCAGCTTTGATTGTAATTGTTGGTTATTTGCTCCCATTTTTGAGCTGGTTAACATTTTATGTATTAGCATACAGGTAAGTAGCTGCCTCAAAGGAAAGTCTTAGAAGATATTTTTAACTTTGCTGCCCTAGAAGCGTTTTTAAAATAACATCACCAAAACCAATTATTATATGAATCCATTATTGGAAAATTTCAACACCCCTTTTGAAACACCTCCTTTTGATAAGATTAAAACTGAAGATTTTCTACCAGCAATCAAAGCAGCAATTACTTTAGCTAAAACAGATATTCAGAAGATCAAATCAGAGCCGATTCCAGACTTTGAAAACACCATTGTTGCCCTAGATAATGCGGGCGATAGATTGAGTTTGATCTCCTCTATTTTTTTTAATCTCAATTCTGCTGAAACGAATGATGAAATTCAAGCACTAGCTAGGGAAATTTCTCCATTACTTACAGCTCACAGTAATGATATTTTGTTAGATGCTGATCTATTTGAGCAAATCAAGCAAGTCTATGCGCAAAAAGATCAGCTCAACCTTTCTGAAGAACAAAGTACACTCTTAGAAAAAACTTACAAAGGTTTTGTACGTAACGGTGCAAATCTCAATGAACACCAAAAAGAAAATCTCAGAAAAATAGATCAAGAATTATCCCAACTAGGTTTAAAATTCGGAGAAAATGTACTTGCAGAGACTAATAAATACAGCTTGGTAGTTGATGATGAATCTCAGCTATCGGGCCTTCCCGACGCCATTAAAGAAGCCGCTTCACAACTAGCAGATGAAAAAGAACTAAAAGGGAAATGGGTATTTACATTGGCTTTCCCTAGCTATATTCCTTTCATGACTTATGCCGATAATCGAGCATTGAGAAAAGAACTATTTCTCGCATACAATACCAAAGCTTGCAAAGGCGATGAATTGGACAATAAACAATCCATCAAAGATATGCTAAAGCTTAAAAATCAAAGAGCTCAACTCCTAGGTTATGAGTCTTATGCTGACTTTGTGCTAGAAGAAAGAATGGCAAAAAGCGGTACCGCTGTTTTGGATTTCCTCAATAACCTATTGGAGAAAGCGAAACCAAAAGCGATAGAAGAAGTAAAGGAGTTAGAAGCTTATGCCAAATCTTTGGATGGAATAGATAGACTTGAAAAGTGGGATTTCGCCTATTACTCAGAAAAATTAAAAAAAGAAAAATACGAGGTCGATGATGAATTACTAAGACCCTATTTCAAACTTGAGCATGTAATTAAGGGTGTTTTTACCACTGCCAATAAACTATTCGGATTGACTTTCATAGAGAATAAAAATATTCCTGTATACCATCAAGATGTCACTGCCTATGAAGTCAAAGACGAAAATGGAAATCATATAGCCGTTTTTTATGCTGACTATTTCCCTAGAGCAGGAAAAAGAAATGGCGCATGGATGACAAGTTATAGAGGGCAAAAAATCATTGACGGCAAAGATCAAAGACCACATGTATCCATCGTATGTAATTTCACCAAACCAACAAAAACCAAACCTTCATTACTTACCTTCAAGGAGGTAACTACGCTTTTTCATGAATTTGGGCATGCACTGCATGGCATGTTGGCAAAGGGTACTTACGAGTCACTATCGGGCACAAGTGTTTATTGGGATTTCGTCGAGCTTCCTTCCCAAATTTTTGAGAATTGGTGTTACGAAAAAGCTTGTTTAGATTTATTCGCTAGTCACTACGAAACAGGGGAGACGATTCCTAGCTCCTTAATTGAAAAAATTAAAAATGCCTCCAATTTCCAACAAGGATATCAGACAGTTAGGCAGATTTCTTTTGGCTTATTGGACATGGCTTACCATAGTACTGATCCTTCGCTGATCAGTGACATTCCCACTTTCGAAAAAGAGCAAATGAAAAAAACTGCCCTCCTACCTGATACAGAAGGTACGATGATGAGCACTTCATTTTCTCATATTTTTCAAGGTGGATATGCTGCGGGATACTATAGTTACAAGTGGGCAGAAATTTTGGATGCAGATGCTTTTGAACTATTCTTAGAAAAAGGAATTTTTGACTCAAATACAGCTAAATCATTCCAAAAGCATATCCTATCAGCAGGAGGTAGCGTGCACCCAAGTATACTTTATAAGCGATTTAGAGGGAGAGATCCTAAACCTGACGCTTTACTAAAAAGAGCTGGACTAATCTAAAAAAGGATGTGGATATACGGACTTTTGCCAGTAAATCTTTGATAAACAATTTAGCTTAATATTGATATTTAGAGCTATTGGATACTTGGATATTGGTTAATGACAACAGATAAGTCAGACGAATTGATAATACTGGCAAGTAAACCTTTAATCAGAAAAAGGAAAAAAGGATGCACTAAAGGTGCATCCTTTTAAAACTTATTAATCCATTTGAAAAGCAATACTGTTTTTAGCAGACCTGCTAGCTATTAGTCTTTATCTTACATCACCATAATGAACCCTATCAAGACTAACCATACTACTGACGAAATTGCTAGTAGTAGCCTGAATTGTTTATCCTCGTTCATAGCTGTTTTTTTGTTGAATATACAATAGAATCTGTTGAATTTCAACAAAAGTGATCAATTTTTAATTAATATTCTAATTGACATACAATAAATTTTGTCATTTGACGTAAAAATCATTCCTACAACTGATTATAATCATAACTGACTAGATATCAAAAAATTACAATTAGCACTTAACTCTAAGATTAGAGATATTTTTTACAAATAACTCTTGGAATTTTACAGTTTAAAGTGTTTTTCATCATCTGTGATGTCATGATAATGTTTTTGATTTTTTGACATATTATTTGCTGTCCAAACTATTCTTGTATTCATTTCAAACTTCCTGACTGGACACGCTGTCATCTGACAGTAGTGGCAGCATTTCTCTGGTATACATGGGTCTGAATGAATAAAAACCTCCATATCTCCTTCAAAAGATTTCTCCAAAGACTCCTCTACTTCTTCCACTTCTTCATGTACTTGTCTGAGCTCAAAATAATAAGGTAAAGTCAAATGAAGATCTACGTGCCGATCTCCTCCATATTGCTGTACCCGCATATTGTGTATATCAATCCACTCAGCTTTTCTTTCCTTATTCAAAACCTCTACGACCTGTTTGACAGCCTGAGGATCAGCTTCATCCATCAGGCCAGCTACTGATTTTCTAACCAGAAAATATCCAGAATATAAGATGTACAAGGAAAATAGTATCGATAATATAGAATCAAGTATATAAATTCCTGTAAAATAAATGACACCTACTCCTATTATCAATACAAAGCTTGTAAAAGTATCTGTCAATAAATGTTTACCACTAGCTTCAAGGGTTAAGCTATTCAATTTCCTTCCCTCATTTTTGAGCTTCAATCCAAGTATACCATTGACCAAGCCAGAAAATCCAACTAAAGCCATCCCTTCCAAAAGCATCTCTAATTCATTTGGAATGAAAAAATTATAAATCGCTTGATAGATAATGAATATACCAGCTAGCATGATCAAAACTCCCTCGATACCTGCACTAAAAAATTCTATTTTACCATGACCATAAGGATGATTGGCATCCTTTGGTTGAGAACTCAGGTAAATACTATAAGAGGCGAAACTGGCAGCGACCACATTGACTATACTTTCCAGGGCATCGGTAAGTATGGCGGTGGAATTAGTGATGTAAAATGAATAAAACTTCACCATCAGTAAGATGATGCTTATTACAAAAGAAAATTTAATCCACTTGGCTTTTTGGTTTTCCACTTTATCAGTCTCTTTCTTTGGGCTTCAAAAATAGAACTTATTTTATTGAAAACTCCCGAATAATGACAATATTGAAAATATAAACAGTAATCTAAAATCAACAATTTTTAAATATCATGGAAAACAAACAATTAATTATTCCTGGCTACTTAAAGGTTTTATTCGTGATTTTATTGACTACCTCTATCATCTTTATTTTGATTGTTGGAAAAAGTATTTTAATTCCACTTTTTTTAGGTGGCTTTATCTCTATTTTACTGACACCAATCGGGAATTGGTTAGAATCCAAAAGAGTTTCAAGGGTATTCAGCGCGTTAATTTCTTTGATCTCAGGTCTTCTGATAATTTGTGGTTTTTTGGCTTTTGTAATTTTACAAGTAGCAAGCTTTAGTAGGGATTTGGAAAATGTAGGTGATAGACTCAATCGCTATTTGAGTGATTTCGACTCTTGGGTTTATGATAATTTCAACATCGAAACAGGCGTAGGTCAAGGAATAGACCAAGGATACCTGATAGACTTACTTCAATCCAATAGTTCAAGCTTAGCAGAGTTCATCCTCAATACCATTGGATCACTATCAGGTATTATTTTACTCCCTGTATTCATTTTCTTTTTTCTGATTTACAGAGATCATTTGACAGAATTTCTAGTACACCTATTCAAAGAAAGCAAACAGGAAAATATCAAAAGTGAGATCAGAGAACTGAGAAAAGTCGTTCAAAGGTACATCATTGGTATCCTCAAAGTCATGGCTATCCTAGCTGTCCTGAATACAGCGGTATTGTTTGGATTAGGAATCAAGCATGCCATATTCTTCGCTGTTTTTGCGGCTATCTTAAATATCATTCCTTATCTAGGGCCGTTCCTAGGAGCTATCTTACCAACAATTTTTGCTTTTCTAACCAAAGACAGCCTTTTTTATCCATTGGGCGTAGTTATTTCATTTTTGATCATTCAGCTGATAGAAAGTAACTTTTTGACGCCAAAGATTGTTGGAAACAATGTAAATCTGAATGCCTTCATTACCTTTATAGGCTTATTAGTTGGGGCTTCTATTTGGGGAGTAATTGGAATGGTGATAATCATCCCTACGCTTGCTGTATTAAGAAAAATATTTGAACTCAGTGAATCAACCAAACCCTTTGCCCTCTTACTTGGAGAAGAAAACAATCAAAAAAATGGCAATCTCAATACGGAAAGTTAGTTTGATCTTCATTTTATCAATTTTGATAATTTACTTGCCCTCTTGTGCTTCTGAAGAAGACAAAAAGGGTAGATTTTTTTTAAAAGGGAATGAAAAATTGAAAGAAAATGACCTCAAAGGAGCTTCGGAGTATTATACAGAGGCCCTAAAAATCGATCCTGATTTTGCCGATGCCCTTCTTAATCGAGGAATAATTCATGAAAGGTTGAACAACCTCGATGCCGCCATTGCAGATTATTCCAAAATCTTGGAAAAAGGCTCACTAATAGATACTACAGTATATTTTCAAAGAGGTCTAGCGTACCTTGACAATGGAGAATTTTACAAAGCGCTCAATGATGCACAACAACTCGAGAAAATAAACTCCGAAAGCTGGAAAACTTATTTTTTGATGGGATTGGTATATGAAAAACTCAAAAACAATAATGCTGCACTAAAAGCTTTTGAAAAAGGTCTGGACCTCAACCCCAATAATCCCGACTTAGTCGTAAATATGGCGACCATACTTTTTTACCAAAAAAGCTATGATCAAGCCATATCCTTATTAGAAAAAGCTGAGCAAGTAAATGATAAAGAGCCAAACATTTATAATCTCAGGTCAATGATAGCTTTTGATCTACAAGAATACCAAAAAGCATATGACTGGGTTTCTAAAGCCATCCAATTAAATTCTCGTGAATCCTACTACTATAACAATAGGGGATTATATGCTTTATTCTTAGGTGACATGGAAAAAGGCATAGAAGACATCAACTTTAGCATCAAACAAAACCCTAAAAACGCTTATGCTTGGAGAAATAAAGGTATCTATTACTACATGAAGGGGGACAAAACATCTGCTCTTAAATACCTGAGTGATGCTTTGAGTTTTGACCCTGAGATGGATCTAGCTCAGGCTTATTTCAAAAAATCTCAAGACTTATAATTAGTAGCTGCAAGTACTTCCTTGATACGCTTCAGCAATTCTGCTGCATCAATTGGCTTTGCAACAAATCCATCAAACCCACTTTTTTCGATGTTTTCCATCACTTCTAATTTAGCCGCTGCAGTCAGGGCTATCACAGGAACTTTGGAAAAGGATTTGATTTTTTCTGTTGCCTCGAAGCCATTCATGACTGGCATTTGAATATCCATCAATACGATGTCATAATTCCCTTTTTCTACTGCTTCTACAGCCTCTTGACCATTGACAACTCTCTCAAAATGGAATCCCCATTTTTTAATGATTTTACCTAGAACCAAAGAATTTACGTCATTGTCCTCTGCCATTAAAATTTTCAAAGTAGACAAATCCAGCGCTTGGCTTATGGGTTGTATGACACCATTGTCGGTAGGCTCAGGCAATTTTTCAAACTCCACTTCGAAGTAGAAGGTAGATCCTACACCAACCTCTGACTCAACTTGAATGGTGCTACCCATACGGTCAAGAAGTTTTTTGGTAATGGATAAACCTAAACCTGTTCCACCATATTTCTTACTGAATGAATGCTGAATCTGATCGAAGTCTTGGAAAATTCTTTCTTGGTGTTCTTTGGCTATTCCTATCCCAGTATCCTTGACTTCAAAATAAACCTTTGCCTTGGTACCATCTATAGACTTTGCTTTGATGGTCACATCTACTTTACCCTTCTTAGTAAACTTCAATGCATTGGTAATCAGATTATTCATTATCTGAGCTAAGCGAACTTTATCACCAAGAACTCTTAATTTTGCTGAGTCATCAAAATGCAAATTAAGCATATTTTGACTATCACTTGCATGGAACTCCAAACCATTGATCACCTGCTGGATCACATCCTGAAGCCCCATTGGGTTCATCTCTAGATTCAATTTACCAGCTTCAATTTTTTGAAAATCCAGTAAATCGTTGATCATGATGATCAAGTTATCTACTGCAAAATTGATAGTATTCAAGGCTGATTCTTGAGAAGGTGTATGCTCGTCCTGCAAGAGTGAATAAACCGATCCAGATATGGCATTGAGTGGTGTCCTCAATTCATGGCTAATCATCGACAAAAACTCAGACTTGATTTTATTAGCCTTCTCTGCAGTTTCACGAGCATTTTTAAGTGTCTCTTCAAAAACTTTTTGCTCAGTGATATCTGCCAAGTACCCATACCAAACTACATCATCATTTTCTAAATGCTCAGGCTTAGCAGCTCCCATTACCCACTTATAATCATTGGTGTCCGAGTCTTTCACTCTAAATTGACAATTCCAAGATGATAGTCTTTTGGCAGAAGCCACAGAGCTCATCAAAACTTGCGCAATATCTTCAGGATGAATTTTAGAAATCACCAATCCGATATCATTCATGCTTGATATATCTTTCTCTCCTAGATCAAGCAGGGTTTTGATACCTGGGCTTAGGTATGAAAACTTCATCTCTCCTTCCTTATCCAAGACAAACTGGTACAAAGCTCCAGGCACTTGCTCAGTCAAGTGTAGTAAAAAGTCAGAAGAATCTTGAAGGGATTTTTCTAATTGAATTCTCTCTGTAATATCTCTAGAGAATGATATGACGTATTGTTCACCTTGAATCTCAATCAAATTACAACTCACCTCTACAGGATACTCCCTGCCTTCTTGGTGATTGAGTACACTTCTATATCTTTGAGTTTTATCCATCTTAAGCGAATCGAGGTGTTTATTCCACTCATCTTCAGAACCAAACTTCTGATCAAATTGAAAAACACTGTGATCGGTGGAATTATCTTCAAAAACGCCAAGACGCTTATTTGCTTCTTGGTTGATGAATATTATCTTACCAGCTGTGTCTGAAATCAATATTGCCTCCGGGGACAAATCAAAGAGTTCTTTGAATAAACCTAGCTCATCTACTAGTTGTCTTTCTTCTGATACATCCTGAAAAGTCCCAAAAACCCTTTTTACTACTCCATCTTCAACCTTGGCTCTTCCATGGGTTCTCACCCACTTTTCATTTCCTTTGAAAGATTTGATTTTGAGTGTAAGGTCATATTCTTTTCCGGTCTTGATACACTGATCCACGGCCGTCTTGATGACTGGCTGGAATGCTGGAAGATAAAAATCCAAAGCATTAGCCAGATCAAAGCTATCTTTGATTTCTTCTAATTCATGGATGGCATAGACTTCATCACTCCAGTAGACAGCATCCTCTTCTAAATTCAATTCCCAAACACCAACTTTAGCTACTTCTTCTCCAAGCTTAAATAGTTCATTCTGCTTTGCAGTATTCTTTTTTTCAATCTCAGATTCTGTTACATCTCTACCAATAACATAAAACTTCCCGTCTTTGAATTGAATCTGCCAATCTATCGATCTATAATCGCCTGACTTATGCAACATCCTTGAAATGAATTGAGAAGCTTCTATACCCTTCTTGACTTCCAACAGATGTGATTGTGCTATTGTTAGATCATCTTTATGGAAATATTGACACAAATCCATATTAATGACCTCTTCTGGCGCATATCCTAGTAAAGGCTTGATAGACTCACTAACCCAAGTGAGAAAGTTCTCTTGACCGATGGCAATCAGGTCGATTGAGTTTCTGAAAAATTGCTGCGCTTCAATTTTTGGAGGTAAGCCAATTCCTCTTATTTCCTTTCCTTTATAGAATAGAAAATAATTAGATCCATTTTCTTGAGGTAATTCAAGTTGAAAAGAATATTCTTTATTTTGATAACTGATCAGAAGCTCTTCTTTAAATATGTAGGAATTAATATCTAATCCTAAACCTACCAAATTCTTATCTTTGAGGTTTTGACCAATTAGCTTATCAAACAAAACGTTGCTATAAAAAATATTATAGGGGAATGTATCATCCGCGAGAAATACCATCTCGGATGATTCATATATTATCTTTTTAAAAGTACTATTTATCCCCCTTTCCTTCATAGATTTATGACAGAGAAAAGATAAAGAAAGCAAATGGTGTGATTAAGAACTACTTTTCTTTTTCTCTGATGCGTAAACATACAACAATTTGTTTTTCATAACAAATTTTTTGTTTTTAAAATAACAAAAATTGTGTTTCAGCCTATTTTTAAATCCCAAATTCTACCTGAAACATCCCCGTCCAAGAATTCCCTGCATTTTCTAACTGATATAGTCCTTCCAGCCATCTGTAGCCTATATTTGCTTGAACTTTGATTCTATGGCCGTTTAAATAATGGGTATAGCCAAGTAATGTCTCATCAACTCTATTTTGTAGGCCCAAAATTGCTTCATTAGGAATAACATAAGCATACCTAACTGCCAATTCAGATTTCCTAGAAATCATTTTAGAAATATGGGTATTTAGTCCATGGCCCACAACTACAAAACGTATATCACCAGCATCATTTTGAGTGATCGGATCTGAACTGGATCTACTCATATATTCAGACATGACTCCCCATCCTTTGTATTTGAACATGGCATCAACAATAATGCTATTCAAAGTACGAGATTCAAAAAGTTCTGGACCTAATTGACCACCTGTTCTTACAGCTTTTTGATTTTCGGATAATGTAACACCAATTGAAAGTTTTGGGCTTTCTTCAAATTCTAAATCTCCTTCTGAATAGTCTCCATTGTTTTTGAATAGACCAAATGGTAAAGCTTCAAGTCTTCCCGTGAAGGAAAGTCCATTGTTAATTGCGGAAGCATTTCTCCCATCTCCTGAGGAGATCGCGCCTTTTAATAGGAAAATTGCTGGTGTTTTGGTCCTCATCGTGTAATAACCAAAGATTCCAAAATCCCGATCTAAGGTAAAAAGACTATTGGCAATGGAGCGATCTGCAAATTGCAAGTTTCCAGAACTAATGACACGCTCTCTGTTTCCAGGCAATTTGGATTGACCAAAGCCAATATAAAAGTTATCATTGACAGTGTAATATAAAATAGCATCTCTTACAGGCTGAGCAATATCACCTGTTTCTAAATCTAAATCTGCTTTTGAAAATGCAAGCTGTATATAGTATTGGAATTTTGGGCTTAGAACATAACCATCTAACCTCAATCTGAGTCGTCTAACCCGCATTTCGAACTGCTCAATCCCAAGATTGCTCCCAGAATATATTGAGTTGAAACCCGCTCTATTCTGCATCCTAAATCTCAAATTCATGAGAAAAAGGGAATCCTTTGAAAACTTGATCCCCTCGTCAACATTTAAGAGCGCTCTTTCATCTGACTCAACTGTTTGGGCATGTAATGATCCCGAATTGATAAAAATCAGACCTAAGATTACGAAAGAAACAATTGCATAAATCTTAGACTTTAGATTAACAGACATATCTTGAAAATTGAAATTCCATCAAAATTATAACTAATAATCAAATAAAAAAGCTGTGATGAAACACAGCTTTTTTATCTATTTAATTTAGGTCTTTTAGCGAAACATTATACTCCTGCTTTGATCAAGTTCAAGGCTGAACCAGCTTTGAACCACTCAATTTGACCTGCATTGTATGTATGGTTTACTTTGATTTCATCCTTGCTTCCGTCTGCATGGTTCAAGACAACAGTCAACTGAACACCAGGAGCAAATGATTCAAGACCTACGATGTCAATGCTATCATCTTCTTGAACCAATTCATAATCTGCAGGATTAGCAAAAGTTAAAGCCAACATACCTTGTTTCTTCAAGTTAGTCTCGTGGATTCTAGCAAAAGATTTCACTAAGATTGCCCTTACTCCTAGGAACCTAGGTTCCATCGCCGCATGCTCTCTAGAGGAGCCTTCTCCGTAGTTTTCATCTCCTACTACGATAGAGCCAACTCCATGCAATTTATATTGACGTTGAACGGCAGGAACTTCTCCATATTCACCTGATAGTTGATTTTTCACTTTATTGGTTTCTTCATTGTAGAAGTTGACCGCACCAATAAGCATATTGTTAGAAATATTATCCAAATGACCTCTAAACCTCAACCAAGGACCTGCCATCGATATATGATCTGTAGTACATTTACCTTTTGCTTTGATCAATAGCTTCAAACCTTTCAGGTCTGTACCTTCCCAAGGTTGGAATGGATCAAGGAGTTGAAGTCTATCAGATTTAGGATCTACAATCACCTCTACAGAAGACCCGTCTTCAGCAGGAGCCTGGTAGCCTGCATCTTCAACAGCAAATCCTTTTGTTGGAAGTTCTAGACCTCTAGGCTCTTCGAGTTTCACTTGTTGACCTTCTTCATTGGTTAGGGTATCAGTCATCGGGTTGAATGTCAAATCACCCGCTATTGCCATCGCTGTAACAATCTCAGGAGAAGCTACAAAAGAATGTGTATTTGGGTTACCATCAGCTCTTTTAGCAAAGTTCCTGTTAAAAGAAGTGATAATTGAGTTTTTCTCTTGCTTTTCAGCACCATGTCTTGCCCATTGACCGATACACGGACCACAAGCATTTGCGAGCACCACACCACCCATTTTGTCAAACACATTCAAGAATCCATCTCTCTCTACTGTAAACCTTACCTGCTCTGAACCTGGAGTGATTGTGTATTCAGATTTGGCAAGCAACTTCTTGTCTACAGCTTGCTGTGCCAACGATGCGGCTCTTGAGATATCTTCATAAGAAGAATTGGTACATGAACCGATCAAACCAACTTCCAATTTTGCAGGCCAACCATTTTCTTTAACAGCAGCAGCAAATTTTGATAAAGGCCACGCCAAATCTGGAGTGAAAGGGCCATTGATATGTGGCTCTAATTCTGAAAGGTTAATCTCAATGACTTGATCGAAATATTGTTCTGGGTTTGCATAAACTTCAGCATCTGCATTGAGGTGTTCTTTGATCTGATCAGCCATATCTGCGATATCTGATCTATCAGTACCCCTGAGGTAAGCAGCAGATTTTTCATCATACCCAAAAATAGAAGTAGTAGCACCAATCTCAGCTCCCATATTACAAATGGTACCTTTACCTGTCGCAGATAGGGAATTTGCTCCTTCACCAAAGTATTCTACTACGGCACCAGTTCCACCTTTTACAGTAAGGATACCCGCTACTTTCAAGATCACATCTTTAGCAGAAGTCCAACCTGAAAGTTTCCCCGTAAGCTTTACCCCAATCAATTTAGGGAATTTCAGTTCCCATGGAAGGCCTGCCATTACATCACAAGCGTCAGCACCACCTACACCAATCGCAATCATTCCAAGACCGCCTGCATTCGGGGTATGTGAATCTGTTCCGATCATCATACCACCTGGGAAAGCATAGTTCTCTAAAACTACTTGGTGAATGATACCTGCTCCAGGTTTCCAAAAGCCAATACCATATTTGTTAGATACAGAAGCTAGAAAATCGTATACTTCTCTATTTTTATCTTTTGCTTTGGTCAAATCAGCTACAGCACCCACTTCTGCTTGAATCAAGTGGTCACAATGAACAGTAGATGGAACCGCCACCTGATCTCTACCAGCTTGCATAAACTGCAACAATGCCATCTGAGCTGTAGCATCTTGCATAGCTACTCTATCTGGCTTAAAATCAACATAAGAAACACCTCTTTCGTATGCTACTTTTGCTTCACCTTCTGAAAGGTGAGCATATAATATTTTTTCTGTCAATGTAAGTGGTCTACCTGTCGCTTTTCTTGCAGCAGCTATCCTAGTCGGATATTTATCATAGACCGCCTTGATCATTTCTATATCAAATGCCATTGGAAATGTATGGTTTAGAGTGTTGAAAAGGTTTATTTAAATCGACCGCAAAGATAAAAAAATAGGCTTAAAAGAGAAGTAAAATGGGAAATGTGTTGGTAATTTATATAGACTCTAAAAATGTACATCTAAGGCAGAAAAAAATAAATACAAATGGCAAAAACCAATATTGCCAGTCCAAAAAAGTATAAAGTATATTTCAATATATCTTTTGCTGCAACTCCAGTAATCGCCAAAAGTGGCAAAGCCCAAAATGGTTGCAACATGTTACTCACCTGATCTCCATAAGCAAAAACCATAACCATCCTGGATGGGTCTAATCCCAGTTTCAAGGTGGCATCCATGATCACTGGTCCTTGAATCGCCCATTGACCTCCACCTGAGGGGATGAAGAAATTTACAAATGCTGCGCTAAAAAAAGCTAAAACTGGAAAGGTCTCTGCAGTGGAATAATACACGATTGCTTCTGATATCAAAACCAATAGTCCTGAATACTTCATAATCCCCAATATTCCCGCATAAAAAGGAAACTGAAGTAATATCTCAACCGATCCACTGACTGCTATTGTGATGGCCTTAATATATGCTGTCAAACTTCCAAAAGCTAGCATACCTAGACCCATCAATGTAAAATTCACATAATTTAGATCTATGAAAGAAAATCCACCCCAATTCACCGCAATATCTGATATGGATAAGCCTAATATAATTATTCCTAAAACTAGCCCTACCTTATCTTTTCCTACTAAAGGCTTGCTAATCTCATCAACTACCAAATGATTCTTTGGAGAAAAATTACCTTTAGAAAGCAGGCACATAATAATGAAAAGTCCTGCTAGAAGGACTAAATTGACACCAAGGTTAAAGTTAGAGAACAAAGTCTCTGAGACACTAATTACTCCTATCTGAGATGAAAGAAAATGTTGCTTTTCGGCTACTTTGAGAGGTGCTGAACCAGATAGCCCCCCATGCCAAATCAACATCCCCAAATAACCCGAAGCCGCCACCAAAGGATAGTTGATTTTCACTCCTGATTTATCTGCTTGGATAGCCACTTCCTTGGCCAAAATAGCACCTAAAATCAAGCCAAAACCCCAGTTGACATAACCTGCAAACATAGCAGTAAAACCTGTTAAAAGTACCGCATGTGTATTACTCCTCACTCCTGATGATAACCAATTCAAAAATCTAGCTATCGGTGTGGAGATTGCCAATGCATGTCCAAAAATCAAAATTAAAACCATCTGCATGGTAAACTCCAATAGTTCCCAGAATCCTTTTTGCCAAAATTTCAAGACCTCAAAACTGTAAACTAAAAAGCCATGATCTCCAGGATTGGTAAAAATATTCGCTAAAAGAAATACTAGCAGGCTTAGAACGAGTGCCAATACAAAAGTAGGCGACAAGGTATCAGATTGTTTCATTTTGATTCTCCGTGTTTGAATATCAATGTAAAAAGGATTTTTTAGCTGGGTATATGCTACTTGAAAGTTTTTTCAATTAATTTGTATAAAATTTTAGAATTACTTAAGACCACAAAGAGTAATGCATCTTGATTTCAATATTTTTTCTTTGACTTTGCTGATTTCAGGGATATTAGTAGCAATCTTGTCCTCAGTAATCATATATCGTCTCAATGACTACGTGAGATGGTTTGCTATCACCATGCTTTCGGTTGCAGTTTGGTCTATTGCCTATGGGTTTGAGCTTGCGAGTACCCGATTGGAAGACATGCTATTTTGGATCAAAATAGAATATTTAGGTATAGCCTTTGCTCCTGGTTTATGGCTTTGGTTTTGCCTAAAGTATGTAGGATTAGAGAAATGGAGAAATATTTACACACTTACTCTAGTGTTTTTAATCCCCTTTACAACCTATATCCTAGTCCTTACCAACCACCTCCATCAGCTTCATTATGCAGCCGTAGAATTGGTTACCTCAGGTCCTTTTCCTTTACTAGGGATCACTATTGGTCCTTGGTATTATGTGCATACAGCTTTTTTCTACATCTCATTGTTATTTGGGAATATCCTGCTTTTTGTCAGATTCAGAAACACTGACCCAGTTTTCAAAAAACAGACCTACATTATCATAGCAGGTGGAGTTCTACCTTGGGCGATCAACTTATTTTACCTACTGGGGTATAGACCGTTTGACCATATTGACCTCACACCTTACTCTTTTCTCCTTTTGTATATTATCATTGGAATTGGATTATTAAAGTTTGACCTTTTTGATATTAAGCCCATCGCAAGAGCTAAGGTTATTCAAGCGATGAGTACTGGCGTCCTTGTCATTGATCCTAGAAATCGAATCATAGATTTCAATACGCAAGTCTTGGAAATTTTGAATCTTAAAAATTTCAAATTAATAGGAAAAACTTTGGCGGAAATATTCAATACAAATTCCGAAATTCTCGAAACTGTTGAAGAAAGAAAAAATCAATCATTGGAATTAGAATTGGATTTTGGTACAGGCATAAGAACTTACAAAATCCAAGTGATTCCCATTCTTGACAAAAAAAGCATATTCAGTGGCACACTGATTCAATTTGATGATATTACAGTAGTAAAAGAAACAAGTGCTCAACTTATACAACAAGCTGAGGAGCTAAAAAAACTTAATCAACTAAAGGATAAGCTTTTCTCAATTATTTCACATGATCTCAAAGGACCTATTCTGGGCATTAGAGATTTAGTGAAATTAACATCTGATGGGATAGTTAGTAAGGACGAATTTTTTGAAATACTTCCAGAAGTATCTAAGAATATGGATTCTGTCTCTCTCCTATTAGAAAATCTATTGGCATGGACTAGTTCTCAACTCAAGGGAGAATATGTCGAAAAGAGCCAATTTGATGTGATTCAACTTTTGAAACAAGAGCAGGTTTTATTCACTGGCTTAGCCAAAGAGAAAGATATCAATATACATCTAGAAGCCTTAGGTCAGCTTTACGCTAATGCCGATAAAAACATGATAGATTTAGTAGTGAGAAATTTAATTAGCAATGCTTTGAAATTTTCTCAGGCTGGCGACACCGTGTTATTGAAAGCATCTCAAGTCGGAAATGAAATTTCTATCAAAGTAAAAGATACAGGCGCTGGAATATCTGAAGAAAATCTCGAAAAACTGATACGGGGTGAAAGCTTCACTACCTCTGGAAGAAGAAATGAAACAGGAACTGGATTAGGCTTAATTTTGGTAAGAGACTATATTTTGAAAAATGACGGGAAATTTAACATCAAGAGCGAGCTAAATGTAGGAAGCGAATTTGAATTTACGCTTCCCCTGTATCCCCAAAATTAATTATTTCAATTCCAATAGGAATTGAACTGTGTCTACCCCATCAGCATAATCATCCAATTTTGGACATTGAGCCTGACCAAAAGGAATGCTTTCATTAAACCAAGCATTACTACTTAACACACACTGAATCTTATCTTCAATTATTTTCAAATGGCTTTTTAGTGTGTCTAAATCATCATATAGTTCAAAATAAACTACTGAAATAGGGGAAACCAAATCTGTACTTTCCTTCAAAATCAAAAATCCATTATCTAAATGATCCTCACCATTGATCAAATAGATGGATTTATTGTAATCATAATTATTGATGTATTTGTGATTACTCGATAGGATTTGAAAACCATCCATTGCATCCAACATGGATTGTAAAATCTGCTTATTTGGGATGAATAACTTTGAAACATTTCTACATCCCAATCCATAATACTGAAATATATCATTACCTAACCTCACGAAATCATCCGCTGTTTCGTCACCTTTAAGGATAGCTATTGAAGTTCTGTTTTTTCTTATTATGCTAGGATATTTCCCGAAATAATAGTTGAAATACCTGGCTGAGTTATCACTTCCAGTAGCGATGTAGGCATCCTTTGCCTTAAGCATTTCTTCAAAACTGATCAATAACGCAAATCTATCCTCAATTTGAATCAATTCATTGACCAGCCATTTAATCAAAATTGTATCCGATGAACTCAGTTTCACAGCTGCCTTGTGACCAGTGATCAATACTGCTAATAAATCATGAAAACCCACAGCTGGAATATTACCAGCCATCAATACCCCAATCTCCTTAGGCGCCAACTCATCATTGATCTCATACTCCTCAACCCAAGCTTCCAAAGCAGACCTTTCTAAAAACGAGGCAAGCCCATTGAGCGCGAGTTTGGTATGATCTGGGGTAAACCAGCTATTGTTATTTTCCACCCGCCAAGTTAGATTTTCAAACTCTTCGCTAGTTAAGTTTTTGATTTTTTCACCTAGTTGGACAAAGGCATGTATTCTTTCTGCTAATTCCATTTCTTAAAATTTCTGCTGCAAAGTTACCTAAATTAAAAAACCTTAGCTAGATTGAATATAAATTAATTAGCATGACAACTTTTTTTTGGTGCATATGTTAATTGCTTATTAATTTTGAATCGAATTTAAAATTGACTGAACAATGGCTATAATGATTACGGATGAATGCATCAACTGTGGTGCATGCGAACCAGAATGTCCGAATACAGCAATATATGAAGGTGGAATCGAGTGGACATGGGCTGGAGGAACCAACCTCAAAGAAGTGACTTTACCTGATGGCACCGTGGTAGATGCCTCTGAAAAACAAGATCCAGTTTCTGACGAATTTTATTACATCGTCACTGAGAAATGTACAGAATGTACTGGATTCCATGAAGAACCACAGTGTGCGGCAGTATGTCCTGTAGACTGCTGTGTGGACGATCCCGATCACAGAGAGACAGAAGAAGAACTACTTGCAAAGAAAATATTTATGCATGGAGAATAATAAGGTGGGGCTACAGCCCCTTTTATTATTTTTAAACTCTCTTATCAAACGTTCAAATGGTTATCCGACCTTATATTTTAAAAAAAACTGTTTGACTGCTTGAATTTCTATGATGAATTGATTTATCTTGTCTCCCGATTTAATTGCTTAAAACAACAACATTAAACTTAGGGCTGTGGAAGACAACAGAGGAAATGACAGAGAAGAGATCTTCTCTAAAAGAGTAAAGGCGGGTAAAAGAACTTACTTCTTCGACGTAAAATCAACAAGATCAAACGATTACTACTTAACCATCACAGAGAGCAAAAGAAGAGTCAATGGTGACTCCTTTTCTTTTGAAAAACACAAGATCTTCCTTTATAAAGAAGATTTCGGGAAGTTTTTGGAAGCTTTACAAAATACAGTAGAGCATGTAAAAACAGACTTAATGCCTGAAGTTGACTTTTCACAATTTGACGAGGAAGAGTCTGAGTATGATGACGAATTAAGATGGGATTGATTTCCATCTATGATAATATCCTAAAAAGAGAAAGAAACAAGAATAGACAGATTTTGTCTATATTAGGTTAGTCATATGACTTTACCAGCGTTGTTTCTTTCTCTTTTTTTATAAGACTTTATGAAAAAGGTAATCGTTTACGTTTCCATATTTACCATCCTTTTTTTTATAGTAGGGTGGTACTTTTCAAATATTGCCTTCTACATACTAATATCAGTCATCATTGCCGCAGTATTAAGACCACTAACCAATAGAATAAGCTCAATCCATCTACTTGGAAGGCACATTCCGAGATGGTTTTCAATTTTAGTTTCATTCACAGTTGTCATCACATTTATAATCATAGTGGGACTACTATTCATCCCCCTGATTTCTACACAGATTCAAATTATCGCGACATACGATTTGGATTTTCTTTACGAACAAATCCAAAACCCTGCTGGAAAAATTGAGGACGTATTGATCAAATATAGACTTATTGATAGCGAACCAGGATTCTTGATCACGCAAGTAAGGGAAAACTTAATCTCCAGCTTCAATATCATTAACATACAAGGCTTTGTAAACACTGTCTTAAGCACAACAAGTACTTTACTAGTCGGTACGATGGCAGTGGCTTTCATTACATTTTTCTTACTTCTGGAAAATGGCCTTTTAAGAAGAAACATAATCAATCTAGTCCCTAATGCATATTTTGAACTTTATGTATCTACATTCAATAAAGTAGAAAAATTACTTTCTAACTACCTGATTGGTCTTTTGATTCAAATGTCAGCAATATTTGCTATTGCTTCCATTGGATTGACTATTTTAGGTATCGAGTATGCTTTGACCATTGCCTTTTTTGCAGCAGTAGCAAATCTAATCCCTTATGCTGGACCTTTACTTGGAGCTACATTTGGAGTTTTGGTGGGATTGACTACGGGAAGTTTTGGAGAGAGTAGTGAGATTCCTTTTTTCATCATCAAGATTCTTTCAGTATTCTCAGTAGTACAATTGACCGACAATTTGGTCTTGCAACCCTTGATATTTTCTAAATCTGTAAAAGCGCATCCACTTGAAATTTTTGTTGTTATCTTTGCGGGTGCAAAAATCGCAGGTATCCCTGGGATGATTTTCGCAATCCCTGTATACACTGTATTTAGAGTTTCTATTTTGGAGTTTTACAGAGGATATAAGGAGTACAAAATATTCAAATTATAAAAGACAAATAATGGCTTTACAGTGTGGCATCGTTGGCCTACCCAACGTTGGAAAATCTACTTTATTTAATGCTTTATCAAGTGCAAAGGCAGAAGCTGCAAACTTCCCCTTCTGTACCATCGAACCCAATGTAGGAGTAGTAACTGTTCCTGATAGAAGATTGCAGATTCTAGAAAATCTAGTCAACCCTCAGCGAGTAATGCCTACGGTGATAGAATTTGTAGACATTGCAGGATTGGTAAAAGGAGCTAGCAAAGGCGAAGGACTTGGCAATAAATTCCTAGCTAATATCCGAGAGGTAGATGCCATCATCCATGTCATCAGGTGTTTCAATGATGATAACATTGTGCACGTAGCGGGTGGCGTAGATCCTGTGTTTGACAAAGAAGTGATAGACACCGAGCTTCAATTAAAAGATCTTGAATCTGTTGAGAAGAAAATTCAACGATTAGAAAAAATAGCTAAATCAGGTGATGCTAAGGCTAGAAAGGAATTAGAAATCCTAAATAGATTCAAGCAGGCACTGACAGATGGTAAAAATGCCAGAGCGGTAGAGGTCGAAAAAGAAGATTTGGAGGCAGTCAGAGATTTACACCTTTTGACAATCAAGCCAGTTTTGTATGTGGCTAATGTTGATGAAGGAAGCATTCAATCAGGCAATGAATTTGTTACCCAACTGAGAGAGAAAGTCAAAGAAGAAAATGCTGAAGTAATCGTACTTTGCGCTGCATTGGAAGCACAAATTGCTGAGTTTGAAGACGCAGACGAAAAAGCAATGTTTCTCTCCGAATATGGTTTAGAAGAAAGTGGTCTGAATAGGCTAATAGCAGCTGCTTATGCTTTATTGGATTTAATCACATATTTCACAGCTGGTGTACAAGAAGTGAGAGCTTGGACGATTAAGAAAGGATGGAAAGCGCCTCAAGCCGCTGGAGTTATCCACACTGACTTTGAAAGAGGGTTTATCAAGGCAGAAGTTATCAAACTTACAGAGTACGAAAAGTTCAAATCAGAAGCAGCATGCCGTGAAAATGGGAAAATTGCAATAGAAGGTAAAGAATATGTAGTCCAAGACGGTGATATTATGCATTTTAGATTCAATGTTTGATAAAACTTTGAAAAAAATTTGTACTTTTGCAAGAACCTTTAAATACAACACACAATTAAAGTCAAATTAAAGTTAAATCATTGTTTCAATTTTATTTTTAACAAACCGTGAGAATAAGATTAATATTTTCGTTAAAAAACAAAGGTGCTTATTTACCATTTCACCACCAGTACATTCTGGCACAGTTTCTCAAGGGGCTCATCGTAAAAGGTGGCCGCGAGGAGTTTTTCAATTACAATTACTTCAACTTCTCTGGTCTAAAAGGTCAGACCAAGGTAAGTAGAAGCGGACTTCACTACTATTCAAGCTTAGTCACTCTCGTGCTTTCATCACCCAATGAAGAATTCATGGACTACCTACTTGAGCAAGTGTTTGCAACTCCGAAAATTGAATTGGGGAACCTTGTAATCTCTCCGGAGTATACCGAAGTAGAAACAGAGCCAGAATTGGAGACTTCGAACAAGTTCGTCTGCATCTCCCCTCTTGTCTTATTGACCCCTTCTTTCAATGACGAGTCAGGAAAGAGATTCATCAATCCAGATTCTGATGAATTTTCAGATCTGTTGTATGAGTCTACGCTGACTAGAATGGAAAGATCAGGTTGGTATACACAGGAGCAGATGGAGTCTTTCTACAAGTTCCAAGTTGTGCCTGATATGAATTATGTAAATAAGCTCAGAGAGCAGCAAAAGAAATTTGCTAGAATCTATTCTGTTTACGACATGGATGTCAAGTATGAGGTAAGAGGATACACACTTCCTTTCACTTTATATGCAGCACCTGAAGTACAGGATTTCGTGTTCAAATGTGGTCTTGGGGCATTTACCCACAAAGGCTTTGGTATGCTAGACCTTGCAAACCACGCGCCTAACCAAAGAACAGAACCTTACAAATTCAAAAGAGAGGGTTTCATTCCTTACAAGTCATTGCAAGAAAGAAACAAATCTCAAGAATCTGATGGAGATGAATCAGAAACGGCTTAATCACCAAAAAGCTTTAAACAAAAAACCCGACCATATGGTCGGGTTTTTTGTTATAACCTTCTTTTGCTTGGATTGACATTGATATAGCCTACAAGCTCGTCATACCTGCTACCCACGTCTCTGAAGTACACTAGCACCTCATACTCATTTTCTGTTTCAAAATGATCACCTTCTATCGGGGACATATTCCAACCTGAATCAGTTTTGTAAGCAAACTGATAATCATACCAGCCCTGCTTCAGTAGTAATGTTGCTTGATAGGTATTGCTTTTCTTATTCAATTCCATTTTTGCCTCGGGAATGCGACCCCAATTGGTAAGCGCACCTACGATATATGGCGTATCTGTAATACCTTCAGGACTTAGATTAAATGTAGCTAGCATATACTCCCCTTCCAGATCATGATTTCTTCTTTCAAAATTATAAATCACATACTGTCCATTCATGTCTAAATATTGAGAATAAGCGGCAGAAGGTCTGGATTTTTCTACCAAAGTTTCTGCAAATACTACATCTTCTTCCATCTGAACACGTGCCACGTTATTTCCTCTAGCTCTTACGTATCTCAGGTCTACAAATCGAAATTCATTGCCGGCAAAAAAAGCATTTGATCCATCAAACAATTCATAAGCGACTGTTTTAAGATCTTCTCTGACCATGGTAGGCTTAAGATTAGTTACTAAATTATCCCAGCGCTGATTTTGCCTAATCACTATTCTGAAACCAGTCCTAGGATCTAATACTTCCCTGCCTTTATAATTCAAATTGATATTCAATTGCTGTTGCTTTCTCCTATTCTCAGTCTGACTGGGCGGGACTACCCTCGCTCCTACTTGTATTGAATTATCAAAAACCATGAACCGCCGAGTAATAATCGTCTTATCCTGCTCTCTACCGCGATACACTTGGACAACGTAATTACCACTTTTGGTGACCCTAGGAAGTACAAAATTGTAATGTATGTAAGGTATTCGGGTATCAATCGAATAATTGTAATCCGTTACATTAAACTCATTGAATTGATCTAAGTAATCATTTTCCTTGAGATCTGATGGAGTCCAATCCATATCGCAATGTATGATCCTAGCAGAATACATATCAGGATCATAGGCAATATCATCAAATGACAGCAGCAAAGGAGAGGCCGCTTGCAATGAAATCGCAGGAGAACTCATCTGAGTAGCAAAATCCTGGGATTGTGGAAATAACCTTACTGATTGGATATTCTCTTCATATACACGATCCTGAATTGGACCTTGTCCAAAGATGGTAAATGAAATCAATGAAAAGAGACAAACAAAATAATAGCGCATTTTAAATTCAATTCAAGTTTCAGACCAAATTACAACATCTCTACTAAACCTTAACGAATAAATGCTATTTCATTCTGTATAAATTTTAAAATTACCCTATCTCAATTTCTATATTTTCTATTTCTTCAACCAAAGCCTCCCAAATTTCAGTAAGTTCGGCTTCTTTATCAATGACTTTTTGATATTGTCGATTCAATTTATCTAACTCTTGACTATCGCTAAAAACATCAGGATCGGCCATCTTCTCTTCCAAGCTTCCCTTTTGTTCTTCGATATCCATCATTTCATATTCTAGCTTTTCAAGATCCTTTTGCTTCTTCTTCAACTCCTTTTTTAAAAGATTAGCTTCATTTTGATCTACTTCTTTGCGCTTTGGAGTGACTTCTTTTAGGATAACTTCTTTGGCAATAGATGCATACTGTGCTTTTTCCGCTTCCTGCTTAGCACTCCAATTTAGATACTCTTCATAGGTACCTAAGTACTCTTTGATCTCTTGGTCTTCAATGTACCAAATTTTGTTCGCTACCCCTCTGATAAAATGCCTATCGTGAGAAACAGTGATGAAGGTACCTTCGTATTGCTCCAATGCCTGAATCAAAATATTCACAGATTGCATATCCAAGTGATTGGTTGGTTCATCTAACAAAAGGAAATTAGCCTCAGAAATCAAAGTTTTGGCTAAGGCTACTCTAGATTTTTCACCTCCTGATAGTACTTTGATTTTTTTGAACACATCCTCGTTGGTAAATAAAAAGCAGCCGAGCACATTCCTCAATTCTTGCTCAGTCTTGGCTGATCCAGCCTGATTCATTTCTTGAAGAATTTCATTATTCACATTAAGCGCCTCTAGCTGATGTTGGGCATAGAAGGATTTGATGACATTGTAACCTTCTTCACGCTTACCCTCAATCTTCTCGGTCCCGTCTACGATTCTAAGCAAAGTAGATTTTCCTTTACCATTAGCTCCAATCAATGCTATTTTATCTCCTCTTTCTATTCTAGCTGAAGAATTTCGAAGTATTACCAAGTCTCCATAAGCTTTGGAGACATTCTCCAATGTCACTACATCACGTCCTGATTGCTGAGAAAATTTGAATTTGAAATTAACAGCAATGTTATCATCAATTACTTCATTGACACGATCCAATCGCTCTAGCGCTTTTACCCTAGACTGTACTTGATTAGACTTAGTCGCTTTAGCTCGGAATCTCTCAATAAAGCGCTCAGTTTGCTTGATCATCTGCTGCTGATTCTCGTAAGCATTTTGCTGAATTTCCATTCTTTCCTTCTTCTCCTCCTTGTAGAAAGTATAGTTGCCAGCATACAAAGTCAAATTCCCGTGGGATACCTCTACTGTTTTTTCGATACAATTATCCAAAAATTCCTGATCGTGAGAGACCACCACTACTGCACCTTCATAAGTTTTGAGATAATTTTCCACCCATTGTATTGAAGGCAAATCCAAGTGGTTGGTAGGTTCATCGAGCATCAGTAAGGAAGGCTTCTCTAAAAGCAACTTTGCCAGCATTACACGCATCCTCCACCCTCCAGAGAATGTCTTCAGAGGCCTTTGCAAATCCGCTGTCTGGAAACCAATCCCTTCTAATACTTCCTCCGCTTTCGCTTTGATTGTGTAACCTTCATTGGCTTCGAACTGATCCTGAAGTTTGGCTAACTTGTCAATGATTTGATCAGAATAATCAGTCTCCATCTGCTTGAGGACTTTATCAATTTCTTCTTGAAGCCTAAGCGTCTCTTGAAATGCCTCCAACGCTACATCCAAAATAGAATCTTCGGACTGATAGGATAACAAATCCTGATTTAAAAATCCTATGGTACAATCTTTCGCTTTCTGTATCTCTCCGGAGCTTGGTTGATAGTCACCGTTGATCAACTTGAGCAAAGTAGACTTTCCAGTCCCATTGAGACCGACAAGTCCGATTTTGTCTTTTGGTTTGATATGCAATGAGGCATTTTCATACAATGCTCTGCCTCCGATGAAGTACGAAAGATTATTAATTGATAACATGGCGCAAAAATAAGGATTCTCACATTCATATATCAGTCACAGGGAATATTTAAAGATTTTACTGATATTTAAGCTATTGAATTGCTAAAAAAAAAATATATGTATAAAAACATGCTATTGATCACAGCTTTGCTAATCAGCTTTGCTTGTAATGGTCAAAATCAAAAAAATAATTACATCCAGCTGGAGACGATCAAACTTCCAGCTGGATTTGAAATCTCAGTCTGGGCTGAGGATGTACCCAATGCTCGCTCTCTAGCTCTTGGCGATAATGGAACCGTATTCGTAGGTAACAGACAGGGCAATAAAGTCTATGCACTTCAAGACAATAACAAAGATGGTAAAGCAGATAAAATGTACACGCTTGCCGAAGGACTTCGCATGCCCAATGGTGTGGCTTTCAAAGATGGACACCTCTATGTAGCCGAAGTGAGCAAAATCCATCGCTTCAAAGATATTGAGAAAAACCTTGCCACTCCAAAGTCCGAAATCATCTTCGACCAATTTCCTGACAAGGCCCATCATGGTTGGAAATTCATTGCTTTTGGGCCAGATGGCCTACTTTATGTCCCTATAGGTACTCCATGTAATATCTGTGAACCTGAGGAAATCTATGCAACTATCACCAGAATTGATGTCAACGCCAGCGTTATCAAACCAGAAATTTTTGCTCAGGGAGTTAGAAATACGGTAGGTTTCGATTGGCATCCAGTCACCAAAGAATTATGGTTTACAGACAATGGGCGTGATATGATGGGGGATGATATTCCTGACTGCGAATTGAATCATGCTCCGAAAAAAGGGATGCATTTTGGCTATCCATATTGGCATGCTGGAGATGTGAAGGATCCAGAATTTGGCAATAAAGGAAAAGGCAAAGATGCTTATACTGCTCCAGCTGCAAAACTTGGTGCTCACACCGCCCCTTTAGGTATGCGATTCTACACAGGAAGTCAATTCCCAAGTCAATACAAAAATTCCATCATCGTAGCCAAGCACGGTTCCTGGAACAGAAGTAAGAAATCAGGTTACCAACTTACAAGGGTAATCTTGGACAACAGTGGTAAAGTACAAAAAGAAGAAGTCTTTGCTGAAGGTTGGCTAGACCATGCTAGTCAAGATGTATGGGGCAGACCGGTAGATGTTCTCCAACTCCCTGATGGAAGTATACTCGTCTCTGATGATATGGCTAATTGCATTTATAGAATTAGCTATAAAAAGTAATTTGGAACATCCTTTGCTCCTTTAGATGTAGCACTATTGAAAAAACAGATGTTTAATCAATAAAAAACTACCATGAAAAGGACTATTTTATTTTCAGTAATCACTCTTCTAATTTTGTCAACTAGCTGTGCTCCCACCACGCAAATCACAGCAACATGGAAATCAGAAGAAGCCAAATCAGGCTATAACAGTATTTATATAGCAGCTTTGACTGAAGACCTACAAATAAGACAAAATGTGGAACATGAATTTGCATCCAGATTGCAAAATCGAAATGTAAGCACAACAAAAAGTATCGATAATCTCACACCTGATTTCTTTGATAGCGGAGAACCTAGCAAGGATAAAATCCTAGAAGCTATAAAATCGACCAGTTCAGAAGCCATCATGACCATCACCTTGATCGATATAGAAGAGGAAGAAAGGTATATCCCAGGTGGACAAGTGGGCCCCGTTTTTGCGCCAATGGGTAGGTTTGGATACTACGGGAATTTCGGCGGATATTTTAACCATTGGTATGGGGCAGGTTGGAATCAAGGCTATTTTACCACGGATAAAAAATACTTTATGGAAACTAATCTGTATGATGCTTCAACACTTGAGCTTCTATGGTCTGCACAATCCAAAACACTCAACCCAAGCGATATTGATAGTTTCTCTAAAGAATATGTAGATGCTATTAAAAAAGAATTAAGAAAAGAAGGATTGGTCAATTAACCCTAGATCAAACTGAGACAAAAAGAAACAGGGCAGCCAATGTGGCTGCCCTTTTCTGTCTTTAAGTGCACAATTTTAAATTCTTCAAATTATATCAACCAGTCAGGCTTTGTCGTTTTGATGTTCGCTTGAAGTTGATTGAGGAGATTATAAATTCCAAAATAAGTTCTATTGATATAAAGACCATGTCTTGAGCCCCTTGCTTGTCGGGATTTTTTGAACATCTTTTCATTAGATATTCTGTCGCCTAATTGGAAAATCTGCTCAAAGTAACTATCATCTGCGAAATCAAAAGTCTCTACATGAAATGGCTTTCCAAGAAGTGAAATCATTTCTTTGAAAACACCCTTGAAATAACTCTTTTCTTCTTCTGTATCCTTATCAGAGATAAACTCTAGTCCATAGAAAATTTGATTGAGCTCCTCTTCCTTAATAAACAAATCTCTTTTAATCAATGAAAAATATCCTTGATAAAAATCTTCTGGTATCACTTTCACACAACCAAAATCTATAATACCCAATTTACCATCATTTTGTATGATAAAGTTTCCAGGGTGTGGATCTGCATGTACCTGCTTGAGATTGTGTACCTGATGATGATAGAAGTCCCAAAGTGCTTGACCAATTTTATTCCTTTCTTCTTGACTCGGATTATTTTGCTCCAGCCACTCTTTGATATGAAGACCATCTATCCAATCCATGGTAATGACCCGTTCGGAACTCAAATCTTCATAATAGCTCGGGAAGTTTAAATTAGCTATGTGAGCACATGCTGATGAAATCTCTTTAGATCTGGCTACCTCTAACTTATAATCCGTCTCCTCAAGCAACTTTTCCTCCACTTCTTCCATGTAGTGGTCTAGCTCCTTTTCATTCATATTGAGTAATCTCAATGCAAAAGGACGGACTAATTTTAAATCTGAACTTACCGAATCGGCTACTCCAGGATATTGAATTTTGACTGCGAGTTTTTTGCCATTCATGGTAGCTTGATGCACTTGACCAATGGAAGCCGCATTGACAGCAGATTTACTAAATGACTCAAACAAACTCTCAGGAGTTTGGCTAAAATACTTCTGAAAAGTCTTTACTACCAAAGGGTAAGACAAAGGTGGCGCACTATATTGGGCCATCGTGAATTTATCTTGATATGCCCTAGGAAGGATATTCTTATCCATCGACATCATCTGAGCAACCTTTAGAGCTGAGCCTTTGAGCTCGCTCAAGGAGTTATAGATGTCATTGGCATTTTCATTATGTAAATTATCTTTCGTCAATGATGGGTTGACCACCTTCTTTGCGTAGTGCTTGACGTAGTTACCACCTACTTTCGCCCCAGTTTTGATAAACTTCGCTGCTCGCTGAACTTTGGAAGTAGGAATACTTTCCTGCTCTCTGATCTTGCTCTCCATGATTCCTCTCGATTATTTGTTTTGATATAAAAACTTCGCAAAATCAATGAAAGTATCTAGGGCACTTTTGCCCATCAGATCAAATGCTAGGTTTACTGATTTTTCTATAGCTGCATCTGTTTTTTCAAATGCAGGTGAAGTATCCTTCAACCAGAATTGAAACACAAACCAAACCTGTATCCATAATGCTTCATCATAGCGATCTGCTATGATTGGTCTATTGGCGATTTCCTCTGTTTCTTTTCCTTCTAGAATGATCTCATTTGCAAAATCCTTGAATTTGGATTTAAAATTCTTGATTTCGGAAGGAAGTAGATTTTTCATGTCCTTCTTATTAGCATATAGGGATAATAAATAAGACCTGTTTTTCTTAAGCTCTTCTATCCATGTAAATAGGAAGCTAAGTAATTTCTCTCTTGCGCTGTACTCCCTATATACTTCTTGGGATTCTATATTCTGTATTGTCAATTCAAAAATATGTCCCCAAACAGCTGATTTTACTGATTCAAAAGAAGTGAAATGATTATAAAATTCTTCTTCCTTCATTTTTAAATCTTTGGCAAATTTAAAAACGGAAGCGGGTTCATGTCCTTGCTCCAAAATATAAGTAACATAACCTTCTATAATTTGACGTTTAGGATCTGATTTTGTGTTTTTTTTAGCAGTTGCTTTTTCCATGATGCTATTTATTACTATTCTTATAACCACCGAAAGCTCTATGAAGTTTTAAAAAACTAGATTATTACTAGCAAACAATCTAGTTTTTTAAAGCTAAACTCAGAACGCCAAATAGTAATAGTAAATATGAGCAAGATCGAAAAGTATCTAGCAGACAAATCAAAAAAAGCTAGAAGTATAAAACTCCTAGCTTTTTAAGACTATAATGTGAAATATTTATCTTACTGAGAAACTTTCTCCACTACCAAATTGTGATTGGTATAGATACAAACATCTGCTGCTATTCCTAAGCTTTCTCTGACCATTTCTTCTGCAGTCAGTTGTGGAGCAAACTTCTTCAGCGCTCTTCCAGCAGACTGCGCATACATACTCCCCGAACCAATAGTTGCAATTTCCATATCTGGTTCGATTACATCACCTGTTCCTGATATGATCAAAATATCTTGAGAGTCCGCTACAATCATCATGGCCTCGAGCTTACTCAGCATTCTATCCATTCTCCACTCCTTGGCAAGTTCTACTGCTGCACGTTTCATATTATTGCCATAAGCTCCAAGCTTCTCTTCGAATTTTTCCAAAAGTGTAAAAGCATCTGCTGTAGATCCTGCGAATCCAGTGACAATCTTTCCACCTTGCAGTCTTCTGATTTTATTGACAGTACTTTTCGCCACTGTATTTCCCATAGTAGCTTGACCATCTGCTCCGATGACCACTTCACCATTGTGCTTGATAGCAACTACCGTGGTTGATTTGATTTTTTCCATGTTTATGATGTTTTAAAACTTAAGACTAAAGAGATTAGACTTACCTTTTTTCAATAACCATACAAAACACAAAAAGTCCCGATAAACAGGACTTTTTGACATATGATTTTGAAATTGATTAGATCAAGATTCTAACTGGGTCTTCGAGTAGACCTTTGAGTGTCTGAAGGAAGGCAGAACCTACAGCTCCATCTACTACTCTATGGTCACATGACAAAGTAACCTTCATCACGTTGCCTACCTGCATTTGGCCGTTTTTCACCACCACAGTTTCTTTGATACCACCTACGGCTAGAATGCATGCATCAGGCGGGTTGATAATGGCTGTAAATTCATCAATCCCAAACATTCCTAAGTTAGAGATAGTGAATGTATTCCCTTCCCAATCTTTTGGCTGCAATTCTTTATTTTTCGCTTTTCCTCCCAGAGACTTCGCCTCGTTGGAGATTTGAGAAAGGGACTTAGAATCAGCAAATCTAATAACTGGAACCAATAGTCCTTCTTCCACAGCTACAGCCATGCCTATGTGGATGTGGTCATTGTATCTTATTTTATCACCCAACCAAGAAGAATTTACTTTCGGATGCTGACGTAAAGCCGCTGCTGCTGCTTTGATAACCATATCATTGAAAGAAATCTTCACTGGGGATACTTCATTCATGCTTTTTCTGGCCTCGATTGCCTTGTCCATATTGATTTCCATGGTCAAGTAAAAATGAGGGGCGGTAAACTTACTCTCGGCCAATCGCTTAGCAATCACTTTACGCATTTGAGACACTTTCTCTTCAGAGTATGACTCCTGACCAAGCGCAGGTGCAGCAGGAGATGCCTGTGCAGTAGCTGCTTGTGCAGTTGCAGGTGTAAAGTTTTCTACATCTCTTTTGATGATTCTTCCACCTTCACCTGAACCCTTAACTTGAGAAATATCAATACCTTTATCTGAAGCTAATTTCTTTGCCAAAGGAGATGCTTTAAGTCTATCTCCGTCTGATGTTGTACTATTATTTGAAGCTACTATCTCCGAAGGTGCTGATTTGCTTTCTGTTTTTGGGCCAGATTCCTCATCTTTCTTTTCTTCTTGAGCAGGTGCTGAATCATCTTTCTGAGCATGAGCTTTAATTAGCGTTTCATAATCAGCACCTTTCTCACCGATTACAGCTATCACCCCATCAATTGCCACAGCATCTCCAGCTTCTACTCCAATGTAAAGCAATGTACCATCTTCATAGGATTCCAATTCCATGGTAGCTTTGTCCGTTTCTACTTCTGCGATGATATCACCAGCTTTGATTTCATCTCCTACTTTTTTGAGCCAGGAAGCGATCACACCTTCTGTCATGGTATCTGACATTTTAGGCATGGTGATCAATGTGGCATTGATGTCAGAAGTATCTATTTTCTCAGCTGATTTCGAAGATTCAGCCTTTTCAGATTTCTCTTCTTTAGCAGCTGGTTTGTCTTCTTTTTGCTCCGCTGGAGCATTTTCCCCGTTATTTGCTTCCTTTAGAAGCGCATCTATATTTTCTCCTTTTTCACCAATGATGGCTATTACCCCATTGACAGGTACAGCGTCTTTTTCTTGCACACCGATGTGAAGTAGTACTCCTTCTTCATAGGATTCCAATTCCATGGTAGCTTTATCCGTCTCTACCTCAGCAAGGATATCCCCAGGTTTTACTTCATCTCCAACTTTCTTCAACCACGCTGCGATCACCCCTTCTTCCATGGTATCGCTCATCTTGGGCATTCTTATAATTTCGGCCATATGTTATACTATCCTAGTCAATTTTTAAGCAGGTCAAAAATAGTCGTTAAAATATCTTTATTCAAATTTAATAATAGTATTTTCATGATTTGAAATCGATAAAGTAGCAGGATAGTTCAGAAATGCCACTGATTAAAACAACAGAATACCAAAATCCAAAATGGATGTTCAATGGTCACTTGCAGACCATCATACCAAGTCTCTTCAGAGAGGCTATCCCCTTACCCTTTGATAGAGAAAGGATTAACACCTCTGATGGTGACTTCTTGGATTTGGATTGGTTGAAGTCGGATGCGTCCAAACTAGTCATTATCAGTCATGGGTTAGAGGGGAATAGCCGAAGACCATATATGGTAGGAATGGCTCACCAATTTTTTAAAAAAAACTTTGATGTACTTACCTGGAACTTTCGTGGATGTAGTGATGAGTTAAATAAGAAACCAATATTTTATCATTCAGGCGCGACCTATGACCTCGATACAGTAGTAAATCACGCCTCAAAAGATTATCAAGAAATTTACCTCGTTGGATTTAGCTTGGGTGGCAACCTTACACTCAAATATCTAGGCGAAAAGAGGCAAATCAACCCGAAAATCAAAAAAGCGGTAGCTATCTCTGTACCCCTACACTTGGAATCTTCCTGTGAAAAGATTTCCTCAGGAGAAAACATCATTTACGCAAAACGCTTCCTTTCCACCCTAAAGGAAAAGGTAGTCAAAAAAGCATTGATTTATCCCGATGACATCCCCGTAGGAACACTTAGAAAAATAAAAACGCTCAAAGATTTTGATGATCATTTTACAGGTCCTATTCATGGCTTCAAAGATGCGCATGATTATTACGAACAAAATTCGTCACTTTACTTTCTTGAAGGGATCAGTATTCCTGTTTTGATTTTAAATGCTCAAAACGACCCATTTTTGACTGAAAAATGCTTTCCTATTTCTCAAGCAAAAAAGTCAGACCAAATATGGATGGAATTCCCTAAATATGGTGGTCATGTCGGTTTTAGCCCTAGAAAAAGAGCCGATATCTACTGGTCAGAAAAAAGAGCATTTGAATTTATCAATACTGATCTGTAATTTACCCAATATATCCTGAATCACATGTGTGGAAGATACTCACTCAACAAAAGTAAAATAGAATTGGAAGAGAGGTTTCAAGCAGAAATGCTTGGTGATTTTAAACCTCGATTTAACATAGCACCTACTCAGCTGTTACCTGTACTGACTACGGATAGTCCTAAAGGGTTCTCTTTTTTCTATTGGGGGATTACCCCCGATTTTGCTAAGAACAAACCTGTCTCACAAAAACTAATTAATGCTAGATCAGAGACGATCACTCAAAAGGTTTCCTTCAAGTCCTCGTTTGAAAAAAGACGTTGCCTGATCCCTGCAAATGGTTTTTTCGAATGGAAAAGAATTGGAAAAAAAACAAAAACACCCTACAGGTTTACTTTAAGCGATGAGGGCCTTTTTGCTTTTGCTGGTATATGGGAGGAATATGAGAATGACAAAGGAGAGACTAACCATACCTTCCTGATTTTAACTACGGAACCAAATAAAAATGTCGGAGAAGTGCATGATCGCATGCCAGTTATCTTGCGCAAAGAAGATGAAAAAAAGTGGCTTGACAACTACAGTACTGAAGAGCAATTAATTGCGATGCTCAGACCGTTTCCAGCAGAAGAAATGTCAAGCTACCCGGTCTCTCCACTTGTCAACAGTGTCAGCAACGACACCGCTGCAGTTTTGAGAAAAACCTCTCCTATGGATCAATTTGGCAACTATACCCTCTTTGGCTAATGCAGCAAATACACCTCATTGATTTACGCTTTTTGGATACAGCAGAGGCAATAGCAAGTTTCCTGATAGAAACTTCTGCTGGCCCTATACTAATCGAAACAGGCCCTAGAACCACTTTTGATCAATTAAAATCTGGTATTGAGAAAACTGGGTATCAAATCGAAGATATTCAACATATATTTCTTAGCCACATTCATTTTGACCATGCTGGAGCTGCGTGGGAATTTGCCAATAAAGGTGCAAAAATTTATGTTCACCCTCTAGGTCTACCCCACTTGAATTCACCTGAGAAATTATGGAATTCTGCTGCGCAAATTTATGGGGATGATATGGATAGACTTTGGGGGAAGATGGAGCCAATTGATAATTCCCTACTATATGGAGTATCACACGAGGAGTTTTTAGAATTTGGCGATGTGACTTTTCAGGCATTACATACGCCCGGCCATGCTGTACACCATATAGCATGGAAGTTAGATGATGTGATTTTCACTGGTGATGTAGCTGGAGTAAAAATCAATAATGGACCAGTAGTCCCCCCTTGCCCTCCCCCTGACATACATATTGAAGATTGGAAAAAATCCATTGCACTAATTAAAAGTCAGCATCCAAAAGCATTGTATTTAACACATTTTGGTTTGGTTACAGACATTGAAAATCACCTTGAAAATTTAGAATTGATACTAGATGATTGGGCCAATTGGATGAAACCTTATTTTGATCAAGATAAAAACCCCCAAGAAATCATTCCGGCATTTATGGAATACACCAAGTCACAATTAACTGCAAAAGGTGTAAGTACCGAAACCATAAAAATATATGAGTATGCAAATCCTAGCTGGATGTCAGTTGCTGGACTTCTGCGTTATTGGAAACTAAAAAGTCAAGGGAGAATCTAAGGATTTCAATTTTTAGGGCAGAAATAAACAATCCCAATTCTGGATGGTATATTTGTAACAAATAATATTAAATCTAGAATAAGGCCCAAGTAATCAAATCACTTTTATGAAAAAGTCAAGAATAACTGGCGTAGGTCACTATGTTCCAGATCAAATCATCACAAATGAATACCTCTCTTCTATCATGGATACCAACAATGAATGGATAGTAGAGCGGACAGGAATTGAAGAAAGAAGGTGGTTTACACCTGGTAAAGATACAGTCACTAGCATGTCTCTAGCAGCCTCCAAGATGGCTATTCAGCGAGCTGGAATTGCTAATAAGGACATTGATTTCATTGTTTTTGCTACCATTACCCCAGACTATTTTGTGCCGGGTAATGGTGTATTATTACAAAGAGAACTTGGCATTCAAGGTGTACCTGCATTAGATGTCAGAAATGCATGCTCAGGCTTCATATATGCTCTATCTGTAGCTGATCAGTTTATCAAGACAGGTATGTACAAGACCATTTTGGTGGTAGGTGCTGAGATTCAATCTTCAGCATTGGATAAGTCAGACCAAGGCAGATCTAGTGCCGTGATCTTTGCAGACGGTGCTGGAGCAGCTATCCTGCAAGCAGTTGATCAGGATCAAGATGGGATATTATCTACACATCTACATGCCGATGGTGACTTTGCAGAAGAACTCTATCTCAAAGATCCAGGAAGCAGTAGAGAAGTAAGGTTGTCGCCTGAGATCGTAGATAATCCTAGCTTCAAAATGTTCATGAATGGTAATACAGTTTTTAAACACGCCGTAGTTAGATTTAACGAGGTAATTTTAGAAGCTTTGGAAGCAAACGGAAAAAACAAATCAGAAATAGACCTGCTAGTACCTCACCAAGCTAATCTTAGAATCAGTAATTACATCCAACAAAAAATGGGCTTATCTGATGATAAAGTATTCAATAATATCATGAAACTTGGCAATACGACAGCTGGTACAATACCAATCGCATTGAGCGAAGCATGGGAACAAGGTCGGCTGAAAGAAGGTGATTTGGTATGCCTTGCAGCATTTGGGAGCGGTTTTACTTGGGCTTCAGCTCTACTAACTTGGTAGAATGGATTCTGAAATCAACCTTGATATTATAAATGATAAGGTCCTTTTTGAAAAGATACATTTTCAAAAGGACCTTTTTGTTATGCTTTTCACTGAGATTGCCAATGAATTTCCTCAAAGTAGGCTTTTGAAAACTTATGCCGCATCAAAAGGAACCAAAGTAAGTCAGGGATGGAATTTGGAAAAGCGTCCCTATCAAGTTTTAGATTTGATAAGAGATTTTGATGACAAAAATGGACTCAACATTAGATTATTGAATTGGTGGGGACAAGGATTTTACATCATTGTACAAATAGGAAGGAGAAATAGTAATCTTGGCGAGAAAATCAAAAGACTCATCCAACAAGATTTTTTTCTAAGCCAACATAACCAGCCATTTGATTATTTTAAAATATTTCAATCAACCTTATTATTAGATACTGAAAATTATAAAGTAAATACTGTTGCAAATGATATTGTCATCGTCTACAAAAAAATTACGTTTCCAACTCGAATTTCACTTAAAAAAGACATCCTAGATGTACTCAATTACCTGATAGATATATAAAGCTATTAAGTTCGTTTTTTCTTGAAATTAAACTAATTTAGAACCACAAAATGACTATTCCGTATCTATAAATTGTGATTTATACTAATCACTCAATTGATTGAAGTAATCTATTGATCTAAATCAAGAGCTTAAATCAGAATTCTTCTATATGCATTTTATTCAACAACTATTAAGCAAAACGATAATAGGAAGTCTATTTCTATTATTAGTACCGTTTTTCCTTCAAGCCCAAAATTCTTCCATAGTCACATTGTATAATGCCGACTCCACATTTGTAGGTACAGGAGTGATGAAAAACAATCAAATGGATGGATTATGGAGATTTGAGAATCCAAAAACAGGTATATTGATTCAAACATCAAATTTTGTAAATGGGGCAAGAGAGGGAATCACTGTAGCTTACCATGATGGAAAAATTAAAAGACTAGAAGCTGAATATAAACAAAATAAGTTAAATGGTACTTTTAGGGAGTTTGATACATTCGGCAATCCCAGATTAGAATTAGTATTCAAAGACAGCATCCCTGTTGGTCCCTACAGAGAGTATTTTCCAAAAACAAGCAGAGCATCTAACCTTAATCCTAACGTAGTAAAAATTGAAGGGAATTATGTAAATGGGAAAAAAGATGGTGTTTGGTTAACCTATTTTAATACATTACCACCAACAATTGCTATCAAAGAAACTTATCAAGCAGGAGAATTGAATGGCAGTTATCAAGAATTTGATTTTGATGGCAATTTGATGCTAGAAGTTGCCTACGTCAATGGGAAACCAGAAGGAGACTTCAAGCGGTATGCAGGGCCAAGAATGATTTGGGAAGAGGGACAATTCAAGAATGGGAGAAAAGTTGGGGAATGGAAGGCTTATTTTCCAGGTAGCAAAACATTAGAGTCTGAAAAATTTTATGATGAAAGAGGTAATAAGGTAGGTACTTGGACCTTTTACTATGAAAACAAACGAACTGCTAGAATAGAAAAATATGAAAATGATATTCCTGTAGGAACTTGGGAGGAATTCTTCCCTAATAGGAATCTTGCAAAAAGAAAAACCTATGAATTAGGAGTTCCAGTCGGAGAATATATTGAATATCACTCTGATGGGTCCGTTTCAGTTAGTGGTCAATACAAAGGTGGGGTTAAAGATGGCCTTTGGAAAAACTTTTTCCCTGATGGAGAGCTGTATTCTATAGGAGAATATAAAAATGATTTGAAAACAGGACTTTGGAAATATTTCAATAAAATCGGAATATTGATTGCAGAGGGTGAATATAGCCTAGGTTCAGAAAGTGGACAGTGGTTTTATTACTATGATGGGGGACAGCTTAAATCTGTTGGTAGCTATTTTCTTGGCTTCGAACAAGGAACATGGGGACTTTTTTACGACAACAAACAACTGACGCAAGAAGAGTTTTGGTCTAACGGCCGACTGATGAATGTAGGAGATTATTACACATATGATGGATCAAAAACGCTCAATAAAGGAACGCTCAAAGATGGGAATGGAACCCGAATCACCTATTACATAGATGGCAGAAAGGAATCTGAGGGCAACTACAAGGAAGGCAAACCAGAAGGAAAATGGTCATATTATCACGAAAATGGAAGAATTGCTTCAGAAGGTCAGATGATCGATGGTAAAAAAGAAGGTGTTTGGAGATACTTTAATATGAATGGGAGATTGGAGCAAGTGATTACTTTCAAAGATGATGAAGTAGTGACTCCAAAGGGCCCAGAAGATGAGATTAAGTTCAAAACATTCGAAGATTAAAAACAATGCGTATTCGACAATGTTGTTTAAGAAAAAGATATGTTTGGACTATTTAAGAAAAAATCGGAAATGGAGAAGCTCCAAGACCTTTATAAAGAGACATTAGAGAAAGCACACAAAATCTCACATTCAAATAGAACTGCTGCTGATAAAATGATGGCAGAAGCCGAGGAGATCGCTAAGAAAATTGATGAATTGAGAAAGAACCAAAGCTAAAAGTAGATACAACAGCCTGACAATTTTTGTCAGGCTTTATTTTTGTCTTTTTTACAATATTTTAAGTGTTTTATTAACGTTTATATATTATTTTATTAATGTAAGTGTGTTCTCTTCAACGTTTTAATAAGGTACTGTTATTTTATTCAAAACAATTTTTTATGAATTCCCGTAAAACAAACTATAATACTAAACCACACTATCATGAAAAATCTAATCCTAATCCGTCTGAGTCTTGTCTTGATGCTAGGCATTGGGATGACTCTAAAGAACACAGCAGAAGCATCTCCTCCTAGAATGGGAGTTAGTTTTCAAGTGTTTTACAATGAATTAAGTCCTTATGGTGACTGGGTAATGGATCCAACCCATGGCTACGTTTGGATACCTAATGTGGGAGGAGAATTCCACCCTTATGGAACAAATGGATACTGGGCAATGACCAATTATGGCAACACTTGGGTTTCTAATTATGCTTGGGGATGGGCTCCGTTTCATTATGGAAGATGGTTCTGGAATGATTACTATGGCTGGGCTTGGGTTCCTGGCTACGAGTGGGGTCCAGCTTGGGTAAACTGGAGAACTGGTGGTGGCTACTATGGATGGGCGCCATTGGGTCCTGGAATTGGAATCAACGTTTCTTTCGGTTTTCATAGCCATCATTGGAGATTTATACCTCAAAGAAGATTTGGTCATAGACACTTCTATAGATATTATGTACCATCTTACAATGTAGTCAGTATCTATAATAGAACTACAATCATCAACAATACCTATGTTTACAATAACAGAACATACGTATCTGGTCCAAGCAGAAGAGAAGTTCAACAAGTAACTAGGAGAAATGTACCAGTTTATCAAGTGAATGACTCTGGTAGACCAGGAAGAGCAGTAGTCAATGGAAGGGGTTTAAATATTTACAGACCTGAGATCGATAATTCTAGAAGTGCAAATGCTCAAGCGAGACCTTCTAGAGCTGTAAATGCTGAAGAATATAGAAGCAGACCAGCAGTACAGAGTCGAGCAGCGGCAAACACCAGAATGAGAGAATCAAACGATGCTCGTATCAATCAAAGAGCAGCTACCCCGACTCAAAGAAGTACCACTAGAGGTGAAGCTGTAAATGGTCAGCAAAGGCAAGCTCAAACTAGAACAGCCACCCCTCAACAAAGGCAGGCTCAAACTAGGCAAGCAACTCCTCAACAGAGACAAGCTGAAACTAGAACTGCGCCTCAGCAACGTCAGACTCAAACGAGACAAGCAGCTCCTCAACAGAGACAACAGCAAGTGAGAACTGCGCCTCAACAAAGAGAGACACAGACAAGGCAAGCTGCACCACAACAAAGACAACAGCAAGTCAGGACGGCACCTCAGCAGAGACAGTCCAGTCCAAGAGTGACGCAGCAAAGAAGTAGCAGCAATACACCAAAAGCTGCTCCTGCTCAAAAAAGTAGAACAACTTCTAGTCCAGCGGTAAGAGCTAATAGCTCTTCAAGCAGTAGAAGTAGCGGTACAGTAAGGTCTAGTGGAGGTAGCTCTTCAAGATCCACTGGCACAAGTAGCCGAGGGGGAAGAGGAAACAACTAAAAAAGGGAGCCTATTGGCTCCCTTTTTTAGTTGTCGTTATCAATTCATTATTTGATAAATAGCATTTCTCTATATTTCACCAATGGCCAAGACTCGTCATCTACCAAAAGCTCTAGCTTGTCAACAGCATATCTGATTTTATCAAAAAATGCCTCTTTGACATCTGTACTGTATCCTTTAGCTCTTTTGACAATATCATCTTCTTTATTGAGTCTTTTCCTTGCTTCAATCATTTGATTGACATTGGATTTCAAAGATTCTAAGTGTCTGCTGACATCTTTGATAGTTTCTATAGCAGCAGTATTGTCCAAACCAAGTCCTTTTAGTCCATTCGCATTATCAATCAATTTGTTTTGATAAAGAATGGCTGTAGGAATAATGTGGTTCAATGCCAAATCACCCATTACTCTAGATTCAATCTGAACCTTCATAATATAATTTTCAAGCATGATCTCGTGTCTTGCATGCAATTCCACAGATGAAAGCACTTTGTGCTTTGCGAAGATTTCCATCACCTTTTTATCCAAATAAGTATCTAAAGCAAAAGGAGTACTTTTCAGGTTGGAAAGTCCACGTTTAGCAGCTTCTTTCTCCCACTCTTCTGAATATCCATCACCTTCAAATCTTACCTTCTTGGAATCTTTGATGTACTTTCTCAAGACATTGACTATAGCTATTTTCTTCTCGTTTCCAGCAGTTATTTCTTTGTCGATATCCTTAGCCATCTGTCTCAAAACCTCAGCAACAATTACGTTCAATACTGTCATTGGTCCCGCAGAATTGGCATTGGATCCAACAGCTCTAAATTCAAACTTATTACCTGTGAAGGCAAATGGAGACGTTCTATTTCTATCTGTATTGTCTAATATGATTTCAGGAATCTTAGAGATACCTAGTTTCATATACATGTTATCACCTTTCTCAATCTTGATGTTCCCATTTTTCTCCAACTCATCCAGAATACCTGTCAAAGTAGACCCAAGGAAAACAGAAATGATGGCAGGTGGTGCCTCGTTGGCTCCTAATCTATGATCATTACCAGCAGAAGCAATACTGGCTCTCAATAAATCTGCATAATCATAAACAGCCTTAACAGTAGCCACTAAAAATGTCAAAAACTGTAAATTTTCTCTAGCTGAATTACTCGGCTGAAATAAGTTGATTCCAGTATCAGTAATTAACGACCAGTTATTATGTTTTCCAGACCCGTTTACACCTGCGAAAGGCTTTTCGTGAAATAAAACTTTCAAATCATGTTTCTCAGCAACTTTGTCCATTAGATCCATCAAAAGCTGATTATGGTCTACGGCTTTATTGATTTCTTCGAACAAAGGAGCTACCTCAAATTGACCAGGAGCTACTTCATTATGACGAGTAGAAACTGGAATACCCAACTTTAAAGCTTCAACTTCAAAATCCAACATGAAATTCTTCACCCTAGTAGGAATAGATCCAAAATAGTGATCATCAAGCTGTTGACCTCTAGCCGGATTATGACCATAAACAGATCTTCCTGCCATTACCAAATCAGGTCTTGTAGCAAAAAGGGCTTTATCAATCACAAAATACTCTTGCTCTACCCCCAATGAAGGTGTTACTTTCCTAACATTCCTATCAAACAGCTGACAAATTGCTACAGAAGCCTCATTGATAGCTTCGATAGACTTTAAAAGCGGTGTTTTATAATCCAATGCTTCCCCTGTGTAAGCTACAAATATCGTAGGAATACAAAGTGTGTTGGAAAAAATAAAGATCGGAGAAGAAGGATCCCAAGCTGTGTAACCTCTTGCTTCAAAGGTAGATCTGATACCACCATTGGGGAAAGAAGATGCATCGGGTTCTTGCTGTACCAAAGCAGAACCTTTGAATTTTTCTATCCCTGCATGCGCATCAAAAAATGCATCATGCTTTTCAGCAGTAGAACCAGTCAAAGGTTGGAACCAGTGAGTGTAATGCGTTACACCTTTCGATAATGCCCATGTCTTGACTGCTGATGCAATTTCTTCTGCTGTAGATGGGTCAATCTTAGAACCCTTCTCTATAGCTTCCTCTACTTTTTTGTAAACTGAAGGCGCCAAGGACTCTTTCATCTGCTTGGTTCCAAATACATTTACTCCAAAGTAATCAGAAATTTTAAGTGATGGTGCTGTTACACTCACTTTTGGTCTGTTTTGCGCTAACAAAAGCGCTTTTTGTCTTAAAGTTGCCATTTCTACAATAAGTGGTTTATTTTTACACCTACAAAAATAGAAAATATTTGTGATTTCTCACTTATGAGTCAATTTTAAACCCAATTTTCAGATAAAAATACATTATTTTCAATAAATGAAGGTTAAAAACGATACACTTGATCGATTTTTATATGTTTTTGGTCAAAAAAATAGAAAATTGAAAACTTAATCTAATTAATTAACTTTGTGGCTTTAATAATCAAGAGGTATAGTGAAAAAAGTTGCGTTTTATACATTGGGGTGTAAGTTGAATTATTCTGAGACCTCTACCATCAGTAGAATGTTTGAAAATAAAGGTTATCAGAAAGTGGAGTTTGAAGAAAACCCAGATATTTTTATCATCAACACCTGCTCAGTGACCGAAAATGCTGATAAGAAGTGTAAAAAAATCGTCAAAGAGGCGAAAAAGATATCCCCAAACTCTTATGTAACCATCATTGGGTGTTATGCGCAACTTAAACCTCAGGAAATTGCTGAAATAAAAGGTGTGGATGCTGTCCTTGGTGCCGCAGAAAAATTCCGATTGATTGAACTTTTAGATGGATTTGCCAAAGCCCAAGAGACAAAAGTACTTGCTTCAGAAATTCAAGAAGCTAATACTTTCAACAATGCCTATTCTATGCACGATAGAACTCGAACCTTTTTGAAAGTTCAGGACGGATGTAATTATGGATGCGCATTTTGTACAATCCCACTAGCAAGAGGCAAAAGCAGAAGTGACACCATCGAAAACATTCTTATCTCAGCCAGAGAAATTGCCAAAACCGATGTCAAGGAAGTGGTATTAACAGGAGTCAATATTGGTGATTTTGGAATTCAAGAAGGAAAGAGAAAAGAAAAATTCATTGACCTAATTAAAGAGATTGACACAGTAGAAGGAATTGATAGATTTAGGATCTCATCTATAGAGCCTAATTTATTAACCAATGAAGCAATAGAGTTTGTATCCACATCGAAGCGATTTGTTCCACATTTTCACATTCCTTTACAATCTGGATCAAATGAAGTATTGAGAAAGATGGGGCGTCGATACTTGAGAGAACTTTATGAAGACCGTGTCAGCAAAATCAAAAACCTAATGCCACATTGCTGTATTGGCGTGGATGTCATTGTAGGTTTTCCTGGAGAAACGGATGAATTATTTTTGGAGACATATAATTTTCTAAACGGATTAGACATCTCTTACCTTCATGTATTTACTTACTCAGAACGTGCAAATACCCGGGCAGTAGATATGGCAGGTATAGTTCCTATCAAAGTGAGAAATGAAAGATCTAAAATGTTGAGAATCCTTTCTGAGAAAAAGAAGAGGAAGTTCTACGAAGAAAATCTAGGCAAAACATTTACGGTGCTTTTTGAAGATGATGTAGAAAACGGTAAAATGCATGGTTTTACAGAGAATTACATCAGAGTCACTGCTAAATATGACCCAATTCTGATCAACGAGCTCAAAACTGTCACTCTTGCTTCTATGAATGAAAATGGAACTGTAGAAGTGGAAGAGCCACAGACAGTCTATGAAACGCATTAAAATTTAATTATTCCTATGTTTTATATACCTAAAAAAGAAACTATTGAATATTTATATCTTTTTTAGGTTATATTATTATGAATAATCCTAATGGTTTCTTTAAACTAACAGGAAGAATTTCAAGAAGAAAATACTGGGTTCTGTTTTTGATTTTTTATTGGACAAATGTAATCGCAATGATTAAATTATACGAGATTTACATATTATCAGACCTGATATCTTTCGTTGCATTTGGAATTGTCCTAATCACAACCATCATTTTACTACTTATACAAGCAATCAAAAGACTACACGACATTGGACTTGATTGGTAATATTATAACACTCCCCATTTGTTGGACCAAAAGTATCAGTTGCTAAGTTAATTTATTTTTTTGTTAATGCTTCTTTAGTTGTCCTATTTCCCAAGGGT
>NZ_FTOP01000011.1 GCF_900156785.1 Belliella pelovolcani | reverse complement strand
GGAGAAAACTTTCGTCTTGTTTGCTTGTTCATAAGGTTAAATTTAAACGGTTTTTTTTAACTTAACCTCTGGTCTCAATTTTGGGGAGTATTATAGGTGAAGCCGTCGAACTTTTCAATAGCCCTATGTGAAACCTAGGGGAAAGGATGAATAATGATGCATGGCAACAACCCCGTGAGGGGTTGAACTTAGTATGAATAATCGTTCAAGAAAGTTATACAAAAAAGTATAAAGACCATAATCAATATCAAAAATGCATAAAATCTTAAAGGGTCATTTTACTCCGAAGTAGGTACGATTAGAGGAAATTTAAGAAAGTCAGAGTTAAATCGTATTATTATTTTTTGACTTATAGAAGATTTTTCTTTTTCATTTAATTTAGTTTTATCCAAAAAATATTTTCGCATCTTTCTTTCAGATCTGACCATCTTTTGTCTATGCCTTGGAGAAATCTCTTTACCTAGAGTAAAGATTACAAGGTAACAATCACCCTTAAGTCTCTCACCAATTCTTTCCCACCAAATCTTATCTGTGTCTCCTATTGAACTCCCGAAAATAATTATAACGTTTGAATTAATAATTTGCTTTTTAAACTGATTTTCAATAAGGTACTTATTAGCTATGTTTGTTTGTTCTTTTACCAAAGAATCAGTTATATCCAAATCATCTCTAAAATTTAGATTACCAATTTGAGAAGTATCATTAACCCCAAGAACCATGTCTTTATCGTAATATCCATGGATGTGAGTAAGCCCTTTCAAATAATATTTTGAATGATTTTTATGCGTGCCAATAAAATTATTTTGCTCATAATCTTTAAAAATCCTATCCAAAATATAGGTATAATTAAAAGTACAAATTTCAATTGAAACTTCTTTGCTCGCCCATTTATGTTTATGAGTATTAATTATCTGTTTATCAGCTGGTGGTAAATTTCGTTCAAAATAAATTAAATAATTTTGTAATGATGAGAAATCTATTGAATCAAAGTCTAATTTTTCTTCCTCTTCTTTTAAATAATCCGCTAAAGAATCTTTAAAACAATCTAAGACTTCATCAAACTCTTCTATTGTATTTATCTCCTCAGTATATTTTCCAAGGGCTAACTCTAAGTCGGCCCAATTTTCGTAATCATTTTTAATTTTTGCTTTAATATCTTTAATCAAAACACTTTCGTGATTAGCACAATTAAAATGACTGAAGAAATCTGAATATTTTGATTTCATACCTAAACTTAAATCAAAACCATTACCTAAAACAAATAGAATCTTCATTTATATTTTATAATTAATTAATAGATTTTTAATCCCCTTCCACTATCCTAATCTCCTCCTCCGTCAACCCATACAACTCATAAACCAGGTTGTCGATCTCTCGATCGAGGCGGGTGATGTCGGATTGGAGGGCTTGGGCTTTGGCTTTTTGTTCGTTGAAATAGGCCATCCACTCGGCTTCTTCTCCTAGACTTAACTTGACCTTGGCTTTCTTTAACTCCCCCAAGAATCCCTTGAAATCTAAGGAAGGCCAGTTTTGGAGTTTGGTGGAAGGTTTCTCGATTGAGAATTTTGATTTAAGGAGATTAACAAGGCTACTCACTTGCTCTAAATTATGATTAGAAAAATTTGATATTTCAGTAACCAAAACTGAAAGTTTATTAAAAATTTGTGAATCAATATCAGGAATTGGATAATTCTTAATATCCTTTATTACAACCTTTGGGAAAAGAGTTCTGTTACCCTTTGCAGCTTGACGAATATGATAAAACGACATTAGTGAAGAATTCAAGATCCCAACCAAAGCTTTCAAAGAATAATCGTTATTTTTTGATAAAATATTAATAACACTTTTATTGTTTAGGTAAACTTCTTCTACATAAGAAGCATATAAAACATTTGGAAATTTCCCTGTTATTTCCCTTATTAAAATTCTACTTTTCGAAAACTGATCAAAAGATTTTGGTTGTGATAACCATGGTCCCCATGATAACCAAGAACCTGACCAATTAATACCATATCGCAATACGTCCTTACCTTCCAAGTACTTAAATGTATTTTCATCATATTTATACGTAAAATCAAATATATGATTTTTCACATCATCTTCGGATTGTTTTGGATTACCCTTTCCTTTTTCATAAGCTTGCATCCCAACTCTTACATCATATTTATCCTCTATTATAAATGGTGAAGAACTAATTTTTTGAATTATTGAGATATCATCATTATTACTTTTAATATCAATGAATGAATCTCTATTTTTAAGCCAGTCTTCTTGATTTATTGAATTATAAATACCGTCTATAGAATCGCTCAAAACAGTGAAATATTTTGTAATATTTGATATAGGTTTGGAATTTTTAATTATAAAAATCATAGTTTCAACTCCAACTCCTTGAAAACTTTTACCACTTAGAAATATTAAATAATTAATACTTGTAGTAGTTAAATATAAATTTCTTATAAGCTTACCTGACTCAATCCCCAGCCAAGCATTTGGAACAATAAACGCAAATTGGCCTGACTCCTTGATTAAATCCAGAGCTTTTTCCATAAACAATATATAAAGATTGGGCTTTTCATAAATGCATTTAAAATTTGATAAATAATAATCTTTATAGTCATCTAAAATCTCATCACGGGATCTCACATAAGGCGGATTACCAACTACCACATCAAACCCTCCTTTGGCAAAGACTTTTGGGAACTGCGCTGACCAGTTGAAGGCCAAGTCACCGGCTACTTCGGGATCATCGATTAAGGAGTTGCCTACTTTGATATTGGAATTGAGACTACTGAGTTTGCGGCCTTTTTTAGCAGTGCGGAGCCATAGGGAAAGTCGGGCGATCTGTACGGATTCCTCGTTAATATCCACGCCGAAGATGTTGTTTTCCAGAATGTGGTTTTCTACATTGGGAAGGATCAAGGGTGAATCGAAGAGTTGGGATTCCAGTTCATCCACATAGCGATGCTCTGCCATCAAAAACTCCAAGACCTGATTTAGAAAAGCGCCTGATCCACAGGCAGGATCACAAATCGTCAGCTGTAGCAGCCAGGTACGATAGGTATCGAGCTTTTCTTTGAGTCGTTGGATCGTTTTCTTCTGCCTGCCTCTTTTGCCCTCTGCAAAATCCTCGTCTATGATTTCGAGTTCCGCTTTTTTCTCCGTGCACAGCTTCCCTAGGGTATTGTCTACGATGTATTTGGTAATGTATTTTGGGGTATAAAAAACCCCATCCCGCTTCCTCTTGGTCTTGGAACGGTCCACGACCTCACCCGCAAGTTGGGCACGGACATTTTCGATATCATTGAGTGAATGCTCGAAAATATGTCCCAGGATATTGGTATCTACTTCGGATTCAAAATCATATTCGGTCAGCTTTCGAACGTGCTTTTCCAGTACCTGATCCGAAATCTCCAGTGCATCCAAGATCAAATCTGGAGCGAAAAGCCCGCCATTGTAAGCGTGTATTTCTGCCTTTCCCGGCTGAACCCTTCCTGTATTCAAGTAACCAAAATACTTTTTGAAAATCTGATACAAAGGTCTGTATTCGTCCAGATCGCTGAGTTTGTTCCAATGCGTGACTATTTCCATAATGGAATTAGGCGGCAGCAAACCCTTATCCTCTGCAAAAAAGATAAATAGAAACCGATCCAAGAGCTTTTGACTTTTCTTGTAGAGTTCCAGTTCATCAGTGCCAGCGTTCAACTTGACCATATCCTGCCAAAGCTCTTGCTTGAAGGCCGAATAATCCGCATAGAGTTGCTTGGTGATCTGCTCCTCTACCAGTAAGGATTGTTCTTTGATCTTTTTGGGAATGCCCGAAAGCAGGTTTTCTTTATGAAGCAGCAGCCAAAAAACCTTGAATTCCTCCAGCTGCATCGCCAGAATATTGAACTCTAAAAAATCAACTGCATTGTCGATGTAGAAGCGTAATTTCTCGAAATTACTGGTAATGACATAGACACATTCGGGCTGATTGTTTTTATAATTGAAGGCTTGATCACGGATTTTTTCCAAGTCCTTCGTATCCGTCCCCTTCAGTTCGATGACTGCCAAAGCCTTCCCGTCTTTCAAAATCGCGCCATCGGTCTTTTTTGCATCCTTGATATTCTTCAGCTCCGTAGTCAGGTCATAATCCGGATTTGGGTTGATGGTATAGCCCAAAATATTGACAAAAAGCTCTCGGAGAAAACCTTCCTGAAATTGTTCTTCTTTGGCCGCTCTGATATTTTCCCGAATCTGAGGATGATGAAAATATTTCTGATAAGCTGTATATGCTTCTTTTACAAGAATCTGATCTTGAGTGGCAAGATATTTTTTAAGAACTGAGTTTTGGAAAAAAGCCATTCAATAGGTTGATTAAAAATTACTAATCCTTAAAGATATTTGAATCTGTTGAAACTAAAAATTCAAATTCTGAAATTTTGATTTGGTTGATGAAAAAGTTTTTGTAAAATAAGTTCGACACCCTTCGGGGTCGTGGGGTAAATTGGGTTTGTTTCGTTTTCCACGGGTTTCACCCGCGGTTATTGAAAAGTTTGACCACTTCGTGGTCGGTAATTTGATAAAATGTTGATTTGCATTTCCGATGCTGAAAGGATCAAACTTTTCAATAGCCCTAGGTGAAACCTAGGGGAAAGGATGAATAATGATGCATGGCAAAAACCCCGTGTGGGGTTGAACTTTTAGAAATGGATTTCTATTTTTCTGGCAAAAATTTCACCCCTTCAAAAACTCCAAAAACCGCATCTCTGACCATGTAAACTCTTGCCCGCTTACCGTAAAACCTGTGTGACCTCCCCTTTTCGGTAATTCTAGGAAAATATGGGATGAATTTTCTGCCAGCTTGATGGGATAGCAGCGATCATGGAGCAGTGGATCATTGAGGGCATTGATGATTAAAGTGGGTATTTGTATGTGCTCCATCCAATTGTCCGCGCTCACAGATTGGTAGAAATCGGTAGCGTCCTTGAACCCATGCAATTTGGCTGTAAAGTGCGTATCAAAGGCATCAAAGTCCTCCACTCGCTTCAGCAATTCCAAATCTATTAATTCGGGATATTGCTCACCTTTGAGTTGCATTTTTACTTTCAACTTATTTAAAAATCGTTTCTTATAAAAACCATTTCCTTTGAAATTGAGCGTAGCAGCAGAATCCGTCAAGTTGCAGGGAGTGGAGTAGACAGCGGCTTTTTTGATCTTTGAATTCAAGTCAGTTCCTTTTTCACCTAGGAACTTCAAGGTCTGTGCTCCGCCCATACTGATGCCAACCAAATAAACTTCATCATAATCAAATGATCCTTCCACATGCTCAAAAACGGTATTCAGATCATAAGAGGCACCATGATGATACATAATAGGCTTCAGGTTCATCTCTCCGCTGCAAGTTCTATTGTTCCACGCTAAAGCATCAAATCCGTGTTGATTGAAGAGTTTTACCAAGGCCTTGGCATAGTGTCTATCAGCACTTCCTTCTAATCCGTGAGATATGATTAGAAGTTTTCTGCTTCCAATCCTCGACCAATCCAAATCCAAAAAATCTCCGTCAGGTGTATCAATTCTTTCTCTTTGATACATTACGCCATCGATCTTTCTGAAAATACTCGGAATGATGGTTTCAAAATGTCCATTGAAAAGATGAAGCGGTGGTTTGCCGTAAGTTGAATTTGAAATAATAGGCATGATAAAAGGAATTTAAGTCACGAAAGTAAAAACATATGGGCTAATCAGGAATTTTTTTGTTAATTCATTAATCAAATCAAATTCAATTATGAAATCATATATCGGTATTATATGTATCCTAGCGATCAATTTGGGGGTTTCGGCTCAAAGTTTAGACCAAGCTATAGAACAGTTTTATCCTCATTTGGATCAACTCTACAAAGAGCTGCATCAAAATCCAGAGCTTTCGCTTCAAGAAAAAGAAACATCTGCAAGAATGGCCCAAGAGCTCAGGTCATTGGGATATGAAGTCACAGAAAACATTGGTGGCTATGGCCTAGTCGGCATGTTCCAAAATGGCCCTGGACCGGTATTACTGATCCGGACAGATATGGATGCACTTCCTATGGAGGAGAAAACAGGCTTGCCTTATGCTTCTACGAAAAAGGGAGTAACTAATGATGGAAAAGAGACCTTCATTACCCATTCCTGCGGGCATGATATCCACATGTCGGTTTTTGTCGGCACGGCCAAAATGATGATGGAATACAAAAATAGCTGGAGAGGTACGGTATTGATGGTGGCTCAGCCTGCTGAAGAAAATGGCCTTGGGGCTTATAACATGCTCAATGATGGCCTGTACGAAAAATTTCCACATCCAGACTATGCGATTGCCCTGCATGATGATCCCTTTTTACCCGCCGGAATGATAGGCTACAAAGCTGGGCCATTGATGGCAGGGGTTGACATGATGAATGTCAAAATCTTCGGAGAAGGTGGTCACGGCGCAGCGCCACATACGACGATTGACCCTGTAGTCTTATCGGCTCAGATCATTCAAGCCTATCAGACTATTGTCAGTAGGACACTTACACCAACTGATCCTGCAGTAGTGACGGTAGGATCTATCCACGGGGGATCGGTTCACAATATCATCCCAGATGAAGTGATGATGCAATTGACCATTAGAACTTATTCTCTTGATGTCCGAGAAAAAATCATCAGCAGAATCAAAGAGATAAGCGAGAATTACTCCAGAGCTGCGGGATTGAAGGAAGACAAAATGCCCGAGTATTGGATTAGAGAGCCATTTACTGCGCCATTGATTAATGATGCCACGCTGACTGGTCAAATGGTGAGTGTTTTCCAACAAACTTTTGGCGAAGATAAAGTAGTAGAAGTCGCTGCTCAGATGGTTGGGGAAGATTTTAGTGCCTATGGCAATCAAGAAAGAAAAATTCCAATCAGCATGTTTTTCTTGGGAGCCAATGATCCAAAATTTCTAGAAGAAGCCAAAGCAAAAGGACTAGATATTCCAGGGTTGCATAGTCCTTATTTTGCGCCAATCCCAGAACCCACCATCAAGACTGGCGTCAAAGCAATGACCAGCTTTGCACTAGATATTTTGAAAAACAAAGAAGTGATGATCGATAGAGGGAATTGATTTGGTAACAATTGAATGACATTGTGTTAACCACTTCCTTGAATCTTTACCCTAGTTTTGAAGTGTAAACTTTCTTCATAGGGAATCAATAGGATTTAAACTCAAAAAGCGGTCTGAAAATCAGACCGCTTTTTTATTACATTCATATCTACGCAAGAAAATTAACTGGGATCAAATAAAATTACTTAGATCAAGACTTTACCCGATTCATGGCTAACATCCTAAGCATCCAGTTTGGAAGAGGTTTATCTGGCTTTCTGTTTCTGAGATTCAGGTACCAACCCCATTTTTCCATGATTGGGATTTTATGAGTCTCTACAAACTCTATCAGTGTACCGTCAGGGTCTTCACAGTATGAAAAATGCCCTGCCGCTTTACCCATATCAAAGCTATTGCTGCTATCTACAGTAAAAGGAAAGCCCGCTTTAGCACATTTTTCAGCTAATTCCTTCATGCCTGTAATATCAAAACACACATGGATAAAACCCAAATCCCCCCAATCTCTATTTTGAAATATCTTTTTCGGAACTCTTCCCTTTACTTCAAAAAGCTCAATTTCAGTCTTACAGAGTAATTTGCTAAATGCTCCCACTCTACCCTCTGGTCTATGAATCAATACTCTTCTAAATTTGGCATCTCCTCCATTGACGCCTAACAAATCCTCAAATTGTCTAGTTTCATCAGACCTTACATGGTGATACCCTAAGATCCCTTGATAGAGCTTCAGCGCCTCCTCTATATTACTCACACCAATTGATACACCTGCCACTCCACCTGTATAATCCTTGTTCAGATTGAACCAAGAAGGACTTTCTACCATTTCAAAAGTATTTCCATAAGGGTCTTGAACATAGAAATGTTTCCTTCCACAAGGAGATATCGTGGGTGAGCCTAAAACTTGAGCCCCTTCAGCTTTAAAATAATTGTAAGTATTCTCAATATCCTTGGTCCTAATCTTTACAGCGAATATTCCTAAGTCGCCCAGAGCTAATTCAAAATCAGCTTTAACAGGTTTTTTATTTGTGTATTGCCAGATTTCAAATCCACCACCTCCTTGCATATTCATAGCCAGGATTGCAAAGCGCTCCTGTGCTATTTCAGAGGTATATCTTGTCATCAGGTTTGCTGTGGCTGCATCTTCAAAAATAGGCACATCCATCTTGAAAAACTTTCTATACCAAGACCATGCTTCTTTGGCATCTGTCACTCCAATACCGACTTGTTGGATACCGCTGATGATCGGTAATAGCCCATTACTTTGACTCATATGTAAACAATCAATTATCTATAATTCAGCATTTTGCGGTAGATCCATTTGAGTTTATCAGGATTTATTTTGAGATAATAAAGCATGAAAACTGTCAAATTAGCTAACTGAACTCTCAACCAAGAATTGGTCTCGTATTTTCTAGCAGAAACAAGGATAGTTTTTGGTAAAACCGTAAAACCAAACTTTCTCTTGATTCTTCCAACTAATTCAAAATCCTCCATGATTGTATAATACTCATCGAAGCCATTCAACTCCTCAAATACTGATCTTGCGATAAACAATGTCTGATCTCCACCTCCTGAAAATATACCATTAAATCTTGTAAACCAAGCATTCATTTTTAACAAAGGACTAGAAGAATCAAATTGATATCGATAACATCCTGCTAAATTTCCCTTTTTAACTGATTCTGAGACATCTCTAGCAAAATCTGGATGCGGTCTACTATCAGCATGTACAAAGTAAAAAATTCCACCTTTGGCTACAGCAGCACCTTGGTTGAGTTGTGCCGCCCTACACTTCTGTTGTGAGCGCAATAAAATTGCGCCATGGCTTCTGGCAATATGTACTGTGTCATCTTCGCTTCCAGCATCTACAACGATCACCTCTGCCAAATCCCTCCCTCCAGACTTAAAAATAAACGGTAACAGCTCTTTGAGATTCTCTGCCTCATTCAAAACTGGAATGATTACTGAAATTTTCATTAGGGACTTTTCCTTTTGATCACATAATTTTTGATAGGACTTTGCATGACAGCTTTTAGAAACTTACCATTTTCATAGTAAAATCTGTTTTTATTACCGTTGACATTGACTTCATAATAATCTTTGTATTTGGTAATCGGAGATGGAAGTCCAAAATTTTCTGCCATAAAAATTTTCTGACCTACTGGTTCTTCAAAATACAATCTTGCAGAGCTGAAAAAAAGTGGATTATTGATCACTGTATCCTTTTCGTATTGATAACTAGTTGCTTCTACTACATATCGATCATTTTTCCAGACAATATCAGAAGCAAACTCTCCCTTATTACTTTTTGTTTCTGCTTTTGCTTTGATCAATTGTTCACCCTTGAAATGAGAATTGATAGAATAATCCACATTGACTTTACCAAAAAACCAAAAACTAACTTCACTCTTTAAGTCATAAAATGATTCATCCCCTTTCTTCGTTTTGACAGCTGTCATTTCACCGATGGAGAATCCAGCAACGGAGATTTCGAAGTCCATTTTCTCCTGAGCTAGACTAGGTAAGCTCAAGAGAATGACTAATCCAACTAAATTTTTTTTAAGATAACCCATTATTGAAATATTTTCAACCATAATTCTAAAGTGTTTAGATGAGAATTACTTCCCAAAAGTTCAATTTTGAGAAATTATATCTGATACTTTTATCAAAAATTGGAAAAGTTTATATCAACTCTTTACCTAATCTAAACAACATTGAACCACAATTTCTGAATTTTTGGCCTAACAACAACCCCCTCCGTCATAAAAGAAAGTTGATTCAGTAATATAAATGTCCTCTCTTCCAAGGTTTTTAATGGCAGCTGCTGTCTTATCACAAATAGAAAGAGGTTGATTTTGCATCAACACATGCCCTTTTTGATCATCAAAATACGCTTCTGATCCAAAATAAATGGCTGTTTTACCAGTAAATACACATGGTCCATCTGCTGGCATTGGATCTTTGATGGCACACACCTCTACACTCTCCAAAAAGATCATCTCCTCTGTATCATAATGACCAGGAGCCAATATTCTATAGGGTCTTTTAGCTCTGATTTCAACCGTACCAAATCCAGCATCTGTGATCATCTTGAGATATTCTTGAAGAGAAAGTGAGCCACTCAGACATAAAGCTCTCAGACGATCGTCATTTCTAAGACTATCAGGCATAGCTTGCTCAGTCACAGGATCACTGAGCACCAAGCGACCATGTGGCTTTAGCACCCTGTACATCTCTTTCAATGCCAAAGCAAGATCTTCTTTAGTGAAAATATTGAAAAGGCAATTTTGAGCTGCAACATCTATACTTTCATCGGCAATTGGTAAGGCTAGCGCTGATCCTTTCCTAAGTGACACAAACTCCTTTTTGAACCAATCATTTTCTTGCTCAGCCAATACAAGATTAGCATTACAAGCTTGGATCATTTCGTCTACAATATCCACCCCAATGACCCCATTTTCTTTTCTGGAAAAATAAGAGAATTGCAATACTTCCATACCTCCTCCAACTCCAACATAAAGAATGTTAGGCTCATTGACCAAATCTCTGAAATGAACTGTGCTCCCACAGCCATAATTCATTTCTTGCATAATCTTTGGGATCTTCAATCCTGGAAATTGCCAAATGGGTGTAGTGGTGCAACATAAACCCACATCAGGTTTCAAGGCTGCGTCTCTGTATACATTTGCTGTGGTTTCTAAGTAGGTGCTCATATAGTTTGTGAAAGTGTTTTTTTATACTTGATCCAATCTGCTTCATTATCAATATCAGACAGCATCTCAAGTAGTGTAAATGAATTTCTATTTAAGTCTAATTTCTTGATGGAATCCATCAAAACCCTGTCGTGACTCCAAATCATCTGCTCAAAAAGATGGGGAATAAACTGATTCATGCCCAATAAATAATAACCCCCATCTCTAGCAGGTCCAAAAACGGTATCCGAATAATCCAAAGTCTCAAACGCCTGATTGATTAATTCAACGGTGATTTCAGGGCAATCAGTTCCTATGATGGTGACTTGATCATATCCTTGCTGAAAAATTTCTTCGAATGCATTTTTCATCCTTGACCCTAAGTCAAGTCCATTCTGAACCTTGAATTTTACCCGATCCACAAACATTTCTTCCAGACCATTTTCAACTTGATCGCTGAAATAAATGAAAGTATCGATGGCTTCTAGTTGATTGATAACTTTATAGGTATGCTGAAGCAACAGCATATATATTTCCAAGGCTTTGGCCTCCCCTACAGTCGCTGCCAATCTGGTTTTGACTTTGCCAAGGACTGGATTTTTTTGAAATACAATGAGTGCTTTTTTACTTTCTTCCATAACTTAGGCAGTAGCTCCTCCACAACTAGACCCTGCTCCAGCAGTACAGCCAAAACAATGTTGCTTCACGATAATTTCTCTTTCTAAAAGAGATTTTTTATTCCAGTCTGCTATGTGCTGACTTGTAGGAGAAGCTACTTTTAATTCAAGCATTTGATTGAAATCACAATCATATAAGTATCCATCCCAACCCACTGATATCGTATTTCTACACATCACATTAGCAGCAGCTACAGGGTTGTAAGCGTCTAGGAGCTTTTCCATATAGCTATCATAATTTTCGGACCTCAGTAGGTATTCTAAAAATCTACTGATAGGCAAATTCGTGATGGTATACAATGCATTGAAAGTAATGTCATAGGAGTTCTTTAAACGTTTTTTGAACTCTAGCTCCAGACCTTCCTGGGAAGCAGGTAAGAATGCCCCAGCGGGATTATAGACCAAATTTAATTGCAGTCCTGTACCCTCTGCTCCATAACCAACCTCATTGAGCATTTTCAATGCTTTGATTGATTTATCAAATACTCCATCTCCTCTTTGGGAGTCTGTTTTGACTGCTGTAAAGTAAGGTAGAGACGAAACTACCTCGATATGATGTTTTTTATAAAACTCAGGGAGATCATGATACTTTGGGTTTGCCAAAATAATGGTCAGATTACACCTAACGATGATATGGACTTCTGAACTGATTTTCCTAATCTCTTCGATAAACCAGCGAAATTCGGGATTCATCTCAGGAGCTCCACCAGTCAAATCCACCGTTTTGATTCCACCCTTTTTGATCACTTCTAAAATCAGCTGCATGGTTTCTCTGGTCATGATTTCTTTGCGGTCTGGACCTGCGTCTACATGACAGTGCTTACATACCTGATTGCACATTTTTCCCATATTGATTTGAAAGATATCAATTTGGGTGGGACTCAAAGGAAAAAGATTAGAATTGGCTAGCTTATCAGCAAAACTAATTCCTTTGATCGGGGTATCTAAGACCTCTAATTCGTATTCAATTTTAGAAAGCGGGTGTTGTTGAGCTTTGAGTGATTTCATGTTTAGTCTTCAAAAATTCACAAGAGATTACATAGAGATCTCTTTTACTTTATTCATCATTTGGGTACTATGTACTAGTGATGCGCCACCTCTGATAGCTGCAGCAACATGTACCGCTTCCATCATCTGCTCTTCATCGCAGCCCTTTTCCATGGTATCGACAGTGTAAGCATCTATGCAGTATGGACATTGGATCGCATGGGCGACGGCTAATGCGATTAGAGATTTTTCTCTAGCTGTCAAGGCTCCTTCTTGAAAAACTTCTCCGTAATAGTCGAAGAATTTATCCGCCATGGATTTTTGAAATTCCCCAATTTTCCCAAATTTTTTAAGATCTTCAGGATTGTAATATGTCTTCATGTTTGATAGTTTTGGTTGATATACGTATTAAGCTCAAGGTATAGATTTATGTTCAATGAAATATAAATTCTATAGAAATTTATATCCTAATAAATGATTATCTCTAAATAAGCAGTTATGTGATTATGTCAAATTCTATCATCTGGTCATTCTCCTACGATACACAACTAAGAATCCACAGAAATCTTAAAAAAAGATAGTGATTAATTTCTATTGCCTAGGAAGTTTGCAATGAAAAAATAATATATCTTAAAATGATTTTTATTAAAAATTTTATTCTGATTAAAATATTATTTTTAACATTATCATAAAGCTGTGATTCAAATAGAGCTTCCTTAATTTTTATTTTTTAAATTTCGGCTCCAACCAGATTTTCACCCAATTAAAAACTCTTTATGCCTATTTACAGCATCATTACTGGATCTGGAAAATACATTCCAGAGATTATAGTCAAGAACGAAAGCTTCCATAACCGCAATTTTATCAATGAAAAGGGAGAAAAATTAGAAAAACCAGTTCCTGATATCGTGAGTAAATTTCAAGAAATCACTGATATACAAGAAAGAAGATACCTCAATCCAGAACTCAACACTTCGGATATGGCTTTTTTTGCCGCAAAAGATGCAATTGAAAACGCCCGGATTGATTCCGAATCATTGGATTATATTATTGTCGCTCACAACTTTGGGGACATCCTCCATGATAATATCAAATCGGACATGGTGCCTACTTTGGCCTCCAGAGTCAAACATAAGCTTCAAATAGCAAATCCAGATTGCGTAGCTTATGATTTACCATTCGGCTGTCCTGGATGGGTACAAGGTATCATTCAGGCTAATTATTTTATTAAATCAGGTGATGCTCAGCGTGTATTGGTCATAGGAGCTGAGAATCTTTCACGAATAGCTGATCCGCACGATATAGATAGTATGATCTATTCTGATGGTGCTGGGGCAGTAATCCTAGAAGCAAAGGAAAGTGAAAAAGCACTTGGGATACTTTGTCATAAAACAAGAACTGATACACTGAATGAAGCCCATTTCTTAAAAATGGATATTTCTTATCATCCCGAGTTTGAAGACAACACCTTATTTATGAAAATGAATGGGAGAAAACTCTATGAATACGCACTCAATACAGTACCTGCACTGGTCAAAGCTACAATAGACAAATCAGGGGTTCCAATCCAAAAGATCAAGAAAGTCCTTATTCATCAAGCAAATGCAAAAATGGATGAAGCAATCATTCAGAGGCTATTCAAACTTTATGATCAAAGGCTTGAAGATTCTTCTTCTATCATGCCCATGACCATCTCCAAGCTTGGAAATAACTCAGTAGCGACTGTTCCAACTCTCTACGACATGATCATCAAAGGCGAATTAGAAAATCACCATATCAATTCTGGTGATCATTTGGTATTTGCTTCTGTAGGTGCTGGAATGAATGTAAACGCATTTGTTTACCTGGTTCCTTGAAGAAGTGTCAAAAAATGAATTAAAAATCCCCGTCTGTTAGTAGCTCAGACAGGGATTTTTTAAATGAAAATCTCACCTTGAAGATAGGTCACTGCATTCCCACTGATGTGAACCCTATCACCGACAAGTTTACAAATCAAACTTCCAGATCTTGCAGACATTTGAATAGCAGTCAAACTATTCTTCTTCAGTTTTTCTGCCCATAGGACAGTCAATGTAGTATGGGCAGAGCCAGTGACAGGATCTTCCTCCACTCCTACTTGAGGTCCAAATCAACGGCTTACAAAATCCACTTCTTTTCCTTGTGCAGTAACAATAAATCCACGAGTTTTTACTTTCTCTATCTCTTTAAAATCTATATGGATATCGCGTATGTCATCTTCTGATTCATAGACCAGTACATAGTCACTTTTACCTCTCCAAAGCTCTTTTGGTGCTTTCCAGAAACCATGGAATATACTTGAATCTAAGTCAATCCTTTTTATCTCATCCACTGGAAAATCTAAAGTCAGCATTCCAAGCTCTTCTTTCCTCACATCCAAAGCACCAGTTCGGGGAGATATGAATTTGATTAAATCGCCAGAATACCCTTCATGCTGAAATAAAACATGTGCTGTAGCCAAAGTTGCATGACCACAGAGATCAACCTCCACTGTCGGAGTAAACCAGCGGATTAAATAATAATCTCCATCTGCTACCACAAATGCCGTTTCTGATAAGTTATTCTCTGCGGCTATTTTTTGCATAAGTTCATCTGGCAACCAACTTTTCAAAGGAACCACAGCGGCAGGATTACCTTTAAATACTTCTTCTGTAAATGCATCTACTTGGTATATTCTCAGTTTCATATCAAATGGTATTTTTCATCTTTTCACCTATACGCTGTGCTATCGCACTTCCGAATATCAACTGTAAAGCATGATACATCATCAAAGGCAGCAAAATCACTCCAAATATGACTGGGTCTGGGAACATCACTCTTCCCATGACAGCACCTTGAACAAGCGACTTTTTACTTCCACAAAAAAGCACAGTAATCCTGTCGGCATCATTGAACTTCATGCTTTTGGCAAGGAAATCCATCAACAACATCATTACCAAAAAGAAAAGCAACATCAAGCCCCCCAAGGTGATTAACTCTCCTGCTGTTTTTCCATCAAACATTTTTTCAGCAAAGGATTCAGCAAATGCTGTAAAAACGATTAGTAGGATGATTGTCTGATCTAAGTTTTTCAATGCCTTACCATGCCTTCCAACCCATGCAGATAGGTACTGATGCACAAAAAGCCCAACAATCAAAGGTAAGAGAACCTGAAGGCTGAGTTTGATAAATGTATCCGTGAGATCAAATCCAATAGCAGTAGCAGGTAATAATAACTCCATCCAAATAGGCGTAATAAATATCCCAACCATACTCGAAATGCTGGCATTAAAAATCGCTGCTGGCAGATTGCCTTTCGCTATAGAAACCATCACCACAGAAGAGGAAACAGTAGAAGGCAAAGCGGCCAAATAAAAAGTCCCTAACCATATGTAAGAATTCTGATCACCCCAAATCGCATAAAGTACCAAAACAAGCAAAGGGAAAATCAAAAATGTAGTACCCTGTACTAGCAAATGAAGCTTCCAATTAGAAAGATCTTGAAGCAGTTTCCTAGGATTGAGCTTGACTCCATAAAAAAAGAAGATGACAGAAATGCCAACACCTGTGATGGGCTTGAGTGGTATAGGGCTATCTGCAGTACCCCACTCAGGATACAGTTTGGCTAAGAAGATCACTCCAATCAATAGAAAGAAAAAGGTATTGAGACCAACTTTTTTGAGCGTAACGAATAAATTGGACATATGGGAATGACTTATGATCTTTTGAAGTTATCGCAAATGATAGCCGTAGCTATGGCCACATTAAGAGATTCTGCATGACCAAATCGCGGAATTGTCAGCCTTTCTGTAACAAGCTCTGCTATTCTATCTGATATACCATTGGATTCGTTGCCCATCAGAATAACACCTGTTGATTTCAGGTTTTGTTGATGAATATCTTTCCCCCCTAGAAAGGCTCCATATATAGGTAAGTTCAAAGTAGGTAAATAGGTATATAAATCGGTATAATACACATTCACTCTTGTAAAACTTCCCATACTGGAATTAAGTACCTTTGGGTTATAAATATCAGCCGATTCTTCTGAGCAAATGATATGCTTGATTCCATACCAATCAGCAATTCTGATAATCGTACCTAAATTCCCAGGATCCCTCACATCATCCAAAGCGAGCATCAATTCTGATTTAGATATTTGGGGTGGATCATTGACTTTAATCTTTGCCACGGCCAAGGCACTGTCATTGGACTGAAAAGATCCCGCTGACTCTAGTACTTTTTGAGTCACAAGAAAAGCCTCTCCTTTGAAACCTCTTAACAAATTTCTATATTCTGTTTCAAACTTCTCTGTGTACAATAAATATGTGATTTCGAAATCTGAATCCAATAATTCCGTTACATTTTTGCTACCTTCCACAAAAAATGCGTTTTCCTGTTTACGGAATTTTTTATGTTGCAAGGATTTAATAAACTTAAGCGTATTTTTGCTTAACATTCGGTGAGCGTCAAATAGTGAATAAGGCCAAATATATAAACTTTATCTTTCTCCTTTTTTTGATTTCTTCATGTTCTTTGACCAAGGGCTTGAAGGAAAACGAATATTTGGTCTATCAAGTACAAATAGAAGGTGTAGAGAAGAGCGATAAGGATGCAATTTCTAACCTGATCAAGCAAGAACCCAATACCCGTATTCCATTTTTAAATACATCAATTGGGGTAGCCTTTTATAGATTTGGAGAATGGACTTTTGATAGTACCGTTCACATTCAAAGAAAAGAGAATTTAGAAAAAGAAAGGAAAGCACTTTTAACCAAGAAGGAAGAGGAACTATCCCGAAGGGAAATCAAGCGATTCAATAAAATCAATAATCAAATCACTTCAATAGAAAAAAAATTAGAGTTTGGAAACTTTTTCATGCGAACTGGCAACCCAAGAGTAATCCATGACAGCATCAAGACTGAGGATTCACGAAGGCAAATCTCTTTTTACTTATCCAATAATGGTTTCTTTGAAAACGAAGTAGATTATGCTGTAGACTATGATGGTAAAAAAGCTAGGATAAAATATTTACTTACTGAAAATGAACCATATGTCATTGATTCTGTCTACTCTCGATCAGATGATGAAAACATTTATCTACTTCTAGATAAAAATAAAAGGCGTTCCGAAATCAAAACTCGAAGCAGATACGAGCAAGCACAACTATCTAGGGAGCGTCAGCGTGTGGAAGACTTCCTAAAGGAAAACGGCTATTATACTTTTTCAAAATCCTACATTGAATACAATGTCTACAAAGACACTCTTGAAAAAACTGTTCAAATAGAGCAGGTCATCAGAAAACCAGCGGCCAATGATTTCCACAAAGTTTACACCCTAGACTCTATCTACTTCTCTATTGACGCGCCTTCGGGAGACAGCTTCTTTGAAGAAGAAACGAAGTCGAAATACAAGGACATCAATTTCAAAATCTATCGAGATCGCTATTCCGAAAAAATAATCTCTTCAAGAATATTCCTAAATCAAGGTGACCTCTATAATAAAACAGATGTATTAGAGACGCAAAGGCAGTTAGCTAATTTGGATCTCTTTAGGTTTGTTAATATTTCTTTTGATACCTTGGGAACAGTCTTAAGGCCAAGGATTTTTACACAACCAAATCAAAAATACCTGATCACAAACCAACTTGGTGCTAGTATCACAGAGCAAGTTCCTGGACCATTTTTTAGTCATTCTTTAAGAAATCGAAATCTATTTCGAGGAGCAGAGATCTTTGAGTTTAACTTCAGAGCTGGTCTTGAAGGTGTTGTATCAGCAACAGGCGAAGGTGGTGTTTTCAGATCCAGGGAGTTGAATACTTCCGCATCGATTATCTTCCCGCAGTTTTTGGTGCCAATGAATAAATTTGCTCTAGAGCGATTTGGAAGGTACAATCCCAGGACTAGAACTTTGATTGGTTACAATTATGTAGATCGGCCTGAATACAACAGGGAAAGTGTCAATGGAATCCTTGCCTACAATTGGAACACACGAAACCTTAGACAGCAATTCTCGCTCAACTTAGTCGATGCTAACTTTATCAGATCTAATTTAAGTAATGATTTCAGAGAAATACTTGAAGACCTTCAAAATCAAGGAAATAACCTTATCAATTCATTTCTCCCTTCATATGTAAGTAGCATCTCAGGACAAGTTATCATCAACTTCAATCAGTATGGCGTTTTTCAGAAAAACAGTGCTTCACTTTTACGACTTTTCTTAGAAAGTGGTGGGACGGCGCTCAATTTTGTCAATAGGCAATTTATAGAAAATCGAAGCCTTGCGTATTTCCAGTTCTTAAAATTTCAAGCAGACTTTAGGAGATATATCCCACTGAGCAACAAACAGACTTTTGCTTATAGGCTCAATTTGGGTATGGCCAAACCGTATGGCATTAGTGATGGAATTTTACCTTATGAAAAATATTTCTTTGCTGGGGGTAGTACCGGTATCAGAGCTTGGCAACCTAGACGACTTGGCCCAGGATCTTATACACCTCCGTTAAATGAAGACGGTTCATTTGATTATAGATTTGAGCAGCCGGGAGATATTCTATTCGAAGGAATGCTGGAATATAGAAGGAAACTATATGGCTATTTTGACGGAGCTTTTTTCATTGATTTTGGAAATAGCTGGACTTTTCTCAATGATCCTACTAGACCAGGGGCTAACTTTGAGTTCAATAGATTTTACAAGGAGATTGCGGTAGGTACAGGTCTGGGATTGAGAATGGATTTTGATTTTTTGGTGCTAAGACTGGATATGGGCGTCAAAGCTGTAGATCCCGCACGAGAAGAGGGCCAAAGATTTATCCTTGGTAATTTCTTCAATGGCTTTCTAGGTGAAAGAGGCCAAACTGTCTTCAATATAGGGATCGGGTATCCATTCTAATCAACTGTTATTCTATCTAGATTGCTTTCCCAATATGTACCAAGGCATCGCCAGCATTCACGACTGGATTGTTGTTAAGTCCCACGATAAATCCATTGGTTGTACACTTGATAGGCACTTTTACTTGCCCGTAAGGGTCTGAGATTCTAGCCAGAATTTGCCCTTTTTTGACGTGATCTCCCAATTGCACTGAGGTCATAAAAATTCCTGAAATCTTTGCCCTCAACCAAGAGCTTTCAGCTATCATGGTCAAGTCCTTCTTTTCAGGAGCAGCTTCCAACATACCCAAGTAATGAAGCATACGCTTCGTACCTGCGACTGCCTCCTCTACTGCAAAGTCATCCAAACGCATAGACTCTCCCCCTTCGTATACTAGAATACTTTTCTTCTTTTTATAAGCTTCCTTCCTGAAGGATTTATCAATATGAGGAGAATTCAAAATAAAATGTGTCCCAAAAGCTTTAGCTAGTTCAACGCCTTTTTTGTCTTTGTAGTCTACTCTGATTTGAGGGTAATTGGACAGCATCCTCCCTCCAGTATGCATGTCTATACCATAATCTATCAATGGGATGATTTCATTAGTCAAGATGAACGCAATCTGAGAAGCTAATGAACCTTTTTTACTGCCTGGAAAACTCCTATTCAAATCTCTCCCATCAGGAAAGGTTCTGGAATTACTCAAAAAACCATATACATTTACCAACGGAATCAATATCACTGTTCCCTTTGAAGGTGTGATTTCATCTTCCTCCAGCATCCTCTTTACGGCTACGATTCCGTTGATTTCATCACCATGTACACCTCCGGAGATCAAGACAACTGGACCATCTTCTTTTGCTCTTTTGATGAAAACTGGAAGATCAATCAATGTATGGGTGGGCAACCTTGCAATTGCAATTTCTATATTGACAGTTTGACCTGGTCTTATTCTTACTCCGTTGATTACCATTTCTTTCATTCTGGAACAGATTTAATTAAAGTGACATATACGTCTCGAATCTTTCTATTTGGGTAAAATCTTGCTTAATTCGCAAGAAGAATTTTCAGCCATGAATATACAAGAAAACATCTCGTTAAAGTCATACAATACTTTTGGAATTGATAAAAAAGCTAAATTTTTTGCTATTGCAAATACCGAAGAAGATGTCCTAGAAGCCTTGGAGAAGGCCAAAGAATGGAATATTCCATTACTGATTCTAGGGGGAGGAAGTAATATCCTTCTGACTCAGGATATAAATGCGCTTGTACTAAAGATGGAAATAAGTGGGATAAACTTGATAGAAGAATCAAAAGAAGATGTTTTCGTGGAAGTTGGTGCTGGAGAAAACTGGCATCAATTTGTACTGCATTGTATTGAGCAGAATTGGGCTGGTGTTGAAAATCTTTCGCTAATTCCCGGGACAGTAGGTGCATCTCCAATGCAAAACATCGGTGCCTATGGCATAGAGATCAAGGAAGTGTTTCATACTCTCAGAGCGATCAATAGAGATTCTGGTAAAACAGAAGTGTTCGATTGGAATGAGTGTCAATTTGGCTATAGAGAAAGTGTCTTTAAAAATGCACTGAAGGATCAGTACATCATCACCAAAGTTTCATTTAAGTTAAAAAAGAATCCTATTTTCAATATTTCTTACGGCGCTATCGAAGAAACATTGCAAACTATGGGTATCAAAGAGCTTAACATCAAAGCAATATCAGATGCTGTAATCCAAATCAGGCAAAGTAAATTGCCAGATCCCGCGGTAATTGGAAACGCTGGAAGTTTCTTCAAAAATCCGACAATTTCTCAAGAGCAGTTCGATAAGCTAAAATCTGAGTATCCAAACATTCCCGGATACCCTAATGAGAATGGCATAAAAGTAGCAGCAGCATGGCTGATCGAACAAGCTGGCTGGAAGGGACAAACTTTTGGTAAGATTGGTGTACACAAGCTACAACCACTTGTCTTAGTCAATTATGGAGATGGAGATGGAAAAGAAATAGCCAATCTCAGTAAAAAAATACAAACCTCAATTCAAGAAAAATTTGGGATTTTACTTCATCCAGAGGTTAATTTCATTTAAATCAAGGGGTCTTCAATCTTAATTTCGACTCCATATTTATCAACTTCCACCCCAAATTTCTTTAAGAACTCTAAGCCCTCATCGAATGGTAATCCTTTGTATTCAGCGTAAGAATACATGTATATGACTCTTTGGATACCCATGGAAAAGATAATTCTTGCGCAGGCTAGGCAGGGAGCCAAGGTCACATATAGCGTGGATCCTTCCACCGAAGTATTGTTCTTGACTGCATATAAAATGGCATTTTGTTCTGCATGAAGAGCAAGTGTACAACTACCTTTACTATCTCGGGCACAACCTTCATGTGGAAACTCCTCGTCGCAGTTGTGGGTACCTGACGGAGGCCCATTATAACCAATGGATATGATTCTAGTCTCTTTTGTCAGCACAGCCCCTACATGCTTTTTGATACAATGTGATCTTTTTGCAAGATTCACAGCTAGTTCCATAAAAATATCATCAAAATTAGGCTTGCTCATTCCTGAATGGATTAATATAAATCGAATTAGATAGCAAAGAAAACAAATCTTAATGGTTTTCTGGTTTTATGCTACAGTTTTTAAAGTAAATAATTTCCTACTTTTGTAATCTAATCAAGTAGCAAATGGAAAAGGAGAATTTAACTGAAGAGCAAATGATCGTAAGAGATTATCTAGCGAGGCAAAGGACTACCCTGGCCAACGACAGGACGCTCCTCTCTTATATCAGAACTTCGCTTTACTTTTTGGTCAGTGGTACTGCTTTGATGGAGGTAAATGTACTTAGCCATATCAGTGACTTGGGATATTTAGCTTTTGCATTAAGTATAGGATTGATCTTTCTTGGTTTTTTCAATTATTTCAAGGTCAAAAAAAAGCTCAAAAAGGGTAATTACATTAAAATGTAAAGACCTTTTTTTCGAATATGCCTGACTAATAATCCTCACTGAATAAACAAATTACCTTTGGAATATCTAAAAGATGAAGGCTATGCCCTGATTGGTTTTGCCATTATTGTCTTAGCCCTACTTGCTATTGATTTACTAGTCTTCAATAAAGAAGCCCACAAAGTATCTACTAAAGAAGCTCTGAATTGGTCAATCGTCTGGATTGGGATCGGACTGCTATTTGGCTTGTATGTTTATTGGGATTTTGGACTAGAGAAAGCTTCTCAGTACTACTCCGCATTCTTGATTGAAAAAGCCCTCAGCGTAGACAATCTTTTTGTTTTTATCTTGGTGTTTAAGTTTTTCAAAGTACCAGATAAATACCAGCACAAAGTCTTGTTTTACGGAATCTTAGGAGCTATCATCATGAGAGCTATTTTCATTTTCTTTGGTGTTACTTTAATAGAATTAACTTTCATTGAACCTTTTTATCTATTTGGTATTGAGCTTCATATCAATATCATATTGACCATGTTTGGAATCTTCCTTTTCTATGCTGGCATCAAGACTTGGAAGCAAGACGAAGAGGTTGAGGACAAAAAAGACTTCTCAAAATCTTTGGGAACTAAACTCATTCACAAACTATTCAGAGTAGATCCAAAATACCATGGAGAGAAGTTTTTTGTAAGGATTAATGGAAAAAGATTTGCGACACAACTACTAGTGGTAGTCGCAGTGATTGAGTTTACTGATCTATTATTTGCTGTGGATTCCATTCCTGCCATTTTTGCTATTTCAAATGATCCTGTTATCCTTTATACCTCCAATATATTTGCGATACTTGGACTTAGGGCACTGTACTTTCTACTAGCTAATAGTTTTGAGATGTTTCATTACTTGCAACATGGGCTCTCATTTATATTGATTTTTATCGGTTTCAAGATGATCATTTCTGCTGCTTATCATTTTCCATCTTATATTTCGCTATCAGTTGTGTTTGGAATTCTTTTGATAAGTATCATTGCATCATGGAACCGGTATAAGTCACTTCACTCCAATTCATAGTTTGGTAAGCTTCTTGCTCCTAATGGATACAGAAACCAATCAAACAAACTATGAGAGCTTTGGGAATTATTTTGATAGTTATCGGAATTGCGATGTTCATTTTTTCAGGAATCAGTTTCAATACGGAAGAAAATATCATTGACGCTGGACCAATACAAGTCAACAAAACCAAAGAAAATGAAGTCAACTGGCCTAATTATGCTGGAGGAATTAGTGTAGCTGCAGGTATAATCTTACTTGTGGGAGGAAGAAAAAATAAGAATTAGTAGTTCTTAGCCGCTATTTTTGATTAATTTAGAATTGATTTCTCAAATAGTAATTGAACACCTTTTCAACCATTTGTTTCATTAATTTAAAATATTGATTTGAAACTAGCAGCAGTAGATATCGGATCCAATGCCATCAGGCTCCAAATTACCAATGTAACTCACTACGAGGATAAAACCACCTTCAAAAAACTAGAATACCTTCGCTTTCCACTTAGATTAGGTATGGATGTTTTCCATGTTCAAAAAATCAGTGATAAGAACAGAAGGAAGTTTGTAAAATTGATGAAGGCTTTTAAACTTTTGATTGACCTCTACGAAGTGGATGATTACATGGTGTGTGCAACTTCTGCCATGCGTGAATCTGCCAATGGAAAAGAGATAGCAGATGAAGTCAAGCAGGATATTGGATTGAAAATCCAAATTATCGACGGAAATAGAGAAGCGGAGCTAATCAATTTGGCATTGTGGTCATATATAGATGAAAAACCTTATTTACACATCGATGTGGGTGGTGGTAGTACGGAGCTTAATATCTATAAAAACAAGCAAAAGATTGCTTCAAAGTCTTTTAAAATTGGTTCGGTCAGAGCATTGGATGACAATATCCCACTTTCTGTATGGAAAAGTATGAATAAATTCATAGAAGAAAACATCACCAATAAAGACAAAATCACCTGTATTGGAACAGGAGGTAACATCAATAAAATTTTTGAATTATCAAATCCAGCTAAGAATAAAAGATACATCAGTCCAGAAAAGATTAAAGAAATTAAAGAATACCTAGAGTCTTTTTCTTACGAGGACAGAATCAATAAACTTAACCTGAATCCTGATCGGGCAGACGTTATCATTCCTGCAAGCAAAATTTATCTTGCAGCTATGACAGCAGCAGCATCCAAAAAAATGATCGTACCAGATGTAGGACTGAAAGATGGATTGATGAATGTGCTATACGAAAGAAATAAAATCAAGAAAGTAGTCAAATAAAAAATGCCTCACTTTGATTGTGAGGCGTTTTTTATCTGTTTACCCTATCAACTTCACCTGCATGACATCGTCTACATTGAGATGAAAAAACTCCTTGTGGATATTGAACTCTTCTTCATCCGCTTGAGGCATTTTTCTGATGTAGGTTCCATCCTCCAGCATTTTATACGAGTTGACATTGTCTCTAAGATTGAATGCTATGATGTTCATCAATTGCTTTTCCAAAAGTGGTGCATCTACTTTGAATAATGACTCCAGTCTTTTGTCAAAACTTCTCACCATCATATCAGCACTTCCCGCATAAGTTCTAGTCTCACCATTATTATGAAAATGATAGATTCTAGAATGCTCTAAATAGTCCCCAACAATAGAAAAAACCTCGATATTTTCACTTAAACCTGGTCTTCCTGGTCTAAGACAGCAAATACCCCTAATGATCAATTTTATGGGAACACCGGCCTGCGAAGCCCTATACAAGGCATATATGATTTCGGAATCCTCTAGAGAATTGACTTTGATAAAAATACCACTTGGAAGACCCTTTTTGGCATTTTCTGACTCTTGTTCAATAAAGCTAATCAATTGATTTCTCATGTCCCGAGGTGCCGTAATCAAGCTTTCATAAGTGTCTGGCATAGAATGTCCAGTGATTACATTAAAAAATTCAGACACATCATTAGCCAGAATCTCATTGGTAGTAAGCAAACCTATATCAGTATAAAGTCTTGCCGTATCTTCATTGTAATTACCAGAACCTAGGTGAACATATCTTGTAACCTTGTTTTCGTCCTTCTTGACGATCAGCATCAATTTAGTATGTGTTTTCAAATTACTGATCCCATAGATTACAAAGCAACCTGCTTTTTGAAGCTTTTTGGCTTCACGAATGTTATTTTCCTCATCAAACCTAGCCTTGACTTCAAAAAGAACCGATACGTGCTTGCCATTCTCAGCTGCTCTAAGTAGCGCCTTGGTTATCCTAGAATCACTGGCAAGTCGATAAATAGTCATCTTGATAGCCATGACATTATGATCATCCGCAGCCTTTTCAATTAGATCAAGAATCGGGTCGATGTTGTTATAAGGATGGTGCAAAAGTATATCCCTATTTTTCAAAACCTGAAAAATATCTTCTGTTCCTTCCTCCGGATAAGATAATGGATGAACTGGAGAGGGCATTTGAGGGAGTCTATCTTTGAAACGCCTATTCCCAATCACTTGCCAAAGACCAGTGAAATCCAGCATACTTCTTCTTTCTACTTTGAAGATACTGTCATCTTGAATATTCCACCTTTCTTTCAGCAAATTGATCATCCATTTGCTGTATCCTTCTTCAATTTCAATTCGCACTACCCTGCCGGTCTTTCTTTCGTTAAGTTTTCGCTTTACTTCTTCCAGAAAGTTCGCATCCATGTCCTCACTTTCTTCCAAAGTAAAGTCTCCATTTCTAGTTATTCTGAATAGGTTTACAGATTCTATATTCACATTTCGAAATAGCGAAATTAGATTTTCTCTGATTACTTCTTCAATTGGGATGTAGATCACTACATCTTCGCGCTCTACTTCAAAAAACCTCGGAATATTGGCAGGAATCTGCACAAAAGATAGTTTTCTATTTTCTTTTTTCTCTCCTGGCGCCAAAGTGACTACTCCAAAAACCAAGAGCTTATTCATCAAAATCGGAAAAGTTCGATAACCATCATATACCATGGGAGTTAGCATTGGGTATATCGCCTTATTGAAATAAGACCTGATATACTCTTGCTCGTCCTCAGTTAGATTTTTGACGTTACTCAAAATAAAACCTGAATCTGCCATATTTGGCAGAAGGTTTTTTTGAAAATGTTCTTGTTGCTTTTTGTGAAAGGCTTGACACTCTAGCATCAATTTTACCTTGAAAGGTTCTTCTCTGAGCCCAGAGTAGTCAACTCTTTCTTTATCATAATCAAGATAATTGTAGAGAGAACCTACTCTAATCATAAAAAATTCATCCAGGTTAGACGCAGTGATTGCGAGAAATTTCAACTTCTCGAAAATTGATCTTGATTCTTTTTTGGATTGATCAAAAACACGCTCATTGAACTTAAGCCAGCTTAAATCTCTACTGACAAGATCACTCGCATAGATGATGCTATCAAATTTATCTTTGGTTGCAATATTCATAATTCAAGTATTCTTAGGGCGAAATTACTTAATAATAATCCTCCAAATGGAGCTTAAGTTTAAGTATTTTATAACGAAATAAAAAAGGGAGCGATTCGCTCCCTTAAATTTATTTTCTGAAAATTATCAGGTATCAATTTTTGCGTATTTCGCGTTTTTCTCGATAAAGTCTCTCCTTGGTGGCACTTCATCTCCCATCAGCATACTGAAAAGGTGGTCTGCTTCTGCAGCAGACTCTATAGTCACTTGCTTGAGCGTTCTTGTATTTGGATCCATAGTGGTGGTCCAAAGCTGCTCTGGGTTCATCTCTCCCAGACCTTTATAACGCTGCAAATTAATGCTATCTTCTTTTCCTGAATCACCTACCATCTCTCTAGTGATCTTTCTTCTATCTTCTTCATCATAAGCATAACGCTCGTCCTTTCCCTTTTTCAGAAGGTAAAGTGGTGGCTGAGCGATATAGACATAGCCATTTTCGATAAGAGATCTAAGATATCTAAAGAACAATGTAAGAATCAATGTTCTGATGTGAGAACCATCAATATCAGCATCTGTCATAATGATAATCTTGTGATATCTCAAGTTGGTCAGATCCAATTCTCTATCACCATTGACAGTACCAAACTTAACACCTAGCGCCGTGAGGATATTTTTGATCTCATCGTTATCGTAGATTTTATGCTCATGGGCTTTTTCTACATTTAGGATTTTTCCTTTGAGCGGAAGAATCGCTTGAAAATCTCTATCTCGTCCTTGCTTTGCAGAACCTCCCGCGGAATCACCTTCTACCAAGTATAATTCACATACAGTTGGATCAGAATTGGCACAATCTGCAAGTTTACCTGGCAGACCACCTCCACCGAGAACATTCTTACGCTGTACCATCTCCCGGGCTTTTCTAGCTGCATGTCTAGCTTGTGCTGCTAAGACTACTTTACCCACGATTATTTTAGCCTCTTTTGGATGTTCTTCCAGCCAGATTTGTAACACCTCAGAGACAGCACTGTCTACCGCACCAACTACATCCGAATTACCAAGTTTCGTTTTGGTCTGACCTTCAAATTGAGGTTCTGCTACTTTTACTGAAATGACAGCCGTCAATCCTTCCCTGAAGTCGTCTCCAGAAACTTCAATTTTCAACTTATCAAGCATACCAGATTTATCTGCATAGCTTTTTAAAGTTCTAGTCAAAGCTCTTCTGAAACCTGATACGTGACTACCGCCTTCATAAGTATTGATGGTATTGACATAAGAAACCACATTTTCTGAGTAAGAAGAATTATAACTCATAGCCACCTGTACAGGTACGCTATTTCGCTCTGACTCAATGTAAATAGGTTCTTCTATGATTTTTTCTTTTGTATCGTCTAGATACTGTACAAATTCTACCAAACCACCTTCTGAAAAGAATTCATTGGACCTTGGCGTGCCATCCTCTTCCAATTCTCTCATATCCTTGAGCAAAATCCTGATCCCTGCATTTAGGAAAGACATCTCTCTCAGCCTATTGGCTATAGTTTCGTACTTATACTCCGTGATGGCAAAAATACTTGCATCAGGTTTGAAGTGAATGATTGTTCCTCTCTTATTAGTTGTACCTATCTCTCTCACAGGGTATTGAGGTACACCTATAGCATACTCTTGTTCGTAAACCTTACCCCCTCTATGCACGGTAGCTTTAAGCATAGTGGACAATGCATTCACACAAGAAACACCCACACCATGAAGTCCACCTGAAACTTTGTAGGTGTCTTTGTCAAACTTTCCACCAGCATGTAGGACAGTCATTACAACTTCAAGTGCAGATTTTTTTTCTTTTGGGTGAAAATCTGTTGGAATACCTCTTCCATTATCTTCAACGGTTACTGAATTATCTTCGTTAATTGTAACATGAATGGTATCACAATGCCCTGCAAGCGCCTCATCTATAGAGTTATCCACCACTTCCCATATTAGGTGATGAAGTCCTTTTACTCCAACATCGCCAATATACATGGCAGGTCTTTTTCTTACAGCTTCTAATCCTTCGAGAATTTGTATATTCCCCGCTGAATAATCATTCTTGTTTTCTTCTATGTTGTCGCTCATAACTAATTTTAAGCTCCTTTATTGATGTAAAAAAGGGATTTTTTGACAATCGTATTAAAGCGTAATAATACGCAAATTTTTCGAGAGCACATACCCACTTGCATCCTTAAATTGCATTATTTAAGTAATTATACAATAAGGAAATAATAACCAATTCAACCTAACGAAAGTAAAGTTTGAATTGCTGAGCCATACGCTTCTATGTTAATTTCCTAAATACCAATTACATGCGTTTTGTCACCAATATCAAGTCATTAAAACACTTTTGTTTAACATATTCATATTTTTATTAAACAAACAATCTCCCAAATCTCTTTACATGTCAATATTACCCAAAATATTATTTCTCTAAATCAATCACATCTAAAATCAATTTACAATGAACACAATTTTAACAGCAGAAATGATCGGATTAGATCGTATCGTCAACAGTGATCCTGTAGCCATTACCTTTTTCATTGGGTATATGGCTATGTTTGCATCTGCAGTATTCTTCTTTGTGGAAAGAAGTTCTGTAGACGGGAAGTGGAAAACTTCACTTCTTGTATCAGGTCTCATCACTGGTATTGCAGCAGTGCACTACTATTACATGAGAGATTTCTATTTAGAAACAGGTAGCTCACCAACAGCCTTCAGATATGTTGACTGGACACTAACAGTTCCATTGATGTGTGTGGAGTTCTATCTTTTAACAAAACCATTTGGAGCAAAAGGCTCTACATTGACCAAATTGATCGTAGCATCCTTGGTTATGTTGGTAACAGGTTACATTGGTGAAACTTCTGGAATCGACAATAATGTATTCTGGGGAGTTCTTTCTACTGTAGGTTACCTTTATATCGTGTATGAAGTATTCGCTGGTGATGTTGCTAAATTGGCTAAATCTTCTGACAGTCCTGCTTTGGGTAGAGCGATGTTCTTGTTGAAGATCTTCATTACATTAGGATGGTCAATCTATCCAATTGGTTACATGGTTCTTCCAGGAAACTTGTTATCAGGTTTGTTTGAAGTTAGTAGCATTGACTTATTCTACAACCTTGCTGATGCTATCAACAAAATTGGTTTCGGTCTTGTAATTTATTCTGTAGCTATCGCTGAAACACACAAAAATAAAGCTGTAGCAGCTTAATAAACTTAATTTGGTCACTCTGTAATTATTCAGAGTGACCTTTTTATTTAAATATCACCCTCCCCACTCCCAACTATGACCTACGATTTCATCATATCAGGTCTTGGCTGTGCTGGATTCAGCTTCTTGTACTATTTGCTGGACAGCCCACTCAAAGATCAAAACGTTCTCGTGATAGATGCCTCAAAGAAGGATCAAAACGACAGAACTTGGTGTTACTGGTCTCCTACCCCATTGGATACACATCCAAATAAAGATAATCCTACTTTTTGGAATTCGATTGCGCTATCAGGAAAAAAAAATACCGTTAGCAGTCTAAAAAATCTTAAATATTACCACATCAAATCATCTGACTTTTATCAGCAGATGTTGGAAATGATTTCGGACAAACCAAATATTAAATTTGTCAATGATAGAATCGTTGGCGTCCAAACGACTTCTGAAGGGAATTTCGAACTATTAACAGCGACTGAAAGTGTTTTTTCAGGAAAAAAAATCATCAACTCCATTCCGCAATTGAATGGTGAGCTTCCTGAAGACGTGCTCAAGCAAATTTTTCTTGGTTGGAAAATAAGAACAAAGGATCCTGTATTTGATTCTAAACAAATCACTTTGATGGATTTTGTTCCAAATCAAAGTGATGCTTTCTCCTTCTTTTATATACTTCCATACAATGAAAGAGAAGCTCTTGTAGAATACACCCTGTATGATAAGATTGATATAGACACTACTGAGATGATCTCCAAGCTCAGAAACTATATAGAAACCAAATTCTCAAAAGACTTTGACATTACTTTTGAAGAAAAGGGCTCTATACCAATGTCAACGAAAGCCTTTTCTACATCTACAAATCCCAACTGGATCAATGTCGGTACCATAGGAGGTTGCACAAAACCTTCTACGGGCTATACCTATCATACAATACAAAAACACTCTAAGCAACTGATCAATGAATTGGTTAATGGAAGTACCAAAACCAACTTGTCATGGAATAGACCATTTAGATTTAAATTTTATGACAATATCCTACTCAATATCGCTTCCAGATGGCCTGAAAGGTTACCAGATATTTTTCAAGAAATGTTCTCTAGGAATCCTGGAGATCAGGTGCTTAAATTTTTGAATGAAGAAACCAACTTCTTTGAGGAATTGAATATACTTCGTAAGCTTTCTTTCGGTATATTCATCAAATCCTTATTGAATTATGAACAACATTGAAAACATTGGCAAATGCATCGCCATAGGGCTTTGTCTCTTATTTTTCCTTTTTTTCAAGGAAAATATCACCTTCCAATGGATTGTTTTTGCTGTAGTGTTACTCAGTATAGGAATACCACATGGAGCAATAGATCACTTACTTCCCCAAGGTTCCAATAAAAAATCTTCTTTAGGTCTATTTCTATTTAAATATCTTGGCATCATGGCATTATATCTAATTTCATGGTACTTTTTCCCAAAATTATCCTTGGCAGTTTTTATAATAATTTCAGCGTATCATTTTGGCCAAACGCATTTTTTAGATTTTGACCAAATCAAATTTAAACCAATTACTTATTTCATTCTTGGTTCCAATTTCCTGTTGATTATTCTTTTAAGTGATTTTCAGTCAACTTACGATATCCTAATTTCCATAGTTGATATCAGCATTTTAGAACCCATGTCCTTAACCTTGATAGTAATTTTATTTATGACATCTGTGGGATTGACTTTAATTCAAAGACAGAAAGGGTCATTCAAATTGGCTTTAGAAATATGCTTTTTGAGTTTATTACTCTATTTCACTCCGCTGATTTTAGGCTTTGGGATATATTTTGGATTTTGGCATGCTTTACCGAGCATGAAGGCCGAATATTATGCCTTGACAAAACAATTGAATTCGAGTCAATTAAAAATGTTTATCAAGCAACTGCTCCCTTTTAGTAGTATCAGCATCCTTGGAATCTCCCTTATTCTCTACCTTTCAAAAGAATTCTTGAATGAAGAACAAGTCATTCTTTTGTTTTTTGTGTTGGTTTCTTTGATTTCAGCTCCGCATATATTTGTGATGAACAATTTTATAGAGCATCAAAAAGTCTAAAATTGGCCAGTTCGCAATAAAACAAGATTACAGGAGACAGTAGCCTCAATACCCTTATCCTCAACCATTTTTATAAATTCAGGATTTTCGGTTCCTGTATTAAAAATAATTCTTTTGGGCTTCAAAGAAAGTATATATTCGTACCATTCCGGCTGATTTTTGGGTCCAATATACAAGGTCACTGTATGTACATCTCCAATTTCTGGCTTAGATCTCAGGTCTAAAATATCTTCTCCAAAAACTTCCCCTTGTTTGATACCTACCGGTACAAATGGAATTTTATATTCCGAAAACATCCCTGCTGCTATGAAAGCAGTCCTAGAGGGATTGGTTGTAGCGCCTATGATTACGGTTTTTTTCATCTTGATCCAAATACTTTATCTCTCTCAAAAGTATCCATATGTCTATGCTTTTTGCTTTCATAGATATCGTCAATGGTGATCAAAATACCTGTCTCCTCTACTGCCCCAAATTCGTCATTGAGTGCAGTACCAAAAGTTTTCATACTTGGAGAAAGGTTCATGTAGGTATTGATCAAAGGAGGAATATTTTCTCCTGCTGCTCTTACCCTTGAATTCAACAATTTATACCCTTCCTTATAATCCAATCCATCAAAAATATGGTCTATTTTAGATAGGTCTGTATCATATCCTAATTTTAAATGATCCAAAGGACTTACTAATTGATCATTATCAGGAAAATAATGGTTCATGAAATAAAGCAAGAGATCTCTCGCTTCTCGATCATAGTGAGGGTACATCGTGACTTTACCAAACAAATACTTCACCTCTGGATGCAACATAACTACAGCTCCCAACCCATCCCATAAATTGTCAAGGGAAAAAAGGCCTTTACGGTTGTCTAAGCTTGGTTGATACTTGGGTTGTACAAAAGACCTTCCTAATTCAATGGTATGTGGAATGTACTCTTTGATAAATTTTTCTGAGAACTTGAACAGATGCGCAGTGGAGAGATTGATGATGTTATTTTCATCAAAAGAAGCATTTTTACAATAGATTAATCTATATCCTGCAACTATCTCCTCTTCTTCTGGATTCCAAGTAATCAACTGCTGATAGCAATTTTCACAAGTATCGTTTTCATCTATATCCAGCTCCAAACCAGTACCTCCACCAGCTCCCCTAAAAGTCAATTCTCTCAATCGACCAATTTCACGGACAACATTTGGAGCATTGTGAAAATCAATCAGATAAATATGGTTATTTCCATTATTGGTATATCGAAGGAAGAGCTCCGGCGTAAGCTCTTTCTTCAACAACTCCTTATCTATCGCAGGTATAATTGCTTGCATAAACCTTAATTTTTGGCCATTTGGTAAACGGTCTCTTTAATTTCTTCAGCCCAATCCTTTTCACTTTTTGATGAATCAAAATACTGATAAGAAATAGGTTTTCCCACATGAATCACTACTTTTTTACCTTTTTGCGAGAACATTTCGTCAGCAAGGTATAACATCTCAATATTAGCTTTGATACCGATAGTTTTCCGAATCAATGCCAAATTGTAAAAGAATTTCGAGTTCTTGCCCTCAATGTAAACTGGAACAATGTCTTTCTTATACCTCTTGGATTTACTAATAAAGCTTTTTTTCCACTCTAGGTCTTTAATTTGACCATTTTGCTTTCTAGAAACTAGCCCAGCAGGAAAAACTAACACAGCATGTTCTCCAGCATAAGTTTCTTCAATTAATTTGGTTACCTTCCTTGAGTTGGCTCCATGCTTATTGACAGGGATAAACATGGGTTCAAAGTTTCTAATATTGGTTAGAATGTCATTGACCAGAAAACGAATATCCGATCGAAACTTACCAAGGGCATACATAAAAGCTATTCCATCCATCCCTCCCAGTGGATGATTGGATGCAAATATAACAGATCTATCCATAGGGATATTCTCCTCACCCTTGAGCTCTACTTCAACACCAAATTCTTCAATTAAGGCATTCACAAAGTCTAGACCTTGGAGGTGGCCATTCTTGGCCATGATGTGATTGATTTCACCTTCGTGAACAATTCTTTTGATATAACTGAGGGCAAATGAAGGAAGCCACCGATGAAGTTTCGGATTTTTAGTCTTCAATACTTGCTCTATATCAATAAATGGTTCTTTTACTTTCACTCTTTTTGGGAAATTAAGTCAATGTTTCTTTCAGAGTTCCTTTTAAAACACTGATTTTCATAATATTTATGAAAATGCTAGAAAGAATAAGTTTCTATATTTTTTGAAATATTGAAATTTCAAAAGCATAAAATTACTAAATTTTGTCTTAAATATAAGTTTTATTTCATTATACAAAATTTCATTTTTAAGCTTTGCTATAACATTTTAGAACCACCTTGGTTTAACTGTAAAATTTTAAATTATGAATTTAGCTATTACAGGTGCCACATCAGGAATCGGAGAATTTACTTTAAGAAACCTTATTCCAGCGTTTGAGCAAATTTTCATTTTGGCAAGAAATAAGCAAAAGGCAGAAAATTTGGTAAAAGATTTAAAAACAGATGCTAGTCAAAAATGTATTTTTATTTACTGTGATTTGACTGACATGGATTCTGTAGTGAGCGCTGCACAAGAATTATCCAATCATTGTGATCAGCTTGATGTTCTGATCAACAATGCTGGCGGAATCTTCAAGCAAAAAGAGATTACCATGGATCAATTTGAAACTAGCCTTTCGGCTAACCACTTGGGCCATTTTCTTTTAACTAACAAACTCCTCCCTCTTTTACTCAACTCGAATGTAGCTAAAATTATCAATGTTAGTTCAGAGGCTCATCGGGCTGCAAAAGTTAGATTTTCAGATTTAAATTATAAAGAGAACAGCTATAGCGCTTTTGGAGCATATGCTAATGTCAAGCTTTTCAATATCCTTTTCACAAAATCTCTGGTTGAATTGTATGGTGATAAAGGACTGAAAAGTTATGCCCTCCATCCAGGGGTAGTCAAAACCAACTTTGGCTCTGATACTAGCGGAATTTTTGCCTTTCTTTGGAAATTAGCCACTCCTTTTATGATTAGTGCAGAAGATGGTGCAAAGACTAGCATCTTTCTAGCAAAATCTAAACTTCCAGAAAACCTAAATGGATCATACTTCAAAAACTCAAAGGCGGTAAAACCGTCATCTTCCGCTTCATCTAAAAGTATGCGTCAAAAGCTTTGGGCTGTAAGTGAAGAATTGTTAGCAGATTGGCTTTAAAAGCAATAATTATTTTGCTTGTAAAGCCTGCAAGAGGTTTTTAAAATCAACTGGATCTTCTATTTTCCATTTATTAGCTTTAATTAAGTTCTTAGCCTCATTCCCTCCTATTTCTTTGACAAATTGATTGACCTTAATCTCTACTTGAGTCATACCTGATATTCTATAAAAGCTTACAGCATGGGTATATGTATCAAACTGTCTAGGAGAGTAACTGTCTCGAGTCGATGAGGGCTTTACAAGTTTTTTGCTATGAAGAGCGACTATTCTTGAGCCTTCCCATTCGCCAATAAACTCCACTATCTTTGACTTGGCATGAATCATTTCGATCCCAAACTCTCTTTTTATTTCACCTAATGTCTCCAAAGTAATCCAATTGCGTACTGGAAGAGGCTGTCCATTATTGCCTTCACCTTGAATGATCAATTCTTCTTTCAATAAGTCAATGTTAAAAGAAATTCTTTCATGTTGTTTTCCAGACTTCAGCGTGATATTTCCATAAAGTGCATGATCAAATAAAAATGGCGTGCCTTTGATCCCAGTGCTCCTTGCATTGATCATAATCACATCGAAGCCTTGCTCATAGTAAGAAACATCCTTGTCATTTTGAGCCACAAGAGTTATATACTGAATAAAAGTCAATCCTAATAGCAGTAGAAATTTCATAAGTCTAGAAGCTTTGACCATAAGCATGTAATAAATATTAAATATAGGAAATTAACCAGCAAATTAGAATCATTTATGTACGCCTTCAATTATATCTTTATTTTTGCAAGATGAAGGAAACAATTTTGTCATTGACTCCACAGTATTGGGAGGATTATGAATTAATAGATACGGGTGGGTTTGAAAAATTAGAACGTTTTGGGCCTTATATTTTAAGCAGACCCGAACCTCAAGCTATTTGGGACAAAAGTATGAGTTCTGAAGAGTGGAAAAACATGTCTCATGCCATTTTCGCAAAGGAGAAAAATAATCCAGAAAAAGGTCAATGGATTGAGCAAAAAAAAATCCCTCACAATTGGCAAATCAAATACAATAATCAGGATCAAGTTAAACTGACGTTTAACTTAGCCATGACTTCTTTCAAGCACATTGGACTATTTCCAGAGCAGGCAGTCAATTGGGATTATATATCTGATACATTGAAAAAATTCCCAATCAAAAATCCTAAAATATTAAACTTGTTTGCTTATACGGGCGCTGCAAGTATAGCAGCTAGAGCCGCAGGCGCTGAAGTGACTCACTTAGATTCTGTCAAGCAAGTAGTCACTTGGTCCAAGCATAATATGGAATCCTCTAACCTGAATGATATTCGATGGATCGTGGATGATGCCATGAAATTCATCAAAAGGGAAGTCAGAAGGGGAAATAAATATCACGGAATCATCTTAGACCCACCAGCTTATGGTCGTGGACCCGACGGTGAAAAGTGGATTTTAGAAGAGCAAATCAATGAAATGCTAAAACTCTGCGCCGAACTTTTAGAACCAGAGCATAATTTTCTAATACTCAATATGTACTCACTGAGCTTCTCCTCTATTATTGCTGCCAATTTGGTGAATTCTAATTTCAAAGAAGTTAACAACGCTGAACATGGAGAGTTGTATTTGGTAGATAGGTTTGAAAAGAAACTTCCACTTGGAATATTTTTCAGATTTAGAAAAATCAAATAGCAACTTGCTCCAAGATTTCCTGATCAAATAATTAGCATGAATAATAGACAATTATTTCTTTCTCACTTAGCACAAACTACAGACTTCCCCTTGATGATAGAAATCGAAAAGGCAGAAGGCGTGTACATGTATGGTCCTGGCGAAAAGAAATACCTAGACTTGATCTCCGGAATAGGTGTCAGCAATGTAGGGCATAGGCACCCTAAAGTTTTGACTGCAATTCAAGAGCAATTGGATAAGTACCTTCATCTGATGGTTTATGGGGAATATGTACAAAGTCCACAGACAAAATTGGCCAAAGCTTTAACCGATACATTACCTGAGCATCTAGACAATGTCTACCTAGTCAATAGTGGAAGTGAAGCCGTAGAAGGTGCGCTTAAATTAGCCAAACGATATACGAATAGAAGAGAAATCATCTCTTGCGTCAACGCTTACCATGGTTCATCCCATGGTTCTCTTTCGGTCGGAGGAAATGAAATATTCAAAAGAGCCTATAGGCCTTTGCTTCCTGGTATTAGGAATGTGACCTACGGATCCTTTTATCAACTATCAGAAATTACAACAGATACAGCAGCAGTCATCATTGAAACCATACAAGGAGAAGCTGGAATTAAAGTGGCTTGTAGCAATTACTTCCAAGCTTTGAGAAAGCGCTGCGATGAAACAGGAACTTTGCTAATTCTCGACGAAATCCAGGCAGGATTTGGTAGAACAGGTAAATTTTGGGCTTTTGAGCACTTTGGTATTGTCCCAGATATTTTGGTCTGTGCCAAGGGCATGGGAGGTGGCATGCCAATTGGCGCTTTTATTGCCAATAAAGAAGTCATGGGGGCTTTCAAAAATAACCCACTACTAGGACACATTACCACATTTGGGGGGCATCCGGTAAGTGCAGCAGCATCACTGGCAACGATAAAGATAATTCAAGAAGAAAATCTTTTGGATCAAGTAGAGATCAAAGCTGAGCTGTTCAAAAAATTATTAAAACACCCAAAAATAAAGGGAATAAGAAATAAGGGATTGATGATGGCTGTTGAATTTGAGTCTTTTGATGTCTTAAAGCCAATTATAGACCTAGCTATCGAAAAAGGGGTGATCACAGATTGGTTTTTATTCTGTGATGATGCTATGCGGATTGCTCCCCCTTTAATTATTACAGAGGAACAAATCCACGAAGCTTGTACTGTCATTTTAGCAGCAATTGATGAAGTAAATTAAAAATTCAGGTAAAACTGGAACTTTTGATTTACACCCTTTCCAACACCACAGCATAGCCCTGCCCTACCCCAATACACATGGTAGACAAGGCATATTTTTTATTCAATCTCTCCAATGATTTGGCAGCAGTCAAAGTAATCCTAGTGCCAGACATACCCAAGGGATGGCCTAGTGCAATCGCTCCCCCATTGATATTCACCCTTGGATCATCATCGGATAATCCCAATGCTCGTGTACAAGCCAAACTTTGAGCGGCAAAAGCTTCATTCAACTCTATCACATCCAAATCTGCTAAAGTCAACCCGGCTTTTTCCAAAGCTTTCTTTGTAGCCGGAACTGGACCAATGCCCATGATTCTAGGCTCCACCCCTACAACAGCTGAACTCACAATTTTAGCCAAAGGCTTGAGTCCATATTCCTTTACAATCTTCTCAGACACAATCAAGGTAGCAGCAGCCCCATCATTTAAGCCCGAAGCATTGCCTGCAGTCACGGTACCATCTTTCTTAAAAACAGCCCTGAGCTTGTTCAAAGCCTCAACAGTAGTCTGAGGCTTGATGAATTCATCCTGGTCAAATACAATTGGTTCGGATTTCCTCTGAGGAATGCTTACAGGCATGATTTCCTCTGCCAAGATTCCTTTTCGCTGTGCTTCGGCAGCTTTCATTTGAGAATGGTAGGCAAACAAATCCTGATCTGCTCTATTGATCTGATACTGATCCACGAGGTTTTCAGCTGTGATTCCCATGGGATCTGTGCCATACATTTCCTCCATCTTGGGATTGACAAAGCGCCAGCCGAAGCTGGAGTCTTCCATTTTAGCATCATTGCCAAAAGCCCTGCTTGCCTTGGAAATCACCAAAGGTCCACGGGTCATCTGCTCTACTCCACCCGCAATGAAAATATTCCCATCTCCTGCTGCAATAGCCCTAGCGGCATGAATGATGGAAGACATACCCGAGGCACAAAGTCTATTGATCGTTTCTCCCGGTACAGTCACTGGAAGTCCAGCCAGAAGTGCGGACATTCTAGCTACATTTCTATTGTCCTCTCCTGCCTGATTGTGGCAGCCCAAAATCACATCATCAATTTGATCAGTAGGAATAACAGGGTTTCTTTTGACCAATTCGCTGATAACCATGGCTGCAAGATCATCAGCCCTTACAGCAGATAATCCCCCACCAAAATTCCCGATTGGCGTCCTAATGCCATCTATAATATATGCGTTGTAGTTCATAAGGTATATAATTCTATGGTTATAATGGTATTAATAGAAAATGGATTTAACGTGTAATATTTTGATATGAACCTCTGGAAAGAAACTGGCAATCTATTTATACCTAATTTTTTATGATTCAGATATTAATGGATATTTAATCCGCCACAAACGGATAAGATACTTGTGGATATTGATCCAGTATTAATGTTGAATATATTTTCAATCCCATATCAAAATTGAAAGTGAGTTATCATTTTATTCATATTAGAGAACTATAATAAAACATTCGATGTCAAAAAAGACCTCAAATGTTGTGTCTCGCTTTTTATCCCACTTTTCCAGTTATTTATGTCTTGAATCTTAAATCTTATATCTACAATCTTAAATCTACAATCTACAATCCAACTTCAAACTCAGCCTCAGTATTCTCCTTCACCTCTTCAAGACTCACGCCCGGCATCAGTTCCGTTAGGGTCAGTTTGCCTTTGATAAATTCAAACACAGCCAACTCTGTAATCACCATATCCACCGAAGCCTTAGCTGTCAAAGGCAAGTTACAGGATTTTACGATTTTAGACCCCTTGGGTGAGGTGTGGTTCATCGTCACGATCAACTTCCTTGCTCCAGAAGCCAAATCCATGGCCCCACCAACTCCCAATAGCGGCCGACCAGGTACAGCCCAATTGGCCAGGTTTCCTGCTTCATCCACTTCCAAGCCTCCCATCACGGCTACATCCACATGCTTGCCTCTGATCATGCCAAAAGAAGCAGCAGAATCAAAGTATGATGAACCAGGCAAAGCCGTTACAGGGATCTTACCTGCATTGACCGGGTAATCCATGGCTCCCCCTTGCTTTGGAGATGGACCAATTCCCAACATGCCATTTTCTGAATGCATGATGATACCATCCTCAGGACTGATCAAATTGGCAATTAAGGTAGGTATTCCTATCCCTAGGTTGACCACATCACCTTTCTGTAATTCTTGCAAGGCTCTTTTGGCAATCAGCATACGGTCAGCAGGAATATCTTCCGAACTGCCCACTTTTGCTGAAGAACCTAAATCCTCTTCTGTCAATTTCACTTCTACCAAATAATCCACAAAGCAGCTTGGAGTATGGATAAAATTGGGATCAAGCGCTCCAACAGGTACAATTTCTTCCACTTCCGCAATGACTATCTTAGCTGCTGTCGCCATAGCCGGATTGAAGTTTTGCTCAGTCAGGCGATATTGTAAGTTTCCTGCAGTATCCGCTTTCCAGGCACGGATAAAGGCTACATCTCCTTTTATTCCCTTGACAAAAACCTGCTTCACCCCATCAATTTCTTTCACATCTTTTCCCTCAGCAATCACCGTTCCTTCTGCCGTAGGCGTATAAAAACCACCAATTCCAGCCCCACCGGCTCTGATGGCCTCAGCCAAAGAACCTTGAGGAATCAATTCAAATTCTACTCTGCCCTCTTGCGCAGCTTTGACTGCTTCTGGATTGGAAGTAAAGAATGAACCGATCATCTTTTTGATCTGCCCATTTCTCAACAGCCTTCCCCCTCCTATTCCAGGTTCACCGACATTGTTTCCAATAAAGGTCAGGTCTTTTGTTGCTGTCTCTGCCAATGCATGCATCAAGTGAACCGGATTTCCGGTCATCCCAAATCCACCTTGCAGTAAAATATCTCCATCCTTGACCAATTTGGCGGCATCTTGGAGAGAAATGATAGGAACTTGTTTCATTATAGTGGGTCTTTATTTTTATTTAATGTAGCAATATTAAATGTATATACATATAAACATGGAATTACTTAAAGATGTTCTAACTACTAAAAAATAATTGTGAGAAAAATTAGGGACAATGCCTGACAATTGAAATTAGTGTCAATATAGATTGTGTAAATTTGAAGAATGTTAGGAGTCAATTTTGCAATAGTAGATATAGAAACAGCTGGAGGAAATCCCTCAGAAGGTCTTGGCATTACTGAAATTGCTATTTTAATACACAATGGTAACGAGATCACAGAAACCTACAATACGCTTATCAATCCAGAAACTTATATTCCTGGTTATATTACCGGTTTGACTGGAATCAATTCTGACATGGTGGCTCAATCACCAACATTTCGCCAAATAGCGCGAAAAATATATGAAATGCTTCATGACAAAGTTTTTATAGCACATAATGTAAATTTCGATTATACATTTATTCAAAAAGCATTAGCAAAAGAAGGGTACGAGCTAAGGACTAGCAAAATTTGTACGGTAAGATTAAGCAGAAAGGCATTCCCTGGATACAAATCATACAGCTTAGGAAGGATTTGCGAACCATTAGGCATATATATAGAAGATAGGCATCGCGCCTATGGAGATGCTAAAGCAACAGCAATTCTATTTGATAAAATCCTTAAAAGAAATCCCGAATTAATCCATGAAACTCTCAAAAAGAATAATGGTGAGTCATTTTTACCTCCTAACATCTGCAAAGAAAAATATAGCAAGATTCCTGAAAAAACAGGTGTCTATTATTTTTATGATGTAAATCACAAAGTGATCTATATCGGTAAAGCTAACAATATCAAAAGTAGATTTAAAAGTCATTTTTCAGGCAGTACTAAAGGAAAGTTAAAAATGGATTTGAAGAATGAAATCCATGACATCTCTTGGCTATTGACAGGTAGTGAAATGCTTGCTTACTTCCTTGAACTTCAAGAAATCAAAAAGAACTGGCCCAAGTACAACAAATCTATGAAATTCACTAGTCAACCTTGGGGAGTTATACAATATCAAGATAGTTTGGGTTATGTAAGATTTCAAGTGTCCAAAATAACTCCTTCCCAACCTGCTATTACCCAGTTTGAAAATCATGCTGACGCGTGGAAATTTCTAAATGAGGCTATCTCTGAGTATGAACTTTGCCCTAAGCTCTCAGGTGTACAAAAATCAAAATCAGCATGTTATGATTTTGAACACAACAAATGTAGAGGAGCTTGTTGCAATCAAGAAAAGCCTGAGCAATACAATATCAGAGTTAATCAGTGGCTAGAAAAAATAGCAAATGAAGAAAATATGTTAATCATCAAAACCATAGGAAGAAGTCAAAATGAAGAAGCCGCATTGTTTTTTGAAAACGGAATGTTTTCAGGACATACATTCATTGAAAAAGAACTAAATATTCACAATCCAAAAGAACTATTGGATATGATTCATCGCGTAAAACCTTACCAAGAAAGTAAATTCATTCTCAGAAGCTATCTACCCAAGATAAAGTTAGATTCGATTTTGATCCTGAAATAAATATTTAATAGTAAACTTCACACTCTTATTTCACCATCACAAATTCATAAGTAGACTGTAATCCTAACGGAATCCCAAGGGTCCAATATAACAACAAGAAAAGCGTCCACACGACCAGTAAGGTCAATGAATAGGGAATCATAATAGATACCAATGTCCCAATACCTGTGGACTTGACATATTTTTGACAGAATACAACAATCAAAGGAAAATAAGGCAAAAGTGGTGTGATGATATTTGATACTGAATCACCTACTCTGTAGGCAGCTTGGGTAAGGTCAGGTGAAATTCCCAACTGCATCAGCATAGGAACAAATACAGGGCTAATCAATGCCCATTTAGCCGAAGCAGAACCGACAAATAAATTGACCACTGCGGTCAAGATGACAATGCCCACAATTGTGATTTGAGCGGGCAATCCTAGAGACTGTAGAAACTCTGCACCTTTGTACGCCGCTATACTTCCAATCTTGGATTCAGTAAAAGCATTAATAAATAGTGCACAGAAAAATGCCATGACAATATAGTGTGACATGCTTCCCACCGACTTACTCATTCCTTCTACCATGTTTTTCATTGATGAGTAAGTACCACTAGCAAATCCATACACCAAACCAGGAATCCAGAATAAAATAAATATCAGCGGTACTATTGAAGCCATCAGCGGAGCATACCTTGAGGTGATGGCACCGTCAGCATCTCTCATTGCAGAATCTTCTGGAAGCACCCAAAAAAAGAGTAAAACCAAACCCAATAATAAAGTCCCAAAAGCTAACCAAAAAGCTCTTTTCTCCTTTTGGCTTAAGCTTTCCATTTTTGGAATATCTACAATATCCTTGTCAATTTTCAAGCTTCTATTGAGGCGAGGCTCGATTATTCTATCAGTCAAATACCAAACAACAGCTATAACAATCAAACTTGATATTCCAGTGAAAATAATGTTATTAAGTGGATTCAATGAAATATCTGGCTGGATTATCTGCGCAGCTGACTGAGTATAACTTTGAATCAATGGATCAATACTAGAAGGGATAAAATTGGCACTAAATCCACCCGATACTCCCGCAAATGCTGCTGCTATACCAGCAACTGGATGTCTACCAGCCGCATAGAATATAACTCCTCCTAACGGAATAACTAACACATATCCAGCATCAGCCGCTGTATGACTCACTATAGCCACCAACACCAAAATAGGCGTAAGCAGCATCTTCGGCGTAACCCCAAGCAGATATTTTAATCCAGCATTGATAAAACCAGAATGTTCTGCCACACCAACACCCAACATAGCAAGTAAAACAACTCCCAAAGGTGGGAAATTGATGAATATGCCTATCATATTTGAGAGGAATGCTGCAAGTTTCTCTCCAGTTAATAAATTAATTACCCGGATCTCTTGACCATTCATTTGATCAAAAGCATTAAAATTGATCGGAGCGAGAACAGCAGATAAGCCCCAAGTAATCAGTAACAATATCAAAAAAAGCATAGCTGGATCAGGAAGTTTATTACCAGCCTTTTCTATAAAATCCAAAAATCTATCTAAAGATGACTTTGCTTTTCCTTCTATTTTTTCCATGATTCATGCTTGGGTTTTGTCAAAAATAAGAAGCTTGGAGGCATTTACAACATAGAATTAGAAAAAACAGGCTTGATATCTTATCTTGCAAGGGAAATTAATTCACCTGATCATAAATCACACATCAAATGAAGCGTAATATTTTAAGTGCTATTATTTTTTTATCCCTTTCGTCGAGTATCACCCATGCTCAAATCGTAGACAAAAAGAACCTAATTGAAAAAAATGCCCAACTTGAGAAAATAGCTGACGGTTTTGGATTTACAGAAGGTCCAGCAGTTTCCAGATTAGGAGATGTTTACTTTTCAGATCAGCCCAATAATCGGATTATCAAATGGTCTTTTTTCACCAATAAAACAGAAGTTTTTATGGAAGATGCAGGCCGATCAAATGGAATGTTTATGGATAGGGAAGGTAACATCATAGCTTGCGCTGATGAAAATAATCAACTGTGGTCCATAGATGATAAGGGAAACAAAACTGTATTATTAGAAGCATACCAAGGCAAAAAGCTTAATGGACCGAACGATCTTTATATCACTCCCTCTGGGACCATGTACATCACAGATCCTCTCTATAAAAGAGAATATTGGACAAGAGATGCAGTATCAGAGCAAAATGGCGAGCACTTATATTTGCTATCAGCTGATAGACTTCAATTCATGAGAGTTGATGACAAGCTTGTAAAACCAAACGGCATCGTGGGAACTTATGATGGGAAGACCCTGTATGTAGCAGATATAGGTGCCGAAAAAGTTTATAAGTATGATATCATCGAAGATGGTTTTCTAACAAACAGAGAGGTTTTTATAAATAGAGGATCTGATGGAATGACCATTGACTATCGAGGAAACTTATACTTGACTGGTGCCGATGGTGTGAAGATCTATAATCGCAAAGGAGAAGAGATCGGTCACATCCCTATTCCAGAAAAATGGACAGCCAATGTCGTTTTTGCTGGGCCCGATCGTAAGACTCTATTTATCACAGCTTCCGAAGGAATTTATAAAATCAGAATGAAAGTATACGGTACATATTAATGGAAAAAGGCTTCGGGAGTTAACCGAAGCCTTTTTTTAATCACAATTCCCATCAACATCACAAGCCATTCCTTGACTGTCTTGGGTCATTTGAATGATTGGATTTTCTTTTACAAAATCAGTCCAAGCCTTTTGAAGAGTCTGATCAAACGCTTCTACAGGTTGGGCTCCAGATATACCATACTTTCTATCTAAAACAAAAAACGGGACACCCCTTACTCCCAATTGCATCGCTTCTTTGATATCGTTATTTACATCTGACTCAAATTCTTTTGATTCAAGACACTTAATCACCTTTTCCTCTTCTAAACCCACTTCAAGGGCTAAGGCTATCAGAGTTGGATTATCGTCGATATTTTTGGACTCTGTGAAATATGCTTTTAATAACCTCTCCTTCATTTCGTCCCCTTTGTCCAAAGATTTCGCTAAGTGAAGCAACCTGTGCGCCTTTTTTGCATTAGCCACTACAGTAGTATCCATACGATATTCTAAGCCTTCTTCCTTAGCCATTTCTACCACTTGCTTGGTTATTTGGCGTGTTTGTTCTATTGACCATCCTTTTGTTTCTGACAAATACTCCAAAGTTGATTTTTTGGTATCTGTAACCATATCAGGATTTAGCAAAAAACTTTTCCATTCAATTTTTATATGATCCTTATATTCAAAATTATTCAAAGCTGACTCCAATCTCCTCTTTCCAATATAGCAAAAAGGACACATGATGTCCGACCAAATTTCTATTTTCATAATTTTATAAGTTTATTTAAATGAAAATCAAAAACCCTCAAAAAGAGTTCCTCTATTATGAAAACCAAAGAATGTCCTTCATGCGCAATGGATATAGATCAAAAAGCGGCTTTTTGTCCAATTTGTCAATTTGAATTCCCTAAAAGAAATCCCTTATATACTTGGGTAGCTATAATAATGGCTATTATTCTTTTAATAATGTTCATTTTATAAAAACAGCCTAGTAAAAATCACTAAGCTGTATTTACAAATCAAGCCATTTCCAAATGTCTATGGAGTGAATCTTTTACAGCGTTGATTACCAAATCATAAAACATACTCGGGTCATTTTGAACCTGTACATTTTCTAATGCTTTATAATATGCCAACCTTGACTCCAGATCCCCTTTCAGGTTTGCTATTGGAAATCCATGACGCATCAAAATCAGATTCATCACCAACCTACTTGTCCTGCCATTTCCGTCTACAAATGGATGAATACTGACCAACCTCTCGTGCATCTCTGATGCTAAAATCACCGGATGCATGGTATCTTTGTGATTTTCATAATGAATAAAGTACTCCTCCATTAATTTTTCAAGCAAATAAGGTTGAGGAGGAATATGTTCACTACCCGAAATCCTCACAGGTACATTTCTAAATTTTCCTGCATATTCTCTATCAATTCCTTTTAGAATCAAATAGTGTAATTCTAATAGTACTCTCCTATTGAAAACCGCATCTTTATTGACCAAATCTTCTAAATAATCGATCGCCTCGGAGTGGTTGATAGCCTCCAAATGCTCTCTAACAGACTTCCCTCCTATTGTAATTCCTTCATTGACTACCAAGTGTGTTTCTTGCAGAGTCAGTGTATTTCCTTCTATCCTATTACTCTCATAGGTATATGCTATATTGAAAAATTCTTTCATTTTTCGAAGCTGGGTAGAATTGAGAGGTTTTTCTGCAGTCCACTTGTCCTTCAATTCATCTATCTCTTGAAGGTTTTCAATAATCGGATTACCCAACTCTTGTAATTCTAACGATTGCTTACTAGTAAGGTATTCTACTCTTGATTCAGCTAATGCAAGAATATCGGAAGCATCCCTCTCATCTGCAAGAATCTGATAAACCCTTTCGGCAAGCCAAACTTTGCGAAGTTCATCAAAAGATAAATCAAGAGCTTTTGCTAAAACTTTTAAGTTTTCTTCATTAGGAAGCCTATGACCTTTTTCAAACTTTGAAACCAAAGCAGGATCCAACCCGCATGCTTGCGCCAAATTTCTAATTACAATTCCTTTTGTAATTCTAGCTTCTCTTAAAATTAGAAACAAAGTTTTCATTTGTTGACATTATATTTGTTGACAAATTTAGTCATTATTTTTTGATTTTTTCATCATTCAAAAATTATTCTCAATTTTTAAATTATTTGAAATTTTACTTTGATAATGATTGATAAGTTCTAACCTTTGCATTGATATATTATCAAATGTTAAAATATCCTAACATAGCGACCAATTCTGTTTTAACGGTAAACTCCGATAGTGCTATGTTATTTTTAGCTCCTTTTAGGGAATTTAGGAACAGCTATAGGGCATAGTCCCTCTTATTTTCATTGGTTTCCTATGTGGAAGACCTACAATAGCAAGCAATTTATTATTATCCTAACCTGAATTCCAGATTCAATCACTGTCTATTTCAAAAGATCAATGGACAATTTCACATTCAAAATAACAACAGCTACTGAAGCTCATCTCGATTATGCAATAATCATAACAGAGGAAATGGAAGAATCTGCAAAAGCCAGAGGTACTGGAATTGCAAAGAGATCTCCTGAATACATCAAAACTAAAATGATGGAAGGAAAGGCTGTAATCGCTTTAACCGAACAGGGTGAGTGGGCAGGATTTTGCTACATTGAAGCATGGGGACATGGCAAATTTGTCGCAAACTCTGGTTTGATCGTCGCTCCTAAATTTAGAAAATATGGATTAGCGAGATTGATCAAAATGGAAATCTTCAAACTGAGTAGAATAAAGTACCCCGAGTCAAAAATTTTTGGACTTACAACTGGTGCTGCTGTGATGAAAATCAACTCAGAATTAGGCTATATCCCTGTTTCTTATGCTGACCTTACTGACGACGAACAGTTTTGGAAAGGCTGTCAGAGCTGTGTCAATTTTGAAATTCTACAAATGAAAAGTAGAAACAACTGTCTTTGCACAGCCATGCTATATGTTCCAAAACCTGAGCAATCTCAAAAAGAAGACCTAGCGCTAAGAAATGACTTTAAGAAAAACATCAAACTATTTGAGCGCTGGACTAGGCTAAAAAAGTATGTCATGCTCAACTTGAAAAAGACTAAAAATAAAACCATTAGCTTATTTTAATTATATGCACGTAAGTGCTTGAAACAAATATAAAGATGAAAAAAGTAGTATTAGCATACAGTGGAGGACTAGATACAACATTTTGTGCCTTATATCTTTCAAAGGACCTTGGTTATGAAGTTCATGCAGTTTTAATCAATACTGGTGGCTTCAGTAAAGATGAACTTTTGGATACGGAAAAAAGAGCTAATAGTCTCGGTATCGCATCTTTTACAATTCTCGATGTCACTAGCATCTACTATAATGAAGTTATCAAATACCTTGTATTTGGAAATGTCCTTAAAAATCAAACCTATCCGCTTTCAGTTTCAGCTGAAAGAATTCTTCAAGCCAAAACATTAGCTGAGCATGCCAAAAATATAGGTGCTAAATGCATCGCCCATGGAAGTACAGGTGCAGGTAATGACCAGGTGAGATTTGATATGATTTTTCAAACTATCATTCCTGATATTGAAATCATCACTCCAATAAGAGATCTAAAACTAAGTCGTGAAGCTGAAATAGAATATCTCAAAACGCATGGGGTACATATGAACTTTGAAAAAGCTGCTTATTCAATTAATAAAGGCATTTGGGGAACTTCAGTTGGTGGAAAGGAGACTTTGACTTCAAGTCAAAGTCTTCCAGAAGAAGCATGGCCAACTCCAGTTTCAAAGACAGAGAAGGAAGAAATCACACTTGGTTATGAACATGGAGAGTTGAAATCTGTCAATGGAGAAGCTTTCAAAAATCCAGTTGACGCTATTCTCAAAGTAAATGAAATAGTAGCTCCTTTTGGTATTGGTAGAGACATTCATGTAGGTGATACCATCATTGGAATCAAAGGCCGAGTAGGTTTTGAAGCAGCTGCACCGCTCTTGATTATCAAAGCTCACCAATTACTTGAAAAACACACTTTGACCAAATGGCAGATATATTGGAAAAATCAAATCTCCGAATTTTATGGTAATCATTTACATGAAGGACATTACCTAGATCCAGTGATGAGAAACCTTGAAGCATTCTTAGCTGACTCTCAAAAATTTGTTTCCGGAACTGTTACTGCCTGTCTTTTACCTTATCGATTCCAATTGATCGGCATAGCGTCTAAACATGACCTGATGGCATCAAAATTTGGTAGCTATGGAGAAATGAATAAGGGGTACACTGCCGATGACGTCAAAGGTTTTACCATAATTCTAGGTAATCAAACTGCAATTTTTCATCAAGTAAATCAACCTGAATCATGAAAAAAACAGTTGCTATCATAGGTGGAGCGGGTTATACTGGCGGTGAACTCCTTAGATTACTCGTACACCATCCAAATGTTGATATTGCATATGTCCATTCCAATAGCCAAAAAGGAAAATATATAGCTGAAGTACATCCAGACTTGATTGGTGATATTGAGCTGACTTTTACGGATCGAGTCGAAGTCAATGGTTTAGATGCAGTTTTTCTAGGTTTACCTCATGGGGAAACAAAGAACTTTCTTTCAAAGCATAACTTTGACCCTAAAACTGTCATAATTGACCTGAGTACAGACTTCAGAGATGAAAGTGATGGATTTGTCTATGGACTTCCTGAGATCAATGCCTCAAAAATCAAAACTGCAAAAAGAATAGCTAATCCTGGTTGCTTTGCTACGGCAATCCAGCTCGCGCTTCTTCCTGCCATAAAAAATCACCTAGTAAAAGGCTCGATTCATATTTCTGGAATTACAGGTAGTACAGGTGCAGGTAAAAAATTAGCTGATACTTCACATTTTAGCCACCGAAACAATAATCTATCTGTTTATAAGTTGTTCACTCACCAGCATCTCAAGGAAATCAATCAAACATTCCTTCAAATCAGCCCCAAATTTGATCATGAATTATTGTTTGTTCCCTACAGAGGAAACTTCCCCCGTGGTATTTGGATAACTGCCTATTTTAAGTTTGATGGGAATTTAGAAGATGCATTAAAGCTTTATAAAGATTTTTATTCTAATGCTGCATTTACTCACATTTCTACCAATGATATAGATCTTAAACAAGCTGTCAATACCAATAAATGTATCTTACATATTCAAAAAGAGGCAGGTCAATTAGTGATTCATGCTGCTATAGACAATTTATTGAAAGGAGCATCTGGACAGGCTGTTCAAAACTTCAACTTGGCTTTTGGCCTTACTGAAGAAAAAGGTCTAAAACTCAAAAGCATTGCTTTCTAAATAGGAAATTATGAAACTATTTGATGTCTACCCATTGATCAATGTGACACCGGTAAAAGCACAAGGAGCAAAAATCTGGGACGATCAAGGAAATGAATACTTAGACCTTTATGGAGGCCATGCAGTGATCTCTATAGGTCACTCACACCCTCACTTCAATCAAAGAATCAAAGATCAGCTTGATCAGATCGCTTTTTATTCCAATTCCGTTCAAATTCCTATTCAAAAGTTATTAGCTTCAAAATTGGGGGAGCTTTCAGGTTACTCGGACTTTCATCTCTTTCTGTGTAATTCTGGAGCAGAAGCCAATGAAAATGCCTTGAAGATTGCTTCATTCGCAACACAGAAATCAGGTTTTATATCTTTTAGTGGTGCATTTCATGGTCGAACAAGTGGCGCCGTCGCACTTACTGACAACCCAAAAATAATAGCACCTTCAAACCACCGAAAAGACACCTTTATTTTACCTTGGAACGATACTGAGGCTGTTGAAAAACAGTTGAAAATCGGGAATATCGCCGGGATCATCATAGAAGGAATTCAAGGAGTCAATGGAATACATGTACCAGAAGCAACTTTTCTTCTAGATCTTCAATCCCTATGTCAAAAGTATGGTGCTAAATTGATTCTCGATGAAGTACAGTCAGGATATGGTCGGACAGGAAAATTCTTTGCTCATCAGTGGGTAGATGGACTCAAACCTGACATCATTACGATTGCCAAAGGTATGGGAAATGGCTATCCTATTGGTGGCGTATTGATCCATCCTGACTTCAACGCATCTTATGGCTTATTAGGAACCACTTTTGGTGGAAATCACCTTGCCTGCGCAGCTGGTCTTGCAGTCTTAGAAGTTATAGAAAGTGAAAATTTAATTTCAAACTCCCATACATTAGGAAACTATCTTATAAAAGAACTTGAACAGATAGGTTGCATCACATCAGTAAGGGGAAAAGGCTTGATGATTGGGATTGACTTTGAAAAAGAAGCAGGACCAATTCGTTCTGAATTAATTTCAAAATACAAAATATTTACAGGAAGTTCAGCAGGAAAGCATACCATTCGTTTGCTACCTCCTTTAAATATTGAAATAAATCAACTATCTTCGTTTTTAGATAGCTTGAAGAAAATTTTAGCTTAAATCATTACCAATAATTCTATTCAGCAAATTCACATTCATTGAAATATTATTTCATCTGAGCTGAAAAAACTTCTCTAAACAACCTAACCTCCTTCTTTTCACAAGTAGTATCACTATCATGAAGCATTTCACCCAATTCGAAAATAAATCCTTAGCAGATCGATTGATCGAGAAAGCTCTAGCTTATAAAAATAACCCTAGGATTGATATATCAAAAGGTTTAGGAAAGCGTGTAGGCTGTATTTTTTTGAACCCTTCATTGAGAACCAGGGCTAGTACCCAAATAGCGGCAATGAATCTTGGTATGGAAGCCATAGTCATGAATATGGATAAAGAAGGCTGGGCACTTGAAATGAAGGAGGGTGCCATCATGAATAAAGGTACTGTAGAACATATCAAAGATGCTGCCGCTGTTTTAGGGACATACTTCGATGTTCTTGCAGTAAGAGCCTTCCCATCACTGGTTGACAAAAAAGAAGATACTGAAGATTATATCTTCAATCAATTCATAAAGTACTCAGGAATTCCAGTTGTCTCTTTAGAAAGTGCCATAAGGCATCCTCTACAGAGTCTTGCAGATATGGTAACCATTCAAGAGCACATGCTATCTGGTGTCAAACCAAAAGTGGTGCTCACATGGGCTCCACATATCAAAGCTATTCCACATGCAGTAGCCAATTCTTTTGCAGAATGGGCAGTGGGATGTGATTATGACTTAACTATAACACATCCAGAAGGCTATGAATTAGATGAAAAATTCACGAAGGGAGCCACTATCGAATATGATCAGAATAAAGCTCTAGTGGGAGCTGATTTCGTTTATGTCAAGAACTGGTCGGCTTTCAATGACTATGGGAAAATTCATACAACTGACCCTGATTGGATGCTTAGAGAGTCACATTTCAAAAATGCCTCAGGTGCAAAAGTTATGCATTGTCTCCCTGTTAGGAGAAATGTAGAACTATCAGATGAAGTTTTAGATGGACAAAGAAGCCTTGTTCAAAAACAAGCTGAAAATAGAATTTATGCAGCACAAGCAGTGCTTAGCATGATCATTGAATAATAACCAAACCTAACAAACCTATTAACACCATGAATATCAGTATTATCAAAATTGGCGGAAATGTCATTGATTACCCCGAAAAACTTGAAGAATTCCTTTTTCTATTTTCAAGATTTCCAGGAAAAAAAATCCTAGTGCATGGCGGTGGAGTACTTGCGTCAAAATTTGGAGAAAGCCTCGGAGTCATGCCAGAAATGATCGATGGCAGAAGAATCACCGACAAAGACACCTTAGACATCGTCACAATGGTATATGCTGGATTGATCAATAAGCAGATAGTAGCAAAACTTCAAAAATTAAAACAAAATGCATTGGGAATGACTGGGGCTGATGGCAACTTGATTCAATCCAAAAAACGTCCTGTAAAAAAGATAGATTATGGTTTTGTTGGTGATATCAAAACCATCAATACAGACCTTCTCGAAAACTTATTGGATCAAGATATAATTCCTGTAATCAGTGCCATCACTCACGATAAAAAAGGACAACTCCTCAATACAAACGCAGATGGTATCGCTTCTGAAATGGCAGTAGCGCTTTCAGGAAAACACAGAATCAATCTCTATTATTGTTTCAATAAAGCGGGAGTTCTAATCGATGAAAAAAATGATGACTCAATTATCCCATTGATCAATGATGACATCTATCAAGAACTCAAACAAGAAAATGTAATCCATTCCGGTATGATCCCAAAATTGGATAATGCTTTCTCTGCTTTGAAAAAAGGTGTCAATCTGGTGTGGATTGGAAAAGCTGAAAATTTGCTACTTGCTGCCAAAGGTAAAGTATCTGGCACTATGATAGAAAGTCACAAATATGATCTTTATTAATAATTGAATTTCAATTATTTAAAATAGATTACCAACATCAATAATTGAAGTAAAATATCATTAAAATTTTAAGTTAGAACGTGGCTTCTCCAGATTATCATGCAGCTATAGACCTCCTCAAGGAACTTATCAAAACACCCTCTTTCAGTAAAGAAGAGGACCAAACAGCTGATATTTTAAATAATTTTTTCCAACAAAGAAAAATACCTGTAGTTAGGTCTCAAAATAATATACTTGTTAAAAACAAGTTCTTTGACGACTCCAAGCCTACGATACTGTTAAACTCACACCATGATACTGTCAAGCCTAATTCCGGCTATACCAGAGACCCTTTCAATCCTCAGGTAGATTTGGGGAAATTATATGGATTAGGAAGTAATGATGCAGGTGGATGCCTTGTTGCTTTGATCGCTACTTTCCTTCATTTTTATTACCAAGACTGTTCATACAACCTGATCTTAGCAGCTACTGCTGAGGAAGAGATTTCAGGTAAAAATGGTGTTGAGAGCATTTTGAATTTGCTTCCTAAGATCGATCTAGCAATTGTAGGAGAACCTACTCAGATGGAAGCAGCAGTAGCAGAAAAAGGCCTTCTCGTAGTAGATGCAACTGTCAAAGGAAAAGCCGGTCATGCCGCTAGAGAAGAAGGTGTAAATGCAATCTACGAGGCACTCGATGATTTACTATTTATTCAGAACTACCAATTTGAACGAGAGTCAAAATACTTAGGCAAAACAAAAATTACAGCTACGTTAATACAAGCTGGAACACAGCATAATGTTATACCCGATACTTGTAATTATACGCTGGATGTAAGAGTTACTGATGCCTACTCTCTTGAAGAAGCATTGGAAGAAATAACTCCTAAGCTTAAAGCCAATCTAGTACCTAGATCATTAAGACTTAACTCTTCCAAAATCCCTGATAATCATCGAATTTTAAAAGTTTTAAAAACATTGAACATCAGTCAGTACGGGAGCCCTACACTATCAGATCAAGCCTTGATGCCTTTTCCTTCGCTAAAAATAGGGCCTGGAGATTCAGCTCGGTCACATTCAGCTGATGAATTCATCTACTTATCCGAGATAGAATCCGGAATCAATTCATACATCAAGTTACTCAATCAATACTTTCAAACAGCATAACTTAAATACCTCATGAAGCTTTGGCAAAAAGATAAAACGAGCAGCAAAGAAGTCGAACAATTCACAATTGGCAGAGATCCTGAATTTGACATACTTTTAGCTCCTTTTGATGTACTAGGTTCAATGGCACATGCTATTATGCTTGAGAAAATAGACCTCTTAAGCAAAGAAGAATTAAGTTTACTTTTGAAAGGATTGAAAGAAATCTATCTAGAAATAGAAAAAGGTCAATTTGACATCCAAGAAGGGGTGGAAGATGTGCACTCTCAAGTGGAGTTCTTGTTGACAGAAAGATATGGAGAAGTTGGCAAGAAACTACATAGTGGAAGGTCTCGTAATGATCAAGTCTTGGTTGATCTAAAACTTTACTACAGGGCAGCCATTCGTGAATTAGTAGAAGCGTCAAAAGAATTATTTGATCTACTCCAAAAACTATCAAAAAAGCATCAATCAGACTTGATGCCAGGCTATACCCATACACAACTTGCTATGCCTTCTTCCTTTGGATTGTGGTTTGGGTCTTTTGCTGAGGGACTGGCAGAAGATCTTGAACTAGTGCTTACAGCTTACAAATTGGCAGACAAAAACCCATTGGGTTCAGCAGCAGGTTACGGATCTTCATTTCCCTTGGATAGAAATATGACTACTAAATTACTGGGCTTTGATGATCTCCATCATAATGTGATCAACGCACAAAACAGCCGTGGAAAAACAGAGAAAACACTTTCCTTTGCAATGGCAGGCTTGGCAGGTACATTAAATCGGATGGCTGCGGACATTTGTCTATTTATGAATCAGCACTTTGGGTTCATTTCTTTTCCCGATGAACTGACTACCGGGAGTAGCATCATGCCTCACAAAAAGAATCCAGATGTATTCGAATTGATCAGAGCCAAAACAAATCAAATTCAAAATATCCCTCAAGCTATCACCTTAATACTCACCAATACAACTACAGGCTATCACCGTGATCTGCAACTATTAAAAGAACATATTTTTCCAGGCTTGGAATCATTGATATCATGTATCAACATGACTAGTCTCATGCTCAAAGAAATCAAAATCAAACCTGAAATTCTCAAAGATTCATTTTACAAGCATGTGTTCTCAGTAGAAGTAGTGAATGAACTTGTTTTGAAAGGTGTACCGTTTAGAGATGCCTACAAAAAGGTTGGAATGGATATAGAAAAGGATGACTTCAATCCGAATCAAGAACAAGTAAACCATACACATGAAGGAAGCATAGGAAATCTTTGTGTGGATGACATCAGTGCCAAAATGGGAGCAGTCATCGAAAAATTTGATTTTGAAAAAGTAAATAAGGCGTATATCAAACTATTGGGTTCTACCACATAAGGTTAGAATCCAAGTTTTATTTCTAAAGCTAGTTGCTCTTCGACTTTGATTAAGCCACCAAGTTTTTTTGGAGGACTTAGGTCTAGTTCATCGAAATTAAGGATAATGTTACCTTTGAGTTGATTCCCTCCATTGGTAAGATCTAAGCTTTTGTATTCCAATCTTTTACCTACAATATTGACGATTACGTCACATGTATAGTCCTTGCCTTTTAATTTCAAGTTATTTACTCGAACCTTAGCATGTGGATACTCATCAGCTTTAATTGTCTTTCTAAAGTCTTTATTTAGTAAAAAATTACCACAGCCAAACTCCTGAACTGGAATGTCAAAAACAATTGGCTTTTGGCTTTTGGCACTATTAACAAAAAGCGTGTCCTTAAAACCTTGATTCAGATAGTCACATTTGAAGCTTCCCAAAGAGGTCTGACCTTGTACGGTGATGACCTTTTCCTTGATGATCAGTTCCTTTTCAGAAGGAACGATGTGACTAAGTACGAGAATCAATGCTATAAGGACACGCATGATTATTTTTAATTTAGAATCCTATGACACCTTCTATCATTAGGCCATTGAATCTACCTCCATTTCTGATATCTCCAACAGCGAAGTCATTGTAGTTTTGGTTTACATATTCGAGCTTAGCTAGGATATTTTTGGTAACAAACCAACCACCGCCTATCTGAACTCTATCGATGCTCACATCTCTACCACCCGTTAACTCACCACTTACTTTATTGTATCTTGCAGCAAGGTAAACATTCTCTTTTACGCCTATTCTGTAGACAGCATCAGCTCCGATTTGGTTCCAACTTCTGTCAGTCTGCTCGTTCGCAGCTTTACCTTTTGATTGCTCAAAGTTTCCAAATAATTCCAAGCCTTTGATTTTCACAAATGGGTTGAATACCATAGCTGTGATATTGTCAGTTTGATTAGGGTTGAACCTACCTGAAGTAAAGTTTGCTGCTGTAGTAGCTCCTACTGGATCCATTACCAAGTAATATCTAGATCCTGCTCTGTCACCACCCCATAGGGTATTTCTTGCAGATCCTGATGTAGAGTAAATAGACCCCGTCAATCTTACTCTGATATCATCAGTGACATATTTATCATAACCAACTTTACCTAGGAAGTTTAACTTTCTGTCATCTGGTCTTGTCACCCCTCCTTGAATCTCACCACCTGTTACGCCAACCATTGCTAAGAAACCGTTATTTTGATAGAATACTTCCCCACCAACTTCTGTAGTAAATGCATCCATGATATAGTTACCTATGAATGGGTTGTACATCGCATTACCGTTATCTGATCTTCTGAAGTGGGCATCACCATAATTGATCTCCATGTGACCGACTCTCACTGTCAGGTACTTGTCAAACCAATCTGTATTACCGATTCCCAAGAAACCTAATTTATCTACTTGCAAGAATCCGCCTTTCACCCAAGTTTCAGGGTGGTGTCTAGAAGAAAGATAAGTCACCAAGTTCAATCTCACACCATCTGCCAAGGCAACATCGATGTTCAAGTTTGCTGTAGCTAAGTTAGTACCTGCACCGATTTCGATAAGAGCTGGGGAACCTGCTGCATTACTGTGGCTTAAGCTTTGGAATTGCTGAGTGAAGTGACCTCCAACTCTTACTTTGATTCCATCAAATTCAACTGTATCTGCTTTTCCTGTTTCGAAAACATTGATACCTCTTTGATCATAGGATCTCCAGAATTGCATATCTCTTTGGAGTCCTTGGGCCATCGTAGCGGCTGATAAGCCTGCGATAGCAATTAGGGAAAGGATGTACTTTTTCATAATTTAATTATTTTGTTGGTTGGAATGTGACATTGAAATGGATACTTACTTCATTACCTGTTTTTACTGTTCCCATCAAAGCTGTGGGAGGATCTATGTTATAATCTGTTAATTTGAAATCATGTTGTCCTTTGAAAGTGACCTTATCACCAGCCACACTTGCTGTTACTGGGAATTTTGCTGACTTAGTTACTCCAGCAATTGTAAAATCTCCCGTTGCTTCGAAACCATTCCCTTTGGCTATTAGCTCCTTCAATGTAAACTTTACATCTTTATGGTTTTTCGTTTTCAATGCTGTGTAGGCATTTTTATCCATACCACTTTTACCACTTTTGATACTTTCAGCAGGCATAGTGATCGTTACATTTTTTACATTGACAACTTTACCATTTTCTAAAGTAATCTGTGCTTTACCTGTAGCTGTGCTAGATTTCATATCCCAATCATGCAAAGTAGACGTTCCAGTCACTTTCAGATCTGCACCAGAAACTAAAGAGAAGTCTGATTGTGCAAATACTGAATAGTTGAAGAAGACAATTACTGCTAAGAGTGTGGTTTTGATTATTTGTAAGCTAAACTTGTTCATGGCTTTTTGCTTTTGATTATGAATCAAAGGTATTATGCCTTAGCTCCCTAAAACATGAGAAAAGTCAGTTTTTATGATGATTTTAGACACAAGCAAAAATCAAAAAATAGAACTCCCCTAAATAAAACACTAAAAGCCTGACATTTACACATCAGGCTTTGAATGATTATTGCATTTTTTTGAATTTAAGAAAATATTTTTTCCAGAATCTTGTAAGTAATCAAGTAAGTTGGTCTCACACCTTCCATTCCCAAAGCGCCAGATGCAAGAGTACTTCCTGTTTCCAAAGGATTGTCAGAAGCATAATATGCATACAGGACTTTTACATTCTTTCTAATTGAATTTCTAATTTTACTAGCTGACTGGATTGCTTTCTGGTAATGTGCCCCTTCCATTTCTAAGCCACATGCTTTCCAAGAGGACTCCATAAAATATCTCAGAACATCTTTATTTTGCAATGAAGTACCCAATACCGTTATCATCGGGCCATCATACACCCCAAGTCCAAAACCTTCAAAATCTGATTTTTTAAATTCATTTTTCAATGGGTAATTATCTGCAGTCCCTTCAAATACATGACTGCTTGGAATCATGATATCTCCTTTGTTTCCTTCAAGAATTCCAGCTTTACCCATGATTGATGCTGAAACTACATCCAATGGAATTACCTTACCGTCCTTTTCATAAGGCTTCAGCAATTCATCAAAGCATTCATAAGCCTGTTCTCCAAATGCATAATCCATCACAACGATGACAGGTCTGGCTTTTGGGTCTTTGGGTAGTGAAACTCCCGGGATGACGGTATCTTTACTCATCTGAGCAGTATCAATAAGCTGTGCCCCTATATTTGTTCCTGACAAATCTGGTAAATCTATAAAACCGTTTGCATTAGCAAAGGCTTGTATTTCTCTCCCCTTATTCTTTTTATCACCAACACTGATATCCATTGCGACTTTTTCAATTTCATCGTAGTTTTTCAATCCCAATGCTTGATGTCCAAAGATGGTGTTGACCACGCTATGAAGATTTGCTGAGATGATATGTATAGGCCTTTCTAGCAGGCCTTTTTCATCCAATACTTTTTTGATTCTATTGGCCCACAACTCTCCATATACGTGATGGCCCACTCTTTCTCTTAGCGTAGCCGAAAATGAAATCTCTCTATCTTTCTCTTCAGCAAATTCGTCAATAGATAATTTACCCAAGTGATAAATAATTGAGAAAAGGCTATTTGAATTTGAAGACTGGCCAAACTTGCTCACTGCTACATGGGTCTCGTCAAATGTTCTTCCTGTAATATGGCTGAGATAAGAGCAAGCAGCCTCTTTGTCAAAATCTTCTCCATTTCGCTCCTTCTCTACTATTTTCTCCAACATCTGCCAATTCAAGTTGATTCTACCTTTATGATCTGTAGAATTTGCCCTGATTTTCTCTGATTCAATATAAAGAAAGGTAAGGTGAGTCAGTATATCATAAATATCTGACTTACCTCTGGTCATCTCTACATACATTTGATCATGGTCTACTCTGTAGCAATTTCTTCTTCTTTTGGCAGGAACTAATGTAGGAAAATCAGAATTCTCATAACCTTCTCGACTGATCAATCTCACATATCTACATTCCTCTATTCCTCTAGGTAGACGTTCCATGACATAAAGCAGCCCATCTAATTCTATTTTTTCTTCGTCCACCACTAGACCATAAATCTCCGGACTCAACACCAAAAGTGAACTCACCAGCGACTCACCAGAAACTCCCATAGGCTTATAAGACCCTCTCATAAAAAGGTGTCTCATTGTAATGTATAGTCTTTCAATGGCGGCTCGTGATTCCTGTGCTCTTGTTCTTTTCATATAAATTTTATTTTTTAGTTATTCTTATTCTGAAATTATGTGAAATTTTCAAACTGCGTGAAAAGAATTTTTTGTCGATTTAAAAAGCAAGCTCAAATTCATTTTCTTAGATTTTTTGCAGTAGATAAATTCAGCAAATATAGTATAATTTCTCGAATACACCCCAATTTAATTTCATGAAGACGTCAAAAACATACTTTTATAATCCGACAATGATCAATAAAGGCTACTTTCAAACCATTGAAGAATTTCAATATCGCTCCTTCAAAACCTCTAAATGATGCAAAACATGGCCAGCCATGATATAAAATAATGCTCTGACACTAACCTCATGATTACTCGCAATTCCAGTCTTGGTATAACTTGCTATTGGAAGCGTTTTCAACATAGATACCAAGGCATAACGCTGCATTTCAAAATCCTCAAGTAAATTCATTAATGGAATATCATTGGCTCTAGCATTGGAAACATAGATATCCTGATCAAATCCAGGTAAAGGTGAAGTCTCTCCCCTTGAAAAGCATAAAGCTCTAAATGTCATCACTCTATCCGTATCAGCAATATGATTTAAAACTTCCTTTGCAGTCCATTTACCTTCAGCATAGGCCAGATTGCTCTTCTCCTCCCCCATTTCCTCGTAAAACTTTCTTATTTCCTCTACTTGATTCAGCAACAACTTGGAAATATCTTCATTGATAATTTTATCAATATACTTTCCGTAATAAGGGGCATATTCTCCTACTTTGGGTTTCATAGATTCGTTCATGTAAAATTCGTTTGGTGATCTATAGTACTTTAGTAAATTTAATAGTTTCAAAATCACCTATAACTAAAATGAGAAAAATATTCATAATAATTACCCTACTTGTTTCAACATCTGCATTTGCTCAAACTCAGATTGTTCAAAGAGATTCAAAAATTGAAAAAATGGTTTCACAAATCAGTGCTACGAGCTTAGAGCAATATGTAAGAGACCTAGCAGACTTTGGCACGAGGCACACGCTGAGCGAAGAAGAGGAAAATAGAGGGATTCTTGCTTCTCAAAACTATGTATTAAATCATTTCAAATCATTTGAAAAAGATGCTGGAGGAAGATTAAGCTCTGAGATTGATTTCTTTACTATTCCAGCTGACAACAGGAGAATTCCAACAGATAGTAAATTAGGAAATGTCATTGCAACCTTGCAAGGTATAGATCCAAATGATGATAGAATTTTTATCATCATGGCTCATATAGATAGTAGAGCACTTAGTGTCATGGATTCAAAAATTGATGCCCCAGGTGCAAATGATGATGGTTCTGGAGTAGCTGCCATCATAGAGCTAGTCAAAATTATGTCAAAAAACACTTATCCTGCTACGATCAAGTTTGTAGTAGTCAGTGGTGAAGAACAAGGGCTTAAGGGTGCAGAGTACTTAGCCAAAAAAGCAAAGTCAGAAAACTGGAATCTTGCAGCTGTCCTCAACAATGATATGATAGGTAACAGCAGATCCTCAGGAACAGATATTGCCGACAATACAAGAATCAGAATTTTTTCAGAAGGTGTTCCTATGGCGGAAACAGAGCAAATGGCTGCTGTAAGAAGATATACCAATGGCGAAAATGATAGTAAATCACGACAACTTGCTAGATTTATGAAAGAAGTTGGAGAAAGGTACGTGGATCAACTTGAAGTAAAACTGATATACAGAAATGATCGATTCCTTCGTGGTGGAGATCATACACCTTTTGCCAGAGAAGGCTTCACAGCTATCCGAGTATGTGAAATGAATGAAAACTATTACGCTCAACATGAAAATGTAAGACTGGAAGATGGTATACAATACGGGGATTTACCAGAATTCATGGATTTTGAATACATGAGAAAAGCAACGGGAATCAACCTTGCTGCTTTGGCATATTTAGCTACCGCCCCTTCCGAACCACAAATGGTAGGGATAGATGTAAGAAGATTGAGCAATACTTCCACTTTGAGATGGGAGGCTCCAAAAATCGGGAAGGCGAAAGGCTACTATGTCTTGATGAGAGAAACAAACGAGTCCATGTGGTCTAAAAAGTTCTATACAGAAGATACTACACTCACTATTCCTTATTCCAAAGACAACTATTTCTTTGCAGTGCAGGCCGTAGGAGAAGGTGGGCACGAAAGTCTCGCTGTATTTCCTCAGCCTATTACAAGATAAGTTCTCGGAAATATTTGACAAAAAATGCACCTCAGATTATTCTAAGGTGCATTTTTTTATTTCTGTCTATTGGCAGCCTGAATGAGAATAGCAAAAACCATGACCAAAATACAGCCTATGGCATTGTACCACAGAAAACCAATATTGATTGGAATACCAAATAGAGCATCTCCATTGTGCCAGTGAATCAATAAAATAATAGCTTCTGCCATAAGAGCTGCAACAAATACGGCATTTCCTTTGATCCATTTCATATAGAAACCTACCAAGAAAATGCCTAAAATTGTCCCATAAAATAGGGATCCAAGAAGATTGACAGCCTGAATCAAATTCTCAAATAATGTCGCATAAGTAGCAAATAAAATTGCAAAGACACCCCAAAACGCGGTAAGCCATTTGGAGGAAAGCATATAGTGCTTATCTGAACCCTCTTTGTAAAGAGACCTTTTATAGATATCCACAGTTGAAGTTGTACCAAGAGAATTGAGTTCGGAGGCAGTAGATGACATGGCAGCAGAAAAGATAACTGCAAAAAGCAGCCCTACAATTCCTACAGGCAGATAGTCCATCACGAAGCGCATAAAAACATAATCTGTATCCTTTGTTTCAGCTGAGGCATCATTTTGAATTATCAAAGATTTGACATCTTTTCTGATTTCTTCTTGTTTGGTATGCGCAGACTTCATTTTTGCTTGAGCATCTGCTATACCTACTTCATTACTACTTTCTATAGCTAAAAGTAATTCAGAAATTGATTTTGATTTTTGGTCAAAAACCTCTGAAAATTGTTCTTCTAATTGAAAATAGTCATCTCTTAATCCTGAATTGATAAGACTCTCGGTTTGCACTTTATTGAATACTACAGGAGGTTGGAAAAACTGATAAAACACAAAAACCATAACACCTATAAATAGGATGATAAATTGCATCGGTACTTTCAATAGCCCATTCATTATCAGTCCCATTCGACTCTCTGCAAGTGTTTTTCCTGTCAAATACCTTTGAACTTGAGACTGATCAGTTCCAAAATAGGAAAGAAAAAGGAATAATGCAGCCGTCATACCTGACCAAAAATTGTAACGATCTGAAAGGTTGAATTCAAAATTCACAATATTCAAACGCTCCATTTTTCCAGCCACATGTAGCGCTTCAGAGAAACTCACTGGGAGCATATTAATCACGAAGACGCCAGCTAGTACCATCCCACCCATCATCACGGCCATTTGCTGCTTTTGAGTAATCGAAACTGCTTTTGTCCCTCCTGACACAGTGTATAAGATTACAAGCAGACCTATAAAAATATTAGTCCAAAATAGACTCCAACCCAAAAGGGTCGATAAAATAATAGATGGAGCATAGATTGTAATCCCTGCTGCTAAACCCCGCTGTGTCAGAAATAAAAGAGCTGCTAAAGTTCTTGTTTTTAAATCAAACCTATTTTCAAGAAACTGATATGCGGTGTAAACTTTCAATTTATAATAAATAGGTATAAACGTAACTGAAAGAATGATCATTGCAACTGGCAAGCCAAAATAGAATTGTATAAAACGCATTCCATCTTCATACGCCTGTCCAGGAGTACTCAAAAAGGTAATAGCCGACGCTTGAGTAGCCATGATTGAAAGTCCAATGGTCCACCAGTTCATGTCACTATCACCTCTCAAATAATTGTCCATACTCTTGGGCCCATAGGTTTTATATACCCCATAGCCAACTATCAGAAATAATGTAGAAAATAATACAATCCAATCAACCGTACTCATGAAAATGCTTGGGTTAACCAATAAAATAAGCCAATCAATACTGCTAAAGCAATGATTAACAACCAATACCATTTATTCCAATTCACCTTATCGTCCATCACCTTGTTCGATTAGATTGACAAAGATTTTGATAGCACCAGGAACTCCCGCAGGTAATTGCCTGAACCACGAGATTCCAGAATATGTGTAAGTACCTTTACCATATTGAGTAAATAAAAGTGAACCAGCGCTTTCCTTTTCACCTGGGTCTTGCATGATAAAAGGCGTAGTATATTTTGAATCCCAGTTCGAAGTAAAATATAATCCTCTTTCTTGCACCCAGCCATCGAAATCCTGACTCGATATTCGATTTGGATAACTTAAAACAGGATGATTGAAATCAGCTTCGACTGGAGAATCTTCTACCGTCACACGATCTCTTGATATTGAAAATGGGTATGGACCTAAGTCACGAGTAAGTAGTGGAGAAGATGTGTTATACTGCACAATCAGATTACCTCCACCCTTGACATATTCCATCAATTGATCGACATTGTTTGCTAAATTTTGATTGGTGTTAAATGCCCTGATGCCAATCACTATTGTTTTGTAGGCATTCAGTTTATCCTTTTGAATATCTCCATTTTCTATAAAATTCACTTCATAGCCTAAATTTCTCAACACATCAGGGACATCATCTCCTGCTCCAACGATATAACCTACCTTCTGATCAGACATCTTAATATCCATTTTAATCAGGCTGAATTGAGAAGGTGTAAAATAGGTCAGATTAGGAATATGCTTATAAAGTATTCTTTTGGTATTTTGATTAAAAACCCTTCCATCACTCGCACTGAATGCAGCAGTTACCTCCTTTTTTTCAACATCAGAATCAAGTAACTTTACCTGATAAATTATTCTTTTCCTCCTTTCATCCTTTTCTGATGCAAGAATCTGATATTGCGCATTTGTAAGCCCCTCAAATATTAACTCACCATCAAGAAACTTATCTTTGAATGTTACCTCGACTGACAGCTCAGGTTTAGCACCACCTACCAAAAACACCAATGATTGAGTTAGGCTTACATTGACCTCTGGAACAATTGTAAATGGCTGCTTTATTTCTCCATCTACCTGGTCATTATATTTATACATCAAAGGTAGCTCTAATTGAATAGACTGTCCATCTATTTTTAGATCCAGCAAAAGAGATATGCTTGGTTTATTGATCGGTGCACCAATATTATTTTTATCTTGAATATCAAATAAACTATTATCAATTGGTTTTTCTAACCAAAACGGTTGAGATATAGGGAAATCTTTTGGAATAGTCAGTTTTAATGACTGACTTATTGGTTTATTATCCACCGCTTCTTTATTCATATTCATATTCAAAAGTGAATTTCGAACTTGTATGATTTGAATTGGCAGGCTACTTGGATTATTAAAAATCATCTCAGCATCTACAGACTCTCCAGCATATGCTATTTCTTTTCTGATAATAAATTCAGCTTTTACACCTAAAACATCTAAAATCAATTGATTGATGAAATCTTGCTTTTCCTTGAACCATGGTTCTTGGAAATCAGAGAAATCCATTATTCTCTTAATATTCAACAGATTCTTTGCATTTTGTTCAACATCGATAAAATCAAAACTTTGAATGGCTTTGTCAATTGCTGATACGATTGATTGTCCATTTGGAACCTTATTCCAGCGGCTTTCAATACCTTCAAATGGACTATTTTTGAAACTTTCACCTTTGATCTGTTCGATAAAGTCTTGTCCAAAACCTATCTGTGAAGTGGATCCAAAGCCTTGAGATTTATGCATAGTCCTACTATCTGCTGCGATCTGAGAATAGGTGGTGCCTAACAAAGGGTTATAATCACCTACAGGAAAAATATGATAATTCATTCCATCTTTTGGTTCATACTGACCTCCCCAATTATACGCATTCCAAAATAATCTTTTTGCTTTCCAAGGTTTTGTATAATTGAGTTGTTCTGAGAAAGCCTCTGGATCATCTACGATATCAAAAGCTTCTGAAGAAAGGATAGCAGATGTCGTATGATGTCCATGTGTGGTCCCTGGAATGGTATTGAATCTATTGATAATAATATCAGGTTGAAAATTCCTGATAATCCATACTACATCAGAAAGCAAATGCTCTTTATCCCAGTTATTCAATGTTTCATCTGGATTCTTACTGAATCCAAAATCAAGCGCTCTTGAAAAAAACTGTCTTCCTCCATCAGTTTCTCTTGCTTTTAGGAGTTCGTGAGTCCTTATCATTCCCAATTCAATCCCAAGCTCCTTTCCAATTAAATTTTGCCCCCCATCTCCACGGGTAAGAGAAAGGTAAGCCACTTGAGCATGTTCACCATTTGCTAAATACGAGATCAGTCTTGTATTTTCATCATCAGGATGGGCTGCCACGAAAAGGATCCTTTTTGTCTCTTTTAGTTTTAATAGATCATGATAAAGTTTCGAAGAGGGATTTTGAGCATAAGAAAATTGAAATGTCAAGCATATAAAAGCTAATGACAAACTTACATGTTTTAACATAAGGTCTATTGTTTGAAAGGTAAAAGCTATAAGAAGCAACTATCATTTAAAAACGTTTTTTTACCAAAGGGTTTTAGATGATTTTAAAAAATGTATCAGTGGTTATTTAGTCGTGCTAACAACAAAAAAAGCCACCTCGAAAGGTAGCTTTTTTTGTATTAATGATTTAAGAATTAACCTTCCATCCAATTTTCACCAAGGATGGCAATTAGTTTTTGATTATACTTTTCAGCCTCTTCCTTGTTACCAAGTCTGGTGTGGATTTGAAAAAGTATCTCAAGGATATCAGTAGAGTCAGGCCTGATTTCTGTTGCCTTTGTAAAATATGGTACAGCTTCTCTATAATATCCTTCGGCTTCTTTATTCATAGAATCAGCTCTTTTTTCCCATTCTTCATCAGAAAGGTTTCCTACTTCATTAAGAATAACTCTTGCTTTCTCAAGATAAATAGCGCCTGCATAGTTATTTCCTTCAAAAAACTCAGGATCAGCTTCTACAGATTTCTTATATTGAACTAAAGCTCCTTCCAAATCACCAGACTGCTCTAGCAAGTATCCATATCTAAGAAGAATTCCAGCATTATTAGGATCATTTTCGAGGGCTGAAACCACAGAAGTCAATGCTTCATCCATTTTATTCAATTGTAATAACAATTGAATTTCATATTCAGCTAAAGTCTTATCGGAAGGATCTGCTTTTCTTGCCTCCCCTATCAATCTTAAAGCTTCCTCTGGATTAGAATCTGCACTTGTAGCAATCTGAATCAAGAAATAATAAGCATTCAATTTATTATAATCCTCAAGCTCCAACAATCTGTTAAAATATTTTTTAGCTTCTTCATACTTTCCTAAATCATTTGCAAGGTATCCAGCATTGAAGTTCATAGTAGAATCAGTAGGATCAATATCTCCAGCCAAAGCAAAGAACTCATAAGCCATCTCCATATTGTCTTCCTCGTAAGTCGCTATTGCTTTCTGGAAAGCAGTATTTTTCAAGGTCACAATTCCAAATGGTCTTAGATTTTCTGGCATACCAGCCAAATCATCTTTATAAACTTCTTTTCCAACTTTTGAACTTTCATCATTACCTACCATTTCCATAGTCTTTGTGAAAGTTCCGAAAGCATCTCTACCAAGAGCGACCGTAGACATTTCATTTTCATCTCCAGCTTCAAACATTTTGGTTTGAATCTTACCTTTTAACAGATGATTTGATGGATCATCCATTGTTTCAGGGTTTGATAAGGCAGCATTGATTTCATCTAATGCTGTTGTCAACTCACCTTTTTTGAAATTTTTCTCAGCAGATTTTGCTACCTTTTTTTGGGCAAAACTCACAGAAACAAGACCTGCCAATGCGATTGATAGGATTAATTTTTTCATTTTGTGTTTTTCTTAAATGTTTGGTTCCTCAGTTTCATTGTTTTCTGAATCAGGGCTTTCTCCCTGAGCATCTATGGTAGTATCTTCGACCTCGGATTCGTCTTTTCTGATTTTCTCAACGGAAGATATCTCGTCATTTTCTCCCAATTTGATCAATCTTACACCTTGTGTCGCTCTACCCATTACTCTCAAGCTAGAAACTGGAGTTCTGATGGTGATTCCTGATTTATTGATTATCATCAGGTCATCAGAATCAACCACTTCTTTGATTGCAACAAGTGATCCCGTCTTCTCGGTGACATTCATGGCTTTTACACCTTTTCCTCCTCGGTTGGTGATACGGTATTCATCAAGGGGTGATCTTTTCCCGTATCCTTTTTCCGAAACTACCAATAGGTTAGCATCTTCTCTAGCGGCACATACCATGCCAATCACTTGGTCATTAACATTACTTAACGAAATGGCTTTTACACCAGTAGCCGTACGCCCCATAGGTCTTACTGTAGACTCGTGGAAATGAATTGCCCTTCCTGATTTCGCTGCAATGATGATATGTGAATCTCCGTTTGTCATTTCAACCTGCATCAATTGATCTTCATCTCTGATATTTAAAGCGATGATACCATTTGTTCTAGGTCTCGAATATTGTTCTAATGTGGTCTTCTTGATGATACCATTCTTAGTAACCATTACTAAGAAATTATTATTTATATAGTCAGGATCATTAAGATCTCCCACCTGAATGATAGATCGAATCTTATCCTCTGATGTGATATTTATTAAGTTTTGAATAGGGCGACCTTTGGAAGCTTTTGCTCCCTCTGGTATTGCATAAGTTTTTAACCAAAACAACTTACCAAGGTCTGTAAATATCAGTAGATAATTATGTGTAGAAGCTGTAAACAAATATTCTGTCCAATCATCATCTTTGGTTGTTGCTCCTCTAGAACCTACTCCACCCCTACTCTGAGTTCTATACTCTGTAAGTGCTGTACGCTTGATATACCCTTCATGAGATACGGTAATCACCACTTCTTCATTTGGAATCATATCTTCATAGCTGAAGTCTTCCGCGTTGTGTTCTATAGTAGTTCTTCTAGGATCATTATAGCGTTCTTTGATCTCAGCAAGTTCATCCTTGATGATTTGCATTCTCTTGCCCTCATCAGCGAGAATTTCCTTAAGCTCTTCAATCAACTTCATGATCTGATCATACTCCTCCTGGATCTTCTCACGTTCCATGCCTGTAAGACGCTGCAACCTCATGTCTAAGATTGCTCTGGCTTGAATTTCACTCAATTCGAATCTTTCAATTAAGCCATTTCTTGCTGTTTCTGGATCTCTAGAGTTTCTAATTAGAGCAATGACTTCATCCAAATTATCTAAAGCAATTAAATACCCCAATAAAATATGGGCCCTTTTCTCTGCTTCTCTTAGCTCATATTCTGTCCTTCTGACTACTACCTCGTGACGGTGATTGACATAATGCACAATCATGTCCTTCAAGTTCAATGTATGCGGCCTACCTTTGACAAGGGCTACATTATTAACTGAGAATGAGGTCTGTAATTGTGTTTGCTTATATAGATTGTTTAAGACAACATTAGAGATAGCATCACGCTTTAGTTCATAAACTATCCTCATCCCTTGACGGTCTGATTCATCCCTTATAGCCGAGATCCCATCGATTTTCTTTTCGTTGATCAGCTGCGCTGTCTTCTCGATCATATTAGCCTTATTGACTAAATATGGGATTTCAGAAATGATGATCATTTCTTTACCACTATCCTTAGTCTCTATCTCTGCCTTTCCTCTAATGACAACTCTACCTCTTCCTGTCTCAAATGCTGCCTTGACACCATTGTAACCATAGATAATACCACCCGTTGGGAAATCAGGTGCTACTATAAACTCCATTAATTCAGAGACTGTTATATCCCTATTGTCAATGTAAGCAGTAATGCCATCTACAATTTCTCCCAAGTTGTGGGGTGCCATATTGGTTGCCATACCCACTGCGATACCCGAAGCACCATTCAACAACAATGCTGGGATCTTAGCTGGTAAAACAACTGGTTCTTTTAAAGAGTCATCGAAATTCAACTGGAAGTCAACGGTTTCCTTATTGATATCAATCAATAGCTCCTCAGCAATCCTTTTCAGTCTTGCCTCTGTATAACGCATCGCCGCTGGATTATCTCCATCAACGGAACCAAAGTTACCTTGACCATCCACTAAGGGGTATCTCAAAGACCATGGCTGCGCCATTCTAACCATTGTTTCGTAAACTGCTGAATCACCATGTGGATGATACTTACCAAGTACCTCACCCACAATTCTTGCAGACTTTTTAAAAGATTTATTATGTAATACTCCTAGTTCTTGCATTCCGAAGAGTATTCTTCGGTGAACAGGCTTTAGTCCGTCTCGGACATCTGGAAGTGCTCTGGAAACAATAACCGACATCGAATAATCGATGTAGGCTCCACGCATTTCGTCCTCAATGTTAATTGGTATGATATTCTCGTTTTCTCCTTGAGCCATATTTATGTATTCTCAATAAGCTTGCAAGATAATAAAAAGAATATGGTTTTGAAACACGAATTTACACTCAAAAAAAGGGTTTTTGATGAAGTTTTAATACCATTGACCTACTTTTCTGTTTTGGAAATTCCAAATAGAACTACCCCTATACTCTACCCCTTCATGTAAGTGCTTCATTACCACACCACAACCTTGAACCTTACATCTCTTAGTTCCAGGAAGGCTAATTGAAAGGCCAATTTGTGCACCATATACTCTTTGTTGTATATTTTGAAATTCTTCCAAGTTTTGAGGGGCATATACCAAACTTCTAAACTCTGCTCCTGCTTTCACAAATATTCTAGCATACTCTGAAAACTCTCTTTCAATTCTCAAAGCCAATCCATAATAAGGTTCATTACTAAAATTGAGATTTGCATCGGGAGAAGACCTGTTGAACATTTGCCCGTACTCTCCTTCAAGGATAAATCGCCAAGGGTAATTTTGTCGCATTCTTTGATTTTTCTCTGATTGCATGTAGGTGTTTTGAGAAGCAAATTTTCTGTAACGCCACTTAAGAAAACTCACTCTCCTTTTTGCATCATAGAGAACTAAACCAAAAGTGCCATAAAGCTTATCAAAAGTATATGCGCTCTGATCAAAAGTGAAATCATAATCCCCACTCGACATTGAAGAAAAACTACCCATCTCACGGCCATAACCACCACCTAACGTGAAAATATCAAAGAGATTTAACCTAACTCCAAGGTTGATAGGAACTCCAAATCCTGCGCCTCTAAATGAAAGGGTATCTTGAGAAGCAATCTCGCTAACATTTGAAATATTTCTAACCTGATCAATTGGATAAAAGCTGGGTTGCTCAGAATTAAACATAATTTGATTATTTAGATAATTACCTCCTGCAGCAAGCTCAAAACTAAAGTTACTCACAGCTTGTCTAAAAACATTCCCTAGATTGCTTTGACTCATTCTGTTGCGCTTGGCTTTGGTGTCTATTCCAAAAAAATCTTCTTGGGCTAGCGAAAGGCTACTAAATCCAAAAACTAATAGGACAATGATTGTATACTTGATTTTCATATACGATAATAACGAATTTCAAAGATAGTTTAATACAGGAATAGGCAATAAAAAAGGCCTTCTTGATGAAGACCTTTTTTATTTATTCAAAATGTATGAAAATTATACTGTTGCAGTTGTTTCATCTTCTTCAGTTACTGTTTCCTCATCAGCTTTGGCTTTCAATTCAGCAATCAGAGAATCAACCTTTTCTTTAACTTCAGGATCTTCCTTCATGGCCTTGTTTACTTTGTTGTAAGTTGCCGCTCCCAATACTTCCTGATCCATAATCAAATCAGTCTTATATTGTCTAGCATCATCTCCGATAGAAGCAATAAAGTCCTGTATTCTTTGATATTCTGCCTTTTCTTCTTCAGTCACTTCAATTTCGGCCATTTTCTCTTCATTACCCCAAGCTGCTTTGATTTCATTGTATCTTGCACCTCCTCCTTCGATCACCTCATTCGTCTTGATCATATCTTCCATTTCAGCTTGCTTTTTAGCTATAAACTTCGCAAACTGTGCCTCCATAGAAGCAAATTTCATCATTTCCTCTTCAGTCACTTCTTCTGACTCATCCTGAGCATTCACCTGAACACTCATCAATCCCAACATCAAGAAGGCTAGTACAAACACTCTTTTCATCATGACAATAGTTTAAATTTAGTTTTTTAATAAAATCAATTTACAATAAAACGTTTAAAACGCATTTTCACAAGGAAATATGCAAAAACTAAACCACAATAATTGTTAAAAGGCAAATAATTCTGACCGAAGGTAATTTCAAAATTCAATATTATTCTATTGCTTTCAGGGTTTTGATAGTCTGAATAGGATCTGGTGAATTAAAGACAAAACTTCCAGCAACTAAAACATCTGCTCCAGCAGCTCTCAGCAATGGTGCATTGTCTTTGTTAACCCCACCGTCAATTTCAATTTCGGTAGAAGCCCCATGCTCGAGGATGATTTCTTTCAATCTTTTTACTTTAGGATAGGTTTGCTCTATAAATTTTTGCCCACCAAAACCTGGGTTAACAGACATGATACACACCAAGTCAATATCATTGATCACATCTTTCAATAATTCGACTGAGGTATGTGGATTGAGTGCCACTCCAGCTTTACAACCAAGCTGTTTGATAGCTTGTAATGTTCTGTGCAAATGTGTACATGCTTCATAGTGAACTGAAATTATTGCCGCACCAGCATTTTTGAATGCTTCAAGATATTGATCAGGATTGACGATCATTAAATGAACATCAAGTGGCTTTTTTGCATGTCGCTTGACAGCCTCAGTTACTGGAATACCAAAGGAAATATTAGGTACAAAAACACCATCCATGATATCTACATGAATGTAATCAGTTTCTGATGCATTGAGCATCTCAATTTCTTTTTGGAGATTAGCAAAATCAGAAGCTAATATGGAAGGAGCTATTTTTACGGACATTTTGAGCAAAATTATATTTGCTGCAAAGGAAATAAAAAAGATTATAGCCCCCTATTTTTTTATCAATTTTATCCTTTTGACAGTAGCAGCATCTCTTACCTCTAGCACATATACTCCCACAGGTAAATTGGGGGTCGAAATCTCAAATGGATTTTGACTGGATTCCCTGCTCATCTCACCTGACTGGATTACAGTTCCTGTTGAATTTATTAAAAGAAATGAAGCATCTAAACGATTACCAAATTCAACGTTTATAATAGAACCTTCTAGTGGATTAGGAAATACTTTCCATTTGATTTCAGGCTCAGAGTTTTCAATATTCAAAACTTCCCCAAAATAAGCCCTTGAAAAATTTGGAATTCCATAGCCCAAAAGATTGTCTGGAGATTCAAATTGAGAACCACTTTGGATCAACGCCTCAATTAATTCATCTTTTGTCCATTCTGGTTTTGCTTGCCAAAGCCCGGCCGCTAATGCAGTAATTTGAGGCGCAGAGAAGGATGTGCCACTTGATTGAGAAACGCTGATATTAGGACGAACATAAATATACACTCCTTGTCCCAAAGTACTCAATTCTGGCTTTATCCTACCATCTGCTGTAGGACCCCTAGAGCTAAAACCTGCCCTTTCCAATGAACTATTGACTGCGCCAATTGACAAAATTCCATGTGCATCCGCTGGTGCAGTGACGGAAGATTCACCCACACTTCCATAGTTCCCAGCACTTGTCACAACTAGAATACCCTTATTTTGTGCAATATCTGCTCCTCTTGAAATTATCGCAATCTGACCATTCAAATCTGAGACAGTGTAATCCATAGTTGGATCATCAAAGTCAAAATACCCCAAAGAGGAATTGATAATATCTACCCCAAGGCTATCTGCATATGTGGCTGCCTTCACCCAGTTATACTCTTCAATTCTATATTCACTGGAAGTATCTTCAGTAATACATAAAATATAATTAGAGTTTGGGGCTCCCGCTACAAGCTCCCCTGGTTTATTTGAGGCAATGGCAGAAAGTACATTCATTCCATGCTGATTTTTAAAAAATATATTTTGATTATTTAAATCCACAAAATCCTTCCCTCCAACAATCCTCTGATTTTCAAACAAATGACTAAAAGCTTCAATGTTATTCACATCTGGAAATCCTGCATCAAAAACTGCAATAGTAATGCCCTCTCCTTTAAATCCAAGTTCATGCATTTCAGGTATTCCCAAAAGTCCGTTTTGAAAATCATATACATTTGAGGAAACCCTAGCGTTTTTTAGATTCAATTTTAGATTGAAGCCCTTTTTGATTTTCTGAATCAACCTTGCACCATTTCCGATGATTGGTGCTGCATACACTACCTTCTCTACAAAATCCAAAGCCTCTATTTCTTGTATCTGTGATTCTGTAGCGACTACCAAGGATGCATTGAACCAACTGATATGGTAAAGCATACTTTCAGTCAACTCAGATATGGTAGAGATATACTTTTCAGAAACTGGCAAATCCATCGAATCTAAAGGGATTTGATACCGGTCTCGACGCTCTATAGCTTTTGCTGTCAAAAATTCTTGTGGTCTATCCAAGCTGTAAGCATCCTGAGGCTTAAATTTATAATGAATGGCATACTTGCTTTGTCCTTGTACTGATCCCATGACCAACACAAACAAAAACACAAATACAAGTCTAATTCCTTCCATAATTAATAATCTTCATGTGGGTTTTTCGACCCGAATCAACTAACTGCTGTCCCAAACAGTCATTTCTAGAACAATAAGTCAATACTTCATAATAATGTTCAATCTGACCTATTCCCTTCACATAAACATCATATCTCTTGTCTCGAAAAGTAATCAAATCATCATCATCTTCTTGCAAAACCCTTGCCGCCTGTGTATAATTCCTATCGTCTAAGGCGTACCCACCAAGTAAATCTATCTCAAACTGTTCTGATTGGTTACTTGAATAGACTCGACCATCCCATGATCTTCCTAATCGCGGAGGAAATGCTAACATCACTACTCTTTCATTATTTTGCATGCGTACCAAAGCATTGTTTCTAATAAAAAGTGCATAATTACCATCACTGATATAATTATTTCGACTAGTCCCCTTTTCGCGTAAGATTACATAGACGATCTCTCCTGCCTCATTTCTATAGCTATAGTCTACCTTATCTCTGATGAAAAAATTACTCGTTTCAGAATCATTCTCTCCAAATACAATAGTCTCTTCAACGACATACTCCCAGAAGTTTCCAATTTCTAATGGTTGAAAATCATAACCAAGATCTCGTGTAGGGTCCTCTACTTCTCTACACCCTAGGACAAGACCAATAGATAAGTATAAAACTATGACATATTTTCTAAGCATACTGATCGGTACAATGGGCTAAAAATACATTTTTCGATCGAAATCTTTTACCTTAGCAGTCAGAAAAACAAAATATTTAAGCATGTCTCTGAAAACTTTTGTCAAAGTAAGCAATATCAACAATTTAAGTGATGCCCGGTACTGTGCTGGAATGTACGTCAATCTGATGGGTTTCAACTTGGAACAAAGTCATGAAGATTTTATTTCTCCTGAAAAATTCAAAGAAATAACTGATTGGCTTTCTGGCTTGGAATACGTTGCCGAATTTGAAACTGCCCATCCCGACACTATTCTCAGCACTTTACAAAGCTATGAAGGCATCAAGTATATTCAAATTCAAGAAGAAATCCATCTCAAAATGTTGGTAAATTCTGGTTATGGTTTGATACTTAAAATAACGATTCATGAAGCTTCAGAGCTAGATGAAATCATCGCTAAATCAAACTCCTATAAAAGCTTCGGAGTAGTTATTCTTTTAGATAGTACTTCTCTTGAATTGAATGATACCGTTGCCAATAAAATCAGCGAACTATCATCAAAATGTGATGTGCTACTTGGCTTTGGTTTAGAAGCAGACACAATCGAAAAAACATTGAATCAAACAGGTGTCAAAGGAATTTGCTTGCAAGGAGGACACGAAATCAAGCCTGGGTTGAAGGACTTTGATGAATTAGCGGATATTTTAGAAGCTTTGGAAGTAGAAGATTGAAAAAGAAAAATGATAAATAAAAATCAAATTGCCGAAGACTTCAAGTTGATACAAGACCATATTTGTAGTGAGCTAGAACTTGAAGATGGCAAAGCAAAATTCATAGAAGACGAATGGACTCGTGCAGAAGGCGGAGGGGGTCGCACTAGAATCATTCAGGATGGAAATATCATCGCCAAAGGTGGGGTGGCATTCTCAGCAGTAGAAGGTCCGACTCCTGACAAAATCCTACAAAAGCTTCAGCTAGACCAAGCAGATTTTTTTGCAACGGGTGTATCTATTGTGATTCACCCTGAAAGTCCTATGGTTCCTATCATCCACATGAATATCCGTTATTTTGAGATGAGCAATGGGGTCAATTGGTTTGGCGGAGGTATAGACTTGACGCCACATTATGTGGATGAAGAGGATGCCAAGTATTTTCATCAAGCTATTAAAGATACCTGTGATCAGTTTAACCCTGACTATTACCCAAAATTCAAAAAATGGGCGGATGATTACTTTTTTATCAAACATAGGAATGAAACCCGTGGGATAGGCGGAATCTTCTTTGATAGATTGAGTTCAAAAGATGACTCAGAGATGACTCAAATTTTTGAATTTGCAAAAGCCATCGGGTATTTATTCCCCAAAGTCTATAGATACTTTATGAATAAAAATAGTAAACTGGCTTACGGAGAGAAAGAAAAGCAATGGCAAGCTTTGAGAAGAGGGCGCTATGTGGAATTTAACCTAGTCTGGGATGCGGGAACGAAGTTTGGATTGGATACCAATGGCAGAACAGAAAGCATACTGATGAGTATGCCACCTGTAGCAAATTGGCAATACATGCATCAACCTGAAGTCGGTTCTGAAGAAGCAAAAACACTTGCATTGCTAAAGAAAGATATCAACTGGGTTTGAAAACGGAATTATGATTGAAAAAATCAAAGCATGGGATGAAGGTCTATTCATCTATTTGAATAGCTTTCATCATGATTGGCTAGACCCAGTCATGTTTCAGTTGACCCAAACATGGCCATGGATTCCCCTGTATTTGTTTTTGAGCTTCTTAGTGATTAGGCACTATGGCAAATCATCTTGGTGGGTTTTCATTGGAATTGGATTGACTATTCTATTTGCTGATCAATTTACTTCGGGATTTATGAAACCGTTTTTTGAACGATTACGACCTTGCCATGATCCAATTTGGGATGGAATAGTCCATAACTACGGTAAATGTGGCGGCCTTTATGGATTTGCCTCGTCTCATGCTTCCAATAGCTTTGGAATAGCTATGATCATGTACCTGACATTAGGTCAAAAACATGATCATATCAAATGGCTATTTCTCTGGGCTACTTTCTTTTCCTATACCAGAATTTACTTAGGTGTACACTACCCAGCGGATGTGACTGTAGGTGGCTTAGTGGGAGTTTCAGCCGCTTGGGGAGCTTGGTATATTAGCCAAGCTATTCACAAATTGAGTACACAATCAGTTCGTTAAGCTTCGTAGCCTCTAATTATCCTCTGAATATATTTTCCAATCACATCAAATTCCAAATTCACTTCATCTCCAACTTTGAGTTGGTGGAAGTTGGTGAATTCATAAGTATAAGGAATAATGGCTACCGAGAATCTTCCATTTTTTGAGTTGAAACAGGTCAAACTTGTTCCATTCACGGTAATTGATCCTTTTTCTACCGTGACATTTCCAGAGTTGGCATCAAAAGAAAAATCAAAAATCCAAGATCCATCCTGTTCTGAAATCGCCTCTACCCTACCGACTTGGTCTACGTGACCTTGTACGATATGTCCGTCAAACCTCCCATTGGCAGGCATGCACCTTTCGATATTTACCTTTTTACCAACGGTCCAATTCTTCAAACTCGTTTTTTTGAGTGTTTCATCTATCGCTGTCACCCTATATACAGCACCTTCGATGGCAACAACAGTCAGGCAAACTCCATTGTGAGCCACTGATTGATCTATTTTCAACTCAGCAGTGATTGGTGATTCTAAATCAAAGTGAATATTGGTTCCTTCTTTTTCTATATTTTTAATTGTCCCGATGGTTTCTATGATTCCAGTAAACATTTCCTTCTAAAATTTAAATATCAAAGATTCAGGTGATCAAAACAGCAAATGATCGATTGTTCAAATTAAGCCATTTTAAACCTTAACTTAGCAGTCTCAATTAAAGTTTCTAATAAAATCTTTTTCCACATTCATGCTTAGACTTGAAGACACATATAGACATAAAGGACAGCGCAAAGCTTTAGTAAGCATCCTTCGATCCAAAGGAATAAAAAACGAAGCTGTACTTGAGGCAATCAATACTTTGCCACGACACTTTTTTTTCGATACTGCATTAGACTCCCATGCTTATGAAGATAAAGCTTTTCCAATTGGAGAAGGTCAAACAATCTCTCAACCCTATACGGTGGCTTTTCAGACTGAACTCTTGGAAATCAAGCCCGGGGACAAGATTCTCGAAATAGGAACTGGATCTGGCTATCAAGCTAGCATACTCCATTTGATGGGTGGCATAGTACACAGCATAGAATACCAAAAAAAACTGTATGATAGAACAAAGAAATTTCTCACCAAGCTAGGTATTCCGATCAATTTCTATCTTGGAGATGGTTCACAAGGAATTCCATCACAAGCGCCATTTGATAAGATAATTGTAACAGCTGGAGCGCCTGTGGTTCCCAATTCTCTTCTGAAACAGCTCAATATAGGTGGAATTCTTGTCATCCCTGTAGGAGATCGAAATACACAAAAAATGATGAAACTGACCAAAAAAACTGAAAAGCAAATTATTCAAGAGGAGTATGACAATTTTGCTTTTGTACCTTTACTAGGCGAGGAAGGCTGGAGATCAAAATAATGATCAAAATATTATATGGATTAAACACCTTAATCTCTTTCAAATTGATAATTTATTCTGTATTTTTGTATAAAATATAATTTTTATGACAAGAAAGAAACTAGCCAAGCAATCAGAAGTCATCATGACTGAAATGGTATTACCCAATGATACCAATACTTTGAACAACCTCATGGGAGGCAAATTGATGCACTGGATGGATGTAGTGGCAGCTATCGCCGCGCAAAAGCACTCCAATAGAATCGTAGTTACTGCATCTGCAGACAGCATTTCTTTCAAGCATCCAATTGCCTTGGGAAATGTGGTGACACTTAAAGCGCAAGTTACCAGAGCTTTCAATTCTTCCATGGAAGTATTCATTGAAGTGTTTGCAGAAGATATTCCGGCAAATAAAAAGATCACAACTCATCGAGCTTTTTTTACTTTTGTAGCGGTAGATCAAGGTGGTAGACCTATAGAAGTTCCAGAAGTAGAGCCAGTATCAGAAGAAGAGATTGAACTGTATGAAGGGGCTTTGAGAAGAAGGCAGCTGAGGCTTGTTTTAGCAAAAAGAATGGATCCAAAAGATGCAGTTGAGTTAAGATCAATTTTTGATCTCGAAAACAAAAAAGAAGATTAAAAACTAATTGATACTGGTGGCTTGAAAGATTATTTCAAGCCACCTTTTTTTATAATAAGGGCAGAGAATTTGTTTGTTTGAGCCATAATTTTTAAGCAATTTAGCCACATGGAAAACATGAATTTGAAGCATTTTAGTCTTTTTCTAGATTCAGAGCTAGTAGTGGTCAAAGAGGAAGTTCCTAAATTAATCAGTAATCTATTCAACGACTCTTCAGAATCTGAAATCGAAGTTGATACCCCAGAGAGGCAAGAAGATGATTTGATTTTTGAAGGTAACTTTGGAAAAGCAATCATGATCATCTATCAAGGAAGTCATTTGGAACCTGAACTGAGAGAGTTTTTGTTCAAAATCCTAGGTGCTGTAGGTTGTTCGCTAAAAGATATCGCATTAGCTGCTTCTGAATCAGTAGAAGAAGTTTCACTCAAGTCGATAGAAACACTCAATCCAAGCAAAATTTTGGTTTTCGGTAAACTGAATCATGAACTATCTAACAAAAAACAACACAATTACGAAATCTTAAATGATGAAGGTGTCGAATTCCTATTTGCAGATGATCTCAAAGATATCAATGCTCAAATCAACCTGAAAAAATCACTCTGGAGCAAACTACAAGTATTATTTGGTATCAAATCTTAATAAAATCTTCATGTCTATAAAAGAAAATCAAATCAAGTGGCTCAAGCGCTTTAGAAAAATCAGCATCGTAGAAGGTCTGTCATTCTTGCTCTTACTTTTTATTGCCATGCCTCTAAAATATGTTTTTGATATGCCCATGGCAGTCAAAATAGTTGGTTGGGCTCATGGAATCCTCTTTGTCATTTATATCTATGTCATTTTTCCTACTGCAAAAAAACTTGATTGGAGTTTCAGTAAGACATTTTTGGGTTTAGTTGCCGCCGTATTACCATTTGGGCCATTTATTTTTGATAGAAACCTAAAGAAAAAAGAAAAAGAACTGATCGAATCCTAATAGATAGACGATGGCATTGATCAGTAAAAAGAAGCTTGTATTTCCAATCAGCGAAAAACTCAGAAGCTATTTAGTCAAATACGGTAGAGAGGCAGGCTTCCCTATTCATTATAAGGACCTACTTCGGTATAGCAGTTCTATCCCATTGTATGATTTCAAGGGTAATGATACGCTATGGGAAACTGTATTTTTCAATGAATCTGATCGAGAAGAAATCCACTACAATGTCAAAAAAATCTATGCAATCCTTAAGGCTGAAGGTGATATTTCTGTCATGAAACACCTCTATGTAGACCGCATAGATTTGTGCGTTTACGGCAATACACAGCCTTACAGGGTAAGGATTGTCAATAGAATCAATGATAACTTCGATTACTTCTATGTCAAAAATGCAGATGCATCTAGGGTATATGGGTTAGAGTTAGAACATCTCCTCTCGCCAAATAGAATTTCATATCTCGTGCATGAAAATACGCTTATAGAAGAGCATATCGCTGGTATTCCTGGGGAGATGTTTATGAAACAGCATATCCATGACAGTTTGCTCAACCCTATCCGATTAGCCAAGGAGTTTGTAAAGTTTAATGAAAGGTGTTTTGTCAGGCTTCTGGGTGATATGCACTCGTCAAACTTCGTGATTGACGTCACTCCTGATTTTGAAGAAACACATTATAGAATCAGAGCGATTGACTTTGATCAGCAATCCTATGAAGGTAAAAAGTCCATTTACCTCCCTCAGTATTTCAAAGAAAACAATGCTCTGATACAGTTGGGCATCAAGCATATCACGTCTGAGTCTATGGTACAATATCAGCGGGAAGAGCGAGCCTTGATAGCCAACAGACTCAAATCTTCCTCAAAAGAAATTGAAGATATCCTGAGAAGCATGGAACAGGATAAAATCTCTACTCCTGAGAATATTGCGCATCTCAAAATAGACCTCGCCAAACACTATAAAAACGAAAAATTCTTAAGCTGTAAAAATATGGGTGCTATTCTTAGAGAAAGTCTAGAACAGGTAATCAAAAGGTAAAGGGATTGAAAATCAACCCCTTTACCTTTTATTTTTAATAATATCTCACTTCACACTCAGGGTTTAATTTCCTAAAATTATCTACTCCTCTTTTGTTTATCCTTGTGTTGAAGCAGCTTAACTTATTCAGGTTAGTGAGCCCTTGTACTGGCTTCAATGACCTCACATTGGTACTGGCAATATCTAATTCTTCTAAAGAATAAAGGGACTCTAGACCTCGCAGGTTTTTGATTGTTGTACCTGAAATCAATAAAGTACTCAGGTTCCTAAGTGACGACAATGGTCTCAAGTCTTCAATACCTGTATTTGAAAGATCCAAATAGGTGAGTTTGATAAGTTGAGCAACATCATTGAGATTTGAAATAGGTGCTTGATTGATAGTTAAAGATTCCAGTAAAAGCATCTCATTCAAAGCTGAATAATCCATCGCAGGTACATCGACGATCTTCAAACTTCTCAGATTAATGAAAGCCTTCAGGTTCCTGAAATTTGAAACAGATTCCTTTTCTATGCTCAATGACTTGCTAGAAGTCCAAATATGCAGTTCTTCCAAGTTAGGATTTTCTGTGGCGTTGAAATACTTTTTGATCAAAGATTGCCAATTTTCATCCATACTATCCCACCATTCAATCAGATCTTCCGTCCTGAATATGATTTTTAAAGAAGGATTTTGCTCCAATAGCAAAACTACTTCCTGGTGCCCAACATTAGAATTATCAACATTGAGATATTTCAAGGACTTGACCGCAGTCAGCGCACTGATGGAATTGATTGGGTTATTTCTAAAATCAAGTACTTCTACATTTGGAAGATTGACCAAAGGCTGCAATGTATTCACATCTGCATTTCTACCTGTGATTCTTACCAAAGTTTTGATATCTGCCAAGGGAGACAAATCCACAACTTCTGTATCATCAAATGACAAATAATTGATTTTTTTGAACTTTAATACTGGTCCGAGATTGATTACTCCACTACCAGATAAATCCAAGGAATCCATACCAACTAGGGTAGACAATTCCTCTATACTCGGTTCAGCCCTATTGAGATTTGGATTGATCTTGATAAAAACTTCTTTCCAAGGTTGAGACAAACCATCCCACCAAGTCTGAAGATTCTCCACATGATGAATCATCAACACCCTTCGGTTTCTTCTAGCAAACTCATCAGCAACCCATTCTTCTATGCGTGTCCTATCTGCATAGATTCGTTGTAGTGAGGGCATGGCATCAAGGGCATTGATATCAGAGACTTCCGTTTGATTGATATTGACTACTTTGAGCTTTTTTAATTCCTTCAAGGGCGTCAAATCAACAATATTCGTCTCTTGAAGATTGATATTTTCAAGGTCTACTAAGCTTGAAAGCAATTCAAAATTGATCAAATAATTGGAACTGATGTCGAGAGATACAAGCTGATCAAGCTCTTGGATATTTTCCAAGTTATTGAACCCACTACCTTTCAAATCGAGCGTTCTCAAGGCAGAAAATGAATTGAGTACTGCGAAACTTGTGATCGGTGTATTCTGTGCTCTTAAAATTGAAAGTCCTTTTAAATTTCCCAATTCACTGATATCACTAATCTCTGTATTTGAAATATTCAGATGCGTCAATCTATCAGAATATTTGATAAATTGGATATCCTTAGTTGGAGTGTTAGCAATATTCAAATAAGATAAGAAGGTGACATTGCTGATAGGATTCAACTCTTTGATTTGTGTATTGCTAATGTCTAGAAATTTCAGTTCTCTAAGTGCCTCAATCGGTTCTAGATCCACGACAAACTGATTCCCAGAAAGGTTGATGGAGTCAATTGAGCTGATTTTGTACAAATGCTCAATTGTAACCGAATCTGAATCAGTCAAACCAACTTTCTTACGGAAGTAGTTTTCCCAAGTAAATGACAATCGCTTCCACCACTCCAACAACTCCTCATCCCTACTCAATTTAGTTGTGTAAATACTCGCGATTTTCAATTCATTGGACTTTTTATCCACATTGACTTCAATGAATCGCTCCTTAGTATTGGTGATTTTTTCTTTATTTAAACCTGTGGCTGTCAATGTTCGGTCGAGAGATACCACAAAAGATAATTCACCATTATCTCTCAAAAATGGTTTCACCTCTCTTACCTTAAACTTAAATGATGCATCCTTGAAAAAGAACTCAATATCTTTCAAATATGCTGTAATGTCCTTGTTGGTGATGACTTTCCTGTCCAATAACAAATCATCTTCAACCTGTACCAAATGGTCTCTAAAAATCTTCTTATAACTCTCTCTTATAATCACATCTTTATCTCTAGCAGGAGTATCCTTACTCCCTACTGTGTTGAAAAAATACTCCAAGAAAGCAACTTGATCCTCAACCTTTTGGCTAAGATCCTTGATTTCTTGCTTGGTATAATCCCCTAAAGCTTGTTGAGCTTTGGAAACGAAGCCATTTAGAATAAAAATGGCAAAAAAAAGATATGTTAACCTAGTTCTGGTCATAAATGAATTTTTGAACAACTTCTTTATCCCCTGGCTTTAGCTTGATCAAATTGCTAATAAGCCAACCTGTATTAAATCCTGGTCTATTGAACTGATTCAGTTCAAAATACCAATCGTTGATTTGAAAGAAATGAAATTTCACATCTGAGATGTTATCAAATTTCAAGTTTCCATTCTTGACTTCGTACAAAAACAAGGTCAAATAATCTGGTTCATACTCTTTAGGTGTGTATGCTTCAGGTAATTTATTATCCTGAAAAGCCTTTCTCAAATTCATAAATCCAATTTCATGACTCATTGGATGCAGGAAAGACTTCTGATCACCTTGCGGTTTTTTAAATAAATTCTTAAATGGAGCGAAACTCACTCTATCTACTACCCATTCATAGCCCAAACCCTCAGGCTGAAGCTTCATGAACAAGGTGACATTTTCTCTTTTTCCTTTATAAATAAAAGTGGTGGCAACCTCCGCAAACCACTCACCTCTATGAAAGGCTAAATATTGAGGTAAAGGCTCAGAAAGAACATCTTTCATGAATTCAGTCTTCAGATTATTTTGAATACCTGAAGTCTCATTATCAAAAAGGATGCTAATAAATTTACCTCTTAGTTCTCTATTTCTGTAATTGGAGTCGTCTTCATAATAACGTTTAGTGCCATCAGCACTCTCTTCTCCATTGAATCGTCTAAAAAATTGATTCACCTGTTTGGTTGAAGCGGCAAATCTACCATCATCTTGAGGGGAACCGGGGCTGTATAAACCTTGCCCCGGTGCCAACTCAATTGATGTAATAAATAGAATGATTATTACTGCTAATTTTCTCATGCTGAAGTTTCAGTCACTCTGATGTCACCCAACATCACATCCCAGAACTCAATTGTTCTACCTGCAATTTGAGTTTGTTTTTTCTCTACATAGATAGTGATGTCTTTCTTCGTAGTATCTCTGTAGTTCAAGCCACTTTCAAGAGAAGTACCTTCAAATCTTTGATACACTGTAATCACACCTACATATCTACCATCAGGCTGTCTTTCCAAATCAGAAATATAGTGAATATCATACCAAGTGATGTTTACTCTATCATAGTTCAAAGCCATTAATCTTTCGAAATATCTTCTCACTTTGTAGTAAGCAATCTCTTTTCTGTTCAAAGAAGAAACTCCCATTTCAGCATCTGGAGCGAATAATTCTTCTGCTCTATCCATTACTCTGTTAGCTTCAGAGAATTGTGTCTCTTTGCTACCGATGATAGAGATATATTTACTTAAGTCCTTTACTTTTTCCAAAGCCAAAGAATCGATGGCTTGCTTTCTTGCTGGGCTGATGTTATCTGACTGCGCCATAGAGATGGTCGCGCTAGCCACAAACATGAATAGGAATAGGGAAATGTATTTTTTCATGGTTTAATTATTATCGATTGAGTGATTATTTGCGACGAAGTTCCAATTCAGATACTCTACCATTGGCATCTAACCTGATATCGCTGATGAAGTTTAGGTTTTTCTTGGTGTCTTTGAGATAGTTCAAATATTTAACGATGGTAGTAGGCTCATCGTAATCTTTGATACCGCTCTCTTCATAGATCACAATCAATACTGGAGTTTCTTGATTTGAAAACATGCTCAAGGCTTCTTGAATTGTGCTATTGGCAGCTTGAACATTGGTAGAGTTAGCGATGCTGCTAAAGTAATTTTCCAACTTCCCTACAGCGACTTCTTCTGCCGAAGGCTGTGCAGGTGCTGGAGCAGGTGCTGGTTCTACTTTCTCTACTGGAGCAGGAGGTGCTGGTTCAGCAACTACTTTTTTCTTGCTTTTACAAGCTCCCATGGCTAATAAGCCGAACAGTGCAATAAATACCAATCTGTTCAAAGGTGATTGAAGGGTTCTTTTTTTCATGTTTGGAATTATAGATTTTAGTTTGTTCCTTTTGAGATTGTCCTCTAACAGTCAAAAAGCATTCCATAATTAATAAATGAATTATTTATTTTGAAATTACTTTATGCATCCTGAGAACGAATTTCTCGCGCAAATGTATGCGAAAAACTCAATAATAAATACTAGCTACAACCCATTAAGATAAAATATTTTTTTTGAATAAAAAAAGCCACTTACAACAGGTAAGTGGCAGGGTATTTTATTGGATTCAAACTTAATCAAAAAGCTCTTTCAATTTATTTTCAAGGCTTGGTCCTCTTAGATCCTTCGCTATTATTTTACCCTCAGGATCAAGTAGATAGGTAGCAGGAATTGCATTGATTTGATAGATCGCAGCAGCCGCTGAATTGAAGTATTGTAAATCAGAAACATGCGTCCATGTCAATTGATCATCTTCTATAGCTTTGACCCAAGCATCTTTGGTTCTATCCAAAGAAACCCCAAAAACTTCAAAACCCTTTTCGTTATACTGATTGTAAAGCCTAACCACATTTGGATTTTCTTCTCTACATGGTCTACACCATGCCGCCCAGAAATCAATTAATACATAATTACCTCTCAAGTCTGACAGATTTACCAACTCTCCTTCTGGATTTGGTAGTGAAATCTCAGGAGCTACTTGACCAATAGACAATACCCGCATGTCATCCAACTGAGCCATCAAGGTAGTTATCATTTTAGTATTAGGGTACCTTTCATTTAAATTCTTGACCAATTCATCGATATAAATAAAATCATTCTTTTCATTGATCATACCCAGTGCAGCTAAAGCAGCAAAACTTCCATCCATATCATCAATTACAGCTTTTACTTTTACTGCATGGTCTCCTTCAAGATTCATAGCTTGATTCTGAATTTCCTTGATGGCCTCTTGATCCTTATTGGTCATGGCTTCAAAATATGCAGTATTCAGATTATTGATTTCTGCTTGGTAATCCTCAGTCAACTTATCGACTTTTTGCATGTGTTGAGAATCCTCAGAACCTTCAATCACAAGACTATTTTCATCTTCAAGGTCATAGTTAATTACAACATCTTGATCATAAAGAGCCAATCTGACCATTTTCTTGTCAAGAATATTCAATTCATAAAATCCAGGCCCATCCAATGTAAGCTCATATTCGAAACTACCATTTCCCGCTAAATCTATTTTAGCCACTTCTTCTGATCGTTCTTCAAGTTTCAAAAGAACTAGACTTCCAGATCCAGCATTATTGATCTTTCCTGACACTTTTACTTTTCCATCAAATACTCTCTCTGATTCTCCACATGCAAAGAACAAAATGGCTAAGGTTGCCATTAAAATATGTTTGAATATCTTCATAGTTTTTAATTTTCAAGAAGTTCAGTTAGAATTTTTGTCGCTACTTTAGGATCTGCTTTTCCTTGAGACTTTTTCATTACTTGTCCCATAAACATACCCATCAAGCCCTTTTTACCAGACCTATACTCTTCTACTTTAGCTCCATTTTCAGCTAAAACCGATTCCACAATAGGTCTAAGACTACCTTCATCACTATCTTGGATTAGATTCAACTCTTGAGCTATTTCAAGTGGGCTTTTTTCTCCATTTTTCAGCATCTCAGGGTATACTTTTTGAGAAGCTACGGAGAAGTTGATTTTTCCATCATCTATAATCCCAATCAGATCTGCTAATCTATTTGGCTGAATTGGAAAGTCTGAAATATGCAACGTCAATTCATTTAAATATGACTTGACTGGTCCCATCATCCAATTAGAGGCTGCTTTGTAGTTGGCTGTGGCTTCACATAGCTCGTTGAAATACAATGCAATTTCCTTAGAATCTGTAAGTACACCAGCATCGTATTCAGGCAGGCCATATTCATTGACAAACTTTGCATGAAGCTCTCTTGGAAGTGCGGGCATTTCTTTTCTAACAGACTCTAGCCACTCTTCAGATACCACCACAGGACTAAGGTCTGGCTCTGGAAAATACCTATAATCATTTAGGTCTTCCTTGGTACGCATACTTGCAGTAGTTCCAGTCGTAGCATCAAAAGTCCTTGTTTCTGATACAATTTCTACTCCTTCTTCGATTAAAAGTATTTGTCTTTCAAACTCATGTTCTATGGCTCTAGCAACATTTCTGAAAGAGTTCATGTTTTTGACCTCTACTTTCTTTCCATATTCAGCAGCACCATGTAACCTCACCGAAATATTGGCATCACATCTTAGTGAACCCTCTTCCATATTTCCATCACAGATATCTAAGTATCTTACCAATTTTTTGATCTCCATCAAAAAAGCATATGCTTCTTCAGATGACCTGATGTCTGGCTCAGACACAATTTCAATTAATGGCACTCCAGCTCTATTGTAATCCACTAGGGTATCCACTTCCCCAACCAAGTGCATGGATTTACCTGCATCCTCTTCCATGTGGATTCTAGTCAATGTGACTGACTTTTTGGTACCATCCGGCAATGTCAATGGAACTTCTCCTCCAACACAGATTGGCCCCTTGTCTTGGGTAATCTGATAGCCTTTTGGAAGATCTGGATAGAAATAGTTCTTTCTAGCAAAAATATTTCTCCTCGTGATTTCAGAATTACAAGCCAAACCCATTTTCACAGCAAACTCAACTGCCTTTTTATTGACTTTTGGAAGTGTACCTGGATGACCTAGCGTAAGGACAGAAATGTGAGTATTTGGTAAATTCCCGAATTCCGTAGAATCCGATGCATACATTTTACTTTTTGTAAGTAACTGTGCATGGACCTCAAGACCTACTACTAATTCGTATTTATTCTTTATATCAGCTGAAAGCATCATTAATTCTTTTCTTTATTGAACATAACCGAATGAAGTGTCCAAAAATGGCTCAGAAATCATCTAAAACCAAATTGGAGGTTATTTAAATGTGGTATTTTAAGCAAACATTGTTTTAGCTTTGGCTACTACAGCATCTAATCCACTAAGATTCTTCCCTCCCGCAGTTGCGAAGAAAGGCTGACCTCCTCCTCCTCCTTGAATCTCTTTTGCCAATTCTCGGATGGCTTGGCCCGCATTTAGCCCTTTTGTTGATACCAAATTTTCATTGATTACAACGGCAATCTGCGGATTGCCATCAATTTCAGCAGCTATCACTGCAATTAAATTTGGAACTTCATTTTTGAGTTCGAAAGCGATTTTCTTCAAAGCCTCAGCAGAAGGTAAACTGACTTTTACAAATAGTTTATTTAGATCATCTCCTGTTTCCACTTGTTTTAAGAGATCATCTTTCAAAACTCCAGCTTGCTTGCTATGTAGCATTTCAATTTCTTTTCGCAAGTCATTTCTTTCTTGGATCAGAGATTCAACCGCCTTTTTCAAATCTTTTGGTGCCTTGAGTAATTCTTGGATTTCTTTCACCAATGTCAATTGACTATTGAGAAAAGCTTCAGCAGCTTCAGCAGTGATTGCTTCGATCCTTCTTACACCAGAAGAAATTGAACCTTCTGATACAATCTTAAATAGTCCAATTGCTCCCGTGGACTTTACATGGGTGCCACCACAAAGCTCAACTGAAAATTCCGGATCAAATGTGATAACCCTCACAAAATCTCCATATTTCTCCCCAAAAAGTGCTGTTGCACCTTTTGTCTTTGCTTCTTCTATTGGCACATTTCTTTCTTCGGAAAGTTGAATATTTTCTCTGATCTTGGCATTGACAATCGCTTCTACCCTTGCTATTTCTTGATCTGTCAATTTAGCGAAATGTGAAAAATCAAAGCGTAACAGTTCTTCATTCACCAAAGAACCTTTTTGCTGCACATGATCTCCTAGAACATCTTTGAGTGCTGATTGCAACAGGTGGGTTGCTGTATGGTTATTCATCGTAAGCTTTCGCTTGGTAGCATTTACCTCTGCCGAAAACTGTGCATTTGGCTCTAAGGGCAGTTTATCTACAAAATGTACAATCAGATCGTTTTCTTTTTTGGTATCTATGACCTTGATCTTTTCAGATGAAGAAATCAAAATCCCTGTATCTCCTACTTGACCTCCACTTTCTGCATAGAAAGGTGTACGATCAAGAACAAGCTGGTATCTATTTCCTTTCTTATCTTTGATCTGACGATATTTTATGATTTTACTTTGTGCGGTTAAGTTATCATAACCTACAAACTCCACTCCCTCGTCATCTCTGACCATGATCCAATCTCCAGTTTCTTGTTCTGCTGCTGCTCTTGATCTGTTTTTTTGCTTTTCCATTTCTTCAGCAAAACCCTTTTCATCCACCGAAAGGCCATTTTCTCTGGCAATCAATGAAGTGAGATCTAGTGGAAAACCAAAGGTGTCATAAAGCTCAAATGCTGTCTTTCCATCGATCACCTGACCGCCTGATGCTTGAAGTTCATTTTTGATTTGATCCAGAATTTTTAACCCATTATCCAAAGTCCTTAAAAAAGAAGCTTCCTCTTCTTCAATGACTCTGCCAATAAAATCCTGCTGAGCCACAACTTCTGGGAAAATCTCTCCAAAACTCTCTGCAAGCATGGGTAGCATCTCATACATAAACGGCTTTTGGAAGCCCAGGAAAGTGTAACCATAACGAACAGCTCTTCTTAATATCCTTCTGATTACATATCCAGCTTTATTGTTAGAAGGTAATTGTCCATCTGCTATCGTAAAAGAAATCGCTCTGATATGATCGACAATGACACGCATGGCAATGTCAGTTTTTTCATCCTGGCCATATTTTTTACCAGATTTTCCTTCAAGGAAGTTGATAAATGGCATGAATACATCCGTATCATAATTGGAGGATTTCTGCTGAATAGCTCTTACCAAACGCTCAAATCCCATCCCAGTGTCTACATGCTTGGCTGGTAATTCCTTCAAAGAACCATCACTCAATCTATTGAACTGCATGAATACAAGATTCCAGATTTCAATAACTTGTGGATGGTCATTGTTTACTAGATCAAAACCACTGACAGCTTTTCTTTCTTCATCTGTACGAAGATCTATGTGAATTTCGGAGCAAGGACCACATGGACCTGTATCTCCCATTTCCCAAAAATTATCTTTCTTTGAACCAAATATGATACGATCTTCCGAAACAATATTTTTCCAAAGATCAAAAGCTTCCATGTCCTTATCAAGACCATCTTTCTCGTCACCTCCAAACACAGAAACATAAAGTCTGTCCTTTGGTAGCTGATATACTTTCGTCAAAAGCTCCCATGCCCATTCGATAGCTTCTTTTTTGAAATAATCTCCAAATGACCAATTCCCAAGCATTTCGAACATGGTGTGGTGATAAGTATCTACACCTACTTCCTCCAAGTCATTGTGTTTTCCTGAAACCCTAAGACACTTTTGACTGTTAGCTACCCGAGTGATCTTAGCGATTTCATTTCCAAGGAAAAAGTCCTTGAACTGATTCATCCCAGCATTGGTAAACATCAAAGTAGGATCGTTCTTGACAACTATTGGTGAGGATGGAACAAACTGGTGCTGTTTGGTTTGGAAAAATTCTATAAAGGTACTTCTGACTTTCTTTGCTTCCATGTAAGCTTTTGACTATGTTCGGATTATATTATCTAAATTTATATATTTGCGAGCTTCGGACTAAGAAATCACCCAAACCCCACTGAGGTTTGCAAAATTAGAATAATTACCCTGCAAATTATAATGAGTAGAATAAAATATTACTACGACCCAAAAACCTGTAAATACGAAAGATACCAGCGTAGCAAGTGGGATATTACATTAAACACCCTTGGCTTTCTTTCTTCTGCTTTGATTCTGGCAGTGGGAATTTTGATCGTATTCAATTATTATTTTGATAGCCCGAAAGAGCTAATTCTAAAAAAAGAAAATAAAGAGCTCAAATATTATTATCAATTGATGGAGTCTGAGGTTAGTCAAATGAGCCAAATGCTGGCTGACCTTCAGCAAAGAGACGATAACCTTTACAGAGTGATTTTTGAGACAGAACCAATTCCATCAGATATCAGAAGAGCGGGGATAGGTGGTACTGATCGATATAAAGAGATCAAAGAAAAAGGACTTAATCCAGAAAAATTGATCATTGATCTTAGATCTAAGGTTGATGACCTCAAAAGACAGCTCTATGTCCAAAACCTCAGTTACGATGAAGTCTCTGAAATGGCGCTCAATAAAGAAGAATATTGGGCATCTATCCCAGCAATCCAACCCATTATCAATGAAGAATTGACACGACTTGCATCTGGCTTTGGGAATAGACTTCATCCAATTCTTAAAGTGAGAAAAATGCATACTGGAGTTGATTTTTCTGCTCCTAAAGGGACGCCCATTTATGCAACTGGAGATGGTGTTGTGATTGATGTCAAGACAGTTTTTGGAGGATATGGGAAATACATAGAAATTGACCATGGTTTTGGGTTTGTCACTCGATACGCTCACATGAATGAATTCAGCGTGCGCAAGGGTCAAAGAGTAAAAAGAGGAGACCAAATTGGCACTGTAGGTAATACAGGATCATCCACGGCTCCACATGTTCACTACGAAATATTGAAAGATGGCAGGTACGTCAATCCTGTACATTACTTCTTCAAAGACCTTGAACCAAGCGAGTATGAGAAGATACTTGAATTAGCTTCTAAAGAAAACCAATCACTATCATAAACTGACAAATAATTCATAAATAGAAAAAGAGAAGCGACTGCTTCTCTTTTTCTATTTCATATTCTAGCCTGATAGGTATAAAGTTGATAATACCTTCCCTGCCTCTCGATAAGTTCTTCGTGCTGCCCTTGTTCTACGATTCTACCTTGTTCAATCACCAATATTTGGTCAGCTTGTCTGATAGTACTCAGCCTGTGTGCAATGACGAAGGTGGTTCTGCCTTGCATTAATTCTTTCAAACTTGCTTGAATCAAGGACTCACTTTCAGTGTCCAGGTTGGAAGTCGCTTCATCTAAAACCAAAATCCTTGGATCTGCCAATATCGCTCTGGCAATAGCTATTCGCTGTCTTTGTCCTCCAGATAATTTAACCCCTCTCTCTCCTATCAAGGTATCTAGCCCTTCTTCAAACCTATCGGTAAATTCATCCACGTGTGCCGCCTTCACAGCATTCTGCAAATCTTCCGATGACGCACTTGGACGGGGAAAGAGAATATTTTCTTTGATGGTACCTTCAAATAAAAAATCATCTTGAAGTACTACTCCCAATTGTGACCTAAAACTTTCAAGTGTAACTTCTTGCAAATCTACACCATCTATTAATACCCTTCCTGATTCAGGATTCAAAAAAGAAGCGGCTATACCAGCTATAGTAGTCTTACCAGAACCCGAAGTTCCAACCAATGCATTCACTGAACCTGCTGGAGCTAGAAATGAAATCTCATGTAATACGTCTTTCCCTTCTTCATAAGCAAAAGAAACAGCTTTGAATTGTATATCTCCTTTTATTTTAGGCAATTGTATCTTTCTGTTTCCACTTGAGTTTTCCAAAGGCATATTCATAATTTCCTCTGTTCTATCCAAGCCTGCAAATGCTTCTGTAAACTGACTTCCTATGTTGCTCATTTGAACTATTGGAGCAATCATAAAACCTAAATACAAAGTAAAAGCAAGAAAGTCACCGAAGGTCATCTGCCCATCCATGATCATATAGCCACCGATCCCCATGATCCCTGCTGAGGCAAGCCCTAATAGAAAAGTAGCTGAAGACGTCACAAAACTCGTGGCTGTCAGGCTTGCTTTTACATTGAGAAATAGCCGTTCCACACCATATTCAAATGTCTTAATCTCTTGTGCTTCAGCATTGAAGCCTTTGATGACTCGAATACCCCCCAAGGTTTCTGTCAATCTACCTGTTACTTCTGCATTGATTTTGCCTCTTTCTCTAAAAATTGGTCTGATCTTCCCAAAGGCTTTCAATGAAATCAAACCAAAAATAATCACAGGCACCAATACGTATAAAGTCATCAACGGACTGATATAGATCAATAGAACCAAAGAAATAATTGCTGTCAAAATCCCACCTATCATCTGAGCGAAACCAGTTCCGACAAGATTTCTAACACCCTCTACATCAGTCATGATTCTAGACACGAGTTCTCCAGTTTTAGTATTGTCAAAAAACCTGACAGGAAGTTGGATAATGTGTTTCTGTACTTTGGCCCTAAGCTTAGCGATCAAGTGCTGTGCTTCAACACTGAGGATTTGTGTCAAAGCATAAGATGTTACAGATTGTATAGTAATAGCCAAGACCACACCTAAGACCAGCCATTTTAATAAACTTAAATCATTGGATGGTATGACGTCATCGACGAGAATTTTTGAGGCCCCTGGAAGCACTAGACCTGAAAGTCTACTGATTACAATCAATATTAAACCTATGAAGAGTTGTTTTTTCCTTGGCCAGATGATGGTTTTGAAAACCTGAGTCATGGTGACTCTATTTTCACTTCTTTTTGCTTTCGACATAAAATTCGCTTTAAAAACAGGTTACAACACCAAATCGGAATTTAATAGTTCTTTTTGGAATAAAGCATTTCTGGAACCTTCCAAATCCTAGATATTCCTTTAACTTTGTTGCATTATAAAAACAATCTTTAAACCTAATAGCAATGAAATTCTTTATTGACACCGCAAATCTTGACGAAATCAAAGAAGCCTATGATCTAGGCGTACTTGATGGCGTGACCACCAACCCCTCCTTGATGGCCAAAGAAGGCATCAGCGGAGATGCAAATGTAAGAGCACACTACAAAGCTATCTGCGATATTGTAGATGATAAAGTAAGTGCTGAAGTCATCTCTACAGACTTTGAGGGAATGATCAAAGAAGGAAAAGAACTAGCCAAAATCGATGATAAGATTGTGGTAAAAATTCCAATGATCAAAGATGGTGTAAAAGCAATTAAGTACTTCCATTCAGAAGGGATCAGAACAAACTGTACACTAGTTTTTTCAGCTGGTCAGGCGATTCTTGCCGCAAAAGCTGGGGCTACATACCTTTCTCCATTTATTGGAAGATTGGATGATATCTCTTACGATGGCTTGGAGTTGATCGAACAAATCGTACATATTTATAGTACTTATGGTTTCGCTACAGAAGTACTCGCTGCTTCAGTTAGACATACTATGCATTTGATCAAATGTGCAGAAATCGGTGCAGATGTGGTCACTTGTCCATTGAAAGTAATCACAGGTCTATTGAAGCATCCTTTGACAGATTCTGGTTTGGCTACATTCTTAGCTGACCACGCCAAGGCAGCTGGAAAATAATCTGAAAGCCCATGATGTACATTTATCTGTAAACAATCAATGCTGAATAATGTATATCATGGGTAATTTATCCAAATCCACTACAATAAAATCCCTATGTACATCATTAAAGTAAAAGGTAAAGCTAAAATTCCAGACTACATTCAAATCAGAGATGAGAACTTTGTATTAGTGGCATACTTTAGAGCTGATCGACCAATGAAGAATGCTGAAAAGTTTGGGCTTGAGGGCAAGGAGGATGAATTAGAAAAATTGATTCAAGACCTTCCTTTTGGGAAATTACAAAAACTTGAGTTGTAACAATGGATTTTCAAACAGAACCTATCATACATGTACAGGAAGCCGGGATATTCCAAGGCCTTGATGCCGTATTAACCAATGTGACTTTTAGTATAGAAAAAAAGGAATTTGTGTTTTTAATAGGAAGAACAGGTAGTGGTAAAAGTTCTTTATTAAAAACCTTGTATGCGGATCTTCCTCTAAAAATGGGGCAAGCGGAAATCGTTGGTTTTGATCTTAGTAAAATTAAAACCAAGGAAGTACCTTTTCTCCGAAGAAAGTTAGGAATTGTATTTCAAGATTTTCAATTATTCCCTGATCGATCGGTAGCAGAAAATCTATTTTTTGTAATGAAAGCTACTGGCTGGAAGGATAAAAGCAAAATGAAAAATCGGATGGCTGAGGTATTGATGCAAGTAGGCCTAGCAGATGCGGCCAGTAAAATGCCTCACCAACTATCTGGGGGAGAGCAACAGCGCGTGGTGATAGCTAGGGCATTGATCAATGATCCAGAGATTCTTTTGGCTGATGAACCTACCGGGAATTTGGATCCCGATGTAGCAGATGGTGTTTTTAAGCTATTCCAAGAAATCAACAAGCAAGGGACTGCAATTTTGATGGCTACTCATAATCATGATTTATTAAGAAAATATCCTTATCGGGTTCTCAAATGTGAGAGGGGTCAATTGCTTGACAGCAAAACATCAGATATTTCAATCAACACCTCTTATTGAGGTGTTTTTTTTGGCTCATCTAATCGAAACATCCTCTCTATTTCGTTTATATTAAAACATAAAAAATATATATTTGTTATTCTAAAAATAGCAGTTATGAATACGTTTAAATTTTATCATCGCTTAATATTGCTTCTTGTGCTTTCAAGTACTTTATTATTTCAGTCATGTAAAGATGAAGATGATTTACAGCCAACTAATGACACCCAAGCACCTAACCCGAATATACGAATCAATAATTGGATTAAAAATGTAATGGATGAGGTGTATTATTGGTTGGAAGACATGAGAACCCCTATCGCTAATACCTCTGATCCTACAGCATATTTTGAATCATTTTTGTTCAAACCAACAGATAGATTTTCAGCTATTTATCCAAATTACCAAGAATTGGTAAGTGGTCTTTCAGGAGTCTCCACAGAAGCAGGATATGAATTGACTTTACTGAGAGAAAGTAACGACAATGAAAATGTGGTTGGACTTATCACTTATGTGAAAAAGAATAGTCCTGCTGCTAACGAAGGATTAAGGAGGGGTGATCTATTAACCCAAATCAATGGTACTACTATGACATTGAGCAATTATCAATCAGTTTTAAGATTGAGATCATCTCAGCATAGTGTTACGATTAGACGCTTTGATGAAAACTCCAATATGTATGGTGCTCCCCAGAGTTTCAACCTCAATACAATAGAAATCGAGGAAAACCCTAACTTCTTAGATACAGTTTTCACAATTGAGAATCATAAAATAGGTTATTTAGTATATCATTTTTTTGCACCTGGTGTCAACAGTGGCGAAAACAACCAAATGGATAATCGATATGATCTTCAAATGGATCAAATTTTCGCAAAATTTAAATCCGAAGGCGTAAATCAATTGATTGTAGATTTTAGATACAACGGAGGTGGTTTTGTCTCTAGCGCAGTGAATCTAGCTAGCTTAATCGCACCAAATGTGGATTCTGAAAAAATATTCTCGAAGACCAGATATAATAGTTTCCTATCCCAATTTTCACAATTTCAAAATATACAAACTAAATTTAGAGATAAAACTGAAAACATTGGCAATCAACTCGAAGGAGGTAAAGTTTATATCCTAACTTCAACGAGAACAGCTTCTGCCAGTGAATTGATCATCAATGGACTAAAACCACATATGCAAGTTGAAATTATCGGAGATAGGACAACCGGGAAAAATGTAGGTTCAGCGGCTCTTCAAGACCGAGATAATCCTAATAATGCTTATGGTCTGTTGCCTATTATATCAAAAAGTTTTAACAGCTTAGATCAGTCTGACTATGGTACAGGCTTTGAACCTAATGTAAGAGTCCGTGAAATTGACAACCTTCCTTTCAGAGAATTTGGAGATACTAGAGATCCACTCCTTCAGACTGCTATTTCAAGAATTACGGGGCAAGAAACAACTGGAGCAAGATTGAGAGCTGACGAAAGAATTTTTGTAGGTTCCTCTCTTGATTCTAAAATCAGACAAGGACAGTTGATTGAAGAGAAAAATATCAGTGATGCTATTCAAGAAAGAATCAAAATGATTCAATAAATTAAAATAAGGCCTCAAATTCAATTTTGAGGCCTTATTTGAAAATCTATTTTGCCAATGGCATTTTTTAAATTACTTTTTGCCAATTTCTTAAAGTCTTTCTTATTAAAATCTAGTTCAGGTAGTATCACCACCTGATCGAAATCAGGTTCAACTCCTTTTACCTTTGAAGTTATTAAGACAGATTTTTTATTATACTTTTTGGCTATTTGAAGTAACGCAAAGCATCCTTTCCCCGCCTTTGATTGCTGGTCGTAGATACCTTCTCCAGTGATGATGATATCTGATTGCTGTATTTTATCTTCAAGATTAACTTTATTAAAAAACCAACTAGAACCTGCTTCTATCTCCACGGAGTAAAAATGGCTCAATCCATAAGCAATACCTCCAGCAGCTCCGAAACCAGAACCGTCGGGGATCACCTTCGAGATTTTTCTAGAAAATAGGTCTATGATTCTCTTACAGTTAACCTCAAAACTCTCCTTTTCACTATCATTTAAGCCCTTCTGAGGTCCAAATGCCTTAATTGCTCCATTTGTACCGAAGAAAGGGTTTGATACATCACACACACAAGTCAATTTAATTTTAGATGCGTGAGGAGGCCTTTGGATATGACTTATTTTTGTCAAAAATAAATCTGTGAAAGGGATTAACTCTCTTCCTTTTTCGTCCAAAAAAGAAAAACCCAAAGCTTGAAGAATCCCAGTACCCAAATCGATACTTGCACTACCACCCAAACCCAAATAAACTTGCTCCGCCCCTCTAGCTATGGCATCTTGAATTAAGATTCCAGTACCATAAGTATTGGCTATAAAGGGATTTATTTGGGATTCATTCAGATCCTTAATCCCCGAAACTGTGCTTACATCTAAATAAGCAATACGATGAAGTTCATCCCAATAGTAATATCCAAATTTCGATCTCCCTATAGCATCTAGGCTCATTTTACCCACTTTCTCTATTCCTAGAGCATGTCCGACCAATTCACAAGTCCCATCACCTCCGTCAGCAATGGGACTTATTTCAATGTCGAAATCAGGGTTTAGTTGCTCCAACTCCACTTTTATAATTTCAGAAGCTGCAAGTGAGTCAATTGTGCCTTTGAAAGCATTGGGAGCGATAAGGATCTTCATAACTATAACTTGCCCATCCTATTGAAATAATCTTTCGTGGCAGCTTTTACTTTTGGAGCAAGGTATACAGTAGAAATCATCGTAGGAATAGCCATCACAGCATACATTCCATCAATGAAACTTACTACAACTTCAAGCGAAACTACAGCACCAGCTACAATAGTCAATAGATAGAAGTAGTTGTAATAATCTGCCTTCTTTGAGCCAAATAAGTAGATAAAACATTTATGCCCATAATAAGAGTAAGTAAACATGGTGGACATTGCAAAAACAAGCACAGCAATCATCAAAAGATACTTTCCAATACCTGGTAGAGCCATTTCAAAAGCAGATAGCGTTAATCTCACACCATCATTTTCGGTACTTTCCCAGACACCTGTCAATAAAATCACCAAAGCAGTCAGCGTACATACGACTATGGTATCTATAAATGGCCCAAGCATGGCGATTAGACCTTCCCTGACAGGCTCGTTGTTCTTTGAAGCACCATGCACCATTGGCGCAGTTCCGATGCCGGCTTCATTTGAAAAAGCAGCTCTTCTAGCCCCAAGTATGATGACTGCTCCTACTGCACCACCCATCACTGCTTGACCTGTAAATGCATCCACTACGATCAATTGCAACATTGCTGGAACATTACCTATATATTGGATCAGAATGATAATCACTGAAATGAAATAAACTCCTACCATAAATGGTACTAATCGTGAAGCTACCATTGCGATCCTTTTGATCCCTCCAAGAATCACAACTCCTACGATCAGCATCATTGAAATTCCAAGCACCCATTTGGTACTGTCTCCACTATCTAGCCCATTGGGTATCAAAAGTACAGATCTGAGTACCGCAGTAAGTTGATTGGCTTGAAAAATAGACAGTAAACCAAGAACTCCAGCGACTGAAAATAAAATAGCCAAAGGCTTCCATTTTTTGCCCATGCCTTCTTCTATCACATACATCGGACCTCCTTGGACTTCGCCGTATGAATCTTTTCCTCTATACATAATGGCTAGACTACAAGAAAAATATTTGGTTGCCATTCCCACAAATGCAGACATCCACATCCAGAAAATAGCTCCTGGTCCTCCCATATTGATTGCTATAGCTACTCCGCTAATATTCCCTAGTCCGACTGTTGCGGCAATCGCAGCAGATAATGCTTGTCGGGAGGAAATCTGCCCAGGAAGATTTTGATCGTCGTATTTACCCTGCACAAGTTTAATTGCATGACCTAACCTCCTGAAGGGTAGAAATCCTGAATAAACAAATAGAATAAATCCGCCTCCCATTAACAAGACAAGCATAGGTGTATCCCAAATCCAATTACTGAAATTAATAATAAAGTCTCCCATTGTGATTTTAAATGAAGAGGCATATTAATGCCAATTTTCTGAATTTACAATGGTATGGATAGCAATCAGCTATATTCTCTGTCTTTTGGTCATTTAAATTCAAAATTCAACTTACTCTATCCACCCATGTAAAATTGAAACTCTTAATAGAAAAAATGAACCCAAAAGCGAGTCAAAAAAATAAAAAACTTTAATTTAGACATTGATCAAACCAAAATACTTTCCTATTAAGATGAAAAAAGACAATAAACCCCAAGAGCATAATTCCAGAAGAAGTTTCATTAAAGCTTCTGCTACTGCAATAGCCGGATTTTACTTAGTTCCAAGACATGTGCTTGGAGGACCTGGCTTTATCGCTCCTTCAGATAAATTAAGAGTAGCAGGCATAGGTGTAGGTGGTATGGGCTATAATGATGTAAGAGGCACATTTAACACTGGAAAAGCTGAATTTGTAGCATTGTGTGATGTTGACGATACCCGAGCCAAAAGAGCTGTAGAAGATCATGGTAAAGCAAAATATTACAGAGATTACAGAGAGATGCTTGACAAAGAGCATCAAAGTATAGATGCCATAACCATCTCTACCCCTGACCACATGCATGCCATCCAAGCCATGGCTGCCATGCAACTTGGTAAGCATGTTTATGTCCAAAAACCCCTCTCCCACGATATATATGAGGCTCGAATGCTGACCGAAGCTGCCGACCAATATAAAGTCGTAACCCAAATGGGAAACCAAGGGTCCTCCGGTGAAGGCGTAAGAAAAATGATGGAATGGTACAATGCTGGATTAATTGGCGAAGCAACACGCGTGTATTGCTGGACAGACAGACCTGTTTGGCCTCAAGGTATTCCTTGGCCAAAGGAATCCGCTACTCCTCCCGCAGATTTGGACTGGGACCTATGGCTAGGTACTGCACCTCAAAGAGATTACGTAGCCAATTTGATCCCATTCAACTGGAGAGGTTGGTGGGATTATGGTACAGGAGCATTGGGAGATATGGCATGTCACATCATGGAGCCTCCTTTTAGAGTTCTAGGGCTGGGCTATCCCGAGTCAGCAGAATGTAGTGTAGGCTCAGTTTACATAGGAGAGTTCCAGAGAGGATATTTCCCAGATAGCTGCCCTCCTTCTTCACACATCACATTGAAATTTAAAAGAGAAGGCAAAGAAGACCTATCTTTCCACTGGATGGATGGGGGAATACAACCTGCTAGACCTGAAGAGCTCGGCCCGAATGAGGTGATGGGAGATGGAGGAAATGGTGTCATTATAGAAGGAACCAAAGGAAAGATGATGTGTGGTACCTATGGAAGGAACCCACAGCTTCTTCCAACGTCTAAAACTGCCGAAATCAATGTACCTGAAACACTTTATCGAGTTCCAAATGGTGATGCTGGTCATTATAATAACTGGGTAGAAGCTTGTATCGAAGGCTATGGAAGCAATGCTTACAATAATCTCAGTTCTCCATTTTCAATTGCGGGACCGCTTACAGAGTCAGTTTTGATGGGTAATCTAGCTATCAGAAGTTATGATTACAGAATACCACGTACCACTGGAAATGGATTTGATTACCCAGGAAGAGGAATTAAATTAGTTTGGGATGGGCCAAATATGAAAGTCACTAATTTCGACCCAGCCAATCAATTTGTAAAAAGAGAATACAGAGAAGGTTGGATGCTAGGAGGGTGAATAAAAAGCCTTAGCTAAAGAAGTTTAGCTAAGGTAATTCTTTTACTCCTCAAACCCAATACCCGCAGCATTGAGCATTTTGGCATAGGCAATCTTTCTTTTCGCTGCGAGATCGTTTAGAATTAATCTTCCATCTAGCACTGAAACCTCCCTGGCATTGATCAAAAATAGAGAGCTTTCTCCTATTTGGAATCGAATCTGCTCGCCTTCAAGCAAACTCTCCAATCCTAAAATATTGGCATTGAAAACGCCAAATTGATCCCCAAGTGTTCTAAAATTATTGATTTCCGCTTCTAGTTTTGCTTGAAGCTGCAGAAATTTCAAATCTCTATCATTCTGTTTGAAGTCAATTTTAGCTTTGGTAAGTCCCAAACCACCTCTTTCTTTTCTCAAGAATATTGGAGTCATGATGGTAACACCCCATTTATAATTGTTTTCAAAGAATGGTGCTTCATTAAATTGTCCTACTGTTTCTGTTAGGAAATTGTAATTCACTTTCACAATAGGCTTCAATTGCTCCGCTTTCCAACGACGCTCAATATCTAAACTAGCCAATTCAAAGTCAGTAATCCTTATTACAGGATGATTTGCTACTAGGCCTCTCAATGTAGCTTGGTCATAGTCTAGCTCAATAGGTGCCAATACATCCTGAGGAAAAACCCCATCAATCAAATTCAATGGCTGTCCTTCTTCGTCCCATAAGAAGGTGCTCAAGCTTTGCGATGCATCTACAAAATCAATTTGTGCAGATTGGAATCTATATATCCTATTCATCACTTGAGTGTACGCCTCCACAGTATCGATAGCAGGCAAATCACCTTGCACAAAGCTTTCTTTGACTGCTTCAAACCTAATTTGAGCTAGCTCTACGCTTTCCTCCAAAATCTTCAGATTTTGATAAGAGGCTGACCAAAACCAATACGCACTAGTGGCATCTACATATAAATCATTGAGGAAAAGTTGTCTTTCTGACTGAGTCAAATCCTTGTAAATCTCAGCTTGTCTGAGTGTCGCCCTTCTTTGATCAATCAGAAGCCCTTGACCAAGATTCACTGATGCTCCAGCTGCAATCAAACCATTGCTAGGCACAGTTCTTTCGGCATTGAGATATGTCCCTCGATTTTGTTCAAAAACTCCCTTTAGCTCCACACCTGCCATCGTAGGAACAGCAATTCCTCCCTCACGCTTATCATAATATTCAGTTCCATTGAACTGCTTGTTGTCATAATTTCCAAAAAGCTTCGGGTCAAATCCACCTCTCGCCATTCTAAGTTCTTGCTCACCAAACTTCAAATTAATATCAGCTTGCCTGGCTACTGGATGATAAAACCTCACCCATTCTAAGTATTGCTCATAGCTGAGTACTTCCTGAGCTAAAGCAACTTGGCTCAACAGCAGTAAAAACCCAAAACATAAACCTTTGAGATAACTCATGCTTGTTTATTTATTATTCTTGTTGGCAAGTTTTTCTTTTCTAGTGTAGTAGTCAGCTGGGAAGCCATTGAGCTGCCGCCAGATTTCATACCATATAGGCACATCATTCAATAGTGCAATTCCATCAGCCCCTGAGCCAATTTTCAATGCATAGGGCCATGGATCTTCTTCTGGATCTTCTACTACCAATACTCGGTATTTATTATTAGGACCAGCAAAATTATCTATCGCTACCACCTTACCTCCAAAAGTACCATTAGATAGCTGTGGCCAACCCGAAAAGACAATGGCAGGCCAACCATCAAAGATAAACCTTACCTTATTTCCTGGTCTTAGAAGCGGCAAATCCACTGGCTCAACAAACATTTCTACAGCAAGTTGTGCATCAGCAGGTAGAATACTCAAAATCTGCGCACCTTCTTTGATAGTCTCGCCAATACCCACTTGGATAGCTTGAGTAATGTACCCATCCTGAGGAGCTAAAATATGCCTAAAACCAGCCCTGAATTCATAATTGGTAAATTGATTGGAAAGCTTTGTAGCAGCAGCCTCTGAGTCAAACTGAGAGGACATAGCGGAATACATTTCTGATTCAGCTTTGGCCATCCTATCCCTAAAGTCATTATCAATAGCATTCAATTCAATTTGAGCCGCTATCAATTCATTTCTGGAACTCAATAAGTTATTTTCCGAAGCGATCAAATTTGCTTGCACTTCTTGAAACCTCAGTTTTCTGGTTTCAAAGTCTGTCAAAGATCTCAGACCTTTTTCTAATAATTCTTCAGCTCGCACCAACTGCTGCTCACCAATACTATAATTCACTTTGGCTTGCTCAAATCGAATACTGTCTGAAGTTACTTTTAGCTCAGCCATTCGAAGCCTATTAGTAGCCTGTTCCTTTCTAAGTATATTATTTGCCCTTAAGGCGTCTATCTGAATTTGCTGCGCTTTTACCTTTTGTTCATATGACTTGGCAGATAAGACTTTAGCATCTACTTGTAGCTGCGTTCTCTCCAGTAGCTGTGGATCAAAATAGTCATCTTTAATCTCAGATATCAATAAGATAGTATCTCCCTTACTCACATAGTCTCCTTCAGATACATACCATTTCTCTATCCTACCTGCAATGATAGAATGCACAGTCTGAGGCCTTTGATCTGGACGTAATGCAGTCACATAGCCATTGGACCTTACATTCTGAGTCCATGGTAGAAATATAAATAGCACTGTTCCTAGCATAAACCACAAAAGAACACGCACTCTTTTTTTGCTCTGATCCGTAGGTTCAGACATTACTAAACTCTTGAAACCTTCAAAGGATACTTTCTTCTCGACGTTATTTCTTGAAATATTTAACATAGGGCTAGAAGATTAAAGGTTTTTAAATTCAAAATAAGCATCACTTGGGCCATCGAAAATGATTTTCCCATTACTCAGCTCTATGACTCTCGGTGCTTTTTTAAGCAAATCCAAATCATCAGATATCATCATCGTAGTCCATGGACCTGCCAAAATGTAATCTCCGATACTTTTCTTCAACTCAGGATCAAAATAAGTAAATAAGTCCTCTAGAATCAATGCCTTAGGATTACCCACTAGACACCTAGCCATGATAATCTTACTGATGATCTTCTTACTAAGCCCTTTGCCCTCTGGCATAAGCATGGTATCTAAGTCATCATTCAATGCAAAAACGTATTCCTTTAAGCCAACCAGCTCTATGATTTCTTTCAGCTGTTTGGACTCCACATCTTTTCCTAGGGTGATATTTTCATAGATAGATCCATGGAATATTGATTGATGTGTCAAGCTATCACCTACGAAGCTCCTGAACTTATCCAAATTCATCATATCAATGGGAAGACCATTGACGAAAATCTTACCCTTATAATCAGAATAAAGTCCTGCCATCAAGTACATTAGGGTGCTTTTCCCACTACCACTTGACCCTGTGAGTAATACTTTCTCTCCAGTTTTCAAGTGAAAAGAGACATCATCCAATATATTGACTTGTAGATCTCTAGATTGATATGTTACATTCTGAACTTTGAATTCTAGACCTGTGAATTCACTAGTAAGTGATTTATCAGTTCCTTCGATTCTTTCAACAGGCAAATCCATGATTTGACCCATTTTCTCGGTAGCAGTCAGGGTGTCATAAACAGCCTCAAGTGTCAAAATCAATTTTTCAACTGAGCCTACTACTAAAACAATGATGATCTCGGCAGCAACAAACTGACCAATACTTATTTCATTATTGATCAATAGCAAACTACCTGCGACAAGAAGAGAACAAACAATCAAGACCTTGAACGCAATCAAGATTTTATATTGAAACATCAATACCGCAAAGTGCTTATTTCTAAACTCCACATAAGTTTGCAATAACTTATCTACGCGCATAAATGGCAACTTAGAAGTCCCTGCCAACTTGAAGGTCGCCATTGTTCTTCCAATCTCTTCAAGCCAATAAGCTACTTTATATTTAGAAGTGGATTCCTTCAAAGAAGTTTCCATTCCCTTGGGACTGGTGAAGTAGAAAATCAAAATCAACAATAGGATTAATATAAATCCAAAAATGATAAAGAATGGGTGATACAATGCCAACAAAAGCAACCCAAAGAATACTTGTATGGATGCAGTGGAAAAATCTATTAAAATCTTAGCCATCCCCTTTTGAAGATTGACCGCATCAAAAAACCTATTGACAAGATCTGGTGCATGCTTATCATGTAGGGCATCTAGCTTCAACCTTGGTAAACGATACGCAAAACTAAAACCAGATTTTGTAAAAATTCTTTGTTGAAGTTTTTCCGTAAGGTATAGCTGACTGATTTGGAGAAATCCGCCAAAGGAGATACCGGCTCCTACTACAACGACGAGTATGACCCAAGAAGTACTAATCCTACCTCCTAGAATAAAATTCAAAATGGCCTGAATACCCAAAGGTAAACTAAGTGATACTAATCCATTGAGAATGGCGTAGAAATAAATCGCATAGACATCTCTTTTTTCCTCGTTAAGAAATCTTAAAAATCTTTTCAAAGGAGTCAGTGCTACTTCAATTTTCATTTGCTATGGCTTTAAATACAAGTTGTTGGAAAAACTCCACTTTCTTACTATCCATGGGGTGAATATCAGTAAGACTTGGAATATGTTCTGAATAATAAGATTGCAATAGACTGGATTCCATTACAGTAGAAACCAGCGTTTTAGGAAATTCGTAGGTTGGATTTATTTCGAGAATTATATTTGCAATTCGCTCACCTAGCCTATTGTATAGGTTAAAGAAACCGTTTTTATAATCATCATCTACTTCTTTGGTCATATATGCTTTGGTAGATTCGTCGATGATTAATTTTTTCAAGGGAATGGGATCAACAAAATCATTGATTTTATAAATCGGACCAGAAACTAAAATTTGTATGGCAATTTTCAGCCTCTCTTTAGGGTCTTTCAGGTTTAAAGTTGATAATACTAGATTTTGCTCCAAAAAACCCCAGTACCATAATGTCAAAAATAGCATAATTTTATGCTTATTTTCAAAATATCGATAGATAGCTGCTTCAGTGCAGCCAATTTTCAATGCTAATTTTTTGAATGTAAAATGCTCAAGCCCAAGTTCAGGAATTAATACAAGGCTTTTATTAATAATTTCCTTACCTAAATCTGAGCTAAAGGGGTCTTTCAAGTAAATTTTATCATTTACATCTACCCGCATGTTTTTGAGTAATTTCTCCATAGTTTTTACCAAAACAAACTCTGTAACGATGAAGTATGTAAAAGAGTTTACAAAAATTCACTTTTTGTTTGCATTACTAACAAGAATTTCAAAAAACGGTCCTATAGCTTATTGAAAGGCATATCCAATCCCTATTCCTATCCACAAAGGCCAAAACCCTTTGGTATTGAAAACAGGATTCAAATTAGTCCTCCAAGTAAATCCGCCTTGCTTGGGAAGGTGTCTATACCCAAAACTCATGACTCCCATCATATTGGGAGACCCCTCAAAAGGCAAGACAAATTGGGTAAAGTCACTCCTAGAGTTTGGTTTGGAACTGCTAAATGCCACGAGAGTTAACCCAGCTCCCATTTCAAAATAACCAGGGCCTGGACCATATAGCTTATTTACTAAAACTGGGAGTGAAAAAAATTTATCCCCCTCAAAAAATGCATAACCACCTGCACCAACCCTCATACCCCAAGAATGAATATCTTTTTTGTCAAACCTGAAGTCGTAATTGAAGGAATAAGGGAGTCCAGCACCACCTAGTTCTACATAAACTGAACGATATGGAACGAAGTCTTGAGACTTCACCTGTCCAAAACTTAGGACAATCAATACTATACCGAGAAATATTATTCTAAGATGCACAAACTTATTTGTTTAAATATTCCTCTCTAACCGCCTTAAACTCTGAACCTGGCTTCCATTGAGGCCACTTAGAATCATTGGCTAATCTCCTGCCCACTTGGTATAAAAGCTGCACATCTTCTACTGCCCCATCGAGATTCCAGCGACTTGGGTCATATTCATCAGATGGTTTATGATAATATTTTGCTGTATAATCGTCCTGCAGCTGCTTTCCGTATTCTTTCCCTTTTTCAAAATGATCTATTCCGGTTCCAATATAGAGGGCTGGTATTCCAATTTTTGCAAAATTGAAATGATCAGACCTAAAATAAAATCCAGCTGATGGAGTTGGGTCGGGAGAAGCATACCTTCCTACTTTATCCAATTCTTCAATTAAAATATCTTCTAAGGAAGATTGCCCCATACCAATCAAAGACACGTCTTTCATTTTCCCATAAGGATTGATACCATCCATATTGATATTGGCGACAGTTTTTTCTTTAGGGAAGATCGGGTTTTGAGCGTAATATGCCGAGCCCCATAGACCTTGCTCTTCAGCAGTTACTGCAAGAAAAGCCACTGTTCGATCCGTCTGAGTATCATTTTTAAAAGCCTTAGCCATAGCCAATAGAGCGGCCGTCCCACTAGCATTGTCTAATGCGCCATTATAAAGGCTATCTCCAAGTTCATCTGGTTTTCCAATACCCAAATGATCCCAATGTGCAGTATAAATGATCACTTCATCTGGAGCAGTCTTACCAGTAATTTTTGCAATAACATTTTTACTGATATTGTAGGAAGCACTCACATCAATGGTACTTGCAGCTTTCAAATTCATCGGAATAGGTTCAAAATCAACCTTACGCGCTTTCGCTAACATCTCTCTTTCATTCAATCCTGCCATTTCAAAAAGCCTATTGGCAATTGGCAAGGTAATCCAACCTTCAAAAGCAAGTTTGTAAGATTCTTTTCCCCTATCATCTAGGTAAAGTTTAGACGCATTCCAGCTATTCTGCACCACATTGAATCCATAACCAGCTGGGATGGTGTTATGGACGATCAAACATCCCAAAGCTCCCTGCCTGATGGCTTCTTCATATTTATAGGTCCATCTACCATAATAAGTCATGGTATTACCTTTGAAAAAAGCTTCATCTTCAGTCCCAAAACCCGGATCGTTCACCAGGACCACTACAATCTTGTCTTTGACATTGAGTCCCTTATAATCGTCCCAACCATATTCAGGTGCAACTATTCCAAAACCCGCAAAAACAAGTTCAGCATCTTCGAAGCTAACGCTTGGATCAGTCCTTTGTGTCCAAATCACATAATCCTTCAATCCTTCCAATACTATTTTCTCTTTCTCAGAACTGATTTTCATCTGCGCTGCAGGAGTAGCTAGAATAGACACCATTGGCACTTCTTGAAAAAATGAATCGCCATTTCCAGGTTCAAGTCCAAGGCTTTTAAATTCATTGACCAAATAGGAAGTGGTCAGCTCCTCTCCCTTTGTAAATGGCATCCGACCAAGAAAGTCGTCTGAAGATAAGGTGATGATATGATCCTCTATGTCTTCGACTTGAAATTGATAGGTATCAGTTACTTGATATTGACAGGCACTAAAAAATATAGTAGCTATGCTCAATGATAGCAAATAATGTATTTGATTCTTCATAAGAGTTGAATTGAGTGATTACTCAAATTTAGAAAATATAGCGTGAAATATTATAAAAGTAATCAAAATTGAAAAGACTATCTTTGAACAATCAAAACAGGAAAAAGAAGTAAAACTTTTGATCAGCAAATCAATTATGCTTAAAAGAATTCTCACCATCGCCATGGCCTTAGCAATGCTTCTGGCTATTGTTTATATGCTTGGTCCGAAGGCTGAAATCGAAGACTTATCTGGGGAGTATCACCAAGTTCCCACCGATCCAACCCAATTAGAAAATTACATCAAGGCAATTGAGGATACTGTTACTGGACTGAAGCCTGGCACTACTGCTAGAATAGTCTGGGCTGATTCAAATAAATCCAAAACACCCTACTCCATTGTTTACATTCATGGTTTTGGTGCTAGCGAAAAGGAAGGTTCGCCGGTGCATGAACAGGTTGCACAATATTTCAATGCAAACCTCTACTTGGCTAGGCTTCCCGAACATGGTATATCAAGACCCGATGCTATGAAATACCTATCAGCAAAGCTTTTGCTAGAAGCAGCTAGAGAAGCTTTTATGATAGGGAAAAGCATTGGAGACAGTGTGATTGTCATTGGAACATCTATGGGTGGTGCTTTGAGTTTGAATCTGGCAGCAGAAAGACCCGATATGAAAGCTTTGATTCTATACTCACCAGCAATAGAAGAAGGAGGTAAAGCCTTAGATAGATTTTTTCAACCTTGGAATAAATACCTCGCTGAAAACTTCCTGATAAAAGACGGCATGCGCATCAATCAAAGAGAAGGTGAAAAGGCTAAATACTGGTCAGAGGAATATCATTTAAATAGTTATGTAAGTTTAGGAGTTCTTTTGAGAAGTACTATGAATGAGCAGACATTCAAAAAAATCAAGCAACCATTATTCTTGGGGTACTATTACAAAAATGATCAAGAACAGGATTTTGTAGTCTCTGTTCCAAAAATGCTTGAAATGTACGAGTCGGTGAGTACTTTACCTGAATTAAAATTAAAAAACCCCTTTCCAGAATCAGGAGACCACGTGATCGCATCTGAAATCACTTCCAAGGATTGGCAAGGCGTGAGAAACGCAACCATTGACTTTCTCGAAAATATTGTAGGCTTGAAGGCTAATCCTGAAATAGATTTGGCTGCCGTTCCATCACATTAATTAAAAATAGTATTGAAAAAATCATTTATCTAATTCCTTGCTCGGGATACTTGGCTGTAACAGTTCGTCCAAAGACCTTCATTTCTTCGATTTGTGCATCCATATTTCCATCAGGCATGATAATAGGGCCGATTCCAGCCTCTTTCTTTTTGTAATCGAGATACCCTATTACGACTGGAACATTTGCTCCTAAAGCGATATGATAAAAGCCAGATTTCCACTTTGGCGCATAGCTTCTGGTCCCTTCAGGAGTAACCATCATGACCAACTCGTCAGTTTCCTTGAGCAAATTGACCATCAATTCTGTGTACGTCTGTTTCTTTTTTCCCGGAGTTCGCCTTCTATCTATACCAATTCCACCTAGTGACTTGATAAACCAACCTAAAGGACCAACCATGACTTCCTTTTTAATGGTAAACTTTACAGGGACGTCCATCAAATAAAAAGCTGCTCTCGCATACAGCAAATCCCAATTGCTTGTATGAGGGATAGCAATCAATACTGCTTTTTTTAATTCTTTAGGCCAAACGGACACAAATTTCCAGCCTGTTAGCCAAAACACCACCTTAGATAGGAACTTCATCATTTGATTTCTAATTTTTCTTCAGTTTTGCCCAATGCCTTAAACTCCGGGTTAGCTTCTATATATTCAATTGTCGCCTTATATCCTGCATCAAATATCTCTTTGGATTTTTTGATGTCAAATACACCATACTTTGCCAAACCTTGAGGTTCTATGAAAAAATCACACTTATTCTTTCTACTATACACATTGTAATTCATGGACATAATTACTGTCCTTTCTATCAAATTCTTGATATTTTTGATGTTATGTTCTTCTGGTAAATGATTACAGTTGACTCCAATGATTACGTCACAAACACCATCATGTGGCTCAACTGGCATATTATTCAACACACCTCCATCCACATAATATCTACCATCAATTTCAATAGGATCAAACATCCCTGGGATACAAGATGACGCCATCACGGGCTTGATCAGTGGACCTTTAGAAAAATAGACCACCTTCCCTCTTTTGATGTCTGTTGCTGCTACAGTCAAGGGTATTTTCAATGCAGCAAAATCGTCTTCTGGAAAGTACTTATTAAATAGTTCTACAACTGTATCCATTTTCAAAATACCAGTCCAGCTGATAGCAGGGCGCATGAATTTGAAGTAATTGGTTTTGATAATGGCTTCATAAATCTCTTCGGCCGTATATCCATTGCAATACATGGCACCAGCTATGGCTCCAGCACTACTTCCACTCACTTGATCTGCTTTGATATCGTATTCATCCAAAGCTTTGATTACACCAAGGTGAGCAATACCTCTGATTCCCCCACCGGAGAATGCAAGACCAATTTTTGGATTAGATTTCATTAAGTTTGAATGTTTGATCAAGTCGGACACCCTTATCTGTCATTTTCACGGTACAACATTCGAATTGCGGGTCATGTTCCAAGAAGATGATATATTGATGCCTTGCTGCCTCTTCTAAAAATCTCTTCTTCTCCTCTAAAGTCAATAGAGGCCTTGTATCATACCCCATCACATAAGGAAGTGGTATATGACCTACTGAAGGAAGTAAATCAGCTGCAAAAACGATTGTTTTACCTTTGTAATGAATTTTTGGAATCATCTGTTTGTCTGTATGACCGTCGACAGTGAAAAATTCAAATCCCTCAAAAAGCTGTGGGTTTTCAAGATCAAGGAATGCCAGCTGACCACTATCTTGCATAGGAAGTATATTCTCTTTAAGAAATGAGGCTTTCTCTCTTGCATTTGGTACCGTAGCCCAATTCCAATGATCTGCATTAGTCCAATATTTGGCATTTGGAAATGTCATTAGAAATTGATCAGTATCTCCATTTGCATGCCTCACTCCTCCCCCACAATGATCAAAATGTAAGTGTGTAAGAAAATTGTCTGTGATATCCGCATAGTCGAGTCCTAACTGATTCAAAGACCCTTGCAAGGAGGCATCACCATGAAGGTAATAATGCGAAAAAAACTTTGCATCCTGCTTATCCCCAATACCATTGTCAATCAATACGATTCTACCTTGATCTTCTACCAAAAGACATCGCATGGCCCAGGTACAAAGGTTATTTTCATCAGCTGGATTGGTTCTCGACCAAAGTGTTTTTGGTACTACACCAAACATGGCTCCACCATCCAACTTAAAAAATCCAGTATTGACAACATGTAAGTTCATGACTCTTTTTTATTTAAAAACAAAAATCCCATAATAACTTAGCCTTCATTCTCAATCATTCAGGTAAGTCATTATGGGATCAGAATAATTTATTCCACAACTACACCCATAGAACAGAACTTATCTATTCTTTGGTCAATTCTCTTTTCAGGTTTAATTTTATCTAGTTCTTTCAAAGCTTCCAAAATAGCGCTTTTAATTGTTCTAGCCATTTTTTTCATATCCTTGTGTGCCCCACCAAGTGGTTCCTCAATGATTCCATCAATTAGGCCATTCTTTTGCATATCAGGAGCGGTGAGCTTAAGTGCCTCTGCTGCTTGCTCTTTATAATCCCAAGATCTCCAAAGAATAGAAGAACAAGACTCTGGAGAAATCACGGAATACCAAGTGTTTTCCAACATCATCACTCTATCTCCAATTGCGATACCTAAAGCACCTCCGGAAGCACCTTCCCCTATTATAATACAGATAACAGGCACTTTCAGCATAAACATTTCTTTGATATTTCTAGCGATAGCTTCGCCCTGACCTCTTTCTTCCGCTTCTAAGCCAGGAAATGCACCAGGAGTGTCGATTAAAGTGACAATTGGCTTACCAAACTTCTCTGCCATTTTCATCAATCGAAGTGCCTTTCTATATCCCTCAGGATTAGCCATCCCAAAGTTACGCTCTTGCCTTTGTTTGGTATTTCTACCTTTTTGCTGACCGATAAACATCACACTTCTCCCGTCCAAATCTCCTAAACCACCAATCATGGCTTTATCATCTTTGACAGATCTATCACCATGAAGCTCTATGAAATCATTCGTCATTTCATAAATATAATCCAAAGCATAAGGTCTATCTGCATGTCTAGAAAGCTGAACCCGCTGCCATCTAGTCAAATTCTGGAATGTTTCTTTTTTCAAAGCTTGTATTTTTTCTTCCAACGACTGAATATCAGCAGACAAATCAATGTTTCTACCCTTTGCCAAGTCCTTCATTTCTTGCAACTTGGTCTCAAGATCAGCAATTGGTTTTTCAAATTCTAATACCATAATAAGCGTTTTTGACTAAGGCAAAGATAAAAATAATATACCGATTAGAAACTTTTTTATATCGATGGTTCCATTTTAATCCCCCTAGAAAAATCTATTGCGAGAAAAAAAATCAGCATATAATACCTCAATCTACCATCAAATCCCGTCCTTTTAAAACAAAAACAAAACATCAATTAAATTTATCTATTTGAAAGTTAGAATTATACCTAGGTGCCAATCATTTTTTTTGATTGATTTTTTGCAATGAAAAGCCAAAATACTACCTTTGCATCACTTCAAACGAGAAGGTAACAAAAGGAGTGGTAGTTCAGCTGGTTAGAATGCCTGCCTGTCACGCAGGAGGTCGCGGGTTCGAGTCCCGTCCATTCCGCAAGGTTTTTTGTTTTGAGTTGCAAAAAATCTTTATCATTACAACAACTCAAAAATAATGGAGTGGTAGTTCAGCTGGTTAGAATGCCTGCCTGTCACGCAGGAGGTCGCGGGTTCGAGTCCCGTCCATTCCGCAGAGTCTCAAGTTTACACTTGAGACTTTTTTGTTTTTACTCAATCCCAGAAAGCCTTTTTTGCCAATTCCAGGAATCTCTTAATGAATCTTCTAGATTATATTGAGCACTCCAGCCAAGTACTGTATTCACCTTATCAGTATTTGCCCACACTTTCTCTATATCTCCAGCACGTCTTGGTCCAATTTGATAATTGAGTTTTCTCTCCGATACCTTCTCGAAAGTATTGATCACTTCTAAAACAGTATTCCCTTGCCCTGTTCCCACATTGAAAGTGTCAATGAAGCAATCTGATTGCTTATCAAGGTATTCTAATGATTTCACATGTGCATCTGCCAAGTCCAATACGTGAATATAATCACGCACACAAGTTCCATCTTTGGTATCATAATCATCACCAAAAACGGTCAACTTCTCTCGAATTCCTACAGCTGTTTGGGTGACAAAAGGAATTAAATTGGCAGGAACACCCAAAGGAAGCTCTCCTATCTCAGAAGAAGGATGGGCGCCTACAGGGTTAAAATACCTCAGTGATATTATTCTTGCACTAGCTTTACTTTTGATATAATCATGAAGAATATCTTCGCAAATCTTCTTTGTATTACCATAAGGACTTTCTGCTTCTTTTCTTGGTGTACTTTCTAACACTGGTAATTCATCCGGTTGACCATACACAGTACAAGAAGAAGAAAACACCAGATTTTTTACTCCATGTTCTTGCATCACCTCTAATATCACCAGTAAAGATCCGATGTTATTAGCGTAATAAGCTAAGGGTATTTGGGTACTTTCTCCAACTGCCTTACTAGCAGCAAAATGGATTACTCCAGAAATTTGATTCTCTGAAAAAATTTTCCCCACTAAAACACGATCATTACAATCGCCTTCATATGTCATAACATCCCTGCCTAATATTTTTTTCAAGCCTTTCAGAACACATTTTTCTGAATTTGAAAAATTATCAATGATGATAGGCTCAAAACCTGAGTTTATCAATGCTACAGCAGTGTGAGATCCTATATATCCAGCACCGCCTGTTATTAAAATGTTCTTCATGTTATTGGTTTAATGGTATGCAAGTATACACAGATTCATCAAAAGACCGAACTGTGAAGCCCAAAACTATCTAACCAAAGAGAAATTACCGCTTACTTGGCCAGATTTAGGGTCACCATTCAAAATATAATTGTATACCATGGAATAGGAGTAAGTACCTACTGGAGCATCATTTCCTTCCAAAGTCCCATCCCATCCTACTGGACCAAAGTAAATCAACTCTCCCCAACGGTTATAAACTTTGATTTCAAATGACAAGTTACAATTTGAAACTGCTTGATATGGTCCTTCTTTAGGATTAAAACCAGTAGGCATCCTTACGATTGGATCATCTTCAAACATCTCACCTGAACCAAAGCTAATGCAGCCCCTGCTGTCTACCACCGTTACATCATGAACACCTCTTGGCACTCCAATCAATAATGGTTCATCAGAACCATCTAATGTCCAGGTATAGGAAAATGGCCCATTACCTCCACTTGGCTCTGCGAACAGTTCTCCATTTGACTCTCCCGGACAAGCCAACTTTTCTATCCTTACAGCTACTTCCAGAGGTAATGGTGATTCTATTGTAAAATTCACAGGAATAATACATCCATTGGAATCCGTAATTTCTAAATCATAATCTCTACCTTCCAATTCAAAAAGACTGATCAAGTCTCCGCTGATGCTACTTGTAGTTATGTTAATTTGATATGGAGCTACTCCTCCTTGGACGCGTATCCTAGCTTCCCCATCAGCTCTTCCGAAGCAAGTAGTCGGTACTGTTTCTATTGCTCCATTTAATTCTAACAATGGCGGCTCATTGACTTCAATATTATCCAAAAGGATCTCACAGCCAAAACTATCTGTAATCAAAACACTGTAAACTCCAGCTGTAACATCTGGAGCAAACGGAGCATTGAGACTAGGGTCATGGGACCATTCAAAAGTATATGGTGCTGTCCCACCAGTCACTGTAACACTGATATTGCCAGTCTCTTCTCCAAAACACAAAATATCTGTTGTACCATCGATGACAGCAGTGAAGACATTATTAATTGTCACATCCAAAATAGGCGATTCTCCTTCACAATCATCATTGATCAAACTATACTCTCTATACCATAATTGCCCCGTAGTACCTGGGATACTCCAATTTACATCTACAGTACTATTTTCATTTGAGCCAATAATATCACCACCTATGATAAACCATTCATAGCCTCTACCATTGACAAACTCTGCTACAGTATATTCATAAATTGTACTGCCATCAAAACAGATTTCTTCATCTCCAATGGCCATTTTAGGCTGTATTTGATTATTGATAACAACAGAAAGTTCGATTTCCTCTCCTGGACATCCCTGCAAATTATAAGGAATTGCAAACAGTCTAGCATTAGGGTTAGCAGGGCCCCATCTGATGGTAACAGTCTCTTCCGTATCATCGATGATTTCACCTCCTTCTACACGCCAATCAATTTTTGAAATTGGTTGATCAGAATCGATTGTGTAAATGATTTCATCAATATCTGGACATACGCTATTTGGACCTACTATTTCTCTGACATATTCTTCAACCAACACCTCAAATCTAACTTCCTCCTGTTGATCACAACTATCATCACTAATTGATGCCGTTACTAGCACTTCATAGGTACCTGCCTGCGTAAATGTATGGGTTACATTTTTCCCTTCCTGAATTGGCGAACCATCACCAAAATTCCAAGTAAAAAAGGTGAATATTTCATTTTCTGGATTAATCTCCCAAACTGCACTTTGATTGAGACAAGCAACATTATCACCGTCTACTTCAAAATCATACTCAGGAACAACTTCGAAATTTAAATTTTCCAGACTTGCTCCCACAGCGTAACCGTATGATTCTATAGGTCCAAAGCCATAAACATAACCTATAAAACCATCCGCATTGATGAGTCGGTGAACTCCCGAAGAAATCTGAACCCTTGCGAATGAATAGTCTGTATTAGATGGAAACGGAGTGAATTGGTTCCCAATGTTTTGACCATCTAAAAAAGTATTTCCAGCAGCCGCAGTCGCTGTAATTACATTGACATAATGATTTCTAATTTCTTCTAATTGAATTGCATTAAAGGTAACTTGGGTAAGAAGTTGCTGATTAGGACTATAAGTAATCATGAAAGGGTCACCATTGTCAGCACCAGGCCCAGGAAGATTACAGTCCATACTTTTAGCAAAGCCTGTGACGGAGATAGGTTTATTACCTGTTATAAAAGCTGATTCAGTGTGAAAGAAATCCACTGAAATAAACTCACCAGCATTGATGACACCTCTTGGTGTGCCATTGATTGTAATTTGGGTATTATCCTCAGAAGCCAATACCTTGACTAACTCTCCAGATGTTCTACCCAAAAGTGGAGTATGCAAAAATTCGTCTCCCCAAGTATTAACTGGATAAGCCTGTTGAAAAAGATGGTCATTAGCTTGACCACAATTTCCTACCTGAGTCCACTTATTACCTCCAAATACAGCTATATTTTTACAATCATTGGCATTATCACCAACTACTCTCACTCGCGAACCAGTAAGATCTTCTCTTGCCTTCAACTGATAGGATTGGCCAGTATTCAATGTAATATTATAAGGAACACCTCCCGGTCTACCGAGAGCATTTCTACTTGGGGTGATTTCAATCTGTGTATTATCTTCTACGGCCACTACCAATAGTAAACTTTCATTATTGATATTGGCATTAAAAGTTGTTGGCGCTGTTACATTTTCAAAATGAGATGTAATGTAATATTCCTTTCCTAAAGTAGATATAGGTAACACTACTGTGCCGTCAGCACTTCTAAATCGATCATTGAAAGCATAAACAGAAATATTACCAGAGGAAACAATCCTGACACCTTTATTTTCTGTAATGTCATTATTTCTATGAAGTATATCAAAATCCTCAATTCGATAGAAAAACTCCTCTCCTTCTGCTAAATCAAAATTAACTGTTCTACCAGCGTACTCTACAACACCAGTTGATTGCTCTGCTGCTGTTATTACTAAAACTCCTATATCTCTGGCGTTTGCAGCTCCATTATTCTCCATAAACCCAACCCAAAACTCCTTACCTACAGTCGATACTTGTCCCATCGTAAGTGTAGACAGACTCATAGCGAGGAAAAAAAATATTGCACTTATGCGGGTAAGTTTTTGCATCTAATATGAGGATTAAAGTATTTCAAGCTCAAAATATAAGGCTATTTGTAGAATTAACACCAAAAAAATGGATGAATCGACTAGATTTGGATGTGAATAAATCATTTTTCAAGATTATCAAATATTTTTCTAAATTTGATCAAGTAAAACCTGAAGAAAAGTGCCATACAAAGAGCGTGAAATAGAGAAAAAATATTACTCCATCGGAGAAGTAGCAACCATGTTCAAAGTAGCGCCTTCACTGATCCGTTACTGGGAAGGAGAATTTGATATGATCAATCCCAAGAAGGACAAAAAAGGAAACAGACGTTTCACCAAAGAAGATATTGAGAAAATCAGATATATCTATCAGTTGGTCAAAGTAAAAGGCTTTACGCTTCAAGGTGCGCAAGAAGCTATCAAAAAAGACCAAAACAAAGTTTTTGACAAAGTTCATATGATTGATAAACTTCATCAAATGAAGAAATTTTTAACCGAAATCAGAGATTCCATGCATGTCAAGCCTGAATGAAACAACCCTTCATGAATTAGCACTCAGCTTGGTTCCTAAAATTGGCCCCGCCGTTTTTAGAAGTATTCTTGCCTATGCTGGAGATGCACAAGGTTTTTTAAACATTTCAAAAGGCAAAGCCTCCAAAATATCTAGAATCAGCAATAAAGTTGTTGAAATCAGGAATCAATTCGAGAAAAACTTACCTCTTGCTGACAAAATACTCAATGACTGCCTGAAGAAAGATATTCAAGTCAGTACATTTTCATCCATTGACTATCCATTAAGATTTAAAGGCATTGATGATTTCCCTTTAGTCATTTATAAAAAAGGCACTTGCGATCTCAATCCTGCCAGAAGCATTGGTATCGTCGGCACAAGGAGCTGTACAGAATATGGTCGTGCTGTGACAAAAAAAATCATTGAAGAACTCACACCTTATCAACCTACGATTATAAGCGGCTTAGCTTACGGAATTGATATCGATGCACACCGAGCAGCATTGCAAAATGGCCTACCTACCATAGCTTTTATGGGATCATCTGTAGACAATATCTATCCTGCCATACACAAAAGTACAGCAAAAGAAATGTGCCAATTTGGGGGACTTGCAAGTGAGTATGCTCCAGGAACAACTATGCATCCAAGTAACTTCCCGCAGCGAAATAGACTGATCGCAGGAATGTCCGATGCATTAATAGTGGTAGAAGCAGCTATCAAAGGCGGTGCTTTGATTACCGCCGAAATAGCCTATGGGTACAATAAAGAGGTATTTGCAGTACCTGGCAACCTACAATCTCAACATAGCGAGGGCTGCAATAAACTTATCAGTAAGATGAAAGCGTCCATCTATACAGGAATAAAAGACATAGAAGAAGCGCTATCATGGTCTAAAGAAAACCCAAATGAAAGTCAATTTAGTAAAGAAAAAAATTGGTCAATGCTACCAGTGGAAGACCAGCATATTCTAAAATTGATCAAAGAAAAGCAAAGTATAGAAATAGATCAACTAGCCATGCTCACTGAAATAAGTCTTCCTATTCTCGCTTCAAAACTCCTCAACTTGGAGTTTGAAGGTATGATCAGATCTCTTCCAGGGAAAAGGTATAGTTTAATTTAAAATAAAAAAGGTCATTGGAATCCAATAACCTCTTTTGATTACAATTTTCGAAATAAGCTTTTTGAATTAAGATCAAACTACTTATCTCCTACCCATTTTAGGCATGATATTCCCCAATGCTTTCTGAGCACCACCCATTTTGTTCATTTGTTTCATTAGCTTACGCATATCACCAAACTGCTTCATCAGATTATTCACTTCTGTGATTGACCTACCACTTCCTGTTGCAATACGCTTTCTTCTGCTTCCATCTATCACATCAGGATTTTCTCTTTCCATTGGTGTCATACTCCTAATGATTGCTTCTATTGGTTTGAAAGAATCATCATCTATATCTAGGCCTTTCATGGCTTTACCCATTCCAGGAATCATACCCATCAGGTCTTTAATATTCCCCATTTTTTTGATTTGCTCAAGTTGAGAAAGGAAATCATCAAAGTTGAATTGATTCTTTCTGATTTTGGCATTGATTCTCTTGGCTTCGACCTCGTCAAATGTCTGCTGAGCACGCTCTACCAAAGAGATCACATCACCCATACCAAGAATTCTCTGTGCCATCCTATCTGGGTGAAACACATCCAAATTCTCCATTTTCTCTCCTGTGGAGATGAACTTGATTGGCTTGTTCACGACGTGGCGAATGGATATGGCCGCACCACCACGTGTATCACCATCTAGCTTGGTCAATACTACGCCATCGAAATTTAGACGCTCGTCAAAAGTTTTTGCCGTATTTACCGCATCTTGACCAGTCATGGAGTCGACGACGAATAGCGTTTCTGATGGATTCAAAGCCTTTTTGAGTGCTTCGATTTCGTTCATCATCTGCTCGTCTACTGCTAAGCGGCCTGCAGTATCGACAATTACTGTCTTCTTCCCTGTTTTCTTCGCATATGCAATGGCATTATTTGCGATATCTAGGGCATTTTTATTTTCAGGTTCTGCATAGACCTCCACTCCGATCTGCTCACCCAATACTTTCAACTGATCAATCGCAGCAGGTCTGTAGATATCACAAGCAACAAGCAAAACTTGACGACCTTGTTTTTTGAGATAGCTAGCAAATTTTCCGGAAAAAGTAGTCTTACCAGATCCCTGCAAACCAGAAATCAAAACCACCGCTGGGTCACCTTTGATATTGACGTCAACCTTGGTACCACCCATAAGCTTGGTCAATTCTTCTTGGGTGATCTTGACCAACAACTGACCAGGAGAAACTGCAATCAACACATCTCTTCCAAGCGCTTGCTCTTTGATTGTATCAGTGACTTCTTTGGCAACTTTATAATTCACATCGGCATCTATCAAGGCTCTTCTGATTTCCTTGACCGTGGTAGCGACGTTTATTTCGGTGATTTTTCCAGTACCCTTGAGGGTCTTAAAAGCTTTATCTAATTTTAAACTAAGATTATCAAACATGCCTTTTAATTCTATTTTGTGCAAAAATAGGAATTTATTTGTGATTTGGGCAGGGAGTCTCAAGCTTTTGAAATTCAGATTAAAGTACCTTGGCCAAATCATTGCTTTTCAGGTAATCTGATTTTTTAGGCAATAGAATCTTATTAATTGTTTAATTTGCAGACTGTAATTTGACTTGTAAAAAGAAAAGAAATGCAAATCAACCTCAAGAAAGACCTTTTACCCCACATTATTGGGATTGTTATTTTCTACCTGATCACCCTTTTTTATTTCTCACCTGTTGTTTTTGATGGCAAGATTATCTTCCAAAATGACATCCTTCAATGGGAGGGCGGAGCAAAAGAAATTCTAGATCATAGAGCACAAACAGGACAGGAAGCGCTCTGGTCCAACAGCATGTTTGGTGGCATGCCAGCATATCTTCTCAGTTTTGAGATTGCTGGTGATATTACCAATTATATCACCAAAGTATTGACTTTAGGACTACCACATCCAATCAACTCTTTATTCTTTGGCATGGTAGCCATGTACATCCTGCTACTGAGTTTCAAAGTGAGACCTGAGTTTGCCATCATCGGAGGCATAGCGTTTTCTTTCAACACTTTTCATATCATTAGTTTAGAAGCAGGTCACAACGCCAAAATTTGGGCTATATGTTTGATCCCTTTAATCTTAGCCGGCATTCATCTGGCCTTCCAACAAAAGAAGCTTCTTGGCTTAGCCCTTTTCACACTTGGTCTTCTCCTACAATTAAAATTCAATCATATACAGATCACCTATTATACGGTCATTATTGTATTCATCTATTTGATTGCAGTGCTATTTGAATCTGCACGGGCAAAAGCATTACCTGAGTTCGCTAAAGTCGCAACTGTTCTACTAATAGGAGCTTTGATCGCTGTAGGTGGTAATATCAGTAGATTTATCAGTGTATACGAATATGGTCAATACTCCACGCGAGGTCCATCCAACCTCAATACTACTTCTGACGGAGCGAAGGGTCTTGATAAAGACTATGCTTTCAACTGGTCCCAGGGGAAAGCTGAAACGCTTACACTTCTCGTTCCATACTTCTATGGTGGAGGAAGTAGAGAGGCTTTGGGCAAAGACTCGAAAACCGAACAAGCACTCCGCTCCAATGGAGTGGATAATGCACAAATCAGAGGTTTTGTAGAAGGAGCACCCACCTATTGGGGAGATCAGCCAGGGACAGGAGGGCCAATTTATGGTGGTGCCATCATGCTTTTTTTCTTTATGCTAGGACTAATGTATGCACCTAAGAATTATAGGTACGCTTTCTTGAGTATGACCATTATTTCATTGCTTTTGGCATGGGGCAAAAATCTTGAATGGTTCAATTACACACTTTTTGACTACCTTCCAGGATACAATAAGTTTAGAGCTGTTTCTATGGCACTGTGTATAGCACTTTTTGCAATTCCTGTCTTGGGAATTCTAGGCCTAGAAAATGTTTTTTCCCAACCCATTAATTCAAAAACTTATAAAAACCTAGGCATTGCTCTGGGCAGCACTGCAGGTTTGGCACTACTTTTTGCTTTAGGAGCTGGCATTTTTGGCTTTAGAGCACCTGTTGATGCCAACTTACCTGATTGGTTGATAGGTGCCATTCAGGATGATCGAAAAGCCATGCTAAGAAGTAGTGCATTCAAAAGTTTTGTTTTCATAGCTTTATCAGCTGTCTTAATTTGGGCGGCATTGAAAGAAAAAATTTCTACACAATTAGCAGGAATAGCTATCGCAGGTATCTTAACAGTCGATTTGTGGTGGATCAACAAGCGCTATTTAAATGCAGATTCATTCGAGTACAACCCTTCTGAGCAATTCTTTGCTGCAACTCCTGCTGACAAAAAAATCCTTCAAGATGAAGATTATTTCAGGGTGCTTAATTTGAATAATCCCTTCAATGATGCACGTACTTCTTATCATTTCAATAGCATTGGGGGCTATCATGGAGCAAAAATGAGACGCTACCAAGAACTTATTGAAAATGTAATCAATCCAGAGATCAATCAATTTATCCAGAAAGCCCAGGCAGGAGACTTTGATTTCGAAAGTCTTCACTCCTTGAATATGCTCAATACCAAGTATATTATGGCAGGACCAAGTGAAAATGCCGTATTTGAGAACCCTCTGGCAAATGGCTATGCATGGATGCCAGAATTTATCCGAAATGTCAAATCCAACAATGAAGAGATCAGCCTGATTCCAGAGATTGACACCAAGATAGAGGCAACTGTCAATACCGATGAATTTGGAACAATAGCAGCTGGAGTAGGTACTGTCAGTCTAAAACATAAAAGTCCTAACATCATGCGCTATGAAGTAGATGCAAGTGAGGGAGGATTAGTAGTATTTTCAGAAATTTATTATCCTGCTGGCTGGAAAGCCTTCATCAACAACGATGAAGCACCAATAATACGAACCAATTATCTCCTCAGAGGGCTAGTTGTTCCGAATGGTAAAAGTGAAGTAGAACTACGTTTCGAACCTCAAAGTTATTTTAAAACCAAATCCATCAATGTGGCTGCTCAATATGTTTGGTTATTACTCTTTGTAGCTGGAATCTACACAGAAGTAAAAAGAAAGAAGTGATGCCTACAGAAAAAGAAAGAGTAGAAGGGTTCTATGATCAATTTGCTGATCAACAAGTGAAAACGGGAGTCAATTCCCGTCACTTGAGCATCATGGAAAAATTGATTAAATCTGGACTACAATCCAATCATCGTGTACTAGAAGTAGGCTGTGGTATCGGTACAGTCAGTCAACTGATTGCATCTAAAGTCAAACAAGGTCATGTTTTAGCTGTAGATATCAGCCCACTGAGTATCGAGAAAGCAAAAAAGATTTGGCGAAATCAATCCAATCTTAGTTTTGCAGTTTCCGATATGTCCGATTTCAATCAACCGGGAAACTCATTTGACTATTTTGTATTCCCGGATGTATTGGAACATATTCCAGTAGACCAGCATGTCAACCTATTTGCAAATATCGCTCAGCATGCACATGAAAACTCTGTAGTTTTTGTGCATATCCCATCACCTAGATTTCTAGAATGGATGATCAAAAATGAACCCGAAAAGCTTCAAGTCATCGATCAACCATTAGATACAGCCAAACTTATAGGTGTATTACAGCAATTTGGTTTTTACTTGGAAGAAATGAAAACTTACTCCGTCTTTTATGAAGAGAAGGATTATCAATATTTCATTTTCAGGAAGAATTCAGCCATAGAAAAAACCACTTTGAGAAAAAAAATGAATGTCTTTTTAGAAAGATTGAGTTTTAAACTGAAAATTAAATAAAGGTTTCGGATGGTGGTGTACATTTATCCTGTTCAAACAGCCTTTACTCAAAGGGATGTGGACATGCTCCAAACAAAGCACAAAGTCAAATGCTTAGCATTTACCCAATCCCCTATCCTACTGCCCATTTATTTCTTGATTCAATTTTTTCAATTATTACTTCTACTTCCCAAAACTAAGACTTATCTCTGTTTTTTTGGCGGGTATCATACGGTCATACCGGTTTGGTTTGGAGGATTATTTGGTATCAAGGTACTCATACAAGCGGGTGGTACCGATGCAGTCCATATGCCTAGCATTGGTTATGGAAACTTTAGAAAGAAATGGCTGAAAATGGCTACTGTCTATAGTTTTAAAAATTGCACCAAAATCCTTTCCGTAGCTGACTCACTGATAGGCTATGACTATACCTATGATGAGCAAATTGAGACAAAGCAGGGTTTGAAAAACCTTATTCCCGATCTTCAGACTCCAATCGAAGTGGTTTACAATGGATTTGATGTAGACTTTTGGAAAGATTTTAACAGTGAGCGGATACCCAATTCATTCATTACTGTGGCCAAGGGCATCTCCAATTCAACAAGAGCAAAAATCAAAGGCATTGATTTGATCGAAAAACTGGCCCTTGCTTTTCCTGAATTCCATTTCACGATTTTGGGTGATTCCACTTATACTACTAAAGCAAAGAATATACAGATAATACCAGCTTCACAGCCTGAACAACTGAGACAGATACTCAATCAGCATATATTTTACTTGCAACTCTCTACTTCCGAAGGATTTCCCAATGCATTAGCAGAGGCCATGCTCTGTGGCTGTATTCCCATTGGCTCCGCAGTTGGTGATATACCTGCCATCATTGGAACATCAGGAAGGATTCTTTCCAAAAAGGATTTCACAAAATTAAAAGCCCTAATTTTAGATTTAACTCAAACGCATGATTTGAAATCAAAACGTCATCAAGCGAGACAAAGGATAGTAGAACATTATTCCTATGACAAAAGAAAAGAAGCTCTATTGAGTCAACTTAGCTGTAGCTCCTAATTAAATTCGTTTAGTTTAGGTAACTTTTCCAAAGTTTCGATTTGTAAACAATTTCTGTTTTTACATTTAATCAAACTTTGGAAAAGTTTAAATTCAAGTTGTAGTCTTATCTAAACGACATTGGATCCCTATTAATAAATAGTAGTTTAATTTAGAATAATGATTACCAGAAACTTTACTAGAAATTACTTAGAAAAGCGAAATAGCATACCTCCGAAATTAATTGATATTAGCCAATACCATCTGATTAAATCAATGAATTGAAGTCACTGGCAACATAGCGAATAATCGGATTAAGAATTTAACATCGATGAAGAAAATAGCCAAGCAAAGTATTTTGACCACTTTATCCTCCTACTTGGGAGTATTGATTGGCTATTTCAATGTACTTTGGCTATTGCCATATGCCTTGCAACCTGAAGAGATTGGAATCTTCCGAACGATTCAAGATATGGGCTTGCTATTTGTCCCCTTTGCCCAACTTGGTGTAGGAAATGGCATCACTCGATTTTACCCAAAAGTAAAAGAAAACCAATTTTCCTTTTTCACTTTTAGCATAATCTTATCCTTGATTGGATTTATCATTGTACTGATTTTATTTTTTATTTTCAAAGAGTTGATCATTCAGGCCTTTGCCCAAAATTCGCCAGAGATTATTGATTTTCTAGCAGTAGTCTTATTGATTACACTGTTTTCAGTATTGAACACCATTTTGGATTCATTTTGTAGGTCATTTTTGAAAGTTGCTGTGCCTGCTTTTTTTAGAGAAGTCATTCTTAGACTTTTGAGTGCAGTACTGGTTTTGACTTATTTGGTACGATGGATTGAGTTCAATAGCCTGATGTGGGGTTTGGCTTTGATTTATTTGATTGCACTATTAGGTATGATTGGTTATATGTGGAAGATCAAGCTTTTTAAGTTGAACTTTGATTTTCAAGCATTCCCCCAAGGATTCCTAAGCGACTTTATGCGATTCAATCTCATCACTTTGCTCGGAACTACTGGTGCCATGTTGATCATGAAAATTGATAGCTTGATGGTCACTGCTATGATAGGGCTCGATGCCAATGCGATTTATACCATTGCATTTTCCATTGCAGTGGTGATAGAGATGCCAAGGAGGGCCATTTCTCAGGTTGTGATGCCTGTGGTGTCAGATCATTTTGAAAGCAATCGACTGACGGAGATCAATCAACTTTACAAGCAAGTAGCAGTTCATCAACTTCTGATTTGTTCTTTTATCTTTTTAGCAATTTGGATGAATATTGACAGCCTCTATCATTTTGTACCAAACAATGCAGTCTATGAAGCTGGCAAATGGGTTGTTTTGTGGATTGGATTGGGAAAATTGACTGATGTGCTCTTTTCCATCAATAGCGAAATCATCGTTTTCTCAAAGTACTATGTATTTAACATCACTGCGACTGTAATCATGAGCATTGTTGTGATTGTATTCAACATCATTTTGATCCCTAGCTTTGGCATAGAGGGAGCGGCCATTGCATCATTTATCGCCATGCTTCTATTCAATCTAATCAAATATGCTTACATCAAAAAAAGACTCAATTTTGATCCATTTTCAATGGATATCCTGAAAACCATTGGTCTAATATTTGGTATGGCGTTCATCCATTATTGGACAAAAGACTTACTTCAACCGGGCCTTGGAAGTATTATTCTCACCTTGACGCTCTTAATTGCAGTTTTTGCGATGGGGATACTCGTATTAAAAATTGCTACTGAAACTAGAAAGAGACTATTCAAAAAAATAAAAGAAGTCAGGTCTTAGAGTGTTACAAACCTCTTTATAGACAAGATTTGAGCTGCCTGAAGATCGCAAACTTCCACTGTTATCCTGCCTCCGAAGAGACGAGGTCCTGATTACTCAGGATGAGGCCTGTTTTTGAAAAGGGCTTCACTCGGTAATTTATGTTAATTGTGAAGTTTGAACATGTCGGCGACCCGACTTCCTTGGGCAAATATACGGATAAAATTTAGAGTAGTTTAGCTAACTATCCTATTTAAAGATACATTCAAACACGCTTTACAAAACACCAATAGTCTTATAGCCATCCATATAAAATTAGATTTCATATCTTCATCAATTACTAAAATTATATAATTTTAAATGGGTCAATTCAACATTTCATCAATTATGAAAAAACATATCATCTTGACTTCAATTTTCACCAATTATTATTTTGGTAATCTAAAAACTGAATAAATGAATCAAAATAATATTTCTTAAATATTCAATACTCAATTTATTTATCAATATTTTTGTAGCTCAAATCCATTATTGAAATGTACCAAATCAAAAAACTCATTGTTTGCTTAGATCAAAGTGAATTGGACGAAACATTGGTTCGATTTGCTTCTTTTGTAGCCCAGGTCAATCAGACCAAAAAGATCTACTTCACCAATGTGATCAGAAATATGAATATTCCTAAAGAGGTGCTACAGGAGTTTCCCAATTTGATCGAGAATATGGTTGAAGAGCGCAAAGGGAAAATGAAAGCATTGGTCAATAAATTTTTCGATAAAAATAAAGATGCTGAACTCTCTTTCATGGTCAAGGAAGGACAACTCTCCAAGAAAATCCTCAAGCTAGCTCATGAAAAGTCCGCTGATATGATCATCATTGGCCGAAAAGTGAACCTATCTGGCACTGGGGTCCTTTCTCAGCGGCTCGCAAGAAGGGCAAGTTGCAGCTTGCTAATCGTCCCAGAAAATTCTATTCCAAAAATTGATAAACTATTGGTTCCTAGTGATTTTTCTGACTATTCGAAAGACGCCATGGAAGAGGCCATCATGATCGTGGAAAAGTATGGTGGTAAAGCCAAGATTTTCTGTCAAAATGTATTTTCTATCCCATCAGGATACCACTTTACGGGCAAGTCTTACGAAGAATTTGCATCCATCATGGAGATGCATGCTGAGATCAATTACAAAAAATTCATTAGGAAAATAGATACCAAAGGCATAGCCATCACACCGCTATATACTAAAGACGAAGATGATGATCCAGTAGAAGATATTCTATCTAAAGCAGAAGAAATCCATGCTGATGGCATCATCATTGGGGCAAAAGGAAGAACTGCAGCTACAGCACTTTTTATCGGTAGCTTGGCAGAAAGGTTGATCCAAATGAATGATCGCTTCCCCCTTCTAGTCACCAGACCAAAAGGAAAAAATGCTGGTATTCTTGACTATATCTTAGAAATTTGATAAACCTGAACTTCTACTTCACCAAAGTTTAAAACTTTGGTGAAGTTTATAAATCTCAATAGAGCTCCCCCTATTTTTTAGACAAATACGGAGAAATAATACCCTATTTAAAAAAAATCAAACCAATAAATCTTCCATTTAGGCAGAAATCAATTTTCTTTTTGAGCAATGCATTTAAACTTATTGTTAAATTAGCTGTCTAAGCCACAATGATGTCACTCAGCGATTTAGCAATTCTAAATATGATCAAAGATCCCTCCACAAGGGAAAAAGGCTACAGAGCTTTGATGGAGACATATCAGAAGCGGGTCTACGGAATCATCAGAAAGATGGTTATCGTACACGAAGATGCAGATGACATCACGCAAAACACCTTTATCAAAGCAATCAAAAACCTAGACAGCTTTCAGAACAATGCCTCTTTATTCACATGGTTGTATAGAATTGCTACAAATGAAAGTCTGAACTTCCTTGAAAAGAAAAAGAGAAGGTATTTCTTCCCTGTAGAAGATCATGAAGAAGTGATGAAAAGCTATATAGATGACTCTCCATTGATAGATGGTGATGAAATTCAAAGAAGGCTTCAAAAATCGCTTTTGAGTTTACCGGAAAAACAAAGATTGGTCTTTAACTTAAAATATTTCGATGACCTCAGTTATGATGAGATCAGTAAGATTACTGATACTTCTGTAGGTGCATTGAAGGCGAGTTATCATCATGCTGTAAAAAAAATCGAAAACGAATTGAAAGTTGACTAAACCTCTGAGCATAAATATTGTCTAAAGGATATTATATGGAAAATCTGCCCAAAAAAAACATCTTCAAAGTTCCTGACAATTACTTTGAACAGCTCACAGAAAGTGTTTTGGAAAAAAATGCTTCTCGAAAGACTAGAGTGCTCTATTACAGAAGTATAGCTGCAGCTGCTGTTGTAATCATTAGCGTTTCACTCTTTATTTTCAAAAGTGAAATCCATAGCCACGATTATTTAGATAATAGGTTAACAGAAGACATCAACTTGTATATCAATGCAGGCTATTGGACAGCTGATGACATGTTATCACTTTCAGATGATCCTAATTACATTCTAGACCAAATCATCAACGACGAATGGGGATATTACGAAATCAACGATGAATATGGTTTTGAAGAAGATATTTGGTATTAAATTATGAATATGAAATCACCTCAATATTTGATCATTTTGCTTTTGATGGTTCTATCTAGCATCTCCTTTGCTCAAAGACCACAAGAGCAACGCTATGACAAAGAAAAGTTTGAAGCAGCTAGAGTTGCATTCATCACTAATAGACTGGATTTAAAGCCAGAGCAAGCAGAAAAATTCTGGCCTCTTTTCAATAAATACAACGAAGAGAGAGAATCATTGATGAGAAAGATGTCAAGCATCAGCAAAGAATCAGAAGGTAATATATCTGAGAATCAAGCCAAGCAATTAATTGATCAAAGGTTTAGTGTTCAAAGTGACATGCTTAAACTAGATCAAAAATTCATGGCAGATATCACAAAAGTAATCTCACATAAACAGGCTGTAGCGCTAGGCGGCGCCAACAGAGATTTCATCAGGCAAATTTACAGAATGAATCAAAGAGGAAGAGGAGGCAATTAAGTTTTATCTATACAGGTTATTTAATAAAAAAGAGGAGCAAATTTGCTCCTCCTTTTTATTACTTTTTCAGCAAATCTCTGATTTCTTCCAAAAGCACTTCTGACTTTGGAGGAGCAGGAGGAGCCGCTGGAGCTTCTTCTTTCTTCTTTTTTGTTGAATTGATCCCCTTAATAGCCAAGAAAATCACAAATGCAATGATCAAAAAGTCAACTACATTCTGGATGAAATTCCCATAGCTAAGCACTACCGCAGACATTTCAGCACCACTTTCTGCGACGTATGCCTCTCTTAGCGTTACGGTAAGATCTTTAAAATCTACTCCACCTAGCAGAACTCCAATAGGTGGCATTACAATATCATTGACAAAAGAGGACACAATCTTCCCGAATGCTCCACCAATGATCACGGCAACTGCCAAGTCGACGACATTGCCCTTCATAGCAAAATCCTTAAACTCTTTTAACATTCCCATAGTGTACAGGTTTTTAATATTTGATTAGATTAAACATGTATGAAAAATATGGATTTTTATTGATAAGTCAACAGTTTATTCTATATAATCATAATTTCTCTTTTTTTATTTTAACCTTTGCTTAACAAATCTATTCCCACAACAAAAACATTTTATTCAATTTGATATTTATAAAAATTCATAACTTTGAGTCATAACCTATTAAATCAAATATGAGAATTGCATTGATTGCGCATGATGGAAAAAAAGCCGACATGGTTCATTTTCTTTCAGGATTCAAAAAAGAACTGCACCAAAAAGAAGTGCAACTTTTCGCAACAGGAACCACAGGCTCTCACATCGAAAAAGCGGGGTTCAATGTTACAAAATTACTTTCAGGACCACTAGGAGGAGATGCACAGATTGCAGCAATGGCTGCTCAAAAAGAATTGGATTTGGTCATATTTTTCAGGGATCCATTGGATAAGCATCCCCACGAGCCAGATGTACAAATGCTGATGCGGATTTGTGACGTCCACAATATACCATTGGCAACGAACCCAGCAGCAGCAGATCTAATTTTTAAATTTATCACCATCAAACCGTAAACTAATGGAACCTAAAACTATCAAGAAAATAGGTGTATTGACCTCTGGAGGAGATGCTCCAGGTATGAACGCTGCCATCAGAGCAGTAGTCAGAGCAGGCTTTTATTATAATTTGGAAATGTACGGCATCTATCGTGGATATGAAGGGATGATCAACGATGATATCAAAAAGTTGGAAAGCAAAAACATTGCCCATGTACTGGAAAGGGGTGGTACATTCCTGAAATCAGCCAGAAGTGCTGAATTTAGAACGCCAGAAGGTAGGCAAAAAGCGTATGACAATCTCAAAAAACATGGGATAGATGCATTGGTGGTCATTGGTGGAGATGGGTCTTTGACAGGAGCACACTTATTTTTTCAAGAGTTTGGGATACCCGCTATTGGTCTACCGGGTACTATTGACAATGATCTATCGGGAACAGACTCGACAATCGGCTTTGACACTGCTTGTAATACGGCCATACAAGCCATAGACAAAATTCGAGATACAGCTACTTCACATGACAGACTTTTCTTTGTGGAAGTAATGGGAAGAGATGCTGGATTTATCGCTATCAATGCGGGTATAGGAAGTGCTGCAGCAGCCACACTCATACCGGAAAAGAAAATGCCTATAGAGAAGCTGGTAGAAAGATTGAAGGCTCGTAAAAAAGCCATGAAGCAATCTAATATCGTGATCGTAGCAGAAGGTGGAAAAAGTGGCGGTGCAGCTGAAATTGCCGAAAAAATCAAAAAACAACTCCCCTCTTATGATATTAAAGTAACGATATTAGGCCATTTACAAAGAGGTGGTTCGCCATCTTCTTTTGACAGGGTATTGGCGAGCAAACTTGGAGTCGCAGCAGTTGAAGGCTTGATGCAAGGTAAGTATGATGTGATGGCTGGAATCATCAATAATAAAATTGTATTTACTCCTATCACCAGAGCCATTGTCGATGACAAAGAAGTTGATGAAGACGATTTTAGAATTGCAAAAATTCTTTCTACATAAAAAAAGGAGGCTTCAAAACCTCCTTTTTTTGTTTTCTTTACTTTTCAAGTATTATACTTGAATAAGCCGGCAATCTAAGTTGGCCTTCCTGAATCTCAGCCATGCCAAAGCTGTAAATTGGCCAAGAGTAATCTTCTGGTGCAGTGATTTTCACCTCTTGATCACTCAAATTGTGAACGACAAACAGCTCTTGTTTATCATGAATTCTATAATAAGCCATCAATTCTTTAGGAACCGATTCCTCATATAATTCTAAATTTCCCAAAGCAAGTGCTCGATTTGTATTTCTTAATCTGATGATCTCTTTGTAATGATTAAAATAGCTCGTACTCATCGATTTTTGAATAGCTAGCGGAGTTACGGTATCATCAATAGAATATTCCGGTTCGATCCAAGTAGCTCTTCCCTTATCGTTTGCTTTAATATCCCATAAGAAAGGTTCTCTGATATTTTCATCAGGCTTCTTGCCCAACATTCCAATTTCCTCTCCATAGTACAAATAGGGTGCTCCCGGCATGGACATCAGGATATTGATAGCCTGTTTGTACTTCTTTGGGTTCTGATCCAATGAATTCAGCAATCTTGGCTGGTCATGATTGGATGAAAAAGTTGCATCAATAAAATCATCAGTTATCGCATTGTAAAAATCCAAAATCTCTTTTTGCTTCTTAGCCAAAAGCATCCCATCTACTTTATCATAGGCTTCCAATAAGGTATAATGAAAGTCAAAATTAAAAAGCGCAGGTAAACCAGGTAGATAGGGGGCTACAATCTCTTTCATGTCATATACCTCTCCTACTAAGTAAACATCAGGTTTAACTTTCGTCATTTCTTCTCTAAATTCCTTCCAAAATGCATGGTTATCTTCTGGCCTATCATCTGGGAATATATGTTTGGCAGCATCTAACCTGAATCCGTCTACTCCTACTTCTTCTAACCAAAACCTGCCAATATCATAGATCTCTTCTCTAACCTTTGGGTTATCAAAATTCAAATCGGGCATCCCACCATAGAAAAACCCATAATAAAAATCCTCTCCATGTCCTGGGTCATGCCACTGCCTGATGTTGTCGGAATCTAGGGTAATCGTCTTTTTATTCAAAAAGTCAGCAATAGTATCTTTTTGCGCCCATACATAATAGTCCCTGTATGGATTGTCTCTACCCTTTTGGGACTCTTGAAACCAAGGGTGCTCCGTACTGGTGTGATTGATGATCATATCGATTACGATTTTGATATCTTTTTTATGAGCTTCCTTGATGAGATTCTTAAAATCATCCATGGTACCATAGTCTGGATGGATTTCTTTATAATCCGTCACATCATATTTGTGATAGCTTGGGGAGGGCATGATGGGCATAAACCAGATTGCATCTGCACCAAGTTCTTTGACATGATAGAGCTTCTTGGTCACACCATTGATATCTCCAATTCCATCACCATCAGAGTCATAAAATGATTGAATAAATATTTCGTAAGTGATTCCTGCGTGTGGCCAATGATTTTTGACATCGGTTCCAATATTGCCGTCACATGATGAAAGTATGGTCAAAACCGAAAGGATTGATTGCAATAAATAATTTTTCATGGTTCAATATAATAAAAAAAGAAAAAGTCACTAAAAAGTGACCTTTTCTTGACTGATTTGCATATTTCTTAATTTCTATTTAGTGCATTGAGCATGTCGAAGGCCACTTCAAGTCTTTTGACAAAGTTTTCTTCTCCTTTTCTCAACCAGACTCTTGGGTCATAGAATTTTTTGTTTGGACTATCAGAGCCGGTCGGGTTACCTAGCTGACTTTGAAGATAGCCTTCATTTGATTTGTAGAAGTTCAATATACCTTCCCAAAACGCCCATTGCATATCTGTATCAATGTTCATTTTGATAGAGCCATAGCTATTAGCTTCTCTGATCTCCTCTACTGAAGAACCAGAACCACCATGGAACACGAAGAACAATGGTTTACCAGTTGTTCCAAACTTTTGATTGATGTAGTCTTGAGAATTTTTCAAAATCTCAGGTCTCAACGAAACATTTCCTGGCTTATAGACCCCGTGAACGTTACCGAAGGCTGCAGCTATAGTAAACAAATCACCCACTTGCTTCAACTTCTCGTAAGCATAAGCAACTTCTTCAGGCTGCGTATAAAGTTTGGAGCTATCTACATCTGAATTATCTACACCATCTTCTTCGCCACCTGTTACTCCTAATTCGATTTCAATAGCCATTTGCAACTTATTGAACTCTTCAAAATATTTTACCGAAGTCTCAATATTCTCTTCCAAAGACTCTTCAGACAAATCCAGCATGTGGGAACTATACAATGGTCTTTTGTATGCTTCATAATAAGCCTTTCCTTCTGCTAACATGCCATCGATCCATGGAAGCAGCTTTTTTGCAGCATGATCTGTGTGTAAAATCACAGGAACTCCATAAGCTTCCGCCATTTTGTGCACGTGGATAGCACCAGAAATCGCACCTGCTACACTTGCTTGCTGTTTATCATTCGGAAGGCCTTTACCTGCAAAAAATTGAGCACCTCCATTAGAGAATTGAATAATCACTGGGGAATTTACTTTTTTAGCAGTCTCCAATACACCATTGATAGTGCTAGTATTGATCACATTGACTGCTGGAAGGGCAAATTCATTTTCTTTAGCATAGGACAAAAGGTCTTTAAGCTCTTCTCCATACTTTACTCCTGGTTTGAATTTCATCTTTTCGATTTAATGGTTTGTTTATTTTTTAATAAACCGCTTTCGCAATACTTGACGGTTATCATTGAGCTCAAAGATATAAAGACCTGCTTTAAAATCCCTTATTTCAAGCTCTAAAATATCAGCAACCGCAGTACTTCCCCCTTCCAAGAGTACTTTTCCCGTTACATCTAGAATTTTATATTGAAATTGATTGAAGCCTCTAGGCAATGCTATATTGATCTTATCATCAGATGGATTAGGATAAATTTTAAATGCTCCTGAATCAATAATTTCATGATCAATTGATGTAATGACTTCTTCTAATATTTCTCCTTCTGGTAATGGAAGCTTTTCATTGGTATAAAGCAAAAACTGACTAGGTCTCAACCTTGCTGTAATTTCCCCACCACTTACCGTGATTTCGTCTCCAGTGAAGTAATTATACCAAGTGCCGTTTGAAGGGAAGGTTATCGTGGCGTTGTTGATGGTTGTATTACCAAAGTTTCCGTATAAAACCATTTCTAAGTTTCCATTTTTTGAGATAATAGACTTGAGTGCATTGTTAAATGAAAGTGTAGCATCATCGGGGTCATTGAACAAATTATACTCGTTTTTCAATTTGATCATAGCCCTATAAAGGTTATAGAGCCTTGCTCTATCTTCATTTTCTAGGTAATTCCATCTTGTAGGCTTGATTCCTAACCTGTCATTGTTCAATTCCAAATCATAACCAAATTCTTCAAATTGCCAAAGCATTTTTGGACCTGGAATTGCAAAGAAAAACGTAGCCAGCAGTTGATTTCTATTGACTGCGTTTTTCAATTGCCTAATATTTACAGGAGAAGTCTGTCCGAAGGTAAGTGACTCCCACATCGTCCTTTCTTCATCATGACTCTCCATGTAAGTCACTAAATTACTTTGATTCCATCCCCTTCTTTTATAATAGCCCCAATCAAAATTTCTGTTTTCACCTTTGGCCATAGCTCGGAAATCACCATTCATATTGCCCCAAAACATCAACCCATAATTAGCCAGCTCAGTTTCTTCCGAATTATCCGCAAAATGTTCTAAAATCACATAGGCATCTGGAAAATCCTTTTTTATATTGTCATAGATGTTCTTCCAGATGGCAATTCTAGATTCATCTCGCTGACTCCAAAAACTCACATTGTCTCCTGAGTTGACCTGTGTGAAACCTTTACTCAAATCAAATCGATAACCATCAAATTTATATTCAGACAACCAGTAGTGATTCACTGTATCTACAAAAGCCTTGGTATACTCACTTTCATGATTGAAATCATAACCCACATTAAATGGGTGTCTAGCTACTCTATTGAACCAAGGATTATCCTCAGTCGGAGCTCCATAATCTACATCATTGTATAATCTTACCATAGGATTTTGACCAAAAGCATGGTTGAGAACCATGTCAAGGATCACAACCATATCTCTTTTATGCGCCTCATCTATTAGTTCTTTAAGGTCATTTTTGGGACCATAAAACTTGTCTGCTGCAAAGAAAAATGATGGATTATAACCCCAAGATAAGTTTCCTTCAAACTCCTTGATGGGCATCAATTCAATCGCATTGATCCCTAAATCTTTCAAATAATCGAGACGCTCTGTTACTGCCTTGTAAGTCCTCCTATCATCAAAATCTCTAACCAAAAGTTCATAAACGACCAACTCTTCTGGTTTGGGTTTATTGTAATCTAAGTACTTCCATTCATAAGGTTGCTGTGCTGTTTGTAGATAAGAAGCCTGAAATTCAGTCTTTCCTTGAGGATAAGGTAATAATCCAGGATACCTATTCTGATCTATGATTTCTTGATCATGAAATGGATCCGAAACCTTTTCAGCATAAGGATCGCCAATTCGAATACTTCCATCTACCAAGTATTGAAAAATATACTCCTTCCCAACTTCTAAATTTGTCAGCCTCAACCAGAATTTCTCCTTATCTGGTGTTTGAAACATTTGATACGCTGGACTGATTTGCCAATCATTGAAATCCCCTATGACAAAGACATTTTTCTTCTTTGGCGCCTCCAAAACCAATATAACTTCAGTATCAGAAATGTAATTGATACCTTTGATCGCTCCCGATGGAATTGGAGCTTGTGGACTCTGATCTACTACATTGATTGTCAGTTCTGCAGTTGACTCGTCTTCACCAGATGTGGCTCTTGCCAAAACATTGAAAGTACCTTCTTCTGTAGCTAAAAAAGTATATTCAAGCTCATCCGCTGATAAAGCTGAAGCAACAATATTATCATTGACCGATATACTAAGTTCCGAGCTTTCAGATGCAACGATTTTAATTTCTTGAGACTCTCCTATTTCTAATAATATGGAAGATGTCTGTGGATTTGTAAAACTGACTTCAAAACCTTGACTAAGGTTGATAAAAAAATCACCATTGGTAGCAGTTTTACCCTCTCTATTCCCTGTAGCATTTCTAAAAACCATCCCTAAACGGAAGACAGTCTGGTCTCCAGAAATTTCAAAAAGTTCATTGGGGGTCAGTTCCCATTCCCATACATCAGACTCCCCTTCTACTTTAGTCATTCTTGCATCTGGATTGGCAGTACCCCATTCAAATGGAACAATTGACCATGTTGTAGAAGTTGGTCCTTGAGTGACGGCTCCTATATGAATATACACAGGGTCTTCTCCTACTAAACCTGATGATCCCTGAGTTGCGTCATAGATAATTTTTACTTTTTGATCTGCTCTAGGAAAACCTGGTTGGGTAGTAACTTGGGCGATAGCCGAACTAGAAAAAAATATAATTACTAGTAAATAAATGGATATGGTAATTCTGGATTTCATCTTGAAAGTGGATAATATATGTGTCAGGTCTTTGTTTGCCTGATTTAATTAAAAGAAGAAAAGTACCGGCGAAAACCGATACTTTTCTTAAAAATTAATATGTATTAGTTTTTAGTAACAGAGTATCTAATTTCCCAAGGAGTTTTCAAGTCAAACGTTATAGTATAATTACCAGCCTCAGCAATTGGAATATCAGCGCCGTCATTATTAAACCCAGCAACACCTTCCTCCGAACTCATCCCATAATTCATATCCCATGTTTGAGTTCTAAATTTAAACGCTCCAGGAACTAAATCGATTGTTATTTTTAATATATTCTCATCTCTATCGAAAGTCATAGGTGTCTCTGTATCCCATCCTCCTGGAGTAGCATCTCCTATGATTCCCCAGATACCTACTCTTTCCAATTCATAAGTCAAATCATTTAGGTCCACTTTAACACTGTATGTCCCATACTGATTTTGAGGAATTAATAAATCAGCACCTTTTTCTACTAAAGTTCCAGCTGCATCACCTCTACCAAAATCTGGGAACTCATCCCAAGCTGGACCAGTAATAAACTTAAATGCACCAGATCCTGAAAGTATATGAACAAAACCTTCATAAACATCGTCAGAGTTTTCCGAATAGATGATAGTATTATCATTACCTGGGTTCCAGCCTTGATAATCTCCAGGCACTCTCAAGAAAGGAAGCTCTACCTCAGTTGAGTAAGGTGTAATAGAAATGGTCACAGCATCGCCGTTGACAGTTGGTAAGCCTGCTCTTGTGGTAGTAGCACTCACTCTGAACTCAATATTACCAGCAACTTCAGCTTCAAGACCTTTTGCCACAGCTCTTCTATTCAACTCATCGATGTTTACTTCGACAGTAGTTGTAGGTGAAGAACCAACAGCAACTGGTGCAGCAAAATTATTTCCAGCGGCATCTATTTGAATGGTGTAAGTTACCTCAGATACACTTACTCCAAAGTCAGCTGAACTCACATTAAAAACAATAAAATCATCTGCTTCTTCTCTTGTAAGAACCAAATTACTAGGAGCGTCTGTGATCATCGCTCCAGTTTGTGTGATCAGCCTAGGCTCATCCAAAGTCTCACATGACCATACTAATGGCAATGCAAAAACGATAAGTAGAAGTTTACTAAATACTCTCATAATTGATTGATTTTTGGTATAAATTGTTAATTCGATAGGGTTAAATAATTAATATTTTTAATAAGTTTTATTACATGTTGTTGATTTGGATTTCAAAATTATTTTATTCGATCACAAAACCAACTTATCTATATTACTAAAAGTAGTATTTATCAGCAAGGATTTAGGTGAAAATAAATAAAATAAAATGCGTGCAAACGTCACCGCAAACGTTTGCATTAAAAAGAAATTTCTAACAACGAAAGGCTTATAACCACAAAATCCAACAGTTGAAATGAATATTAAAAATATCTTGGATAGGTATATTTCTCAAAATTAACCTATATTTAAAATCTTAGAATAATATAATTTTCATGAAACTAGGCCAAGCTACCATCAAAGACATTGCTAGAGAGCTCAATGTCTCTTCATCTACTGTTTCCAGAGCATTGAAAGACTATCCTGGAATTAGTGACGAAACCAAAAGAAAAGTCAAGGAACTTGCCGAAAAGCTAAACTATAGACCAAATGCAGTTGCGCTCAGTTTGAGAAAAAGTAAGTCCTTCACACTGGGAGTGATTATTCCTGAAGTTGTACATTTCTTTTTTTCAACTGTCATCAGTGGAATAGAAGAGGTAGCTTATGCCAATGGATACAATGTGATCTTGTGCCAAACTAATGAAAAACTTCAAAGAGAGCTCTCTAGTATCGATACGATGCTTGCGAATCAAATTGATGGATTATTGGTCAGCTACTCTAAGGAGACCGAAGAATTCAGTCATTTTTCCAAACTGATGGCTCAAAATTTCCCTATTGTTTTTTTTGACCGCGTACCGGAAATTGAAAATACGGTCAATGTCACAGTGAATGACTTTCAAGGAGCATATGATGCCACCAAACACTTGATCAGTCAAGGTTACACCTCTATAGCTCACTTGGCTGGCCCCAAAAATCTAACTATTAGCAAAAAACGAATGGATGGCTATCAAGCTGCGCTAAGGGACCATGGCTTAGAAATTAATCCAGATTGGATTTTACCTTGCCCCATGGGCACACAAGAAGAAAGTATGAAAATCATCGAAAAACTCTATGAAAAAGGTGGAGATTTTCCAAATGGATTTTTTGCAAGCAATGACATCGCAGCCGCAGGTGCCATGATGGCTTTAAAAAAACTAGGGTATAAAATTCCTAAGCAAGTGGGTGTTGTTGGATTTTCCAATTGGCAATTCTGCTCAATGATAGATCCTCCTCTTTCTACAGTTGCACAACCTGGATTCAAGATGGGTGAGAAAGCCACACAATTACTGCTAGAAATGATAGACAACAAAGAAAGAAGTTATGACAGCACTAAAACAGTGGTATTAGAGACTGAATTACTCATAAGAAAGTCTTCGGTGAAATAATTATGAATTATTTTGAGAATTTTTGCACTTTTTTATGCAAACGTTTGAATAAGGCTGTTCATTTAAAATTTAAGGTTTACAAGTGATAATTAGGCTCAAATATGCCTATCTCACTGCATTAAGCAATTTTTTACTTTGGTATTACTTTATAAATTAGCCTTAGACAAATAGGCTTCAAAGCCTATAATCCGAGCACAATACCGTTTTCAAGATGATCACTTCTACTCAAATCAAACATAGTAATCAAAATCAGCAGGCTGGTAATATTCAATTTTGGAATAGAGAACCTTGGGGAATCTCAGGCAGCACAGAGGCAGCGATATTCAAAATTACCATATACGATGCTGACACGATACGTGTCCAATTCACTAGGGAAGAAAATTTTTCTCCAAATCCATATAGCGTAATAATACATCCAAGTCAAACTACCTTTGTAATTGAGGAGGACTCTGAAAAAATCAAAGTCAAAACAGATAAAATCGAAGCCATCATCTATAAGTTTCCTTTTCATATCAAATTTTTTGACGTGAATGGCAACTTACTGAATGAAGATGATGAAGCGTTTTCTGTTTCATGGCTTGGAACTGAAGTGAGTAATTATAAAAAATTACAGCCCAATGAGAAGTTTATCGGTCTTGGTGAGAAAACAGGAAATTTGAATCGAGCAGGTAATGCCTATACCAATTGGAACACTGATTATTTCGCCTATGGAGTTGGTGACGATCCATTATATATGTCTATTCCATTTTATATCGGTGTGTTAGACAGCAAAGCATACGGGATTTTCTTTGACAATACGCATAAGTCTGTCTTCAATTTTGGTGCTTCCAATAGAAGATTCATGTATTATTCCGCAGATGATGGGGACATGGATTATTATTTTTTTCATGATGACTCCGTAGGGAAAATCATCAGCGCATATACCAGATTGACTGGGAAAATGGAAATGCCACCAATGTGGGCATTAGGTTATCAACAATGTCGCTATTCTTATTATCCAGAATCTGAGGTCTTAAATCTCGCACAGACTTTCAGGGAAAAAGATATGCCTGCTGATGTAATTTATCTTGATATACATCACATGGAAAAGTATAAGGTTTTCACTTTTGATGGAGAAAAATTCCCTGATCCTCAATCCATGATCAAAAAGCTCAAAGAAAGGGGTTTCAAGGTAGTGGTCATCATGGATCCGGGAATCAAAACAGAACTGGGTTACGAACCATATGAAGATGGAATAGATAAAAACCTTTTTGTGAAATTCCCTGATGGAAAGGTTTATGAAGGACAAGTTTGGCCAGGATGGTGTGCTTTCCCTGATTTCACCAAAGAAGAAACCAGAACTTGGTGGGGAGAAAAGATGAAATTCTATAAAGATGCTGGTGTAGATGGCTATTGGACTGACATGAACGAGCCTGCTTCTTGGGGACAATTCACGCCCAACTTGATCAATTTTGATTATGAAGGAGAGCAAGTCAGTCACCGAAAGGCTAGAAATATATATGGCATGCAGATGGCTCGTGCAGCCAAAGAAGGAAGTGAAATGCAAGCTCCAGAGGAAAGGGCTTTTGTATTGACTCGTTCAGGGTTCTCAGGGATTCAGCGCTATGCAGCTGCTTGGACGGGTGACAATGTGTCTTCTGATGAGCACATGCTAGCAGGTGTCAGATTAGTCAATAGCCTTGGACTGAGCGGAGTTGCTTTTTCTGGTTATGATGTGGGTGGATTTGCAGGTGAGGCCAGTAAGGCGTTATTTGCCAGGTGGATGAGTATTGCTGCATTTGCGCCTTTTTACAGAGCCCATTCCATGATCAATACTTGTGATTCTGAACCTTGGTCTTTTGGCGAAGAAGTGGAAGAGATTTCTCGCAATTACATGAAAATGAGGTATCAATTGCTGCCAACACTTTATTCGGCTTTTTATAAAAGCTCTTTGGATGGACTGCCAATTTCCAAAAGCTTAGCGGTAGATTATCCTTTTGATACAAAAATTTATGATGGGGCTTACCAAAATCAGTACCTTTTCTGTGATACATTCTTAGTTGCTCCACTAGAAAGCACTAAAATGATCAATAAGGTTTATTTGCCTGAAGGAAACTGGTATTACTTGTATAACGATCACCAATCTCAAGGAAATGCGGAAATCTATGTCGATACTCCATTGAGTTACCTTCCAGTATTCGTCAAGGCTGGTGCCGTATTCTCCATGCAATCAATAGTACCTTATACAGATGCCAAGCATGATGGAGTTCTCCATCTTCATATCTACAATGGAAGCGGAGAGCAAACTTTCATACACTACGAAGATGACGGCAAGAGCCAAGCGCATAAAAGTGGACATTTTTATAAAAGATCCATCAGGTGGAAAGCTGATCAAAAAACTTTAACCTTCAGTTCACCAGAAGGAGCATATGAATCTCAATTTAAGTCTATTAAGCTTCACATACATGATCTAAATTCTCAAGAAATCGAAGTCTTGAATCAGCATATCAAAGCTGAAAAAGAGAACTTCGCTTTTTTAGGCAGGCTGACAGAGTTTGACCCATTACCTGATCATTACCATCCTTATTTCGAAGTAAAAGATTTGATTCATTTTACATTTCCTCATCATCAGCAGGAATTTGTTATTCAATTTTGATTACCTTTTGAAGTTACAATAAACCCATACCATGCATCTAGAAGGAAATAAGCCAAGGTTGAGCTTTTGGCAAATTTGGAATATGAGTTTTGGATTCTTAGGAATTCAGTTTGCCTTTGCTTTGCAGGGCGGATTTATGTCTAGAATTTTTCAGACCCTTGGTGCTGAAAAAGATGATATCCCAATACTTTGGCTAGCAGCTCCACTTACTGGATTGATTGTGCAACCCATCGTAGGCTACCTAAGTGATAGAACTTGGCATCCAATTTTAGGCAGAAGAAGACCTTTTTTCTTCATCGGGGCTGTATTTAGTACCATTGCATTGTTCTTCGCCCCCTACTCTAGCGCACTGTGGATGGCTGCTTCTTCCTTATGGATTTTGGATGCTTCTATAAATATTAGCATGGAGCCATTCCGCGCATTGGTTGCAGACAAACTACCGGACAGCCAGCGCTCATACGGATTCGTTGTACAGACTTTGATCATTGGAATTGGGACGTGGATTGCAAGTAATCTGCCGTGGTTTATGACGCAAATTGGAATACCAAATACAGCGGAACCGGGAGTCATTCCTGATTCGGTAAAATTTGCATTTGGTATTGGCGCCGCGGTGCTTTTTTTATCCATACTCTATACTATTCTGACAACAAAAGAATATCCACCAGAAGATCTTGAGAAGTTTCGAAGAGAAAAGGAAGCTAGCAAGGGTTTTTTCAATGGCTTCAAAGAGATTTTTGAAAATATCCAAGGCATGCCTTCAGTGATGAAAAAACTGGGAATAGTTCAGTTTTTCTCTTGGTTCGCCTTTTTCACCATGTGGACTTATGCTACGCCTGCCATAACAGAGCATGTATTCAAAGCTACGGATACTTCTTCCTTGGCCTACAATGATGCGGCTGATAGCGTGGGTAATTATCTGGGTACTTATGGATTGGTCTCTATGTTTATGGCATTGATCTTAGCCTTTGTAACCAGCAAGATAAAAATCAACCGAAAGTTGGTGCATATGGTCAGTCTTATCTCTGGGGGGATTGGTTTTATGTCGATTTTCCTGATCACGGATCCTTGGATGCTTCATATCTGTTTTGCATTGGTTGGGATAGCTTGGGCTAGCATTCTATCCATGCCTTATGCCATGCTTTCGAGTTCGGTAGATCCTAATAAAATGGGGATATATATGGGGATTTTCAATATGTTCATCGTCATACCGCAAATCATCGCATCAGTTGGAGGAATCACATATACTTACAAGTTACTCTTTGGTGAAGAAGTGGTTTATACTATGGTTTTGGCTGGTTGCTCCTTGATCTTAGCTGGACTGGCTAACCTATTGATCACAGATAGAAATGCCACCCATGATGGCTAAAAACTGAATAAAAGTTGAATAAAACTAGTGTTGAATTTAATGTCTGAATTAAAACAGCTGCGGCATTTAATACAGAAATATTGAATCTGATTTGATGGTGTAGTGAAAAAGCTTAGTAAATACAAAATCAATGTCGTTTAGATAAGACTACAAGTTGGATTTAAACTTTTCCAAAGTTGGGTTAAAAGTAAATACAAAGATTATTTACAAATCTGAACTTTGGAAAAGTTACTCTAAACTAAACGATATTGAATACAAAATATTAAATTTTAGGTTTGAGATTGAAAAAACCCAGTGAGCTTTGTTTACTGGGTTTTTATATTTTTATCAGAAATTACTGATAATTTTGAATATGCAAAAAATCAGAATTACAGGAGTACCTGAGCATTTTAATTTTCCATGGATCAAGGTTATCGAGCAGCAACCATTTTTGAAAGATGGAATCGAACTGGAATGGATAGAAGAATCAAGGGGGTCTGGAGCGATGAACAAAGCTTTAAGAGTCGGCAGTACAGATATTGCCCTAGTCCTTACAGAAAGCTTTATCAAGGATCGTATAGAGGGAAACCCATCAAGAGTCATCGGATTCCATATTGCTTCGCCTTTGATTTGGGGGATTCATATATCAGCTAGATCACCTCAAAGCTCTTTGACTGAACTTGAAGATGCTCCATTTTTGATCAGTCGATATGGCTCTGGATCGCACTTGATGGCATTCCTATTGGCGCAGCGAGAAGGATGGGCTTCTGACAAATTGAAATTTGAAGTTATCGATAATCTTGATGGGGCAAAAAAAGCATTTGAAAATCCAGAACCAAAAATGTTCCTTTGGGAAAAATACACGACCAAACCACTCGTGGATGCTGGTCAATTCAAACGTGTAGGTGAGATCCCGACCCCTTGGCCTTGTTTTGTAATTGTCGCTACAGAAAATGTGCTAGCCAAACATAGCAGTATAATTGAAAAACTTCGTGACCTAGTCTATGCTTATGTAAAAGAAATGGTCAAACACACAGATTTTGTTAAAATCATTGCGCAAAATTATGGATTAGAGGAAGTTGATGTCAAGGAATGGTTACAACAAACTCAGTGGGCTAATAACAATGAAATTCCTGAGTCTGTCCTGATGGATACCGTTCATACCTTGCAGCGGCTTGACCTAATCAAAAATACTGTGAGCTTAGAAAACATTAAATTCGGATTGTAGTCTTAACTCAAACGATATTTCTTTGAAACAATAGATTTTTAATGATTTTAGGGCGGGGAATGATAAAATAAAACTAAATACTTTTTAATCTCCATTGAATCATTTACATTAGTTGGAACTAAACTAATAAGCATGAAAACAAAACATTTTTACGCATTCCTACTTTTTGTAGGACTATCCTATCAACAAGTAATAGCTCAAGAAAGTACTCCAGATACAATTGAGATTAAGTTAGAAAAACAACAAGGTGTAGGTCCTTTCAATGCTGGGATGACAATGGCAGGGAGCAGGTCTGATGAAAGTCATCCATATTTCAAAGCACAGCCAGAACCTATAGAGCTGCCAGAAGACATGGCTAATTATAAGCAGTACTATATTATACCAAACTTTATTCAATTTGTCTATCAATCCGCCAATGAAGGTTTGATCGAAGAGTCTTATTGGAAAGGTCTCGAAACAAGATACGATGGTGAGGAAATTATCTCCCAATTATCAAAAAGTCCAATCAGAACCTTCATCAGACTGGCTAGCGCGAGTGATGCTGATGGAAATATCAATATTTGGGTAGACATGAATGCCAATGATCAAGTCGATCCAGGAGAGATTCACCATTATTCTACTTCTTTGAAAGGCTCTCCTAGTCTATATAGTGGAGAAAACTCCTTTGAAGTTACTTATGAAAAATTTGTAAATGGAGAAATTGTCGAAGCTCGCATCCAACTGAACCTTAACCCGTTTGCCTATCAAGATAACATCCTCTACAATTTCAGTGAATATAAAAAAGGTGAAATAAAAACCGATACAGGGTCATTTGACATCTATTTGAGCAATGGAGGTACATCAGACTATTTTGTCAAAGAACAGATCAATGTATTCTTTCACGATGACCCTAGAGCTTTTCAAGACATTCCTTATGAAGAAAAAGAATACCTTCAATACCAAGAAGTCATATTTATCAACGGAATCAAATATAAAATAGGAAAAACAAGCGTAGATGGCTCTACTTTAACCTTAATCAAATATCCAGAAGACCAAGAGTGGATAGGCACTCAAATCGGCGCAAAAGCAGTTCCGATAAATTCGCTTACACTTGATAGTATTCCTTATAACCTATACAATGGAAAGATTACAATGCTTGACTTTTGGGGCTCATGGTGCGGACCATGTGTAGCAGAGATTCCTTTTCTCAAGGATGCTGCTGGATTTTTTGAAGGCGATCAGTTTGAACTTGTTGGGATCATCTTTGATACAAGAAAGACCGTAGAGGCTTTCATCGAAAAAAACAATGTCTTTTGGAAGCAAGTCATGCATCAATATGATAAATCTGACTCAGTTGATATCTCTAAGGCTTATGGAATTTCAGGCTATCCTACGACTTATCTTATAGATCAAAACAATCAAGTAGTTATCAAAAACAAAGGGCTAAGAAGCTATCAGCTTTACAAAACACTATCCAAATACCTCAATAGAGATGAGGGGGATTTTCTGAAGTACATTACTCAAGGTGATTTTATCATTTCCATAGATCATTCAGATAAAAAGATCAGCTCTCCTTATGCTACAATAGGGGAATCTACTGACAAGTACTATGCCTACCCAATTGATGGTCACTACCAACGAGGATTCAACTTTGGGGATAATCAAGAAGAAATCGATTTAGTATTGAATTATTCAGATGAAAATAGACAGCTTATCAAAAAAGAAATCAAGATCAAGAAAACTGATCTTGTTGCAGGTAAGTTCACTGTTAAATTATAACAATTCAAAAAAGTCAGGAATCTGCTATCTCTCGATTGCAGATTCCTGTATTATTTGAAGATTTTGATTTTTTTTAAAACATTTGAATGAAAGTAGTCTTCCAAATGACAACATTAAGAATCTGACTCACCTCCTAAAAGCTATCGGATCAGCCTTTCCTATCCAATCTATAGAATATCCATCTGTATCGATATCTCCTAGTACCCCTGACTTCGACAGTCGTCAGTCCCATTTAATCGTAAGGCTTTGATAGATAATGTTTTATATTTTTTGATTTTGAATTTGGGTGTCCCAGAGGTA
>NZ_FTOP01000021.1 GCF_900156785.1 Belliella pelovolcani | reverse complement strand
GCCGCCACATTATTAAAAAGCCTTTCAGGAAACTGAGAGGCTTTTGTGTTTTATAGCCCCTTGCTCTCACTAAGCTAGCAAAGGAGTAAAGAGCGCTGTGGAAGTAGAAGGAAGATATATGCTTCGCGATATAATGTTGATATATGCCTTTCGGCGATATAGTCATGCCTATTTAAACTTTAACCAACATTCTTTAACCAACATTTCAACTCAATCAAATAGTCAATTCACATCATAACTCAATAACTCAATCAACCATTAACTCAATCAACTAATCCCCGCTAACTTTTAAACCTTCAAACCTTTCAACCCAATTTCCAATTTTTCAATCTTATAATCTTGTAATCTCAAAATCCTAGCATCCTAATCCCTTGCCATATGTGCTGCAACCATTCTCAATGTGGCATAATCAAATTTTTCTGGATATTTTTCTACTACTTTACTGATTTCTCCATTGGCTATTTCAATAAATATAGCTGCTTCTTGGACGATTTCTTTTGAAAGATGTTGATGAATGTCGACTTGACCTTTTAATATCCCTTTTGCTAGGTGACTTTCAATGGTGGACTTTGCAAGTCCCCTTTCTTTTGCGATTTCTTCAACGCTATGTCCTTCTCTACTCAGCGTATAAGTGATCTCGAAAGTTTCGCCTTTTTCAAGCTTGATTTTCGGGGTTCCTTCTTTTTTCTTTTTCCTACCAGTTTTTGTGCTTGCAAATTTGGGGTTGTCTCTTGTAGCTTCCTTGGCTTCTTGCGCTAGTGAAATTCGCAATTGAGTTAGGCTGTCCGTGATTTGCGAGAGCCTACCAATCTCTTCTCCATTGAGGATAGCAGGTACCAAAATACCGACTTTCATGATCTCGTTAAGCTTTCTTAAAAGCATGGTTTCAATCTCAGAAATACTATCTAAATAACCTTTCGTTTTTGTGAATTGCTCAACTTCGGCTTGATGAGTTATGATATCTTTTAAAATCGACTTAAACAATTTGCTGTAATAAGTACTTCCTTTCTCCAATCTATCCATCAATTGAAGTTGATCATTGGTATGCACGAGATAATTGAGTTGCCGTGTAAACTTGTAAGTGTTCCCCTCCTCTTGGCTGATTTTTTCAAGAATAAGACCCATAGCTTCTCGCATTTCTTTATCTTCAAATACCATCGTACTAGTGAACTCCTTTTGAAAAACTCCTATTGCTGTAATCAAAGGACTGAAATCAAATGTTCTACTTAGAAGTTTTTGAATATAGATTGTCTGATGATTCTCCAGAAGCTTATCTAAAGGTGCTTGTTGCGTATTAGTTTGATTTGTAAAATGAAGAGCTGTAGGGTCTGAACTGATAATATGGGATTGGATTCTGGTGCGTAGCACTAAGCCATCTAGACTTCTTAACCTACTCAATGCTACATAAACTTGCCCTGGAGCAAATGCTTGACCTACATCAATAATAGCTTTATCAAATGTCAAGCCTTGGCTTTTGTGGACTGTTACAGCCCAAGCTAGTTTAATTGGAAAATGCTCAAAAGTACCAATAATTTCCTCTTCCAATTCTTTGGTTTCCTCTTTGACCACATAACGCTTATTTTCCCAGACTTCCCGATGGAGCACATATTCCATTTTACTATCATTCATAATGACTTTGATTTCATCATTAAAAATATCCTTCACCATTGCCATCTTGCCATTGAAATAATCTGATAAGCCACTGCTATCGTTTTTGATAAACATCACTTGAGCACCTTCCTTCAATTCCAGTTTCTTGGGTATAGGGTAAAGACTCTCAGGAAAATCTTTACTTACAATGGCTTCGAAAAAATGTGATTTACTTTTCAAAGCCCTTAATTCGTTAGAATTATGTTCTTCCGCTTTGTAGTTATGTGTAGTGATAATGATATAATCTTTTAGAGCCTTGATTTCATCTGGTGTTTTATAGAATCTATTGAGAAACTGAATATCTTCAGCACTCACCTGATTGTCTCTCAGATGGTTGAGGATGGATATGAATTGCTCGTCTCGTTGTCTGAAAATTTTATTAAGCTCAATATAGACAAGTCCAGAGCTTTGCAAGGCTTTGGCTTCAAAAAAATGCATGCTTTTATAAAATTTTGCTAAAACTTGCCATTCTTGATCTTTTACTATAGGAGGTAGCTGAAACAAATCTCCTATCATCAAAACTTGAACACCTCCAAAAGGCTCTTCAAAATTTTGCTTGGCTTTTTTCATTCTATAGTCAATAGCGTCAAGTAGATCCGCGCGCAGCATACTGACTTCATCAATAATTATCAGTTCTATGGAATTGAGGACTTTCTTTCGGGCGGCATTGAGAGGATGTTTTCTGTTGAGGGTATATTGGGTGTAGAAGTTACCACTATTAGAAAAATTCCCCTCAGGCTCTTTAGTAGGTAAAAAAGATCCAAAAGGAAATAAAAACTGAGAGTGGACAGTCACTCCTTTAGCATGCAAGGCAGCGATCCCTGTTGGTGCGATGATGATATGGCTTTTATGTGTCAATTCTGTCAAATTCCTAAGAAAAGTAGTTTTACCTGTTCCAGCTTTGCCTGTCAAAAAGATCGGACTGCTGGTGGTGTTGACAAAATGTGCAGCTAACTCTAATCTATCTGTGCTTTCCATTTCCATAGGTTTAAAATTAGTATAAAAAAATATCAGGCACCTATCTATAATCGTTTATGTTCGCAAATCTTTCAAAAAAATGTAACTTTGTCCACGCTAGATAGTTGTCATACTAACTATTAAAACACGAAGTAAATGTCCAAACATATATTAGTCACAGGAGGAACCAAAGGAATCGGCAGAGCAATCATTGAGAGGTTTGCAAGTGAAGGTTTTGATGTATCTACCTGTGCAAGAAGCGCATCAGATCTAGAAGCACTTGAGCATTTTTTTTCTGAAAATTTCCCCAAGCAAAAATTATTCGCATTTCAAGCCGACTTATCAGTGAAAGATCAAGTACTTGAATTTGCTGAAAAGGTCAAATCTACCTTAGGTATACCTGACGTAATCATCAATAACACTGGGGTTTTCCTTCCAGGATCAATTCATTCTGAGCCTGAGGGGAACTTAGAAATGATGATTCAAACCAATTTGTATTCTGCCTATTATCTCACAAGAGCATTTACTGAAGAGATGATCACAAGAAAATCAGGGTATATTTTTTCAATTGGGTCAATAGCAGGGTTGACTGCCTACGCCAATGGAGGGAGCTACGCTATTTCTAAATGGGCAATGTTGGGATTTACTAAATGCCTGAGACAAGAGTTGAAAGATTTTGGCATCAAAGTAACTTCAGTATTGCCAGGAGCTACTTACACCGCAAGTTGGGCAGGTGTGGATATTCCTGAAGAAAGGTTTATGAAATCATCAGATGTGGCAGATTCTGTATGGTCTGCTTATAACCTTTCCCCGAATTCAGTTGTTGAAGAAATAGTAATCAGACCACAATTAGGAGATTTGTAAATCACATGGAGACCAAAGCATTATTGGAAAAAATCAATTATTGTAATAGCCTGACTAGCTATTCTAGAAGAAAAACCATTCCTGTAAAGGTGGGAAATGTGGTGATTGGTGGTGATAACCCAATCGTCGTACAATCCATGACTACTGTGGATACAATGGATACTATAGGTTCTGTAGAGCAATGCATCAGGATGATTGACAGTGGCTGCCAACTCATCAGAATCACTGCTCCAAGTATCAAAGAGGCTGAGAATCTACAAAACATCAAAGATGAACTCAAGAAAAGAGGTTACAATACACCGCTTGTAGCTGATATACATTTTACACCTAATGCTGCAGAAATTGCTGCTAAAATTGTAGAAAAAGTCAGAATCAATCCAGGGAACTATGCTGACAAGAAGAAGTTTGAGGTCATAGAGTATACAGATGAAAGCTATCAGGAAGAACTCGATAGAATTAGGGAACGATTTCTCCCATTAGTGAAAATATGTAAAGAGCACGGTACCGCAATGCGTATTGGAACCAACCATGGCTCACTATCTGATAGAATCATGAGTAGGTATGGAGATACCCCACTTGGAATGGTAGAATCGGCTTTGGAATTTTTGAGAATTTGTGAAGATGAAGAGTTTTATGACATTGTCATTTCTATGAAGTCGTCTAATACCCAAGTCATGGTACAAGCTTATAGACTACTTGTTCAGAAATTGGAGGAAGGAAATTTCAAACCTTATCCACTCCATCTTGGCGTAACAGAAGCTGGTGATGGGGAAGATGGTAGAATTAAGTCTGCAGTAGGTATCGGGACACTTTTGGAAGATGGACTTGGTGATACAGTTAGAGTTTCCTTGACTGAAGATCCAGAATTTGAAGCGCCAGTAGCCAAAGCATTAGTAGATCGCTATCAACAAAGAGCCGATCACGAAGCAATTGCTGCCCTTTCACATTACCCGATCAACCCTTTTGAATATAATCGAAGAGAGACTTTTGAAGTTTACAACTTTGGCGCTAGTAATGTGCCTAGAGTTATTACTGATGTTTCTGCTATCAAGGAGATTACTCCAAAGGAAATGAAGCATGTAGGTCATTTTTACTTACCTGAATTAGATAAATGGAAGATGAATGACCAAGGTGCTGATTTTGTTTTCACAGGCTCCAATCCCATTCCTTTTATGCTTCCTAATGGAATGAAAGAAATTCAGAATTATGAGGTTTGGCAAAATACCACTGATACAGAAAATAAATTCCCGCTTTTGACTTTCGAGGAATTTCTACATGCTAATAGATTTCACCAAAAGTTAAATTTCCTTTTCTTAAAAGATTCAGAGGTAGCAGCTGCTATTCCTTTTATCAAAGAAAGGGCTGATTTGGTCATCATTCTGAAAACCTCAAACACACACACTTACCCTGCGCTTAGAAGAGCTTTTGTTTATCTGCTGGAGGAACATTGTAAAATCCCTGTCGTGCCTCAAGTGGCCTATCAGCAACAAAGTGATGATAAAACTATGCTCTACACAGCGACAGATATTGGCGGCTTATTGGTAGATGGACTTGGAGATGGGATAATGATTGATGCGCAAGCTTACAGAGAACTGGAAAGGGAAACTATCTTGAAGCAGATCAAGTTACATAACTCCATTAGCTTTGGTGTGCTTCAGGCAGCAAGAACAAGGATGTCCAAAACAGAATATATATCTTGCCCTTCTTGTGGAAGAACGCTCTTTGATCTTCAGGAGACTACAGCGATGATTAGAAAAAGAACCGACCACCTCAAAGGAGTAAAGATTGGCATCATGGGCTGTATTGTCAATGGTCCAGGCGAAATGGCAGATGCTGACTTTGGGTATGTAGGTTCAGGAAAGGGGAAAATCACCTTGTACAGAGGTAAAGAGGTGGTTAAAAGATCAGTACCCTCTGAAAAAGCAGTAGACGAACTTATTGAAATCATCAAAAAGGATGGTATGTGGAATGAACCTGAGGCATAAGTATCAGGTTCTATCAAAAAATAATCATGGGTAATAATAGACTTAAAGAGTTTTTCCAACTAGGAGAATTAGGAAATTACTTCATCAGGGTATTCCAGAAACCTGATCCAAACAAAAAGTCAAACTTCAATTTGAAAATGATGCACGGTATCAATAAAATTTCCATTTTGATGTTTTTGGCAGCCATTATCATTTGGATTGTAAAGCGAGTATTATAATTCGTACTTTTATCCTTTAAGACGACCAATATGGATATTGAATCTTTTAGGAAATATTGTCTCTCTAAATTTGGTGCTACAGAAGATACACCTTTTGACGAGGTCACACTTTGTTTCAAAGTTGGAGGTAAAATCTTTGCGATTGTAGATATCACTTCATTTGAAAGTGTAAATCTAAAATGTGACCCAGAGAAGGCAGTAGAATTGAGAGAACAATATCGAGCTGTAAATCCAGGCTTTCACATGAATAAGAATCATTGGAATACAATATCCTTCCATCAAGATTTACATGATGCGGCGATTCTAGCATTGGTAGATCATTCTTATAATTTGATTTTTCAAAAATTACCCAAGAAAATTAAAGAAGCCTTAAGGTAAAAATGAGTTTTCTAACCATCGATTCAGTCAATAAAGCCTACCAAAATGAACAGCTGGTAGTCAAAAACTTTTCTTTACAACTTGAAAAGGGGAGGATTCTTTCCTTAGTAGGCGAAAGTGGCTCTGGGAAAAGTACACTTCTTAGAATTATCGCTGGCTTGGAAAATAAAGATGCTGGTAAAGTTCAATTAGGAGATCTCCAAATTCAAAATCCAAATGAAAGACTGATTCCAGGTTATGATGAAGTTCAGTTGGTCTACCAGGAATACCAACTTTACCCAAGTTCAACAGTTGAGGAAAACATCTCAAGACCATTGATCCAATATGATAGAAAATATAGAGATCAACGAGTAAAAAGTCTGCTCAAACTGCTTAAGCTTGAGCTCTTTAAGGATAAACTTCCTCGCCAACTCTCCGGTGGGCAACAACAAAAAGTCGCCATTGGAAGGGCACTGAGCTTGGAGCCAGAGGTATTGCTTATAGATGAACCTTTTTCAAGTTTGGATGCGATTCAAAGAAGGGAATTGATTGAAGAATTGAAAGAGATGTTCAATGAATTAAACGTCACGGTACTTTTTGTGACACATGATTTGGATGATGCTCTTCAAATGACCTCAGATCTCGCTATCATGCAAGGAGGGAAATTAATTCAACGCGGTAGTCCCGAAGAGATATTCAAACAGCCAAAAAATCTCTATGCAGCAAAGCTATTTAGTACGCTTAATGCTGTCCAAGACAAAAGCAAAACCTATATCCGACCTTCTGACATCCAATTATTCAAAAGTACTGGGCTGTGTGCAAAAGTGATGGATAAGCAATATTTAATTCACTATAACCTATTGACTGTGCAGACCAGTGATGGTTTGATATGGAAAGTTGAGGATAAAGATAGGTCTTTTGAAAAAGGTGCTAAGGTTTATCTCAAATGGGATACTGAAAAAGAGATAAGCTTTAAATGATATGGATATAAGGAACTTTGCCCATAACATTACAAAATTCCGATCCGCCTCTGAAAGTTATTAATCGATATTGACCATTAGCAACCGAATGAGCCCATTAATTCATCTACTGTCAATGAAGCTTGTAATCAGATTATATACATAAAGAGCCTCGGATTAAATCCGAGGCTCTTTTGTTGTTAATGCTGATGACCATGCTCACCATGAACATGGCCATGTGCGATTTCTTCTGCTGTAGCTTCTCTCACTTCGTGAATCTCTCCATCAAAGTGCAGGTCAAAACCTACCAAAGGATGATTGAAATCTAATAGAATATCTTCTCCTAAATCTTTTAATACTTTTGCTTGCATAGGATAGCCATTTTCATCCACTAATGGAAGAAAGTTTCCTTCTTCCAACATGCCTGGTTCAAAACCCCTTTCTCCTGAAAATTGACTTTTTGGCAAACTCATGATCATTTCATCATCTGCTGGCCCATAGGCTTCATCCGCAGTCAACACAAAACTAAAGCTGTCTCCTTGTGTTTTACCAGCGAGTAGTTCTTCGAATTTCTCTGGCAAACCACTGTTTCCAAAAAGGAAATAAAAAGGGTCTTCTCCATCTCTAACTTCTACACTGAATGGTGCAGATTCTACTTCCTCTTCTTCTTTGCTGACTTTGAGCTCGTAGGTCAATCCTACTACGGTGTTGTTTGTAATTTTCATAGTAAATTATTCTGCCACAAAGGTAGGGTTATTTTTGCAATAGCTCTGTTGAATAGCTTTTACTTTCTCATTTGAAAGCCCCGTTGAACATGATCAAGAAAACCCCAATCATGCTCAATACAAAGCAGAGAAAGACCAGTCCTTCCTTTTTTTTGATCGCAGCATAAATAGCTGTGACGAAGATCCCAAAGAATATCAGACCGAATGTCAAAGTGTTCCAAAGGTAAAGATCTAAACTGCTGTGATAGTAAGGAGCTTCGGGGTTTGAAGCTTGCAGCAGAATCTCTTCTTTGAAAAATACAGCGCCTATCCATTCCCTCAAGTAGGAATAAGCGAATATTCCCGAAGGCAAAATAGCGGCTAGATTGACAAATATTCTATTCATAATGGATCCTAGAAACAAAATAGGTCATTAGAAAGATTTCTGTAAGACTTTCCAATGACCTGATGATGATATTGTCTGACTTGATTAAAGTACAATATTTACAATTTTACCTGGCACGACAATCATCTTTTTAGGCGCTTGACCTTCTAGCCATTTCTGAACGGTTTCATCTTCCAAGGCTGCTTTCTCGATTTCCTCTTTAGATAAAGAAAGTGAAAGGGTTAACTTGGTTCGCATCTTTCCATTGATCGATACAGGGTATTCATGGCTGCTTTCGACCAAATAGGCTTCATTGAATTCCGGGAAGCTTGCATGAATGATAGACTCCTCATGACCAAGAATAGCCCAAAGCTCTTCTGCAATATGTGGTGCATAAGGTGAAACCAAAATTGCCAATGGTTCCAAAATGGCTTTCTTGTTGCATTTCAATGCAGTCAGTTCGTTTACACAGATCATAAAGGAAGCCACAGAGGTATTGAAAGAGTAATTCTCCAAGTCCTCTTGTGTTTTCTTGATGGTCTTGTGCAGGGTTTTCAATTCTTCTGCACTTGGCTTGGCCTCGGAAATAGTAACATTGCCATTATTGTCATGAAAAAGTTTCCAGAGTTTTTTAAGGAATTTGGATACTCCGTCGATACCATTGGTGTTCCAAGGCTTGAACTGCTCCAAAGGCCCCAAGAACATTTCGTACAATCTTAAAGTGTCAGCTCCATATCTTTCGATGATGTCATCAGGGTTGACAACATTGTATTTGGACTTGGACATTTTCTCTACTTCAGCTCCACAGATATATTTGCCATCCTCCAGGATAAATTCTGCATCAGCCAAATCAGGTCTCCAGGCCTTGAACTTATCCAAATTCAATTGGTCATTGTGTACGATGTTCACATCCACGTGCATGGCGGAAGTTTCGTACTGATCTTTCAGACCCAAACTGACAAACTGATTGCTGCCTTTTACCCTATATACAAAATTTGATCTTCCTTGGATCATACCTTGGTTGATCATTTTCTGGAAAGGCTCTTCTATGGAGACAGCTCCTATATCATAAAGGAACTTGGTCCAGAATCGGGAATACAATAGGTGTCCGGTAGCATGCTCCGCCCCGCCAATATACAGGTCTACAGCCCCCCAATATTTGACAATCTCCTCGGCTACAACTTTCTCCTCGTTTTTAGGATCCATATAGCGGAAGAAATACCAGCTTGAACCGGCCCAACCTGGCATGGTGCTTCGCTCAAGTGGGAAAGTCCCTTCTGAAGTGGTATAGTTCCAGTCTTTGGCCCTTGCCAAAGGCGGTTCACCATCTTCTGTTGGTAAATATTTATCTACCTCAGGCAACACCAAAGGCAGGTCTTTTTCATCTATCAGATAAGGCAGTCCATCTTTGAAATATACAGGAAGTGGCTCGCCCCAGTAGCGCTGACGGGTGAAGATTGCATCACGCATCCTGTACTGGATTTTGCCTTTTCCGATTTTCTTCTCTTCCAGGAAAGCTATGGCTTTGTCCATCGCTGCTTTCATCTCCAAGCCTGATAGGAAGTCAGAGTTGATGATGGTACCTCCTTTTCCAGGAAATGATCCTTCTTCCATGCTTCCCTCGATCACCTGTCTGATCTCCAGTCCAAAATGCTTAGCGAAGTTATAATCTCTCTCGTCATGCGCTGGAACGGCCATCACAGCCCCAGTGCCATAGCCTGCCAAAACGTAATCGGCTACCCAGATTTGGATTTCTTCTCCATTGAATGGGTTGATGGCGTAAGAACCTGTGAATGCACCGGAAATGGTTTTGACATCTGACATTCTTTCACGTTCAGACCTATTTTTGGCAACTTCAACGTAAGCCTCTGCTGTTTGTCGTTGATCGTCAGTGATCAGGTCTTTGACATAATCATGCTCAGGTGCCAAAGCCAAATACGTCACTCCATAGATAGTGTCAATTCTGGTGGTAAACACTTTGATCAACTTATCCTGTCCTTTGACCTGAAATACCATTTCGGCACCAGTAGATCTTCCGATCCAGTTGCGTTGCATTTCTTTGATGGGTTCATTCCAGTCCACGGTGTCCAGCCCTTTGAGCAACCTGTCTGCATAAGCTGTGATCCGCATGGACCACTGCATCATTTTCTTTCGTTCCACAGGATGTCCGCCCCTTTCGGAGAAGCCATCTTTTACTTCGTCATTGGAAAGTACCGTGCCGAGTGCTGCACACCAGTTGACAGTCGTCTCAGCCAAATAGGTCAAGCGGTATTTGAGTAGCATTTCCTGCTTTTCTTTTTCAGAAAAGGCTTTCCAATCTTCTGCCGAAAACTCAGGTGTATCTTCATCGCAAACCGCGGATATACCTGCGTTTCCATTAGATTCAAATTTTTCTATCAAAGAAGCGATGCTCTTGGCCTTGTCTTCAGTTTTGTCATAATAGCTGTTGAAAAGCTGCATGAAGATCCACTGAGTCCATTTATAGTAGTCTGGATTGGAAGTGCGGACTTCCTTGTCCCAATCAAAGGCAAAACCGATGTTTTTGAGCTGCTCAGTGTATCTTTTGATGTTTTCTTCAGTTGTGATGGCTGGGTGTTGTCCTGTCTGTATGGCATATTGTTCCGCAGGTAATCCAAATGAATCGTAACCCATTGGGTGCAGGACATTGAATCCCTGAAGTCTCTTGTATCTTGTGATGATATCAGAGGCAATGTAGCCCAGCGGATGTCCCACATGTAGTCCTGCTCCGGACGGATAGGGGAACATGTCCAAAGAATAAAATTTCGGTTTGTTTGGATTCACTTGGGCATTGAAAATCTGGTTTTGTTCCCAGTATTGCTGCCATTTCTTTTCTATTACTGAAGGATTGTAATCAGCCATTTTTGATTAAAAGCTTAAAGATTTTTGAATTGCTTGCAAAAATAGAAAAAATAGCTAGAAATGACCTTCAAATCCTCAAGAAGGGTAATGGAAAGGTGATAATTCTTACCAGAATCTGAATCGTTTCTCGTAAAGTCTATTTCTAAAGATCCAGTTGTCCCAAATATCTGGGGAAAGGTAGATTTCAATTCCAAGGTTGATGCCTAGATAGCCATCAAATCTCTCTGTCAATCCAGAGCCTCTTCTGATACGACCTCTATTGTTTAGTATTTTTTGTACATCTGGCTCACCATTTTCTCTCAAAAAGTCTGGGTTTCTAATAGCTAACCTCAACCTGTCTGGATTTGGGCCTTCTCCATTTGTTCCGTAATCAGCAAGCAAATCTAAATAAAATTCACTGACATTGAATGCACTGATATCATCCATATAATCAGTCAAAGTCCACCTGTAATTTAATTCTAAGGTAAGGTCAGCATATACACTTAACTTGTACTTAGCGCCGATTCCAGTTGGAAATACGACAATATACTTATTATAAGGGTTGTTTTCTATTTGTAGCGGCCTGAGAGCGACCCACTCTCCCCTTAGCTGAGCCTTGGGATCATTTGAAGACATACCCACTCCTGCAAAACCATATAGGTTGAAGTAACTTCTTGTGATATTATAGACTTTGACAGGCTTCCAGTGAAATTCTCCAATCAAGGAAGCTTCCATATTCCTCGCTCTAAAATGAAGATTTCTAGGTGTCCTTAAAGCTCTAGGATCCGAAGGTGGATCTTGTCCTGATATTTGATAATAAGTAAATTCTGCTCTAGCTCTTATCCTCGTACCTAGTGTTCTTCTCAAGGCAATGTTAGCATTCCAATCCGGTTGTACGCCTTCATTGTACTTCCAGAGAGAATATAATTCTCCAAAATACTGGGTAGGGCCAGCGGAGACAGATATAGACCAAGGTTCTTCAAATCTATAACGATACAAACTTTGGGCAAATGTCTGTTCAGATACTAAGAATAGTATTAAGAAAAAGCTAATATTTCTAAGTAATCTAAGCATCTTGTTTTGAACTGATTGAGTCAGTTTCGGTATTGAAATTAATTCGACTTGTAAATAAACTAAGAATCTTTAGCTTTTCAATTTTTCTCCGCCGGAAATAATGTGAATATCTCTTTGTGGGAAAGGGATTTCTATACCTTGCTCCTTAAAGCGCCTGAAGATTTCATAATAAAGTTGACTTTTTAGTACTTTGGGTTTGTTGATGTATTCCGAAGTCCATACGCGCAAATAGAAGTTCAAGCTGCTATCAGCAAAATCGTCAAAAAGGACATCTGGACTTGGAGAAGCAAGCACCCCTTCATTGGCTTTAGCGACTTCTATTAGGATTGCTTTTACTTTCTCAGGATCTTCATTGTAAGATACGCCAACAGGGAAATTGAATCTGATGTTTCGATCGTTGTGAGACCAATTGATGACCTGACTATCTATAAATTGACTGTTTGGAATAATGACTGAAATATTGTCATTGGTCACTATAGTCGTTGATCTGGCTGAGATCTTGATTACATCTCCGGATATATCCCCAACCTCTATTCTATCCCCAACTTTGATAGGTTGCTCAAAAAGAATGATCAATCCCGAAATAAAATTATTGGTGATATTCTGCAAACCAAAACCAATACCTACACCAAGTGCCCCTGCCAAAATACCAAAAGCACTCAAATCAATCCCATTAGTCTGAAGAATGGAAACCAACCCAGCAATGATAATAACATACTTGACAATTGTCCCAACAGATTGCCTAGTGCCTCGCTCGATCTGATATTTGGATAGGACTCTTTTAACCAGTATTTTTCTGACAAATTCAGAAATGATCAACAAAAGGAATATAGAGAAAACCAAAGTTATCAATAGGCCAACAGTAAGGCTTGACTCTCCGATTGAGAAAAGTTTTTGGCTTAAAAAATCATTCATAATTTCGAAAAAATTAGAAACTGTTTCTTTTTTAAATTCTATTATTTCATCCATATCAATTTTCTTCTCCAAATTTACAAAGTACAAATTACACTAATCTTACAATTAAATCAATCTGGCTAAATCTTTGTTTAATATTCGAAAGAAACTTTGGTTTTGGATGACACCTGATCCGCTTTTAAAATTATTGACTGAATTTTAATTAATTTTGTAACATGACTAAGCAGAAAGAAGAATTAGAACACCGCTTAAAATTAAGAAATATCAAACTCTCTGATTATGATGATATCAGGGATATCATGGTGAGTATATACAAAGATCAAGGGGGAGCTTGGACCCGTCAGGAATTAAAGAACCAAATCAAAGCTTTCCCAGAAGGACAGATTTGTATCGAAGATAATGGCAAGGTTGTGGCTGCTGCATTGAGCTTAGTAGTTGATTATTCTAAATTTGGGGACAATCACACCTATGATCAAATCACTGGTTTTGGGAAATTTGACACGCATGACAATGAAGGGGATACGCTGTATGGTACGGATGTTTTCGTTCACAAAGAATATAGAGGAATGCGTTTGGGAAGAAGGCTTTATGACGCCCGAAAAGAACTTTGCGAAAACCTCAACCTAAGGTCCATCATCGCAGGAGGTCGTATTCCTGGCTATTCCAAGTATTATGATCAGATGACACCAAGGAAGTATATTGACTTAGTGAAAAGTAAAGAGATATTTGACCCTGTACTATCTTTTCAGCTGGCCAATGAGTTTCACGTAAGGAAAGTAATCACCAAATATTTGCCAGAAGATACTGATTCTAGAGCTTATGCAACACTGCTAGAGTGGATCAATATTTATTATGAAAAAGACGAGAAGCTAATAGGTAACAAAAAGTCCATCGTAAGACTAGGACTGGTGCAATGGAAAATGCGTAGATTTAATAATGTAGACGACTTGATGCAACAGGTAGAGTTTTTCGTGGATACCGTCTCAGGCTACAAGTCAGACTTCTGTTTGCTTCCCGAGTTTTTCAATGCCCCACTTTTGGCGGAATTCAACGATATGGATGCTTCAGAGGCGATCAGAAATCTGGCAGATTATACAGACGAGATTGTTACTAGAATGCGAGATTTGGCACTGTCCTATAATGTCAATATCATAGCAGGAAGTATGCCCGAGTATGATGGTAAGAAGCTTAGGAATGTAAGTTATCTCTGTCGTAGGGATGGAACTATAGACAAGCAATACAAGCTGCACATCACCCCGGATGAACAGTCCTATTGGGGCCTCCAAGGTGGAAATGGTATCAAAGTTTTTGATACAGATGCAGGAAAAATTGGTATTTTGATCTGTTATGACGTAGAGTTTCCAGAGTTGGGTAGAATTCTTGCCGAACAAGAGATGGACATCTTATTTGTGCCTTTTTGGACAGATACCAAAAATGCCTTCTTAAGAGTGAATACCTGTGCCAAAGCAAGGGCAGTAGAAAATGAATGTTATGTGGCTATTACTGGCTCTGTAGGTAACCTTCCGCGAGTAGAAAACATGGATATTCAGTATTCCCAGGCAGCCATCTATTCCCCCTCTGATTTTTCATTCCCCCATGATGCGACTGTAGCTCAGGCATCTGAAAATGCTGAAACGACCATTGTAGCAGATGTTGATCTGGACTTATTGACCAAGCAACGCAAAGCTGGTAGCGTAAGAAATTTAGAACAAAGAAGACTGGACTTGTATTCAGTTCAGCTGAAGAAAAAGAAATAGAAACATGCAAAATTACCTCTCGGCGCTGACCGAGGACATCAAACTTAAAGCAAAAAACATCCGCCTTGTCATCACTGATGTAGATGGTGTGCTCACCGATGGAGGGATCATCTATGATGACAATAAGCTTGAATATAAGCGATTCAATGTCAAAGATGGTCTGATCGTTCATTATCTCAGGAAGAATGGCATCATGGTGGGTGCGATCACAGGGAGAAATTCAAAAGTCGTAGAAAATCGTTGTGAAGAACTCCGATTTGACTTTCACTATCATGGAATCAAAGATAAGGGAAGCAAGCTTGTGGAGATTTTGGAAACCTTAGAATTGTATCCCGACGAAGTCGCCTACATTGGAGACGATTTGATAGATCTTCCAATCCTGAGTAGGGTAGGTTTGTCTGCTTGTCCAGCTGATGCTTTGCCATACATCCAGTCCAAAGTAGATTTTGTGTCCTCACTCAATGGGGGGCAAGGAGTTTTTAGAGAGCTTGCAGATGCTATTCTCATTTCCAAAGATCAAATGGATGAAATCATTGAAAACTTAACCAAAAAATCATGAATAAATTTACCCAGCCAATGAAAATCACAGACAAGGTGATTTTAGGGCAAGACAAGCCTGTACTTTTTGCAGGTCCTTGTGCCGTGGAGAGTTATGATATTTGCATTGAAATCGGATCCACAGTAAAAGCACTTGCTGAGAAATTTGGATTTTCCTATGTATTCAAAGCATCCTTTGATAAGGCAAATAGAACTTCCTCTGGTTCTTTTAGAAGTATAGGGATGGACAAGTCTTTGGAAGTATTACAACGCGTAGGAAAAGAGTTACAAGTTCCTTTGGTGACAGATATTCACGAGAGTTATCAGGCAGCAGAAGTAGCTGAGGTTGTAGATGTACTTCAGATTCCCGCATTCCTATGTAGACAGACAGATTTACTATTGGCTGCTGGAGAGACAGGTAAAGCTGTCAAGATCAAAAGGGGGCAATTCATGGCTCCAGAGGACATGCAATATGCAGTGACAAAGGTTCGATCCACGGGCAATGACAACGTATGCTTAACCGAAAGAGGATTTTCATTGGGTTACCATAACCTGGTCGTGGATATGCGAGGCCTACCGATTATGCGTCAATTTGCCCCTGTTGTCTTTGATATTACGCACAGTGTACAGCAGCCAGGTGGTCAAGGCGGTACCAGTGGAGGGCAACGTGAGTTTGCTCCCTTTTTGGCAAGAGCAGCTGCGGCTACTGGTATAGATGGCTTTTTTATCGAGACGCATCCCGAGCCAGCTAAAGCGCTCAGCGATGGACCAAACTTAATTCCTTTGGATAGAATGGAAGGTTTCTTGGAGATGCTATTTGAAGCTTGGGAATTGGGTAGAAAATACCAAGATTTCAATGTCCGATAAGGAAATTTAACGAAACATATAAGGGAGTTCACTTTGATGGATTCCCTTTTTTTTAGATTTTTATTTTATGAAGAGAGATAGTCTTATTGTATTGCTTTTGGTCTTATTTTGTATCAAGCCTCAAGAGATTCAGGCGCAGGACTCACACGAGGCTGTGGCTGCGGTCATCAACAGCCTTCTTGAGATTGATGATCCTGACAGATCTACCAAGGTTTTTGGGCAGGACTTATTCAGTTCTGTAGTATTAAGAAGATTTTATAGTGAGCGTTTATTTTTACCTGCATGGACAGATGGCGCTACTCTTCCAGAGATTGCCTATGAAATGCGATACGAAATCCAGCAGATTCAATTTGACGGACTAAACCCTAATGATTATCACCTTCAAGCCATCAATCAGCTTTTCAATCGCTTTGAATCAGCTCGCAGAGGGCAGGGGGAATTTTCCATGGTGGACTTTGCCAACCTAGATATCCTGCTGACAGATGCTTACATCATTATTTCGTCTCACTTATACTTGGGTAAAATCAACCCAGAAAGCCTCAAGTCTGAATGGAATATCCAAAGGTCTGCTCCTGAATTGATGATAGATGAACGATTGAATCAAGCTCTACAAAATCAAAGTATCAGAAAGAGTTTTGAAGAATTATATCCATCCTTCCTAGTCTATAGGAAGATGCGAGATGCATTGAGATTTCTCTATGAAGATGATAAAAGGTTTCAGTCCAATCCCGTGGCACAATGGAAGACCTTGAAGATTGATAAGTCTATCAAGCTAGGAGATTCGCATAGCCAAATGGATGAAATCAGAGCAAGACTTAGATTCTGGAAATATTTAGATGATGATCAGCCTGAAGATCATAAAATTTATGACTCATTGATGCAGCCTGCTATCATCAAGCTCCAAAAACGTCACGGTATGGAACCTGATGGTGTCATTGGGCAAGGTACAATTCATGCCTTGAATCAAAAGCCAACTGATCTGATCGCTACAGCCAGAATTAATATGGAACGCTTCAGATGGCTTCCTGAAAATGTCAAAGATCAAGAGGTGATTTTAGTCAATACGGCCAATTTTCAGTTAGATTTTATAGCTAAAAAAGACACACTTTTGAGTTCAAGAGTTATTGTCGGAAAGAATTACCACTCTACACCGCAATTCAGCGCTGAGATGTCTTATCTGGTCTTTAGCCCTACTTGGACCATTCCTAATTCTATTACTAGAAATGAAATCATCCCTGCGGTAAAGAAGAATTCAGATTATCTCATAAGCAAGAACATGAAAGTACTCACAGCCAATGGGCAGGAAGTAGATGCAGCAAGTATTGATTGGCAAAAAGTAAATCCAAGAAATTTTCCTTATATCATCCGTCAAGAGCCAGGAGAGCAGAACGCTCTTGGTCTAGTCAAGTTTATGTTTCCCAATAAATACAGTGTTTATATCCATGATACGCCAGCTAGAAGCCTTTTTGCAAGGGAAGACAGAGCCTTGAGTCATGGCTGTATTCGTTTGCAAAAACCATTTGAGTTTGCTAAAATTTTACTACAGCAAGATCCTACTTGGACTGATGAAAAAATCAGAGAGTCCATGAAATTGAGTAAAGAGCGAATTGTAAACTTGGATAGAAAAATACCTGTGGTAATACTTTATCTGACATTTTGGACTGATAGCTCTGGCAATGAATACTTCCGCAGGGATATTTATAATAGAGATCAAGAGATTTTAACTGCTTTGAATCAACCTAGAGGTAGAAAATCAGGTATTTAATATAGGAGATTCGTCAAGGTATCGAGCGTCTTTGGCGTAAATAAAAAGGAGTGAATTCTCTTTTATGAGATCGATTACTTCTTTGGCTTCTTCACTTGGTAGCGCAGGGCACCCTAAACTTCTCCCGAGTCTTCCTGTAGTCTGAATAAATTCCTCTTTGGCATAGTCAGCTCCATGTATGACTATCGCCCTTTCTCTTGCTTTATCATTGAAACCTGGTTCAAGTCCATCCAATCTCAAAGAATAACCATGCTTTCCTTGGTAAGTTTCAGCAGTGAGATAAAATCCTAAGCTGCTCATATAGGACGAACTCACATTTGAAAAGCGCTTTGCCATCAAGTCGCCAGAGTTTCTCCCATGAGAGACATAGCCATAATGCAGTACGAGTCCTGAGACTACATCTATAATCCACATCCGTTTTTCTGACGAAGGAAGGCTGAAATCTATTACCGTCAGAGGTTTACTTTCAGGAATTTTATTTTCTTTGACTAACTTTTGATGCCCTGATATGCCCAGAGATAGAATGGTCTCTTCTGGTAGATTGATAGCAGCATTGTTTGGATTAGCGTAGATCAGGTCAATTTCAAGTACCCTATGGGGTGTTATCACAGGGTCATTTTTTATTGAGTTTGCCGCAAAGAAATTGTAAAGAAGACCTGAAGTAAGGCAAATAAGTGTAAGGATGATTTTCTTCATTGGTTGTATAAGCATTAGCCCATAAATAAAGTTCCAATTAAGATAAAAATCAAGTTATCAATTGCTTAACTATCTGATGAATTGATTTTCGATTGCATATTGATACCATTGGAACTGTTTTTGACCAAATGCTTGTTAAATTGCGAATTAAAATTCAATTACTCCCCAAGCTTGTAATCTCATTCATGTGAAAAATGGATTTTTTTATTAGCTTGTCACCCAGTGTTTTGACTGTTTTGTTTAAAGATATTTGAATATTATTAAACAAAAATTCAAAAGATGAAGTTTGATAATCAATGAAAGTAGCAGTATACAGAAAAGAGCATTTCAACGCAGCACACAGATTACACAATCCTAACTGGTCAGATGAAAAAAATCAGGAGATATTCGGTAAATGTAACAATCCGAATTTCCACGGTCACAATTATGAATTGATTGTGAAGTTAGTAGGTCCTGTCGACCCTGAAACAGGATACGTATTTGACATGAAGGTATTGAGCGACCTGATCAAGGTGAATATATTAAATAGATTTGATCATAAAAACCTAAACTTAGATACCCATGAATTTAGAAATCTTAATCCAACTGCGGAAAACATTGCTGTGGTTATTTGGAATATTTTAAGAACTGAAATTGATACAAAATACGACTTAACGATTCGATTATATGAAACAGAAAGAAACTTTGTTGAATACGATGGAAATTAATGTGAACAGAGACATTGATGAAATCGGAGATGAACACGTAGGTACATCTTATGACACCCCATTGAGAGAAGATGCATTCGAGATGGATGACGAGTTGAAAATCGAACTCATCGAAAAGCACTTCAAAGAAATCATGCTCATTATGGGTTTGGACTTGACTGACGATAGCCTCAAAGGCACGCCAAAGAGAGTAGCCAAGATGTACGTGAAAGAAATTTTTAGCGGACTGAATCCTAAAAATAAGCCAGCTGCAAAGCTGTTTGAAAATAAATATAAGTACAACGAAATGCTTGTAGAGAAGGATATCACTTTCTTCTCCAACTGTGAGCACCATTTTGTACCGATTTACGGAAAGGCTCATGTGGCCTATATATCCAACGGTAACGTCATTGGACTTTCTAAAATCAACAGGATCGTTCAGTATTTTGCCAAAAGACCTCAGGTTCAAGAAAGATTGACCATGCAGATCGGTAATGAGTTGAAAGAAATTCTAGGTACGGATGATGTAGCCGTAGTGATAGATGCCAATCACATGTGTGTGTCATCAAGAGGAATCAATGATGTCAACAGCTCTACAGTGACATCCTATTACAGTGGTAAATTCGAAAGAGATGAACAATCAAGAAATGAATTTATGAAATACATTTCTATGTAAATATTAGCGTAAACTAAACCAACAAGAAGGGCCAAAATGTACGTTTTGGTCTTTTTTTATGCCCTTTTGGAGCAAACATTTTACACGTAAATTGATTAATATATAAAGCATAACATTATGAAAAATAAGAATATAGTAATCATTGGAGGCAACTCTGGAATTGGGAATTCGGTAGTGGAAAAATTAGAAGCAGAAGGAGCCAATATTTTTTCCTACTCTAGGTCAGCCACTGGTGATTTCCAACTTGACGTGACCTCAGACTTCAAGGAACTTTCAGGTCTCCCAGAACTAATCGATGGTTTGGTTTATTGTCCTGGATCTATCAACCTCAAACCCTTTCATAGATTTTCTATTGAAGATTTTAAAAATGATTACGAGATCAATGTTCTTGGCGCGGTCAAAGTGCTTCAAGCATGTATGAAAGGGCTGAAAAAATCCAATACCGCCTCAGTAGTGCTTTATAGTACTGTGGCTGTTCAAGTTGGACTTGGTTTTCATGCATCAATTGCCAGTGCCAAGGGTGCTGTTGAAGGTTTGACCAGGTCTTTGGCAGCAGAGTGGGCGCCGAACAAAGTAAGGGTAAATGCAATTGCGCCTTCTTTGACTGACACGCCATTGGCGAATCAACTACTAGGAAACGAGGATAAAAAAGAAGCTTCAAACAAGAGACATCCGCTTGGGAGATATGGACAGCCGGAAGATATAGCAGCAGCGACAGTTTATTTACTTTCAGATGCCGCTTCGTGGATGACTGGTCAGATTTTACACTTGGATGGGGGAATGTCTTCGGTGAAAGGCATGTAAATCGAAAATGTTTAAAACAATTAGGGTAGAAATAGTGTAGTAGATAAAGGGTATGTTCCCACGAGTAACAAGTACAAAGATTATGAAGACTCCACCAGAATCATTTTTGATTTTCAAGGAAGAACTAAAAAAGGCCAGATTAGAAAAAGAACGACTTCAAAGGGAATACGAATCTAAATTGGCTAATATGAATAACGAACTGGAGAGGTTGAAAGAACAGATTGCTGCACAACAGGAGCTGATGAAGACAACTTTGGAATATGCCATCCGTTTGGAAGAGAACTTGGACAGTTTTAAAGTTGAAGTAGCCAATGCACCAACGCTGAAAAAGAAGTCATTTCATTAACCATCCAATCTAACCTTCATGACAATGAACGCAACAGTAAATCTTATTGAAACAAATAATTTTGAACTGATATTTGAGGAAAGGGACGCCAAAGTATATGCAAGTCCAGAAAAAGGAATAGTTATCTGTGAATTGCTCTCTGATTACGTGCCTATCGACAATTTTAAAAGTATCTTTTTGAGGATTTCTGATATCATCAAACGAGGTGGCTATACCAAATTCATTTTTGATAAAAGAGCTTTGAGAGCATTTCATCAGCCAAGTATGGAATGGTATTTCCTACATTGGAAAAATGAAATGCTGGAATATGGTGTCACACAACATAGAAAAATCCTGCCAGCTGAGAAATGGTTTGAGAAAATGGTCATGATTGCCAAAGAGCAAATTCTCAAAAATAATCCTGACAACATCATCGAGAAACTGGATATCAGGTATTGTGATTCCATAGAAGAAGCGATTGCTATATGATGAAAGCTTTCACCAAACAATCCCTGCTAGAAGCTGATTCGGCTTTTAGAAGGGATTTGATCAATTCCCTTTCAGGGTACAAAAGCCTTAACCTGATCGGGACCAAATCTAAGACTGGACAGACCAACCTCTCTCCATTTTCTCAAGTTTTTCATATTGGAGCGACGCCTCCCTTGGTAGGGATACTTTTTAGACCGCATACGGTGGAGAGACATACTCTTGAAAATATTCTTCAAACAGAATACTTCACACTCAATCATGTGCATGAATCTTTTTACCAACAAGCACACCAGACAGCAGCGAGGTATAAAGGGTCTGAGTTTGCAGCGACAGGTCTAGAAGAAACTTACAAGAATGACTTCTTCGCTCCATTTGTAGCAGGAAGTCCTGTTCAATTAGCCTGTACACTAGTCGAAAAACAAACCTTACAGGTAAACGGAACGGTATTGATCATCGCTTCTATCGAAGAAGTTTATGTGGATGCCGAAGGACTTAGAGCAGATGGCTCCTTGGATTTGGAAGTCTTGGGGACTGTGACGGTTTCTGGCTTGGATGAATATTATGTAGGAAAGAGATTGGCTAAATTGAGTTATCCTAAACCAGGGAAGGATTTGGAGGTGTTGATTTGAATCTTTGCAAATTAGATGGGAAAATCTACGATTGCACAAATATTTTCATAACCGAAGAGGGTATAAATATATTCAGGAAAGATTTGTATAAAGAGAATGAAGGATATTTTTCATATGAGGTATTTAAATATGATCTAATACAATAAAATGCTGTTTTCTAAAGTGAGTATTTGATCCCTAGATTCCTCCTTTTCATCACTTTAAATCCAAATTTGATAGCGTATTTTTTGATAATAACATTTTATTAGTTTAGTTTAAGTCCACTAATTTTATTGCTATGAAAAACTTATTTGTTTTTGCGCTATCAGGGCTTTTGCTTTCAAGTTTATTTTCTTGTGGTTCTTCTGACAAACAGGAAAAAGCAACTTTCGAAAATTTTGAATTGACTATTGTTGACAGTCTTCAAATCGATCACCTTGGCAAACTCTACATGATTGACCTCAAGGAAGATCAGTCCGAATTCCTCCTCTATGATATATTGACCAATGAGTTTCTGAGGGTGAACAAAAAAGGAGAGATCCTTCAGCAAGTCAACCGAACAGGTGATGGGAAAGACAATTATCAATCAGATTATTTCCTTACTGCACAGTATCTTGATTCAGGTGATATTTTGATAGAGACATTCGGACAACAGTTCATCTATGATGGAGAATTCAATCTGAAAGAAAAAAGGAAGACTCCCTACAGCCCCATCACCAATCACATCATGGGTTCTACAGTCAACTTGCCAATAGGAGAGTGGATGTTTTCCTCTACCTTCAAATCAGAAGATAACAGAGAAAGTTTTTCTGAAAATTTTGGACTTGGCTATCCTTTGTTGTCTTTGTATAGCATCGAGGATTTCTCTATGCTGGCAAGAACAGAATTCCCCGCGGAAAGTCAAATGGTGATCAACCCAGGAAGCTATAATTTTGACGGTCCCCTTGCTGTCTATCACAATGGCGAACTCTATATCAATTTTTCCTCCTCACCAGAAATATATGTCTACAACTTACCTTCCATGGAGCTCAAAAGACAAATCTCCTTACAACCTGAGGAAAACTACAAGCAAAATGTACCCAGTGATCCAAATGAAAATTTCGGTAAATTCTTCAATAGAATCATCTATTCTACTTATGAAGGCTTCAATTTTTCAAATGGTTATTTAATTGCTTGGTACAAGGGGGGAGCACCAAAAGAAGAGGTAGATGAATTGCCTAGAAATGTGGTCGGGCAACCCGAATTTCAAGCCCTTCAAAAGAAATATGAAAAATACTATTATCAGATTTTCCAAGACGAAAACAAACTTTGGGAAGGGTATATGAATGTCAAACTAGAAAGCATCAGAAACCTGATGTTTTCTAGGTTAAAGATTGGTGAAAAAGAAGATGAAGTAGAAAAGGATTATGAAGTATTTTATTTCTATAGCGTAAACATTGACTAACCGGTGATGTTCTTTGGATATGTCTCTACTAGAATTGACCCCATCAGGACTTTATTGTCCACAGGCTGATGTATTTATTGATCCTTGGAAGCCTGTGGATAGGGCAGTTATAACCCATGCCCACGCCGATCATGCCCGCTGGGGGATGAAGCATTACCTGGCGCACCATCATTCCGAACAAGTAATGCGGCTGAGGTTGGGACAGGATATTAATTTGGAGACACTGGAATATAGTGAACCAATTCACATCAATGGCGTGCAGATCTCGCTTCATCCAGCAGGACATATCCCCGGATCTGCACAAGTGCGATTGGAATTCCAGGGGAAAGTCACTGTGGTCTCAGGAGATTATAAGGTAGAAGACGATGGATTGTCCACAGCCTTTGAACCTGTCAAATGTCACGAATTTGTTTCTGAATGTACTTTTGGAATGCCAATTTATAAATGGCAAGGTCAACAGCAAATCTTCAAAGAAATCAATCAATGGTGGAAAACCAATGCCAAACAGGGTAGAAACTCCGTGCTCTTTGCCTATTCGCTTGGGAAGGCGCAGCGGGTGATCAATCATTTGGACACTGCGATAGGTGCGATATTTGCCCATGGCGCCATTTGGAATACCAATCAAGCTTTGATTGCCAATGGGGTACCGGTCATGGATATACCCAAAGTGACGCAAGAATTACCCAAAAGTGCATTCAAAGGTGCCATGATCATCGCTCCTCCTGCAGCCATGGGCTCACCTTGGATGAAGAAGTTTGCACCTTACAGGACAGGAGTTTGCTCTGGTTGGATGAATGTACGTGGAGCTAGAAGAAGGAGGGCAGTGGATACGGGTTTTGTGCTTTCTGATCATGCAGATTGGCCAGGATTGATCCAAGCGATCAAGGCTACGGAGGCTGAGAAAGTCTACTTGACTCATGGAAGTACCGCAATCTTTGAGAGGTATTTGGTAGAGACTTTTGGCATAGAAGCAGTATCACTGAATACGCTTTTTGAAGGTGATAATGCTAATTTTACAGAAGAGTAAATTGGGTAGCCAAATAATCTTTCGAAAATTTTAGCATTTAACTTTATCAATTGTCATGGGCTGCTTACCTTTGCGCATGGCAGAACAGATTTTAATCCTCGATTTTGGTTCTCAGTACACGCAACTCATCGCCCGAAGAGTTAGAGAACTCAATGTTTATTGTGAAATCCACCCTTACAACAAAGTCCCAGAAATTACCGACGACATCAAAGGTGTCATCTTATCTGGAAGCCCTTGCTCCGTAAGAGATGAAGGTTCTCCAGACTTGGATTTGGATAGCTTGAGGGGTAAGCTTCCTTTATTGGGTGTTTGCTATGGTTCGCAACTTTTAGCGCAGAAATATGGGGGAGAGGTGCTTCCGTCCGAAATTAGAGAATATGGCCGAGCCAACCTGAGCCATATTGATACCCACTATGACTTATTGAAGGAAATGACCCATGGATCCCAAGTATGGATGTCACATGGAGATACCATCAAGGAGCTTCCAGCTGGTTTTGATGTCATCGCCAGTACTGCCTCGGTAAGAGTAGCAGCTTTCAAAATCAAAAATGAAGAAACCTACGGCATACAGTTTCATCCAGAAGTGACGCATTCTGTAGAAGGAAAGAACCTGTTGAGAAACTTTGTCGTCCATATCTGTGGCTGTAGCCAAGACTGGACTTCTGATGTGTTTATCGATGCTACAGTAGCCGAACTAAAAGCTAAAATTGGCGATGACAAGGTAGTCATGGGCTTGTCAGGAGGAGTTGATTCCTCCGTTGCAGCGACTTTGATTCACCGTGCTATCGGTGCCAACTTATACTGTGTTTTTGTAGATAATGGATTGCTGAGAAAAAATGAATTCGAGGAGGTCTTACACTCCTACAAAGACATGGGACTCAATGTGATCGGTGTAGATGCCAAGCAGCGTTTTTATGATGCACTTGCGGGTATTTCTGATCCTGAAGCAAAAAGAAAAGCCATTGGCAATGCTTTCATTGAAGTGTTTGATGATGAAGCCAATAAACTCGAAGGAGTGAAATGGTTAGGGCAAGGGACAATATATCCAGATGTGATCGAATCTGTATCTGTCAAGGGACCATCAGCCACGATCAAGTCGCACCACAACGTAGGCGGTCTTCCTGATTTCATGAAACTTTCTGTCGTTGAACCACTAAATACCCTCTTCAAGGATGAAGTGAGAGAAGTGGGTAGAGCCTTAGATATTCCTGAAACTATCGTAGGAAGACATCCATTCCCAGGACCGGGACTTGCCATCAGGATTTTAGGAGATATCACCGCAGAGAAAGTAAAGACACTCCAAGAAGTAGATTATATCTTCATCCAAGGTCTCAAAGACCATGGTCTTTACGATCAGGTATGGCAAGCTGGAGCAATCCTACTTCCAATCCAATCTGTCGGAGTGATGGGCGATGAAAGAACCTATGAAAAAGTGGTAGCGCTTAGAGCCGTAGGTTCTGTGGACGGCATGACTGCTGATTGGATTCACCTACCTTATGAATTCCTTGGCAAAATCTCCAACGAAATCATCAACAGAGTGAAGGGCGTCAACAGAGTGGTCTATGACATCTCCTCCAAGCCACCTGCGACGATTGAATGGGAGTAGAAGTGAGGCAGACATGAAACAAGGTTGATATAGTAGAATTACTCCTAAGACTAATTTTAAGCTTCAAATAAGGTTTCAATATACCCCATTTTATACGATTTTCTTTAATTCAAAATTGTATAGGGTGGGGTTGTTTTTGGATTAAAAATAAACTGGATCACTCATAAATATCCTTTCTATGGCCTACTTTTCGAATGTCTACTATTGAGATTTCATCTGAAATAGCATATATAACTCTATAATCGCCAATTCGAATTCTCCAATTTTCAGATAAGCCACGAAGCTTTTTTGCACCACTAGGTCTTGGATTATCAGCTAATAATAGAATGGCATTAATAATCTTATTATTGACCTTTTTAGGTAATTTTAGAAGCTCTTTGCTAGCAGATTTACTTACAACTATCTCATATTGATTCATCTAATTTACCTTCTTTTTTCAAGACCTTGATTAAATCTTTAAGTGGTATTTTTTCTTCTTCTTTTCTCTCTTCTGCTATCATGTTATCATAAAAATCTTCCCAAAGTTTTCCATATAATTTCAAATCAATTTGAACAGCAACTTTTCTGTTTTTTTCGTCGGTCAAATAGCTTATTCCCTTCATTTTATTAGTTTTTAGAGTATAAATTTAACTATTTAATCAAATAAATAATTCATTCTGATACACTTGTCTTAATCTTTCTGATTTAATTTTACTTATCTATTTATTTCAAGCATGTTCAGTTTCAAGGCTTTCAGTTTCAATTGGTCAATATCAAATCTAATATCCTATATCCATGAATATCTGAATAAATATAAAGTTGGAATTTGTTTCTTTACTGGTAAGCTTTCGTATATCAGCATTTTCTTTTCTATAACCGCAAAATGGATTAAATTCGTATCCCATTTCAATCGGAATGATATTTGCCCAAATCTCTTTATAAAATAGCCTCAATCTGGACTGTTTTATAATCATGAAACAATGTCGTTTAGATAAGACTACAAGTTGAATTTAAACTTTTCCAAAGTTGGGTTAAAAGTGAAAAACAAGAATTGTTTACAAATCTGAACTTTGGAAAAGCTACCCTAAACTAAACGACATTGAATCCTGAAAATGATTATACGCTTCTTTACAAGTAGCTTCAATTTCTGACACAAAAGGGTGTTGCAAAACAATATCTATTAGTATCTAAATATCAATTAATATCGATTTGGACTGAAAACCCAAGCTTAATTTCATTGCTGGCAAAGTTCCGTATATACATATCCTGAAATGTTCATTCAATCAAGCCCAATGGCTTTTGAAAAACGAGATATAATCCTATGAAAAGTATTTTCCTGTTGCCCTTGTTTCTGCTTTCATTTTTTGTTCAAGTACAAGCACAAGACCCACTAAATAATTATAACAGAGCCAAAACGCTCATCAGTTATGGTAATTATAAAGATGCCATGGATCTGCTTCGCCCTTATATGGATGAAAAGCAATTTGGTAATCTTTCTAATTATGCCACTTTCTATTTTGCTCAGGCAGCTTTTCTGAACAAACAAACTGCGCTCGCTAAGGCTTCGCTCTCACCTTTAATTGAAAATGCCCGTTGGGAGAAAATTGAAGATGTGAGGTACCTGATGGCTTTGGTTCATTTTGAAGAGGAAAGCTTTTCAGATGGCTTAGGACAAATTCTTTTGATCACAGATGAAGATCTAAAAAAAGAAGCTGAAAATGCTACCTACAATTACTTAAAGAATGCTTCCTTGAGCTACATGGTAGGTAATATAGCTAAATATGAATCAAATAAAGGTTTTTTGCTAGCGCTAAAAGAACAGCTGGAAAGACAAACCGTCATGTCCTCCAATGACCGAAATATCTACAATCAAATCAAAGATGTAAGGGTAGAAGGTCAAAAGGACCTTACACCTCAAGTCAAGCGAGATGATGTGCTGGATATTGCAGTTGTTCTACCCTTCAACTACAATGGAGGTACTGATGTCAGACGACTAAATTCCACGAATTTCATTTTTGAACTGTATCAAGGGATCAATTTTGCAATAGAAGAAGCCAGAAGAAAAGGACTTAGATTCAATGTCAAATCCTTTGACACGCAAAGAAACCCTGATAGAACACGCAGCATCCTGGCAGATCCATTTTTTGATATAGCAGATGTGATCATCGGACCTCTTTACCCTGAAGAGATGGATGTTGTAGCCGCTTTCTCTGAGAAAAAAGGCATCCCTTTCATCAATCCACTTTCCAATATTGATGACAAGTTGGAGACTTTTGATTTTGCATACCTTTTTAGACCATCTATCAGCTCCATAGCTAATGGAGTCATGGATTTTGCAAGAAAAAATATTGAAGGCAAAAGAATTGCTATCGCTTATTCAACTGCGACCAGAGATGAAATGCTAGCCAAAAAAATTGCTGAGGAATCCAGTAGGTTTGACTATCAAATTGTCGCAATTGAAAAAGTCAACGAAAGAAACATCAGAGACTTCTTTGATCGTATCAATCTGAAAAGAGGCAATGAAAACCCGAGAACAGACATGGTCATCATACTTTCTGATGATCCCAATGTAGCCTCTCCCACTTTTGGATTGCTAGAGTCAATCTCTAGAGAAATACCAGTCTTAGTGATGGATAGCTGGCTATACTTCAACTTCGCCAACTTCGAGATGCTACAAAGCCAAAATTTCCATTTTATAGCAAATAATACCATGAAATTTGGTAGTCAAGAATTGGAGGATTTTAGAGAGGGATTCTATGCTAAGTATAAAGTTTACCCTTCACTCAATGCACATTTGGGCTATGAATTAATGACTTGGATTTCTGGAACAATTAATAATTCAAGGGGTTTTGATCTAAGAAATAACTTGAATCAAATGACCCAAACACAAGGGAAAATCTCATACGGATTAGATTTCAGAAACAGTAAAAACAACCGCTTTGTACCCGTTCTTCAATTACAAAAGGGCGTGTTGGAAATGAAGTAGTCTACAGTCGACTGTCAACAGTTGACCATAAACAACAATCTTTCAATTTTGAGAACTTCAGTTCCATGGTCGGTTGACCGTCGATCGTCAACCAAATTTCAATAACCAGTGTTAATAAATAAACCAAAAATAAATGCAAATCAGCAAAAGCAAAGCCTTGTTTGAAAAGGCTCAGAATTATATTCCTGGTGGTGTCAACTCCCCTGTTCGAGCTTTTAGAGCGGTAGGAGGGAACCCGATCTTCATTGAAAAAGCTGACGGAGCACATATCTATGATGCCGATGGCAATAGCTATCTTGAACTGATCAATAGCTGGGGTCCAATGATCCTTGGACACAATCATCCCATGATCAAAGAGGCAGTCATCAAAGCCATGGAAAATGGGACATCCTTTGGTGCACCAACTGCCAGAGAAGTGGAAATCGCTGAATTGATCACCAAAATGGTACCATCGGTTGAGAAAGTCCGTATGGTGAATTCCGGCACTGAAGCGACCATGTCTGCAATCAGAGTGGCTAGAGGATTTACTGGAAGGGATAAGTTCATCAAAATGGAAGGACACTATCATGGTCATGGAGATTCCTTCTTGATCGCAGCTGGCTCAGGTGCCATCACCATGGGCAACCCAGACTCACCAGGGGTTACCAAAGGAACAGCAAAAGATACTTTGCTAGCTCCATACAATGACCTAGAAGCTATAGAACAACTAATATCAGCGAATAAAGGTGAAATTGCTGCACTGATTCTGGAGCCTGTACCAGGTAATATGGGATTGGTTACACCCAAGCCTGGATATCTAGAAGGACTAAGGAAAATCTGTGACAGAGAAGGGATAGTTCTGATTTTTGACGAAGTGATGACTGGCTTCAGACTTGCCAAAGGAGGCGCACAAGAACTTTTCGAAGTTACACCTGACATGACTACATTGGGCAAAATCATCGGTGGAGGCATGCCTGTTGGCGCCTACGGTGGCAAAAAAGAAATCATGGAATTCGTATCACCAGCAGGGCCTGTTTACCAAGCTGGAACGCTTTCTGGAAATCCTATTGCCATGGCGGCAGGTTTGACCATGCTACAGTATTTGGATACACATGACGAAGTCTACGCGCAACTCAATACCATAGGGGATAAGCTAGTTTCAGGAATTCAAGCTTCTTTGAATAAACTTGATCTCAATTACACCATCAATCACCTAGGAAGTATGTACAGTTTATTTTTTACTGACAAAGAGGTCTTTGATTTTGCCTCAGCCAAGCATGCGGATACGGGCCTTTTTGGCAAGTACTTCCAAGCCATGCTCCACAGAGGAATATACCTTGCTCCATCACAGTTTGAAAGCTTATTCCTCTCTACAGCCTTGACAGACGATTATATCTCCCAGATTCTAAATGCCAATGAAACCTCTTTAAAAGAGATTTTGAGTTTGTGAAAAAGACACAAGAAATAAGACACAAGAAATAAGACACAAGAAATAAGACACAAGAAAAAAGAAACAAGAAACAAGACACTAGAGCTAGTATTCCCAAAAATGATTATCCGCAATGACACCTGGAATTCAATAAAATGAAAGGATCAAGCGGATAATCGTCGACGGTCGACGGTTGACAGTCAACAACAGCCGAATTTAAGGTTTAAATCTAATACAAATGTTTACTGGTGTGAAAGCGGATATACATATTCCCTAACCAACGATAAACGTTTAACGATTTTAACGCTCAACCTTTATCCCAATTCACCAAATAATCAGTTAACCAAATAATCAATTAACCTTTTAACCAAATAACCCATTTGCCCAATTAACGCTTAACGCATTTAACGTTTAACATTTTAACTACAAAACCATGCAACTCAAAATATACGGCATCAAAAACTGCAACACCATGAAAAAGACCTTCGAATTCTTAGAATCGGAAGGAATTGAATATGAATTCATCGATTATAAAAAGCAAGCACCAGATGCGGCACTTTTGGTGAAGTTTGCCGATAAAGTAGGCTTCGAGGCCTTGATCAACAAGCGAGGTACCACCTACCGGAAACTCGACGATGCAGACAAGGAAAAGTTAGAATCCGAGAAGTCCGCACTTGCAATGCTAGCAGAAAAAAGCTCCATGATCAAAAGACCCATCATCGAATTCCCAAATGGAGATTTGGTACTGGGCTTTGAGCCGGAGGAGATCAAGGGGAAGTTTTGATATTGAAAAGGGGATCTACTTCCCCCTTTTTTTAACTTTTTTTGGTTTATTGATTCAATTCAAAGTGATTTTAAACAGGTTAGGCTGACCGTCGTCATGATAGCCGATTAAGTATTTACCTTTTGCGTCCGCGGCAATAAGATTTAAGTTCTTATCTGATTTGATAAGCTTGACTGGTTTTCCCTCCCAATCATATACCAATATAGTATTGCTGTCTACACCTCCTTCTTTTCGAGACTTACCTGAATAAAGTATATATATATATTTCTCGGTTACAGTAGTACTCAAACAGCCTTTCTTGTTATCGGAGGTCATAGTAGCCTGAATAGCATTGCCAGATACCCCATTAAATAAAGGTGACCAATAATGTTTTTGGGCAATTACACTAAGTGAATTATCAGTATTTAAAGCTATAATATCAAAATTAAAAGAATTAATTGATGTTGATATGAACAAAGGTTTTTTTGGATGTTTTATAATTTCTCCTTGATAAGCCATAGCTAAGACATTATGGTCATACTGACTTAACTCTTCTTCAAAAGGATATTTCCCGAATTCCGAAATAATTGATCCATTATCTATGCTAGATAAAGCAAATCTTTGTTCAAATAGTCCAGTACCTACAAGATTTTTTTCGTCTAATTTTATGATTTTCTGATAATTGTAATCAAACTTCCCATAATCTTTGAGGCAGGAGTCTTTCATGGAGTTAAATTGATTTTCGTCTAAAAAAATCTCTCTATAACCAAAATTCTTTCTATTATTAACACCGATAACTGATGAACTTTCATTTAAAATTTGAATGGAAGCAGGAAATTGAATTTCACAAGGACCATTACCAATTCTTCCAAATGACCCTAAAAAAGCTTCATTAGATAAGCCAATTATTTTAAAATGTTTTTCACTATTCGGATCTGAGACGATTAGATTATCATTTAAAATTAATAAATCATACGCCCTGTTAATGTGCGTGGAAGCTATTGACATGTATTCAGCTTTCAGTTTTTCAACAGTTTCAAATTCACTTAGTTCAAAAATTGAAATATCCTCCTTTGTATTTTCTTTGCAGCTTAAAAGAATAGCAATAAGTAAGAAGGGAATCCATAAATTTATTTGGAATCTGAATGAATGATTTACTTTCGTCTTCATAATCGTACTTTTAGTGTAATGGTTTAGTTATAAAATAACTAGCAAATAAGTTTAAAAGCAAATAGTATGAATTAATTAGATGTTGGTGTAGCTAATTAAAAAAAGCTATCCATCTTGGATAGCTTTTTCTGCTTTTAAAACTTAAACATTATGATTCTAACCGTTGAGAATTTTTTAAAATTATTAATTAAATATAAATAAAAAAAAATAAACATCTTTGATTGTTTCTAGCTAATAAAAAAAGCGCTATCCTTTACCTATTTTTGGGGGATTTCAAAGATTTTTTTTCAACAGTTAGGTGTAGATTGCATCTGTTTCCACGGCTAGGTGTAGATTGCATCTGTTTCCACGACTAGGTGTAGATTGTATCTACACCTTCAATATTTTTTTGAATCAACTTGCAATAGTATTTGTCTTTTTTGAATCAGTGACCATCTGTTCGATCCGCAAAATCAGCGTTCTATTAGATCGTGAAATGCGTATAACAATGCCATCATTTTATGTTTATGGGAATAATCAAAAAAGCCCCCTTGTTTTTTGACCTTTTAATTTTGGGTGCTCGTAATCAAAAAGTGATGTTTTGGCCGTATTTGAATGTTTTATTAATCGTGTTAATGTTAAAATATATTTTAATTTAAAACGTATTTAATAATATATCAAATAATAAAATTTTATAAATTATTAATATGATTTGCTTTTAACCAAACAAGCACTTAGCTTTAACAATAAAGTTAATATCCACTTTAACCTATATTTTATTATGGATAAGTTTTATTTTATTCTAATTATTTCAGTGTTGTTTGGCTGTACTTCAGAATTAGAAAATTATCAATTAGAAAAATCCACGGAGGAATCAATCCTTCAACTAGAAATTGATATACTGGATGGAGAATATTCATTTTCAACAGAGGAAAGGCAAAGGGTCATTGATATGGTCTTTGATGGTTCTACAAAAACGTATATTGAAGAGTTAAAAAAAGTAAAGGAAATATTAGTTTTAAATCCCGAATAAAAGGAAATCTATAAGAAAAGACTTAATGGCTCAGAGCAAAAAAAGTATAATAGTGTTTCATTAAGAACTACTGATGATGATGATGATGATATCTTATTTCATAAAGTTACTTTTATTAATCAACAAGATGTTAGTTTTGTTGATTATGTCTGGCTTTTTAGTTCGAGAACATTACTAGATGTTTCTCGTGACGCAAATTTAGAACCATCAGTATGGTGTGAAGAGGCAGGAGCGAGTTCAGCATGTGTAATGAAAATCCAAATGTGAGGTGTTGAGCAAAGTGCACAATCATATTTGTATCCAGAAGATGTAGATTGAGGATTTGTATTACCCTGTGTGGCATACTCAACCTCAAAATTATGGCTTTTTACAGAAATGCAAGGCGAACTTGGATATTAATTTAATTATAGGATTACATGAAATACTATTATTTACCCCTAATTTTGAGTTCCTTTTTTAGTTGCCACTATCAAAATAACAATGAAAAGGAATTTGTTTTTGATAGAGATAAGTCGAAGAATAAAGTTGATTCTTTGATAAATGTTGATTTTACAGTAGTAGATTATGAATACTTTGATTCTGAATTTAATATTAAACCAATATCTTCAAAGGAATTTCAAAAGAAGGTTAAAGTAATGAATCTTGGGAAACGAAATAAGATGGATTATACAGATTCTATTCATGTCTTATTTTTTGATCATTTTCAAGATTGGGATGCAGCAAGGATTGCTACAAATCAAATAGTGAGTACTTGGGAGACAATCAGTTTTTGTATTTGGACTAGTGAAGAAGAAGCCAAGGCAAAAGGAGAGTCTTTAGGATTTAAATTTCCAAGTTTATTTTTGAAATATTTGGAAACCGATCCAGATATTCAGTGGTTTCAAGAGCGAAAAAATGAATTAAAAACCGGACTAAAGAAAATAAAACCAGACTTGAAAGTGGATGAATTAAGCACAAAAGAAATTTTAAGACAGTCCTTCTACAGTTCAGAAGTAAGGTTAAGGAAATATCCCCACAAGCATTGAAAGTTTAATTAGTTGTCAAAAAAATAAATATCTCTAACTAATTTATCATTTAAACCAATTTAGATTACGGCATAAAATAGCCAAAAAGAAAAAAAAGGAGTTTGATTTTTCACAAAAAAGTACAGGAAATAATATGATTAAATTAATATTTTGCGTTTAAATTAAGCTTTAATTTTAAATAAGATCTTATTTTTCATAATCGGAAAGGAAAAAGTTACATGCTCAATCTTTTCGCCATTTCGCTTAGACAAAAATACTGATTTACAGGCAAATAACTACTTTTACTATTTAGATAAAAAATAAAAAACTTAGTTATAATTAAACTTTACTTAATATATTCATCTATAAATTTGTTTCGAGGCTAAAGCTAAACTGTAAAAATTTTAAAATTCAGTTAAGGTTATGAAAAAGATCAATAAAATGCAATTAAGTAAAAAGAATTAGAACATTTTACAAATTGAAAGACTGTTTGGTTAAAAAGACGAATAGGAGCCAATGCTGAGAGTGGTTTAGATTAACCTTTTAAAACCTAAATGGAAGAGAATTTCAGGGGAGAAGTAAACTGATTCTCATTTGGAAATGAGTGAAACTTAAGAGGTGACAAAGCAGTCCATAGCCTCCGTTTTGACATAAACAAAGAACCCCACATGAACGAAACATTAGCTTTGACCCCAAAATCACAAGGGAAACATATTGAATCATGGCAGACTTTTAAGAGGACCAGGTTAAAGCAGTCATTGGTGTTCTTTGTAACACTTAAGACCTGTCAGTCCATAACAAAGAAATTTGTGGACAGAGGACGACGGAGGCTATTAATTACTTTAGCGACAGGTTTATCTCCAAAGTGAAGAGTCATAAAATTGACCTTTACATGATCTTTTCTATGATGAATAGCTTGAAAACAAGCATCTCAAGATAATTAGAGAAGTGCAAATAAGACAAAAAATCCCATATAATCTTTTATGGATTGATAAAAAAGATAGTTTGGGAATCTTGAGGATGTAAATTTATGATAATGAGGAGACAAACTTTTGACTCAGGGTGCTGATTGATCTATATTACCTTAGTGGAATGGATATTCTGTACATACAAATTTTCGGTTTTTCATTCATTTTTATTCATCCCTTTTGATTTTGACATAACTAAAAAATTTTATCAGGCTTAACATATTTTAATTGTCTCGTTAAAGCTTGAATCTAGGATAAGTTTGTGAAGAGTGAGAGAATTGAATTTGATATTAAGGTGATTCTCTCGTACTTTTTGTTCCCGAAATAATCGGGACAGGCTTTGACGCGAAAAGTAACAACCCCGAGGCATCGGGGCAAGACGGAGATATTCCCGATAGTGATCGGGACAGGCCCCGATAGTGATCGGGACAGGCTCTATCCACCCACAAGGCCACCGCTGGCCCGGATCTCCGTCGTCCTGCCCGCATTAAAGCGCAGATAGTCACAAGACATATCCCCCGCAATGCTGCGGGGCAGGCTCCGTAGGGGGATCAACACTTAGTAGCCCCGTACCAGGCGCTTGAATGTAGGGATAGTCACAATGTCCGACATGCGCCGCAGTGCGGGGTTGAGATGTGCGCACGAATGACCGCGAGTCCCGTTAATTATAGATATAGGGGAAAGGAATAGAGATCGGGACGATAAGGGGAGGGTGTTTTGAGGGGGATAAAGGGTTATTTAATGATCGCAATTGCAAATTCCGAAAAGCGGATTGCTGAACTCGAACCCGAAGAAAAAAATATGGTATTCAAGATGATTGATACTTTCCTGACCAAAAAGAAGTTCAAGGACTTCTTCCAAAAAAATGTGGCCGCTCTATAAAGAAAAAACCCGGACTTGCCGGGTTTTTGTATTTAAAATTTCGTGAAAGTATACATTAAGATTTTATCGCCCTTATATAAATATAGGGTATCAGAAAATGCTCTTTTTTCAACCTTATCTCCACTTTCAGCCGTATAGTTGAAAATACTACCTTCGTTTAATCTTTTATCCGTAAGTGGATAAAAAATAAACTCTCGACCATCATCTAATTTCATTCCTGTACCTTTATACGCAATCCTAACTGATTCAATTCGATTGTCAATATCGGCAGCATTGAAAACTTCAAAGTGCTTCTTTCCTTTGTTTTTTGCCTGATTTTGCATCCAAATTCCAACAGGAATAAGGATTACAAATAAGATCAAGCCAAGTATTACCATATGCTTCATTTTCATTTTCTCTTTCTATAAAAATCGTGTAGAATAAAGGTGTTACTAACTCCACCAGCTGCATTGGCAGGTAATGGCCCCGCTGGCAAACCTGCCCCAATATTAACTTGACCACCAATAATTCCATAACCAGTTGATGTTGGCGACCAAGAACCTGTAACTCCAATTTTACCGCCTGCTGCAACACCACCAGAACCCCATATAGAAACCTGACCGTCCTGAATACTCGTTTGTAACATTCCACGGTTAATATCTCTCACAGGCCCTAAGTAATTTGCTCTACCAATGTTTAAAGTGGCGTCAACTGAAAATCCACCACCAACGCTTTGTGTCGTTGTGATTGCGGGTAAAAAAGATGATTCTGGGCCTCTTAAAACCCAATTGGCTTCAAAACTGGTTCCACCACCGACTCCAGCTATACCAGTAAACCCACCTCCAATTGATATAAAATCAGGAACATAGCTTCTAGCAATTGGACTATTCCAAATTTCTGATGCTGTTGCGGTGATTTCGTCATAAGGCTGAGCCAGCACTAGGGCACTTTTTATTACCCCATCATCTCTTCTTCCAACAACATCCAACCCATCCAGAGAACTATCTCTAAAATAGCTTGCCCCTTCTTTTCTGTTATTTACAGCCCAAGACCCGTCAGATTCCTGCTCAACCTTATGACGGCTAAACCATCCCGTACGTATTTTATTGTCTTTTGCCCATTGCTTGGCATCTGATTCCGTTTCAAAAAGACCGTTAGGGTCGATGTACCTAATCGGGTTATTAAACCCGAACCTGTACGGTGTCCAGCCTGGAGCTTGGCTTGCCAACGGATCCACAACTCCCCACCTACCAAGCAAAGGGTCATACATCCTCGCCCCATAATCATACCAACCCAGATTGAGCTCATCCTGAAACTCTTTGCCATTGAATTTTTCACGGTTTGTGTGGTTGCTGTAGCTGTAGGCTAGGCCTGTGAGCTCGCTACCAAATGAGGGCAAAGACGTGAGTCTTTGAGCCAGGTTATGCGGTGGCTGGGATTCCTGGACGATGATGGGGGTGGTGCTTTGGACGGTGAAGTCATCAAACCACACGTTTTCTGATGTTTCATTGACCAGATATACTTCTATAAATCCATCTTCTTCTACTTTCAGCGTATCTGAAAGGTATTCGTGTTTGTTTTTGGAGGCTTTGGTGAGCAAATGCTTGCCTCGGGCTATTTCCACACTATCACTGTTGTAGAGGCTGTAGGCCATGTAGGCTTCGGGGACTTCTTTCTCTCCCAAATCACTAAGTACGGAATATTTAGAATTGCAAGTTGATTTACTCCAGGAGATACCTTTGTTCCAAACTCTGTCAGACCTTGGATAAGGTTTACCTTATTGGTAAAGGTACTTGCCAATACAGGCAATTTAGTAGATTTCTTTTACTCTTCAAATTTGTATGGCTTTGAGAATTTTAGTGTTCAAAGGAAAGGGTATGTTAAGTTAGGTTTGTAGATAGTGAGAGAAAATATTTATAGTAGATATATTATTTCCTCTTACTTTTTTCATTGATAATCCGCCACGGCGGACTTTAAGAGAAAAGTAACAATCCCGAAAGCTTTCGGGACTAGGCCTGAGGTGATGCTTTTAAATTGGGATTACGGATTTGTAAAGAATATAAGATCAATACCCAATTTAATTTTAAGCTAATTGCTCCAACCTAAAAATGGGTGGATCTTGCTGCAAGCTTCGCAAGCTAATCCATTTTTTTAACGGTTTCCACAATTAACTTAAAAGCAGCCTCACCAAGGGCCGTCCTTAAAGAAACTAGGAGTTAAGAAAAGGGAAAAAGAACTGCAAGAAATGGTTGAGGCGGCAAAAAATTAGCGGATGCCTTCGGAGTGTCGCTGGACTATGTGGTCGGTGAGGGGGTAAACAGCTCCTTCGACAAAAAACCGTCAAACTCCCGCAGGACATCGAAAAACTGCAGTTAGAGGACAGGAATCACATCTTCGCACTGATGGACGCATTCCCCTTCAAGTGCCAGGTGCAGAACTTCCTCAGCGCATAAAACACGAAAGCCCGGCAGTGCCGGGTCTTTTGTGTTTTTTATTGAATAGCTATCATTCTATATATAATTAAGACAATACTAATTACAAGTAAAACATAATAAAGCTTCCATTTTCGTAATATACTTGTGACAATCAACATAACAAGGGACAACAACTCCACCAAATTGAATGCTATAAATAATCTTTTATGTTTATAAATGGAGTAAGGACTAAAGAACTCACTTCCGAAAGGAAATAAGCCAGGGTTTACGATAGCATCATATAAATCAAGAATAATCGATAAAACGATAAAAGACGGGATCACATTTATTACCACTAAGAAGAGTATTTTTTTCATAGTCATCGATCTAAAAACTTAATACCTTGATTTGTCGGGTTGTTTTGAATATTAAAACGCAAATTCTCAGGATATTTAACTCTGAGAACCACCTTTTCATTACCAAGGTCACGATTCATGAATGATTGAGTAAAAGCATTGATACCTGCTCCACAATCAATACAACCCCTACTACCCCAAAGTCCTCCTCCATGCAAGTAGAAATTATCCCTCCCAAAAGTTTGGGCCCCTTCATTTTGTAATTTCCATCTATACTCACCCCATGAATGGGTGCCTCCCGGCCAGTTTGAACCACCTAGTGGAGCAACCATTTTCCTTACAAGATCAATATCTTCAAACTGCTGAAACCCGCTTTCATTCGAACCCGGCACAAATGGTCTCTTATTAATCGAGTACGTTCCCTCGGGAACAGGCCCTACATCACGAATCCTTTGCCTATCTCTTGAATAGTCGAAAATCCTAGTTCGGTTCCAATAACCGGTGGGGTCTAACCCTTGTCCAGAAACCGCATCGAATCTTTCCGAATGCAATTTAAAACCAGAAAATTCATTACCAGTTTGCCAGTTATATGTTAAAGCAGATCCATCAAAATCTATAAGCTCAGTACCAATATTTGACCAAGAATTACCACCCGAATCTGAAAAACCTTGCGAAGAATTATTAAACCATTGAACTTCCCCATCTTGATTCTTAAAATAGTCATCCAACCTTCCATCTGGATCAATCCTAATAATTGGGTTGTTCTGGACATAGTTATACGGTGTCAGCCAACTTCTTTGATCTGCCAACGGATCCACAACTCCCCATCTACCCAACAATGGGTCATACATCCTAGCACCGTAGTCATACCATCCTAGATTGAGTTCGTCTTGGAATTCTTTGCCGTTGTATTTCTCACGGTTTATATGGTTATTATAATTATATGCCAAACCTGTGAGTTCGCTACCGAATGGATAGTAGTGCGATTCTTGGACGATGATTGGGGTTGTGCTTTGGACGGTGAAGTCGTCAAACCAAACGTTTTCTGATGTTTCATTGACCAGATATACTTCTATGTATCCATCTTCTTCTACTTTCAGCGTATCTGAAAGGAATTCGTGTTTGTTTTTTGAAGCCTCTGAAAGCGGATGCTTACCTCGTGCTACCTCCACACTATCACTGTTGTAAAGGCTGAAGGCCATGTAGGCTTCCGGAACTTCTTTCTCTCCCAAATCGCTAAGCACGGAATATTTAGAATTGCAAGTTGATTTACTCCAGGAGATACCTTTGTGCCAAACTCTGTTAGGCCTTGGATAAGGTTTTCCTTATTGGTAAATGTACTTGCCAATATAGGCAATTTAGCAGATTTCTTTTGATCTTCAAATTTATCTGGTTTTGAGAATTTTAGTGTTCAAAGGAAAGGGTATGTTAAGTTAGGTTTATCGAAAGTGAGAGAAAATATTTATAGTAGATAGATTATTTCCTCTTACTTTTTTGCTTGATCAAAAAAGTAACCAAAAAATCAAGTTGGAGAAATCCTATCAGCGCGCAAGGCCACCGCCCGCCCGGTTCCCCAACATACCCACCCGCATCAGACGGTTTGAATGAAGGTGATGGGTTATTCATAAAAGTAATTGAGGCTGTACCCTTAATAAAACCAGTATGCCGTCCGAAGTCGTCATTGAGGACAAGACAGCAGTAGAGCAGCTCAGGCTTATTCAGAAAATGGAGGACGAGGACAAGCAGACCATCTTCAAGCTTATCGACAAAATGCTCCCAAAAATCCATTATTGGCAGGATAAAATTTGGCTAAAACTCTCGTTACCCCCTTAGCGGCAATAGCTTTAGAAGCCAACACCCTACTTCTATAATCTACTAAATTCAGTTTATTTTGAAAACAACTCTCTAAATTATTTTCAATAACATTGAAAGCTATTAGGGAAATTTCCTTATGAAAAAACAAAGAGGTTGCTTTTTCTTGAACATAAGGAGGAGTAATAGCTGCATTTGTAGTGTTCAGACTTAGAACAAGTGCAGTTAAAACAAACAGTATCATTCCTGTAAACCAATTTCTTATTATTACTTCAAAAAACCTCATGATATTCCTAAGACTTGTTTAGCATTATATGAGATCAAGTAATCTGAATTTGTAGTGTGTTCCTGAATGAGTTTTGAGATTTCCGAATCTTGCATTCTTATCAAATAGTGAAATGCAGAAATTAATTGGAATTTGTCTTTGATTGTTTTGAAAGAAGCTTTTGATTTCTCAATCATTTTTTGATCTTGATTGATTTCAAATATTGAAGTAGCTGTAATGATCTTTGCCATCTCATCATTCAGACTTTCCAGTAATTCATACAAAACAGGGAGAGACTTTTCAGACTTCATATAGCCTAAAGTTTCAACAATAAGCATATCAGGTTTTTTCTGTAGCATCGTGATAAGCTCTGTTTCCACTTTAAATATTTCCACATCACTCAGATTATCAATTAATTGCTCATTTGAGAATCCATTTCTATGCTGATAATCGTCAGGAGGAATGATTTCGCTTATTATCTTATTAATGTCCATAGCTTCCATCATCTATAAATTATGTTTATTCTTCTCTGCTGAAGAATTGGCTTTTCGACGGCGTTCCATATTCCTGTTGGAGAAGGATTATTTAAAAAGACATTAACATTGCTTCCTTTGGGAATGCCTTTCGCATATGTAGAGGAGAGTCGTGCCCACCAATTATATGCTTGCGAACCTGGATAGTATGGCATGCCTTCTGTCATTTTCATGAGATTCTGCCCAGCTCGTGTCTGACTTAGTGTTGTAAATCCTTCATTTAGTGCTCTTGCTTCCGTGCCTGCACCTGAGAAAAATGCTCGACTACTCGTCTTAGCGGCATTCCCGGAAGCAAACTCAGCCCCCATTTCTGCTGCTTGGAAGGTCGCCAACATCGTATTATTGATGAGACTATAGCCATACCCAATAGCACGCTTTGTGTCTCGCCACCACTCAGTATCTCCACCAAGTCCCTCTCTTCCTTTTATACCATAGGTCGAATAGTTTTTGCCTTCTGTCATCCACCTGTCTGCTGCCCTTCCCAAAACACCGTCAAATGACCGTGGAGCAGAAACCGTAAACTCTGGAAGCGTAGAACCTTCATAAACTTTATCATTTTTTTCATCTCCTTGGGCTCTTTTATAAACATCGACTTGCTTTTCTACTTGTAGTATACGGTCTAGGTCCAGATCTTCGTTAAATTTTGACAAAGCGCCATTTTGATCAAAAGGTGCCATGCCATCTGGGTCGGTAAACCTTATCGGGTTATCAAAGGCATAGTTGTAAGGCGAATGCCTTCGCATCTGCTCCGCCAAGGGATCAACAACTCCCCATCTTCCTAATAATGGATCATACATCCTAGCCCCGTAGTCGTACCATCCTAAGTTGAGTTCGTCTTGGAATTCTTTGCCGTTGAATTTTTCACGGTTTGTGTGGTTGTTGTAGCTGTAGGCTAGGCCTGTGAGCTCGCTTCCAAAGGGAAAGTAATGGGATTCTTGGACGATGATTGGGGTGGTGCTTTGGACGGTGAAGTCGTCAAACCACACATTCTCACTTGTCTCGTTGACTAGATAGACCTCTATATAACCATCTTCTTCTACTTTCAGCGTATCTGAAAGGAATTCGTGTTTGTTTTTTGAAGCCTCTGAAAGCGGATGCTTGCCTCGGGCTACTTCTACACTATCACTGTTGTAGAGGCTGTAGGCCATGTAGGCTTCGGGGACTTCTTTCTCTCCTAGGTCTCTGAGGATAAGCCAGAGTACATTTATGACTGCCAGCTCTCCTCCTGTTTTGCTTAGTCGGTTGCCTGATTCTGTCAGGCCTTGGATCAGTCGCTCCTTGTCTGCAAATCCTCCCGCAAACAGGGGTAAGTTAGTGGATTTCTTTTGATCTTCAAATTTTCCTTGTACACTTAGATTGAGTGTTTGCCCTTGCTGTACTTCTTGGGTTCGGATTGGTCCAAGAACCCTGCCTCTGTCTGCATTAAGCCAAATTACCCTATTTCCACCTTCTGTAGTATTGTGACGGTGGTCTGACTGACGGCTTTCTCGGAGGTTTTCGAAGTTGGTTTCTTCTTCTTCGGCAGCATTCATTTCCATGGTAGCCATCAGCATGGTAGATTGAGCATCTCTGACTACTTGACGGATATTGCCAAGGTGATCTTTGTGAAAATATTCTTGATAGATTTCTCCCCCCTCAGCAACATTCCTACCTTCTTCGTGACCAAAGTGTTTTAACACATTCCCTTCATAGACAAAGCCATTGAGGTAATTAGTAGTATTGGTTAGTGTGGTTCCTGTGTAAACCCTTTGCTGAAGTTTTACACCTGTAGCATCATAGGTATATTCTACCCGGCCAGCAGTGCCATTGTTGAGGGGAATGACAGCTGGGAGATTGAGGTGGTTATAGGTGATGTTTGAATCCATGCCTTTGTTCAGGTCTCTAGCGAGGTTGCCATTGGCAAGGTAGGTATATGCAGTAGTCTGCGTGCTGTTCTGTTTAAAATCCCCAAGACCTATTGTCTTGTCTATACTATCCACTACGCGAGTGAGCCTATTGCCTGAGTAGGTGTAAGTCAGGTTGTCAATGATTCCAAATGCTGAAGGACTAGTCTGTCCTCTTCTCCTCAAGCCAGTGATGTTGCCATTTTTGTCATAGTTCAGGTTATCGACGGTGTATCGATCAGATTCAGCAGTCCAGCTTGTGCCAGATTTGGCTCGAAAATGGGCCGCCTTCAATCTTGCTGCTGGATCATAAGTATAGCCATAGGTTCTTTCTACACCATTGGCGGCACTTTTCCACCTTTGTCCTGCAATATTTCCTGCAAATTGCGGCGTGGTATAGCCAAAATCATAATACAAGCGCATGCCAAATGTAGCAGCACCCAGATTCTCTGGGTTGTTGATATGTGTAAGCCAACCCCTAGGGTTGTATTGATAGGTGACTGTCTGTAATCCACCACCCATGGTTTTGGATATTTGCTGACCTAGTTCGTCATAGGTATAAGTTGCTAAGGTGACAGTAGCACCAGTATCTATCCTTTGTGTTATGGACAACAATCTATTGGCATGATCATAAGTGTAATTTTTCAAAACATTTACATCAACACTCACACCTGTTTTGTTTTGGACATGATATGATCTGGTGAGGTTGCCAACAAAATCATAACTGTTAGTGGTATAAGATGTGCCTCCATTGAATGGATTGATTTGTTTGGTCTGGATGACCCTACCTTTATCATCGTAGAAATTGACTGTGGTGACATAATGGTTGGTAGTCCCCAACACTTTTGCCCTTGTACCTGTTAGTTTTCCGTGGATCTTATTGGTAGGTACTGGGGCAGATACAAACTGGTTATTAAAAGCTGTGTTAAAAGTGTGGGTGGAACTATTGATGTTATAAGAATCATAATAATACTCTACAAAAAGCTCTGTTAGGGTAATGCTATTGGCATAATTGCTATTATTATTTTGATTCGTCTGTAGTGTAGCTCTGCTTGCAGAGGAATCCCATCTTCCTTCCTGAGTAGGGCGGTCCAAGCCATCATATTTATATACTAGCCAGTAATTTTGGGTTTTTTGAAAATCATCTTGCTGGAAAACCAGTCTATCTCGTTGGTCATAGACCATGTAATGTATCCCTCCTCCGGGAATGACCTTTTCGATGACTCTACCCCTGACATCATAGGTGTATTTGAAATACAAGTTGTTGACAGTAGTTCCCTCTACATCCCAGGAGTTAGACAAAAGATTCTCTACTGCTTTTGGAGGGAGTACATACCTGAGTTGGGATTTATAATCATATACATAATAAGTACAGAGCCATCCTGTATGGTTATTTCCAGGGCTTGCTACTTCCTGCACTTTGGTGAGGACTTGCCTACCTAGCTTATCAGTGTAGGACAATGTTCTGAATCCATCTTCATTGATCTGCTCACTTACCCACAGGTCACCAGCTGGATAAGCACCTACTAGCGTGGGCTTTGAGGCTGTTGGATTAGCGTACTTCAGTATTTTGACATCTTCTGAAAGCGTATTGGGCCTTTCGTTGGAAGTGACTCCTCTATTTGAGCCGGACCAGCTATTGCCTGGAGCTGATACTTTTTCTTGTTTTCCTCTAGGGGATTTTTCGTATTGGATTCGGGTAAAGAAATTGCCCTCGTTGGCATAGATGGTAGCAAGTCTGGAGTTGTATTCCGTACCGGGCGAAAGTTTGAACTTGCCTGTTGTACCTGCCGAAGGATAGGCCATCAGCCCATATTTCTCCCTGCCGGCCTGGTCGTAGACCACTGGCTGTACGATGTCTTTGAGGGTTGGTGAATTCCTGTAGACCACTTTTTGGATTGGCCGTCCTAATCCATCAAGATAGTTAGTGGTTGTGGTCGCTTGTGTTTCTGAGGGGAAGCTAGCAATAGATGTCACTGGAGTTCTCGGTATGACTTCCCTTACAAAGCTGAGGTTGACCCCGGAAGTGTGTGAGGGGATGGTCAACACCTCAGTGGAAGATGCTGTCGATGTGGTTACCGCGTTGGGTACGTTTTGCGAATAGGAAGGGGCAATGCTATAAATGCCCAACAGGAAGAGTGTGAATATCCTTTTCATGGCGGTCATAGTAAAGGTCCAGATTTGTATCTGTATTCATATTGGCTTAGGATATTCCCCTTGTCGTCAAAAATACGCCATAGCCTTCTATTGGCATCATACTGAAACCTCTGCACGGTGCCGTCGGCTTCAGTCACCGAGCTGATACCGACAAGAGGCCGGTGTGTATAGGTTTTGATCTGCGCATTGAGCGGGTGCAGCCGCAGGTCATCGATCATGGCATTGCTCCCCGATATGGTAAGGGTACCTGAAGTGGTTATCGTCCTTGTCACAAACTGCCAGCTACTGCTGTTGATGGCGGTTGTGGTTCCGTTTGCCGTCACTGTTCCCGCCCCCGAAAACGATTTCGCCCAGAAGCTGACCACAAAGGGGGTTGCACTACTTGCCGATACGCTCCTTGTGATATTGGTTCCGGCTGTGAAGGGATAGACCCTGGATCCGGTCATCGCGTCGTTAAGGTTTGTCGGGGTTCCGCTGTAAGTCCAGCCTCCCTTTTCATTGGTCTCAAAAGAGGTATAGGCCACGTCGGCGGTGGTTGTATTTGTGGCTTCCAGTACGGGAAGCAGTCCCTTATGGTCATATCGGATTACCTTTCCGACACCGTTCTCGCTAAACCCCGTGAGGTTGCCATAACCGTCGTACTGGGTATCCGATACCTGTTGCCTCCAATTGGCCAAAGATTGGTTGGGGGAAATGGTAGGGAAAGTATATGCCAGGGGTGATGCGGGTTCAAACATAAAGATCCCACTGGCTAAATACCTTTCACCTGATTTCATGACCGGCTTCATAACCCCGGAAAATGCATTTCCGTCAAGGAAATCCAACTGCATCAACGGTATGCCCACCATATTGTTGGAGGTCATTTCCTGGTATACTGATGAGGAAAACTGGTAGGGGTACCTGAATTTCCTGGAATAAACCTTCCCGTCTACATCTTGGAATGTTTCCTCCAACAGGGTGGCGTATACGGGATCATGGCTGAGCTCCGACAGGGTTGAGGTAAAGGTATTGTTTGAGGGATCCGGATGGAATGTCTTGCTTATTTTTTTTATGGGGGCTAGCAATGCGGAAAAATAATCATAGAAGAAATAGTCAAACCTTGCCGGATAGAATGGGTTGAACATGGTTTCCTCTATTTCGCTTTCCCTGAGTGTAGCCTTTAGGACTTTGGTGAATCTCTGTTGGCTGTTGCTGTTCAGGGTGCCGTCATAATACACTTTGTACACAGTTGAATCCAAATTTATGATATGGAAGGCACTTCCGGTCTTGGCATAATATTCAGTTTTTAGCGGAAGGCCTGTATATACCGAATTGTCTGCCTGAACCGTAAAATCTGAAGGCCTGTCCTGTATATTCTGCGGGGAGGTAAAATGGTACACTGTTTTTCCGGAAGTATCCCCCTGCTGGACAGTCTCTGTAACCTGGGAATAGCGGACCGTCCTTGGCCATACGCTATAGAAATCGGATGCCTGGTTGCTAAGCACGGCATAATCACACACCAATGAAAAGGGCCATTGGTCTATTGGGCTCTGTCTTTGGGTTTTGGTCTGGTAGAAGGAATGGCTTCCCAGCATGCCTATCTGGAATGCACCGGCGTAACTGTATAGTTTGTTTATGGCAAGAATCCCGGTGTCGGTGTACATGTTCACCTCCTTCAGTCTCAGCCCCCCCATTCCGGGATTCAGCTCATAGGCAAATGTGGTACTTCCCCCCGTTGGGTATATGACCCTGTTCAACATCCCCATTGCCGTATGGCTTTCCGAGGAAGATCTGTTAGCCCCCGAATAAACAACCGGGGTTGAAAGGGTGGGAATCATGGTGGCAGGGTCCAAGCCATTGAAATAACCATAAAAATCCTGTCCAAAATGCAGTCTTGCCGGAAGGCCCGGGTTATATTGGAAAACATAAAGCTCATCATCCATCCTTACCGAATCAAGTTTCAGCCTATACCCTATTTCCGCCGGGAAATTCAACCCGAACTTACTGCTGATGCCTGCCGAAAAATAGCCTGTATGGAGTTTGGCCTTCTTGATTGTTACCCCCTCATATTTGACCAAGACACTGTCAAGGGCCTTGCTTCCAGCCAGATCGGTCCTGTTGGACTGCTTGAACTTAAAGGAAATTTCATGCCCCCTGTTCGAGGTTATTTTGGAAAGCACCTTGGCATTTACATTGTTGTAGGCTATACACATCTCGTCAAGCTGCTCGGAAGTGGTACATCCCTGTCCGGTCGTGATCGTCCTGTACCTGGACTCGACCACCGAATGTGCATAGTTATAGCTTTCGTTCAGATATTCAAAATTCACGGTATCCCTGTTGGCAGTAACGATTCTTGAAAGAAACCTTGTCTCTGAGCCTCCGACAATGGGACATCCCGTCAACCCGGGCTGTGGACAGTTGTTGGTGGAGTTGGAGCCTTCCACCACATCGAATATGTAGATATTCCCAAATTCGTCTTTTGCGGTATTGCCTGTAAAGACTGTTCTTTGGTAGGGGTATGGAATAAAATTGCCCGATTGGAAATCCATAAGTTTGCCGCTTTTCCCCAAGAAGGAAAACGAATAAAAATCCGGCTCAAAGTCTATGCACCCCTCAAGGTTTAGCTTCAGCCACTCGTACGGTGTCTGGTTTCCCCCCGGATATGCATCATCGAAGGTAAAGACATTGTTGGGAAAAAAAGTGGATGGGTTGTCGGGGAATGCCCTGAACGAACCCATGTCGGGACGGTTTACGGTGCTTCTGGAAATCATGCCCCCTGCGTTCAAAACCCATCCTATTCCAACGTTTGAAGCCACTTCGTCCACCTTAATCCCAGAGGCACTATAGTCAAGCCTTACCGGTACGGTAAGGCCGGGAAGCGATATCTCATAAATGGGGATGCTGAGACTGACGGTACCGGAGGTATGATCGATCGGTGAATCAGAGAATTTTGCCAATGCAGCCGCCTGTGGGGATTGCACCTTCAGGTTATAGTCCAAGGGGATCAGGTTTGAATTGAAGTTGAAAGATTGCATCTGGAGATTGGTAGTGTCAACACCAATGGGCGGTAATTTGGAATCTACATCGGATTGCCGGCTATGGGACTTGTTCGGCATTAGGAAGAGTGCCAGATTGACCAAGACCATGGATGCCAGAAGGAATGATAGGTGCGAAGATGTTTTTGTTTGCAAATCCATAAAGAAAACATTTAGGGAAAATACGGACTATGCGGTACAATGACTGGCATGGTTTGGGTGGTTAAGTTGAAAAATATATCTGTATAAAAAAATACCTAGTTCGAGGTATTTTATTTTTCAGAAAAAAATCTTAACTAGTTGCATTTTAGAGGTCTTAACGATAAAATTTTCAAATACAAATTAATGTATTTAGAGACATTTTAAAGCAATTTCATTTTCAAGCCCAAAAACACCTCCAAATTTAATTTCTTACACCCCTCGAAAAAAAATAGAAGATTTTTTTTCAGTAAAATATTTTTTTGAGAAATTTTAACAAAAAATCAGTTTTAACATTAAAAACTAAAACCTTATTCTTTACTTTTACCCCTTTCCTATGTCCTTTCATTTTCGATAGCACTAAAGAAAAACTGCAATTAGACCAATAGAAACTTCGCTTCAGCAATAGCTTCTATATCCTCGAAAAAGTTCGATATAATTCCGCCTCCCGCCACAAAACAGGCAAAATAGACTACAGTAAAGTCCTTTCTGTTTGCACCCATAAATTTGACACTACAAAACCAGGAATAATAACCCACTTTCAAAATACAGTGTGATTTTTCCCCATTCAAATAGACCAATTTTATCTCCCTTTCACAAAGAAAAAAAGAGATGGTTAAAAATCGTTGGGAGCTCAAAACAGAAGAAGTCGAAAAAGTTTGTAGGAAGAATGGATTGGCTGTTGATAAAGAACAAGCTAGGTTTATACTCGATTTCATTAGTATCTTAGCCGAAGCAGCTTTTAACCCAAAAAATAATCATGAGAAAAGCAATCCTATACATCAGAGTAAGCACGGACGAACAAGCAGATAAAGGTTATTCACTTCCTCATCAAGAAGAGAGCCTTCGGAACTATTGTCGGAAAGAAGGTATAGAAGTTCTCAAAGTGATATAGGAAGATTTTTCAGCAAAAACTTTTGAAAGACCTGCCTGGAAAGGACTAATGATTGATTTCCGAAAAAAGAGCATGTGTCCTGATCTTATCCTATTTACTAAATGGGACAGGTTTAGTCGGAATGCTGGGGATGCTTACCAAATGATCAGTACACTAAGAAAATTGGGTATTGAGCCGCAGGGTATTGAGCAACCTCTTGATTTGTCCATTCCGGAAAACAAAATGATGCTGGCGTTTTATTTGGCAGCTCCAGAAGTAGAAAACGATAGACGTTCGCTGAATATACTTCATGGCCTTAGAAGGGCGAGGAAAGAAGGGCGCTGGCCGCGAAAAGCACCATTTGGCTACAGAAACATAACCACTCCGGAGGGTAAGCCGACAATAGTAGTGCATGAAAAAGAGGCACAGGAGCTGTTATGGGTTTTTAAAAGTGTGGTTGAGGCGAACTATAGCATTGATGAGATTGGCAGGCAAATAAGAAGAAAGGGTTCCACACTTACCTTAAAGAACCTTTGGTGGGTATTGAAGAATCCATTCTATTGTGGAAAAATATTCGTTCCTGCCTATAAAGATGAACCCGCAATGTTTGTAAAGGGACTCCACAAACCGATTATCACTGAATCTTTTTTTTATGAATTACAGGAAGCATTGCAAAATAGAGGGAGAAAAAGAAAAACTACCGTTGTTTCGCAAGAGGAAATACCCCTTCGTGGATTTCTGACCTGTCCGAAATGTTCCAAAAACCTTACTGCCAGTGCTTCCAAGGGACGGAAGCAGTATTACTATTATTACCATTGCTCCTCCAAGTGTGGGGTAAGGTTCAGAGCTGAAGATGTAAACAATGCATTCGTAAAAGAACTATCCAAATTCAAACCCAAAAAAGAGTTTGTCACCTCAATTAAAGAGCTGTTTACAGGGTTATTTGATAAAGAAAAAAAGCTTAGAGCCTCGGAGCGGTTTAAATTAATTGATCAAATTGATCAAGAAAGTGCAAAACTTATGTATCCCTCCGACCAACCCCATCTTGTAAAGAATGGATTTTATTTAGGTCGGTACTGTTCCCAGTTTGAAGGTAGTAGTTGATAGAGGTCTTTTT
>NZ_FTOP01000002.1 GCF_900156785.1 Belliella pelovolcani | reverse complement strand
GCATCCCGATCCCTCGGGGAACCAAATTTAGTGCTCTTCGTGCTTCATAGAGCTCTTAGTGTCCCAAAAAAAAGAAGCGACACAAAACTCACCAAAACCCACAAAGCTCACAAAATTAAATCCTTAGAGATCTTTGTGCTCCTTTGCGCTCTTTGTGTCCCAAATAACTCAATAACCATTCACCCAATAACTAAATCCCCCCACGCTTAACACCCCGATCCCTCGGGGCACCCCGACCCCTCGGTACTACCCCCCCTCAACCTTGCTAGACTCCCTCGTAACTTCCAAAACCCGCATCAAACTCCTCCTCAAATTCTTCTCACACAAGAATTCAGGATACCTCAGAGCATTGGCAAAGGAATTCAACGAGTCCACCAACTCCGTTCGCGTGGAACTCAACAGACTCACCGAAGCTGGACTGCTCAAGACTGAAGAAGAGGGAAGAATCAAAGTCTACAAAGCCAACGAACAACACCCCTTCTTCTCCGAAATCTCAAACATGGTCTCCAAATTCCTCGGTCTCGACGAACTCATGGAGAAAATCGTCCGTCGCATGGGACCCGTCCAAAAAGCCTACATCATCGGTGACTACGCCATGGGACTTGACTCAGGTGAAATAGAAATCCTCCTCATCGGTAAAGACCTCGATATACAATACCTGGACTTTCTCAAAAATAAAACCTACGAAAAACTCCAACGCAAAGTCAAAGTCACCATCCAAGACTCCGACCCCGGCGAATCCACAGGCATCATGATCTTCGGAAACTGAAACGTTAGAAATAGCCTGTCCCGATCACTATCGGGATTGTATACTCGCTTCGCTCGTGTTGGAAGGGTTAAACTCGCTTCGCTCGTGTTGAAAAGGTTAAAAGGGTTATATGCTTACTTCGTAAGCGTTGGAAGTGTTAAAAGGGTCTCAGTAATTAGTAGGTAGACTGGTCTATTTACTAATACCGAGGACATTTCAAACATTAAAAACATCACCAACATTATCAACATCATCAACATTTCCAACATCTTCCATAACTCAATCCACTAATCAACCATCAACCAAATTACCGTGAATTTCAAAAAGAAACTTTTTTACTGGATTACGCTTCAAAGGAATAATAGGATTGGTGGTGCATTGAGTAGCATTGCTAAAACAATCAGTCATGCACTTGAAAATAAGAATAATGACAATAATCTCAGTGGAGAATATAGGATATGGGAAGTGTTAAAAAACCAACCTATCCATACAATCTTTGACGTGGGAGCAAATGTTGGCGAATGGTCAAAGTATGTTGCCAGTAAACTTCCTCTTGCAGAAATTCACGCTTTTGAACCAGTAGAAGAGACTTATGAAAGATTAAAAATAAATACTAAATCTTTATCTACGCTAAAATCTAATAATTTCGCATTATCTGACAAGAAAGAGGATATTCAATTCAACTATTATCCTACTGGTTCATTTTTCAGCTCTATATATGACAACCAATTAGGAAAAGAAGCACAAAAACTTACAATTGCTTGTATCAGAGGAGATCATTACTGCTTAGAAAATGACATCGAACAAATTGATTTTTTAAAGATTGATACTGAAGGATCTGAACATAAAGTTTTAAAGGGGTTTTCTAGAATGCTCAGTGAAGGCAAAATAAAAATTATTCAGTTTGAATATGGAGATATGTGTATTGATTCAGGTTTTTTATTGAAAGATTACTTTCAGCTACTAGAAAGTTATGATTTTTCTATTGGGAAAATCTACCCTAAATGGGTTGAATTTGGAGGCTACGGTAAAAATATGGAGAACTTTATACTCTCAAACTTTTTAGCAGTTCATAAGTCTCAATCATCTTTAATTAAATCACTTTAGATTTTAAAAATTTTATGAAAAGAATCTTAGTAACAGGTGGAGCTGGTTTTCTTGAGTCGCATCTTTGTAAACGAATAATTGTTAAATGGCAACACTCCAACAGTAAAAGCAAACTCATCTTCAAGCCACTCCCTCAAGACGACCCCAAACAAAGAATGCCAGATATATCAATAGCCCAAGAAAAACTAGTTTGGTCACCCAATATCCACCTCCAAGAAGGCCTCATCAAAACTATTGAGTACTTTAAGAATTTTATATAATCCGCGAAATCCGCGTAATCTGCGAGAGATCATGTCTCAATCAATAATCAAAGTCCAAAACCTCTCCAAACGCTACCGCCTTGGCCTAAAAGAAAAGCAAGCTGATACACTCCTAGGGCAATTGACCAACATCATCAAGTCTCCCTATGAGAATTACAAGCGCTTACGTCAACTCAGCAAGTTTGGTGAAGAAGCGGACGAATCCGTTTTCTGGGCACTCAAGGACATCAACTTTGAAGTGCAGCAGGGAGAAGTCCTTGGCATCATAGGTAAAAATGGCGCTGGCAAATCCACCTTACTCAAAATCCTCTCCCAAATCACCGAACCCACCGGTGGCAGAATAGAAATCCACGGCCGTGTAGCTTCCCTGCTTGAAGTAGGTACAGGCTTCCATCCAGAGCTCTCTGGTAGAGAGAATATCTACATGAATGGCACCATCCTCGGCATGACCAGAAGAGAGATTGATAGCAAACTGGATGAAATCATAGACTTCTCAGGCGTAGAGAAGTTCATAGATACACCAGTCAAGTTCTATTCCTCTGGAATGAAAGTCCGGCTTGGCTTTTCCGTAGCTGCCCACTTGGACCCTGAGATCTTGATCATCGACGAAGTTCTAGCCGTAGGAGATTATGAATTCCAGCAGAAGTGCCTTGGCAAGATGGAAGATGTAAGTAAGAATCAAGGGAGGACGGTATTGTTTGTGAGTCATAATCTTGAGGCAGTTAAAAATTTATGTCCTAGATCATTGTTGTTGGAAAAGGGTAGAATTGATCTAATTGGTAATTCTTTCGATGTTATTGACCGATATTATGGTGAAATATTTGGTTCTATTGATGTATCGAAAGACCTACGTTTTCATCCAGATAAAAAATGGAAGGATTTAGGAATACAAAAGATTGAAATTTTGGCAGATAGAAAATTATCAGCTGAAATTTTTAGTAATCAATCATTGAGTATTAATCTTTTCTACAAGATAAAAGAGATACATTTAAACACACCATTGGAAGTAGGTTTTGGCCTTTTTGATCAACAGGGGAGGGGAATAATGGCATTTAATAATAGGAACTTTAAGCAGGAAGTCATTTTAAAGAAGGTTGAGGGTAATATTTTAATGACCATTCCAAGGTTTCCAATTTATAAAAATGAAAAACTAAGTATCTACTTGTACTTTGGTTATCTAGGTAATGAATACGAGGTTTTACAAAATGTAGCAACCATTAAAATTAGAACTATTGATTACTTAGGCTCAGGACATGCCTTGAATACGAATTTAAATCAAATAGCCTTATCTGATGTTTTTTATGAAATTAGCTAAAAAGCTATTTGTTAAGACCTTTACCTGTTTACCAAGAGTAATACAAAAGTATTTGTTAACCATAAACTTAATCAATAAACGGGTTAGGTTTAGTTATGAAAGCACGCTTCAAAAACTGATTGGTAAAAAGAGTAGTTTTAGATTCATTTTAATAGGGGCTAATGATGGATTAAGTTTTGATGATTTATTTGATTACCTAGACCCAATTAAAACAGCAGGTATATTGGTAGAACCTTCTCCCAAGTACTTTCAATTATTGAAATCTAATCTATCAAGCTTCAATAAAATCATATTTTTAAATATAGCTTTGTTCAAAGAAAGGTCATTAATAAAACTTTATGAATTAAATGAATTTGGACTAGCTAAACTACCTGAATGGGGAAGAGGTATTGGTTCATTTTCAAAAGAGCACTTGTTGAAGTTTGGAGTCGATAATTCAGATATCAAAGAATTGGAAGTCCAAACTCTTCCTTTTATGGAAATTTTAAAATCTTATCCGGAATTTCATCAGGTGGATTACTTACAAATCGACACCGAAGGATATGATGCTGAAATTATCAAAATGATAGATTTCAAAAAGTTTCATGTCAAGTTGATCAAATTTGAATCGATCAATTTAAAAAAAGGTGACATGAAAGAGTTAGAACAACAATTTAAGAAAGCAAAATATCAATTTTTTAAAGGGAAAGAAGATTCCTATGCTGTTCATAATTCTATCAAGACAATATTTAAATGATCCCCAAAATCATCCACTACTGTTGGTTTGGTCCCGCTAAGCCATCAGCTTTAGAATTGAAGTGCTTGGCTTCTTGGAAAAAGTACTGTCCTGATTACCATATCAAGCTATGGAACGAGGATAATTTTGATGTCAATTACTGTGAATTTACCAAGGAAGCATATAGGTTAGGAAAGTATGCTTTTGTATCAGATGTGGCTAGACTTTACGCTTTGCAGCATGAAGGGGGAGTATATTTGGATACGGATATGTTATTGTTGAAGCCTTTTCCTGATTGGCTGATTAAGTCCTCCACGGTACTAGGCAAAGAGAATAGAATATCAATCAATGCAGCTTTTATCGCTGCTCATCAAGATTCAATAATCATTAATGATTTATTGAATAAGTATAAAAATTTAAAATTCTCAAAGTCTCCACCCCTAATTCCAGAAGTATTGACTAGTCTCATTGTGAGGCTAGATGAAGATATAAAAAGTACTTGTAAAGTCCTTGAACCAGATTTTTTTTATCCTTTACCTTACAAATTAAAACACCTTTCTTATAGAAAATTTATCACTAAGGATACAATAGCTGTTCATCTTTGGATAGGGAGTTGGAAGAATTATAATAGAGATAACTTTACCAAAATTATAAATAACTTTATTTCTAGATTTTACCTACCAAAACCTATTCAGTATTACAAAGAAAGGTTTAGATGACCAGAATATCTATTATAATTTGCACTTTCAATAGAGCTCCATTGCTGGAATTAGCCTTAAACTCTATTGCAAACCAAACAACGGCACCTTACGAAGTCCTAGTCATTGACAATAAATCAACTGACAATACAAATGAACTAGTGAGTGTTTTTCAAAATACTATCCCATACCTCAAGTATTATTATGAGGAGAATATAGGGTTATCTCAAGCAAGAAACCGAGGTGTGAGAGAGTCATCTGGTGATTACCTTGCTTTCATTGATGATGATTGTATTTTACCTAATAATTGGGTAGACCTTGCTTACCACCTCATCGAAAACAAAAATCCTGATGTTTTCGGAGGTCCTGTATTCCCATTTTATGAAAAAAGAAAGCCCAGATGGTTTATAGATAGGTATTTAACTTTTGAGTTTGGAAGTTCGACTAGAAAACTCTACCACTTTGAAACCTTAATAGGATGTAATTTTATAATTCGAAAATCAGTAATTGAAAGAATAGGTGAATTCAGGGTTGATCTAGGTATGACTGGAACAAAAGTTCTCTATTCAGAAGAAACTGAATTACAATTGAGGTATCTAAATAGCCAACTATCAAAAGGGATATACTATGATCCAGATCTTTATGTACATCATTATGCAAGGCCTGATAAATTGTCTTTGCTATGGAACATTAAGGCATTTATCGGTAAAGGAAAGTCTAATTACAGGACAAAAAATATACAAATAAAGAAACAGTGGTTTCGTAGTTTTTTTGAGTTAGCCATACAGCTATTAAAAGTTGCATATTTTTTTAGTATTGGAGCTTTATTTAGAAATAGAACAAAATACCCCTTTTATCAAAACTACATCATGGAAAGGGTACAAGGTCATTTAAAAAAATATGGATTCTTACTTGAGCAGTTCAGATCTTAATAATTCCCCTCTTGTGACAGTTGCTGTCATCACGAGGAATAGAGCTGATTCATTGAAAAGGACACTAGATGCTATAAAAAAGCTAGATTATTCCAATTATGAAGTTCTAGTTGTAGATAATGCATCCACAGATCACACAAAAGAAGTTATCTATAATTCGGGTTATAAGTATTTATTTAGCAAGAAGAATAATGGGTTTGCTAAAACTAGACAAATAGCAGTAGATACAGCAAAGGGAGAATATATCTGCTGGTGCGATGATGACTGTGTGCCAGACCCGGATTGGATAAGATCTTTTTTACAGTGTTTTCAAATAAATCCTAATCTATCCCTACTAGGAGGGTTTGTTCATAATATTAATTTCCCGGAGTCCCTTGTTTTCAAAGGCAAATCCAAATTAGGGCTTAATGGTCAACTGATATTTGTTGAAAATGGATATGAAGCCGAATATTTTGGTAATTTAAATCTTGCAGTAAAAAGATGCGACATACATAAAATCAATGGATATGATAATTTTTTTAAAGGAGGTTATGAAGAAATTGACTTAGCTTTTAGACTGAAAATAATAGAAAAAGAGGTGGGATTTTGTTTCCAAGCAAGAGTTAAACATTACCACAATGATTCCTCTTTTAAAAAAGGTAGATTTTTTTATAATGGACAACTTTCTAGAATCTATTTTTATCTAAAAAGCAGACATCATTTAAAAGACTTTAGTTATTGGGTATTTTTCAAAAATGAATTGTTCATTTTGATAAATGATTTAAAACGCTCAATAAGAGGGATATTTTCAGGTATTAAGAAATTAGATAAAAATAAGATTGTAATTTATAGTGTAGAATTATTAAACTCTGCTCTTTGTAGGCTAGTAATTCCATTTCTAATAGTTAAATCAAGAAAATGAAAGTTAACTATATTTCCGCGTATTCTGCTGTGCCATCAAAAGCAGCGAGTTCTTTTCATGTTATGAAAATGTGTGATGCATATCTTAACAATAACATTGAAGTAACTCTTTTTGTATCTAATAACGGCGACTCTTCTATGTTAAATGGAGAATCAATAAAAAATATATATTCAATTGAAAATAAATTTAAAATAAAACGGCTTCCAGTAAACTATCTAAGTAAATTTCAAAAGTTATTTTCTTTATCAATTTTATTTCCATTTTATGCTTTTTTTAACAGATCGAGTCTAGTGCATTCAAGAACTTTGATATCAGCTTATGTACTTTCGAAAATTTTTTGCCAGCCTGTAATTTTTGAGTTGCATGATGCAGTCTGGAAAAACAATAAATCAAAGTTTTTTTTTAAATCCCTTGTAAGAAGTAAGAATTGTAAATTTTTAATTTCTATAACATCAGCTTTAGCAAATGATGCGATTTCAATAATAGGTAACTCAAAACCAATATTAATTTTACCTGATGGAGTCAGTCAAAAATCTTTAAATACTATTAACGATAAATATGATTCTAGGAAACGATTAGGTTTAAATCGAGATGATTACATTGTGCTTTATTCAGGACATTTATATAGAGGAAGAGGTATTGATTTAATTATTAATTTATCAGAAAAGTTACCTAATTTTAAATTTATCTTATTGGGGGGAAATGATTTAGATATCAATTATTATCAGGAAATTACAACTAATCTTAAAAATATTGAATTTTTAGGATTTAAAACTCAAGATATCTTAATTGAATTTTTAAATGCTTCTGATGCACTTCTTATGCCTTATGAAAACAAAGTTAATGTAGCTGGGATTAATGACTCAGATACATCAAAGTATGCTTCCCCTTTAAAAATGTTTGAATATATGGCAACTGGAAGGCCGATAATTTCCTCTACGCTTAATGTTCTTTCTGAAATTCTTCATCATAATTACAATGCTTTGATGGTTCCATATGATGATGTCAACGGTTGGGTAAATGCATTAGAGCTATTAAAGAATAATCCTGAAATTGGAAAAAGAATTGCAGATCAAGCTAAAGAAGATGTATGGCAATATACCTGGGAGGAAAGAGTTAAAAAAATTATGAGGTTTTATAATAGTGTAAATGATGCAAAATAAATTATTTGCAGGCTTTATAATTACCTTCAATCGTCCTAGTATTTTAAAAGCAACTATTCAAAAAGTATTTAATCAAACTTTCCCTCCTGAAAAACTTTGGATTATTGACAATAGTGATGGGAAAGAGACTGAAGAAATGATTGAAACTCTTGATCAGTATCCAATAGTATATTATTATTTGGGTTATAATGCAGGTCCAGCTTATTCTGCGAAATTTGGTTTGGAGTTAGCTTATCAGGAAGGATATGAATGGGTGTTTTGGGGGGATGATAACGACCCACCTTTGTATGGTGAAGTTTTTGAAAAACTTTTTAATTTAATTCAAATAGAGGATAATGTCGGGGCAGTTGGAGCAGTTGGTCAATATTTTGAAAAATCAACTGGGAAAATAAAAAGAGTGCCAACAGAGCTTCTTGAGCGTAAAAAGAATATCGATGTAGATTTTATAGCTGGAGGATATTGTTTTATTATAAATAAATCAGTTTTGGAAAAAAACATATTTCCTAATCAAGATTTATTCTTTGGATTTGAAGAGCTGGATTATTGTTTAAGGATTAAGAGAGGAGGTTTCAGATTAGTAGTTAATCCAGAAGTCTTTTATGAATATAGGAAAAGAAGTAATAGGCTAGTTGTGAATAATATTGACTATGTAAAAAAAATCAATCTGAATCGAGAGTATTATAGCCTGAGAAATTTATTAATGATATCTGATCATTTTGGATTCTTTAAGATGAAAATTCTTCTTTATTTTAAATGGTCGATTAAATCAGTCTATGGTTTTAAATATGGATGGTCTTATGGTAAAAAAAATTTTAAAATTATTTGGTTAGCATTCCTTCATTTTTGGAAAGGAATAAAGGGTAAAACTATTGATTTATGATTTGATGAAAGTATTTTTTATCCAAGATGCCCTAATAAACGCAGGAACGGAGAAAAGTTATTTGGAGATTTTACCTAAACTTTCTGAAAAAATTATTCCCGTTTTAATTTATTTTTATCCAAGACATGATTTATTTGAGCAATTTGAAAATGCAGGGGTTAAAGTTATATTTCTAGATCTTAAAGGTAAATATGACTTTTTTAATGGTATAATAAGATTAAGAAGTGTTGTAAAACAAGAAAAACCTGACATAATGGTGTCCTCCTTATTAAGGGCTAACATTATTTCAAGGATGGTTTCATTGATTGAAGGAACTCCCCTTATAGGTACTCTGGTTAGTGACTCTTATTCAAAAGAAGCCAGGAAAATTAAGTCTCCTTTGGTAAGATTGAAATTTAATTTCTTTTGGTTTTTAGATAGAATTACAGCCTCAATTCCAAAGCATTATATTTCTAATTCTAATCATCTGGTCTCAAGTCATTCTAAATATCTTGGCATTTCTTCTGCTAAAGTAGATGTAATTTATAGGGGTAGAGAAATTCCCGATAATTGTTGGAACAATTCGGTAAATAAAACCTGCCGATTCTTGGCAATAGGTAGGTTAATACCTTTAAAAGGTTATATGGAATTAATACTTGCTTTTAAAAAAGTTAAAAAGAAATATCCCTGCATTGAACTTACTATTTTTGGTGAAGGAGTCTACCGAAAAGACCTTGAAAACTTAATTTCAAACTTAAATTTTCAAAATTGTATATTTTTACCTGGATCAGTTCCAAATGTTACGAATCGTATTTTTGACTTCAACTGTTTTATATTCCCATCTTGGTATGAAGGCTTTTCTGGTGCCTTGGTGGAAGCAATGATGGCTGGTATTCCCATCTTAGCATCTGATATCCCTATGAATTTGGAAGCTGTCCAAGACAAAAAGACCGCTTTAGTTTTTCCAGTCAGAAATGTGGATGCCCTGGCAGATCAAATGATATATGCCATAGAACATCCCGAAGAAATGGCTGAAATGGGTAGAAGGGCTAGGGAAATAGCCATCAATCGATTCGATATTAATCTTATAGCCCAGCAATACGAGGAAGTTTTGTGGAATGTTTATCACCGTTATGCACAAAAAGCTTAAAGTAGGTATTCTACTGGATGGCTTTAAAGTCCCAGCTTGGGTATGGGAAATGGTAGATGTCATTTTAAGGGATGACTTGGCCACAATTGATTGCCTGATAGTCAATCAAAGACCGAAACCCTCCGGTAAGCCTTCTCCAATCCTCTATAGACTTTTTTCAAAATTTGACCGGTCAAGCTTCTCAGTCAATCAAAGTCCATTTACCCGCAAGGATATCTTGAAAGTACCTGGATTGAATCCCCTTATTCTCCCTGTTTACCCAATTCAAAAGAAGTATTCAGACTATTTTTCCTCTGAAGATTTGGAACTACTTAGATCAAGAGAATTGGATATTCTGATAAGGTTTGGTTTTAGGATATTAAAAGGGGATATCCTCAATATTCCCAAACTTGGAGTTTGGTCTTACCATCATGGAGACAATCAAGTGTACCGAGGTGGGCCTCCTTGCTTTTGGGAAGTAATGAAGGGCTGGGAAATCACAGGATCCGTGTTGCAGATCTTAACAGAGAATTTAGATCAAGGTAATGTCATTTCTAGATCCTGGTCTAGAACAGATCCTTTATCTGTGCATAGAAACGCCGCTAAAGTATATTGGAAGAGCCTTTACTTTATCCCTAGAGAATTGGCTTGGATCAATAGATTTGGTGTGAAGGCTTGGAAAAAAAAACTTGATCTCAGTCAATTACCATTCGATAGCTCAGCTATTCCAAACCTTAGCCCACCCACAAATGCCCAAATGACAAAACTTTTCTTACGGTGGTTATATAAGAACCTAGCAAGAAAAATCAAAGAACTCTTCCGAAAAGAAGTATGGGAACTTTGGATAAAATCGATAGGGGATGCGAAACTTTCTAAAATTAACAATCCAAAAGGGTTTTACCTTGCTGATCCTTTTATTGTTGACTACGAAGAAGCCTCCTATCTCTTTGCCGAACAATACAATTATCTTGAGAAGAAGGGTTTTATATCATTCGCCAGGATTATTAGTCCTAATGATATTGGGGAATTTGAACCTGTTATCCAAGAAGACTTTCACTTATCATATCCATTTATCCTCAATCACAAAGGTGACTACTTGATGTGGGTAGAAGCTGCTGCGAAAAAAGGGCTTAGAATGTATAAAGCTATTGACTTTCCTTCATCTTGGGTATTTGTAGGAAACCATTTGAATGATATTGCCTTTTATGATCCGACTATCTGTATGAAGAATGGGCTATATTGGTTATTTGCAAATACCAAACCTCATCCAATGGCCTCATCTTTTGATGAATTATCATTGTTCTATTGTGAGAATATTGAGAAGGGAAATTGGCACCCTCATCCCTGTAATCCAATAGTTTCCGATGTCAGAGCAAGTCGCCCAGCAGGAGCATTATTTGAGAAAAATGGATTTTGGTATAGACCAGCCCAAGATTCTGCCAAACACTATGGACATAGAATCAAAATTCAAAAAATTATTACTTGGAATACGGAAGAATATGAAGAAGAAACTGCAGAAATACTTGAGTCAAACTGGTCAAATGACTTAAAAGGTACACATACCGTCAATAGAAGTGATAAGTATTATGTATTGGATTCCTATAGAAGATAGATGAAAATCCTACAATTAGTTACTTCTAGAAAAGTAAGAGGTGCAGAGGTTTCAGCAAAGAGCCTCTCTGAGGAGTTAGTAAAAAGAGGCCATCACATTTGGTTCGTAGGTCTATATCATCACGAGCAACAATTAGATGTCCAAAATGCCATCAATATGGATTTAAATGGCACTAAGAGATTTTTTGATCTTAGCTTATTGTTTAGGCTTCGTAATTTAATTCTTGAAATCCGCCCCGACATAGTCCAGGCCAATGGGTCGGATACATTTAAATATGCCTCACTAGCCATGTTGGGCATACACCAACCCAAACTTATTTATAGAAACATCTCATTCATATCTTATTGGCTGAACAATAGAATTTTTTTGACTTCTGTTTATAAAATGCTCGCCAAAAAAGTAGATATTTTTGTTTCAGTAGGAGAAGAAGCTGCCACAGATTTAGCATTAACTCTTCATCTCCCCAATTCTAAATCTAAAATCATAAAAAGAGGTATAAATGCAATTACCAAGGATAGACCAGAGTCAAAAAAAACAATAACTTCGCGATATGGCATATCGGATAAAGATTTTATACTAGCTCAGGTTGGTAACCTAAGTAAAGAAAAAAATATCGTCCTTACTTTGAATGCTCTTGCTCTATTGAATAACCATTTAACAAATTTCAAACTACTAATTGTAGGAGAGGGAGAAGAGGGTAATTATCTAAGAAAGCTAGTAGATGACTTTAAGCTCATTGACAAAGTTATTTTTTGTGGATATCAAGATGACATCTCCACTTATTTTGCTGCAGCAGATATTTTAATTTTATCCAGCTTAGTGGAAGGAATTCCGGGAGTAGTCATAGAAGCTGCCCTTCAAGCTACCCCAACCATTGCGGTGAAAATACCAGCTACGCAAGAAGTAATCGAAGATAGAAACACAGGATTACTTATTGAGCGCCATGACCCAGATTTGTTTGCCAATGGTATATTAGAACTATTAAAGAATCCAGAAAGCATAAAATCCCTAGGAAATCAAGCCCAACAATACGCCAAAAAACATCATAGCCTAGAACAGACCGCAACTGAATTTGAACAAATCTACGAGCAATTACTTCATAAAATGTAGTCAAAATGACCCTCAAAATATAATCACCATAGTGGAACATAGCGACTAATTAAGTTAGTATGAAAATCACAAAAAGTAATATAGCAAAGATCAAGAAGTTGTTTGACGATTATCCCGTTGATCGTGCCTACCTCTTTGGTTCATACGCAAGAGGAGATGCCGGCAAAAATAGCGATATTGATATATTGCTTGAATTAAATTACAATCAACACATTGGCCTAAAGTTTATAAAGCTTAAAAATGACCTAGAAGATATACTTAATAAACCCGTTGATTTACTTACTACCAATACAGTTTCCAAGCACATTCAGCCATTTATCGAAGTGGATAAGCAATTAATTTATGAAAAGTAGACCAATTGGTTCAAGACTTAGGTTTTACCTTTTGCCCAAACCCTCAGACGGTTCAACTACCTCCTAAACAGTTAAGCAACCCCGACACTTCGGGGCAGTTAAACATTTTTTCATTCCTCCATCCCCCTTCATCCTTCCTCCTTTCCTCCTTCCCCCTTCATCCCTCACCCTTTCCCTTTGTGTAAATCCCAGCGCTTCAGCGCTCTAAATTTAAAAACATTTCAAACCTAAAAAGTAACCTTCAAATCTCTACCACTTCACAAATCCTTAAAATTCCCATTAGTGCAATTAGTGGTTCCACTTTCCCTTTAACCTTTTTCACCCTTTATCCTTCCCCCCTCATCCTTCATTCCCCCTTAGCACCTTAGCAATCTATCCGAAATATTAACTTTATTCTTTTTCATCTGAGTCCACCTGTGTTCATCTGTGGTAAAAAACAGCGACCCATCTCTGAGCCGCTGTCTAATTACTAAAACTTCAACGCTTCCAAATAAGCCTCCACCTTACCAAGTTCAAAGATCGATAAAGGCTTCACCACATACCCACATACATTTCGATCATCCTTCGCCCGATTGATATCCAAAGCTGATACAGAACTACTCAAGATCACTATCCTAAATACCTCCTTAGTCTCGGCTGGCAAGCCTTCAAACTTTTCCAGAAAATCCCACCCATTCATCACAGGCATATTCAAATCCAGAAAAACCAATATCGAACATGGTTCAGGCTTGAGATGCTTCGCTACTGCTTCTACATATTCAAACCCACCCACACTACACTCAAAATGCAATACCTCACCACCATAACCTGTCTTTCTTAAAAATCTATTGCTGATATAATTGATCACAGGATCATCATCTATCAATAGAATACAGTCAAAATCATTCAGTGATTTCATTCTACTCAATTGCGATTATTTTGAGAGATACCACTGACATTGACCTCATTCAAAGGAATCGGTAAAGTATATCTGTTAGAGTTTGGCGGTAAACTATAACTCTCACCCTGCACCACCCTTGTCAAGGTCTGAGCATATCTAGGATCCCTATTAAGTCGGCGAAGATCAGACCAGCGAACACCCCTGTACAGCAATTCCTTCTTACGCTCTGCCAAGATCAAATCCAATACAGCTTCACCCGATGCACTCAAGGGCTCAAAGCTGCCAGCTGCCCAACGCTTTTCAAGCAATTGATTCAATACCCCCAAGGCCACAGAAGTATTTCCAGCTCTGGCCTCACACTCAGCCTTGATCATATACAATTCATTCGTCGCCAAACCTGAAAACATATTATTAGTACCCGAATAAGTACCCTTAAATACCGACCCAAAAGCATTATTCAAGAAAAACACACTCCTCCTTAAATCTTCCGTAGCATAAGAATTATAAATCTCTGGGTTGACCACCGTAGTGACCAGAGCACTGAATAAATAAGACACCATCTGCGTATGATAAATTACCTCTTCGTTGAAAGCAGGGATGGGGAACCTCAAACTCGCATTGATTTCATTATAATCCATCAAAACATCATGAATACCCAATGCACTGTTGGCATGGTTCAAGGCCTTTTCATATTCCTCAATCGCCAAGTAGATCCTAGCCAAAAGTGCATGTACAGCTGCTTTTGATGGCCGACTTTTATAAACATTCATATCCCTAAGCAAGGGTAGGGCAGTATTGAGGTCACCAATCACCTGATCATAACAAGTCTTTAAATCTGATCGATCCACCCGGATATTGATGTTTGGATCCATCCGCAATGGAATCCCCAAAGCCCCATCATTTACACCAGGCTGATAAGCTGGCGCAAATTGGCTCAGAAGATTATAAAATCCATTTGCCCTCAAAAACAAGGCACTCCCAATGATCTCGTCTTTGCGAATGCGCTCCTCCTCAGCTGAAGGATCAATATCTGTAATCCCGTCCAATATTACATTGGCATAGAATGCTTGAGAATAAGGAACTGACCAATCACTGAATTCATTTTCGAAAAAACTTTCACTCCACTTATAAGCCTCCTGCTCATCCAAACTATAAACAAGGAAGGCATTCGGTGTAGCCACCAATTCATCCCCACTCAAAAGATTAAACCCAGGGCTTTGATTCATCCCCCAGTTGCTCGCATCCAAGAGCGCCTGCATATCATCAAGCGTACTTGGAATCACAATATTCTTATTAGGTCTTTCATCCAAAAAACCCTCACAGGCACCCGCCACCAATAGCAGCACACCCGCACAAATCATAATTACAATTGATTTCATATTCATTCTCTTTTTAAGTTTTTAATTATTCGTTTATAACCTTTGAGCATACCTCTCACACTAAGGGTTTCAATCCCCCCCCTAAAAACCGTCAGACCACCTGGTTCAAGACTTAGTCTTGGACCCATTATCCATGCAGTTTTCAAACTGCCCTTCCTAAGCTTTTCGAGATCTAAGCTTTTCGAGATTTGTAATCTCGAAACCAGATAACAAGGATTTGTAATCCTCCTTTCCCCCTTCATCCTTCACCCTTCCTAATTCATCCTTCCTAATTCATCCTTCCCCCGGCTCCTCGGGGCTTAACACTTAACGCTTAACCCTCAACCCTTCCGAAAAAAAGGAAGCCAGCCAGCAGCTCTCAAACTGACTGACCCAGGAGTCACCCCCTAACTTTCCGTAGTAGCCGTCGCCTTATGCGCCCCGGTGATTACCATTTGGGTTTAATCGATTAACCTCATTGAGAAAAGCCCGGAAAGCCCCAATCCCTCTTCATTCTTAAATCTTTAATCTTACCTCACCCTAAGCTTTTCGAGATTTGTAATCTCGAAACCAGATAACAAGGATTTGTAATCCTCCTTTCCCCCTTCATCCTTCACCCTTTCTAATTCATCCTTCCCCCTTCATCCTTCCCTCAAAATTCAATTCTCAACCCAATCGCCACACTCCTCGCAGCTGGCATAGTCCTAAAGTCAGGATCCAAACCCTCACTGTTCGCAGCCCACAAAACCCCTAGATTATTCGCATAACCATACAGTTCAGCAGACTGAAAAGGCAACCAGGGCTGATTTGATTTATTGAAGAGATAAGAAACCCTGATATCCTGCAATCGGATATGATCTCCCTTTTCTACCAATACACTGGAATGATTGTAAAAGAATTCCCGATTGGCATTATTGGTATTAGGCATGGATGGGATAGTCGTGATCAGCTCATCACCAGGCTGCTGCCAGCGATTCGCAAAATCAGCATGATCTCGATCTCCCCGCAAAATATTGGAATACAAAACCGATCTACGTTTGTAATAATAGCCTAAACGATAACTAATATTCGCCGACAAGGAGAACCCCCTATAGCTCACCGTATGCATCATGGCACCAAATACACTCGGCCTGGAAGGACCATGATAGCGGATATCATCCAAAGTCGCTCCATTGAGAATTCCTGTATAATTACTGCTTGGCTCCCCATCTATAAAACCCATAGGATTTCCATTATCAGGATCAAGACCCGCCCAGTCATAGCTAAATACCCCAAAAAGTGGTTTGCCCTCCAATGGAAACACCCCGAAATACTGCATGTAATTCCTGATATTTGACTCAAGCTCATAGGACTTTACGCGCTCATCAACCCAGCTGAGGAAATAAGTTGTGCTCCATTGGACTGCTCCAGTGGTATTTTTACTGCTTAGCTGTAAGTCTATCCCTCTGGTCAAGGTCTCTGCAAAGTTGCCCCTATATTGAGTAAATCCAGTGGAAGGTGCCATTGGCATATCTCCAATCAAATCCTGCCCATGCTTGATATAAAACTCTAAGGATCCTGATAGCCTATCATTCCTGCTGGCAAAATCAATTGCATTATTCCAAATCTGTATTTTCTCCCATCTTAAGTCTGGATTGGGAGGTGTTATGATCCTTGCAAAAGGTAAATTGGTCAGACTATTGGCATTACCCCCAAAGTAATTGGCTGTAGTAAATGCAGTTAAACTCTTGTCTATATTCCCATTATAGCCCAAGGTACTTCGAAGCTTCAAATAGGGGATAAGTCCAGAATTGTAGAATCCTTCATCACTTAATATCCATGCTCCTCCTACTGACCAAAGTGGAACACCCCGCTGATTTGCATTTACCCCAAATAAATTGGACTCATCCTTTCTGGCACTCGCTGTTAAGATATACCGCTTTCTAAAAGTATAGGATGCATTGGCATAGTAGGAAAGGAACCTGTCCACCTGGCCTGAATGACTATTACCAGTGCTGATACTTGCCAAAGCACCACTGTGGTACAGAGGAAATCTCGTAACAAAATCTACTGGCTCCGAAGTAGCAAACTCAGGCCTATAACCATAATAAGTGTTGGCATGATGGCTCAAAGTCAAATCCTTTACCTCAAATCCACCCAATGCTGAGATCACATGGTCTTCACCGATCACTTTGTTATACCGCAATTGGCTCCTAAAACTATGACTTGAACCAACTGTATTTCTTCTATTGTAAACATCTCCAATTGGAACAGCTCTTGTTAACTCCCCATTACTATCCCGCTGAGTAAATCGGTTGATCTGATTTCGAGCGGAATAACTCGCTAATGGAGATAGCTGTTCCGCTATTCGATTGTTGTGCCAATACTGGTACAATACTTCCGCCTTCAAATCCGAATTGATTTGATAGCCCACCTGTGCATTGATTCTATAATCATTATTGCTGTTGCGATTACCCAGAAGACCAATCTCATCCAAGGGCCTATACCGCCAATCCAATAAGCCGTCATCTGCTATACTCTCCAAATACCTAGTGCTATACCCAAAATTCAATGGCAAATGATTGCCAGCATCATCCATTAGGCGCTCATAAGCATAGCCACTAGGGACAGCAGTACGATCCCAAGTATTCCCTTGTACATAATACATACCCAAGGATACATCCAACTTATCATTGAGCAAACTCCATCCATTCTGAAAATTCAAGGTCAAGCGATCATTGTCATTGGCAACCACTGATGTCAAGTTTTTGTCATAGCCCAAGCCAAAGCTGTAGGTATGATTGGCAGATCCTCCTCGTACATTCAATGAATGCTGCTGATTGATGGCACTCCTGTAAAAATGCCTATTCAACTCATCCCTGAAATCATAATTCCTATATCCATCTATCAATTGATTAGCCTCGCTTGAACTGATCAATCCATTGCGCTCTGAGATCTTAGTCTCCACAACAGGTGATAGGGCAGGGCGGGAGAGGTTGTTTTCCTGACTATTATAGAATCCCCGCCCAAATAGCAACAACTCCATATCAATAACCTCTGAAGCACTCATCACTGGATTGTAAAATAAATCCGGCCGCTCAATCTGCGTGATATTACTGTTAAAAGTTACCCTGGTCGCCTGTCCTCTTGATCCCTTCTTTGTAGTGATCACGATCACCCCATTACCAGCTCTTGCTCCCCATATCGAAGCCGCTGCTGCATCACGAAGGACAGTGATACTTTCTACATCATTGGGATTTATATTCTCCAAGGGACCATCATAGGGGAAGTTGTCTATGATAATCAGTGGACTTGTATTGGCAAATAAGGTGCTACGCCCACGAATATTTAAAGATTCTCCAGGGCCACGGTTAAACAAAAGCCCAGGCGTAATATCCTCCAACCTGTCTAAGAGATTGGTGCTGATACGCCTGTTAACCAATTCCTCGTTCACTTGAACAAATGATCCAGTAGCCCTTTCCTTGGGTAATTCTTGATAGCCGGTCGAAACCACCTCAACTTGCTCCAGTCCAAAGGATTCAGATTCCAAGCTGATACTCAAATCAGACGATAAGGGAACATCTACCTGCAATTCGTATGGCTTAAACCCTAGATAACTTACCTTTAGTGTATAAGCCCCCTCCGCAAGCTTCAACATAAACCTGCCATCATCTTCCGTAATCGCCCCCCAATTCCTGCCATCCACTGTTATCACTGCACCTGGCAGTACCTCTTTGCTCTGAGTCATCACAACTCCCTTTACCTCATGGCTGACCGTTTGGGCATGCAAATGGCCGCCAACCCCCATAATCACAGGGATTAGTAATCGTAAAATTCGCTTCATAATTATCTTGGGTTTATTGTTTGGTATTAAATCCTTTTTCTCTTTTCAGTAACTTCTTTAAGTTTCATACCGACTACTTGCTCACTAAGCGTAGATTGCATCTACGCTTTCATATCATTCCATTCGACATTCATCATTTTTAAACCTTTAATCAATTTTTCATTTCTCCTTTTTTCATTTCCTCCTTCCTCCCTCATCCCTCATTTCCCCCTAAACAGTTAAGCAGCTAAACATTCTTTCCCCTCTTTTCCTCCTTCCTTTCTGTCCTTTGCCCCTCCGCATCCTTAGCGTTCCCCTTTTACCTTTCTCCTTTCTCCTTCCCTCCCTCCAATCAACTCAATCACCTTAATGACTAATCCCCTTCATCTAAACCTAAACAGTTAAGCAGCCCCGACACTTCGGGGCAGTTAAACATTTCTTTTCCTTTCCCCTTTCCCCTTTAACCTTTCCCCTTTTTCCTTCCCCCTTACTTGGTTCAACTTGTCCGCCGTGGCGGATTGTACTTCGTACTTCGTACCCTTTAACCTAATTAACTCAATCAACTTAATAACTAATCCCCCTTTTCCCTTCCTCCTTCCCCAAAACCCCCTCCAAAACCCCAATCAACTCCTCCGACCTCAACTGCAATCCCCCTGACTGCACCATCCTACCATCCCCATCTATCAAGAGCTGATGAGGTGCGCCTACAATATTATATTGCTTCAAAAAGGCATGATCAAACCCTTCTCCATTAGTATAAAGGTTGACCACAGAGGAAGAGGTATATCTGCCTCCAGCCACACTCTTTTCCCACATCTTGCGGTCTTTATCCATACTGATTGAAATCATCACAAAGTCTTTGTTGTCTTTAAAATGCTCCTCAACAGAATGCAAGGAACCTTCATAAAAATTGATACATGCCTTACAGCCTGTAAACCAAAAGTCCAAAAACACAGTTTTCCCCTTGAAATCTTCAAGCCTGACCATTTCTCCTTTCAGATTTTCAAAGGCAAAGTTTTCAATAGGCTGACCCGCTCCCTGTCTATGATAAAGCCTTTCTAAATAGGGTCTGATACTTGGCTCTTCAATGCTACCAAGCGCTTTTTCTAGGATTTCTGATCCGTTTGAAAGTTTGCTGAAGTTGCCAATAATGTATTTTCCAATAAGGAAATCCCTTACTTCATTTGGATAATTCTCTAGGCTGACAAACAGTGGTTGATTTTTAAGCTGGCTCAAAGCCTTAGATTGATTTATTAAAAAGTCCTGATAATAGGTAGCTGCAAGAACGGTTTCCTTTTCAAATTCAAAACGCAATGTTTCAATTTCTTGAGCATAGAACGCTTCAAGCTTTTCAACAAAACCTGAATTGCCTACCTGCTTTGCCTGTCTATATGCTTGAGTCCAATCAAGAACAAGCCTATCGTACAACAAACCTATTTCATTTGCTAAAATGATTTCATAGGCCTCTTTAGGTATTTGGCTTTGATAGGAGTCCAATAGCAGCAGAGTCTTGTCTATGGGGATTTGCTCAACCTCTGACTGCAATAGTTCGAGGTAGCTTTCATCCAAAATAGGAAGACTTAAGACCTCTCCAAAATTTTGTTGAGCCTGTTGATAGATCCTTCGATTGTTATCCTTTTCTAAAAATTCCTCAAGACTGGATTGACTTCTTTGAGTATACCTAGTGGCCTTTTTAAATGAATATGCCAGTCTTAAATTATTCAAGGCTCGCTGACATTCAAATAGGGGAGCAGTTGGTCCACCAAATGTTAAAATATTTCGGAAAGGCTGAGCGTAAATTTTAATACTATCCCCTGGAAAAATCAGGTATTTATTAAAAGGCTCGTTACTACTTAGAGACAAACTAATATAACTAGGTCCTTGAAGGTCTGAAACATTGACTGTAATAACTTGATCATTGCTAGGGAATAATCCTTCAAGCATGCTTCCTTTTCTCAAAGGAATACGCTTAGAAACCTGACCTTCTGTTGAGGCAAGTTGCCCAAAATAATGACTCCAAAGGCTCACCTTCAAAGTATCAGGCTCCCGATCCGAATACTTGATATACTTAAAGTAAATCAAAGCACTTTTCCCCATATCTTGTCCATCAGGAATGGAGTCTTCAAACCCCATTCCCTGAATAGACTGGGCGATAGCAACCTTTCCCGCTACCATCATCAATACCCCCAAAATCATCAATCTCCTCATAATTTTTTTCTTTTTTTTTGTTTTCATTAATCCAATCATTTCTCCCTTCTTTCCTACCTCATCCTTTATTTCCTTTTCCCCTTTTCCTCACTAATCCTTCCTCCATTACATGGTTTAACTTGTCCGCCGTGGCGGATCGTACTTCGTACTTTGTACATCCTTCCACTTTCCTCCTTCCTCCCTCATCCTTGCTTTCCATCCTTTGCCCCTTAGCTGTCCTTATCGAGTCCCCATTTTCTCCCTTGGGGCTTAAATCTGAAATCTAAAATAAAGGCCCAGCAGTGCAGCAGTAGCGATTAGGTCAGCTACACACCCAGTTTAGCATTACTTTGGTTTTTGGTTATACATATAACACCACACCGCCAGAACCCTTAATTTCAGCCCTTTAAACCTTTGAGGTTTTCTCAAACCTCGAAGGTTTTAACCCAGTTATTCCCCAAACACGATTGATCTACCGTAGCCTTTCCTAGCATCGGAAAAAGAAATCCCACCCAAATGACTGAGAAACAGTACCATTACTTTTTTCTTTTAGAAAAGGCATGGCTCCGCCAAGGAGTATGAATTTATATGTTTCATACTTTCTGTTTTTGGAAATTTGTATAGGAAGTTTTCTCAACCCGTCGAGCTGGATGGATAGTTGACCATAAATTTTACACCTCTAGATTATATCCATCAGACGGGTATAGGCAATGGTTTTCCAGTCAGAGAAATCCTCTGTTAGACTTGGTTAAGAAATTGATTGGTATTAGACTTTACTGAGCTTCTGCAGCAGCTGGAAGTAAAGTTGCGAGCACACCCATTAGCGTAGATAGGTTGGAAAAACGAAGTTCATCGGGGACTCGTCTCGTCGTAGGTAAAATAGGTTTAAATAGGGTTCTTCGGTTTTCTTTTGAACAGAAGATCGAAGGTTGTGATATTAAATCCTCCTGTTAGGCACTGATGACCAAACACCAAAAGACCATAATCGCAATTGGTTTGAATGAGGAATTTGAATGACTCACAAGCTTCTGTCCCTAGCCTCTTGCACTCATTGCTGAGGTCTGAGAAGTCACCCAAGCGCTTGATAAAAGAGGCAGGGACTTCACTGGAATAATTCAGATTTTGCTTTTTCATCCTTTAGTTGTTTGGCTTCTCAGACCTAACAGTGAGGATGTGATTCAAATATATAAAGAAAAACTTAAAGTCAACATTAATGTTGACTAATTTTTTTCATTTTTTATTCTAATTGCCTTTGATGAGGAATATTACAAAGGATGAATTGAAATCTAAGCTTGCAAAAAAGATTAAAGAGCTTAGAGAAGATAGAGGCTGGACACAAGAAGAGTTGGCTTTAAAGCTCAACTTCAAAGACAAGCAAGCAATAAATAGATATGAAATTCAAGGTGCTAATCCAACCTCTTATAACTTGATCCTACTTTGCAAAGCATTTGAAATTAACTTAAATGACTTGTTTGACTTTTTAGATGATTAATTGATATTAAGATATTTTTTCTATACATATCCTTTCAACCAGATTTTTCATGCTTTCAATCCGGCTAAGTAATTTTTCACATTCTACTTTTGTAACCTCAAAATTCCGATCATACCTAGCTTCAATATAACCTTTCCGCAATATTTCGAATAAATGGTATTCTTCTTCATCATTTGGGGGAGTCAAAAATAAATTATACAAATCCGTGTTTAGGTGTTTTGCATATTTTCTAAGTTTCTTCAAATTGTGGACAGTAGGTTTATATCCTGAAAAGACTAGCATTACAGTTGCGTAAAAATTTTCTGCTGCTTGGTGAAGTTCAAATAATGACTTTCTATAACTTCCTCTATTAAATGCATTTTTCGCATCAATTAAAAAATCAACCCCCATTGGAAACCACAAATTAAAATATCCTATTGATCTTTCTTTAAATTGAGTATCGGTAAGTTTAATTGGAGTAAAAAAGTCTTGTTCTCCTGTATCAAACAAAACTATGCCTTCTTTTAATATCCTCAAAAAGAAATACTGTCCTATGGCAAGTCCCTTATTGATATAATCCAAACTATGAACCAAAATACTGGTTATACCCCTCAATTCTTCATTACATTTGTTTTCAATATGACTAATAACTTCATGATGCTTGATGTTACCATCATTAGTAACAACCAGAATATCGTAATCACTTTCATAAGTAAGGGTAATACCATCATGTAAAACTGTGGAATCAACCCATTTGCCTGTAGCATGACTTCCGAATAAAATTACCTTCATCGGATTGGCCTCTTTCTTAATTACTTCTAAAATGAAATTAATTTCATCCTGCTTTTCTTGAGGTAGATGTGCTATTGGATTAGATATAGTCATAAAGTAAAGTTAAAAGAACAAATTTTATGTATATTAATGATAAGGCTCTTTTCTTTTGAGCTGGTTGATTTTTCTCTGCTCTTTAGCTGCTAGATAAGCCTGATCATATTCTTTCATTCTCTTCTTGAGAAGTATATTATCTTCATTAGAAGGAAAGATAATCAATCTAGTGAAGGGATTTTCAAAGTTTATAGGTATAAGAGGGAAATCCTCTCTTCGGAAAGGTCTTCCCATTCTTTTTTGCAAGCATTCTAGACAGAGCATTCCATTCCCTACTCCATATTTATTCCAGATTTCTTTGGTCACCATATAGTAATTGCATCTAAGTTCTATGTCCCTATGTAAGAATTTGAAAATGAGTGCTTAATATCCTTATTTTCTATTTGAAAGAAATGGGAATTTGTATATATTAAATAATTATACATTATCTTTGCAATGTAGAAGGGTATTAATGCCTACTTGATTATTGGATTTAATATGTAATTTATAAATTCTGATAATTGGTTCTTCAAATAAATCGTAAATCAAATGGAAAAAGTAATTGTAAAAACTGAAAAGAATGCTAAAGTTTTCGATTACATTCAAAAAAAGGTCGAAAATAAAAATGCAATCATTTCTTATATTCGTGAGGGGAAGGATTTAAAAGAGCTCCAAGAAAATAGGGACATTAAATTTGTCAAACCTATATAAAATACACCAAACTGAATCAGGGTACTCCTTTGTTACAGACAAAGGAATACCTTATATGATTATTTTAGAAAAATCATCTTTCATTCCTCCTTATGGAGATTTTTTATATGATTTCTCATTTTTCCCATTAGCTGCTAAAGAGAAAAGAAATAAAGATCAAAACGGTTTTGATCACAAAATTCATCTAACACTCCTTAATTTTCTTGAAGATCTTTTCTCTCAAGATGTGAGAAATACAATAGTTTATATTTGTGATAGTCAAGATCAACGTGAATTTTACAGAAAGATTTTATTTGATAAATGGTATAATGAATTCTCAATAGAGAGATTTGAGAAACTTGATTTTAAACTCGTTAATGATGGATCAGATTATTTGATAACAACTTACATATCAATTGTTACTTTAAGGGAAAACCCTCATTTGGATGATTTGAAAGATTTCACCAAGTCAAATATGGAAGAATTTGAAAACTACAAGTTTGAATAGCTGACATTAATTCAATTCCCTTCTCCGCTTTTCGGAATTTGCAATTCCGAAACCAGATATTACCTGCTATTCGGAATTTGCAATTCCGAAACAAGATAAAAGGAATTTGTAATTCCAATCACCCTTCTGGTTCAATTCCCTATCGGTTCAAGTCTTCAGACCTGTCCGATGCAGGCGGGCTCAGACTTGGACCTAAACCATCGCAGTTTTCAAACTGAACCATATTGTTAAACTAGAAAATTAGCACAGGAAATTCATATAGGCCGTATCCATTATAATAAGTAGTTCAAAAATTATTCAACTTCAAAAGGTCTAACATCATGTTTCTCGAAGTATTCTTGGATACTTCCCAATTCATCAGGAGGTACTATTTCTACGATCTTTTCTTCAATCAATGGCGATTTTAACAAATTCTCCCAAATTTGATGTTGTTTGCTCAAATTAGACTCAGGTTTTTGGCCAACAATAAAAAATTTACCAATTTTATTTTCCTTGATCTCAAATGGTTTGATCAAACTTACATAGTTATTAACTCTGTGCTTGATAGTTTCTGCACTTGTTTGAAAATCAATAAATTGAGTCAAAACAGGAACCTCATTTTTCCCAATCATATCCACATTAAAATCAAATACTACGAAATCAAAGGATGATGCTCTTAAAGTGAAATTTACATTGACCCTATCTTTAACCTTTGGAATAAAGTTATGCTTTATATCCATTAGATTAGATTGAGCCTTTACTCCCAGATTTGGCAAGCTTGAAATTTTGTAAACATATTGCTCAAATAATTTATCGAAGACCGCCTGATTCGCATCAATATCTATGACCTTCGGTGGCGTTAGAGATATCAAATTATTGGTGTAGTTAGATAGATATTGGATATAATCAGCTCTTAGATTACTGTATGCCACCTGCAAATTATTGTCTGTATTTGATATGTTTTCAAATGATGACAATTGTATTTTCAATAATTTAAAGGACTCAGTAGATAGAAGCTTTTTTAATAAATATAACTTTTCCTCAGAAAATTTCATCATACTTATCCCATCCTCCTGAGAAAGTAGGAGACCTAAATTAATCCTTTCATTACCTAATGCTGAAAGTGAAGTATAAATAATGGAATAATATGTTTTCATGGTCTTTGGTACATTAAGCCTGCAAATTGAAGATATGTTTGACGGACTCTTCCCATCCACTCCTCAGAAAATAGATTTTCATTCAAAGATTCTTGGACTTGATTCCTATCATATCCCCACTCATAGGGTATCTGTTCAACGATTTGACTTAACTGACTGAAACATAAAGAGCATAAAGGTTGCAAAGATGCTTCAATTTCGTGAATTAATTTAATATTTCTTCTATTTCTTGATCCAAATACTTTACGAAAAAGATAAGTGTAAAATAAGGAATCCTCGTAAGTTATTTCCAATAAAGGCCTAAACAAACTACCTGAATTAAATATTTTCTCGTTATCAATAAGTATAGGTTTTAAAATATTTGAATCAAGATTTATTAATAGATTCATATTGCCAGTATTGCGATCCTCATTGCTTAACCAGATATCAAAAAGAGCTATTTTCAGCAGAAGGTGTTTATCAAATTTTGAAATTACATTAGAAGTATAACCTTGTGCTATTTCATCAATTAATTCTGTTATTCCTTGAATCTTAAGAGAACTTATTAAAGGAACTTCTATTGAAATGTAATTAAGCTGCATTCCAAGCATTTGGGCTGGAAGATGTTCTCTTTTTAAATCAATTAATTTCATCTCAGGAATTGGCAATCCCCAGATTTTAGCAAAATTATAGGCCAAGTATTCATTTAACAATTTTGAGTCTTGCCAGTGATACGGATACTTACAAATATAGAATTCCATATCCGAGGCATGAATCAAAAGTGGCCTACTGCCTGCTGTCTCATAACGCTTATTGACTTCCTCGATGGAATATAGTCTATCCATTTATCTGAAAAATTCATTTTGAACTTGAAACTATTATGAAATTTCTAAGCTCTTACTTCTTTTAATTTTCTTGAATATACTAAAATATTTATATCTGCTTTCACACCAGTAGCCATATTTTATTAGGTACATACCTAAAATTCAGCTATTGTCGACCGTCGTCAGTCGACGATTATCCGCTTGATCCTTTCGTTTTATTGAATTACTGGTGTCATTGCGGATAATCATAATATTTTAAATCTTTATAGAATGAAACAGTTTAAATCCTTAATTCTTATTTTAATTGGCACTTTCATCACAGCAAATAGTATTGCACAAGAGAAGGTGCCAGCAAAAACCCAAATCATGTTGGGTAACATTTTTTTAATCTATTCTAATGGTAGCCAAAAACAACTAACATATAATGAATCTGATATTGAGGCTTTAATTGTTCCTAATTCTAAGGAGGTGGTTTTTATTAGACAAGTGCCTAGGAGAAGTGGTAGTAATGAATATTTCGCCCATAAAATTATGATCGTGGATCATAGCACTTTGATTGAAAAAGTAATCACAGATTCCAAACCATATCTTGATGGTCTTGATGGAACCTCAGAGATTTTAAATGTAGGCAATCTAACAATATCTCCTGACAATCAATTTATCTATTTTATAACAGAAAAATATGCCACTAGTAGCATATTGGCGAAAGTAAATCTTAATTCCGGTAAATGGATTGAATTTTTTCCAGCTCAGTCATTCTCTATAGTAGAAAAAGGACAATTCAAAGGATCTTTTTTTGTTGGAGTAAGCGAAGTAGGGGCCAAAGGCAGAGATATTTATTATAAATTAGCTGATGAAAATGGTAAAATTCTAAAAGAATTTGAATCCTATGAAGCCATGATCAGCTTCAGAAACGAAATCCTCGATTAAATTCAAATCTAAAATCATAAATTCAATTAATAGGAGAGTTCCTCTTCTTTTGTTACCTTTAAACAAAACCTAAAATGGACAGTCAAGACTCAGTGATCTTAACGACTTATGGGTTCATTGCCTTCATATGGTTTATACCCATTCTAATCATTATTTTCTCTAGTAAAACATCTGGTAGCGAAAAAATAGCATGGATTCTCGCAGTATTATTTATCTCCTGGTTTGCATGGATTTTTTATGCACTTCTAGCACCTATCAAGAAGAGATAATTTATTCTTTAGATTAATTTTTTAATTATCCACCTATCATTTAACTACCAATGTTAAGCTTCATTTTAAATGAATTTTATATCTTCACCATTTCTCTATTTGAAGCACAGATATGGCAGAATTTTTAAATACAGCTCTAATTAATCAATGGATTCCAAGATTAATCAATGAATCAACCAACGAGCTAGTAATCATAGTTCCCTATATCAAAACGTCTGAAAATACTTTTAATCAATTATTAGAAGCAGATACAAGGGGAATTGAGATCACGATCATATACAGAGAAAATGAATTGTCTCAGCTAGAAAAGATAAAACTTAGTCAACTCAAAAACCTGAATTTACTTTGCCACCCAAATATCCACGCAAAGCTATACATGAATGAAAGGAACTTAATTATTTGCTCTATGAATCTTTATGAATATTCTGAGCGGAACAATAGAGAAATGGGAGTTTTATTCAATAGATGCTATGGGCATAGCGCTTTAAAAAATAGACTAAACGACTCAAAACCAGTTAAAGATGCAATTGATGAAATTCGACAAATTGTTAACGCCTCTACATTAGATAGAAAAAGTTGTTCTACTGAAAAATTTGGTTTAAATCTTGAAATATTAAAATCTACTAGGGAGTTGGCCGAAGAAGAGTATAGCTATTTGAAGGAAATTTTTAACCATAAAAAATTTGAATTTTATGAAGAGAATGAAAAGCTAATACCAATTTTTAAAAATTATTTCGATAGGGTAGATTTAATTTTGGGCGATAGGGCAAGTTTAAAATTAAACTTTGACGAGGAACGGAAATCGAAAATTTATGAAAAATTCATACCCTTAATCGAAGAAAATATCATTCCTGGATTTAAATTTTATTGGAATAACCACAAGAGCGATTTGATGCTTTATCGAAATTCTAAGATGGACACTTCATGGGATACACTTTCCAAAGACGATTGTATAATTAAAATGAAATCAGGTGTTGATGAAATCATTAAACTTCTAAAGCCCCACCTTTACTAATCAAAACCAAAATACAAGTTATTAAATTTTAAGTAATTTAAGACTTCTTATCTTCAAATCCTTCATACTTATCTTAGAGTGCTTAGCTCCTCCGCCGACCTTTGCGAGAATTCCTCCTAACCAAATATCTATCAAACTTTTAAAACTAAATTCCAAAAACCCGCTATATTTATAGTCATCTAGCATCTTTTAATATGAAAATTATAGCAACAATAGGCTTGTGCTTCCTTTTAAGCACAGCTGCTTTCTCTCAAACCGCCCAAGAACTCAATTATCAAGGTATTGAGTTTGCTAAAAATGGAAAATTCGACGAAGCATTTAAGATTTTTGAAAAAGCAATAAACCTGTACCCAGATGCTTCTGGTCCATATACGAATAGAGGAAACATTTATAGAATGCGCAAGTCCTATGATCTTGCTATAGCCGATTATTCTAAATCTATAGAATTATCTCCAGATAACTTGGACGTAAATTATGCTAGAGCGAATGCATACTTAGATGCAAGAAATTTCGAAATGGCAATTCTAGATTACTCTACAATTATAGAGCGAAACCCCTCTTTTAAGGACATTTTTTTCGATAGAGCTTATGCTTATATCATGTTAGAAAATTTTGAAGGAGCTAAAGCTGATTTAGAATCTCAACTGGAAATCACTCCTAGTGACTTTAAGTCTCAAGCAAACTTGATAAATATTAAAAAGAAACTTGAGTTATATGATGAAGCCATCTTAGACTATGATAAGTTAATCCGAGAATTTCCAAATCAACCAGACCTACATATAGTTTACAATAATAGAGCAGATCTTTATTCTAAAATCGGAAATCATGTATTGGCTTTACAAGATGTTAACAAAGCCATTGAAATTAACAATGAATATGATTTAGGGTTCTTAAATAGAGCTTCTATCCAACTTAATTTAGGCAATGAAAAAGAAGCCTGTAAAGATTTCAAAAAGGCAATAAAACTTGGTGTAGAAAATAATAAACACTTCAAAATAGATGATGACTATGAAAAACTAAAAAAGCTTTGTCAATAGCTTTAAAGTCCCTATCGATTCAAGTCTTCAGACCTGTCCGATGCAGGCGGACTTGGACCTAAACTACCCTTGTGGTTCAAGTCTCCTGACTTGGACTTAAACCATCACAGTTTTCAAACTGTCCAAACCGTCAGACGGTTCAATAACCTCCCGTCAATCCGCTTTTCGGAATTTGCAATTCCGAAACCAGATATAAAGAATTTGCAATTCTAATCACCCTTCTGGTTCAAGTCTTTCCGCTTTTCCGCTTCTCGAAATTTGCCCCGATTCCTCGGGGTTCGAGATAGAGATAAATAGAATTTGTAATTCTAATCAATATCTATCTATCTTCATGCTCCCCATGACCCTTCTGGTTCAAGTCTTCAGACCTGTCCGATGCAGGCGGGCTTGGACCTAAACCATTACGGTTCTCTAACCGCTCTCTAATCCACAATCTTGCAACCTATAATCCAAAATACAATCCCTCTGCGTTCCTCTGTGCCCTCCGCGGCAAAAACTAAAAGACCCAGTTCGTTCAAGTTTCTTCAGACCACAGTGTCCACCAGTGTTCATCTGTGGTAATAATCTATCAACGGAATCCGCACGAGCTCCCATTCTTTTAATCCCCAATCCACTAAAAAAATAAATTCCCCTTAATCCGCGTAATCTGCGAGAGCCCCAATCTTCTAATCCCCAATCCCCCAATCATCTAAAAAAATAAATTCCCGTAATCCGCGTAATCTGTGCGAGCCCCCAATCTTCCAATCAAAAATTCAAAATACAATCCCTCCGTGCTCCTCCAATCCTCCGTGGCCAACACCCGCTTCCCCCTACTTTTCTATCTCAATCCGATTTGTCAAAAACCAATCTTTTAGCCTTCTTATCTCCCTACTTTTTACATCGTACTTTATACCTTGCACACACTAAATTACCCTAATTTTTCAATATAAAAAAAGTACAAATCAATCTAAAATATTCATATTTTATTCAAAAATCACCCCATTTTCCCCCGTCTCTCTACCGACCGTGTTCCGACCGTGTCCCGTATGCCTCCCGACCATTCGCCGACTTTTGGCGAAAAACCAAGAAATCATATAATTATTCTAAGAATATAAACATTTGATTTTCAAGCCCATTTTCAGTACAATTTTTTAATCCACTATTTTCACATATTATTTATTATGCTTATCCGCTTTCGTACCTCCTAGATTCCTCAGCGAAACTCTGTGGAACCCCTAAAACCTACTGTATCAGAAAAATAATCAATTCAGCCATACCCCATAAAACTACCATACCCCTAAATCTGAATTCTACCATCTAAAATCTAAAATTCATTTGCTTTTCGGAATTTGCCCCGATTCCTCGGGGTCCGCATCCAGATAAAAGGAATTTGCAATTCCGATCATTAAATAATCCTTTATCCCCCTCAAATCACCCGCCCCTTATCGTCCCGATCTCGATTCCTTTCCCCCATATCTACATCCCCCGGGACTCACGGTCATTCGTGCGCACATCTCAACCCCGCACTGCGGCGCCTAGCGAATATTTTGACTACAACTACATCCTCACGCCTTGTACGGGGCTACTAAGTGTTAAGCCCACTCAGGAGCCTGCCCCGCAGCATTGCGGGGGCTTCGATTTGTGACTATTTGATTTCAATTTACGTTTAAATGCTTTCCTTCTTGATCTACTTTTCGCCCTTTGCATCTTGGCCGTACCCTCCCGAGTATCGGGACAAGTTCTGCTCGATCCATTCGTGCCAATCCCAGCACTTCAGCGCTCCAAATTCAAAAACTCCTAAAACTCCCTTAACCATCATTTTCAAAACCTCCTTCACATCTCAAACTCCTAAAATCCAATTTCGTGTAATTAGAGTAATTCGTGGTTCCCTTTTTTCTTTCCTCCTTTACTTGATTCACCTTGTCCGCCGTGGCGGATTGTACTTTGTACTTTGTACCCCTTTTCTCTTTCCCCTCCCATCCCCTCCGTTGCGTTCGCCGCGCCTTTCGTTGCGCCCGTTGCGAGAAATCCTTTACCCTTATTCCTTTTTTCTTTCACCTCAAACCCTCCATGCTCCTCCCAGCCTCCGTGGCAATTACCAAAAAAACCTCTGAGCATCCCATTCGTGCCAATCCCAGCGCTTCAGCGCCCCAAATTCAAAAACTCCTCAAACTCCCTTAACCATCATTTTCAAAACCTCCTTCACATCTCAAACTCCTAATACTCCCCTTCGTGAAATTCGCAAAATTCGTGGTTCCCTTTTTCCATTAACCTTTTATCTTTTCCCTTCCTCTTTCCCGCCTTACTTGGTTCAACTTGTCCGCCGTGGCGGATTGTACTTCGTACTTTGTACCCCTTTTCTCTTTCCCCTTCCACTCCTTTGCACCTCAGCACCCTCCCGTACCGGGACAAGTTCTGCGAGCAGGAGAGCCCTAGCAAAGTAGTACCAAAGTAGTATCAAAGTAACACCAAAGTAGTACCAAAGTAAGGGATAGTGCGACCTTTATGTTTAATTCCTTTCTCCTCTTATCCCATTTTCTTCCGATCCCCCGGGGCTAAAATAACCAACCTTACAACCTGGCCCGTCACTAAAATGATCCAATGGGATCATTTCTCAACGTTCCGTCCTCCTTTAACCTTTTATCTTTCCCCTAATTCAACTTACCCCTTATCGTCCCGACCTCAATTATCTTCCCCCATATCTATATCCAACGGGACTCTCGGTTGTACGTATGCACATCCCAACCCCGCACTGCGGCGCATATCGAACATTCTGACTACAGCTACATTCAAGCGCCTTGTACGGGGCTACTAAGTGTTGATCCCCCTCTGGGGATCCGTTTTGTGACTATATGATTTCAGTTTACGTTTAAATGCTTTCCTTCTTGATCTACTTTTCGCCCTTTGCATCTTGGCCGTACCCTCCCGAGTATCGGGACAAGTTCTGCTCGATCCATTCGTGCCAATCCCAGCGCTTCAGCGCTCCAAATTCAAAAACTCCTCAAACTCCCTTAACCATCATTTTCAAAACCTCCTTCACATCTCAAACTCCTAAAATCCAATTTCGTGTAATTGGAGTAATTCGTGGTTACCCTGGATATAACGGTTCGAATTGTGCCACCCTTTTCGGTCTAATTGTGCCAAGCATTTCGGTTCAAACTGTGCCATTTTGGGCGTTAAGCGTTCACTGTTAAGTGTACAAAAACCATAAATTCAAAACTTATCCCCACATTTAAATATTACCCTCCTTCCTAAACAGTTAAGCAGTTAAACTTAAAATGATTATTCGGTTATTTGACCCGAGGGGTCGGGGTTGTTTAATTGAAATGCTATTTGAGAGGTTAAGATAAACGATTAAGCAGCCCCGACACTTCTTGGCAGTTAAACATTGTTTTTTTCCTTCGTAATTCGATATTTTACTGATGAACTTCGAATTCTGACCAACTCTCCATATATCGCCGAAGGCAAATAGCTACTATATATCGCAAAGCATATATCAAACTCTACCCCATTTAACCTTTCTCCTCATTTCCCTCCTAAACAATTAAGCAACCCCGACACTTCGGGGCAATTAAACATTTTTCCCCTCATCCTTCAACTTTCCTTCCCCTTCTCCACCAATAACTCTGTGATGTCGTTCATGGCTTTGACCTTGTACTCAAAATCTCCTTTGAGCGTATCGCGATAGGCGTTGAGGTTTTGTAGCAGGTCATCAATTTCCTCGGGGAGCACTTCTTCCAGCAATTGTCGAAGCCTTTTGGCTGTAGTAGGAGATTTTCCATTGGTGCTAATCGCAATTTTCAGATTTCCTTTGGTCACAATTCCTCCCAAATAAAAATCACAAAGTTCTGGCGTATCAGCTACATTGACGAGAATATACCTTTCCTTGGCTTCATCATGAATCTGTCTGTTGATCTCGGTAAAGTTCGTCGCTGCAATGACGATATGTTTTCCCCCTAGGTACTTTTCATGATAAATATCTTGAATCAAAGTAACATTAGCCGCTGACTCTGCCAATTCCAAAAATTCAGCATTGAATTCTTTTGAAACTGCTGTCACCTGAGCTTCGGGACTACTTTTGAGCAGAAAACTCAGCTTTTCCGTTCCCACAAAACCTCCACCAACGAGCAGAAAGTTTAATTCATGGGCTTTGAGGAAGATGGGGTATAATGGATTCTTTGACATATATTTTGAATATTGACTAAATTACAAACAATCAAACAAATACAGAGATTATTTGATATTGATTGATATTGGATATTTATGGATATTGGTTCAAAACCTCTCAGTTTTTGGATTATAAAATCCATTTCCTTGTTATGTTACAATAGCTATTTGAGCTTAATTTTTCCGGATCAAAATTCATATTGTAGTAGATCAGTAAGTTGATAGATTGAAACAATAATTTCGTTTGGATCAATATCAATTAGTATCAACTAATATCTTTAAGGAAAAGAATAACAACAATTTTCATTCAATACAGAATTTACCAAATGACACATACTTTTTGGTACTAATATCTATTAGTATCCAATATCCACTAATATCAATTCTCCTATACCGCTATTTTTACTACTTCTTCATAAACCTCCTTTAGACGATAACTTTCCCTCACCACTTCCCCAATAATAATGATGGCGGGGGCGGCAATCTGGGAGAGGCGGGCTTTTTCTTCTATATCGGAGATGGTACCTGCCACCAATTTTTCTTCCTTGGTAGTTCCACTTTGGATGATGGCAATGGGCATGGATGTCCTGCCTTCATGCTGATAGCAAGCGACAATTTCCGATAGTTTTTTGGTCCCCATCAGTATCACTACTGTAGCGGTAGACTTGGCAGCAAGTGCTATGTCTCTGGACATTTCTCCCGAAGTAGTGGTGCCGGTGATCACCCAGAAACTCTCTGAGCTGCCTCTTTTGGTTACCGGAATTCCTACTGCCGCAGGAACAGAAATGGCGGAAGTGATACCCGGAACTACTTCTGTTGGGATGCCAAAGGCCTCGATATAATCAATCTCTTCTGCCCCTCTACCAAATACAAAGGGGTCGCCACCTTTGAGCCTGACTACATGGCCATGCTTGAGTGCATGTTCCACACAGAGCCTGTTTGTTTCATCCTGAGGACAGCTGTGCTTGCCCACTCTTTTGCCTACAAATATCTTGATGGCGTTGTGCGGGGCATGTTTGAGCAAGGATTTATCTATCAGCGCATCATAGAGCACTACATCAGCCTTGTTGAGCGCAAGGATTGCCTTGAGGGTAATCAGCTCTGGATCTCCAGGTCCTGCACCGACTAGGGTTACTTTTGGTTTTGTACGGTTTATCATGCGGTCACCTCCTTTTCTCTAAATGCACTGATAGCTTCAAATACCCCAGCGGCTAGTTCGTAATAAGTTTTTGCAAAATCCTGTGAAGGTTCTTCTTGCTGGATCTGATAGACTATCTCAGCAAAAGGCTTCCCTAGCTCTATCTTGTCAGTTTCGGTGAAAGTTTCGTCAAAAAGCTTGATGATGTTTGCGTAGGAATTGGTGCTTTTGCCCTCGCTGAGCAAGATGGCCTTAGCTGCATTGACCAAAGCGGCATAAGTGTGGTATATACTATCCGACCACCTGGCTTCTTTGTAGGCTTCTTCCGAAAGCTCCAATTTCTCTCTGGCTTCTAATAATAAGGTAGCCACCAAATCGATCACCACACCTGCACATTCTCCTACGCCAACTGCTACTTTATAGGCATCTTCATTGCCCCAGTCGACTTGGTCAGCTTCGGTCAGCGTGGCGGTGTCGGTCAGGACTTTCAGGATATCGTAGAAATATATCTGCCCTTTGCGGTCATAGTAGTCAAGGAAGCTCTCGGATTTTTCCCCAAAAGTTTCGAAGTCTTTGATCAGAATTCTCAAAGCTTCAGGTCCTCTTTTGCTCGGTATTTTGATCACCTTATCTGCAAATCTTCCATTTCCGTTGCCCAATGTTCCTCCTCCAAGCAATACCTGAAGTGCAGGAAACACTGTTTTGCCCACCTTCATGGACATTCCCTGAAAGCCTATGTGTGCCATGTTGTGTTGCCCACAGGCATTCATACAGCCTGAGATTTTAATGGTTAGATCAGTGTTTTTCAGGTATTGTGGGTATTCATTAAGAATCACTTTCTCCAACTCTCTCGCAATTCCGGTGCTGCTGGCAATACCAAGGTTACAGGTATCTGTACCAGGGCATGCGGTAATATCACCAAATGTATTATATCCTGCATCTGAAAGACCGATTTTCTGTAGTTCCTGATAGAAAAAAGGAACAGCTTCCTCTTGTACGTCACGGATCAGGATGTTTTGGCGCAGGGTAAATCTGATTTCGTTGTTGGCGTATTTTTGCACCAATTCCGCCAACTGTCTTGCCTGCTTGGTGCTGAAATCCCCCAAAAGCACTTTCACGCCTATAGATACGAAACCTTTTTGCTTTTGAGGAAATACATTGGTCAACTTCCACTGTTCGTAAGCCAATGACAATGGTGCCTCAACTGCAGGCACGACAGGTCTTGCCTGGGTAATGGTAGATTCGTAAGTCTTGTAATCTATAGGATATTTTTGATAAGGTAGTGCATTTTTTTCTTCATCTACCAACCTCAGAAATTCCTCCAAACCGATATCATTGAGCAAAAATTTCATTCTTGCTTTCATCCTCCTGGCACGCTCACCATGTCGGTCAAATATCCTCAAAACCCCTTCAATGAAAGGAATCAGTTCATCTGTTGGCAAAAACTCTTGGATCAAGTCCGCATGCCTTGGCTGAGAACCTAAGCCTCCTCCAAGAAGCACCTTGAAACCTCTTTGCGCTTGTCCATCGATATTTTTCAGTTGGGGGATAAAACCCAAATCATGTAGGTAAGTCAAGGCAGTATCCTCCTCCGAAGCAGAAAATGCCATTTTGAACTTTCTGCCCATTTCCTGGCAAATTGGATTTCGCAAAAAATACTGGAAAGTAGCCTCAGCATAGGGAGTTACATCAAATGGCTCCTTAGGATCCACCCCGGCGGTCTCAGAGGCCGTCACATTGCGGACAGTGTTTCCACAAGCCTCTCGGATGGTCACATCATCTTTTTCCAGCTCCGCCCAGAGCTGAGGTGTTTCATCCAGACTGACATAGTGGATCTGAATATCCTGTCGCGTGGTAATATGGAGCTTGCCCGTAGAGTATTTCTCAGAAACTTCACATATCCTTACCAATTGCTCACCTGTGGATTTTCCATAGGGCAATTTGATTCGGATCATTTGTACTCCCGGCTGACGCTGACCGTAGATTCCACGGGCCAGACGGAGGCTCCTGAATTTTTCCTCGTCGATTTTCCCATCCCTGAAAAGTTTGATCTTCTTTTCCAGTTCAATGATGTCCTTTTGGACGATGGGGTTTTCTATTTCAGTTCTGAAGCTTTCCATTTTTATTTATTCTCTATAGGTTTAGTAGGTTAAATTTTTGTACAAAGTACCAAGTACGATGTACAAAGATGGTCTGGGTCTTAATGTAGTGAAGGTCGACTTATTAGATACAAGAGTCAAGATGCAAGAATCAAGAAAGAAGAGCAGAAATCTGCAATCTTAAATCTTAGATCCCCCCGATCCCTCGGGGCTAAATTTCAATAAACCCAACACTCACCGTATCATAGCTGCCTTCATCAATCAGGATAAAGCTACCATTGGCTTTATTGACGGTATAGGCATCAAAGTGTATCGGCTTGCTCAGTCTGAAATTGACTTTTCCGATGTCATTGAGTCCCAGCTGGTCGCTTGCTTCTTCTCCTGAGAAGTCTGTATGCACTTTTGAGGAGATGCTTTCCACTTTGGCCAAAACCCTGTTTACGCCATGTTGCAGGGTGTACTTTTGCCCGACTCTTAACGGCTTATTGTTTACTTGACAGATGGTGGCAGAGATATTTTTCTCTGAATGGGGCACCTCACTTGATTTGACCAACATATCTCCTCTTGATATATTGACTTCATCTTCCAAGGTAATGGTAATGGAAGACCCTGGAGTGGCTTCTGTATACGCTTGATCAAAAAACTGAATGGACTTGATCTTGGAGGTAGTGAATGAAGGCAGGATAGTGACATCATCACCCACTTTTAGGTTTCCTCCGTAAAGCTTACCTGCAAATCCTCTGAAATCGTGAAATGCTTCTGTCTTTGGCCTTACAACATACTGAACCGGAAAACGCGCCAATGAACTTTGTTGCAAATCTTCTGGCTCCAATACCTCCAAATGATCCAGTAATGTATTGCCTACATACCAAGGCATCAGATCAGATTTTTTGGCAATATTTTCACCTTTTAGTGCCGAGATTGGGATAAAAGTGATCTGCTCAGATTTGAAGTCACTTTTTTCTACCAATGCCTCGAAGTCTTCACGGATTTTCAGGAATACGTCTTCGTCATAGTCTACCAAATCCATTTTGTTGATGGCTACCACCACATGGCCCATCCTGAGTAGGTTGCTGATGAAAAAGTGCCTATTGGTCTGTTCGATCACCCCTTTTCTGGCATCGATCAGGATAATGGCTACCTGTGAGGTAGAGGCTCCTGTGACCATGTTTCTGGTGTATTCGACATGACCGGGAGTATCTGCTACGATGAAGTTCGTCTTTTCGGTATTGAAATAGATATGGGCCACATCGATGGTGATCCCTTGCTCACGTTCTGCAACAAGACCATCCGTAGCCAAGGAAAAATCCAGGTAATCAAATCCACGCTGCTTGCTGGTCTTCTCAATGGCCTCCAACTTGTCCGTGGTCAGAGATTTGGTATCATAAAGCAGGCGGCCGATCAGGGTGCTTTTCCCATCATCCACAGAACCGGCTGTTGCTATTTTGATCAGTTTTCTATTTTCCATTTGTTAAGATTTTAGATGTGAGACATTAGACTTAAGACTTTGTCAAATCATCACTTTCAATATATTTTTTGCCTCGAAGGCGCAAAGACACTAAGATCAGTCTGAAGACTGTGGGTATTTTGATCCAAGACTGAAGCCCTGAAGCAAACGAGCTAAGACGCAAAGGTTTTTTAGAAAGAGCTTCAAGTGGTTTGAGAGATGCTCAATGCTTGAATTTTTATATCGCCGAACCTGCCTGCCTAAAGACCTTCGAGGTTTCGAAAACCTCAAAGGTCTTACTCGACTCTTATGTCTTGTGTCTTAGATCTTATGCCTTTTTAAAAATAACCTACCTTCTTCCTTTTCTCCATTGCAGCTTCAGAGCGTTTGTCGTCAATTCTGGCACCTCTTTCGGAGATGGTGGAGGCCCTTATTTCATTGACAACGTCTTCCAAACTGGTGGCTTCGGAAAGGACGGCTGCTGTACAAGTCATGTCTCCCACGGTTCTGAAACGCACCATTTTTTCTTCTACTTGCTCGTGTTCTTCTCTGAAAACATGTTCGTTGGCTGTCCAGATCATGCCATCCCTGAAGAAAACTTCACGCTTATGGGCAAAGTAGATAGAAGGAATCTGGATATTTTCTGTTTTGATATATTCCCAAACATCCAATTCAGTCCAATTGGAAATAGGGAAAACACGCACATTTTGTCCCTGCTCTATTTGTCCATTGAGCATGTCAAACAGTTCAGGTCTTTGGTTTTTTTCATCCCACTGTCCGAAGTCATCCCGCACGGAAAAAACACGCTCTTTGGCACGGGCTTTTTCTTCATCCCTTCTGGCGCCACCTATACAGGCATCAAACTTGAATTCTTCAATGGCATCCAGCAAAGTGGTCGTCTGAAGGGTATTTCGGCTGGCATATCTTCCTCTCTCTTCCGTCACTTTCCCTTGGTCGATAGAATCTTGTACATTTCTCACGATCAATTCAAGACCCAATTCAGCTACCAATTGATCACGAAACTCTATCGTTTCCGGGAAATTGTGCCCTGTGTCAATATGCAGCAGTGGAAAAGGAATTCTTGCTGGGTAAAATGCCTTTTGGGCCAGTCTCACCAAAGTAATCGAGTCCTTACCTCCAGAAAAAAGCAGGACAGGTTTTTCAAACTGTGCTGCCACCTCCCTCAAGATATGGATGGACTCGGCTTCTTTTGGATTAGGTATGAATAGGTTTGACATATTTATTTTAGATTTTAGAATTTAGATTTTTGTCGAAAATTGTGACAGCCATCATTTTCATGTTTTTATCTCATTGCCCATTTCTTTTATACTGATCAGGGCATCAGTTCAACCCCTTAAGGGTTGTTGGTACTTGTTTTAACCTTGCCCCCCGGGTTGCAACCCGGGGCTAATCAAAGTTTAATCCCCTTCGGGGTTGAGACTCAGTACAGTCTGAAGACTGCTAGTTCCTGGTCCAAGACTGAAGTCTTGAACCAGGAACCGGGTTTACCGACTTCATTATTCGATATTCAGCGTTCATCATTCGATATTTTAAATCTTGAATTCTGAATGATGAACTCCGAAGTTTAGGAGAGCACCTGTCTTGTGTCTTGTATCTTTCGTCTTGCATCTATAATGATGAATTTCCAAGTTTAACCTCAATTGACGCTTTTCTTATATCGCCTAAGGCATATATCTATTTATATCACGAAGCATATATCATTTTATATGCAACCCACACTCCTTCTTCGACTCTTCCCACCACCATCTCCCGGCTCTTGGATCTTCGCCTTCGGTGATGGCTCGGGTACATGGGGCGCAGCCTATGCTGATAAAGCCTTTGTCGTGGAGCGGATTGTAAGGAATATTGTTTTCATTGATATAGGCGATCATCTGATCGTAAGTCCAGTCGAGTAAGGGGTTGAACTTGATGATCTGATTGGCTTCGTCCCATTCGATTTTTTTCATATCAGCCCTGTTTGGGCTTTGCTCAGCACGGAGGCCTGTTACCCAGACACTGTTACCAGCAAGTGCTCTTTTCAGAGGCTCTACTTTACGTACAAAGCAGCAGTATTTTCTATTTTCCACCGAATCATAGAATCCATTGATGCCGATATCGGCCACCAACTTCTCTACGGAAGTCCTTTCAGGGTAAAGCACTTCAATTCTTTTTTTGTACTTACTTTCAGTCCTGGCAACCAGATCCAAAGTCTCCGGAAACAAGCGGCCAGTATCCAAAGAAAAGATGTGGATATCAAGTAGGTTCTCCGCGATCAACTGCGTGATGACCTGATCTTCTTGTCCCAGTGAAGTAGAGAAGACTACTTTTCCGGGGAAAAGATCCGAAAGCAGTGCCAAGCCATCGGACAGACTTAGACTATCCAGCTTTTCGCCAAGACTATGCAAATTCGTTTTTAGGCTCATCTTTTTTGATTTTGGTTGCTCCTTCCCAAGCACGCTCGTGCAGGTAATACAAGGCGATTTTGGTGACTACCTCTATTGACCCAATGGATAGGGCCATGACCAATTGGCCAGTGACGAAAAAGGAAATCACCATGGTATCGAGTGTACCGACTATTCTCCAAGATATGGATTTGAGAAAGCTCTTGATGTTAGAATCTTGGCCTTTGCTGTTTACAAACCACTTTTTGATAGGTTGGTCTAGGATCATATACTTTTCCAGTTTCAGAATAACAAAAGTATATAAAACCTATAAAAAAGATGGGGTAATTAGGGAAAAAATTTTATTCTTTATCTAAAATATCTGCTAAAGTCTTATTTTCCAGAACTTTAAGCATTTCGTCCCGTACTTGGATCATGACCTTATTTAGCCCACATGCTGCTTCGGACTTGCACTCTATGCAGGGTTCGTAGTAGTTGAGGCTCACACAGGGAAGTAGTGCTATGGGACCGTCCAGCAGCCTGATGACTTTGGAGAGGGCTACATCTTTGGGCTCTTTGATCAGATAATAGCCGCCCCCTTTTCCCTTTTTACTCCCCAGGATCCCGGCTTTTTTCAACTCCAAAAGTATGTTTTCCAAAAACTTATGGGAAATCCCATATTCCTCAGAAATGTCCTGAATCAATACCGTCTTCTGATCACGGTGCTTGCCCAAATAAGTAAGGGCATGAAAAGCATATTTGGTTTTTTTGGATAGCATGGTTACAAAAATAGGCTTTTTATCCGATTTGAAAAGTAGGCTTTGGCGGCTAATATGGATTATGCCAAAGTAAGTCAGCTAATTGGTCTGCTATTTAAATTCAAGGAAGTATTTTAAAAACTTTTCTGGTAAATACTCTCTTCCATAAAGTCTGTACTTTAAAGGCTTTGACTCATCTTTCAAGAAGTTTTGAATACTTGTTTTGATAATTTTGGATGAATTTTCAGCACTTTGGATTGATGGGAAAACTCTAAAAAACACTAACTCATTTCCCTCCCTTCTATAGCTGAGTTTATTTTCTTCTATAAAAGCAAGTAGGTTCGATGATACTTCTGATGCTGACGTTTCCATAGTGGCGACAAAATAAACCTCAGGATATAAAAGTAGTGAAGAATTGCCTTTGGATAGGTTTTCTTGTGCAAAGCTCGGCAGTGCCAATAAAAGGAAAAGAAAGAAAGGGAGCGTCTTCATACTCCTAATACGAAAGTGGAGATGAAAACGCTACAACACATTAAAGCATTATTTATTTCAAAAACTTCCAATTGCTCTTAAAATCTCTTGGTAAATCTTCCTTCATCCTCGCTCTAAGCAATTCTATAGGCATGTAATTCTGGGTGATGAAATAATCGTGGAATTCTTTTTCTGACATCTTGCCACCTTCTACCATCTCTTGTCTCAATTGGTAAACTTGGATACCTCCAATCATGTAGGCCAGTTGATACAAGGGGCCATAGCTTCCTTCGAATGACCTACGAACTTCTGCTTCTGCATTGGCTCTTTCATGTCCTACCGCATCGACAAGATAATCTATACATTGCTGCGGCGTCCATTCTCCAAGATGATACTTGAGCGAAAACACAATCCTAGCAGCTCGGTGCATTCTCCAAAATAGCATGCCGATTTTATCCTCCACATTTCTTGGGAATTCTTTGTCCCATAGGTTAAACTCCCAATATAGCGTCCACCCCTCTACCCAAAATGGTGTATTGAACATCCTTCTATGAGGAAAGTGACGCTGATTCATAAACTGCTGCAAGTGATGACCAGGAATCAATTCATGGTGTACCACAGCCCTCGAAAAATGTGGGTTATTGCCACGCATACTCATCAGCTTATCTTCGTGGGACATCTCTGAAGTAGGATAGGAAATGATAATTGTCTCCCCTCCCAGAAAAAATGGACTTACTTTTTGCCTTTCTGCCGACATCATAGTTGTCCTCCAAGTTTCTTTTGCCATTTCAGGAATAGTCAACAAATCACGCTCCTCCACAAATTCAACGGCCTCTTCAGCCATTTCTACCACCATTCCTGGCCAAACACCAGCAGGAACATATTGGTTTTTGACATATTCGAGTGCTTTTCGCCAATCTTTACCAAAGCCCAACTCTTCTGATGCCTTGATCATTTCAGCCTCACACCAAGCGTACTGCCTTTCACCTTCTTTGATCAGCTCCTCTGCAGTATAGGAGATCATGTTGTATTGGAGTTCTTTTTCAATATTGACTTTACCAATAGGCTTTCCGATGATTCCTGAGCCATCATCTTTGACTATGGTGTTTTCAAAATGATTTTTCAAGAAACTGGAATATGCTCGGAGTGTTTGGTTCAAGCTTTCCATTGGTTTTTTCATCCACCAAGTAAACTCTGGATCATAGTCGAAATAAAAATTGTAGGCTTCATCTGTACTCCTTCTCAAAGACTCTACTACTGATGCAGCCAATTCAGCTTGTTGCCAAGAGGTATAGGGCTTGGATTTTTTCATCTGCTCCATTTTTACTTTAGCGGATCGCTCTACTTGATCAAAAGTGGCTGCTAGTTTCTGAGCATTTGGCTTGATAGCAGCTCTTCTTTTTTGGTAAAAATCTTCCAATGGAGCTCCAAAATCTACCACAGGTTTCACAGCCTTAAACTCTTCATAAGAAGCTTTGTGAAAATACTGCTGCTTCTCTAGATAGTTTTTAAAAATCTGATAGTCCAACTTTCCATCCATGGAATAGCTGTCATAAGGCATCGCCTCAAGCGCTTTCAACCAATCAGAATATAGCTTATCAAATCGCTGAAAATATTCTTCTGAATTGGAGTTGTTGTATTTCCTACTCAAGGCGCTTACATCCGCTTGGTAGCTACTGATAGCAGGATACAATTCGGTAGCAAAGGATGTTTGGATAATCAAAAAACTAAAGCAGAGTAGGATAAGGTTTTTCATATTCGAATGATATTAGTGAATCTTAGATTGAAATATACTAGAAATAAAAGTAGATTTTACTTTTGAAACATCTCTTCGATTAATTCTGAGTAGAATTCTTTTAATGTTTTGCCGATGGCTCTTACCTGCTGACTGATCAAACTGGTCTCTGTCTGTCCTGGGACGGTATTGATTTCGATAAAGTAGAATTTCCCTGTTTCATATTCCAAGAAGTAATCTATGCGCACAGCTCCCTTGCAATTGAGTTTCTGATAGACCTGAGAAATAATTCTATTTACCCTTTGCAATTCCTCGTCAGACATTCTTCCTGGAGTGATTTCTTCGGTGATTCCTGGGGCATACTTGGCCTCGAAGTCAAAGAACTCTTTGCTACTCACAATCTCTGTAGCAGGCAGGACAGTAGTTTGTCCCTGGCTATGATAAACACCAATGGAGAATTCCCTGCCAGATACAAATTCTTCCACCAAAACCTGTGTATCTTCAGCGAATGCCTTATCCAATGCTTCCTGCAATTCGTTTGGATCCTTTACTTTACTCATGCCAATACTACTGCCGCCATTGTTGGGCTTTACAAAAAGTGGCAATCTCAGTTCCTTTAAAAGCTGAGTTGGGTCAAGTTCAGATTTCTTAAAAAGCTGGACTGACCTAGCGACAAAGAGCTCTGGAATATCCTGCACTATGGCTTTGGTATACCCCTTGTTCATAGTGATGGCAGAGGTCAAGGCATCACAGGTGGTATAAGGCAAGCCAATCATATCAAAGTATCCTGCAAGCTTCCCATCTTCTCCAGGAGAACCATGAAGGATATTAAATACACCATCAAAAGTTATTTTTGAGCCTTGGATAGCAATGGAAAAATCATTGAGATCAACAGGCACTTTCTGACCATCAGCTGTTTGATGATACCAATCACCTGGGTAAATCAAAATCTTATAAACGTTATATTTTTCCCGATCGATCTGGGTTTCGACCATGGCAGCACTTTTCAAAGAGATCACGGACTCACCTGTAAAGCCTCCTGTGACCAAGGCAATTCTTTTCTTCATGGGGGTAAAGTTAAGGAGGAATTGGCTTCCTAAAAATGAAGATATAAAATGACTGCGTAAAAAAGAAAAAGCCTGCTCAAATGAACAGGCTTTTTGTATACTATAAAATTTTTACTTACTCGTCGGGATTTTGTACCATAGCAGGATTAGCATTCAACTCCGAAATAGGAATTCTCCACTGCCAATCGGCGGAGCCAGCTGGTACATTAAACAAGTTATTGATTACAGAACCTACGTGATTTGCTCCTGTTCTATCTAGTGGCAGATTTAAACGCTTCAAATCATACCATCTGAAACCTTCACCCCAAAGTTCAATTCTTCTTTGGATCATGATTTCGTCAATCAATGCTTGACCTGTATTAGTAGATTTAGTATACTCCTCATCTCTAGCAGAAACTAAATCAAATAGTACATCTTGTGCAGCTGCATTCTGACCAGCTCTAGCCAAAGCTTCAGCCTCGATCAAGTACATCTCAGCAGCTCTCATATAAGGCACATCACCCACAGAAGAAGCATTACCTTGAGCAATGAATTTTCTATTCATGTAATTGAACTTAGAGAAGTTGGAAAGTGTAACTTCATTTATAAAAGGATCTCTAAGTGCAGGGTTTGCAGCATTCGGATCCCATAGGCCTTTTCTTGCATCTGAATCAGAAATTTGTGCATAAAGCGAGCTGTTTATTGCTTTAGGGTTAGTTCTGATATTTGTTGAGTTGAAGTTAACTGACATGTATGCAAAGAAAGAAGCAAAGAATGTCTGCTGATCGTCGATCTGACGGCTACCCCACATCCACTCAGGATTGTCCACATTGTTGAAGCCTTCATACAACTGAGCGGTAGACATCAATGGATAACCTTGTCTGGCTTGGTTTGCTTGCTGTGCAGCTACTTGATAGTTACCTTGTGTAAGGGCAACTCTGGCTTTGATTCCTCTTACTACAGATGTATTGAAGTGTGATTTCGCATTTCTTCTTTCTGTCAAAAGTGTCAAAGCTTCATCCAAGTCAGCATTCACTTGTGCATACACTTCAGCAACAGTATTTCTAGGCCCACCCTCTGTAATTGGTTCTGTTACAATTGGAACACCCAATTGCGTATTAGCTCCTCCTGGCTCAAATCTTTTAGCAAAAAGCTGCACCAAATTGAAGTGTGCCCAACCTCTATAAGCTAAAGCCTGACCTTTGATTTCTCTTTTGTCTTGTGCAGGACCTTCAGCATTATCAATATTGGCAATGATCATGTTAGCATTTGCAATGATCTTGTAATAGAATCTCCAGACAAAGCGAACATCACCTGCATTTTCATTAATATGTGTTAACCACCTTGAGTTACCCACATGCCATCCATTTCCTTGAGAAGTCAATACAACATCTTCTGCCATCACTTCTCTATACATCATCACACCACCTTCACCTGGCTGACCTTGAGAGTCATATCTAATGAACATGGATCTGTGAATACCATTGATGGCAGCCCAAGCATTACCAGTTGTGGTAAATACTAAATCTTCTGATACCGCATCTGTAGGAATCTGATCCAAGAAATCCTCTGCACAACTCATGGAGAGGAATGCGGCTACTATAAATATCTTACTAAATAACTTTTTCATGACCTTTCGAATTATAGGTTAACATTTACACCCAAAGTGAATGTTCTCGCAGGAGTGAAAGTATTGGAGCTCGTACCAGAGAAAGTACCAGATACATACATTCCTCTTCTTTGAGACCACCATCCCATGTTTTCACCAGCTAGATAAACAGTAGCACCTTTTACTTTAAGTTTTTCTAACATAGGTTTAGTCAGTGTATAGGAAAGGTTGATGGATCTGATGTTCAAATAAGACGCATCAACTAACCATCTATCAGATGCACCATCAGACTGGGCTGCTGTAGTGACGTCCATCCTAGGTACATTAGTGATGTCACCTGGCTGTCTCCATCTGCTTAACAAGTCTGTATGAGATGCTCTACCATTGGGATCTGCACTCATCAAGCTAGCATAAGTGCCATCGTAGAATTGACCACCCACAGAGTAGGAGAGTAAAACACTTGCAGACCAATTTTTGTATCTGAAGGTATTGTTGATACCCCCAAAGAAATCAGGAACAGCCGTACCGTTGAAGTGGAATCTAGCTTGGTTGATCACAGAAGTCAAGGTATCAGAACCAATGATTCTGTGAGCGGAGTTGTTTTCATCATAATTGTCAACTCTGTAAAGACCTTCTCCAGTCTGAGGGTCTACACCCCACCAGTCTCTCAACCAGAAGTCATAAATACCTCTACCTACAACTAGCTTCTTAGTGCCAGAAATCAATTCATCGAAAGGAAGCTCTTTGAATTGGTTGGTATAGGTAGAGATGTTGAAGTTTACATTCCAAGTGAAGTTACCTCTTTTGTAAACATCACCAGCGATGTTGAATTCAATACCTTTGTTTTGCATGGTACCTGTATTTCTGGTGATAGAAGTGATACCAGTAGTCAAAGACAATGGTACATTAAACAACAAGTCAGCTGACTGTCTGTTGAAATACTCCAAGGAACCTGAGAATTTGTTAGCAATGGCAAAGTCCAATCCAATATCCCAAGTTGCGTTAGTTTCCCATTTCAACTCAGGGTTAGGCAATGAAGCCTGAAGGATACCTGGCTCGTTGGCATTGTTGAAACCTAGGTCATAAAGTGCTTGAGAAGCATACAAAGAGCTTACAGAGTTGTTACCCACCTCACCGTAAGCTGCTCTTAATTTCAACATCTGGAAGAAGTTAGAGCTGAAGAAATCTTCTTTGTCAATACTCCAAGCCGCACCCACAGAGTAGAAAGTACCCCATCTTGACTGAGGAGAGAATCTAGAAGATCCATCTCTTCTCAAGGATGCTGACAAAGAGTATTTGTCATCATACACATAGTTTGCTCTACTTAAGTAAGATTCAATTGTCTCTCTGTCAAATCTACCGCTGGCACCATTGATGGTTACAAAGTTATCTGGCTCAGTATTACCTTGAAGCACTTGATCTTGCTTAGAGATAGACTGTGTCTGGAATCTGTAATCATACGTCTCGTGACCTACCAATACTTCTACGAAATGCTTCTCGTCAAAAGTCTTAGAGTAAGTTAACAATTGGTTAATAGTAAAAGAGTCCGTTCTGTTGTTGGTTCTTCTAGATCTACCAGCTGGAGCACCATCCCCAATAATGGTATTGTCATAACCAATATTCAACAATGAAGTGAAGTCATTGGCTACATTCATTCTGAAAGTGAAGTTCTTTAAGAAAGATGCCTCAATATAAGCTCTAGTAGAGATCGCTGCTCTATCAAATAGATCGTCATTCAACAAAGTTTCCTGAACAACGTGTCTACCTGGGAATGAACCTGCACCACCTACTGGAAGACCAAACTGAAGTAAATCCCTTGAGTCATATATTCTATTACCATCTGGATCAAGAATAAATCCACCAGTCTGCATATTTTGAGCATATACTGGGTAGATAGGACCTATCGCTCTAGCAGTAAAGAAAGGGTTGACAAAAGAGGAAGAACCACCAGTTCTTGCATTGTTTCCTTCACTTCTTGTAGCAGCGATATTGATTCCCGTTTTCAACCAATCAGTAGCTTGTGTATTTACATTCAATCTACCTGTGATTCTTCTGAAATCAGATTTTTGGATAAAACCATCTTCATTCAAGTAGTTGATTGAAGTATAGAAATCTGATCTGTCGTTGGCACCAGAGTAAGTCATGTTGTACTCACTTCTTTGACCGACTCTTTCGATTTCATCCCACCAATTCAAACCTTGGAAGTTAGTCACTGCGTTAGGGTTGAATGTACCGTCAAGACCTACCAACTGATCGTTAGGAACATTGAAAATGTTATAACCTAAAGTTGGAATCAATTGATTTGTTGCAAACTGAGCAGCAGGACCTGGCTCTATGCCAGCAGTTAGTCTTGAGTTTCTCAAAGCCTCCCACTGCAATACATAATAATCTGCAGCACCTACTCTATCATACTCAGGAAGTGCTCTAGAAGCAGTACCGTGTTGTGCTTTGAAGTTAAAGTTTGATCTAGATTTTTTACCTCTTTTGGTAGTGATCATGATCACACCGTTTGCCGCTCTGGAACCGTAGAGTGCAGCTGAAGAAGCATCTTTCAAGATGGTCATGTCTTCAATATCCTCAGGGTTCAAGTTGGAAAGGTTACCATCAAAAGGCACACCATCCACTACATAAAGAGGAGAAGAAGATGCATTAACGGAACCAATACCTCTGATTCTGATACCTGGAGAAGAACCTGGTTGTCCAGAGGCTGAAGTAGTGATTACACCCGCTACCTGACCTTCGATTGCATTCGCAACGTTGGCAATAGGTCTGTTGGCAATCTGATCAGACTTCAAGGCGATCGCAGAGCCAGTAAAGTTACCTTTGTCTGCTGTACCATAAGCTGTGATGATTACCTCTTCAAGATTTTGGGTGTCTGGATTAAGTGTAACGTTGATGATAGATCGGTTGCCTACTACCTCTTGCTTGGTAGTATAACCGATAAAACTGAAAACAAGGGTAGCATTGTCACCCTGCACCGCGATGGAGTACTCTCCATCCAAATCTGTGATTACCCCCGTAGTTGTACCTCGTACGACTACGTTCACGCCTGGCAATCCATCTGGCTCGTCATCTGACACTACCTTTCCTGTAATGATCCTCGTCTGGGACCACGCCATAGAGATAGTCAAGAGCACTAAGACGAAACTTAGTAAACCTTTTCTCATAAATTTTGTGGGATTAATTTGATAAATTGTTTAAAGACCGAATTCTCGATCTTTCTGTAAGGTAAAGATATAGAAGCATTTTTTAAATTTTTACATTTTTTAAGATTTCAGCCTAAAAAAAATCCTATTAATTTGATCAAAGGCATGATTGTGAATTAAATGGTTGAAATTTTAAATCAATATCATCTTAAATTTCAAAATGTGTCCGATTATGCTCATAGTGGGCATTTTTCATATTCGTTCAAAATATTTATACAGTTATATTATTTCATATTCTTCACTAAATACCTAACTTTCTTCTTTCTTGATAAAATTAAAATTTATGAATTGGCAAGGCGTATTTCCTGCAGTAACCACCAAGTTTCACCAAGGTGGCAGCTTGGATATGGACATGTTTTTCAAAAACATCGACTTTCAAATAGAGTCTGGGGTGAATGGAATTATTCTGGGCGGTACTTTAGGTGAATCCTCCGTGCTGTCGCTAAATGAAAAAATCCAACTAACTACTGAAACTGTAAAGTATCTCGATAGTAAAGTACCGGTGATCCTCAATATTGCCGAAGGAGCAACCAGGGATGCTATTTTCTGGGCCGAAAAAGCCAAAGAAATGGGAGCTTTAGGCCTTATGCTATTACCTCCTATGCGCTACTCCGCTGATCACAGAGAAGTGGTGACATACTTCAAGGCAGTAGCAAATAGTACCGACCTACCTATCATGATCTACAACAACCCCGTCGATTATAAGACTTTGGTAACTATTGCCATGTTTGAAGAATTGGCAGCATGTGAAAATATCCAAGCCATCAAAGAATCTACAAGAGATATTTCCAATGTGACACGCATGCGCAATCGCTTTGGAAATCGGTACAAAATCCTGTGTGGAGTGGACACTTTGGCCATGGAGGAATTGGTCATGGGGGCAGACGGCTGGGTAGCAGGCCTGGTTTGTGCTTTCCCCAAAGAAACAGTTGCTGTTTTCAATCTTGTCAGGGCTGGAAAATATGAAGAAGCCCTACAAATTTACCGTTGGTTTCTGCCTCTTTTAGAATTGGACATTCACCCTAAACTGGTACAATATATCAAATTGGCCGAGCAAATGGCCGGAATTGGAACCGAATGGGTCAGAGCACCGCGATTGACTTTGGTAGGAGAAGAGAGAGTAAAAGTTGAGAATATCATTAAGAGGGGCTTGGAGCATAGGCCGAAGATTTAAAAATACTTCATGATATATACTTCATGAAATATAATGGAAATATGCTATGCGAAATATGGTAGAAATACGCCTACAGCGAAATAAATAGAAATATGATTGATATATACTTCGTGAAATAGATAGAAATATGCGGTAGAGGTAGTTCCACCTTGTTTCAATTTATCCCGAATCGCTCTGCTCTCAGGATCTTCTATAAAGCTCCGGTTTTTACCATATTTCAATTTATATCCATTGTATTTCTAAATTATTTCAAATCACTTTGCTCTTAGGGATCCCGCTAAATATTCAGTATGACCCATGTTTCCACTATATTTCAATTCTATTTCTACCATATTTCTATATATATTTATTGTATTCCAATCACTTAAAGCCATTTTAATTTTAAAAAAGAAATCATGAACTACGACCAAATATTCCAATCCGCTCAAGATGCTTTTTTACATTTCAAAAATGTTTCAGGAAAGGATAAAGGCAAATTTTTAAGACGGATCGCTGAAGGAATAGAGGCGGAAAAAGCGACTTTAATCCCTATTGCTGCCGGAGAATCCAATTTACCAGAAGGAAGGATTTCCGGTGAGTTGGGAAGGACAGTTGGACAGATCCGTTTGTTTGCCAATTTGGTGGAGGAAGGGTCTTGGGTAGAGGCTGTAATCGATCATGCTAATCCAGACAGAGCCCCTGCCCCCAAGCCTGATTTACGGAGATATTTGACACCCTTAGGGCCTATTGTGGTTTTTGGAGCAAGTAATTTTCCGTTGGCATTTTCTACCGCTGGTGGGGATACAATTTCCGCTTTGGCAGCAGGTTGCCCAGTGATTTACAAAGGCCACCCAGCGCATCCAGACACCTCCAAATTGGTAGGACAGATCATCCAAAAAGCTGCCATAGATTCCGGATTGCCCGTAGGATTATTTACCCATGTAGAAGGAGGAATAGCCGAAGGTCAAGCTTTGGTGAAACACCCTTTGGCTAAAGCAGTGGCATTTACGGGATCATTTACAGGTGGAAAAGCCTTATTTGACCTTGCTCATCAAAGAGAAGAACCGATCCCTGTTTTTGCAGAAATGGGCTCTGTCAATCCAATCATTACTTTTAAAAAGAAGCTTGCAAACAACTTAGAAGTTTTGGCCAAGCAATTTGTCGGTTCTCTGACACTCGGAGCGGGACAGTTTTGTACCAACCCCGGATTAATCATGGTACCCAGCGCGCATGCAGAGGATTTTGCTGAGGCTGTAAAAAAAGAATTGGAAGAAATCGCAGCAGCTCCAATGTTGCACGAGGGAATAGCAGAGGCTTACTATAAGTCGTTGGAGAGCATGAAGGAGCGCAAAGAACTCCATTGGGTACAGGTAGCTGAGGCAAAAGACCTGATCAAAGCCTATCCTGCTTTGGCCAAAATCAAGGCTACAGACTGGCTAGAGGATGATCATTTTCAGCAAGAAGTATTCGGTTCATTTGCCTTGATGGTGGTGTATGAAAATTTCAATGAACTCTTTGCAATTGCGCAGCGGCTTCATGGTCAATTGACGATCACCCTTTGGGGGGAAGAAGAAGAGTTGGCCAATAAAGCCGATTTGATCAATCAGTTGGAAGAAAAGTGCGGCAGGTTGTTATTCAAAGGAGTGCCAACCGGAGTAGAAGTAAGCCATGCCATGCAACACGGAGGTCCCTATCCGTCTACCAGCGATAGTAGATTCACATCTGTTGGCTCCTATGCTATCAAGCGATTCGCTCGGCCGATCGCATTCCAAGACATGCCACATGAACTACTCCCTGATGCACTGAGAGCCGATAATCCGCTGGGGATTTGGAGAATGGTGGACGGGGAATTCAAAAAATAGAAATGAAGTATACCTTCGGTGAAATAAAGTAGAAATATAGCTTCGCTGAAATATATTGAAATAGATATTGATGGATATTTGCAGTGCGATATTTGTGGATATTGACCCTCACCTTAATAAAAAGATTTGAAATATGCTTCGCGAAATAAAGGTGAAATACACTTTGTGAAATAAGATAGAAACTGGAACTTTAGCGGAAGTCTCGATAGCGGAGCGCTTTGGGATATGCTTCGCTGAAATATACCTTTGGTGAAATAGGGTAGATATATAGCTTCGCTGAAATATGCTTCGTGAAATATTTATCCCCCTATTTCAATATATTTCAACTGTATTTCTACAGTATTTCTACAGTATTTCAATAATAAAACATGAAAAAAACCTTCCAATGCATAGATGCCCATACTTGTGGCAATCCGGTGAGAGTAGTAGCCGGCGGAGTTCCGTTTCTACAAGGTGATACTATGTTGGAAAAAAGGAAGTTCTTCCTGGAAAACCTAGATTGGATCCGGACAGGGCTGATGTTTGAACCTAGGGGACACGATATGATGTCCGGATCTATGCTTTTTCCTCCACATGATCCTGAAAATGATTTTGCAGTCCTTTTTATAGAAACATCAGGTTGCTTGCCTATGTGTGGACATGGAACTATCGGAACAATCACTGTAGCCATAGAGGAGGGATTGATCCAGCCCAAAACACCAGGTTTCCTGAGAATGGAAGCCCCCGCAGGGTTGGTTTTGGTGAAATACAAGCAGGAAGGTAAAAAAGTAACTTCGGTAAAACTGACAAATGTAAAGAGCTTCCTTGCAGCGGAAGGATTGGAGATTGAAACTGATGAACTGGGTAAGCTTACGGTAGATGTGGCCTATGGGGGCAATTTCTATTGTATTGTAGATCCTCAGGAAAATTTTGCCGGGCTTCAGCATTTCAAAGCAGAACAGCTGATCTCTATGGCAAGAAATCTTCGTCAAAAGATGAATGAAAAGTATGAGTTTGTGCATCCCGAACATCCTCAGATCAAAGGCTTGACACATGTGCTGTGGACAGGTGAGACCATAGATGCCTCAAGTACTGCCAGAAATGCAGTTTTTTATGGTGAAAAAGCCATAGACCGCTCTCCATGCGGAACTGGAACCTCGGCAAGAATGGCACAGTGGTTTGCCAAGGGTTGGCTGAAGCCTGGTGATGAATTCATCCACGAGAGTTTTATTGGATCTAAATTTACCGGAAGAATTGAAGAAGTCACTGAAATTGCGGGCAGACCAGCTATCATCCCAAGCATAGAAGGTTGGGCAAAAGTCTATGGCTACAATACGATCATACTGGATGATGATGATCCTTATGTGCATGGATTTCAAGTGATATAGAGAATGGAACTCGGAAGACGCTGATTTGGCGGATGAACACGGATTTTTTATCAGCGATCATCCGCATAATCCGCGTCATCACGATACTCGGGACAGGTTCTGCGTTCCGTCCAACCCAGAATTTTTTCATAAATCAGATTTTCTTATTCTACACATTTTTGATCTGCGACTATCTGCTCAATCCGTGTCATCAGTGTTCCATCTTAAGACAGGATTATTTTTCTATTAGGTAAATTATCCGATATTTTTTTATTATTAATAAAAATGGCCATCTGAAAATCATCAAGAGTTTATGACCAATCCTTAAACTTTATCAAACCAAATATTACCCTTCAATAATTTTTTCTGACTCTATTTTTCCAAAAAACATTATCTTTCTTGAAGAAAAGAATGTTAATGCAAAGAGCCAAAACCCTTAACTTTCTTTAAATGAAATCCATGTCTTGGTACATGGTACTTCATACATTGTACAATAAAATATGAAACCAACCATCATCATCGGCGGAGGCATTATTGGACTTTTTACTGCTTACTATTTGGTAGAAGCAGGAGTGGAAGTTGTGATTGTAGATAAAGGTGACATGCAGGTGACTACTTCTACCGGAAATGCAGGCATGATTGTGCCGAGTCATATTATTCCTTTGGCTGCTCCAGGGATGATTTCCAAGGGAATCAGTTGGATGTTTTCTTCTAAAAGTCCTTTTTACATTCATCCACGATTGGATAGGAAACTGCTTGAGTGGTCCTGGTTATTTTATCGTGCTGCCAATCCACAACACGTGGAAAAAAGTATCCCTTTTTTGAAAAATATCAGTTTGTTGAGCAAATCACTTTATCAAGAATTCAAATCAAAACATACTGATGCAGACTTAGGCTTAGTAGAAAAGGGATTGATGATGCTTTATCAAACTCCAGAAGTGGAAAAGGAGGAAATTGAATTTGCCCACTTGGCGAGAAAGCATGGCTTGGAAGCTGAAATTCTTAGCCCAGATGACATTGCAAACCTAGAACCTAATCTGGAAGTAAAAGCGCGTGGAGCAATATTGTTTCCCGGTGATGCGCATTTATCTCCTTCCGCATTATACAATTATCTAAAGACTTACCTCAAATCAAAAGGCGTTACATTCAAATCTAATTTATCGGTTTTGGGTTTTGAGAAAAAAGGAGCTAAAGTCAGCGCAGTCGTTACTCCTGAATGGGCAATAGAGGGTGATCAATTTATCCTCTGTGGAGGAGCTTGGTCAGGTGAGTTGGCCAAAATTTTAGGATTCAAACTGCCCATGATGGGAGGAAAGGGCTACAGTTTCGTTCAAGAAAATCAACCAGAGATCAAGCAGGCATCCATCCTGACTGAGATGAAGGTGGCCGTAAGTCCTTATGGTAATCAAGTGAGATTTGGCGGAACGATGGAAATAGCAGGTACCAATGAAAAAATAAATATGAATCGGGTCAGAGGGATTTTTGAATCCATCAACCGCTTTTATCCTGATTTTCAATCAAAATTTCCTGAACCAGAAGAGATCTGGAAAGGACTTAGACCTTGCTCACCAGATGGTCTTCCATACATAGGTAAGGCACCTGGTATGGAAAATGTATTAGTCGGCTCTGGTCATGGCATGATGGGGATTTCCATGGCTCCAGCCACAGGGAAAATCCTCACCCAAATCCACCAAAAAGAAGCCACTGGGATTCTGATTGATGGATTTGGGGTGGGGAGGTTTTGAGAATTTATCTTTACTTTGGAAACCAAACCTTAAAATAATTACAAAAAATGAAAAGGATATTGCTTGTTGTTTTGCTATTTGTATTGGTCACCAATTGCAAAACACTGGAGCAAGGCTCAAAAAGTAGCCCTTCACCAGCTTATCCATCTATTGAGCCAGCATTAAGTGAAATTGAAATAATCCCTACTATAGATCTCTCATTTGTCAAAGAAGCTTATAGAAATTTTGTACCTGAAGTTATTTCTAAAGACTACTTTTTGGATTATAATGGCTTTGTTCTAGAGTTTGATACGTTGACCAGACATGCCAAATGGGTAAGTTACTTGCTATGCAGAGCACATCTAGGCTCGGGCGAAGAGCGATCGAGTAATTTTAGAATGGAAAGAAGACTGGGTGAACTGAGTCCTCGTGACGCAGCCTACCGCAACTCTGGCTATGATAGAGGACATTTAGCACCAGCAGCAGATATGAGTTATAGCGCCGAGAGCATGTATGATAGCTTTTTCTTGACCAATGCAAGTCCGCAAGTTCCTGGGTTCAATCGTGGAATTTGGAAAAGACTTGAAGATCAAGTCAGACGTTTTGCTTCAGAAAAAGACAGCATCTATATCGCCACAGGCCCCATCTTACATGATTCGCTTCCTACTCTAGGAAATAGTCCTATCAGGATCCCGACATATTATTACAAAGTTTTGCTCAGAAAATCTGTCAACAATCCACAAGGGATTGCATTTGTCATGAAAAATGAAGCAGCAAGTGGTGACCTCAGCCATTACGCGGTGAGCATAGATAGTGTAGAAGTACTGACTGGAATCAATTTCTTCCCCCTTCTCAATACCGCAGAGGAAGCCCAAGCAGAAGGCCGATTTGACTTGACTTATTGGTTTGGGAATTAAAAAAGGCCCCAAGAGAATTCCCCTGAGGCCATAACCAATCTACACCAAAAATTTTATCTAAACCACCATCATTTTACTTTCAAACTTCCACCGACTCGATGTTTTTGAAGTATACTTGATTGTCAGCATCCAAGTCCACCAATACTGCTGAATCATTCTTGATGTATCCTGATAAGATTTGCTTAGAGAGTTCATTCAAGATCAATCGCTGCATGGTTCGCTTGAGAGGTCTCGCTCCAAACTGCGGATCAAAACCAACTTCTCCCAAGTAATCCAAAACCTCTGGCGTAGCCTCTATCTCAATGTTGGATTCTTCAAGACGCTTTTGAATCTCTCTCCATTGGATATCCACGATTTTCCTAATTACTCCTTTGTGAAGTGGTTCGAACATGATCGTCTCGTCAATCCTATTCAGAAATTCTGGTCTTACCGATTTCTTCAAAAGATCATAGACCTCTGCCTTTGTTTTCTCCAGTATCTCCTCCTTGTTCCACTCCTCCATCTCGGCAAATCGCTCTTGAATCAATGCTGACCCAATATTTGTAGTAAGGATGATGATGGTGTTTTTGAAATTGGCAATCCTACCCTTATTATCTGTCAACCGACCATCATCTAATACTTGAAGTAGGATGTTGAACACATCAGGATGGGCTTTTTCAATCTCATCAAGTAAGACAACAGAATAGGGTTTTCTTCGCACAGCTTCTGTAAGTTGACCGCCTTCATCATACCCTACATAGCCTGGAGGTGCTCCTACCAGTCTGGATACGGCATGTCTCTCTTGGTATTCTGACATGTCTATCCTGACCATAGCATTGTCATCATTGAAGAGGTATTCTGCAAGGGCTTTCGCCAATTCTGTTTTTCCAACTCCCGTGGTACCCATGAATATGAATGAACCAATAGGACGCTTGGGATCCTGAAGTCCAGCCCGGCTTCTTCGGACTGCATCTGACAATGCTACGATTGCTTCTCGCTGCCCAGCTACTCTTTTCCCCAATTCTTCTTCTAAGTGGAGCAGTTTTTCGCGCTCACTTTGAATCATTTTGCTCAATGGGATACCCGTCCATTTGGAAACCACAGCGGCAATATCTTCATTGTCTACCTCCTCTTTGAGTAGCGGAGAGCCTTGTTGCATTTCTTCTAATTGACTTTTGAAGGACTCTAGTTTTTTCTCCGCTTCCACGATTTTACCATATCTGATCTCGGCTACTTTACCAAAATCGCCTGCTCTTTCTGCTTGCTCTGCCTCCAGCTTGAATTTATCGATATTCTCCTTTTCTCTTCTGATACCAGTGATGACAGCTTTTTCACTTTCCCACTTGGCTTTGACACTCTGTCTCTTCTCAGATAATTCTGCAATTTCCTTACTTAGAATTGCTTCTTTATCCTTGTTGTTTTCTCTTCTGATTGCTTCTCGCTCGATTTCTAGCTGCATGATCCTCCTATTGAGCTCGTCCAATTCCTGTGGAAGTGAATCGATTTCCATTCTCAATTTGGCTGCAGCTTCATCCATCAAATCAATTGCTTTATCAGGTAGAAAACGATCAGAAATATACCTTTGTGAAAGTTCTACTGCTGAAATCACCGCATCGTCCTTGATTCTTACACCATGGTGGAGCTCGTATTTATCTTTGATCCCTCTCAAGATTGATATGGCATCAGCGGCATCAGGTTCGTCCACTATCACTGACTGAAACCTTCTTTCAAGGGCTTTATCTTTCTCGATGTATTTCTGATATTCTTTCAGCGTGGTAGCACCGATGGCATGCAATTCTCCCCGAGCCAATGCAGGCTTGAGCAGGTTTGCAGCATCCATTGCGCCTTCTCCTCCTCCACCTGCTCCAATAAGGGTGTGGATTTCATCAATGAATATGATAATCTCCCCATCTGAATCTGTCACCTCTTTGATGACTGCTTTGAGTCTTTCTTCAAATTCTCCTTTGTATTTGGCACCAGCTACGAGCAAACCCATATCCAAGGAGATCAATGTTTTTGATTTGAGATTCTCTGGGACATCACCACTGACGATTCGCTGAGCGAGACCTTCCACGATAGCTGTTTTACCAACCCCCGGTTCCCCGAGAAGAATAGGGTTATTTTTGGTCCTCCTAGCTAAAATCTGTAATACTCTCCTAATCTCTTCGTCACGGCCAATGACAGGGTCTATTTTCCCTTTTTTGGCCATTTCATTCAGGTTCTTGGAGTATTTCTCCAATGCCCTATATTTAGATTCTGCATTTTGGTCTGTCACTTTATTTCCTTGTCTTAGTTCCTTGATGGCTTCGATCAAGTTCTTTTCATTGAGCCCTTGATCTTTTAATAATTGTGCTGCCTTGTCTGATCCATTCAGTACTGCCAGAAGCAAATGTTCAATAGCCACAAACTCATCCCCAAAGGTCTTGAGGTAATCCTTGGCTTTGGTAAGTACTTGATTGGCTGAATTGGATAGATAAGGTTGCTGACCACTTACTTTTGGGAAGCTTTTAATAAGCTCTTCCAATTTTTGGGCGATCAGATTTTTATTCACTGATAATTTTTTAAAGATAAAATCAGTGACATTCTCATCTTCTGAAAAGATTCCTTTCAAAAGATGTGCTGGCTCTATGACCTGCTGTTGCTCGGCCAAAGTCAATTCTGCGGCCTTTTGAATAGCCTCTTGAGACTTGATGGTGAATTGTTTGAAATCCATTATTTGATAGTTTTTCTGTTGCTGTGGTAGTTAAGCTATATAGATCGATATGATGTTAGTGTTTCCAACCTTCAGTATAGCTCACATCAAGCAACTCATCAAATGCTCAACCAGAGCGATTTTGCTGAAAAAATGTCCGAAAAAATCACTTACAGCGCTCGATTTCAAGACTATTTGGCAGAATTCTCGAAGGCCTAGCATCAAAATCAGGTAAGGAAGTCTGATCAAAGTGAAATAACTGGGACATAAAAAAAACCCACGAATGTGGGCTCATTATTTTGATTAGAATAAGGTCAATTAATTCTCCTTTGACTTGTATCTTTCAAGATCTCTTTCAAATTTGGAGATTTCAGAGTTGGCCTTTTCTACATTGATTTCTAGTTGCTTTTGTTTCAATTCCATTTTTGCTACTTTTTCATTTGTAGTACCTTTTTGAATAGCCTTCTCTATTTTCAAGTTTTGTTGAGCCAATTTGATTTCTGCTTTTTGCCGCTTTGTCACAGCTTTATCATAATTTTTTTGCGCCTTTTCAAGGTTTTTTACTCGCTTTGCTTCTGCTTTTTCTGCAGCTTGCATTCGCTTTACCTCGGCTTGTTGCGCTTTAAGTTCTTTCTTTTCCTTTGCCAATCGCTGTTTTTCCTCCTTTTGAGCCTGTTTCATTTCAGCTATCTCAGACTTACTCATTTCTTTCTTTTCAGCAGCTCCTTGAGCTTGCACTCCAGCAGAGGACAAAAGCATACAAAATAGAAAGCCAAAAGTTAAAGTTAAATTTTTCATAAGAGTTCAGTTTTTAGAATGTCATTATTTAATCTGCTATGTAGTTCAACAACTATACCAAGGAATCATAAGAAGTTTAAATTTATCAATTAAATATTGTTTAATGTATATTATTGAGTGTTTTTTGTAATTTAGGTTTAACTTTTAAAGACATATTATGTTTGAGCAGTTTCAGTTTAATTTGATTTCCATACCTGTATTTACCACAAGTATCCTTTTTCTCTTTTTGATCATTCTAAGTAGAAAAAAAAACAATGAGTATGGGGAAAAATACTTTACCTATCTTCTGATTTCATGCTTTTTATATGCAGTGCTATATGGGTTTGAAATCATTTCTACCTCAGAATTTTACATCGTCGGTTTTTATAAATTAGAGTTCATAGGAGGTGTTTTTATCACACCATTACTGTTAGCTTTCACTCTAAAATACAGCGGAAATGGAAAGTTCTTAAATACACTTGGCAAATCCTTCCTTTTTGGCTCCGCAGTGATTTTTCTGCTATTGCTTTTTACAAATAATTTTCATCAGCTCTTCTATAAAAGCTTTGGAACCCTTTCACATGAACTCTACACTTCCATCGTCTTAGAGCCTGGTATAGTTCATTGGTTGTATGGTATTTACAATATCATTTTGGTGGTTATCACCAATATTCTGTTAATCAGAATGCTATTATTTGTTCCAGATGCATTTTCGAAGCAAGTTGTCATCATCCTGATGGCTACATTGATTCCTTGGTTGACACATATTTTAGATTTATTTGAGTTTTATGAGACACCTCTAGATCTAGTTCCTTTCTCATTGGCACTGAGTGCCATCTTCATGTATTGGGGACTATTCAAATTGGGGCTTCTTAAGTCAATGCCCATAGCATTCGAGAAAATTTTTAATGAACTCAGTGACGGGGTTATTATTTTGGACAAAACAGGAGAAATCATCACCTATAATAAGACAGTATTGAGGTTGCTTAAACTCCAAGGAGCTTTAACTAAATCAAAACTTTTGGCTGAATGGCCTGGCACTAGTAGCTATTTAGACATCAAAAACCCTGCTTCTCCATCTGAGTTACATCCACATAATGGCCAAACTCTCCTCCTCAGCAGGGAATCTGCGGTAGAACAGGGTCATGGTGATGATCCTATTCATTACATCATGCTGAGGGATATTTCAGCGGAGAAAAAAACACAGATCATCCTCAAGTCCAATGAACAAAAGCTTCAAAAAGCAAATGCTAACCTACTGAGGAATGAACGTATGCTCAAGTCTATAGCTTTGGCCACTAAGGAACTGCTATCAAACCGAGATTTTGCAATTGCAACACAAAAAGCCATCACTATTCTTGGAGAAGGGGCAGGGGTAGATCGAGCTTATTTATTTGAGAATAGCCAAGATGAAGAGGGCAACTTGTATAGTTCACAGCGATTTGAATGGAGTGCATCAGGCGTGCCACCAGAAATCAACAATCCGAATTTGCAAGGCTTACCTATGGATCTATATGGAGAGGCTGTAGATTTTCTCAAAATCAATAAGACTTACCAAACAATTGTCTCACAACTCAGAGACATTGAGCTCAAAAGCTTACTAGAAGGACAAGAAATCAAGTCTATACTACTCATTCCAATATTTGTAGGTGATGATTTTTGGGGCTACGTGGGATTTGACGATTGTGCCAATGAAAAAGTTTGGAGCGATGCAGAAGCAGCCTTGTTGCTGAGCTTTGCAGACAGTATTTCTAATGCAATTGAAAGAAAAACATTAGAACAAAACCTTTTCAAGTCAATGCAACAAGCTAAAGAAGCCAGTATTGCAAAATCAGAATTTTTGGCCAATATGAGTCATGAGATTCGAACACCACTCAATGGCGTAATCGGATTTTCAGATCTATTGATGCGTACTAGCTTAGACCAAACACAAAGAAACTACCTCAAATCCATTACACAGTCAGGCAATCTGTTGCTTGACCTGATCAATGATATTCTAGATTTCTCCAAAATTGAAGCTGGGAAACTTGAGCTCAGCCCCATCAAATTGAATTTGAAAGAATTGGCAGAGGAAACTCTCACAGTCATCAAGCCTTTGGTAGAAGAAAAAAACCTGAAGCTATTACTTAGCCTAGATCTCAAACTTCCTCAAGTAGTTTTGTTAGATATAACTCGGATCAAGCAGATCCTGATGAACTTGCTTAGTAATGCGGTCAAATTCACAAAAGAAGGGGAGATAGAACTATCCATTCAAGCAAAATCTATCGATTATAAAAATCAACATGCGGATTTGACATTTGCTGTGAAAGATACTGGAATTGGCATTTCTAAGGAAAAAGAAAAAATCATTTTCGAGGCATTTGCTCAAGAGGACAATTCTACCACAAGAAAGTATGGAGGGACAGGCTTAGGTTTGACCATCTGTAACAAACTCTTAGAACTGATGGATAGTAAACTAGAGCTGGAAACCAAAATGGGAGAAGGAAGCAGATTCTACTTTACTATCACTGTACCTTTTGAAAACCCAGATGGACTAGAATTACCTTCAAAACCTGATGAAGAAAGTCCTATTGAAGAAGACTTATTGGCAGTTAAAAACCGAAAAATTCTCCTTGTTGATGACAATCCAGTAAATATGTTGTTGGCCAAAACAATCGTCAGAAACCTGATTCCTTCAGCAGCAATTTACGAGGCTAAAAATGGATTGGAAGCAGTAGAGTTATTCAAAATCTACAAACCAGAAATCGTCTTTATGGACATACAAATGCCAGAAATGAGTGGCTATGAAGCAACACAGGCCATCAGGGCATTTGAAATAGGGAAGAAAACACCAATCATCGCACTCACTGCTGGGACAGTAAAAGGGGAGTATGAAAGATGCTTAGAAGCAGGTATGGATGATTACTTGAGCAAGCCCATTTTGGTTTCTGATATTTCTGAAAAACTCTTTCAGTACCTAGATAATAAAGTAGAAGAGAAGGTATTTGAATCTAAATTTGAAGAGTATAAATCAACCGATCCTGATTTTTTCAAGGAACTGATCGTAGTCAGCAAAGAAAATTTGATAAAGCTTCAAGAACAGATCGTTGTTGATATTTCCGGAAAAAGCCTGAATAAGATTAAACAAACTGCTCATGCCATTAGAGGAATTGCTTTGAATCTTGATTTGAAAAAACTGTCTGAAATAGCAGGGGAAATAGAAAAAATTAAAGAGCTATCTGTTGAAGAGAATCTGATGCTTTTCAAACAGCTAGAAGAAGAAATCAATCAGATTCTTCATAAACTTGAAAAGGAAATCAATGAAATATGATCATTCATGATTGGATGGATAAAAAAAGGGAAGCGCTGCTTCCCTTTTATGGTTTTATGGTTTATGAATATATAACAATTATTTTCCTGCCGCAGCTTCAACAGCCTTCCAAACACGGAAGAAATTTTGATAACAAATCTTCTCTATGTCGGCTCTAGAATACCCTAGTTTCAACAATTCAGCGATCAAGTTAGGATACATAGAAGCGTCTTTTAATCCTTCAGGAAGGGAGTCTCCTACTCCATCAAAATCTGACCCCAAACCTACATGATCTATACCAACTAACTTGACCACATGATCTATATGCTCAGCTACTTTACTTACATGTACAGTAGGCTTATTAGCTTCCATGTATTCATTGATGTATTCCTGAGCAGCTTCATCTCTTCTTGTTAGGCCATTTTCTTCTAGCCATGCTGCGATATGCGCTCTATTGGCACTGTTTTTCTCAGAGTATGCTTGATCCAAAAAGCTACCACCGAAGGTGATCATGACCATTCCGTCTTTCTCTGCTATTTTTTGGATGATTTCATCTGACACATTTCTTTCAAAGCCGGGTGTGAATTTCCTGGCTGAGCTGTGAGTAGCCACGATCGGTGCCTTGCTAAGCGCTGCTACATCAAAGAAAGTTTTGTCAGTAATGTGAGATACATCGATGATCATACCCAATCTGTTCATCTCAGCCACAACCTCTTTTCCAAATTCACTTAACCCGCCGTGCGTTTCTGCATCATCATAAGAAGAATCCCCAACCAAGTTATCTTTACCATGGGTCAGCGTCATATATCTAATGCCTTTGTTGTAAAAATATTCCACATTACTCAAGTCATCTTCTATAGCAGCAGCATTTTCTATTCCCATAGGAAGCGAAAGCAGACCTTTTTTGAAATTAGCCTCAATCTCTTCTGGAGATTTGGCCAGAGCAATTTTATCGGGCCAAGTAGTTGCTAACCTTTCGACCATCATGATCAAGGTATCAGCCAAATCTTTTGCCCCACCTCTATCCTGATATCCTGCTGGAATATAGATCGCCATAAACGGCGCATCCATTCCACCTTCCATCGCTCGAACATAATCTATGTTTCCTGACTCTTGTCGATTGATGAAGTCATAGACTTCACCTGTCATGGTGTTGCCTTGGTTGTACATCCTAAATGGAAGATCCATGTGGCCATCTACAATGATGGTATTTTTAGCGATTTCTTTGGCTATTTCCAGCCTTTCCTCATCAGTGAGTTGGGTGTAATCCACTTCTACAGCCTTTTCGCTACAAGCAAAAGCCATGGCTACCCCAAGTGTAAGTGATAAAATTTTTCTCATAAAGTACAGGTTTAGATTTCAATTTAAATAATACACAAATACCCAAAACTATAAGATTTATAAACGGTTATTATTTGGGTTTAAACCTATGTAAAGGAAGTCAAAACACTACTTTTAAAATGGTTTGGACAAAAATTATTAACTTAACAAACTATTCATTTTCAATTTATTAATTCAAAAAACATGAAAAACTCATTATTTATTCAACTCTCGCTGTTAGCGACTTTCCTTTTGGTGTCCTGCGGAAACGGCTCTAATGAAACAGTCATTGAGGATGAAAATGAAGACGAAATCACACCAACCCTAACGCTCTTATGGGAGACTGATGATACTTTAATCACCAATGAATCTGTGCTGTATGATGAAGCGACAGGCACCATCTATGTTGCTAACATCGATGGCAATCCCACAGAAAAAGATGGCAAAGGTTCCATCAGTATCATAGACAAAGAAGGTAATATTATAGAGCAAGAATGGGTCACGGGAATTGATGCGCCCAAAGGTATGGGAATCACCAATGGCAAACTCTATGTAACCAATATTGATGAACTGGTTGAAATAGACATTGAAACAGCTAATATCAGCAACAGATATGCGGTAGAAGATGCTGCTTTCCTCAATGATGTGGATGTACACAATGATAGAGTTTATTTCTCTGACATGGCAACTGGCAAGATCCACTTTTTATTAGCTGGTGAGATTTACCTTTTTGCAGAAGGACAAAATAACATCAATGGGCTGAGAGTTGGAGGAGATGGTACATTATATGGCTTGGATGCAGAAGGCTTAAAAAAGTACGATGAAAAAGGCAATTTTGAAATGATCAACCAAGAAGTCACTGGTGGAGATGGGCTGATCATCATAGACGATAGTACTTTCTTAGCAAGCAGATGGCAAGGTGAAATCTACCTCATCCAGAATGGCATCGCAACATTATTATTGGACACCAAAGCTGAAGATTCCAATACTGCCGATATAAGTTTTATTCCTTCCGAGAATATTGTCCTTGTGCCTACGTTCTTCAAAAATAAAGTAGCAGCATACCGCTTGTCCTATTAATTGGATACTCGATTTAGAAATCTGGTTTTCTCTATACGAATTCAAGTGAATGTCCTTACCTTTAAGGTAGATTTCCTCTAAAAAATTATGCTCTCCAAGCATATTCCGAAGAGGTAAAGTGAACGCAATTATGAATAAGTCAGAACACATCAATTACGAATTAGAAAAAAATCTTGAGGTCATCAGTCAACTCGATGACTTTGTGGGTTATGCAGTAGACAATACATTGGTAGACCCAGATGACTGCTGGCAACCCACAGATTTTCTCCCTGATATGGGAGAACCAGATGCTTTTGACCAAGTCAAGCAGCTACAAGAAAGAGCCGCTGGAATTCCAGATACCATCATTACTTCCTTGATTGGAAATATGATCACTGAAGAGGCCTTACCGAGTTACCAGACTTATTTCAATCTATTGGAGGGAATCAATCCAGAGGGCAACCTTCTCAGTCCATCTGGCTGGGTAAGATGGTCTAAGGCCTGGACAGCTGAAGAAAATCGTCACGGTGACCTGCTCAACAAATACCTTTACCTATCAGGTAGAGCTGATATGAAGAAAGTGGAGCAGACCATACATAGACTCATCTACAATGGTTTTGATCCTAAGTCTGAAAAAGATCCATATCAGGCAATCATCTATACTTCATTCCAAGAAAGAGCAACCAAAATCTCCCACGTGAATACTGGAAAACTAGCTGATAAAGCTGGTGACGATGTGCTTTCAAGAATTTGTAAAACCATCGCTGGTGACGAGGCAAGACATGAAAAAGCATACAAATCTTTTATGTCTGAGATCTTCAATATTGATCCAAATGGAGCAATTCTCGCTTTTGAAAAAATGATGCGCAAGCAAATCGTCATGCCTGCAGTTCTGATGGGAAAAGGAAGTGCTAACCCTAGCCTATTTGATCAATTCTCTGCAATCACCCAAAAAATCGGTGTTTACACAGGTTGGGATTATGCTAGAATCATCGACCATTTGGTGAAACTTTGGAAAATCGAATCTCTTACAGGTCTATCAGATGCTGCTGCCAAAGCTCAGGATTACCTCTCAGGCTTATCAGACAGATACATGCGCGTAGCTGATAGAATGAAAGCTCCAGACGAAATTCAACTCGCTTGGTTGAAGTAATGATTTATTCATAAGCGAAACTCGGAAAGTAATAAAGTAAAACCCTGATATATCTTAATTAGATATTGATTGATATTAGGTACTAATAGATATTGACCAAATGCAAATGTTAATTTTGGAACCTGAGGTTATTGGTATTAAAGTGAATTAAAAGTATTCACATAATTTGAGATATTATTAAAAGCACTGAGCTAAGACTCGGTGCTTTTTTTCTTGCTCAACTATTTCATAACCGGTCTTTGATTCTTATAGCTAACCTTTTCTATCATAGTAAAACACATCGAATACGCAGTGGAGAGCATTAAAAAAACTGCGATAATCTGTAAGATCAGCGCCATCCGCGTTCCATAATAGTAGCACACAGATTTGGCAGATTTGCACAGATTTTTTATCACACTCTTTGTGTATCATTATACTCTTTGTGGCTATGAATACCCTAACCAAGGAGAAACACAATGAATACGCAGAGAAAAGAATCAAAATATATCTGCGATAATCTTTAAAATCAGCGTCATCAGCGTTCCATCAAGATTAGAACTTATAATATTTTTCAAGAAAAGGGAACAAAATATACAATTTCTCGATTTCATGTATATACATTAAATACCACTATGAAAACAATTAAGAGAATACACCCCGCTGCATATCATCCAATCGCTGATCTGATTACATACAATCCACTGCCTTCACATAACCTAAGGCAGATAGATCCATTTATTTTCCTCAATCACCATGGGCATCAGACTTACCCAAAAAATAATAATGGTCTACCTTTTGGCCCTCATCCTCATCGAGGAATGGAGACGGTCACCTTCATTTTAGAAGGAGACATCATGCACATGGATTCTGGGGGCCATGAATCTGTCATCGAAGCAGGTGGAATCCAGTGGATGACTGCTGGAAGTGGTTTGATCCATGCTGAAGTGAGTTCTGAGAAATTCAAAAAAGAAGGAGGAGATCTTGAAATCCTTCAATTATGGGTCAACTTACCTGCCAAACACAAAATGACCAAACCAAAATACATTGGTCTACAAAAAGATGAAATCACAAGTTTCAAACTAGATAATGGAAAAATCAACGTACAACTCATAGCTGGAGAATGGAATGGTAATCAGGGTTCATTTGAAACCATCTCTCCGATAACTCTGAGCACTATTCACATGAGTGAAGGAAGTAGTCTCACCAAGGAAATTCCTCAGGAAGAAAACATCTTCTTTTACATCGTCAAAGGAGCAGTACAGGTACAAGGAGAGACTATTCCTTTTCGTAACCTAGTCGAATTCAACAATGATGGAGAAAGTCTGACAGTGAAAGCTTCGGAGGATGCTATTATCATTCTTGGTCATGCCAAGCCTTTCAACGAGCCTATGGTTGCCCAAGGACCTTTTGTCATGAATACGCAACAAGAAATCATGCAAGCCTATCAAGATTACCAAGCAGGAAAATTTGGGACTTGGGATCATTAATTAAATTCTGCTGACAAAAACCACACATATTCAATTGCTAAGAGTTTGTGTGGTTTTTTTATTTTTGTCATCAGCAATCCTAAAAATTAAGAATTTTTCAATCTTCAAATCTTAAAAATTCATAATCTACTCCTCAATTAACATCAATGATATCCTGTGAAATCAACTTGTAGATTTCAGCAACCTGTTCATTGTAACTCAAAAACTGATAATGGCTATCCAAGGTGTCATAATCTCCTCTGACAGCAGGACCTGTCTGCGCTTTTTTTGCCCCTAGCTGGAGACTTTTGCTGATGGATTCAATAATCAATGGCTTGAGCATTTCAAAATCCAAACCTTGCCTGCCCATTATTTCCTCTGAGAGTCGAATCATATGATTGGTGAAATTACTAGCAAATACAGCTGCCACATGTAGCGCCAACCGATCCTTCGACTTAACTAGGTAAACCTGGTTTGAAAGGCTTTTGGCAAGTTTTTTAATTTTTTGTAAAGTCTCTTGATCTTCTGATTCTATCAAAAAAGGAACATCTTCAAAATCTACTTCCCTGCCTTTGGTAAAAGTCTGCAATGGATATAGGATCCCAGTATAGGCAGCAGAACTATATCCAAGTATGCTTAGCGGAACTGTCCCAGAAGTATGTACAAGTATGCTTTCTTCAGGAAGGATGATTTCATCTGCTACATTTGATATTGCGGCATCACTAAGAGCTAAAATAAAAATCTCCGCTTGACTATCAGAGAAATCCAAGTCCTCCTTTGGCTCAGCTACATATACAGAATCGCAAAGTTTAGCAGCTGCTGCTATATTCCTGCCATAAACTTCGGTCACTGTGTGTCCTGCATTTTCCAAAGCAGGGACCAAGTGGGAGGCAACATTGCCAGTGCCTAATACTGCGATCTTGAACTTCATAATGAAAGATATAAAAATTCAATGAAGGCCACAGGGAAAAATCAAATTTCCCAAGAGCTTATCAGCTCTTCAGCCTGGCTATTGGGGTTCTTCCACCTTTGGTTTTTTGATCCATGTGAACCAAAACCTCAGCATCCAAAGGAAGAAATACATCTACCCTAGAACCAAATTTGATAAAGCCATATTCTCCACATTGCTGAAGGGGTGATCCTGCATCTACATACCATTTGATTCTCCTTGCCAATGCACCAGCAATCTGTCTTACCAGTAGCTTGGTCCCATCAGTACCTTTGATAACCATGGTGGTTCTTTCGTTCTCAGTACTTGACTTTGGATGCCAAGCCACCAAGTATTTTCCTGGATGGTACTTGAAAAATTCTACAATGCCTGTTATCGGAGATCTATTCACATGGACATTGAAAGGAGACATGAAAATGGAAACTTGCTTTCTTCTATCCTTAAAGAATTCATCTTCTACAACTTCTTCAATTACAACCACCTTCCCATCTGCTGGAGCATAGACCATTCCATCATCATTTCTGACTGGCACGAAGGGGTTCCGAAAAAACTGTAAAATGATCACATAAAAAACCACACTAACTAAAAGCACAACGTTGAGAAGCACTTCTTGAGAGGGGAAGTAATAGTAAAGTGCATAATTGAGGGCTGTCAAAATAATCAGCAGCCAAAACAAGAGCTTTCTTCCTTCTTTATGTATCGTCATGATTGTGTAGATTTCGTCTATCAATTAATTTTATTTTCAAACCCTTTTACCAATCTCAAGTCCCGAGTAACATATCTCATTAGAACTTATGGTAGAACTTTTGAATATGCTCTCTACAACCAATGCTTATAATTTTCATCTTATTGGTATAGAAAAAGGTGTGAAAGCAAAACTTCCACACCTCAAATATAATAAACTTTAGATTCCTGCTATTAGAAGCCTCCTCTGAAAGTGTAAGTCTTAGCGACTTTGTCAATAGCTACAATATAAGCTGCAATTCTCATTGGTACATCATACTTAATGGAAGCTTCATAGACGTGATCGAAAGCATCTTTCATGATTCTATCAGATCTTCTATTGACTCTCTCCGCAGTCCACTTGTAGCCCAATCTATTCTGTACCCATTCGAAATAGGAAACTGTCACACCACCAGCGTTAGCTAGGATATCTGGAACAGCCATGATTCCTTTTTCATTGATGATCGCATCTGCTTTGGCTGAAGTAGGACCATTTGCACCTTCTACGATTAGTTTGGCTTTGATTTTATCCACATTATGAATGGTGATCACATCTTCCACTGCCGCAGGTACCAAAACGTCTACATCAAGCTCTAATAGCTCCATGGGATCATTAAGCTTTTCAGCTCCTTTGAACCCTTCCAAAGTTCCATTATTACCATCTCTGTAAGCGATAGCTTCTTGGATATTGATACCATTTTCATTGTGATAGGCTCCTGAAATATCAGAAATCGCTACAATCTTCAGACCTCTTTCCTCTAATAGTAAGGAGGCCCAAGATCCCACATTTCCAAAACCTTGAACTGCACAAGTAGCTTGGAAAGGGTTGATTTTTAGCTTTTGCATAGCAGCAAGTGCTGACACCATCACGCCACGACCAGTAGCCTCAGTTCTGCCAAGCGAACCACCCAATACGAGCGGCTTACCTGTCACTACAGAGTTCACAGTCATTCCTTTTGCCTTAGAATACTCATCCATCAACCAAGCCATTTCTCTTGGTCCAGTACCCATATCTGGAGCAGGAATATCCTTATCCGGTCCAAACACGTCTAGCATCGCTAGGGTATAAGCTCTCATTAATCTTTCGATCTCTCCTTTGGACATCTCACGTGGATTACATCTCACGCCACCTTTACCTCCACCATAAGGGATGTCTACTACGGCGCATTTCCATGTCATCCAAGCTGCCAAAGCTTTTACTTCGTCTAGGTGAACATCGGGAGCAAATCTAATCCCTCCCTTTGCAGGGCCCAAGATATTAGAGTGAATTACACGGATTCCTTCAAACACCTGGATTTTCCCATTGTCCATGGTGATTGGTAGGGATACGATAACTTGTTTGGCGGGATTTTTTAAAACATTGTAGACTTCATCAGAAAGTCCAAGTTTTTCAGCTGCGAGGTTAAACCTTTCCATCATTGACTCCAACGGATTCTCTGCATCCTTAATGGGAGCCGGTTCAATGTAAGCCATATTGGGTTTTTTTAGTTGAGCTTGTTGAATTACAATACAATATTAAGGAGTATTTTCAATATCGAACAGGCATTTTTAAAAGATTTTCAAAAAGGCTGCGATAAATGGTGCCGATAATAACAATCCGTCAAAACGGTCCATAAATCCACCATGTCCTGGGAGAATTCTTCCCGAGTCTTTGATCTCAATACTTCGTTTGAAAAGGGACTCAATGAGGTCACCATAAGTACCTGCTATGATGATGATTGTAGTGATGCAAAACCACTGCCATTCTGGTAAAGCAGTGAAATATTTGCTCAAAACATAGGCAACTGTATATGCTAAAATTGCGCCTCCAAGGAAGCCTTCCCAGGATTTCTTGGGAGATACTCGCTCAAATAATTTAGTCTTACCAAACTTAGTCCCTGCAAAATAAGCCCCTGTATCAGATGCCCATAATATAAATAATGCACCCACGATCACTTCATAGTGGAAGGTACCATCTACCGAAAATGCCGCAAGGTTCAATAAGGCAAAAGGAACTGCCACATAAAATATTCCTAAGAAAGTAAATGCCACTCCAGTGAAGGGTTTTTTATCTGATTTTCTATACAGCTTGATGAAAAACACCAAGGATGACAATGGAAAGATCAAGAAGTAATATTTGTCTTGCAAGTGCTGCATCTCGATTAGAAAAGAGAGGGAGAAAATGATTACACCAAGAAGGGTCCCAAAACTTTTCAATGGCAACATTCCGTCAAGTCCAGATAATTTATAGAACTCCATTTGGGAAAAAGCCAATATAGTCCCGAAGATCAGGAAATAGCTCCATTCGCTATACACTGAACCAAAGACAATCACAGTCGCCCCAATCAATGCGGTAATGACACGTTGTCCAAGATTACTATAATTATTGATATTAAATCTTGACCTGAGCTTAAAAGGTGATCTCATTCTGAATGATTTTTGAGGCTTCTTGATGGTCTTTTTCTGGCACCATCACTTCTGAATACCCGTGTATTTTGTAGGCAGATTCTTTTTTGTTGAGGATAAAGGCTGGTATTCCATGAGATTCCAAGACACCTTTGACGATCTCAGCCCTGACTGGTGATCCGTCCTCAAACACTTTGCTCCAATTTTTCATCGGTAATAATGGGTTTACATTTGTCTTTAAAAAGCCTCAGACTGATCAATAATATTATCAAACCTCCCAAAGCAATTGGCCAAGAAACGGTGTCTGTTTGTTCTATATCAAATTCCACTTTGCCCAATTTGTTCAAATATACTAAAACTACGGTAAAGGTATTGTTCAAGATATGGGCGATGATCGGATAGACCAAACTTCCAGAATAAAGATAGAGGTAACCAAATATTCCTCCTAATAACATTCTTGGAAAAAATCCATAAAACTGGAAATGAATCGCGGAAAAGATAAATGCTGTAATCCACACACCAAGGTGTGCATTGCCAGTATACTGATGGAGCTTGGGTTGCAATACCCCCCTGAATAATAACTCTTCACCAAGGCCAGCCAAGACACCTATCACCAAAATCCCCATCATCAATTCAGCAGTAGAGTCAAAATCTGTCAGGTATTTGGTCAAAGCCATAAGCTCATCTTCCTTGTCTCGCAAAACTTTCTCTAGCTCTGACAAAAAGGCTGGAAACTGTACATTCCCATTCAAATCGATCAATAGTGCATTGAACATCATTCCTCCAAAAAGTAAAAACAACATGATTATAAAAGGAATGAACTTAAAGTTAGCAATTTGATGTTTGAAGCCCATATCTGCTTTGTCTATAACCTTGGCTATCAGGAAAGCTGCCACGATAAATCCAAACCCTGCTCCAAGTCCTTGCACAAACAAAAAGGCCATGCGGGCATTGGGGTTGGCGCTTTGGGAAGTCAATACTGCGACAAGCTCGTCGAGTGGGATATTAAAAATTGGGTGAACCAAAAGTACAGCTAGTCCTTGAAGCAGGGCAAGTACTCCAAAACTCACCAAAACAGTAACGACTAGAGACAACAACCAGTTACTTTTACTGGCAATTGCGGATCGGGTTTTATAAATCTCCATAATTGCGGTAAATTTACACGATTAAATAGATTTGAGAAGTGGTTAAGATAGGAAACTTAGAATTAGGGGAATTTCCATTGCTTTTGGCACCTATGGAAGATGTCAGTGACCCACCTTTCCGGGCTGTATGCAAGGAAAATGGAGCTGATCTGATGTATACAGAATTCATCAGCTCAGAAGGGCTGATTCGAGATGCTGCCAAAAGTGTTCAAAAACTGGATATATACGATTACGAAAGACCGATAGGAATACAGATTTTTGGTAATGAAATCGAGTCCATGCGTGAAGCAGCTGCCATCGCAGCGGAGGCAGGACCGGATATTCTGGACATCAACTATGGCTGCCCAGTCAATAAAGTAGCCTGTAAAGGAGCTGGGGCAGGCATTTTATTGGATATCGATAAAATGGTTTCCATGACTGCGGAGATCGTAAAGGCCGTCAACATCCCTGTCACTGTCAAAACAAGATTAGGCTGGTCTCAGGACACCATTCGAATCGTGGAAGTGGCAGAAAGGTTGCAAGATGTGGGTATACAGGCTATCAGCATACACGCCCGTACCAGACAACAGATGTACAAAGGCGAAGCAGACTGGTCATACCTCAATCAAGTGAAAGCTAATCCAAGATTACATATTCCCGTATTCGGTAACGGTGACATTGATTCACCTCAAAAAGCAAAAGAATACCGGGAAAAATATAATGTAGACGGTATGATGATCGGAAGGGCATCTATAGGATACCCATGGATTTTCAATGAAATCAAGCATTACTTTGCCACAGGCGAAATGATGGAAGCACCTAGTTTACAAGAAAGGATCAATGTCACCAAGAAGCACCTCGACTTTTCAGTTCAGTGGAAAGGTGAAAAGCAGGGCATCCTAGAAATGAGGAGACACTATACCAATTATTTTAGGGGTATGCCAAACTTCAAACCATTCAGAACAGAGATGGTTACTGCTGAGGGCTATGAACAAGTACTCGGACTTTTGGACCAAGTCGCAGAAGTTTATGCTGATTATGAATTTTCTAAATAAATAAAGATGAAATATGGAGTCAGTACCTCAGTATTGGCTCCTTCATTTTAACCCACCAAAACCATCAATGACCCGAGACATCCAAGCAGAAAGCACTCTTAAGGCATGGGGCTTTCTTATCATCCTAGCACTCATCTGGGGAAGTTCATTTATTTTGATCAAAAGAGGTCTTGAAGTCTATTCACCTGGAGAAGTTGGGGCATTCAGAATTGTAGCAGCTGGAATGGTACTACTTCCTTTGTCTTTGCCTAGGTTGAAATCATTGAATAAAAGACAGGTTAAAAACCTGATTATAGTAGGACTGGTAGGGAGTTTTATTCCCGCATTCCTTTTTGCCAAAGCTCAAACCCAGCTCAGTAGCTCTTTGACTGGCGTATTCAATGCTATGACGCCACTCTTTGTGGTTATCATTGGAGCAATTTTTTTTGGCGCAAGGATCACAAGGAGAAATACGATAGGTTTATTGATTGCGTTTGTGGGAGTTGTAATCCTACTGACCGTAAAGGAGGGTGTAGGCTTTGGGACATTTTCTGAGATCAATTCCTATGCATTCTATGTCTTACTCGCTTGCGTTTGCTATGGAATCAATTTGAATATCATCAAATACAAGTTTGTGGAGCTGAAACCTGTAGCCATCACAGCAATCTCCCTATTGATGGTGCTTCCTGTCGCTTTGGTCTTTTTATTTGCAGCTACAGATTTTTCATTTAAGATTACCCATGCAGAAGGAGGCCTACTGGCTGCTGGCTATATTACTATTTTAGGTGTAGTTGGTACTGCCCTTGCATTAATACTGTTCAACATCATGGTGAAGGTGGCCACACCCGTTTTCGCAAGCTCAGTCACCTATTTGATCCCAATTGTAGCGATTATGTGGGGAATTCTAGACGGTGAGGTTTTATTGCTAGGTCATTATTTGGGTATTGCTGCTGTGATCTTTGGTGTTTGGGTAGGAAATAGACGGTAAACTCCGATTAGCAACTTCACAGAATAACACATTAATCTTCAGACTTCAATCGCTTTCTCCATGCATGTGCCAGCATTGGCAATTGTTGATAGCTTAATACCCCTGCTTTTACTCCTTGTGTTTTCAAAAATAAGTCATTGGACTTTCTACTGATTTCAAGATTAATTGGTTTATACTTTTCCGCATTTCTATTAATAGCTATCAGGTCATTTCTAATGCCTACAGGCAAGGTTCTGTAAAAATGAGTGTACAATTCCTTAGACATTCTATAGAGGTCATTCATCTGATAGCGAAGTAGTCTGAGTTGAGCCGAATACTGTAATAAAATATCATCACTATTGGAGCCGATTACCCAAGCAATAAAATTAGCCTCACCTTCATCTGTGACTCCATAGCTATGGGCCATTTCATGAGCAATGGTAAATGGCTTCTCCAAGGGGTGCAGTGTTGGATCAATATAGCTTTCGCCTGTATATGGAAAATAGATTCCCAAAATACCCATTTTACGCATAAACCCTGCAGGGTAGAACTCCTTCGTTCGAGGCTCTCCTGTAAAATTCAGCCCCAACAAATAGAGATGCTCCCGCATATTTCCACGTACCATACGCTCTAACTCTGAGTAGGGCATAATTGAATCTATCGCTACAGTATCATCTAAAATCAATGGTCTAAGCTGATTCAAGAGATTTCTGGTCAATTCCAATTCTGGGATCAACTCTTCTTCGATCATAGGTCGAGGTTGCATCCCTATCTGCTCAAATACGGGAATACGTTGGTAATTATAGCCCCAAAGTACAAGAAAAAAGAAAATCAAAGCCCCTAGGTAATTAAACAGAGAGCGAATAGTATAGCCTAGTTTTGATTTCCAGCCAACTTTCTTGGAAAAATAATAGGCAAAAATCCCAAAAAATAGAAAAATGGATGCAATAAAAATATATACTGTAGGAAATGGCAACTTGGAAATACTCAGGTCTATTACATTCCGGATTCCAGGAAAAAACTTTCTAGAGTATATCTCTTCTGTTTTTTCAGGTGACTGAATAGCAAAATGCCTGATCAGCAAACTGATCAGGCCTAAAATGCTCCAAGTCCAATTTCCTCTTAACATTCTGAATTAAACACCTTGTGCCTGAACTTCCTTTACTTCAGGAAGCATTCTCGTCAATAGATTTTCTATTCCTGCTTTCAAAGTCACTGTGCTAGATGGGCATCCTGAGCAGCTTCCTTGTAGAAGTACCTTGACTATCCCATCCTGAAAACTATGAAAAACAATGGCTCCACCATCTTGTTCTACCGCAGGTCTGATATATTCATCAAGAATACCTTTTATTTTCTTTACTACTTCAGAATCATTTTCATCAAAGAGTGGATCTTGATCGAATTCCGCCTTTACAGGAGCTTGGCCAGATTCTAAATAGGTTTTTATTTGGTTTCTTACGATATCCTGAATTTCTATCCAGTCTACATCTTCTTTTTTGGTCACTGTCACAAAGTTAGATGCAATGAAAACTCTGTCTACCGCAGCAAAATTGAATAGCTCTAGTGCCAATGGAGAATTTCCAGCACTTGCTGCATCTGGGTAATCGAAACTAATGCCATCATCTACCAACATAAAGTTCACCACAAACTTCAAAGAGTTTGGGTTTGGGTTGGCTTCCATATAAATTGTGGTAGGTCTTTTTTGCGCTTGTAACATGATATGAATTGTCTTAGTCAATATGTTTAGATAAACAGCAAAAGCGCTGTTAAGTTCCTTTTATTTCTGGTTTTGCCATTTAGGCTTGATGATTTGAAAAAGATAAGATAATGTAAATTCTAGATTGGTACTGGTCATATCAAAAATCCTGTCCTGAGTCTCAGGTCTACTGAAATCATACGAAAACCGAACTTCTCCAGCCAATGTACTTTTTCCAAAAAGTTTTGATAATCCAGCTCCAGCGGAAAGTCCATATAGCAATCTTCTAGGGCTATCCTCTACTCCACCATAGGTAGGTAATAGCCCACTTGCTTCGTACTCACGTTGCGTATCTGAAGCATTGAGTAGATAGCCAAAATGTGTCCCTAATTTGATATGAAACCTCCCTTTATTTCCAAAATAAAAATTGGACATAAATGGTACTTTGAGGTAATCCAAGCGAGTCTGATTGGTTCTATCCAAGGTGTCTCGCTGTGTATACCCTAGCTGTATGTACTGCAACTCAATTTGAGCTCCTGCATTTTTGGCCAAAAATTGCTCTATGACAAAGCTATATGTTGGGGCTGTGATTCCAGGGGATCTGGTAGTCCTAGCCCCAGGAGTAAATCTATAGCTGTAATTCGAGACAGAATAACCTCCACGGAATCCTACGCTCGTTTGAGCATAGACTGATTCGCTTAATAGACTTGCAATAAAAATGAAAAAGAGAACAAGGGTATTACGCATAAAAAACTTATTTGTCTTTCCCTTTTTTGATGTCATCAATGTCTTCTCTGTCTTTGAGTTTTTTGTCCTCCACATTTTTATTGAGAAATTCATTGAGCTTGTCAATAGGAAAAGAACTCGATATTTCCCCAAAAGAATCAATATTCATTTTAAACCCCTCCAGGTCTTTATGTACCTTGGGTGTTTCTTCCTTTTTTTTGGACTTTTTAGCCATTAGAAATGATATTTAAAAGGGAGAGCTTCCTCTCCCTATTGTGAATTTATGATTGTACCTGTAAGGTATCTAACGCAAAAGCAATTCTTTTGATCAATTCATCTTTGCCAATGATCGCAAACACAGCCATCAAATCTGGTCCAGCTCCCACACCTGTGACAGCTAACCTTACTGCTTGCATTACTTTTCCAAACTTGATTTCATTCTCAGTCGCCGCAGCTTCAAGCAAGGCCTTTGCTGATTCTGGTGTCAACACTTCTTGGCTAACTTCCAACTTATTTTTATAAGTCGTCAGCACTGTTACTGCCTCCTGATTCCATTTCTTAGAAGCCACAGTTTCGTCAAAGTGCGTTGGTGCTACCAGCATAAATCTGCCTTCTCTCCATAAGTCAGCTGGGAAAGTAGCCCTCTCTTTCATAATTGCAGCTATTTGTGCTGCTTTATCTGCTGCCACCGACAAGCCTTCTTTTTCCACGTCAGCAATTAGATATGACGCTAGTTCTTCATCAGACTTGTTTCTAAGGTATTGCTCATTGTACCACTTGGCCTTATTGATATCAAACTTAGTTCCTGACTTACCAATTCTCTCAATAGAAAAAGCTTCTATCAATTCATCCAAATTGAAAATCTCCCGATGGTCACCAGGGTTCCAGCCTAAGAATGCAAGGAAGTTCAAAAATGCATCTGGTAAGTACCCTGCTTCTCTGAAACCAATAGCTTTATCACCAGAATTAGGATCAGTCCAATCCATCGGGAATACTGGAAACCCGTGCTTGTCGGCATCTCTTTTAGAAAGCTTGCCATTACCATCAGGTTTCAACAACAATGGTAAATGTGCAAACTGTGGCATGGTGTCTTCCCAGCCAAAATACTTATACAATAACACATGAAGGGGAGCAGATGGCAGCCACTCTTCACCTCTGATGACGTGGGTGATACCCATCAAATGGTCATCTACAATATTAGCTAAGTGATAAGTAGGCATACCGTCAGATTTCATCAGTACTTTATCATCAAGGGTATTGGAGTGCACCATAACCCAGCCACGAATCATGTCATTCAGCCTTACTTCTTCCTTTCTAGGGATTTTGATTCGAATGACATATGGTTCCCCAGATGCAAGTCTTGCCTTTACCTCATCTTCTGGTAAAGTAAGGGAATTTTTCATTTGCGTTCTGGTGATGGAATTGTACTGTGGGGATACTACTCTTGCCGCAGTCAAGCGCTCACGCATAGCATCTAGCTCCTCAGAGGTATCAAAAGCATAATAGGCATGCCCTTTTTCTACCAAATCGAGCGCATACTGCATGTACATTGGCTTTCGCTCTGATTGTCTATATGGACCACAAGCTCCGGGATTCCAGGGACTCTCATCAGGAGCTATCCCCAGCCAATCCAAAGCTTCTTTGATATATTCTTCAGCACCCGGTACAAAACGAGTCTGATCAGTATCTTCTATTCTCAATAAAAATTTCCCCCCCATCTTACGGGCAAAAAGGTAATTGTAAAGGGCTGTTCTTACACCCCCAATATGAAGCGCCCCTGTAGGAGATGGTGCAAATCTTACGCGTACTTCTCTATTCATTTGATGTGATTTTCTGATTAATTGAAAATTTGATGTTCCATGTATGTAAAACTGCAAATATCAATCTACAAAGATAAGGAAATCAAAGGTTGAAACCTTATTTTTCCACAGGATCGGGATAAAAAAGAAAATTGGGGAAAAGAGATAAGGCCTTTAGAGTGAAAAATTGCCAATTGATTTTTTACATTTAAACTTTAATTTTAATTCTAAACTCTTTTTATTTGAAATTCCATTTTACACATAACTAAATACACGTTTAATTTTATGAAACTACGTTTATTAATTTTCACTTTATTTTTAGTTTTCTCTCATGCCTATCCACAAATCGCTTTAAAATCAGAAAGAGATGCTGATGGTAATGTAATCATGTATGCAGAGAATAGCACCCCTATACCATATTCAGTCACAATCTACTATAAAAACCTTCAAAACTTGATACCTGATGGAGGAATGACAACAATCAAAGTCGTACCCCCAGGACAAACACTGGTTGGCAAACTCAAAAAAAGCAACCCTTCACAATCTTCAACAAACCTAAACTACAGTTTTATTTCTAGGCCAGGAGACTACAGAGCGAAAACCGATGATAATATTATATACCTACCGCCTGTCAAAAGTGGGGTGGTGATTAAAGCTACACCAATGACCCATATTGAAAACGCCCTTCGAGGTGAGGAAGTCAATGATAGCTACGTAGGCCTTTCTATCACTTTTGAGGAGCCTACCATTATCTCGGCTCCAAGGAAAGGCATAGTTTCAGACATGAAAATAAATGAGAAGATTGAAGGAAATAATGTGTATTTCAATGCAATAGACAATTTTATAGAACTCTATCATGGAGATGGTGTCTTTACAAGGATCAAGGTGCTCAAACCTGGAAGTGCAATGGTAAAGGTTGGTGACACTGTTTTTCCTGGGGATCCTTTGGCAGAATCAGCAGGTGAAAATTATGGAGCCGGACCTCACGTAAGGATGGTACAAAGTAGGTTGGTGAAATCAGGTGAGGAAGTGACTCGTGAAAACATTGAAGTTCTTTTAAGGGGATCTGAGGGTAAAGGTATTCAAATCAAGGAAATGACTGAGATAACGGTAGAACATCCCGAGGAATTGATTATTTTAGAAATGACTAAAAAAGAAAAGAAAAAGCATTTACATAATCTATAAATACGAGTATCCGCAAATTTACACGTTAAGAAAAAGAGGCATTATATCATGCGGATACTTGTCCACAGACAGCAGCCCACAGCTCGTGTGCCGTGGCATAGTCAACTGAAGGTGAAATCATACACTCTTGTATTAATTTTTGGGCTACGTGAAAGTAAACTGATAATCACAAAACACAAAAAGGAAATCCAGATGGATTTCCTTTTTATCTTGAAACAAGAAAGCTTAAGAGTCTTTTCTCACTCTGATTTTTTCCTTGATTCTTGCAGCTTTACCTTGACGTCCTCTTAGGTAGAACAATCTCGCTCTTCTTACTTTACCTTCTCTTAGCAATTCGATTTTCTCGATTGATGGAGAAAGGATAGGGAAGATTCTTTCTACCCCGATACCGTTAGAGATTTTTCTTACTGTGAACGTCTCACCGTTGGTGTTCACATTTTTTCTCTGGATTACAGTACCTTGGAACTGCTGGATACGCTCTTTGTTACCTTCTTTGATTCTTACGTGAACATTGATAGTATCTCCTGCCTTGAAAGAAGGGAATGAAGATCTTACTTCATTGTATTCCGCTTCTACAAATTTGATTAGTTCGCTCATAGCTTTGTATTTTATGTGCTTGTAGCAATCATCCTTGGGATGATTTTCTGTTAAATTCTTTTATTTATCGCTTGTTGCTGTCATCGCCACTTAGAAATCTTTCCTATCCATCAGGTCAGGTCTTCTTTCTTGTGTTCGGCGAACCGATTGCTCAAATCTCCAATCCTCGATCTTGGCTTGGTGTCCTGAGAGTAAGATTTCTGGAACTTTCATTCCTTCATATTCTGCAGGTCTAGTAAATACTGGAGGAGCGAGTAATCCATCCTGAAAGGAATCAGTCAGTGCAGAAGTTTCATCATTGAGCACTCCTGGGATCAAGCGAATGATCGCATCAGCTAAAACTGCGGCGGCCAATTCTCCTCCAGAAAGTACAAAGTCACCGATACTGATTTCTTTGGTGATGAATCTCTGTCTAACCCTTTCATCTACTCCTTTGTAATGCCCACACAACATCATCAAGTTTCCTTTTAAAGACAATTCATTCGCCATATTTTGGTTGAATGTACTGCCATCGGGAGTTAGATAGATGATTTCGTCATAGTCTCTCTCACTTTGGAGCTCTTGAATACATTTTGCGATAGGTTCTATCATCATGACCATGCCTGCTCCGCCACCAAAAGCGTAGTCGTCGACTTGCTTCTGCTTGCCAGTGGCATAATCTCTCAAGTTATGTACTTTGACTGTCGCTAGACCTTTTTCTTCTGCTCTTTTCAGAATAGAATGTGAAAATGGACCATCTAATAAGCCTGGTACTACCGTGATGATGTCTATGCGCATCATTATTCCTCTAGATATATTTCAAGTAAGCCTTCTGGGAGCTGACAGTAAACTTTTTTAGCTGTCTTGTCTACCTTTTGGATAATTCCGTCTTGAATGGGAATCAGAACTTCTTTTCCTTTATGGTCTACACCCAATAAATCTTGTGTTTGAAGATCATAGATAATTTTGATTTCCCCGATTGACCCGAGGGATGCATCTACTACTTCGAATCCTATCAGTTCATGGAAATAATATTGGTCTTCACCCAATTCCTCCAGTGCCGTCAGCGGTAGGTATAATTCCGAACCGACTAACTTTTCTGCATCGTCCATGGTATTGTAATCTTCAAATTTTGCCAACACCTTATTGTTTGGCTGAAGATCAAAATACTCAAGAAAGAAAGGAACGAGTCTGGATTTTTGATCGATAAAGACATGCTCTATGCCTTCATACGCTTCTGGATAATCCACATCCAATACTATTGTAACTTCCCCATGAAGACCATGAACCTTAGCAATATAGCCCAATTGAAAACAATTGTCTTTGTTCATGGCAAGGTAGGATATTAGGCTTGAGTTTCTTCACCATCAGCAGAAGCTTCAGGAGCTTCTTCTGCAGGAGCATCAGCAGCTTCTGCAGCCTCAGCGGCAGCAGCAGCTTTCGCTTCGTCTTCTTTAGCTTTGATAGCATCAAGTCTAGCTTGGTTTTTAGCTGTTTCAGCATCGAGTGCTTTCTGACGAGCATCCGCTTTCGCTTTAGCCAATTTGTCAACTTTGCCAGTGATTGCTTCTTCTTTGCTCGCTTTCCAAGCTTCGAATTTTTTGTCAGCCTCTTCCTGAGAGATTGCTCCTTTCAAGACACCGATTTGAAGGTGCTTCTGAAGTAATACACCTCTGTAAGAAAGCATTGCCTTTACAGTGTCTGTAGGCTGCGCACCATTCAACAACCATTTAAGAGCACGCTCATTGTTGATGTTGATTGATGCAGGGTCAGTGTTTGGGTTGTAGGTACCCAATTTCTCGATAAAGCGTCCATCACGTGGAGCTCTAGCATCAGCTACTACTACGTCATAGATGGCTAATCTTTTTCTACCTCTACGCGCTAATCTGATTTTTACTGCCATATTATATTGATATTTAGTGAATTGATGGATCCCGTCCATCTTGATTTTTGGACTGCAAAGATAGCGCTTTTAAATTGAAAGTCACAAGTAGTCAGAAATATATTTGCTTTGGTCGAAGGTTTTGAATTAAATTAGCATTTCTTCGAAGGTGAAGGGTGGAGATAATGGTCGAGATGGTTTGAAAATGTACAAAATACGAAGTATGATGTACAAAGAAATAGAGCACAATTCTGGTAATACTCGATCAAAAAAAGACTGAACATCTTGAAGTATGTTATAATTGAGAAGAAATTGGCACACGAGAAATTTTTCTTAAATCAGGGGCAAAAAAGGAGTTTCTGAAATGTTTGAAATAATATGGCTGCGTAGTTCAATGGATAGAACAAGCGTTTCCTAAACGTTAGATCTAGGTTCGATTCCTAGCGCGGCTACTAGAACCAAGCAGAGGTGCTTGGTTTTTTTATGCCTTGAAATTGTTGAGCTGATATCTGTGCCGCACATGAAGATTCTTTTTAGTGAAGGTGGAAGGGTTAACCAAAGTGAAACCGTCAGACGGATTGAAAAGGCCCAATAACAGTAAATATGATTATAAAGCCATACTAGAAACTAATAAATAAATTTCTTCTTTTAATAAACTTTTTATATGTTAGCAGAAATTTAGTTATAATGAATTTCAAATATAGAATTGTAAATTTTCTTGTTGATATTTCAGCCTTTTTGGTTTTTTCAATAGTAATCTTGTGGGTTTTCAAAGGGGTTATTGAAAAAGAATCGGTTAGAAACTTCCTCATTGGATTTTACTTTTTCTATTATTTTACAAGTGAATTGGTTTTTGGACAAACGCTCGGTAAGATGCTTACCAAAACAAAAGTTGTAGACAAAAGAACTGGCGAAAAAGCAAAGGCCTATCAAATTTTGATTAGAACATTCTTAAGGGGACTCCCCTTCTATTTTCTTTCTTATTTCATTACCGAAAAAGGTCTTCATGACCATTTTTCACAAACTATATTAATCAAATTCTAAATTTTCAATCCAATGAAAAAAACAATCACAAAATTGCTTTCCATGGTTTTGATCATGGCATCATTGTCAAGCTGCGCTACCATCTTTGGTGGACCGGTGACAGAATATCAAAGAACGAAGCCAGGGCCAGGTGAGCCTCAAAGAAAGGTGAGGGTTGGTGCTTTGATTGCCGATATCATTCTTTTCTGGCCGGGAGCCATTGTAGATTTTGCAACAGGTGCAATCTACAAGCCAGAAGGAAAATAAAAAAGGAAGCCATCCAGATATAATTGGATGGCTTTTTATTTTACTTATTATCTCAGAAGAATATTTTGAGGTGCTTTCTAAAATCAATCAACTAAAAGCGGTATCTTCCTACAAATCTTAAAATCATGGCAAAAGAACACACCGCAAAAAAAGCCGAAAAGAAAAAACCTGAGAAGAGTTTAAAGGAAAAAAGGGCTGACAAAAAAGCCAAACAAGAAGATAAGAAAAAAAGAGACTAATCATTTTTTTCTAATTGCTTGCACAAATAAAAAAAGCGGCTTTCAAGCCGCTTTTTTTATCTATATCAAAGCCCAAAAGCCTTTTTGATCTTATCTACATAGTCTAGTTTTTCCCAGGTAAACAACTCCACATCCAAATCAATGGACTTGCCATCGGGCGTAAAGAAGGTTTTGCTGACTACTTCATTTTTTCGACCCATGTGACCATAAGCCGCTGTCTCTTCATAGATCGGATACCTCAACTTGAGTCGCTGTTCTATGGCATAAGGGCGCATATCAAATATTTCCTCTACTTTCTTGGCAATTGCTCCATCGGAAAGTCCCAATTTTGAAGTCCCATAAGTATTCACATAGATCCCCATGGGCTTAGCCACTCCGATGGCATAGGATACCTGAACCAAGATCTCGTCTGCAATACCTGCAGCCACCATATTTTTAGCGATATGTCTAGTCGCATAAGCAGCAGATCTATCCACCTTGGAAGGATCTTTACCAGAAAATGCTCCCCCACCATGGGCGCCCTTGCCGCCATAAGTATCAACGATGATTTTCCTGCCAGTCAATCCAGTATCCCCATGTGGCCCTCCAATGACAAATTTGCCAGTAGGGTTGATGTGGTAAGTGATATCCTCAGTGAATAAGGCTTGAATTTCTGGTTTCAATTGAGCTTTTACTCTTGGAATCAAGATAGCAATCAAGTCTTCCTTAATTTTGGCAAGCATGGTAGGCTCATCTGCAAAGTCATCATGCTGTGTAGATATCACAATGGCATCGATGCGCTGAGGTACATTATCATCAGAATACTCGATCGTCACCTGAGATTTAGAATCTGGTCTAAGGTATTTGATTTGATCATTTTCTCTTCTCAATGCTGCCAACTCTCTCAATATTCTATGCGAAAGGTCCAAAGCCAAAGGCATGTAATCTTCGGTCTCTTTGGTGGCATAGCCAAACATCATCCCTTGATCTCCTGCTCCTTGTTCTTCTGGACTGTTCCTGTCTACTCCTTGATTGATGTCTGGTGATTGCTCATGAATGGCCGAAAGTACACCACAAGAATTACCGTCAAACATATACTCTCCTTTGGTATAACCGATTCTATTGATTACATCTCGGGCAATCTTCTGTACATCCAAATAGGTATCAGAATTAACTTCCCCTGCCAAGATTACTTGCCCAGTGGTAACCAAAGTCTCGCAGGCTACCTTTGATCGGGGATCAAAAGCCAAAAAATTATCAATCAATGCATCAGAAATCTGATCTGCAATCTTATCCGGATGTCCCTCAGAAACTGACTCTGAGGTAAATAAATATGGCATATATATACTGCTTTTTTACTGATTCTTAAATAGTGCGTAAAAATACGGTTTAGGAGCGAAATAAAAAATGAAGCACTCAACCTTATGATGGATGGGGATGGATTCAAATCAGTTTTAATTAACTTTGAAATTATGATCTCCACAATTAGAAAATTAATTTTGAAGCAAGAAGAAAATTAAATGCAACACTGTTGCATATTAAAAATATTCAGAATACCTTTGGAACCTAATCATTCATATAGTGTTCTCTTCATTTGAATGATGATGGTTGACAATTAGACTCCAGTCTTCGGGCTGCAGTCTTTAATTAGAAAAATCAAGAACACCTATGAAAAAGTTAGCTTTGACACTTATTGGAGGAATGCTTCTCCTGAGCAGCATGGTAAGCCCAGATCCAGATATGTGGGCCATGTTTTCCAAAACCCGCTTTATAGAAAAACTGAATAGGGAATTTGGGATGTATTTTTTATATCCTAAATTTTCAGATGAACTCAAAGCGCTAGAGGGAACAACAGTGACTGTGTCGGGGTTTTATATCCCACTGGAAATGAATGCTTCCAATATTGCAGTGATCTCCAAGTTCCCTCAAGCTGAATGTTTCTTTTGTGGGGGGGCAGGTCCAGAGAGTATTGTAGTCGGCTATCTCAAAAAGAAACCCAATCGCAAAATCAAAACCGATGAAATCGTCAAAATAAGAGGAAAACTGAGGCTCAATGAAGACGATATCGAAGAGCTGAATTTTATCCTCCAAGATGCCGAGATCATCTTAGACTAAAATGCAAAAAAAACTTCCTGTAACTGTTCTTAGCGGATTTTTAGGAGCTGGCAAAACAACCCTCCTCAACCACATTCTCCACAATAAAGAAGGCCTCAAGATTGCTGTCATCGTCAATGACATGAGTGAGGTCAATGTAGATGCACAACTGGTCAGACAGGAAAACACCTTATCGCGTACCGAAGAGCGCTTAGTAGAAATGAGCAATGGCTGTATCTGCTGCACCCTCCGAGAGGATCTTATGATTGAAGTAGAGCGATTGGCCAAGGAAAATCGTTTTGATTATTTATTAATCGAAAGCACAGGGATCTCAGAGCCTCTTCCAGTTGCTCAGACATTTAGCTTTGTGGATGAAGAAAAAGGCATAGACCTTTCAAGATTCAGTCAATTGGACACCTTGGTTACTGTAGTCGATGCTTATAATTTTTACAAAGATTTTGGAAGTGCAGATACTGTCTATTCTAAAAATCTCAACGATGATCCAGAGGATCAAAGAAGCATTGTCAACTTACTCACTGATCAAATAGAATTTGCCAATGTCATTCTGATAAATAAGGCTGATTTGGTAGAACCGAGTCATTTGGCCGAACTGAAAGCAATCATAGCCAAACTCAATCCAGCAGCTAAAATCATCATCACAGAAAACTCCAAAGTCAGCCCTTCTGAGATATTAAACACCGGTATGTTTGACTTTGAAGAAGCCTCCAATTCTGCGGGGTGGCAGGCGGAGCTTGAAAAAGACCACACTCCTGAGACGGAAGAATACGGTATTTCTTCTTTTGTATTCAGAGATAAGCGTCCTTTTCACCCCCAGAGGTTTTGGGACTTTATTTCATTCAACTGGCCAGGCAATGTGATTAGGAGCAAAGGGCTATTCTACATTGCTTCAAGAAAAGACCAAGCCATCTCTTGGTCACAAGCAGGCGGATCTGTCAAAGCAGAACCTGTTGGTGTATGGTGGGCCAGTATGCCATTCAAGGATAGGACGCGATATGCTTCTTACTTAGACAATCAAATATTGATAGAGGCCAAATGGGATAAGAACTTTGGTGATCGGAAAAATGAACTGGTGATCATCGGTCAAGACTTAGATCAGGAATTGATTCAGGGAGAATTACAAAAGTGCTTGCTCAATCCCAGTGAAGTGGCAGCATTTCTGAAAGGGCAAAAGTTTACCGACAACTGGCCTATTTAAGTTGCACTTTTTCCCGCTAGCTTCGTTATACTACTATGGATCAAAAACCTAAAAAATCAGAAGAGGAAGCCGAAGACTGGGATTTCAGCGAAGGTTTTGGAGGGATTCCAGATGATTTGGATTTGACCAAGAACATCGGCTGTACTGGAGGAGGAAGTAGAAAGAAGCAAAAAGAAAATTCTGCTCAACCTGAAAGCGGTAAAGAAAATCAAGATTAAAACCAAAATAGCTACCCAAATGGGTAGCTATTTTGGTTTTAATCACAAAAGGCTGATTATTTTTTGCCTTCTGGATAATAGTGATTGACATCTCTCTGAGGGAATGGAATTTCGATGTCATTGGCTTCAAATGCTTCTTTGAGCGCTTCCATATTATCCCAATAGACTGGCCAAAGGTCTCCTGCGTCTGCCCAACATCTTACTACCAAATCCAAAGAACTATCTCCAAAACTAGTAAACTTCACTACAGGCTCTGGGTCAGCATGAATTCTCTCGTCTTTTCCTAACGTAGACAAGATCACCTGTCTGGTTTTCTTCAGATCAGTACCATAAGCTACACCTATAGCCATCTCCACCCTTCTGGTAGGTTTCTGAGAAAGATTTACAATTGAATTATTTGCCAAGGCGCCGTTTGGAATGGTCACTACCCTATTGTCAAAATTTCTCACTTTGGTATATAAGATATCTATACTTTCTACGGCTCCCAGTGTGCCTTGCGCTTCAATGGTATCTCCTACTTTGAATGGTTTAAAAATCAAGATCAAAACTCCTCCTGCAAAATTTGACAAGGAACCCTGTAAGGCCAAACCCACAGCCAAACCCGCCGCACCGAGAATAGCGATAAATGAGGTAAGTTCCATTCCAACTTGAGTCGCAATAGAGATAAATAAGAGTACAAATAGTAATGCCCTTGAAAAGCTTGTTAAGAATGTGGATAAAGAAGCATCGATTTCATATTTATCAAAAACCTTATTGAGACCCTTCATCAATAAATTGATGATGTAACGCCCAATAACAAAGGTAATAAGTGCTCCAAGTAAGCTTGGGCCGTACTGAAAGACAAAATCAATCGCTCTTTCTTGAATCTTTTCTACTGTTTCTAAATCTAATTCCATATCTGAAAGTTTAAGTTTAAAATGAGTTTACAAATTTAAGAATTCCATACAATTACCTGCCATCTGAATGCCCAAAACCACTTTATCGCATACGATTTGATTTGGCTATGCTTCAGAAGCTCTTTCCAATCTGCCCTAGAAAAAGCCCTCAATACTGATAGTGGCCCGTCATTTTTGACCATGTCTGACTTAGAAAAGAATCTCGTCAGCAACGTGATGCTGTAATATGCTACGCTATGCCTGTGTAGGTCATTGATCACTATACCTAATTTTGCCTGATCGAGCAGTGATTTCAAGAGCATTTGTAGTTCTGAATCCGTAAAGTGATGGGTAAAGAGCGTACAGGTGATGATATCTACTTTTGTCCCCAAAAACCCTGCCTCAAAGACATTTTTGACTAAAAATTCTACATTGTTCAGGTCAGCTAATCGCTCTTTTGCAAATTCAATGGTATTCGGATTGGCATCTACTCCAATGAAATGCAGGTTTAGGTTCTTTTTTATTGCCCAATCTCCCATCACCCTGATCATATCCCCTCCTCCACAGCCAATATCTGCGATGGTATAGGATGCTTGGGGAAATTTGGCTGTGATTTTATCCAACCCATCGGTAGTGACATGATTTCCACCTAGGAGCTTATTGATAGACTTGAGCTCTTTTAAAGTCTGATCCAACACAGGCCCATCGCATGCGAGGTCATCCATAATCTCTTTCTCTGAACTGCGTTGGTTGAAATCTATCATGACTTATCCAATAAAAGTGTTTCTAATGTCAAGCCAGGCCCAAAGCCCATTGCTAAAATATTACCCTTCCTATTTTCATCTTTGAGCCACCGCTCAAGTACAAAAAGGATTGTCACCGAAGACATGTTGCCATATTGCTTCAATACATCATGTGAGTGATTGTTTTGAAGTGTTGATATCCCAAAAGCTTCTTCCACTTTTTGTAAAATCTGCTTCCCGCCTGGATGCACTGCAAAATGTTCCACTTTAGAAAGTTGATGCAATTGCTCCAAATAATCAGACAGTTCTGCTAGTCCCTTGTGTAACAGCTCTGGGACATATTTGCTCAGCTTCATTTCGAAACCAAAGTTACCAATTCTCCAGGCCATATCCTGTACCCCTTCTTTGATAATCTGACTGCCGTAATTTTTAATAGCCAACCCCGTGCTGGCTTTTGTAACCAATGCAGCTGCCGCTCCATCTCCAAAAATCGCATTGGCAATCAGGTTGTCTTCATTGTATTCCTTCTGAAAATGAATGGTGCATAGCTCTATAGACAAGATCAATACTTTGGCAGGGGGATCAGCATCGCAAATTCTATCTGCTAGCTTGATAGCATTGAATGCAGCATAACATCCCATAAAATGAATGCAATATCGCTCCACATTACTAGGAATCCCCAGCTCGTGGATCAAGTCGACCTCCAAGCCTGGGGCATACATCCCAGTACAGGATACCAAGATAAGATGGGTAATTTCATTTGGTAATACATTTACTTTACCAAGACAATTGCCTACTGCGGCAATACTCAATGCCAGCGCTTCCTTTTCGAATACTTGCATACGCTGGTCTGTAGAAGGAAATGGCTCTAGGGCTTCATTGGGAGGAAAAAATCGAAAATCCTCCGGGTTATCAAACTTGAAATCCTCCAATGCACTATGCCTGAAGTCAATTCCCGAAGCCTTGTATACAAAATTTAGCTTCCTGCCTTCTATTTCATCCAGTTGATGCGCAAGTTTCATAAACTTACTGATTTGCATCTGGGGAATTGGGGCTCCTGGGTTGGCTGTGCCTATACTCAAAATATGGTTTTCCATCAAAACGGTATCGCTGTTAAAATTAAATTTGGATGACTAAAATGAAACAAGTACTTTCCACAAAAGTTAAGAAAAACAATTCATAATCTTATGTTCAGTCTATCTAGTTGGAAGCATTTAAGGATCCCTTTTTCTTTTTACCTCCTTCCTGTTTTTATTTTTGCCTTGGCTTTTACTCCCAATCACAATCCAGAAAGGATGCTTTTGGTTTTTCTCAGCCTCCATCTATTTCTATATCCCTCCAGCAATGGCTACAACTCCTATTTTGATAAAGACGAGGGTAGCATCGGGGGTCTAAAAAATCCTCCAAAGGTGAACAAAGGGCTATACTACCTCTCTTTGGCTTTTTTCCTTATTGCAATAGTTTTAGCTGCTTTGATCAATCCCTCGTTTGCTGGTATGGTCATCGTGTATGGTCTAGTATCTATGGCCTACAGCCACCCGAGCATCCGACTCAAAAAAATGCCTTATATCAGTTGGCTTGTCGCTGGTTTTTTTCAAGGGTGCTTTACTTTCTGCATGGCCTATGCGGGTTTGAGTGATTTTGGGTTTGAGGTATTGACAAGATCACATGTGTTGATTCCTGGACTTCTGACTTCCCTAATGCTATGGGGTTCTTATCCACTGACGCAAGTATATCAGCACGAGGAAGATGCCAAAAGAGGAGACATTACCCTCAGCTTGAAACTTGGTATCAAAGGCACATTTCTTTTTGCTTCAATTTGGTTTTTGGTCGCAGGTGTAGCCTTTGCATGGTTTTTTCTAGATAGAAATCAAAGTTGGGCGTTTTATGGCTTTTTGATAGCCATGACTCCAGTGCTATTATACTTCCTCTTATGGTTTTCATTCGTGAAAAAAAATCCCGAAAAATATACCAATTACGCTTGGGCCATGTGGATGAACAGAATATCCGCTATAGCTTTGAATGTTTTCTTTTTTTGGTATTTCTTAGAAAACACTCAAATCCTCCAAGTAATCTGATCAGACAGCCTCTCCATGAGTTCGCTTCATGATTTGATTGGCTATAAACGGTGATCTCTTGATCAAGCTTACGGAAAATTCTGAGACTCCTTTTGCCCCAAAAAGCCTCTGAACATTTCGACCCACCCAAAGCCTTTGCTTGAAATGGGCATTCCACTTTGAGGTATAAAAGCGCTCAATTTCATTTCTTTCTTTAAACTTAATAAGTGCCTCAGCTGCCAGCTTACCTGTATGGATAGCGATTGCCATCCCATTGCCACAGAGAGGGGTGATCAGACCTGCTGCATCCCCCGCCATAAGGATATGGTTTTCTACAGGTTGCTTAGGGGAAAAATTGATTTCATTGATCACTTCAGGTCTTTCAAACAGAAACTCACTGTTTTTCCAAATGCTTTTTAAGAAAGGGTTTTTCCACAGAAAATCTACTTCCATTTGCTCAATAGTGCCAGCAGCTCTGAGTTGTTCTCTAGAACCTAGATAGCACAAATTAAAGATGCCATCTTCTACCCGATTGATTCCACAGTAGCCTCCTTCAAAGTTATGAAGTGCCACTGTGTTTGGATCATAATCAATTTGGATATGGTACTTCACTCCAATATAAGGACTCCGCTGAGACATAAAACCTCTTCCCAAAAACTTATCAACTTTCGAACGTTTTCCATAAGCCCCTATCAAATGATTACAACAAAGCTGACTACTATCACCCAGAGTAAGGATAAATTTCTTTCCCTGATCATCGAAAAACACCTCTTCTACTTGATGCTGTAGCAAAAACTCTGCTCCATTTTTCTTAGCCTTATGATAGAGAAAATTATCCAAGGCATACCTACTGACCCCAAATCCGCCTAGGTCTAATGGCATACTCACACTTTTGCCCTTGGTTGAGGTAAGTTGAAAAGTATGGATATCCCCAATATCCAGGTCGCTTGGAAATAGTTCCTCCTTCATTAAAAAATCCCGCACTTCATTACTGATATATTCTCCACAAACACGATGGAATGGATAAGCCTTTTTTTCAATCACCAAAACTCGTTTACCTGCTTTTCCAAGCAAGTTAGCAGCAATCAACCCTGCCAATCCTCCACCAATAATTATAATATCTTGTACTTGCATGGATTTATATACCTTTTATTTGGATGATTTACCGCTTATCAAATTTAGCCAAGGACTATTAAGAAGAAAGCCTTTTTGAGGGTTAATTTCAAAACTTATTAAATGTCAACTACAATCTATATGAAGAAGTTTTCCCAAATTAATTTCCGTCATGGAATCATGGGTCTTCTTTTCTTGGGCTCCATGCTTCTTACTGATGATGCATGGTCTCAAAGGAAAAAGAAAGAAGATCCAAAAGCTGCTGCTCCAGCAGCAGCACCAAAACCACAAGCCAAGCCAGGTCCTAAAGCATTCTCGGAAGTAATCACTTCAAAAGCTAAAACCAAAGAAGGTCTCTTCAATGTGCACGAGATCGAAGGGAAGTATTTCTACGAAATCCCAGAAGAAATGCTGGGAAGAGAAATGCTAATCGTGACGACTATTGCTAGAACCGCTGATGGTATTGGCTATGGTGGAGAGCGTACCAATACCCTACTAGTAAGATGGGATAGAGAACGTGATAATGTACTCTTGAGGGTGGTTTCCTACAGCAATGTAGCAGCTGACTCCTTGCCTATCTCTATCGCTGTGAAAAACTCAAACTTGGAGCCAATTCTCCAAAAATTTGACGTAAAAGCGCTTTCTAAAGACGAAAAAGGTGTTGTCATAGAAGTGACAGACTTATTTGCTAAGGATGTACAGGCGATCGGACTCCCTAGAAATAGAAGAACAGAATTTAAAGTTTCGAGACTGGATACAGACAGATCATACATCGAAAGAATCAGTCCTTATCCAATGAATATCGAGGCACGCTACGTGATGACTTATGCCGCTACTGAGCCCCCTTCAAATTCTAGCACAGGCTTGATCACTGTAGAGATGAACTCTTCTATGGTATTGCTTCCAAAAGAACCTATGATGAAGCGTCTTGCTGATAGGAGAGTGGGCTGGTTCAGCAGATCTGTAGTGGACTATGGACTTGATGAGCAAAAAGCTACTTCAAGAAGATTCCTTGACAGATGGAGATTGGAAGTCAAAGAAGAAGACTATGACAAATACAGAAGAGGTGAATTGGTAGAACCAAAGCAGCCGATTGTATTCTATATCGATCCAGCTACACCAAGTCAGTGGGTGCCTTACTTGAAGCAAGGGGTAGAAGATTGGCAAGCTGCCTTTGAAATGGCGGGCTTCAAAAATGCCATCATTGCCAAAGATGCGCCTAGCAAAGAAGAAGATCCAGATTGGAGTCCAGAAGATGCGAGATATTCTGTCATCAGATACTTTGCTTCTGATATCCAAAATGCATACGGTCCTCATGTATCTGATCCAAGATCTGGAGAGATCATCGAGTCTGATATCGGATGGTACCACAATGTGATGAACTTGTTGAGAAACTGGTTCTTTATCCAAACTGCTGCTGTAAATCCAGAAGCTAGAGGCGTAAAATTCAGAGAAGAGGTAATGGGTAGATTGATTCAGTTTGTATCTTCTCACGAAGTAGGACACACACTAGGTCTACCTCACAACTTTGCCTCTTCGCATGCTTATCCGGTAGATTCATTGAGATCAGCTACTTTTACAGCAGAGTATAGTACTGCTCCATCTATCATGGACTACGCGAGATTCAACTATGTGGCTCAGCCAGGGGACAAGGATGTAAGCTTGATGCCTAATGTAGGTCCTTATGACAAATACTCCATCATGTGGGGATATAAGCCAATTTTGGATGCAAAAACTCCAGAAGATGAACAGCCGATCTTAGATCAGTGGATCTTGGAAAAAGCAGACGATCCAATCTACAGATTTGGCCGTCAAGGCAATAGCTATGACCCTAGTACACAAAGTGAAGACTTGGGTGATGACGCCATGAAAGCCTCAGACTATGGTATCAAAAACTTGAAGGTAATCCTTCCAAACTTGATGGAGTGGACTGCTGAGGAAGATAAGCCTTTCAAAGACTACTCAGATCTCAATGAAATGTACGGCCAAGTAATCGGTCAATACAACAGATACATGGGTCATGTGAGAACCAATGTTGGTGGTGTGTACGAATTGTATAAATCTGCTGGGCAAGGTGAGGCTGTCTACGTACATACTGACAAGGCTACTCAGAAGAGGGCAGTACAATTCTTGAATAAAGAGCTATTTACCACACCAACTTGGTTGATGGATCAAGAAATCATCTCTAGAATCGGTGACTTTGGTGCACTTGAGAGAGTGAGAGGTGTACAAGTGGGTACATTGAATGGTATCCTTGAGTGGGGAAGATTGGGTAGAGTCATCGAAAATGAAGCCTTGAATGGCAAAGATGCCTACAGCATGACTGAACTATTCGATGACCTAAGAGCAGGAATCTGGGGTGAATTGGCATCAGGTAAAACAATCGATGTACACAGAAGAACGCTACAGCGAGCTCATATCGAAAGGTTAGAATACTTGATGACCAACGACGAACCAGCAGCAGCCAGAAGATTCGGTGCGGTAATCAATGCATCTCAGTCAGACATCAGACCAATGGTAAGAGGTGAATTGAAAACACTTCAAAGGCAAATCACTGCTGCTATCGGCAGGACTTCTGATAGAGCATCTAAACTCCATTTGGAAGATGCGCTAGAAAGAGTAAAAGCTGTTTTAGATCCTAAATAGGATTTCATTTCGAATGAATGAATACAAAACTGCCTCCAAATTGGGGGCAGTTTCATTTTTTTTAAGCAAATAGTATCTGCGAATCAATCAAGTCCGTAATCATACAAGAGAACAAAAAATAATCTTTATTTTTACGATAGATTGGAATAAATAAGCAAATCATGGCATTGACTCCTTTAAAAATACTTCAAGATCACAAACTCAGAATCACCAATTGCAGACAAGAGGTGCTCAGGACATTTTTATCAAAAGATTCTGCGCTTTCACATGCTGACCTAGAGGATGTGCTCAAAAACGATTTTGATCGAGTGACACTTTACAGGACTTTAAAGACCTTTTTGGAAAATGACTTGATTCATAAAGTACTTGATGATAGCGGAGCTACCAAATATGCGCTCTGTTCACATGATCACGATGGAGAGCACCATCATCATGACCATGAACACGTACATTTCAAATGTGAAAAATGTGGTAAAACCATGTGCTTAGAAGAAGCCGTGCTTCCAAAAATCGATTTACCAGATGGCTTTGTGAATAAAGAAGTGAGTTTATTGGTACAGGGTATCTGCGATAAGTGTAATTAAAAATTGACTGGCGTTTTGTCTTTTTTTCTTTTATCGACATCAGAAGGCCAAACTACACCTGGAGGCAGGTCTATTTTGGGTGGTGTATAATCTTCTATCCCGCCATCACCATCATCTCCACTGTTATTTCTTCCACCGTCGAGTCGGGCTTTGGTCAGGGTAGCTACGAAGTAGATCAACACTACATAAGTGAGACCAAGGAGAACCAAATCGACTAGTAGACTACTCATAATCAGAAAAATTTTTCCTTAAGTTAAGATTTATAGTTTTATATATCAATTAATTAACAAGCTCAATCTCATAATGATTAGAGAAAAGCTAAAAAATTTCAAAGGTTTTTTGATTGGCTTGGTAAATAAGCGATATCATCGGATATTTGCGGACTGAAAATTTAGCATAATGATAGTAAAAACAAAAAAATACAAACTCGAAGCAGGTACCTACATCAAAATGGGATTGGTAAATGTCCTTAAGCAACAATGGTGGGTAATCCTGATCGCAGTAGCAATTGCATGTGGCTATTTCTGGATTGCCTCTTGGTGGTGGATCAGCATGGCCATATTAGCTTATATTTTATATGTTTTGTTTTGGGTGATACAGTTTACGGGTGTCACTCAGATGGAGCAAAACAAGGTGATGTTTGAAAAAATGGCCTACGAGATCGATAGCAGACAAATTCTGATGAAAATCAATACAAAGCAAGGTATGCCTGTCAACTGGAACATGATCAAAAGTGTACAGCTGACCAAAGATGCTTTTGTACTAGTCATGTCCAAAGCTCAATTTATCCATCTCCCTTTCAAGATTTTCAATTCTGATAATGACAAGAAGTTCGTCGAAACCATCTTGAAAAGAAAAGGGTATATTGGTGAATAATATCCTATTTATCTTCAAAATGTAAGAAGGGATTATAAACCTTAAATTGATACTTATTAATATTATTTCCATTTAGAGATGTGTTTTTAAGCTATACTTTCGGATTACCATAAAATGAAATATGATAGTTTAAAGTCAAAACCCTTACACTCGAAATTTAAAAAAAGCCTTGCAGACAGCATCTGCAAGGCTTTTTAGCATTTAAGCCACACTTTTTGATGAGAGAAAATTTACTCTCAATCTTACATTGGAGGAAGAATCACGGAATCAATCACGTGTACTACACCATTTGACGCTTCAATGTCAGCGGTCGTTACAGTAGCACCATTTACCATGGCTTTTCCATCCTTCAATGAAATCTTGATATCCTTACCTTGAGCAGTTGTAGCTGTCATGCCATCAGATAGATCCTTAGAGTACACTTTTCCTGGCACCACATGATAAGTTAATACTTGTACCAACTTATCTTTATTCTCAGGCTTCAAAAGATTCTCTACAGTGCCTGCCGGCAATTTTGCAAAGGCATCATTGGTAGGAGCGAATACAGTAAAAGGTCCATCACCTTTCAATACATCTACTAAATCGCCAGCTTGTACTGCTGCAACTAGGGTAGACAAAAATTCTGTTTGAGCAGCTAGATCTACAATGTCATTATCTACACTGTTGTTAGCGTCATTGTTTAGGGTAAATGCGGTGGTTGTAAAAAAAGCAACCATCAACGCAAAAGACAATAATTTTTTCATAATAATAATAGTTTTGGTTTGTGTGTAATAAATCCATAAACCTATGTGATTGTTTATCAATATTATGTGATCTTTTTGCAATACCTATTGATTTACATTTTCCCGCACTTCAATACTAATTATGAACCACTCAGGTATTTTTCAAAGATTTTTTTACACAAACGGTTCGTACTTGTAACTTTGCGAGATGCAGATCAAACTTATCGCTGTAGGAAAAACTGACAGCCGTGCCATTCAGGAGCTGATTGATGAATATGTCAAAAGATTGGGGTTTTATATCAAATTTGAATTTGAAATAATACCAGATCTCAAAAACACCAAGTCACTCTCTGAGTCTAGTCAGAAAGAAAAAGAGGGAGAACTTATTCTTAAAAAGCTTCAAAATTCAGATGAGCTTATCCTGCTTGATGAAAATGGCAAGCAATTCTCCTCTATAGACTTCTCCGATTATTTACAAAAGAAAATGAACTCAGGGCTCAAGCAGCTGGTGTTCGTGATTGGAGGTCCTTATGGCTTTTCTGAAGCAATTTATCAGCGTGCCAATGGAAAAATCTCCCTATCAAAAATGACCTTTTCACATCAGATGGTTCGTGTGTTTTTTATTGAACAAGTATATAGAGCATACACCATTCTAAGAAATGAACCCTATCATCACCAATAAGTACTTTGGCCATCTTATCCTGATAGGCGGTAGGTATATTCGACAATCGGTATTTTTTAACATTTTTTCATCAACTTATCCTAACTAACTAAGATAATTTTATTAGTTTACAATGCAATTTTAAATTAAAACATATGAAGTATACAAGAATCATCATTTTGATGGCTTTTTGGCTAGGAACTACTCTAGCCCTCACGGCACAAAGCCAAGAAAAAGTCCCCTTAGACTCCAGAGTGAGAACAGGTAAACTAGCCAATGGACTTACCTACTACGTCCAACAGAACCCTAAACCTGAGAAAAAGGTAGAATTGAGGCTTGCTGTCAATGCAGGCTCTATTCTAGAGGATGATGACCAAGCAGGCTTAGCTCACTTTACAGAGCACATGGCTTTCAATGGGACCAAAAATTTTGAGAAAAATGAACTCGTAAGCTACTTACAATCGATCGGTGTTTCTTTTGGAGGAGACTTAAATGCTTATACCAGCTTCGACGAGACAGTTTACATTTTACCTATTCCTTCTGATGATGAAGAAAAACTGAAAAGTGGTTTTTTGGTATTGGCCGATTGGGCAGGTGGTGTATTGATGAATGAAGAAGACATTGATGGTGAGCGTGGTATCATCGTAGAGGAGTGGAGAACAGGACAAGGTTACAGTCAAAGAGTAAGAGATCAGTTCCTGCCTGTGTTACTTCATGACAGTAAATATGCAGATAGATTGCCTATTGGTAAGATGGAGGTTGTCGAAAACTTCGAATACGAAACGATCAGAAGATTTTACAGAGATTGGTATAGACCAGATTTGATGGCTGTAGTAGCTGTTGGGGACGAAGATCCTGATAAGCTGGAAGCATTAATCAAGGAGTATTTCTCCGGCTTGGAGAATCCTGCCAATGCAAAACCTCGTGAACATTTCCCTGTTCCTGAGCACAAAGAAACTTTTGTAACAGTAGTGACCGATCCTGAGTCTCCAGGGATTCAAATCCAACTTTACTACAAACACAAAGCATTACCGACCAGTACTAAAGAAGATTATAAAAACATCCTCAAAAGAAGACTTTACAGCGGGATGCTAAATCAGCGTTTGGATGAAATCAGACAAAAACCTGATGCTCCATTTATCTACGCAGGTACTGGCTATGGCAATTTTGTAAGAGATATGGATTATTTCTCAGCTTCTGGCGCAGTGGCTCCAGGAAAAACAGCAGTTGCAATCAAAGCATTGATCGAAGAGAATGAAAGAGTTGCTCAGTTTGGCTTTACTGAAAGCGAGCTAGAAAGAGTCAAAAGGTCATTGCTTAACTCAGCCGAAAGAGCTGCCAAAGAAATGGACAAAGCAGAGTCTGGTTCACTTGTAGGCAAATATGTATCGCATTACCTTGAGGGAAGTTTTGCCGAAGATCAGCAATGGAGATACGAATTCTATCAAGATGTCATGCCCCAAATCACTGTGGAAGAAATCAATGCTTTAGCTAAAGAATTGGTAAGGGATGACAATAGAGTAGTGGTGATCTCTGGCCCAGAAAAGGACAAGGAAACCCTTCCAACAGAGCAAGAAGTATTGGCGCTATTCACTGCTGTAGACAATATGCAGCTGACACCATACGAAGAAAAGCTCCTTGCAGAAGACTTGATCACTAATCTACCTGCAGCTGGAAAAGTAAGCGGAATGAATAAAATATCAGGAGTGGACATTCAAGAAATCACCCTTTCGAATGGAGCAAAGGTATTTGTAAAGCAAACTGATTTCAAAAATGATGAAATTCTGATTTCAGCCACAGGTAAAGGTGGTACTTCACTCTATTCAGATGAAGACCATCTGACTGCTAGCAATGCAGGTGTGATGGTCAATGTGATGGGTGTTGGAGATTTCTCTCCTACAGATTTGAGAAAAGTGCTTTCTGGCAAGACTGTGTCCTTGACTCCAAATATTGGCACTTATTCCCAAAACATCTCTGGCATAACCTCTCCAAAGGATTTGGAAACTGCCATGCAGTTGATGCATTTGTATTTTACCAAGCCAAGGAAAGATGCTGATCTATATGAAGTATATAAAACTAACCAAAAGACGCAGTTAGCAGGAGCACAAGCTAATCCTGATTACCAATTTTCTAGAGCAGTCAATAAAATAGTGGCTGGTGGAAATCCACGTGCTATGGGGATTCTTGATCCAGAAGATTATGACAAAATAGACATCGACAGAGGTCTTGAAATCTTTGCTGATAGATTCTCCAATGCCGCCAATTTTGAGTTCTTTTTCACGGGCAATATTGACATGGATACATTTATTCCATTGCTTGAGCAATATATCGGAAGCTTACCAGGAGATGCTAACGCTAAGGATAGCTTTGTAGACTTAGGTATCAGAACACCAAGAGGTAAAAAAGAGAGAATAGAGGTTGGTACAGATGAAAAATCTCAAGTGATCATGTTCTTCTCTGGTGAGACTGATTATGATAGAAAAAAATCAACCGACATCAGCTATTTGGGAGAAATCCTTACGATCAAATTGATCGAAAACCTACGAGAAGAGATTGGTGGTGTATATGGTGTAGGAGCAAGTGGCAATATGAGTATTCAGCCTGTAGGTAACTTCAGCTTTTCGATATCTTTCCCTTGTAGTCCTGACATGGTCGATAAGCTCACGGAAGCCGCTTGGGCAGAGGTGAAAAAAATCCAAGAAAATGGCCCTACTGAAGATGATCTGAACAAGGTCAAAGAAAAACGAAGAATCGCCTACGAGGAAAACTTAAAGCGAAACAATTACTGGAACGGACAGATGTCTGCTGTACGAACTTATGATCTGCCTTGGGAAGTAATCCTAGAAGGTAGAGCATCTATCGACTCCGTCACTCCTGAAAGAATCCAAAATGCAGCAAAAGCTTATTTGGTAAAAGAAAATCTCCTAGAAATTCAGAGATTCCCAGCGAAATAAGTCATCGCAATCAACATTATCGAATGATGATTATAAAAAGCAGCCGAATCAGAAGATTCAGGCTGCTTTTCTTTTTTGGGTCAATCGCTGTCAATTCAGCTTCTTCATTTAGTTTAATCTTTAAGTTTGGGGTGAGAAATATATGGAATAGCTCATCTTATTCCATAAAACTAATTTCCCAGCAAACGACCGCTAGAAACCAATATCTAAGTATCCTTATGTCAATCAATAACTTGGCTGCAGCGGATCGGTCTCATTTAAAAAACAGGATGCTGCATGGTCAATGGCATAAGGTTTTGAGATTAAAATGTTTAAGATTTGGTCAAAAATACCCTGAACATGGTATTTTTTGCTGAGGTACGAGGGTGTAATTTTATCCAATTGAAAATAATCACCCCAAGTTTTCAAAATTTCATTCCCAAAAAAGAAGAAAGTAAGCTATGATCAAAGTGATAATCATTGATGATGAGCATATGGCTCGGGAGTCCATTCATATATTATTGGATAAGTATTTTGAAGGTCAGTTTGATGTCGTTGCCAAGGCTTCATCCGTTGTAGAAGGAATCAAGGCCATCAATAAGTTCAACCCTGATCTGGTATTTTTGGACGTTCAGATGCCTGAGCAAAATGGCTTTGACCTATTTGAGGCTTTTGACAAAATTGACTTCAAAGTGATTTTCACAACCGCTCACGAGGAATATGCCCGCAAGGCAATCAAGCATCAGCCATTTGACTACCTACTCAAGCCCATTGACCTACAAGAATTGCGAGATACTATCTACAGGTTAAAATCAGAAATCACTACAAATAAAGATGCCATTTTAGATAGGTTGGATCAATTAGAATCTAAGCTCAACGGAAAGCGTATGGAGATCTTCAACACCCAAGAAGGAGACTATGTGGTAAATTTTGATGAAATCATCTACTGCAAAGGAGAAGGTAATTACACCGAGATCATCAGGACTAATGGCGATAAAATCCTAGTTTCCAAAAACCTTAAAAAAATAGAAGAAATTCTCCCGGCTGATGAATTTATTAGGGTTCATCAATCTATCTTAGTCAACCGATCACAAATTGATCGCTATGACAAAAAATTGCTCAATCTGCACCTCAAAAACGGCGAAAAGCTTTCTGTTTCCATGAGGAAATTGTCCAACATCTTCAATGGTTTCTAAAATCAAAGCATGCACTTCCTTATTGTTGACATGGGTTCTGAGCTGCAACCTTTTGGCACAACAGTATCCCAGTGCGCATTATACCACATCAGAAGGCCTGCCTAATAATGCTATCCGTGCACTTTACAATGACTCGAGAGACTTACTTTGGATCGGCACAGAGAATGGTGTAGCTATAAGAGAAAATGGTGCTTTTAGAAACTTCACCACAGCCGATGGCCTTGCTTTCAACAGCTGCTGGGCTATTGCAGAAGATATTCTTGGTAATATCTGGCTCGGTAGCTATGGAGGAGGTTTGAGTTTCTTTGATGGAGAGAAGTTTACTGCTTTTGGAACAGCTGAGGGTGCTTTTGATGGGAGAATTAGGACGATCTACCCCTACAAAGACGATGTATTCATTGGTACTGAAAATGGCGTAGCCATCATCAATATCCTTACCCATGAAGTAACAATCATTCCTGAAAGTATCTTTGATAGTCCACAGAGTTATGTTTCCGGTTTTTTTGAATATGAAGACAGGGTATTTTTTACTACTTACGGGGTAGGCTTACACGAAATCATCTTTTCTGATAATCGTGTTTCTGCAAAAAAAATCAATGACCAGAAATTGATTTATTCTATTGGTTTGATCGATGATAAGCTCTTTACCAGCGACAAGGAATTGTTAAATGAATTTTCATTAGAAAATTTCATAAAAGGTGAAGATCCTGAAAACACTTATGGTTCAACCATTTTTTGGGATTTTATCAAAATCCCCTCCGGTGAAATTCTCGGTGCAGCTTGGGGGATTTTTAGTAAAAATGGAGGAGTATATCACCTGAAGGATGGTCAACTCACATCTATGGAAGTACGCTATGGAATTCCATCTAAGGAAGTTTTACAGCTTGAGTTTAGCCCAAAGCGAAATAAGCTATTTATAGGGACAAAAGATCAAGGATTGTTTGTAATTAGACTCGATGATGGCTTGATCTACCATGAATCTGATCAATATGAAATTATCAACATTCAAGAACTCGGCACTACTCAACTACTCCTTCAAGAAAATGGCCTGAAATTCACTAAAAAAGACCAGAATAGTGATTTATTGATATCCAATCAAGTATTCAAAGAAATCCAAAAAAGAGACTATCGATCAGGCATGAAAGTCCCCAAATTTGAAGATGATTTCTTTGAATTGAGAGCGGATATCAAAGCTTCAGCTATTGAATTCTATGGAATGCAAATCCATCAAAACCTCGCATGGGTCAATACCAGTATCGGTATATATGCATTTAATGAACAAGGGGGTTGCCTTAAATACTTGCCTATTCATACTTTTCAATTTTCATTTACCGAAGAGGGTAAGCTTGTCGAGACAAATCCATATGGAGGAGTTAGGATATATGAAGATTTGGATAGGCTACACTACCAGTATTATTCAAAAGACCTCCCTTCTACACCTACTCAAATCACAGGTATAGCAGCGAGCAATGGCAGCCTATATTTCGCTTCTGTCTTCACCGGCTTATATGAATGGAATGGAAAAGAATTTATTTCATACTTAGACCAAGGAATCTGGCCTGAACTTAAATTAAAACATATCAAGCCCTACCAAAAGGACCAATTGGTATTGGCATCAGAATTTGGTTCCATCTATATCGTAGAAACAAAACCTTCATTTCGAATTGTACAGGAAATCAAAAGAGACGAGATTTCTGGTAAGAATATACTGTTTTTAGAAAGCTTTGAAGGGCATCTTTTGATCGGTACTGAAAAGGGGGTGAATATTTACTTTGAAGGAAACATAAGGTTGATCAATGATGAAAATGGGATAAATCTAACCAGTTTCAATCAACCAAGTTTGCTAGGAAGCTCTCTTTACTTACCAGTTAACCAGGGGTACTACCACCTTTCTCTAAATAAAATTTTGGCTCCAGAACCTAGGCAATTTGATTTGGGTATAGGCAGATTGACTATCAACCATGACCCAGCGCCAGAGAGTGATTACTCTTGGTTCAAATACAAAAAGAAAAGCATCACGCTTTCACATCAAAACAACACCATCTATCTTGACTTGAAGCCTGAGGGAAGTGTTTTTCCAGACCAACTTCAATACAGATACAGACTGAATAGTGATGCCTCATGGAGTCCTTATACTTATGATAGAAGTTTGGCATTCCCATATCTTCCGACAGGGAAATACATATTGGAAGTCGAAGTACTGGATACACATACAGGCTCCGTTAATAGCTTCCGTCTACTTACCATCCAAGTCAACCCACCTTTCTATCTGAATCCTTGGCTTATCGGCTTTTCTTTGCTTGCGTTGATCTTGGTAGGGATCGGGATTTATCAAAACAAAATCAAAAACTACAGAAAAAATGAGCAAAAAAGAATATCCATCCAAAATCGGATCAATGATCTCAAAATCGAAGCACTGAGAAGTCAATTGAACCCACATTTTATCTTCAATGCTATCAATTCCATTCAGTACTACATACTCAACAATCAGGAAGAAGATGCTGTAGAGTTTTTGGGAAAATTCTCCAAGTTGATGCGTCAAACTTTGGACATCAGTTCTAAGAAGCTAATTCCCTTGCAAGATGACATTACTTTCATTCAATCTTATATCGAAATCGAAAATGAAAGAATAGGAAATCGGCTTCACTGGAAGATCAATTTTGATTTTATAAAGGACGAAAAGGACTTGATCAATTTGAAAAATTACCTTGTACCTCCGATGTTGACCCAGCCTTTTGTTGAAAATGTCTTTGTACATGCATTCAGTCGTCAACATCCCAACCCTGAATTAACCATCAGCTACTATACCCATCAAGAGGGAATCCTAAAATGTGAAATCACTGACAATGGTAGGGGAATTCAGAAAAAGAAGAAAGCCAGTCTACATGAATCTCGAGGGGTGCAGTTGATTGAAGAAAGGGTCAGCCTAGTTCTTCAAAATCCTGAGCTCAAACCTGTCACCATGACCAGTCAGCCTGACAAAGGCACCCAAGTGACTTTATTGATACCATATGAAAAAGCCCCACCGAAATGATCCGATGGGGCTGAAATATTCAATCAAATATCCTACATTTTTGCAGAATAGTTTGGTGCTTCTCTCGTGATGCTGATATCATGCGGATGTGATTCCTTCACACCAGCAGCAGTGATCTTGACAAATTTGCCATTTTTTTGGAGATCTTCCACGGTTTTGGTTCCGCAATAGCCCATCCCAGCTTGAAGTCCACCTACCAATTGGTAAAGCACTTCTTGCACAAGACCCTTGTAAGCTACTCTACCCACGATACCTTCTGGAACTAGCTTTTTGATGTTGTCTTCCGCATCTTGAAAATACCTGTCTTTGGAGCCTGATTCCATAGCTTCCAATGAACCCATTCCTCTATATGACTTGAATTTTCTTCCTTCAAAAATAATCATTTCTCCAGGAGCTTCTTCCGTACCTGCTAGAAGTGAGCCAATCATAATAGAACTCGCACCTGCTGCTACCGCTTTGACCAAATCACCAGAATACCTGATACCACCATCTGCGATCACAGGGACATTCTTTCCTTTCAATGCTTCAGCGCATTCAAATACAGCCGATAGTTGTGGTACACCCACACCTGCGATCACACGTGTGGTACAAATACTTCCAGGACCTACTCCGACCTTTACCGCATCAGCACCAGCTTCAGCCAATGCAATAGCCGCCTCAGGCGTAGCAATATTCCCAACGATCACATCCAAATCAGGGAAGGCATCTTTGATCTTTCTACAAGTTTCGATCACACCTCTGGAGTGTCCGTGAGCAGTATCGATGGATACAACATCCACTCCAGCGTTTTTCAATGCTTCTACTCGCTCTACAATGTCCGCAGTCACACCGACAGCTGCTCCTACTCTAAGACGACCATACTGATCTTTACAAGCATGAGGCTTATCTCTTCTTTTCAAGATATCCTTATATGTAATCAGGCCTGTCAATCTGTTTTCATCATCAATGATCGGTAGTTTTTCGATCTTGAACTCTTGCAGGATTTCTTCAGCCTCTTCCAAAGTGATCCCCGCCTTTGCGGTAATCAAATTTTCTTTGGTCATGATTTCTTTGATATCTCTGTTTGGGTCTTTGATAAATCTGAGATCCCTATTGGTGATGATACCCATCAAAATCCTGTTTGCATCTACCACTGGGATACCACCGATGTGGTACTCACTCATGATTTTTTCAGCATCGCGAACTTTAGAGTCTATATGAAGTGTGATAGGATCTAAAATCATCCCAGATTGAGAACGCTTCACCTTTCTGACTTGAGCAGCTTGCTTCTCAATGGACATGTTTTTGTGGATAAAACCCAATCCACCCTCCAAGGCAATAGCAATAGCCAATTCTGCTTCGGTCACTGTATCCATAGCAGCAGAGACCAAAGGAATATTTAGCCTGATGTTTTTAGTAAGTTGGGTGGAAGTATTGGTGTCTCGCGGTAGGACTTCTGAGTATCCTGGGACAAGTAGCACGTCATCGTATGTGAGTGCTTCGAAGAGGAATTTATCTGAATTTCGATTCATAGCAAATTTGGTTAGGTAACCCTATTTGCCCGTCAAAGATACAAACAATTCTGATTGCCAATCAACTCTGATGTAAAATAAATTTCAAATTAAAGCTGACATACTGAAAAAAAGAGAAGATTATTCGGAAGGCATTCGGGTAACTGTTGAATAGTTGATTAAGTTATTGGGGATTAGTTGTAATAGTTATTGAGTAACTGATTAATCGAGTAAAGTTGAGAGTGGTCTAATCACAATTCACCTCTTGATAAGCTTTAAAAATATTTCATGATTATCCGCTATCTTGCTGGTAGAACCTAAAGACCGGAATAAACCTATGATTTCAAGCAAATATCAATGAATATCCAATCCCGAAGCCTCGGGATCGGGTTGATCCAAGACTTAATTTTCAATTGGTTAGTTGTCTAATTGCGGAAATAAATAAAATATTTTGCAATAGCATCTTGGTACATCGTACTTTGTACTTGGTACTAGAAACATGCAATTTTTTCTAGCTTCATTTTTCACCGCCTTTCTCAAGAATTTCTTTAATTTTGCAGCTATGGCAAAAAATGAACTAACGGCGGAAAACGCACAACTGAAAGATATAATTTCCCACGCCAAGGAATACGGCTTTGTCTACCCTTCTTCTGAAATCTATGATGGCTTACAGGCTGTCTATGATTACGGAGCCTATGGAGTAGAGTTAAAAAACAACCTCAAGAGACTTTGGTGGGAAACCATGACCCGTCTCAATGACAATATCGTCGGAATCGATGCGGCAATTTTTATGCATCCTACTACATGGAAGGCTTCCGGTCACGTGGACAGCTTCAACGATCCCATGATCGACAACAAAGACTCCAAAAAAAGATACCGTGCTGATGTCCTGATCGAAGACAAAGCTGCGGCATACGAAAACGCTGGAAATAAGGAAAGAGCCCAAGAATTACTTAACGCCATGGGCAGACTCTTGGAAGCAGAAGATCTTGCTGGGGTGAGAGACTTGATCATCAACGAAGAAATCAAATGCCCAATTTCAGGCACTTCAAATTGGACAGATGTACGTCAGTTCAACCTGATGTTCTCTACCCAAGTAGGTTCTGTTGCAGAAGACTCCTCCACAATTTATTTGAGACCCGAGACTGCTCAAGGAATCTTTGTAAACTTCCTCAATGTGCAGAAAACGGCCAGAATGAAGGTTCCTTTTGGCATTGCGCAGATTGGTAAGGCTTTCAGGAATGAAATCGTAGCCCGTCAGTTTATCTTCAGAATGCGTGAATTTGAACAAATGGAAATGCAATTCTTCGTAAGACCTGGCTCTGAACTCGACTGGTACAAAGAGTGGGCAGAAACTCGTATGAAATGGCACAAAGCGCTGGGCATCCCTGAAGAAAAACTCAGAAGACATGACCACGAGAAATTGGCTCACTATGCCAATGCTGCCATGGACATTGAATACCAATTCCCATTTGGGTTCAAAGAAGTAGAGGGTATTCACTCTAGAACAGATTTTGACTTGAAGAGCCACCAAGAGTTCTCCAAGAAAAAGCAACAATACTTCGATCCTGAGATCAACCAAAACTACATTCCTTACGTGATTGAGACTTCAATTGGAGCAGATCGTCTATTCTTGATGACGCTGTGCAATGCCTATGTAGACGAGGAAGTAGAAGGCAAACAAAGAACTTACCTCAAGTTCCACCCAGCAATTGCCCCTGTCAAAGCTGCCATCCTACCACTCACGAAAAAAGATGGCTTGCCTGAAAAAGGAAAAGAAATCTTCGATACTTTAAAGTATGATTTCAATATTATCTATGAAGATGCTGCTTCAATTGGCAAGCGTTACACCCGTCAAGATTTGATCGGTACACCTTTCTGTATTGCGGTGGATCACAAGACATTGGAGGACAATACCGTCACCATCCGTCACCGTGATACCACTGAACAAGAGCGGGTCGCTATCTCTGAGCTTCATGGAAGATTGGCTGAGTCTTGTAGCTTTAGGAGGATTTTTGAGAAGGTTTGAACGATTAAAAGATTGAAAAATTAAAAATTGAAAGATTAGTTCAAGCTTGATTATTGATTGTGATTCCAATACGCTAAGCTCTAAATGGAACTTTGATGATTATAAAAACAACAACAGCAAGTCAAACCGACTTGCTGTTATTGTTTATGGCACTAGTATAGGAAACTTCAAGATTGAAAAAGAGTTGAAGGTCAAAATGTTGATTCTATGCTTTTTTGCTAGGGTAACTTTACCAAAGTTTAGATTTGAAACCAATGATCATTTTAAGTTTTTATCCAACTTTGGAAAAGTTAAAAATCACGAGATAAACAGTTTTAGATAATCATCAATCACAAGTCCCAAAAAGCTTATAGGATGTATCGATCAATATGGGTTGGCCTGCACCTCTACTTACGGTAAACCTTTCTTCTATGGCATCACAGGTATTCCAGTCTGATTCTTTGGGCACTTTCAGTTCATAAGCTGGAGCATTGATGGCTTCTCCATTGATGCTTCTAATAAATGGTCGGCTATTGTTGGAAGACTTGATTTGAAAAGCGTAGATGATGTCTGTGGGCGTGTTATAAATCTTCAGGTCTATAAAAAATTGTGCATTGAAGCGATGAATGCTTTCTTGTAGTACCCAGGACGCTGGCGTCGAATTGAGACAACTGCTTTCACATTCCTCATCTCCATATTTTTTCATAGTAGCAAAAAACTCCCCATGGGTAAAGCTTTCCAACATGATACGCTCAGCCTCCGATTGCTGATCTTGATCATCAAAATCTGGGTCTATATCTTCCTTTTTGGAGCAGGAAAAGAACATCAAAACTGCTATTACTGACAAGAAATAAAAGGAATATCTTTTCATTAGAATTCAATTTTGAGAAAACCTTCACTAAATAGCTGATAATTATACAATAAGTCAAATTTTTATAAGTAAAAATCAACTTTTAATTCTTGGCATCAAAAAGCCCCAGCAGACCACGATGGATCTACTAGGGCTTTGACTTTTTGTTTGCTAGAAGATTGAAAATCCTGCGTGTAAAACCTGCCAGGTTTTTGAAAGTATTCTTAAAATTTAAAAATACCGTTTGAAACCTGGCAGGTTTGGTTTATTCAAGCGCTAATCAATTCAATTACAAGCAGCAGTGATGTTGTTTTTCAACTTATTGCCGCCAAACTCACCACCTTGAACCACGAAGTTGGTCATCAAGTTAACACTGCTTGGTGTAGTATTTTTATTTCCTTTGCTATTAGAATTAGAAACTTCACATGCTGGCTTAAACTGCAATTCAAACGTGATACCATCACCACAAGCAGCCAAGTCACCTGTCCATCTGATTCCTCCATTGGCACCGTTACCAAATTCTTCATATGACTTACCGTCCAAAGCTTCCCAATCTGCAATTTGAGGTAAAGTCATTTGGATGGTTACATCTTCCAAAGCTTCATTAGAAATGTAAGTGAATCTATACGCGTTCTCCATTCCCTCTATGGCTTCTACCATGAATTCTTCACAAGTATCGATTACACAAATATCAAATAGTGCATAGGAAGTGGAAAAAACCACAGTATTTCCAGTTGCACCAGCATTTGAATTGCTATTGGTGCTTCTCACTTCAATATCATCTTTGATTTCTGTACATGCAACAACTGATTCTAAAGCAACTTCATAAATAAAAGGCTCAGCAGCTGCTTGATTGCTTGCATAAATATCTGAACCATTGAAAGTAATCTTTTTTAGATCATTCCCTTGACTACTTCTGAATTCATATACCATCACCTCGCCTTTTTGGTAGGTGTTTACGAAAATCTCATTTCCATTTTGGAAAGACGCTGTATAGCTTTCAACAATAAAGGTACTTGCATCTTCAGGATTGATACAGTAATCATCGCAGGAAACGTCTTCGTGAGTTCTGAAGTTAGCAGCATTTATACCGCCTAGTGGAGTGAGTTTGAAGCCATCAGCGGTGGCTTCGATTTGATTGTCTTGGATCGCATCCGGATGAATATCCTCAAGCTGACTACAAGAAAAAAGCAACATAGCAGATATCACAGCAACTACTGAATATCTACCCCCTAACATAGTAGATCTTTTCATTTTATTTTGGTTTTGTTTGTTAATAATGACTCAAAGAAAAAAGAATAAAATTTAAAAAGCAAATTTATGTATATGTAAAACTTTTTTATGTTTGTATTAAATAAAAAAAGCTACCCGAGGTGGGTAGCTTTTTGAATTACTTGCATAAAATATTCACTCATAAACACATCTGAGATTTAATCGAAATATTTATAAAATTTTTCCTTCAAGGAGGCATACTTTTCAAATCTGCATAAATATCGAGTTGAATGATACTTTAAAAAGTCCTGTAAATTATGACCAAAAAAAAGTCCACTCAATTTAAAGAGTGGACTTTATTATTTAAGTGAAATATAGTTAATTTTCAGGCTGGGTTACTGGCTTACATTTTCCAGTTATTTTAGCATAAAGGCCTAAATAATATAAATCCTCTGTAATATTTGTAAATGTTACAGTTCCGCCTGTTTCAGTTGTACGGATATCATTAAAGCTATCTCTATTTAAACCACTAATAGCAGAACTACTATAGAAAGTACCCCATTCGTCAAATGAATACGCAGCATCAAGAACCTCAAATTTAACTTCTATTTTATATATTGGATTTTGACCTGTACCTCCGTCTCTATCTCTTTTATAGGTTGCCTGACCTACAACATTTGTTCCATCCATTAGCAAAAACTTATCTGACTCGAATTCTTCACTCGCTTCACCATTGTTACTTCTCGTAACACTTCTAAACCAAGTATCTGTACAAGATACAGCACATGTTTGAATTGAATAAGACATAAACATTGCCCAGTTACCTTTTCCATCTGAATTGAATGCTTGACCTTCAGCCCAAGCTCCTTCAGTTTTATAGGAAACAGCTTCAGTTCTATCTTCATTAAATTCAGTGACATTAATTACACTAGCGTGAACAGCTACGTCAAATTCACCCATACCCCTTAACTCCTCACTGATTGTAAGTTTATAGGTATACTCTTGATCTGCAACGCTAAAATCTACAGGCACAACTTCATTAATTGGAAATTTTCCTGGCGCAGGATTAACTATTTTGTTTTTTCCTTTGGCAACAAAATCCACAGAAGTTTGACCTGCGTAAATTTGAATATGTTGAAGGAACCAATCACCATTGTCAAATCCTTCTCCTTTTTCAATACTTACAGTCACATAAAATTCATCCTCAGTGTTAAATACTGTCACCTCTCCAATAGGAGTTTTTTGACCTGCCAATAATCTCGCGGTCAATGGAGTCCCACATTCCATGCCTAGGTAATCTTTCCCTACTCTTGCGTTAGGATCAGTACTTTTAAAATTCACTGGAATCTTTGCTTGAGCCACGCTCAAGTCCTGCGTTTCAAATGTCTCAACTTGGCTACATGAAAAAAGCAGCCCCGCGCTCAACAAAACAGCCATGCCGTTTTGGAACATACTAAATAAATTGGTTTTCATCATTAAAATTAGTTTTGGTTATAATTTGAGCAGAAAAGTAAATAAAAAGATTCTAAAAGCAAATTTATGTATATAAAATGCATTTTTATTGATTTGACAAGGGTCGCGTTTTTATAAGCTTAAAAAGTCATTGCTTTTTGCTTCTCAAAACTAAATTCAAAAAAATTGACTTTTTGGTAGATTAAATAGCCTATTAATTAACATAAATTATTTTTATGTTAATTCTAAAATTTACATGAATGGTGAGGATAAGAAGCCGGAATATTGAAAATATTGATTTATTAGAATAAGTGTTTTTGATACGAATGGATGTTAAATATTATGTATATCCGCTTTCTTACCAGTAGAACCTATAAAGTGGTATAAGCCTATGATTTCAAGCCAATATCAATGAATATCTAATATCTATTAATATCGGATTAATCTAGGAACTTATTTAATTTGGTTAGTGGTATAATTGCGGATAATCATATTAAATATTAAGATATCAATTGATTCCAAACACGTGATCGTACTATTAACAAATGCTCGTGAATATATGTGTTGATCCGAGCTAATATCCATTAATTTCTTTATTAGAAGCATTGAATTACTTCAGTGAAAAGTTCTTCCTCAAATTCTGAAGTCAAATTAGTTCTCCATAAGTCCTGATCCCCTTCTGCTCAGCCAATTTCAGCAGCTTCATCAGCAACTGTGCTGTGAGGAAGGCGTCACCAGCAGCTGTATGCCTATCATCCAAGGCTATGCCATAGCGCTCACAGAGTGCGTCTAGCGCATACTCCCCCCGCTTACCCATCCTTGGGTCATAATGGGGACCCTTTTCCAATCGCATCGCTAAGGCTTGGGTATCAATGATGGGATTCAATAAGTTCCGCAAGCCGTACTGCTTCAGTAGCTTCTCTAGCATCCCTAAGTCAAAGCAGATATGGTGACCCACGATGATATCATTGCCTACATAATGTAAAAAATCTTCGGCAAAATCCCTCAATGGGGAAATCTCAATGGGATAAAGAATCTCGTGCACCTTGAGAGAATCTGCCTTCTGAATGGGTGTATTGAGATAGACTTCTTTGCTTTGGTTGAGTTGCAGGCGATAACCTATCACTTTGACCGCACCAAAGGAAACGATGTAATCCTTCTTCACATCAAAACCTGTGGTCTCAGTATCCAAAACAGTAAAGTTCAATTGCGAAATAGGTCGCTGATCTGGAATATTTTTAGCGAATAATGCTTCATAAGCCTCCACAAAAGTAGTTTTGGCAACCTTTTTACCGAACAAAAAATCTAACCAACCCATCATCAGCTATTGAAATAGTCTAATTGAAACCGCACCCGCATAACTTGTTGCAATTCATCGATTGGAGCAAATGCATTTTTTAGCAGTTGCCGTTGTAGTTTACCCAAAGCTTCGGGTTGAATATACCTGCCTGATGAACCCGAGCGCAGGCCCTCAATGGCTCGCATTCGCATCAGGATTTCATAAGCTTTGCCAGCCTCAAGCATGAGTTCACGATGATTGGGTTCCAGTTCAGCGATCTTTTCAAAACGCTTGAAAGTATTGTTGATACCCACCACGCGATGACTGAGTACAAGCAACCTGCCCATATCAGTCAAGGGCATCATTGCACGCAGCTTGATGTCAAACTTGTCGCGATGCTCCCCGCTTTTTTCTACGATGAAGTTTTTGAAGAAACCCAAAGGAGCTGGATTTAGCAAGGCGTTTTTGGCAAGAAAATTTAAGAAAACTGACTTGCCCGATATTTCTTGATAGATATGCTCCGTCATGGCATCTGAAAGTGGTCGATGACCAAACACCGGACGAAAGTCAAAGAAAATCGTCGCATGCATTAGCGCCTTTTGATTGGGGCTCAAAATCCAATCAGAAAAATACCGCTTCCACTGTGTGAGTGACTGACACCATTCAGGATTATTAGCCATCATATCGGCAGGACATGCTTGAAATCCACAAGCCAGCAAGATTTCAATAATCTCTTCAGCTATCAGTAGCATATATTTCCTGACGGCTGCCTCATTTTCGGCGGGTACATCTTCATAAACTATGGCATTGTCAAGGTCTGTCCGCAGCAGTTGCTCTTCTCTACCCTCACTACCCAAGGAAAGGAAACAGAATTTCACATTAGCCGCTTCTGGGTGATCAGCATCATGCTTTTGCTTTGCTAACTGGACAGCGCGCTGTATGATGATGTCATTGATTTCTGAGATGATATTGGCGACAAAGTCCATCGCTACTTCATTCTCCAAATAATATTTGAGCAGCAATTCGGCTCTATCTCTTACCTTGGCCATCTCGCTAACCTCCCATGTGTTCATCAGCGCATTGATCAATACCGCCGGGCTATTTCCTTGAGAAAGCAGGATATCATGATCCGATAAAATCCCCGTGACAGGACTTTGTACAGTTCCATCTTCGGTGAAAATCAGGTGATGCAGCCTGTTTTTAATCATCGTCAAATAGAGATGGGCAAAACCAGCATCCTTCCGCTTGGTAATAACTGGCGAGGTCATAACCTCCTCCACTTTGACTTCATAGGAAAGTCCTTTTGCCATCACCCGATTGCGGAGGTCTTTATCCGTAATGATGCCAACAGGGAATTTGCGATCGTCTGTTATCACCACCGAACCTACTCCCTTTTCGGCCATGGCCTTTGCGGCATCTCCGATACTTGTACCTTGACAAACACAGAGGACATCCTTCGAGAAATTCATATCAGACTGCCCCGTGAAAATCAACAAACCGTTATCCTGAGAGCTCTCCTTCAGCTCACTTCTGGCCTTCTGGCCCTGTGAAAGATCCCTTCTTACTACCACCTGTCCTGAAGCAAATCCTGCGGCAAAATAGAGACTCACTCGGCTATTTTCTTGAAGCACTTTTTCGAAAATGGCCACTGGAATGGCATAGACTAAGCTATCCTCCTTCACCAAAGCATTGAGAATATAAGGTCGCTTACCTAATAAGGCCAATACCCCAAAAACATCCCCCTCGTCACAGATTTCCACGATTTTCTCTCCTTTATCTTCCTGATCTATCAGGTGAATGGAGCCCTCTCGGAGCACGAAAAAGAAGTCCTGTGCTGGATCTCCTTTTTGAAACAAGTATTCGCCTGCTCCAAAATACCTGACCTCAACAGCCTTTGCCACAGCCATAAGTGTCTTTTCATCCAAAAAATGAAAAGGAGGAAATCTGTTGAGGAATTCCTTGACTCGGTTGACGATGACGTTTGACATGTTTTATTTGGTATGTGAGAAATCCAAAATTAAGACATTGAAGTTTGAACTTGATATGTGATGGAAATATGGTTGAAATAAGGTGGAAATATTATAGAAATATGCCTCGACGAAATAAAGCATAACTATAACCTCACTTTTATACACAAGAAGAAATATTTTTCAATTTTATCTATTTCGCATAAAATATTTCGACGAAGGCATATATCAACTTTATTTCGCGAAGCTTATTTCAAAATATTTATAGTCTGCCTTCGATAATCTCCTTCACCACTTCAGGATCGAGGAGGGTAGAAGTATCTCCGAGGTTGTCGACAGTTCCTTCTGCGACTTTTCTCAGAATTCTACGCATGATTTTGCCTGATCTGGTTTTAGGAAGGCCTGATACAATCTGAATCTTATCTGGTTTGGCAATTGGCCCAATGATCTTGGACACGGTATCCTTGATTTCATTGGTAAGGTTCTCAGCTGTTCTATTTTTCATATCACAGATGACATAGGCATAGATTCCCTGACCTTTGACTTCGTGAGGATAGCCAACTACTGCAGACTCGATTACCAGTGGATGCTCGTTGATGGCGTTTTCTACTTCTGCGGTGCCCATTCTATGGCCTGACACATTGATCACATCATCTACTCTACCGAGAATTCGATAATAGCCATCATGATCGCGCTTGACGCCATCACCTGTAAAATACATGTTTTTGTAGGTAGAGAAATACGTTTGCTTGCAGCGTTCGTGATCACCATAGGTAGTTCGGATCATCCCAGGCCATGGAAATTTGATGCAAAGATTCCCCTCCACTGAATTCCCTGTCAATTCCTTCCCTTCTGCATCTACAATACACAGCTGAATTCCTGGAAGTGGCAAAGTCGCATAAGCAGGCTTGGTAGGTGTGATACCTGCTAATGGTGAAACCATCATCCCACCTGTTTCAGTCTGCCACCAAGTATCAACGATAGGACATCTTGACTTGCCAATGTGTGTATGATACCAATGCCAAGCTTCTTCGTTGATAGGTTCTCCTACGGATCCAAGGACCTTCAGCGAACTCAAGTCATAAGGCTCGATCGGGTCGGTACCATATGCTTGTAGCGCACGAATAGCTGTAGGTGCAGTGTAGAAAATATTCACCTTGTACTTCTCTACCACAGCCCAAAATCTACCCGCATCAGGGAATGTAGGCACACCTTCAAACATCAGGGAAGTCCCTCCTGCCAAAAGAGGTCCATATACAATGTAAGAGTGACCTGTGATCCAACCTATGTCGGCAGTACACCAATAGACATCACCGGGAGAATACTGAAATACATTTTCAAATGAATATTTGGAGTAAACCATATAACCTCCAGTGGTATGGACTACACCTTTTGGCTTACCCGTGGAGCCCGAGGTGTAAAGAATAAATAGCATATCCTCACTATCCATCTCCTCAGCTTTATTCGTATCCGCTACACCTTCGATGACATCATGCCACCAATGGTCTCTCCCAGCTTTCATATTCACTTCCTGATTGGTTCGCTGATAGACGATGACCGTTTCTACAGGAGCTTTTTCCATGGCTTCGTCTACCACAGCTTTGACAGGTATTTTTTTATTCCCTCGGAAATTCCCGTCAGATGTCAAGACAGCTTTTGCACCACAATCGATGATTCTGTCAGACAAAGCCGAAGAGCTAAATCCTGCAAAAACAACAGAATGAATAGCACCAATCCTAGCACAAGCTAACATCGCTACTGCAGCTTCAGGAACCATCGGCATGTAGATGATCACCTTATCTCCTTTGCCTATACCTTTTGCTTTGAGGGCATTGGAAAATTTACAAACTTCATGGTAAAGATCTTTGTAAGTAATCGTCCTTCCGGCTTCGTTGGGATCGTTTGGCTCCCAGATAATCGCAGGTCTGTCTCCAATGGTGAACAGGTGTCGCTCGAGTATATTTTCGGTAATATTCAATTTGCCATTGACAAACCAATTCACATTAGGCTCTTCAAAATTCCAATCGAGCACCTTATCCCATCTTTTTCTCCAATGGAAAGAGTCCGCGATTCTCGCCCAAAACTCTTCAGGCTGTGTCACTGATTTCTGGTATTCATGGAAGTACCCGCTGAGGGTATGTATTCTATCACTCATGGTATGGTTATTTTGAATTTAAGATTTATGATTTAAGATTTTAGATTATTGATTTTTGCCCCGAGGTGTCGGGGTGAATTAAGATTTTAGAATCTGAATGATTAGTCTAGAAGTCCCTTGACTTTACTTACTAGGTCTTTGTTGCCAAATGGCTTGGTCAGGTATAGGTCGGCACCAAGCCCTAGTCCTTTTTCAATATCCTTCTGCTTACTTTTGGCTGTGAGAAAGACGACCTTCACTGCATCACTTTTTTGCCTGATGTATTTGCATACTTCATAGCCATCTACCTTGGGCATCATGATATCCAAGATCACCAATTCAGGAAGATCTTCCTCCACAATCCCCAACGCTTCCTCTCCATCTCTTGCTATAAAGACCTGAAAACCCTCTTTCTTGAAAAGGTATTCTAAGGACAAGAGGATATTGGGTTCATCGTCTACGATCAATATTTTACTCATGATTACTTAGTTGATTTAATTTCAAAACATCTTTATTGACAGGCAAAGAGAACTCAAAGCAAGTTTCTCCTTTCACTATATTGACTATTATTTCTCCTTGGTGATAAGTGATGATTTTCTTCGAAATCGCCAAGCCAAGACCTGAGCCGATTGGTTTTTTGCTTGTTTGATTTTTCGCTTGGAAGAACTTATCAAATATATACGGAATCTCCTCCTGAGGAATGCCCTTCCCATCATCTTTGACCACAACTCTCAAAAAACCATCTTTGACATCGGCTATTAACGATACGCTGGATTTTGCAAACTTGGAGGCATTAGAAAGCAGATTTAAGATGACCTGCTTGATTCTATCTTCATCAAGATCAAGCGTCAGGTCTTCAAAATTCAGCTCAATGGTGAAATCCAAGCCTTTTTCCTTCATCACCTGATACATGGAATCTGTCGCTTCTAGAATCAAGATTTTTACATCTGTAGGCTCTATGTTCAACTCTTGCCTACCAGAATCAAAACGCTCCAGATCCAAGACCTGATCTATCAACCTACTCATACGATTGGCTTCCTGTATGATAATATCTAGGAACCTCTTTCGCTCTGACTCTGGCAAATCATCATCGAGCAGGATTTCTGAGAATGCTCTGATCGAAGTGATCGGTGTTTTCATTTCGTGCGTTACCGTAGAGATAAATTCATCCTTGAGCATGTCGTTGAGTCGCAGTGCCTCATTCATGGCTTGCAACTTTTCAGAAGCCTGCTTCAACTCTTCACTTTTACCTCTAAGTTCTTCATAGAGTGACTTGAGTTCTTGTGTCTCCCTGAGAATGTCCAATACTTCCTCCATACTGATCTCCTCTTCCTTGACTACTGAGGATACTAAAATTCTGGCAGAAGCAGATCCAATAATCCCGGACAGTAGACGCTCCGAATAATTTACCAATTCAGGATCCGCAAAATTCTTTTGACTCAATGCCTTCCCCGTCTGAGCCATAAATTGATTGAGAGCCTCTTCGGTCTTTTCACTTCCAAGGAAATTCACTAATAAAGCTTTTAGGTCTGGGAGATATGCCTGCCCTTTCCAAATCACTGATGCATCCAACGAAGTACTGAATCTGAAAATATCCACAAAAATCACCGCTTGATTATGTTCCTTGGAGGTCTGCACTGTGAATAAGCTGATCAGTACATAAAGTAAGGCATTTATAGAAAGGGAAAAGAACAAACCGTGAGTGATATAACTCATTTCATCGAATCCCAATAGAGATTGTGGTCTGAGAAAACCTAATCCAAACAAACCCTCAGTCAATAATTCCTCAGAAATATATCCTGCCGTCACCATAGTAGGCACCACTAGGGTATAAAACCAGATTAAAAAACCAGCGATGATTCCTGCCAAAGCGCCAGGTCGAGCACCCTTTTTCCAAAATATACCACCGATAATGGCGGGCGTAAATTGAGCAATAGCTACAAAGGAAATCAAACCAATGGAAACTAGCGTGAATTGACCAGCAACTTGCTTGTAGTATAAATACGCAGCTAGAATGATCAGGAAAATTGAAATTCTTCTAGACCAAATCAAAATATAGCCTAGCCTATGCTGATATCTTTTTTGAAAGCTTTCGTTGATCAGCAGTATAGGCATGACAAGGTTATTACTTACCATGGTGCTAAGCGCTATGGTAGATACAATGATCATCCCCGTGGCAGCAGAAAATCCACCCAAATACACCAATATAGCCAACCACTCTTGATTGAATACAATAGGAAATGCCAAGACAAAGGTATCTGCTTCAAAACTTCCAGATGGGAAATAAACTAACCCTCCCAAGGCAATCGGCAGCACAAAGACATTGATCAGAAGAAGGTACAATGGAAATAGCCACATAGCTGTATCTATGTGTTTCTCGTTGGTGTTTTCGATCACTCCCATCTGAAACTGTCTTGGGAGGAACAAAATTGCCATCATGGATAATACTGACATCCAGAACCACTCCGAAATGCCATTATCCCCTTGCATAACGAAAAGGTGTTCCAAGCCAGAGCTCGTAGCCTGACTAAAAATATCCGCAAAACCATCAAAAACGATGAAGCTGACAAATACCCCAACTACCAAAAAAGCAATCAACTTAAAGATGGATTCAAAAGCAACTGCCATCACCATACCTTCGTGCTGGGCCGTAGCTTCTATATCCCTAGTACCAAAGAGTACAGTAAATAATGCCAATCCAATGGCTAGATAAAATGCTGTGTCTTGATAGAAAGGAATATTCGCCAAAATTTCCGTGGCATTAGATTCCTGCAAAATCTGAAAAGAGGAAGCTACGCCCTTTATCTGAATGGAAGTATAAGGTAAAATCCCAAGTAAACAGAAGATGGTCACCACTCCTCCAAGGGTCACATTTTTCCCATACCTACTTGAAATGAAATCTGCTATGGAGGATATGCGCTGAACTTTAGAAATCCGAATAATCTTCCGCATGATGACCCACCAAAGTGGTGCAATCAAGCTAGGTCCGATATAGATTGTCAAAAACTCTAGCCCATTGGTAGCTGCTCTCCCAACTGAACCATAATACGTCCATGCAGTACAATAGACCGCCAAGGTCATAGCATAAATGGCAGGGTGATTAGAAAGTTTACGCCCTTTTTTTGCAGTACGCTCAGAAAACCAAGCGATTGCAAAAAGCAATGCCAAATAGCCAAAAGTAAACGATATGATCAGCAGATTACTAAACATGCTTATCTCGTTCAGATTTTCTTACTGCCCAGAAAGTCAATACAATCAATAGCACCCAAAAAGCAAACACAAAGAAGTAAAGCACAGGAATTCCAAACCAAACCTCTGGAATATCATAAATTGACAGCACAGGATAGTTTAGCAAAAACATTCCTAAAAAAAACACTGCCCATAAATATTGCTTCTTTAATCCTTCCTTCATCTAAATATCCTCGATTTTATCTTTTCAAATTACGGCATTTGTCTGATGGATAAAAGGGAAACCCGGACAATCTTGTCTGAGCTTCCCGAATGATTATCCTCGATATTTACTTTAATGATCATGTGCTGCACCAGCACCTCTAGGAATTCTGATCTCTTGAATCATATCCTGTACTTGCTTAGGTGGTGCAGGTGTAGCTTTGGAGACGAAATAACAAACTATGAAATTCACCAACATCCCAACACTTCCAATTCCTTCTGGCGAGATTCCAAAGAGCCAATTATCCGAAGAAACCATCTCAGGTGCCAACCCAAATAAAGTTACACCAAATTTGAAGAAGGTAATGTAAGCCAAGGTGAACACCAAGCCGGACACCATACCTGCTATAGCCCCTTCTTTGTTCATCCTAGTCGAAAAAATCCCCATGATGATCACTGGAAAGAAAGATGCTGCGGCTAAACCAAAAGCAAAAGCAACTACTTCCGCCACAAATCCTGGAGGGTTTACACCAAAGTAACCTGCTAATCCCACTGCTCCAGCAGCGGAAATTCGAGCGATCAGCAATTCTCTTTTCTCAGTCATATTAGGCTTAAAAGTCCTGAACAAGTCTCTAGAAACTGAGGTAGAAATCACCAAAAGTAACCCTGCTGCTGTGGAAAGCGCTGCCGCCATCCCGCCTGCTGCTACAAGTCCAATTACCCAATTTGGTAACTTGGCAATCTCAGGGCTCGCAAGCACCATGATGTCTTTATCTATGTTCAATTCATTTGTTTCTGAGTTAGCGGTATACTGAACAATACCATCTTGATTTTTGTCATTGACGGTGATTAGGTTTGTTTTTTGCCAATTATTCACCCATTCTGGTAGGTCATTGACAGGTTTGTCTGCTACTGTTTCGATGGCATTGTAAATTCCAAAAGCCGCTACAGCTGGCGCTGTGGTATAAAGAATGGCAATAAACACCAAAGCATATCCTGCTGACAACCTTGCATCTTTTACCCTTGGTACAGTGAAAAACCTCACGATCACATGAGGTAATCCAGCCGTACCTACCATCAGTGCCAGAGTAATGGCAAAAATATCTCCCATACTTTTTCTTCCTGAAGTGTATGCTGCAAAGCCCATTTCGCCCAATACACCATCCAATTTATCTAAAAGGTAGGAACCATCTGCAACAGTGCTCCCTAGGCCCATTTGTGGAACTGGATTTCCTGTAAGCTGCATAGAAACGAAAATCGCTGGCACCATAAAAGCAAAGATCAGTACACAATACTGTGCTACTTGGGTGTAGGTGATCCCTTTCATGCCACCGAGTACTGCATAGAAAAAGACAATACACATCCCGATAATCACACCTGTATTGATATCTACTTCAAGGTATCTGGAAAATACGATCCCAACACCACGCATCTGACCTGCCACATAAGTAAAAGAAATAAATAGCGCACAAACTACAGCGACTACACGAGCCTTGTTGGAATAATAGCGATCTCCAACGAAGTCAGGCACAGTAAACTTCCCAAATTTCCTCAAATAAGGTGCAAGCAATAAGGCAAGTAAAACATAACCACCAGTCCAGCCCATAAGATAAACAGAGCCATCATATCCAGAGAAAGCAATGATTCCCGCCATGGAGATAAAAGAAGCCGCCGACATCCAATCTGCTGCTGTAGCCATTCCATTGGCCAGAGGAGAAACACCTCCACCTGCTGTATAAAACTCTTTTGTAGAGCCTGCTCTCGTGTAGATCGCAATTCCTATGTAGAGGGCAAATGATAAGCCCACTAAAATATATGTCCAAGTTAAAATATCCATTATTTTTATTGTTTAGAGGCCTATTCTTCATTTACATCAAATTCCTTGTCGAGCATGTTCATGCGAACTACATAGACAAAAATCAACACGACAAATGCGTAGATGGAGCCCTGCTGAGCAAACCAAAATCCTAACTTAAAGCCTCCCAAGCGGATGGCATTGAGGGGTTCTACAAGTAATATCCCGAATCCGAAGGATACGACAAACCAGATGACTAGAAGTACACTGAGTATTTTCAGGTTCTTTTTCCAATAGGCTTCTTTACTGAATTTATTTTCTGACATGGTTATTGGGTTTTAAATGTTTCTACAAGAAGATATGTGTTTGTAATATGAACTCGCCGGCTGAACCTGATCTAATGAAGTTTTCAAACAGTGGTCTTTGGCTATACTGCAAGGTGACTTTGGCTTGGTGGGCATTGATGTAATAATTCATCCCCAAATCATACTGCCAACTGCTGTCATTGAAGAATTCGAAGTTTTTGTGAGTCAAAGCCCCAAAAGGCTGCAGTCTTCCCTTATCCCCCAAAATATCCTTTGGAAGTAAAAATCCACTTTGGGTGTAAAAGATATTCCCAGTTCCTATGGTGGGCTGTGCATTGCCAGGGCCATTTTGCGTGGTTCCAGCGCCAAAGCCTACGTTCATAATACCTACATTACGCATGTAATTTGGTCCAAAGTCATAATGGTAAAATACTGCATAAGTAGTCAGGGCAGTGCCTGAAGCTTTGTTTAGAGGAAGGTCTAAGAAAGTATCCAATCCAAAAAGCTTGATATCATGGTTTTGAATTGCCCCAGATGCATTTCTTGAATTTGTAGCTTCAGGGTGATAATGCCAACCACCGCCTATATTAAATACCTTTTTAGTACCCAAATAAGAGCCTACAAAGAATGGAAGCTTGTTATTTTCTTTCTCCAAAAACTGATAAGCTATATACCCTTGTGTAGCCCAGTGATCATTGACTACATTGGCCGCCACAGGCCTATTGTTGGCCTCGTCAAATCTACCGCCAGACCCGATAGAAAAGGGCTTGTTCAATGCCAGCCGATAATCCCATTTTCCAACTTGACCTTTGGCATAAAAACCAAACTGTCGAGCAAACTGATCGGTAAGTTCAATCAGAGGCCAGTTGAAAATCGGGGCATCTATAGCCATAAAGTTTAAGGTACTATGGCTGGTCATTCTCGAGATACCATTCCAATAATGTAACCCCATCCCTACATAAAGCTCTGGAACCACCTTAAATTCAGTCCAGATATCGTGGAAGAAGAGTTGGGGCTTCTTGGCTGACATACCAGATGCAGTACCTTGACCTGTAGATGGATCCACAGACACTGGAATTGCTCCTGGGTTTCCTGTAAAGCCACCTCCAGGGGCTCCACCATTGGTGAAGGTTTGATTGTTGATCCCCCAGTGGGATAGAATAAGAAATCTTGGAGAAATCTCAGCATAAGCTAAGACCCTTGCTCTCCTGATTCCTATGTCAGTAGAAGTCGCTTGAGGATTGCCAGATACATCAATTGTGCCTGGGTTATTTTCTGTCACTCTGGCCCACATCTGATTCCAAAAAAGGAACCTGATATATTTGGAACCATCATCACTGAGCTTGAGGGTGAGTGGCTTATAAGTATGGTCTATGAAATCTCCAGCTTTTTGTTTAGATAAGATAGTCTCAGGAATGGTATCCTGTGCTTGGCTAAATGTGAAAGTAGAGATCATCAAAGACATGCCTAATAGCCATGCGAAATGATGTTTCATTGTTTTTTGGGTTATTGTTGTCTTTCTTGCCCAGGCCCGGTAACAAGTGAAGTCTAAATTGAAAAGTTACCCAACAAAAGAAAAGTCAAGCATACATATGCGTTAAGTTACTATAGGAAAAAAAATATTATTTGGCTTATCGGTTTTTAAACCGCTCCCATTTGATAATCATGAATTTGTCCCCAAGCTCGGTGATCAACATCCCGGTATCCAAAAGATTCTCCTTTATCGCCATAAATTTGACCAATTCAGTATGATTGAGTACTTTATAAGTAGGCCGGTAATCATAGCTTTCTGGTGCTTTGATCTTGTATTGCTTCACCCAATTCATGACCGATACGTGACTGACACCTAATATTCTTTCGATTTCTCGATAAGAGATTCCTTCGATATACAGCTGAAGCGCCTTGACTACATAGTATTTGTCGATGGCTTTCCCGAGTTTATTTACTGTAAAATGATACCCACACTTCTTGCATTTAAACCGCTGCCTTCCTCCTACTATACCACTTTTGACAATTTTTGTATGCTCACATTTTGGACAGATTGGCTTTTCCATATCCGGTTATTTAGGGTTTGATATATCAATTTAGCGAATGTATAACTTATTAGCAATATATAGCTAAGTTTCGATATTCAAAAGCCTGAAACCAAATATAATACTGAATTTTGAGCTTAATTCAGACATTAAAAGATCAAGCAAGCATTTCAAACGATATAGCCAAGGCAAAGGCAATGATACTTATGATTACTTTGTTCAAATGAAACCTATGGTCAGGACTACTTTCAAAGAAAATGGTAGTAGAGATATGTAGAAATCCACCTGCTACCATACCATAGAAGACATTGAGAGCCCCTCTCCCAATAAATTCTGTGTCGAATAGGAAAGAACTCAAAATCATCCCTAGTGGAGAGGCCAAAGCAAAAATGATTAAAAGCACAAAAACCCATCTTTTTTTCAAAGCCGTCATCAGTACAGCAACCAGCGCAAATGCCTCCGGCCCTTTGTGCAACATGATACCGAAAAGTAAATTTCCGCTTCCATGATGGTGGTGATGGTCATGCCCATGATTACTGTGATCGTGAGCTACCAACACTCCATCGTGAGAAAGTAAGGTACCTTCCAAGAATGCGTGTAAAAACAATCCAATCATCAAGGTCCATACCCCTGACTCTATGCCATGATGATGACCATGATGATGAATATGCCCATGCTCCACTCCAGATGAAAGCAACTCTAATACTTGTTGTAGAAGAAAACCAAGAAGTATATACAGACCCATCTTGGTGGCATCTTCAGTCCCTACAAATAGCTCAGGAAGAATATGTAATACCGTGATGGCAAATAGATAGGACCCTGCAAAAACCAATACTAATTTAAAATAACGCTCTTGCCAATTGGGAATAAAATAAGCCAGACCGCCTGCGATCATGGCTGTGAAAAAGAGTAAAAGAAAGTTTGTTAGCATGAAAGGTGTCTTAAATAATTTAGGCAATGTCTCAATTCACAGTAAAAGACAAATAAGGCTTCATACCTTCACTGGCATAAGACTTAATTTGTCCATTTTCGTCATTATAAATCAGGTAGATTTCAAATCCACCCTTTTGATTTTGCAAGGCAATAGCTGCTTCAGTTCCCATTACCATCAATGCCGTAGCAATGGCATCGGCTTTCATACAGTTTTCAGCCACTACTGTTGCGCTAAGCAATCCATGTCGTACAGGCCTACCTGTTTTAGGGTTGATGGTATGAGAAATCTTCACCCCATCTACTTCATAGAAGTTCCTATAATTACCAGAGGTTGCGAGTCCTTGATTATTGAGAGCTATGATGCCAAACAGTTCATCGTTGGGACTTTCTTCATCTGGTGTGCTGATCCCTACTTTCCACAACTCCCCTGATTCATTGAGCCCTCGAGCTACCAATTCCCCTCCTATTTCTATCAGCATATGCTCAATACCCTGATTCGATAAGTAATCCACCAAAACATCTACGCCATAGCCTTTTGCAATCGCAGAAAAATCCAAATACATTTCTGATCTTGGCTTCCAGACTTTTTGATCATCAAATTGAATCGCTGCAAAATTGACCAAAGAGACCATTGCGTCGACATTGACGCTGTCTTTCAATTGTGGGCCTCCAGGTCCAAAGCCCCAGAGATTGACTAAAGGACCTACTGTAGGGTCGAAAGCTCCAGCAGTCATTTCATAGGTATTCTTGCTTTCTTCTAAAACTGGTAAAAAATAGGGCAAATCAAAATATAAAGTATCGTTCTGATTGAAGCGACTGATTTCGGAACTTGGAATATATGTAGAGAGGGATTCATTGACAATAATCAATATAGAGTCTATTTGCGTTTTGAAGTTTCGCTCCTCAGAATCCAAATAGACTACCCGGTAACTCGTCCCCATAGTATTTCCCGAGAAAGAAATTTTACCAGTAGATAACTCTACAACTTGCTCTGTGGGCTTTTTTTGATTTTCTCTATATAGATATACAATCGCCACTAAGAGCAGTAATATGATGGAATAGATGATATTTTTATTGGCATTACTACGCATATCTCAAATTTTTGCGAAAGTTAACGCTATTTTTCAAAATCATGGGCGACAAAGGTCACTGAATTGCAATCCTATTGCAGGCGTCAACACAAAACAAAGGTTCATGCCTTCATTGATTTTTCTATATTTGTAACAAGACAAGCAGGAAGTATGAGAGAAGATTATTTGAGCGGAGATTCGGAGCATCTGAGTTCTTCAGACAAGGAAATCGAAAAAGCATTGAGGCCTTTGAGTTTTGATGATTTTACAGGACAATATAAAATCGTAGAAAATCTCAAAATTTTTGTGGCTGCAGCAAAGCGAAGACAGGAACCACTTGACCACGTATTGCTTCATGGCCCTCCAGGATTAGGCAAAACTACCCTTTCCAACATCATCGCCAATGAATTACAGGCTGGTATCAAAATCACTTCAGGTCCTGTGTTAGATAAGCCTTCAGATTTGGCAGGGCTACTTACCAATTTGGAAGAAGGTGATGTATTATTTATAGACGAAATCCACAGGCTAAACCCCATCGTTGAAGAATATTTATATTCTGCCATGGAGGATTTTAGGATAGACATTATGCTAGATTCAGGGCCTAATGCGCGTACTGTTCAGATTTCACTCAGTCCATTTACATTGATTGGGGCGACGACCAGGTCGGGATTATTGACTTCTCCACTGAGGGCAAGGTTTGGTATTAATTCAAGGTTAGAGTACTACGATGCTAAATTACTGACAGATATCGTGACTCGCTCGGCGGGAATTCTTCAAACACCCATAGACGAAGTGGCCGCCTTTGAAATCGCAAGGAGAAGTAGAGGTACTCCAAGGATAGCTAATATGCTGCTCCGAAGAACTCGTGACTTTGCTGAAATCAAAGGAAATGGAAAAATCAACCTAGAAATCTCCAAAATCGCTCTAGATGCTTTGGATGTAGATGAAAATGGGCTTGATGAAATGGACAATAGAATCCTGATGACGATCATCGAGAAGTTCAAAGGAGGACCAGTGGGGTTGAGCACCATTGCTACGGCATGTGGTGAGGAAGCCGAAACCATTGAAGAAGTCTATGAGCCATTTTTGATTCAAGAAGGTTATCTCAAAAGAACTGCTAGAGGCAGAATGGCTACAGAGCTGGCTTACAAGCACCTCAAGATCAAACCCAACTTTGGGGGAGAAACGGGAAGTTTGTTTTCATGAAATAAAAAGGAATCAGCCAGATAGAGTCAAACCTAGTAATCCAAATATTTCTATAATATTTCAACCTTATTTCTACTATATTTCTAAGTATTTCAACCCTATTTCTACTGAATTTCTATCAAGATATCGAAAAAATCAACCATTGTATTGATACTAAATGAGCTTAACCATTTCCAAAGAAAAATATGCCCAAATTATAAAATCCCAGGCTAATCGTCTGGGCTTTGACTTTTGTGGCATTGCCAAAGCTGATTTTTTGGAAGAGGAAGCACCAAAACTTGAAAATTGGCTCAACCAAAATTATCATGGTGAAATGGCTTATCTGGCCAATCACTTTGATAAGAGACTAGACCCTAGAAGATTAGTAGATGGTGCTAAAACGGTGGTGAGTCTGATCTACAGTTATTACCCAGAATCCAAACTTCCAGAAAATACGGAAGACTATAAGTTAGCGAAGTATGCTTATGGTAAGGATTATCATTTTGTAATCAAGGACAAACTCAAAAGTTTGCTCCAGTCACTTCAGGAAGAAATCGGAGAAATCAATGGAAGGGCTTTTGTTGACTCAGCGCCTGTAATGGAGCGTCAGTGGGCTCAGAAGGCTGGGTTGGGTTGGTTAGGAAAAAACAGCCTGTTGCTCAATAGAAAAATGGGGAGTTTTTTCTTCTTGGCAGAACTGATCATTGATTTAGAAGTCGCTCCCGATCATGCCATGACCCAAGACTATTGTGGCACTTGCACCAAGTGCATTGATGCTTGTCCTACCGATGCCATCATAGAGCCTGGCGTGGTCAATGGTGCTCAATGCATTTCCTATTTCACTATAGAACTCAAAGAATCTATACCTAGCGAAGTCAAGGGTAAATTCGAAAATTGGATATTTGGTTGTGATATCTGTCAGGATGTTTGCCCTTGGAATAGATTTTCTAAACCACATCAAGAGCCTGAATTCAATCTCCATCCTGAATTGATGGCATTTTCAAAAAAAGATTGGGAAGAAATCACGCAAGAAACTTTCAATAAGGTATTTCAAAAATCTGCTCTAAAGCGAACTAAATTGGAAGGTTTGAGAAGAAATATTTCATTTGTGAAAAAGTAAAAGGCTCCTTTTTGGGGAGCCTTAGATGTTCAGCCAGCGAGCTTGACAAAATATTTATTCAATACAGATTCGTACATATTTGCGAATGTTCTGTAACACCAGGCCTTAAATTCCTTGATCTCTGCAGGCAGTATCAAGTTAAGGCTTTTTCTCAGCTCTTTTTCGAAGAGCGCTTTGTCAAAACTCACTTTCATCAAGACAGTCTTAACATATTCTAGCATGGCTCAAAATTAATTATTGGTTAAACAGAAACAACTTTATATCCATACGATAGTCCATATCGTTTGTTGCATATAGAATATAAAGTTAATTTGCGGTCATAATAAACAAACACTATGATTAGAACGAAGGCCTATTGGGTTCTGGTATTGATTTTAAGCATTATCTCCTTAAATGTTTTGGCACAAGAGGTGAAAATTGAACTTGGCCCGAGTGAGATTGCCCTCAATGAAACCTTCACCATTAAAGTAACTATTTCTGATGATAAAATAAAGTCTTATGACCAATTTCCTGAGATATTAGGTTTTCAAAAGCAGGGAATTCAGCAGTCCTCCTCCATGAATATCATCAATGGGCAGATGAGCTCTACCAATAGCATCATACAATATTACAAGCCAAGTAGAAAAGGGGAGTTCCAACTTGACAGGTTTACATTGAAAATCAATGGGAATGACTATTCCTCACCTGGAAAGACCATCACCGTAGTAGACGCCCGTGCTTCCCAAAGACAGTCCAATGTTTTAGATCCATTTGATGAACTTTTTGGAAGAGGGAGTAGGGAAGAACCAGAATTTATAGAAATAGATGATGAAGCATTTTTTGCAGCTTCCGTAGACAAATCAGAGGTTTTCGTGGGTGAGGGGGTAAATGTCAGCTTGGCATTTTACATGTCAGAAGAGAACCAAGCACCTTTCCAATTTTATGAACCAGGCCGACAGCTAGATAATATTCTCAAAAAACTGAAACCAAGTAATGCTTGGGAGGAGAACTTCAACATTACCAGTATCCAACCAGAAAGAGTCAGTATTAACGGCAAAAACTGGATCAAGTATAAAGTATATGAAGCCAGTTTTTTCCCTTTTTCAGATGGAGAGATTACTATTCCATCCATATCTTGGGAAATGATCAAATACCGAGTCGCTAAAAACCCTACATTCTTTGGTGCCAATAGACTAGAAGATTACAAGACATTCTATTCAGCGGCCAAATCTATCAAAGTAAAACCACTCCCCCCACATCCACTGAAAAATGAAATCAGCGTGGGAGAATTCCAGCTTAGAGAAAACTTCAAAGAAAAAAATGCAGAAACAGGTGAGGGTATCACCTACAACTTTGGTATTTCTGGTGTAGGCAATGTAAATTCTATATCCAAACCACGAACACGACAAATCCAAAAACTCAATACATACGACCCCAATGTAAGACAGCAAGTCAATAGAGGAATGAGTAGAGTCACTGGAATCAAAGAATTCAGCTATTACCTCACGATCAATGAGCCTGGAGAAGTAAAGCTTTCTGACCATTTTGAGTGGATATATTTCAATCCAAGGCTTGCCAAGTATGACACACTTCGTCCGCAAGCAGTCTTGAATATCACAGGAGAATCTAAGGTCAACCAAGCCATTTCCAATCAAAGGCTGGGGGGGATTTATGATTTGATCGAAGTAGAAAGCAATAAACTTTCAAACCAGCGATATAAGTCTTATTTTTCCATCTTTATCAATATACTATTGGCGGCATCGGTGATTCTGATAGCTGTCCTGATCGTGAAAAAGAGTAATGGGTAATTCATTCGGAAAGATATTTAAAATAAGCACCTTTGGTGAGTCCCACGGTAAGGGGCTTGGAGTAGTCCTTGAAGGCTGTCCAGCAGGATTGGCAATAGATGAAGATTTCATCAGAAATGAAATGCAGCGCAGGAAGCCTGGCCAATCCAAAATTACCACCCAGAGAAAAGAAGAAGACGAGTTCCAAATCCTATCTGGCGTATTTGAAGGAAAGAGTACTGGTACACCTATCGGTATGGTCATCATGAATACTGACCAGAAAAGTAAAGATTATGGGCATATCTCAGATAAATTCAGACCTTCACACGCTGACTTTACCTATTTCGAAAAATACGGAATCCGTGACTACAGAGGAGGAGGAAGAAGTAGCGCTAGGGAGACAGCTGCTAGAGTAGCTGCAGGAGCTATAGCCAAGATGTTTCTCAAGCACTACGGCATCAGTGTAGACGCTTATGTGAGTCAGGTTGGAGAGTTTAAGCTGAATAAGCCTTATCAAGAGCTAGACCTATCTAAGACAGAAGATAATATCCTTAGATGTCCAGATGCAGAAATGGCTGAGCAGATGATCGAACTTATAGATAGCGTCAGAAAATCTAGAGATACAATCGGTGGAGTTGTTTCCTGTGTAGCCAAGGGGGTACCAGCAGGGATAGGTGAACCAGTATTCGATAGGCTCCATGCTGAATTAGGCAAAGCCATGCTGAGTATCAATGCTGTCAAAGGTTTTGAATACGGAAGTGGATTTGAAGGGATCAAAATGCGAGGCTCTGAGCATAATGACAGCTTCTACACAGATGAAGCGGGCAAAGTTAGGACTAAAACTAACCATAGCGGAGGCATTCAAGGAGGTATTTCCAACGGAGAGGATATCTATTTCAATGTGGCTTTCAAACCTGTAGCTACAATTATGATAGATCAAGACTCTGTCAACGAAGCAGGCGAGTCAGTGACCGTATCAGGAAAAGGAAGACATGATCCTTGCGTAGTTCCAAGAGCTGTTCCAATCGTGGAAGCTATGGCTGCATTGGTTCTTGCAGACTATCTCCTGATCAGTCGTACAAACAAACTGTAATACATTTAACCCAAATATTATGTTCAAAAAGATACCTTTACACACCCAGATTATAGCTGGATTGGTACTAGGTTTGATTTTCGGTTTGGTAATCATCCAATTTGGAATCTCACCGGAATTTACGGTAAACTACATCAAGCCCATTGGGACTATCTTTATCAATGCCCTAAAAATGATTGCAGTGCCCTTAGTACTGGCATCTTTGATTGTAGGTGTTGCTAATCTTGGAGATATTTCTAAGCTTTCTAGAATTGGTGGTAAGACCATTTTGGCTTATTTGATCACCACCGTAATTGCGATCACACTCGGCTTACTACTAGTAAATATTTTTGAACCAGGTGAGCAGCTGCCTCAGGACACTAGAGATAAGTTGATGGCGCAGTTTGATTCCCAAGCAGGATCCAAAGCAGAAACTGCCTCGGCTATCAAAGACCAAGGGCCCCTTCAGCCATTAGTTGACATTGTACCTGAGAACTTAATTGCCGCAGCAGCTGATAATGGAAGTATGTTGCAGGTGGTGTTTTTTGCCATCATTGCAGGGATCGCATTACTTCAGATTCCCAAAGACAAGGCAAAAACATTCACAGATTTCTTTGATGCACTCAATGATGTGATCATCAAAATTGTAGAATACATCATGATGATTGCTCCTTACGGGGTGTTTGCCCTGATGGCCTCACTGATAGTCGAGATCGCAGGTGATAATCCTGATTCGGCTGTAGAGTTACTTTTAGCGCTATTGAAATATACACTAGTCGTAATGGGTGGCTTGCTTTTGATCATAGTAGGTGTGTATTCTACCATGCTGAAAGCATTTACAAAAATCTCTTTTCTTGATTTTATCAAATCCCTCAGACCAGCTATGTTACTAGGGTTCTCAACATCATCCAGCTCTGCGACACTACCTGTGACTATGAAACTGGTTGAAGAGGAGATCGGTGTATCTGAAGAAGTGAGCAGCTTTGTATTGCCCCTCGGTGCAACGATCAACATGAATGGTACGAGTCTTTATCAAGCAGTTGCTGCCGTTTTTATCGCGCAGGCATTGGGGATGGACTTGACATTATCTCAGCAATTGACCATTGTATTGACCGCTACATTAGCAGCTATCGGCTCTGCTGGAGTACCAGGAGCTGGTTTGATTATGTTGATTATTGTTCTGGAAGCCATTGGCGTACCTGGAGCTGGTGTGGCTTTGATCATTGCTCCGGATAGAATTTTGGACATGTTCAGAACGGTGGTGAATATCACAGGTGATGCTGCAGTTTGTGTGACGGTAGCCTCCACAGAAGGGGAACTCCCTGCTGGACTCATCAGAGACTCTAACCCTTTCACGCCCAATGTAGAAGAATTAGAAAATAATCAATAACCCAATAATAACCCTAAAGCAAGCTACTCTGGTGACGGAGTAGCTTTTTTTTATGCCCTACCCCTCACGTAGAAAGCTTTTAAGATTTGTTAACATTTTTCTTAGATAGTCTATTTAAACCTACGAGCTAATATCTGGTCTAATAGACAAGTTTCACAAATGAATGGAAACTAAGCCAACATACCATCACACCCGGGTTAGTGATGGATTACAACAAAAAACAAAACTACTAAATCAGAGAAATCATGAAAAAGTTATTGATAATTGCCGCAGTATTTTCCTTTGGAATCTTATCCGCCCATGCCCAAAGAGGTCCAATGCAGAGAAGTGGAATGAATGCAGAAAAAAGAGCCGAAATGGCAAGTCCAGAAAAAAGGGCTGAGATGATGACAAACAGGATGGCAGAAAAACTTGAGCTCAATGAAGCACAAAAGCAAGAAGTATATGCCATACATTTGGAAAATGCCAGCAAGCGCCAAGCAGAAATGGAAGCTAGAAGAGCCGAAATGAAAGCCAAAAGAGAAGAGATGCAGGCCAAGCAAAAAGAGCAGCAAGCTAAAATTGAAGCTGTTTTGACTCCCGAACAAAGAGAGAAATTTGTCGAGCTAAGGGATGAAAACAGAGAAAGAATGAACACGATTCGCGACGCAAGAAATAATCCAGATTCTGAAAAACTTCAACAGCGAAGAAGAGGAAATATACGCCCAAGAGGCCAAAGATAAATTTTCATAAAAGGTTGGTTAATTGAAAGTCTGAGTAATCAGATGAAAAGTAAAGAGCAGGCTTGTGGCCTGCTTTTTTAATAAAAAAACCGACCCGAGAAATCCCAGATCGGTTTAGGTTGAACTAGTGGTTTATCGTAAAATCATAAAGTGACTTCTTCCTCTACTTGATAGAAGCCTTCATCTTTTCTAGGTAGGGATGAGCTTCCCATTAGGAATTCATCCACTCTCACAGCAGCTTCTCTACCTTCGGAGATGGCCCACACTACCAAAGATTGGCCTCTACGCATATCCCCCGCCAAAAAGACTTTTTTAGAAGTAGATTGGTAATTCTTTGATTTAGGAAGGCTGTTTTCCATCTTCTCAACCTTAAAAGCTTCCAATAATCCATTCTCAGCAGGACCTATATACCCTATAGCTATGAATGCTAAATCGCAAGGAACTGTACGCTCTGTACCTGGAACTTCCACAAACAGCATCCTGCCATTTTCTTCTTTCCACTCCAGATCGACCAATACTAGTCCTGTGACTTCCCCTTTTTTATTTCCAACAAACTCCTTGGTGAGTATTGAGAATACACGCTCAGCTCCTTCTTCGTGTGAACTTGAAGTCTTGAGCGTCATAGGCCACTCAGGCCAAGGATTAAGTATAGTCCGTTGCTGTGGTGGCTTTGGAAGCAACTCTAGCTGGGTGATACTTTTGGCTCCGTGGCGGTTAGACGTTCCGATACAATCTGAGCCTGTATCTCCCCCACCTATGACAATTACATCTTTACCTTTGGCCGAAATCGGGTTTTCTTTGATTTCACCTGCGATTACCTGATTTTGTTTGCCTAAGAAATCCATGGCAAAATGAACCCCTTTTAGATCTGAACCCTTGATGTTTAGAGATCTAGGTTGTGCAGCTCCTGTTGCCAATACTACTGCATCATAATTAGAAAGGATATTTTCCGCTTTGATATTGAAGCCAATTTCCGTCTCGGTTGAGAAAATCACACCTTCTTGCTCCATCACTTCCACACGACGGTCAATCACCCACTTCTCAAGTTTGAAATCTGGAATTCCATAGCGCAACAATCCACCGACTTTTTTATCCTTCTCGAATACTGTCACTTCATGCCCTGCTTGATTCAATTGATCGGCAGCAGCCAAGCCAGCTGGTCCAGAACCTATCACAGCTACAGTTTTGCCAGTTCTACCTTTAGGTAGTTTTGGTTTCACAAATCCAAGCTCATATGCTTTCTCAGCGATATTTTTCTCAATTAATTCTATGGCTACAGGATCTTTGTTGATCCCCAATACACATGATGCCTCACAGGGCGCTGGGCAAATCCTACCGGTAAATTCTGGGAAATTGTTAGTGCTTCGTAAAATATGAAAAGCTTCCTCCCATTCATTATGGTACACAGCATCGTTAAACTCGGGTATTACATTGCCCAGCGGGCATCCCTGATGGCAAAATGGTATGCCACAATCCATGCATCGAGCTGATTGTTCATTCAACTTTTTGGCATCAAATGGCTTGTATATTTCTTTGTAATCGTTGATTCTTTCTTCTGGAGAGCGTGATTCTGGTAGCTCTCTCTTGTATTGGATAAATCCTTCTTTCGCTCCCATGTTACACTAATGTTTTTGATTGTTCCAAAGCTCTTTTTCTCAGCACTTCTTTGTAATCTCTCGGTATTACTTTAGCAAAATGCCCTTTATAATCTTCCCAGTGATCCAAGTAATATGTAGCAAGCGGGCTATTGGTAAGTTCCTGATGCCTTACTATCATCCCCTTGATCGTGACGAAATCATCCTCATTGAGCGGGTCTATATCGACCATCTCTGGATTGATCAAATGAAGGTAGTCTTTGAGAATATAAGCAATACCGCCACTCATCCCCGCAGCAAAGTTGCGTCCGATCTCACCCAAATTGACCACAAGACCTCCTGTCATGTACTCACACCCGTGATCTCCTATCCCTTCTACCACTGTGCTCACCCCTGAGTTACGAACACAGAATCGCTCACCTCCTTTGCCATTGATATAAGCTTCTCCCGATGTCGCTCCATAAAAAGCTACGTTACCGATTATGATATTATCCTCAGCCTTGAAGCTGGCGTTGCGACTAGGGTAGACAATGAGTTTTCCCCCTGATAGCCCTTTTCCAAAGTAGTCATTAGCTTCTCCTTCTAGTTCAAAAGTCACGCCTTTGGTCAGGAAGCCAGCAAAAGTCTGACCGGCCGAACCGATAAATTTGTACCTGATGGTGTCTTCTGGAAGTCCAGGGCTACCATATATTTTTGAGATCTCATTAGATAGCATGGCTCCTACTGATCGATCTGTATTTTTAATTTCAAATTTCCCATTTACAGGGTTGGCTTGCTCTAGCGCTGGAAGTGCTGATTTGATCAGCTTCCTATCCAGTACTTTTTTCAACTCAAACTCCTGATCGATCTGCTTGTGGATACCAACATGATCTGGTACCTCTACCTTATGGAATATTGGTGTGAGATCTACCTTGTCCCATTTCCAATGATTCATATTCCCAGTAGCTTTCAACACATCACTTTGACCCACCATTTCATCAATAGTTGCAAAACCTAAGGAAGCCATGATTTCTCTTAGATCTTGGGCTAGGAAAGTGAAATAATTGACCACATGGTCTGGATCTCCTGTGAAAAGCTTTCTCAGGTCTGGATTCTGTGTGGCGATTCCTACTGGACAGGTATTGAGATGGCATTTACGCATCATGATACAGCCTTCTACTACTAGGGCGCCTGTGGATATTCCCCACTCTTCAGCACCAAGTAGCGTAGCGATGGCGATATCTCTACCTGTTCTCAGCTGTCCATCAGTCTGTAAGACCACGCGGCTTCTGAGGTTGTTTTTGACCAAGGTCTGGTGAGCTTCTGAGAGTCCAAGCTCCCAAGGCAAGCCTGCATGACGAATCGAGCTGAGTGGAGATGCACCAGTACCACCATCTGCACCAGATATCAGGATGACATCAGATTGTGCTTTGGCTACACCTGCTGCCACTGTGCCGACACCAGCTTGCGATACCAACTTGACATTGATTCTGGCTTTTCTATTGGCATTTTTGAGATCATAGATCAATTGAGCTAAGTCCTCTATTGAATAGATATCGTGGTGAGGTGGTGGAGAGATCAGGCCTACTCCTGGTGTAGAGTGTCTCACCCTACCGATCCAATCATCCACTTTGTGGCCAGGCAGCTGACCACCTTCCCCAGGCTTAGCACCCTGAGCCATCTTGATTTGAATTTCTTCGGCATTACTGAGGTAGTTGGACGTCACACCAAATCTTCCAGAGGCTACCTGCTTGATTGCAGATCTCTCCCAATCCCCATTCTCTTTTCTTTCGAATCTGATTTCATCTTCTCCTCCTTCTCCACTGTTACTTTTAGCGCCAATTCTATTCATGGCTATTGCCAATGTAGTATGCGCTTCATGAGATATCGAGCCAAAAGACATCGCTCCTGTGGCAAATCTCTTCATGATAGATTCTACAGGTTCTACCTCTTCTATTGGAATGGATATTCTTTTTTTGAATTCAAATAATCCACGTAAGGTCAGGGCATCTTTGGTCTGTACATTGATTTTTTCAGCAAACTTTTTGTAAAGTGCATAATCATTGAGCTTGGTAGATTTCTGAAGTAAATGAATGGTTTCAGGATTGAAAAGGTGTTTTTCTCCCCTTCTTTTCCATTGGTATACGCCACCAGTCTCTAGCACTTGACGCTCCGCTTGGTAGGCTGCCTGATGTCTGATCAGGACTTCCTCAGCCAATTCATCAAATGAAATTCCCGAAATCCTACTTACTGTACCCTTGAAACAACGGTCAATCACCTCTGGTCCCAAGCCAATGGCTTCAAAAATCTGAGCACCTTGATAAGATTGAAGCGTACTGATTCCCATCTTAGAAAGTACCTTGAGCAACCCTTTGCCTACAGCGGCTTGATAATTGGCAAAAAGTTGCTTGGAAGGCAGCTTCTTACTAAGTTGTTCTTTTTCGTTGAGATCTAGAAGCGTCTCGAGGGCTAAGTATGGGTTGATCGCAGAAGCTCCATAGCCAATAACAGTAGCAAAGTGATGCGTCTCTCTAATGTCACCTGCCTCTACTACAAGGCCTGCTCTGGTACGGAGTTTTTTCTTCACCAAATGATGGTGTACAGCGCCTATAGCTAGCAAACTAGGAATTGGTGCTTTGGATTCATCCGTGCCTCTATCAGAGATGATGATGATGTTCTTGCCTGCATAGATGGCTCCTTCAGCTTGCTTTCCGAGTTCATTCAGTGCCTCGAGCAAACTACCCGGTCTGCTTGTGGCATCAAAATGTGCATATAAAGTCACAGCCCTATAGCCTTGATCTTCTAAATGTTTTAGTTTTTCTAAGTCTTCATTAAGTAAGACTGGCTGAGAGATATGGATCTGCCTTGTGTGTCTAGGGCTTTCATCCAATATATTATGGCTTTCTCCGATTCGGGTAAATAGAGACATCACCAGCTTTTCTCTGATCGGATCAATCGGAGGATTGCTGACCTGTGCAAAAAGCTGCTTAAAGTAATTTGAAATGTGTTGACTTTGCTTAGATAGAACAGCTAAAGGCGTATCTGCTCCCATTGAACCGATGGGCTCGTAGGAAGTATCACCCATAGGAGAAAGAATCACCTTGATCTCTTCTGAGGTATAGCCAAAAATGGTTTGCCTCTTCTTGATCTCTGCTGTGTCATAAGGGTTGCTGAGCGTCTTAGGGTCAGGCATTAACCTCAATTTTAACCGCTCTTCTCTTACCCACTTGTCGTAAGGCTTGTTGTCACATACTGTTGATTTAACTTCATCATCGAATGATATTTTACCCTTCTCTAAATCTATCCAAAGCATTCTTCCTGGGCTTATTCTACCCTTTTCTTTGACGGTAGCTTCTCTGATAGGTAGTGCGCCTGCCTCTGAAGAAAGGATAACTCGATCGTCATTGGTGATGAAATACCTCAAAGGTCTCAGCCCGTTTCTATCCAATGTAGCTCCGATTGATTTGCCATCTGTAAAAAGTAAGGCGGCAGGACCATCCCAAGGCTCCATCAAGGCAGCATGGAACTTATAGAATGCCTTGCGCTCTTTGTCCATCATTTGGTTGTCTTGCCAAGCTTCTGGCACAAGCATCATCATCACATGTGGTAGGGAGCGACCACTCAAAGTCAGCAGCTCTACCAATGCATCCAAGTTAGCAGAATCTGAATATTGCTTATTGGTCACAGGCATGACCTTAGCTAGCTCCTCATCAGTGAAGTTCACAGAGCGCATCAGAGACATTTTTGACTTCATTTTATTCAAATTTCCTCTGATGGTATTGATCTCCCCGTTGTGTGAAAGGTACCTAAATGGCTGCGCTAACCTCCAGTTAGGGAAAGTATTGGTCGAAAACCTTGAATGGACAATAGCCAGCCCTGAGGTGATTTTGTTGTTTTGCAGGTCTTTGTAAAATGGCAATACCTGATCTGTTCTAAGCTGACCTTTATATATAATGGTATTAGAACTGAAACTAGCAAAGTAAAAAGCATTATTGACACCAGCAATTTCTTTGTTGATCTCACGCGTAGCAAAGTTTCTCAATACATATAGCTTTCGCTCCAAGTCTATATCCTGTAGCCCATCTCTATGCCTAACAAAAACCTGCTCAATGATCGGCATCACATCCAGTGCACCTGAACCTGGTACTGTTTCATCTACTGGCACTTGTCTGTATCCGAGCAACTTGAACCCAAGTTCTTTGATAATCTCATTGAGCCTTTCTTTCGACTTTTTATAAAGCTGTTTATTTTTGGGAAAAAATGTCATCCCCACTCCATAACTTCCTTCTCCAGGAATATCAAAGCCAGCCCTACTGGTGACTTCTTTCAAAAATGAATGGGGTATTTGAATCAAAATTCCTGCCCCATCGCCAGTCTTTGGGTCACTTCCTCTTCCTCCTCTGTGCTCCATGTTACTCAACATATAGAGTGCATCGCTAATGGTCTCGTGAGTCTTCACTCCTTTGACGTTGACGACCGCACCTATACCACAAGAATCATGTTCAAATGCTGAACGGTACAATCCTTTATTCATTATCAATAAGTTTAATAGGTTTTCAATTTGGTTGCTGAATTTACAAAAAATATTCTTTTTATTAAAATTTAAGCAACCAAATAGCCGTTTATGTACATAGTTTGTATCGTAAAATGACTTTAATTACCATAAATAAAAAATAAAATCCGGTTTATAAAAACAACACATATATAGTTTTTTATACAATAAGTTCAAAAATTGGTTTATAATTTAACCACATTTTTTACTTTTTGTGTTAAAACGATCAATATTAGTCTTAATAATTTCAAGTGAAAAAAATTTAAAAATTTTTCACTTAACAATAAAAAATTCACAATTACCAAAAGCTTTTGTTACTCATCTCCACTTCTTAATCTATTGTAGGTGAGCAAAAACACGAATTATTATTTGGTTTATTTCAAAGGATTTTTAATCCTCGTATTGTCCAAGGTCCTTCTCTTCGCCTGTAATAATCCTTACTTTGACCTTTTTAATCTTGCGGGTATCTACAGCAAGGATGGTGAATTCAAAGTCCTCAAAATGAATCTTTACTCCATTCTTTGGAAGATTGGAATTCAACTCAAGCAGCAGCCCGCCCAGTGATTCACTTTCTCCTTTGACATCATCAAAAATCCCAGTGTCTAGGTCAAGCTTTTTGCAGAAATCATTGAGTGAGACCTTGCCTTCAAAAACAAAAGTCTGGGGATCGATTTCTTTAAAATAAAAGTCTTCTACGTCATCAAATTCATCATTGATCTCACCAATGATCTCTTCGATCAAATCTTCCAAAGTAACCAAGCCTGAAGTACCACCATATTCATCTACGACAATGGCCATGTGGACTCGTTTTTGTTGGAAATCCTTGAGCAAGGCATCAACTTTTTTATTTTCTGGGACAAAGAAGCCCTTTCTTATCAGTGTCTGCCATTGAAAATCTTCCTCTTTTTCTATATGCGGGAGTAAATCCTTGATATAAAGAATCCCTTCAATATTATCTATGGTTTCGTTGTAAACAGGAATTCTAGAGTAACCACTTTTATTGATTTTGTCCATCAATTCATGAAAATCTGTATCCAAATCAACAGCTGTGATTTCCATACGAGATTTCATGACCTGCTTGACTGACAAAGTGCCAAAGTTTACAATTCCTCTTAAAATGTCCTTTTCTTCTTCTGATGTATCTTCGGTCGTAATCTCTATGGCTTGATGCAACTCGTCAACTGATAGCGAGTACCCTTTTTTCTCAATTCTTCGCTCAATGACATTGCTGATTCCCATCAAGAATAAAGAAAGTGGCTTGAGTATAACTGAAAAAAAATGAATAAAAGGTGCCATCATCAGAGAGAACTCTCGCTTGGCTTTGGTCGCATAAACTTTGGGCACAATCTCCCCAAAAAACACAATAGCAAAGGTGACTCCTATGGTTTGAATCAATATAATCACAATACTAGTAGCATTGAAACCAAATATACTCCATGTGACAAAAGTAGTTAAGGTGACAATTCCAATATTAATCAAATTATTAAGTATAAGAATGGTACTCAGCAGCCGCTGAGGATTTTCTACAAGATGAACTACTTTAGGCGTGTTTTTTTCTGCCTGATCATTCAATTCTATAAGGTCTTCGGTAGTCAAGGAAAAAAATGCGACTTCTGAGCCTGAAATCAATCCTGATGCAATCAATAAAAGAATAAATATCAATCCATTGATCAAAAGATAGCTGACTGAGACCTCTGAGATCTCAGCCAGCAACATTATACTCGGATAAGGGTCGTCCATTAATGTCTAAATTGTTTTTGCAAAATTAACCAATTCTGAACAAGAAGCTCAAAATGTCATTGATAACTAAGCTAAAGATGAGAAATTATCTTATTTGTATCAAGTTTTTGCAATCTTGTTTGATTGTAATTGGTCGATAAAGCAAGGCAGGAGCCTTTTTAGAAAGGAAGATCATCTTCTTCCCCTGGACCTTCAGAAACTGTAGGTGAAGGCATCTGCTGTGTCGGAGCATTGTTGTAGCCTTGGTTAGAGGCACTTGAAGAGCCAGTATTTTGGCCATCAGGTCTACCGTCTAACATTGTCAGGTTGATTACTCTAATTTTTGTTCTTTTTCTATTATTCCCTTGCTCGTCTTGCCAGGTATCACTTTTGATTTTTCCTTCTACATAGAGCTTACTGCCTTTTTTCATGTACTGTTCTGCTACTCGAGCCAGTCCATCCCATACTTCCAAATCGTGCCATTCGGTATTTTCTACCCTGTTGCCACTTCTATCTTTGTACGCCTCTGTGGTAGCCAACCTTAAATTTGCTACTACCTTGTCACCTTCTAGGTGCTTTACCTCAGGATCTGCACCAAGGTTACCGATCAAAATTACTTTATTTACTCCGGCCATAATTGTATTGGTTTAAATGTTTAACAAAAAGTTTGCGATTAAATTTAAGCATTATTTTTCTTCGTTCAAAAACCGCAAAAGCAACCTAGGTTTAGGAAGATTTTCTAGCGTTTCCATATCCACCATCTCAAACCCACGCTGCTTAACCCATTCGCGCAATTGCTCTTGACTTTTTTCATTAATCGTAAACTCCACAAAGTTGGCGAAAATTCTTTGATGAGTGAGTATATGCTTGAATGTACTTTGTGGATTAAACTTAACTTTGTCAGTAATTGACTCAATATTTGAAAACATATCTAGGTCTTCAATATTACTGATCAATTCTCTCTTTGACTCGTGTAGCGGAAAATCATACAAACCCTGCCATATATCACCTGCACCACGTTGCTTGACAATTACATTTAATCCACACCTAATATATAGGTAATTGAAATACCTGGTCTTAACCTTCAATTTATTGATTTTGACGGGGAGTTGCTCAACCATTCCTTCTTTGAAAGCAAAGCAATTAGCTTTTAGTGGACAATGCGTGCAATCAGGATTTTTGGGAGTACATTGTAAAGAGCCAAACTCCATGATAGCTTGATTGTATTCGGCTGGGTGGTCTTTGGAGATGTTTTGATTTGCAATTGCTTCAAACTCCATTTTGCCTTTACTACTGGCAATGTCAGTGGAAATTCCAAAATATCTTGCCAATACTCTAAACACATTGCCATCTACCACTGCGACTGCCTGATCGAATGCAAATGAGGCAATTGCAGCTGCTGTATAGCTGCCGACACCTCTGAGTCGAAGAAGCCCATGATAGGAATCAGGGAACCGACCTCCATATATGGAAACTACTTCTTTTGCACAATAATGTAGATTGCGAGCACGACTATAATAACCGAGACCTTGCCACAATCTCATGACTTCATCAGCAGGTGCTACTGCTAGGTCTTCCACTTTGGGATAATTCTGAATAAATTTTTCAAAATATGGGAGGCCCTGTGCTACACGTGTTTGCTGAAGAATAATTTCAGATAGCCAAATTATATAAGGGTCTTTCGTGTTTCTCCATGGCAAATCCCTTTTGTGAAGACTATACCATTCCAATAAAGTAGATGCGAAATACTTGTTATTCAAAATGTTGAAATTTTTATTTAGTAATATTCGTTAAACAAATGAAGCTAATTTTGGGCAATATGTTTTTATATTGAAATGCTTCTTGTAAATTTGCAGTCCCAAAATTAGTTGGTTAATAGGTCGTTAAGCTTATTCGATAATAATTTAAATTAAACTAACAGTGACTAAAGCAGAAGTAATTAACAAGATTTCGGACAAAACTGGAATCCAGAAAGACGATGTGACTCAGACTATTGAGGCGTTCTTCAAAGTTGTAAAAGATTCCATGGCAGAAGGAGACAATATTTATGTGAGAGGATTTGGCAGCTTCATTAATAAGAAGAGAGCTAAAAAAATCGCCCGAAATATCTCTAAAAACACTGCAATTGTGATCGATGAGCATTATGTGCCAGCCTTCAAACCTTCGAAGGTATTTATCGAGAAAATTAAGAACAGCAAAAAAATTAAAGAACTAGCTCCTCAGGATTAATTCCTGAGAGCTTTTTTTCCTGATGAAGAAATCCCAAATCATAGCTATAGTCATCGGAGTCGCAGCCATTGCGATTTTGTTTTCTTTGCCACGGGTAGTCGTGGACAATGACGAGGGAGCTGCTCAAATCACCGATTCGGAGGAACCTACCTCATCCAACCCAGCTGATATGCATCTTGGTACTGTAGATGAGTCTATGGCAGCTGAGATTGCATCCCTCAAGGGCAAAATGGAGGCAGAAGATAATCAGGAAAATTTCGCTACCTTTGCTGACTCCATCGCCGAACTCTATTTAGAGATAGGTAAATTTGATAGTGCGGCTTACTTCTTTGAATTGGCAGCAGAAAAGATCAATAGCCTAGAGCGATTGGAAAAAACAGGTACTGCTTATTACGAGGCATATACATTTGCACTCAATGAGCAAAAAATAGCTTTCTTAGCAGAAAAAACTAGAAGCTACCTCAATCAAGTTTTGGAGAAAGATCCAAAACGGTTAGACTTGAAAACGAAAGTAGCTATGACTTATGTCTCTTCTTCCAACCCAATGCAGGGAATCACCATGCTCAGGGAAGTATTGGAAGCCGAGCCTACCAATGAAGATGCCCTATTCAATATGGGGATACTCTCCATGCAGTCAGGTCAGTACAAAAGAGCCGCTGATAGATTCGAAGAATTGGTCAAATACCATCCTAATAATCTTCAAGGGCAATTCTATCTGGCAGTGAGTTACTTTGAATCCAAGCAAAATAACAAAGCAAAAAAGCAGTTCGAGCAAGTAAAGGACATGACGACAGATCCTATGGTCTTGTCAAGTGTAGATAGCTATCTGGAAAGGCTGTAAAATAATTGTTCAACTTTAAATCTTTAAAACTATGCCTTGCGGTAAAAAAAGAAAAAGACATAAGATCGCTACGCACAAGCGTAAGAAGAGACTTAGAAAAAACAGACATAAGAAGAAGTAATTAATTACTTCTTCTTTTTGAGTTTTTACAGTAAACGTTCATTCACATAAATAGAGACACGATTTGAGCACAGAATTAATAATCGATTCTGCTCAAAGCGGTAGTCGTATCGCCCTTTTGAAGGACAAGGGCTTGGTGGAACTTCATTCTGATGGAGATGACAACAAGTTCAAGGTGGGAGATATCTATCTCGGCACAGTAAGGAAAATAGTCAATGGGCTCAATGCAGCTTTCATTGATGTTGGCTATGAAAAGGATGCCTTCCTGCATTATCAGGATCTTGGCCCCCAGGTCAATAGCCTCAACAAGTTTACCAAACTAGCCAAGAATGGAAATCTCTCCGCTTACAATTTGAAAGGACTAGACCTTGAACAGGATATAGAAAAGCTTGGAAAAATTTCCAATGTCCTTCCTAAAAACAACCAAATCCTGGTACAAGTAGTCAAAGAACCGATCTCAACGAAAGGTCCTCGACTATCCTGTGAGCTCTCCATTGCCGGTCGCTATCTTGTACTCGTACCTTTTTCCAACACAGTCAATGTGTCGAAGAAAATACGCAGTGCAGATGAAAGGCGCAGGCTCGTGAGGCTTATCACTTCTATCAAACCTGCCAATTTTGGCGTTATCATCAGAACAGTAGCCGAAGGTCAGTCAGTCACAGAACTAGACAAAGACTTGAGGAACTTGGTGAGCACTTGGGAAGATGGAATGAAAAAGCTTCCAAAAGCCAAGCCTAAAGACAAGATAATAGGAGAAATGAGCATGGCTTCCTCTATCATTAGAGACCTGCTCAACGAATCATTCGATGCAATCACAGTAGAGGATGAATTGATCTACGATCAGATCCGATCTTATATCCGATCGATCGCCCCTGAAAAGGAAAAAATTGTTAAGCTTTACAGTGGTAAAGCAAAGCTCTTTGAAAGTTTTGGAATAGAGAAGCAAATCAAAAGCTTGTTTGGACAGACAGTCAGTCTCCCTCAAGGTGGCTATGTCATCATAGAACATACAGAAGCCCTGCACGTCATCGATGTGAACAGTGGCAATAAGTCCAATCAAGAAAGTGATCAGGAAACAACAGCACTTAAAACTAACCTGGTCGCTGTAAAAGAAATTGCAAGACAATTGCGCCTCCGAGATATGGGAGGTATCATCGTCATTGACTTCATCGACATGAAGAAGGCTGACAACAAAAAGGCCATCTATGATGCGATGAAAGAAGAGATGAAATCAGATAGGTCCAAGAACACCGTGCTACCATTGACCAAATTTGGTCTTATGCAAATCACAAGGCAACGCGTGCGACCTGAAGTAAACATTGTCACTAAAGAAACTTGTCCGTCTTGTAACGGTACAGGCAAAATACAAGCTTCAATCTTAGTAGCAGATAAGCTAGAAAAGGATCTAGAACATATTGCTACCATCCAAAACGTATCGAAAATCCACATCGGATTGCACCCCTACTTGCATGCCTACTTTACGAATGGCATCATTTCACAGCGGGTGAGATGGTTTTTCAAATATTTCAAGTGGGTAAAACTGATCAAAGATTCCTCACTACCTGTGACGGAGTACAGATTCCTGGACGATTCAGGAGAAGAAATAGAACTACAAGTAAAAAGCGAGACTGAATAGTCTCGCTTTTTTTTTTGGTAATAGCCCAGTTTAGATAAGAACTTTTCCAAAGTTTGGAACTTTGGAAAAGTTAAACACGAGTTAAAGTAGTCTGATTTTTAGTAGATTAGAATTCTCTAGCACTAAACTTTGTTTTATAAATGTTAATTTTTTAGTTTACACTGTTCTTCAAAAAACTTATGAAAAAGCAAACGATTTTCTTCTTTGTATTTGGTTTACTCTTCTCTTGTAGTCAAAAGGCTACAGATGATTTTGGGGAAGTGTTCTCCTATAGTTTAGATACTTTGGTGATTGACTCTAAAGATAGAAATCTCGATCTATCTAGAAATATCACCAATGCGAGTTTAAACATGGAGAAAAACACCATTTATCTATTCAATAAGTTTGATCATTCAATAGATGAGATCAACCTAGAAAAACTGGAGTATGTACAAAGTATTCCTTTTGATAAGGAAGGACCTAATGGTACAAGTCATATCAATTATATCTACGCGTTGGAAGATGACCTGTTTTTCATCAAAGGATCAGTCAAATCAGGTGTATACGACAAGGACGCCAAGCTACTCAAAAGTGCTGATTGGTCAAAGGTCAATGATGGTGATGATTTTCAAATGATTAGAAATGAATTAACCTTGGAATATTCCGATTCTATGAAAGTTTTTGGTTTGCCATTTAATTTCGATAGAAGCATTAGCTTAGACATATTGTCTGTAAATACCCATACAAAGGAGACTATTGAGATTGATTCAGAAAAAGCATATCAAAATAACATTTTGGAATTTGATGATGATGGCCGGTATTTCTTTTTAGACCCAATGGTGTACTTGACATCAGAAAATGGCTATGCCATGGTAAGTCATGATTTTTCCAATGAAATATATATTTTCAATGCAGCAGGGGAACAAGTAAAAAAGGTCTCTTATGAACCAACCTTGACTCCCAAAAGTGTCAAACAAATAGATAAAAAAGAGATTGTGTCGGTAGCTATTTTAGAAAAAACATATCAGGGGTTTCTAGAACAGGTAAAGTTCAGCCCTCCCGTTTGGGATCAGGAAAATAAAAGATACTTACGCTTATCTGCCCAAAGGGAGTATACCGATATAAAGCCTGAAAATGCCTTTCTTCCACAAATTAAAGAGACCAAAGTCTTCTTGACAGTGTTTGATGATGACTTCAATCTAGTCCTAGAAGGAGAAATTCCTGAACTGGTCACAGAAAGCACCAAGTATTTCGTCAAAGATGGTAAGCTTTGGGTGTTTGCTAATTTGGATGATGAAATGGGGTTTGTAAGGGTAAGCTTGGGGAATTAACCTCCACTAGCAGGCCTAAATTTCTCTTGTAAGCTTTTCAAAAAATACCTCAATACTTGGTCTTTGCAGGGACGGTATTGGCTTTGGGTGGGCTTGCGGAAAAGTGCGCTGAGTTCATGCTTGCTAAATCTAAAGCCTATCAAATCCAAGGCATCCAAAATATCTTCATCCTTCATGTTAAGGGCAATTTTGAGCTTCCTGAATACCATGTTATTGTTTAGACTCTTCTCAGGCTTGGGATCTTCTCCATCCTTTTTGCCGCGGTTTTTGACAATCAGGCCATTTAGAAATGCTGCTAAATCCACATCATAAATGGCGCTAAAACCCGGATCATCATCTCTCTTGAGCCAATTGCTCACCGTTTCTCTATTGACTTCAAGTGTGCCCTTCTTGAAAATGGAGATCATCTGTTCATCATTGAAATCAAATGTGTAGCGGAGACTTCTGAGTATATCGTTGTTATTCATTTATTCTTTATTTTACACTATAGCTAAGTCTCATCGTGATTGAAGCTGTTTTCTCCTTTGAACTTGTATTGAAAGTTCCGCCCCAAGAATAGTCCTCTGTGGAATTTTGTCCCGTGATTTGGAAAATTCCCATGTTTGCAGAAATGATGATTGCCAAGGCAAAAATAGCTGCGGTGAGGTGTTTTTTCATAAAATGGGCATTTGTGTTTCAAATGTAAAAACATTGAGAGAAATTATTGAACTTTCATTCGGTACTCTTGAGGGTTTTTGTTTTGAAGATCTATCAAATAGCCATTCACAATGGCAAATTTCATGTCCTCACCCTTTGCCAAGTAGAAATTGGGACTGCCTCCAACTCTGATACTAAAAGGAATTTTGTCATTTTTGGATAAGGTCAATATTGGTAAACTATGAACTTCAGCTCCTTTTGTATCTTTCAAACTTACAGCTAAATAGCCCTTTTGCAAAAGCTCATAAGCCCTTTCTTCGGTAATATCTGTGATTTGTTCAAACGGTATATCGTAAACCTTTCCCTCACGGATTTGGAGTCCTGATGCATCCAATGTTTCATAACCATAAAATACAGAAAGATCCCCTATATCTTCGATGCTGCCGTTGACATAATACCCTTCTTGCGTATCTCCTTCCCTTCTTCTGATTCCTAAATCAGCCTGATAGGTATAGCCTGAGCTCTCCAAACTAAGATTCTTGATCAGTAAATCCATCATTTTCAAATCATTGTCAGGAATCGCATAATAATCATCCAGATTTTGTTCTGGATAAGTCTGTTCGGCGATTTGAATCAAAGCATGAAGCATCATCATAAAGTTGAGCTTTCTAATATATTGCTTCTCTGGATCCTGTACATAACCTCCTGATTCAATTAAAATTGTACTCGTCCCCCACTTTTGAAAATTATCCCCAAATGCTCTTGGCTCAAAGGCGTCATCATATTTTCCAACTTGTCCTGGAATGGTCTGTTGGAGCATCTGATTCATACCTATGATCACTTGCATGGCTCTTTTTCGTACTTCATTGACCTCTGTTTCATAGTTATATGCTGGAGCTAGTACAGAAATAGTAGCAGGTTTTGCTGTCCCACTTACATTATAATAAATCTGCTGATCGTGTAGGTTAAATCCAAACTCAGGCTCAAAAGTGTCTCTGGCTTCTTTCAGGATTTTAGCTTCTGGAGAGACCAACGCAACAGCATCCCTGTTGAGGTCGATTTCTAAAGCATTTCTTCTAATCCACATATCCATACCATCTGGATTCACCATAGGAATAATTCGGATTTGAAGATTTTGCAGTATGGTGTTTCTAAGGGATTGAAACTGCTGATCATCTGCCTCTAGGAAATTCATCAAATCAAAAAGTGCCATTGTAGCGGTGCTTTCATTCCCATGCATTTGTGACCAGAGCATGACTTTAACCTTTCCCTCTCCTACGCTAAGCTGATAAATCGCCTTATTATGGACTGATTCACCCAGTTTTTCCACTTCAAACAATCCCACACGATCAGTGATCAAATGGATCACGTCTGCATATTTAAACCTTCTATTTTGAACACTTTTTTCTTGATAGGTTTCAAAGGCTGCTTCCAATAAATCCAGTTCTACACTGTCAAAAGTTTGGTTTTGACGATCACAGCTGATTAACGTTATCCACATTAAAGAAAGGAAAACTAGGGTGTGCTTCTTCATTGAAATAGAAAGTTTTTACCAATAATGTAAACTTAGCCAAAAATTTACATTTACTTTTGTTTTAAACATTTACAGATATGAAGCTCACCTTTTTTGTTCGCGACTTAGCATTAAAGCACACCTTTACTATCGCTCATCAGAGTAGGGATATCCAAGACACGGTGATTGTCAAATTAGAAGACAAGGGTTTCTATGGCTTGGGTGAGACGACTACCAATCCATTTTACGGAATGACGCAAGAAAACATTTGTATGTCGCTGGAAGCCTCTAGAAGAGTGGTAGAAACTGAGCCATGGGAGACTCCTGAGCAACTTTGGGAAATTTGTAAGGAGATTTTTGTGGATAACCCATTTGCCCAATGTGCTTTGGATATGGCAGCATGGGACTTATACACCAAAAAAAGAGGAAAGAAACTCTACGAATACCTGAATCTAAACCCTAAAGCTATTCCACTAACGAACTTTACGATAGGGATAGACAATGTGGATAAGATGATTGCAAAGATGAAGGAGGTAGATTGGCCCCTTTATAAAATCAAGCTGGGCACAGATCATGACTTAGAAATTATCCGTGAATTGAGGAAGCATACAGATGCCCCATTTCGTATCGACGCCAATTGTGCATGGACTGCGGAACAAGCTATTGAATACGCGGTAGAACTAAAGAAATTGAATGTAGAGTTTATGGAGCAACCACTAGGAAAAGATGACTTAGCAGGGATGAAGGAAGTGTTCAAATACAGCAAGCTACCAGTCATCGCTGACGAGAGTTGTATTGTGGAGTCAGATGTAAAAAAATGTCATGGGCTATTTCATGGAATCAATGTGAAGTTGGTCAAAGCTGGAGGTATTACTCCTGGGCTTAGAATGATTAAAGAAGCGAAAAAGCTTGGCATGAAAACCATGGTAGGGTGCATGACAGAGTCTTCAGTAGGCATCACGGCAATTGCACATATTGCTCCGCTTTTAGATTATGTAGATATGGATGGAGCAATGTTATTGAAAAAGGATATTGCAAGAGGGGTTATCATCACAGCTGAATCTGTGATTTTTCCAGAAGGAAATGGGATTGGAGCGGAGTTGGTGGATTTGGTGGATTAAGACGCAAAATTTTAAACTACTTTTATATGTTGGATTAGTCTGTTCTTTTTTAATTTGGATTACTTTTATCTTAATTGTGTCTTTAGGCGCTAACTAAAATAGAAAACAAGCTTTTCAAATAATATAATTCAATGAAACTTTACCAAAAAGAAATTCAGCTAAAAAGCTATCCAAGAGGGTATCATTTGGTCTCTGCAATTATTGAAGAAATGCTACCTGAAATCAAGCAGGTACAAATGGGCATGTTGCAGGTATTTATCAAACATACCTCAGCAGGATTGACCATTAATGAAAATGCCGACCCAACTGTAAGAAAAGATTTTGAATCCTTTGTCAATGAGCTTATTCCAGAAACTTATCCACGATTTGTCCACACTTACGAAGGTGCAGACGATATGCCTGCGCATCTTAAAAGCAGTATTTTAGGAAATAGTCTCCAAATACCTATTACTGGTGGAAAACTTAACCTTGGAACTTGGCAAGGAATTTATCTATGCGAATTTAGAGATTATGGAGGCCCCAGAAACCTAGTTCTTACAGTCATGGGAGTTTGATTAATCTAGGTTTAAGGCAGCGATTTTACGTTTGACTTTTCCATTACCAATTATCAAGAATTTATCTATCATCTCACCATGTTCATTCAATAGTATAAAAGTTGGGTAAGTATTGACTTGATTTACCCTTGAAACAAAATCAGTTGGATCCCAAAGTGAAGTCCAGATAACTAATTCTTTTTTATAAACTGGGTTATTGTTTTCAAATGACTTTCTTGTTTTGTCACTGTAGATGCTAACAATATTCAATTTTCCTTCATATTGATCGTAAACTTCTCTTAGCTCTGGAAGAATTTTTACACATCCAGCACAACCCGTAAATGTAAATTCTATTAAGGTAGGCTTCCCTTTTAAGTCTTCAAGGGTGACAATTTCGCCATCTTTGTTTTCTAATTCGAATGCCGTAAAAACCTCTCCCTTCTTTGATTTTGTGAGGACCTCTTCATTTTCCAAAAGTTTATTTTTAAGAAGCTCATCTTCTAACTGTAAGTAAATTTGATTTTGATGCATGGAAGGAGGTATTTGCTCAATTAGTGCTTCTAACTTTTCTGATTCTAGTTTACTACTGATTGTAATCAGGTTTGACAATGAAACTATATTTTCCAAATTTGATTCAATAATTTCTAATTTAGTAGACAGGGAAATCGCATTATTGATTTCATTTTGAAAACTTTGATATTCATTAATTGGATCCAACTCGACATGAAATGGATCCAATGTACCTGTAAAAGTAGATTCTCCCGGTACAATCCAAAAATCTTTGATACCTAATACTCTTCCTCTCTTTGTTAATTTCATTAAAGAGATTTGCTCAACAGTACCAGCTTTAAAATCAATTCTTTCTTTACTCAAATCTCTTGGAGAATATTGTTGACCACCAATATAGAATAGACATGTTTCATTTTTTTTCAACTTTCCCTCCATTTGAAAGTTGAGAGATGCGTTTTGAGAAAATAAATTTGAACTGATTAAAAAGATCAAAATTAAAGAAAGAATAGACTTCATAATTTAAAATTTTAAAATGTAGGAAACTAAATTGCCAGTACTTGAGTAGGTTCCCTTTATTACGGAATCAAAGATTGTTTCGTTCATTTTAATTGATTGTGCGGGATAAAATGATGGATCCAAATGGACTTCCCAGTCATCTTTCTCCTGAGTGACCAAGACTTGTATTTCATCACCCTGCTTCTTGAATTCCATAGAAATACGATTATCTCCGATGATGACATTATCGATTTTAGCATTGTCCCAACTGCTAGGCATCTGAGGCTTGATGAGGATAACTTTGTTTTGAGCATCTGGCTGTATCCCAAAAAACTGTGTCACTATAGGAACTGCATAACTGTATAGATTCCAAGCTTGAGCCATCATCCCATAGTCAGGAGAGACTTCATAGATGGACCCTGGAAGCGCAAAACCGAATGATCTTGTCATACGCTTCAAATAATCAAGTGCTTGGTCTGGTCTGCCATAATTGTTTTCTGATATTGCTTGCACACCTGTTGGTAAAGTCATCACCGCTCCTGTGTAAGAGAATACCTTACTTCCTTCAAACTTCCCATCGGCTAACTCTGAACTTTCATCACGATCAATACCCGTCACAAAAACCCCAAAAGGATTGACAAATTTACTCCCTTTGTCTAGTGCTTTGATTGCCTTTTCATGATCTGCTATTCCCATTTCCATAGGCGTATTGACCACCCAGTTGTGAAATAGTACAAAACCTTGTTTTTGGTTTCTTGGATAGGTGGATAACTTTTTCTTCGTTGCTCTCAATTCTTCCACAGCCCACGGCTTATTGAGTGTATCTGCTCTCACGATAGCTGCATCTATCAAGTGAAGCGCCTCGGCTGTAGTACCAATAAAATCAGCATAGGAATTGAATTCTTCCACCCAAAATTCTTCGTTTATTTTCTCCCTCAGCAAATCAGCGGTTTGTTGATAACTTTCAGCTTGATCATTCTCTCCCATGATGATCGCCATCTTAGCAGCATCTGAGAAAGCCCTTTGGGTGTAAACCGCCACATCAATCATTTCTGATTCCAAGCCATGGATTTCCATCATGCCATATCCATCAGGGAAAAGATTCCCATCTTCATCATTTTCCTCCATCAACCAAACCAGACCTTGTTTGATAAAGGGATAGTATTTCCCCAAAAATGCCTTATCTCCAGTCCACTGATATACCCACCAAATCAGAGAAGCAAACTGAGGTGTTTCATTGATATTACCAGGATTGAAGATTACCCCATTCGTACTGACTTCATGAATAACTTGTCCATTGCCATTGAACTTGGAAAGTTTGTGGATAAGTTCAATCGTACTATAAACCAAATCCTTCCTACCTGTCGCAATTGCACCCTTGAGCGTATACTCGTTGTCCACACCAAACCACCATGGATAATCCGGCATGCCTGCGCCAAGGCCCCTGCCTTGCTCAGGCACATCGCGAACCAACCATTCCGTATTGTACTTTACCCATTCGAATGCCTGCTCCAATGCTTTATCAGGTATGGTTAGTTTTGATAAGGATGCAATCTCTTCGTAATGTTTGATTTTTTCCTTAAGCAAGTCCTCAGGCCTAGATTTTATCAAATCAAAAGTCTGCTCAACATCCTGTTGACTAGTATAAGACCCAGCAATGTAAAATCGGATTGTAGTTTCTTTACCTGGCTTGATGCGTAGCTGATATTGAAGATTTGCAGATTTTCCCTTTCCCTGTGGCTGATAATCACATCCTACTTCAGGGGACTCAGTTGCTGACACTTTCCTGTCAGAACCAAAGAGTACAAACCACTCATTACCTTTGTCTTTACCTCTCCAAGCTTGTCTACTGTCATCGAATGTCAGCTCATCTTCGTAGTCAATCATTCCTACTTCTTCACCCAGCCAAACAGGCATCAAGTCAGTATGCCCAGAAAAATCGAAATTGGTGTCCAGGACAGTATCTCCTTGATTTCGAATCAAAAACTCGACTATCAAACCTTGTTGCCCCTCGGGCACAAACTGAAAGCGATCTATCAGTAAATTGAGTTCTGGAATTTCAAATTGATGTTTATTTGCAAAAGGAAAATTGACAAATGAGCTGGCTTGATTTAAGCAAAATTGAGAGCCATTAGCCCCAACACTAGCCGTAAACCCATCCATTAGCTTGATCGGATGATTCCAAATTCCACCCATCTCTCCTGCTACATGCCAACCCAAATCAGGGAAAGTCCCATCCTGGTGGCCCACCATATAGACCCGATCCCCAGCTGTGACATAAGGTGAATTGAGGTATTCTTTTTTCCCAATCAACTGTTGGCTGTCAGCTACAAGGTTTTGAAAACTTAATTTCGGAGATTCAGATTTACATCCAATAAGTAGAAGAGTTGAAAAAAGAAAGTAGAGGTTGTTTTGGGCGAACTTATTCATAGGGAAATATATAAGACTGAAAATTAAATTTAAGTCTTATATCTTAATTTTCACAGCTATGATTTGGGAAACAAGTTCACCGACTATGAATAAAAGAACAAGTGGTATATATGCTTCACAAAGTCAAAAGAAAAGCTCCACTTCTAAAACCTACCATTTATACAATCATAGCAAACATGATTAATTTACTGAGGAATCAATAGATATTGTTGATTTAAACTTTAGAGAGGCTATAATATCGGATAAAATATTCTGAGATCTTACCGATATTCATTTAAAAATCGTACCTTTAGTGTGTGAAATATGTATTTAATATAGGGCAACTGAGTGAGATCACTTTGCAATTGATGCAATCTGTGCATAAGAAAAAGCAAAGACTGGATGAATTCCGTCCAATTCCTTATGCAGTACTTGCCAATATTAGAGAAAACTTGAATGTTGAATGGACTTATAATTCCAATCACATTGAAGGAAATACGCTAACCTTGCAAGAGACCAGAATGGTACTTGAAGATGGAATTACCGTAGGTGGCAAATCTTTGAACGAGCATCTGGAAATTGTAAACCACAGAGAGGCCATCACCTATGTACAGTCTCTGGCATCGGCAGATTATAAATTGACAGAAAGAGACGTCCTAGATGTGCACGAAATAGTCCTCAATAAAATCCAAAAAGACTTTGCTGGAAGGTTCCGCACAGCAGGTGTTCGTATTGGAGGGGCTAATTTCATACCCCCAAATGCCCTTAGGGTCCCCGACTATATCACTGAACTGATTGAATGGGAGAATACGAGCAAGATGGATATTCTTCAAAAAGTCACTTTGTTTCATCATCGCTTTGTCTGGATCCATCCTTTTTTTGATGGCAATGGACGTACAGTAAGGTTGTTGATGAATTTGCTGCTTATGAAAGAAGGATTTCCTCCAGCAGTGATCTTAGGTGTGGACAGAAAGCGCTACTACCAAGCCCTGAATCTAGCCAACAATGGTAATTTTGATAAATTACTGTTTCTTATTGTACAAGCTGTCGATAGGTCGCTGACGATTTATTTAAATAGTTTGGAAGATACAACTGGTGATTTTGATGCAATTTCCAATATTGTCCAAGAGCCAGATGTTCCTTATGGTCAAGAATACATCAGTTTGCTGGCGCGTCAAGGGAAAATAGAAGCTTACAAAGAGGGTCGAGTATGGTACACCTCCAAAAAATCAATTGAGAACTACCTAAAAAACAAAAAAGGGAAGAAATCTTAAATCTTCCCTTTTTTTAATTAGTCTTCCCAACCCCAAGGAGTAGGAGGAGTTTCCACCTCTCTGGTCAAATCAAACTTCACATTAATAGACGAATCATTGTTGATCCTTCTTAGATTATAAGAAAATGTAGTATCGTCCAAAGTAATCCACCAAATATTAGTGGCAGCATAAGGAATCAAATCCGTAGTTTCTTGATCTGCGGGGAAAAACTGTAACCTTGCCATTCCAGTATTGCTGCTAATTCCACCATATTGAGTCACTCTATCTTCTGATCCATCTTCATGCCTATGATCATGTTTTAGCTTGATGACATTCCCCTCTTCCATAGTCAGTACCCAAGTCCTAGAATGATCATCACCCACATGAAAAGGAATGGTGATCTTTCCATCTTCACAAGTTCTGACATGCATCACTAATTTTTTACCATAGAATTGATCATTTTCTGAGGCATTGAGCATTTCTCCTTCAAATGATTTTCCACATAATTTGGAGAGATTTTCCCAAAAAGCCAGTGAACCTGGACCTTGAGGTGCTTGATCTCTCTGAGGATAGGCATGAAATGAAAGGAAAAGTAGGGTGATAAGGACTGTTGTTAACTTATTCATGGTGTTTTTGATTGTTTGCAATTGATTTGTGTGCAGCTTTAAAGAAAGCATGTTTCAATGGATTGGCAATAAAGGGAATATTATATAGAAAGCACAAACACTTTATATAAACAGTCGGTTTTATTGATAATGAAATATAAGCGATTATTAGTTTGGTTTAGGAATGATTTAAGGCTGCATGATCATGCAGCCTTATTTTCAGCTGTAGAAAAAGCAGAAGAAGTAATTCCAGTATATTGTTTTGACCCAAGACAATTTGACTCTTTATCTATAGGTCAGAAAAAAACTGCAGGATTTAGAGCTCAATTTCTACTTGAATCTGTTCTTAACTTACAAGATAACCTAAAATCTTTGGGTTCTAATTTGATAATTAGCTCGGGACTTCCTGAAAATGTGATACCAATTCTTGCTAAAAAATATAAAGTTGATGCGGTTTACTTCACAGAAGAAGTGACTTCTGAGGAAAAATCTGTGGAAGCCGCCTTGGAGCATTCACTTTATAAAGACAGAATAGGGACAGAGGCATTTTGGCAAAGCACACTTTTCCATATTGATGATTTACCATTTCCAGTTAGCCAGACACCTGAGGTTTTTACTCAGTTCAGAAAAGAATGTGAAAAACTTTCCAAAGTAAGGAAGACTTATCCACAACCTAAAAAAATTAATACACCTGATTTAAGTAATGACCTCCATTTCAAATTACCCAGTTGGATGCAAGTGGAAAAGGTCACTGATGATCGAGCAGCCATCAAATTTGAGGGAGGTGAAAGTGCTGGAATGCATAGGTTAAAGACTTATTTTTGGGAAAGAGATCAGCTTAAAATTTATAAAGAAACCAGAAATGGTTTACTTGGAGAAGATTACAGCAGTAAATTTTCGGCATGGTTGTCTTTGGGATGCCTTTCCCCTAGATATATCTATGAGGAAGTGAAGCTTTACGAAAAAGAGCGGAAGAAGAACCAATCTACTTATTGGCTAATCTTTGAATTGATATGGAGGGATTACTTTAGGTTTATTGCAAAGAAACATGGCAATAATGTTTTCAAGCTATCAGGGATCAAAAATTATGTGGATAACTGGGTTAGAAATGAAAAACTATTCCAAAAATGGGCAGAGGGTAATACAGGGATTCCTTTCATAGATGCCAATATGCGGGAACTTAATGCAACTGGATTCATGTCCAATCGGGGTCGACAAAATGTAGCTTCATTTCTAGTAAATGACCTGAATATTGACTGGAGATGGGGTGCGGAATATTTTGAAAGTTTATTGATAGATTATGATGTCTGCTCCAATTGGGGAAATTGGATGTACGTAGCAGGAGTGGGTAATGACCCGCGAGAAAATAGGTACTTCAATATTCTCAAGCAGGCCAATAATTATGATAGAAAGGGAGCGTATATCAGGCATTGGATACCAGAATTAGCTGAAATACCTGGTTTTGATATTCATCAACCATTCGACTTATCCACAAAGGAACTCAAAGAATTTGGAGTCTCCTTAGGTAGCACTTATCCACACCCCATGGTAAAGCTACCCAAGTCATTCCTTTAGAATAGAACGCAGATGATACGGATTGAGGGATAGGCACGGATTTTAAAAATTCTCTGTGAACCATTGCGCCCTCTGCGGCTTATCTTTTTTTTACCACAGAAGACACAGAGAATACTCGGAAGAACAGATCAAAAAATTATCCGCGGTAATCTGCAAAATCAGCGTCATCCCCGTTCCATTAACCATAGAACGCAGATGACACGGATTGAGCGGATAGGCACGGATTTAATAAATCTCTGTGAACCATTGCGCTCTCTGCGGCTTATCCTTTTTTAACCACAGAGTACACAGAGAATACACGGAAGAACAGATCAAAAAATTATCCGCGGTAATCTGCAAAATCAGCGTCATCCCCGTTCCATTAACCATAGAACGCAGATGACACGGATTGAGCGGATAGGCACGGATTTTAAAAATTCTCTGTGAACCATTGCGCCCTCTGCGGCTTATCTTTTTTTAACCACAGAGGACACAGAGAATACTCGGAAGAACAGATCAAAAAATTATCTGCGCTAATCTGTAAAATCAGCGTCATCCGCGTTGCTCCAAGAAAGCTTTCAGTATTTCTAAACACTTTTCCTTTGCCTCAAACATTCCCATGTGTCCGACATCTGCTAATTCATGGTATGCAGTAGTGAAATCTTGATGGGCTCTACTAGAATCAATTTTTACAGCTTGATCCAATTCACCTGCAATTAGGAGTTTGGGTCCTTGAAAAGTTTTCCAAACTTCAAATCTATCTTTTCTATCTCGCATCGCCTTGATATAATTGAGCACAGTTTCCTTTGGTGTTTTTTTCCCTATTTCAATAAGTAGGTCTATAGCTTCCTGATTTTCCGATTTATGTAATTCTGCAAATAATGGAGGTACGAATGATGCTATAAACTTATCCACACCATGCTTTTTGACAAAGCTGATGGTTTTATTTCGTGTATGCTGCTTTGCTTCATCATCGGCAAAAGCGCTAGAATGGAATAATCCAATACCACGAAGCTCTGAGCCCATCAGTTCGGCTAGGGCTAAAGCTACATAGCCACCCAAAGAATGGCCAATGATTATTGGATTATAGACACTTTGTTCCTCCATCCATTCTTGAAGGATGACCGCTACTTCTTCTAGGTTCTGTGGAAGACTTTTCCCTTGTGAATCGCCAAAACCTGGCAAATCAAGACAATAAACCCTATGCTCCTGAGCAAGCTCTCGAGATATGTCTTGCCACATTTCCTTAGATTCGCAAAACCCATGTAATAAAATCAGAGGATTACCTTTTCCTTGTTTTGTAAAAGAGATCATAATTTAATATGTATATCCGCTTTTATACCACTAACCAAATTAAATAAGTTCCTAGATTAATCCGATCCCGAGGCTTCGGGATTAGATCCGCCATGGCGGACAAGTTATTCATTGATATTGGCTTGAAATCATAGGCTTATACCACTTTATAGGTTCTACTGGTAAGAAAGCGGATATACATATAATTTAAAATATTAGTAAATAGTGCTTGAGTTTATTCAAATAATTTTTAGTTTTATTGGAAATAGATTGTAAGTGCTATCAAAAATAAAGATGGGATGCAGTAATTGAGGCATATTTAGAAAATTTATGAAACAACTATTCCTTTTTATTATATTATCATTGTTGGGTTGTTCTAATCAGAAAGATAATCCCTACTTTGATAAGTATGTGATTTTTAACCCTGAAAATATCCCTGAAATAAATGTTTTTTCAGCTAAAAGAGAATTAGCCGAATTAATATATCCTTATAATATTTCTGGAAAAGAAGGTAAATATATTTTTGTAATTGAAGACAGTAAGATTCCAGAAGAAAATAAATTTATTCACATCTATAATCCTATTACTCTTGAACATATTAATGAAAAAGGTGTAATCGGTTTTGGACCCAACGAAATCCCATATGTTTCTTTAATTGATGTTGGTTTTGATGATGACAATTTCTGGGCGTACAGCGCAGTGGACAAAAAGATATCAAGGTTCAATTTACTTGATCAATCCCCTTACTCTGTTGAGCAATTCAGACAGCCTGAGAGCTTTTTCAAAATGATTAGAATGATTAGTTCAACTGATTCGACATATCTAGGTGTGTCAATAGATGAACCTAATAGATTGGTAGAATATCACAAAGATGGAAGAAAAATAGCAGGATATGGTGAATGGGAACCAATAAAAACCAAACAGGAAATGGATAATTATTTATATAGTTCTATCAATTCAAGTTGGTTTATAGGTGATGAATCCAAGAGATACTTCATTTCTGCATGTATACATAGAGATAGACTAGAAATTTTTGACTACCATACCAAAAAATTTGTTGTCATAGATGGGCCTGATTTAGACATTCCACCATTTGATATTGTTGGTCCTGCTAATAAATCGGAATTAATCCTAGATATTAAAAGTAACCCATACCGCTATAGGGATGTAAGTATAACAAAAAATTATATATATGCACTTTATGGAGGAATTAAAGAAGATGAATTTAGAGAGACAGGGATCTTAGCAAGGAAAATTTTTGTATTTTCATTAATTGGAGAGCCTGTGATAGTTCTTAATTTAGATAGATCATTGAGAGCTATAACTGTAGATGAAACAGCAGGGAAAATATTTGGTGTGACAACAGACAAAGATCCAAATGTTACATATTTTGATATTCCAGATATTTTAAAGAAATAAAAAAAGCCTTGCTGAAATTACAGCAAGGCTTCTACTAAAATATCTTCGTCTAAAACTTCCCAATGAATTCCTTCTCCATTCCCGATTAGTCTATATTGATTTAATTCTTCTAAGCTAGCTGATTTAAGTTTTCTAAACCATTCTAAAGGTATACCTATTTCTCTTTCATCGTCCAGTAAAACATAGAATCTGGTTTTGTCAAACCAGACTTTTTTTGCTAATGGAGATTTATGTATTACCGAAATATTCATGCCAAGAATCAATTAGGAGCTCAATATTTATTTCAATTAATTTAGTAATTTCTTTTAATTCTTTTGAATTAAAACCATTTGATTTTACGACTTGAATTGGTTTAAGGTTAAATTTTGCCGTTGAATCTCTAGATTCAACATGAATATGAATTGGTTCATGATCATTAGAATAAAAGAAGAATCTTAAACTTCTAATTTTCAAAACCGTTGGCATAAATCAAATCTTAAACCTGAACCTCTATCATTTCCCTTACAGCATCTGCAATTCCTTCTGGATCGAAGCCACATTCTCTGTGAAGCTCAATTTGTTCTCCGTGTTCTACTATTCTATCAGGAATTCCTAATCTCTTTACTTGAGCAGAATAACCGTTGTCAGTCATCCATTCTACTACAGCAGAGCCAAAGCCTCCCATCAGCGCTCCATCTTCCACGGTGATCACTTTTTTGAATTTTCCAAATATTTCATGAAGTAGCTCTTCGTCCAAAGGCTTGACAAATCGCATATCATAGTGCGCAGGATTCAAGCCTGCTTCAGCAAGTTTTTCAGACGCCTCCACCGCATAGTTTCCTATGTGGCCGATTGTCAAGATGGCTACTTCTTCACCTTCCTTTACAACTCTACCCTGACCGATTGGAATCTCGCGCATGGCTGTTCTCCACTCTGGCATCACTCCTTGACCTCTAGGGTAGCGAATGGAGAATGGACCTTGATATTGAGTAGCGGTGTACATCAGATTTCTCAGCTCTTCTTCATTCATCGGAGCAGTCACTACCATATTTGGGATACATCTGAAATAAGGGATGTCATAGGCACCATGGTGTGTCGGGCCATCCGCTCCTGCAAACCCCGCTCTATCTAAACAGAACACTACCTGCAAATTTTGTAAGGCTACATCGTGAACCACTTGATCATAGGCTCGCTGCATAAAAGAGCTGTAGATATTACAGAAAGGAATCATGCCTTGGGTAGCTAAACCCGCTGAGAAAGTCACAGCATGCTGTTCTGCTATCCCCACATCAAATGCTCTATCGGGCATTTCCTTCATCATGATGTTCAGAGAAGAACCCGAAGGCATCGCTGGGGTGATCCCCATAATTTTATCATTTTCCTTGGCTAGCTCTACAAGTGTATGACCAAATACATCTTGATACTTTGGTGCTTGAGGTGCCGTTGGTGTCTTTTTATATATTTCGCCAGTGACTTTATCAAACAGTCCTGGTGCATGCCAGGTGGTCTTGTTACCGTTTTCGGCTGGAGCGTAGCCCTTCCCTTTGACAGTCACACAGTGTAGGATTTTTGGCCCTGGTATATTTTTCATGTCCTCAAGGATCTCTGCTAGGTGATTGACATCATGTCCATCTACAGGGCCAAAGTACCTGAGGTTAAGCGATTCGAAAAGGTTGCTTTGTTTAAGCAAGGTAGACTTGATCGCTCCTTCTACTTTGGAGATCACTTCCTGAGCAGAAGTACCAAACTTGCTGAATTTCCCAAGCAAATTCCAAACTTCATCTTTTACCTTATTGTAAGTTTGAGAAGTTGTAATATCTGTGAGGTAGTCCTTGAGCGCACCTACATTGGGGTCAATAGACATACAGTTGTCATTCAAAATAATCAGCAGATTGGTATCAGAGACACCAGCATGATTCATCGCTTCAAATGCCATCCCCCCGGTCATCGAACCATCACCAATTACGGCTACGTGTTGCTTATGCTTTTGTCCTTTATACTTAGAAGCTACAGCCATCCCCAAGGCTGCTGAAATCGAAGTACTAGAGTGGCCTACGCCAAAAGTATCATATTCACTTTCTTTTCTTTTCGGAAAACCAGATAGTCCTCCATAGATTCTATTGGTGTGGAATTGATTTTTTCTTCCTGTGAGGATTTTGTGACCATAAGCTTGATGCCCTACATCCCATACCAATTGATCCTCTGGCGTATTCAATACATAGTGTAAGGCAACGGTCAATTCAACCACACCTAAACTCGCTCCAAAGTGACCTCCATAAATGGACACATTGTCTATGATGAACTGACGAAGTTCATCACAGATTTGAACCAATTGATCCTTAGAGAATTTTTTTAGATCGGCTGGGGAGTCGATCTGAGCGAGTAATTTGCCTGGTGTTATGATCATTTTGAAGCTTTTGACTTTTAAAAGTAATAAACTCTTTCAAGTTATGATTGTTTTTGCACTTTCCAATATTCAAGCCATATCTGTCAGAAAGCGCATAATTATCTTTACAGAGATATAATTTAGCATTTATTTAGATATCTTTGAATGCTTGAGAAGTGCAAAATTAAGATAAATAAAATAGTATCCAGTGAGTTTTGAGATCAAATTGCCTCTTTTCGAAGGTCCCTTCGATCTGATGCTCTTCTTTATCGAAAGAGACGAGCTGGACATCTATGATATTCCTATATCCAAGATTACCAATGACTTTTTGGAATATATCCATCAATTAGAGAAAATGGAGATTGAAGTGGCTAGTGATTTTATCTTGTTTGCGGCCACCCTGATGAAAATCAAATCCAAAATGCTCATTCCAAGACCTCAGCTCAATGAAGAGGGGGAGGAAATCGATCCTAGAGAAGAATTGGTCAGACACCTGCTAGAATACAAAAAGTACAAGTCTGTCATCGGTGAACTTGCTACTATGGAGGAAACCCAATTCTCCAAAGAAAAGCGTGGCAACATCGCCTCAGAACTCAAGCAACTTTCAAAAGTAGATGACGTAGAGGCAGAGATACAGGATTTGGATCTTTATAAAATGCTCAAGGTGTACCAGAAAGTCATGGCAAAGTTTGCCGCTAGAACTGATGAAACCAAGCATACGGTGATCCAATACCCTTATACCATCGAACAACAAAAAGATTTCGTCTTGGAAAAAGTAAGTTTCAGAGCCCAGGTTCCCTTTACTGAATTCATCGAATACAAGCCCGATAAAATATTTGTCATCTATACTTTTTTGGCCATTTTGGAACTCCTTCAGCTTTCTATGGTTACCATCAAGATAGGAGAAGGTTTTAATAATTTCTGGGTAGAAAAAACGGAGCCAGTCACCACGGCTTAGTGTATGAAGTTAGACAATAAGAAGATTTTTGAGACACTTAATCCCAATAAGGTCTGGGTTCCCGTGCTGATAGGGCTTGGCATTGTCTTTTTGATGTTTTACCTAGATCCGAATGTGAATGCTAAAACACTCAGAGGTGTTTTTGACGCTTCATTTTTGGGAATTTTCCTTGCTGTGATTTTTATTTTGTTTCGTGATGTTGGCTATGTCTACCGGATTAGAACCATCACTGACAAAAAACTAACTTGGGTCAGGGCTATCTATGTGATCATCTTATGGGAATTTGCCTCTGCTGTGACCCCATCCATTGTGGGAGGTACCGCTGTAGCGATATTTATTCTTAACAAAGAAGGAATCAAATTAGGTAAGGCCATCGCTTATGTAATGGTGACTGCTATCTTAGACAACTTGTTCTTTGTAATTGGTGCACCAATCATACTCTTTCTAGCAAAAGGAGAAATATTCCCTGCCAGCAGAGTCATGGAAATGCGCTTAGGCAATAGCTTAGAAATCCTCTTTTGGAGTAGCTATGGCCTGTACACGCTCTATTCTGTGGTGATGGCTGCGGCTCTATTCTACAGGCCTCGGGTGTTCAAATGGGTGCTGTTGAAAATCTCCTCCATCAAATGGCTCGTCAAGTGGAAACATGCCGCACATGAATATGGCAATCAGATCATAGAAGCTTCCAAAGAACTCAAAGGGAAGAAAAAAGACTACTGGCTGCCTATTATCGGGGCGACAATATTTATCTGGAGTTCGAGATATTTGATGCTCAACGCACTGATCTCAGCTTATGAATCTTTGTCTTGGACAGAGCATATCATTATATTCGCTAGACAGGTGATCATGTGGATCGTGATGATGATCTCTCCTACTCCTGGTAGTAGCGGTACTGCTGAGTTTTTCTTCAGCCAATTCTTCCGAGAATTCCTCTCTGGCTACACATTTGTGACGAGTATCTTATGGAGAATGCTTTCGTATTATCCATATTTGATCTTAGGAGCGATTTTCCTCCCTAAGTGGATCCGTCATGTTTTCTTTAAGAAAAAATAATGATCAGAAGACTCAACCTACAAGAGATCAGTGAAATCGTAGGCAATGCCCAAGAAACCCTTGTGGAAGTGCCTGAAGTGCTCCACATCATCATCGATTCCCGAGCTGTCATTCAACCTGATCAATCACTTTTTGTGGCTTTGAAGGGTGCGAAGTTTGATGGTCATGATTTTATTACCGAGCTTTATGATTTGGGAGTGAGAAATTTTCTGGTCAAGAATGGTTATCAAGTACCGAGCGGCATTAGCCATGAAGTAAACCTAATCCATGTCAAAGACACCAGAAAAGCACTTCAGCAGCTAGCTGCATACCAAAGAGGACTTTTTGACAAGCCTGTAGTCGCGATCACTGGCAGCAATGGAAAAACCATCATCAAAGAATGGCTTGGGCAGATCTTGTCTCAACAATTTGCAGTAGCCAAAAGCCCCAAAAGCTACAATAGTCAAGTCGGTGTGCCGCTATCGGTGTTTGGCATAGAGGCCTATCATCAAGTAGCTGTCCTAGAGGCTGGTATTTCCAAACCCAATGAAATGCAGGCACTAGCTGAGATCATCAAGCCAGACATTGGAATATTCAGTAATATCGGTACAGCTCATGAAGAAGGTTTTGAATCCATGCAGCAAAAGCTACAAGAAAAAGTGTTGCTTTTCAAGGATGCTCGGTACCTTATTTACAGAAAGGATCAAGCTGCTGTTGCTGCCTATCTTGAACAAAAATTTGAATCAAGTAGATTGATTTCATGGTCCGAACATCCCGGTGCAGACTATACACTATCTATCAAAAAAGATTCAGAAAGAACCAAAATCATCCTGCTCAAACCAGACTTAGGCATGTTTACCTTTCAAGTGGCTTTCGCTGATGAAGCTTCTCTGGAAAATATTCGACATGTCATCGTTGCAGCGCTCAGCTTAGGAATGTCAGAGCCACAAATCCAAGAAGGCATCAACCACCTAAAGGCAGTGGATATGCGCTTGACTCTCAAGTCTGGCTATAATGAAAGCATCATCATCGATGACACCTACAACAATGACCTAGCAGGACTCAAACTGGCACTGGACTTTATGGCAGCCCAAAGGCCAAAGAATAGAAAAGTACTGATCCTATCTGACCTAATGCAGGTAGGGAAAGCAGATGAAGTCTATCAGGAAGTGGGAAACTTAATCCATTTCTACCAGATAGATTTGTTGATAGGAGTTGGACTAGATATCGCGCGTTTGCGAGGTATCTTGTCCTGTGAGCAACGATTCTATTCTAATACTGAAGAGCTATTAGTGGATTTACGAGAAGATACTTTTGAAAATGACCTGATCTTAGTCACTGGGGCGAGGACTTTCGGATTTGAGCGGATTGTCAACAAGCTACAGCAAAGAATTCACGGAACTACTTTGGAGATCAACCTCAATGCGCTGACGCACAATTATAATTTCTACAAGACCAAAGTAAATCCAAGTACCAAGATCATGGTTATGGTCAAAGCTTTTGCTTATGGAGGAGGGGCTACTGAGATAGCCAATCACCTCCAACAGCTCAAAGCTGATTACTTGGCTGTAGCCTACACAGATGAAGGGGTAGCGCTGAGAGAACAGGGGATCAAACTTCCCATCATGGTACTCAACCCTTCTCAAGATGCTTTTCATCTATTACAGAAACATGAACTAGAGCCCGTGGTCTATAGTCCTTCCTTTTTCAGACAATTGGGCAAATATTGTAGGACACAGCATGCCAGTATGAAGATTCATCTAGACTTGGATACAGGGATGCACCGTCTTGGGTTCGATATCAGCCAATTGGCTGAACTGAAGGAGCTGATTCAGCAGTTTCCAGAATTAATAGTCGCTAGTTTGTATACGCACTTGGTCGGTGCGGATGAAGCTACTCACGAAGACTTTTCGATCAAGCAGCTGGAGCTTTTCTCAAAAATGTGCTCACAGGTTTCGAACTTTTTGGGTTTTATGCCTCTCCGTCATGCACTCAATTCTGCGGGTATTATACGATACCCTGCCTACCAATTTGACATGGTTCGCTTAGGCATTGGCTTGTATGGTGTAGAAGTAAATGGACTATTCGATACTGCTCTCAGACCAATTTCTTCTTTGAAAACGACGATATCACAGATCAAAACAATCGAAGCGGGAGAAACGATCGGCTACAGCCGAAAAGGTAAAATGAAGAACTCTGGCAAAATCGCCACCATTGCCATAGGCTATGCAGATGGCTATGACCGTAGATTCAGCAATGGAAAAGGTTATGTTCTCATCCAAGGTCAAAAAGCACCTATCATCGGCAATGTCTGCATGGATATGTGCATGGTAGATATTACAGGCATAGATGCCAAAGAAGGGGACGAAGTACTGATCTATGGCCCTGGTATCTCTCTCAAAGAGCTGGCCACCCAAATAGGTACTATTCCTTATGAATTGCTAACTAATATTAGCAGCAGAGTCAAGAGGGTGTATTATTTGGATTAATTATTAAAATATTTGAGTGTGGATTTTAATATTTATCACAAACTCGCCGCCTGCACATGCATCCAGTCAAAATTACGCTGTCTACCTAGGCTTACCCAGCCCTCTGCTTCCCAGATTTCCCACCAAGCTTGGTACGCTGGTCTGGCAAATGTAGCTCGGTCTCTTCCCCATCTCAGTTGATTATTGGCAGGGTCAAAGTCTATAGCTATGCCCCAGCTATGCATACTTGGCAGTGTACCGCCTCTGATGCTCCTGTCATTGTAGCAGCCCCCGAAGTAATCTAGCCTTAACTCCTGCACTTGCTCAAGTCCATAGTGATCCAAAACTGCCCGCATGACCTTCTCAATACTTGATTTGACCTTTTCATGGCATAAAAACCTCCAAACTTTTTGATTAGGATTCCAGGCTATTTTCAATTCATATGGACATTCTGCATAAGTCAGACTTGAGCCTTTTGGGCCATAAAACTGCTCAAAAGCAGGCGTATATTGTTTTGGCCACTTACTTTCTTGTAAGCCTAGCTCTTCAGGTCTCCATATAGGCGGGGGACTGTCTTGCGCTATAATAAAGCGGGTATTTTCAAATGCATGCTGGGTATTAGGCCCATAATATCCATCTATCGGCCCTGGTTGCTGACCATATTGTAGGGTAATGTATTGTAACATTCCTACCAGTTTTCTTCTAGCCGACCAATTTCTTGGGATCTGTCCTGTAGCATCAATGGCACTTTGAGTCATCGGCCCTGGGATACCATCGATTCTTCCCTTGTATAGCCCCTGTTTTTGTAACCAAGTTTGTACAAAAATTGCAACTTCCTTAGTGTTCATATCATTCTTGCTTTTTCATTAAAAATTACTTTTTAAAAAACTATTCAAAAAAATTACAACTATAATAAAGAAAATGCAAGGTAATCAACTGATTTTTAACACAAAAAGCGAGATTTTCACCTCGCTTATGCATTATTTACAAGCTATCTTATTGACTCTCGTGGCATGCCTTCCTCCTTCAAATGCCGTCTCTAGAAAAATCATCGCCAGCTCGGTGGCTAGTTCAAAGGATATAAACCTCGCTGGTAGTGCCAATACATTGGCATCGTTATGTTGCCTCGCTAAAGCTGCTAAATCCTGATTCCAACACAAAGCCGCTCGGATTCCCTGATGCTTGTTGGCCGTGATGGCTACACCATTACCACTGCCGCAGATTAGAATCCCCTGCTCGTACTCACATGACTCTACCGCTACTGCAAGTGGATGTACGAAATCTGGGTAATCTGCCGAAGCATCCGAGTAAGGCCCAAAGTCCTTTACTTCATAACCAGCTTCTTCTAATTTGATGATAAGGTCTTTCTTGTATGCAAAACCTGCATGGTCTCCTCCTATGGCAATTTTCTTAGACATGTTATTATTGATTTTCGCTGAGTTTTTGTTCTTCTAATGCTCTTTTCTTTTCCAATCTCTTGGCAATCATGATTCCAGTCTCATAGAGCACCATGATCGGCATCGCGATGATGATCTGACTGATCACGTCTGGTGGGGTAATGATCGCTGAAATCACCAATATCACCACGATCGAATGTCTTCTATATGACCTGAGCATGGCTGCAGAAACCAGTCCAGACATCGACAAGAAATAAATCACTACTGGCAACTGAAACATCAATGCAGAAGCCAATACCAACATGACCACTGTAGTCACATAAGAAGTGATATCAAATTCGTTGAGTATGGAAGGGTCTAGCTGATAATTAGCTAGGAAGTTGATCGACAGAGGTGAAAGGATAAAATAACCAAAGCCAGCACCCATGAAGAAAAGCAAACTTACAAAGAACACTGCCCCTCGTGCAGCTTGACGCTCCTTACTATATAGCCCTGGACTGATGAACCTCCAGATTTCCCAAAACAGATAGGGAAATGCCACTATCAAGCCCACTACCAAACTTGAGGTGATGTGCATGGAAAACTGTCCCGTCATCTGACGGCTTTGGATAGTGAAAGGAAGCGTATCGATACAGAGCGCTGGAATATTGAGTGCGTCTGAGATCTTGCAGAGCACTTGATAGGTCACAAAAGAAACCTTGGACGGGCCTAGGATTACTTTTCCAAATACAATGCTCTTGGCAAGAAATGCTGCCACTGTGAAAATCAAAACTGCCGCGACGGATCTGAGCAAGTGCCAACGCAATTGCTCCAAATGATCCAAAAAGGACATGCCTTCGTCTTCCTCCTCGTCTCTATACTGATCTAATGCCACTTGAAATTTGGGTAATTAATATAATGGGAATTGAACCATCCACTCATTGACTTCTGACTTAATCTTAGCTAATGCTACATCATTGTCGTGATTGGTCAGTGCATTGTCAATCAATGATACGATACGGATCATATCTGATTCTTTTAGTCCTCTCGTAGTCACAGCTGCTGTACCTACACGCATACCAGAAGTCACAAATGGAGAACGCTTGTCAAAAGGCACCATGTTTTTATTGATCGTGATATCTACTTTGCCTAAGGTCTCTTCCGCTATTTTTCCTGTAAGCTCTTTATTGCCAAGGTCGATCAACATCAGGTGATTATCTGTACCTCCAGAAATAATCTTGTAGCCTAACTTGACAAATTCATCAGCCATCACAGCTGCATTTTTCTTTACCTGCACGACATACTCCATATATTCATCAGAGAGTGCTTCTTGAAAAGCCACTGCTTTGGCCGCGATGATATGCTCCAATGGACCACCTTGAGTACCTGGAAATACACCTGAATCTAGTAGAGAAGACATTTTTCTCAACTCACCCTTAGGCGTCTTGATCCCAAATGGATTATCAAAATCTTCTCTCATCAAGATCAATCCACCTCTTGGACCTCTCAAGGTCTTGTGCGTAGTCGTAGTCACGATATGACAATATTCTAATGGATCATTGAGCAAGCCTCTTGCGATCAAGCCAGAAGGATGCGAGATATCAGCCAAAAGTATTGCCCCCACTTGGTCAGCGATGTCTCTCAAGCGCTCATAATCCCAGTCTCTACTGTATGCTGAAGCACCACAGATCAATAACTTAGGCTTCACTTCAAGCGCTGTTGTCTCTACTTTATCATAATCAATCAAGCCTGTCTCTTCTTCTACACCGTAGAAATGTGGCTTGTATAATTTTCCAGAAAAATTCACTGGCGAACCATGCGTCAAATGTCCTCCATGTGCCAAATCAAAACCCAAAATGGAATCTCCTGCATTCAATACTGCCAAAAATACAGCTGCATTGGCTTGGGCACCAGAGTGAGGCTGCACGTTGGCCCAGGTCGCTCCGAAAAGTTCCTTGGCACGATCTATGGCCAATTGCTCAATCTGATCTACTACTTCACAGCCACCATAATACCGCTTGTTGGGAAGACCCTCTGCGTATTTGTTGGTCAACACACTTCCTGCCGCTTCCATCACCTGCTTGCTGGTGAAGTTTTCAGATGCGATCAATTCAATACCCGTCTTCTGACGGTTTTCTTCTTTTGCAATGAGGTCAAAGATTGCCTGATCTCTTTTCATGGATATGATTTTTAATAGGTTGCCCAAAATTAGTTTTAATCAATGGATAATCCAATTCAATATATACTTATGTGAGCCACGGAAGTGTTTCACAAGATGAATGATCAGTGAAACTATTTACAGTTGTTAAAAATTTTGATACAGGTGGATATTAGTCGAAATTAATAGATACCGGATCTTACTTCGTTAAAAATGGTGTTATTTGGCTGTTTGAAAACCTAGAAGATGAAATGGGTTTTGTGAGGATAAAAATTGGTTAAAAAGATTTCTCCAAGAGGTGAATTGGTGCTAATAAATTTCTTTTTACCATGAAAATCGTAAGTCAAAATTACGTTTTTCATGGTAAATTATTTCTTGTCTATTAATAATTTCATACTTTTACCATGAAATTCGTAAGTTAAAGTTTCATTTTTCATGGTAAAAAATCGACACATATGGACACTGCTCGAGGAATATTTAGCGCTTTTCCCAGCCGTGGGAATCATAGGCCCAAGGCAGGTAGGTAAAACCACCTTGGTCAAAAATATCAATCTAAACAAAGAAAGAATATACCTTGATCTTGAAAAAGCAAGTGATAGAGCTAAACTCAATGATGCTGAATTATTTCTTAAAGCGCATGTAGATAAAACAATCATTTTGGATGAGATTCAAATGATGCCTGAGCTATTCACTGAACTTAGAAGTCTCATTGATGAAAAAAGAGAGGCAGGAAGGTTCATTATTCTTGGTTCTGCCTCTCCCGAATTGATTAGAAGTTCAGCAGATTCTCTTGCAGGGAGGATAGGCTATTTAGAGCTTACGCCATTTCACATAGCAGAAATAGAAGAAGAAAATTTAGATCAATTATGGATCAGAGGAGGTTTTCCGCTTTCATTTTTAGCCAATTCAGAAAGAGCTAGCCAACTTTGGAGAGAAAATTTTATCAAAACCTATATCGAGAGAGATCTAGGGTTATTGGGACTTAATACCGACCCATATTTGGTAGAGCGCTTTTGGAGAATGCTTGCTCACGCGCAGGGTGGTTTGTTGGTTTCTGAAAATTTTGCAAAAGCTCTTGGAATTTCTCGTCCTTCTGTGAACAAATACCTCGAGTTTCTAAAGGGTTCATTTATGGTACGATTACTACACCCTTATTTTCCTAATGTCAAAAAGCGATTGGTGGCCTCACCAAAAGTCTACATCAGAGATTCTGGAATTTTGCATAGCTTAGCAGGGATTGGGACTTATGAAGACCTTATTAATCAATTATTAGTAGGTCACTCTTGGGAAGGATTTGTAATCGAACAAATTTGTAATGCTTTAGGAAAAAGATATGAATATTACTTTTACCGAACCCATCAAGGTGCAGAATGCGATTTGATTCTTGTAAATTCTGGACAAGTAAAATTCGCCATTGAAATCAAAAATACCCTCTCACCTAAAGTCGGAAAAGGTTTCCGGATAAGTCTAGAGGATACCCAAGCTGAAAAAGGAATTCTAATCTATCGGGGAAAAGAAAGCTATCCTCTAGAAAAAAATATCTTGGTAATGGGACTTTGGGAGTTTATCCAAACTCTAAAACCAAATAACCCTCCAAATAATTAGTTTGGAGGGTTATTGGTTTCTTCATTTACTCTTTTGAGCCAGTATTTTTCACATCCTTGAATTACTGGTTATTTTTTATACTATTCGAGCTAGGAACGAAGGTATAAATACATCGCTGTAGGCTTATTTCTATATATTTCGCGCAGCATAGTTCACAATCTACTCCTATTAATCTTAAGGGTTTTTCTTTGTCTTGTCCTAAAAATACTTAACACTTTTTCCTATTGATTAAAGTAGTTCAACCCACTTCGGGGTTGTTGTCTCCTGTATAATCATTATTCCCCGGGTTGCGACCCGGGGCTATTTAAAGTTTAACCCCATTGGGGTTAATGAATGACATGACACGAAGGTCTTAAATCTCATATCTCAAGTCTCGCTTCTCAAAACGGAATCCTTACATTCAAAGCAACATTTCTACCCATCTGATTGACACCAAATGGTCTAAATAGGGAAAGGTGATCTAGGTAAGTCTTGTTGAGCATATTGGTTCCACTTACATAGACATCCAAAGGCTTGCCTCCTACCATCACCTGACTGCCTAGATTCAAACCAAGCAAGTAATATCCGGGAGTCTCCTCCTCAAGTGGTGCTGCCCTATTTTGGTCAAACACAAAAGATCCGGTCAAGCTGATGTATGGCTTTGATAATACCCCGATATCATTCAATTTAAAATCAATGGACTGATTCCATCTGAACGCTGGAATATAAGGCAAGTAGCTCATATCAGATCTTCGCTGACCAATCACCATGCTGTAAGAGGTAGTGCCTGCTATCCATCTAGCCGATCTAGGGTGAATATCCAACTCAATCTCTCCTCCATATAAGCGCGCATCAGCTTGCTCAAACTCCCATATCGTCAAATCACCTCTTGTCTCCGCAGTAGGTGAGAAGAAGATGTAATTGTCTATGTGATTGTAAAACACTTCCCCTGAAATTGAAAAGTCTGATTTGCTATACCTGATTCCAAAATCAGATTGAATATTCTGTTCTCTGACAAAATCAGCATTTCCTCTTTCAAATCGGTTGGTTCCAGGATGTGGCCCATTGGAAAACAATTCTCCCAAATCAGGGGCTCTGAATCCTTGAGCTACATTCAATCGGAATCTCCATTCCGAATTAGGTCTAAAAGTAGTCCCCGCACTGGCTGTTACCCCATCAAAAGTCCTAGTCAATGTCCTATCTGCTGGCTCTCCAGGAAGTAAAAACCCATAATCTACCAGATTAGGAGCACTAGCATCGGCCACTACTTTTCGGTAATCATACCTAATTCCTCCTTGGGCTACCCACTTGTCTTTGTTGTAGTTCAAGAGCAAATAGACAGAGCGGTCATCCTTGGTTGCGTCCGGAATAAGGATTTCCTCAGCCTCCTGCATGTTGGTGTTTTGTAGATAAAAACCCTGAACACCAACGATCGCTTCAAGTCCATCAGTCAACTCTTTGAAATACTTGATATCATACATGAAATTAGACTGACGTAACCCTAGATCAATCTCGTTGATGTCTTCTTCGATCTCTTTCCTATTGTTCATGTGAAGCCCAAAGGTCGCTTTCAGCCTGTCTTCGCCAATGAATACATTGGTTTCGGAATTGAGAAAATGATCCGTCACATCTTGGAATGGGAGCTGCATGGCTCTATCATTTCGGCCTGTGGCCAACTCATCCACTTCATCTTCCTCTACAATTCCAAGACGCTGTCTGAGATAGGTATACCTCAATCGGGTATCACCCCACTTTTTCTTAATTCCGATACCTGTCTTGATATTTTGGGTATTGAATCGTGAGTTACCAATGGCATTGCCATCCCCATCCAGGTAATCCGCATGAGATTCCGCTGCTGCTCTCAATGACCATACAAAGCCATTCTCGCTAGCGCCTTTTATACCAGCCTCAGACCTCAGCCCTAGAGAATTGCTGTAACCTCTTAGGTTGACATCTCCTTCAATATTACCAGCTATTGCATCTGTCTCCTCTATGAGGTTGACCACTCCAGCCATAGCCCCAGAGCCATAGATGATCGATGCAGGCCCTTTGATCAATTCTATATTGCTGATACCTGTCTCGGATAGTCCTAGTCCATGGTCAGCTCCCCATTGTTGGTTTTCAAACCTTCCTCCCTGATAGACAGAAAGTACCCTGCTAAATGAAAGTCCCCTAATCACTGGCTTGCTGATGCCAGGACCCAGCGAGATTTCATTGACACCCGGTGTACGTGTCAAAGTCGTCATTAAACTCGGCGCTGGCACCTTAAGTATCGCATCACGACTGACTTTCTCGATGGCAATGGGTGAGCTTTCCTTGCTCATGATGTATGCACCTGAGATCACTACTTCGTCGATGTTGGAAATGCTCTCTTCCAATTCAATGATCAAACTCCCTCTATCAGAAACCCTCAAGGTCTGGGTTTTGGTACCATAACCCACAAATGAAAACTGTACGGTCAGGGTTCTTTCAGGAAGTGAGGTTAGGGAAAAAGTCCCGTCCAAATCGGTCACTACCCCTCTACTCAATTCAGGAATGTATACAGATACGCCAGGTAGTGGTTGTTTGGAGATTTTGTCGATGACTTTGCCATCCACAGAGATATTTTGAGATGCCCATGCGCCCAATGATAGGAAACATGCAGCAACGAGTATAATCAGTCGCATAAAATTGACGATAAATTTTTTGTGAGAATATAAAGTAAGAAGGCTTTCGCTCCATTGAGGAGCGGCAGCAAAAATCAAGTAAGAAAAATCAAACTACTGGCGGGCCTCTGTGGTCAAACCCAAACTCTATCTCATAATCAGCCACCCCAGCGGAGGCAAACATGTCCTGAGTAGCGATCAGTGGGGTAAGCACCGGCAGCTGATACACAAAGTCAAAAACAAAATAGTCAGCATGGGCAATCAGATCCAAGAAGATCAATTCCTCTTCCGTATGACCGTGATCAGGTAGCTCCTGCTGCTCTTCTGTAATCAGCGGGTGAGCATGGGTGATGATACGCCCATTATCAAGTTCGTGCGCATGAAAAAAGAATACCCCATTGGCTAAAACACTTAGCAACAATGCCAAACAGAAATGGCTGAAAAGGGGTAATATTTTTCTAAATTGACTCACGCTATACAATAATCTTCAAACTGAATACTTGCAGAGATGTTGCGAAAATAGAAAAGAATATTGAAAATCGCAGTAATGATTTACTTTTAGAAGGATTTTTGGAGTTTGGGTGGTAGATTTATTTCATGTTCATTCCTCATCCAACACTACTTTAACTTTATAAAAAACCTCTCCATTCAACGACTCATCCCTTATCCAAGGACTGAAGAGTAGGGTGTTTTTATCAAAAGCATACCAGGGCATGCCAAGTTTGCCTTTTATATCTACATCTCTTAATTTGTTTTGCCCATCTTCAAAAATCGTAAATACAAATTTCTTTTCCTGTGAAATGTATTCCATCGACTCTGGACTATTGTCATAAGAGAATCCTCTTCCTATAAACTTTTTATGATCAACAGCACTTGAGTATGCGATGAATACCCTACCTTCTGCTTCCAGAAGATTTACTACCCTAGAATCCAGTGCTCCTGCAAAAACCTCTTTTCTACCTGCTGCAAAATTGGAAAGTTCCATTCCATAATATTCAAGGTTCATGTTGATTACAGTATCAGGATAGATAAGGTCTTTTTCCAAATCGTACCTATAAAGATTGGGATCACTGCCAAATGCAAAATAAAACTTCCTTGAATAATTGCTATATGCAAAACATCTGACAAAAAGGTTGAAATCATATCTTGGATCTACATAAATAGACTCTTTGGGAGTTTTAAATACATGATCAAATATTTCACCATCAAACCTCCCAAAAACTGGAGAAGCTAGATAAACGTCAATTCCTTCCAAACTCCTACTTTCTTCATTCCCGCGATACAAAAACAAATAAGAGTCTCCTCCATTTTCGTTCACTCTCATCAACTTGTGCCAATAATTGTAATATGTATCTGTTGTATTCAGATCAGGAACAAAATCAACTACTTCCCAATGTTCATTATAGTAATATACACCTCCTCCTGAAGCTATCATATAGCCATCAAGGTGAAATCCGACGCCATATAAACTCCCCTTGTAAGCATTTGATCCAGCTATTCTATTATCAAAGGTATTGATCACAGTTCCCTGTTCATCAAAAACTACAAAAACTTGCCCATCGTAATTATAGTCTTTGGCGAGGTAGCGATTATTTTCCTTATTAAAATCAATCACACCTAAAACACCCAAATATTCAACAAGAATGGAGTCTTCTATCACCAAGCTAAAGGACTTCTGATCTTCATAGGATACTTGGCTTGAATTTTTTTTACAGGAAATAAAGCACAGACTGAAAGTAATAATTGTAATACCAAAAATTAGATTCTTCATTCAACTAAAATAATAAATTATTGACTTTTTTATTAACTAAAACTCGTAGAAGCATATAAAATAAATGCCTCTACGAGTATATACATAACATCTAAACGTTTATTGAGGAGTACAATCTTGACAACATATTTGTCCTTCTGCCAAACCGCAAACATGAACTGTTTGACCTTCCATACCTCCAGAACTTGGATTAACTACATCAACATATCCACCTCTAGACTCACACTTACCTATCTGTGTACAGGGACTGATTCCATCTGAACTTATTGCAGGATTTATAGATCCAAAACTTAGGAGAGCAACTCCTAAAATAAATAAAGAATTAGCTATTAAACTTTTCATCGTTGTTAAAATTAGAATTTTTAAAATTTGTTTAAACACCCGATCTAAAAAATCCCTGCGCAGTTCTTTTTGTAATGATCTGATTATCAATAATACCAAATCATTAGTACATTCTCCAAAATTTAAACTATTTTTTTCGCTAAACCATAAGTAGTTGACAATCAATCCTATTATTTTTCCATGATTGGAATACCCTTATCCGAATCAATGATCTAGAAGCGTTTATACCTCAATCAGGTATAGCCTATTTTATTTCAAAAGTGACATTAGAATAACTTTTACTACTCCTAGTTCTTTGGTCATTTATCCCTAATTTCACAGCATGATCAATTTTGACTATCAGCCGGCAAGCTACTTCAACGGAACAGGTCCCAATACGCTGATCTGCAAGCTCAGCTATCCCGAAAGTCAATGGGGAGAAGAGATCAGCATCTATGCCAATGCCTTGGATGGGGTCTATTATTACGAGGCAGTAGATTTCTATGGCAATGATATCAAGCTGAATCCTGAAAAATCACCCCAACCTCTCAGCTTACAAGAACTGATTTTTATGATTGAAACCATGGATGTATCACCCAGTACGGCACAAGGAAACATTCAGCTCACTTTAGCTGGGATTCCCCTTGCTGAAAGTCTGCTGTACCAAGAACTGGAGCGCTACTTTAGCGAAAAGCGAAAAACTTTTGGAATGATCTAAAAATCTAAAATCGTCTGGTATGATTTGCTTAGGATATGGTGGCTCTTGAACCAGTAATCATAAGTCTCAAAATCCACGCAATCTTGAAGGTCTACGCCATGAAGGCTAACTTTTTTCAGACTATCGGAAGGTAACCAACTCCTCAAATCATTGGCCTGATCGATGGTCAGTTGGGCCAACTGAACCAGCTTCTTGCCTTCTATCTCAATGGGTATCAGCCTTGTCATGCTCTTTTAATTTTGCCTTTACAAAAAAAGTAGATATTCTGATAGCAGCTGTCAAGACAAAATTATGATTGTGTTAACTTTGATCGCTTATGGACAAACTCTTCTTGATTCTGATTTTTCTGCTGCTGGGCTTGCTACTGCAAAGGGTCAAGCTACTTCCGCACCAAACAGCCCAATACCTGAACAAATACCTGATTTACTTGGTCTTGCCAATGCTTTCACTCAGGTTGATTCCTGAAATCAGCCTTGATAGCAGCTTGCTTATGCCCGCATCGGTGGCTTGGATTTCATTTGGGTTATCTTGGTTGCTTTTTGGATCACTGGGACGTATTTTTCGATGGAGTTTATCTCTCACAGGTTGCCTGATCATCACAGCCGGCCTAGCCAATACTTCCTTTGTGGGATTTCCCATTGTGCATGCTCTATACGGAGAGGAAGCATTGAAAATTGCACTGATCATTGATCAAGCAGGCTCATTTATCATCGTCAGTTCACTTGCGATCATTGTGGCTTCCATTCATGCCAAAGAGAAAAGTAGGAAGCGAGACATCAGTAGAAAAATCCTGACATTCCCTCCATTCACTTTTTTTGTATTGGCCTTGGTGATGAATTTATCTGGATTGCGTGTTCCTAGCGAACTAGATTTCTTCTTTGATCTTGTAGCCATGACGCTCACTCCTGTAGCCCTGATCGCGGTAGGCCTACAGCTCAAAGTCAATTTTCAAGCCATCAAATCTACATATCTGTGGCTAGGATTAGGCTACAAGTTGGTTATCGCTCCATTGGTGATGTTACTGCTGTTTGGCTGGATTTTGGGAGCAGAAGGCTTGGCTTTCCAAGTGTCTGTAATCGAAATGGCTATGGCACCCATGATCACCGGATCAATCATCGCGATCACGCATGACCTAGAGCCCAAACTAGCTTCTCTTTTAGTAGGCGTAGGCATTCCGCTTTCCTTTGGCACAGTGGGCGTATGGTACTGGATCTTGGGATAGTATGATCCATTCAACGGAGATGCATTTTTTGCAAGGGAGAAAAGCAAGGTTACACAGAGAGAAATACTGGACATTGCTATCGATTGCTTGAAATTCCTTTTTCCCAATTACTGCTTATGATCCTTGGCGAAACTTTGCTCCTTCGCAAACTTTGCGAGAAACCAAAGATGCCTAATTATTACCCGACTTCGTAGTATCTCTTTTAACAGTATCTGGCTTTGCAGCTGGTCTTACTCGGTTTCCCAGAACCCCTTTGAGTACATTTTTGGCCTCCTCCACTGCTCTATCCTTGGTTTCAGAAACCTTCTTCTCAGCTTCTCTTTTTGCAGAATCCTGTAAAGCTTCTGCTCTCGTCTTCAACTCACTTTTGATACTATCTTCTGTAGCTTTGAATTGTTCTGTGGCACGCGCTTGTAAGTTTTCCCGCTCAGAGCTCACTCTTGATCTTAGCGCATTGGTAAGAAGTGACTCTATGGAGTTACCTCCAGCAAGACCGACTTTTGGACTACCATAAGTGCCTCCAAGGGTAATGGCTACTGGGATCAAAGTAGAGGTAGTCGCCTCAGTTCCAGAAATAGTAGCAAGCAAATTATTAGCTTGTGCACCAAATCTGCCAGCTGGAACTTGCATATTGACGAGGTAATTGATGCTCCCATCAAAACCCGTACTCCCTTGCACATTGGCTTGATAGTCCCAAAGGCGAAGGTCTACAGGCTTCAAACTGAGCATTCCGTCTTCTATTTCAATTGGCAAATTGAGGTTTCTGAATTGTAGGGTATTGGTATCATTGAGTCTAGTCAAGCTTGTCACGCCCTGAATCAAAGGACTGTTTTGAAAAGCAGCTTCCAATACCCTAACCACGCCTTTACCATCCAAAGAGGATAAAATAGGCATCATATCCTGTCCAAGAAGACCTGAAAAATCTAATTTGGTTGAGAATTTCCCAGTCAAATGCTCCGCCACAGGGGCTAAAACTTTGACAGTGTTCAACTTGTCAAAAGCCTCTGCAATACTGAGGTCAATCACATTAAAATTGAAATCAAATTTGGGAGCAGTCAAATCTCTTGGATCGTAGGAGCCATTCATCACCAATTGACCACCAAGAGCTGCCATAGAAGCCTCTCTGAAGCTCAAGACGCCTTCCTTCAGCGTCATATTACCCTTCACTTGCTTCAAATTGAGATTGTCATAGATCACCTCAGCTGCATCTACAGACATGGTAAAATCAATATTTGTAGGCAACTCGATAACTGTCAGACTGTTCTCTTCTGTACTTTCTGACTCAGTCATCCATTGATTCACATTGAATCTGTTGGATTGAAGGGCAAGTTGTCCTTTAAGTGTTTCATTTTCCTTCAAGAAGAAATTCATATAGTTGGACAAGAATCCTGTTGCTGTCAACGGGCTTTCTCCAACCCTTGAGTCAAACTTGGTCAAATTAATGCGACTTGGTGTAAAATCAGCTTTGGCTTCATTGATTCTAATACCTTGTGGTAAGTCATAGGAAGTGAAATAAAACTGCTCCACGCTCATTTCTCCCCGGGTATCCAAACGATCAAATCGCTCAAGCTCCACGTCTTTGTAAGAGCCTTTGGTATTCAAATCTGCGCTGATTTTCCCTTCCATGATGGTATTCTCCATAGGAAAGATGGCCATCATTTTTCCAAGGTCTATGGTTCCTTTGACAGCCCCATCCCATTTGAGCAAATCAAAATCGGCTACTTTCAAATTCCCACTGATCGCTTCATCATCCAGCTCAAAGCCAAAGTTGCTTAGATCCACTAGAAAGTCCGCCATTTTCCCACTGGTATTGATGATATTGGCGGAGACATTCAAATTTTCAATGGGAGCAGGATACTCACTGCTTTTGATGTAACCATTGCTAAGCAGCATTTTGGCATTGATCGCAGGGATCATATTGGCAATGGAATCATAGCGACCCTTAGCGGTAGCATTGACATCTAGCATGCCACGCAGAGCCATCCCATCTATGGGGAAGATAGAGGTCAATTCTTCAAGGTTAAGTTTTCCTACTAATCTACCATCTATATCATAAGTGACTAAATTTTCCAAAAGTAGATTACCCGAGATTGGATTAGAACCAAAGTTCAAGGAAAATGTAGGAATATTGACTTTGGTTAAATCTAAATTATCCGTAGTGTTGACTACTTGCATGGCAAGTTGTACATCACTCACAGGGCGAGGCAGGTCTGGATATTGAAACATGCCGTCTACCACATTCAGGTTGATATCGAAAGCAGGAAAGCTTGAATCATTATAAATACCCCTGAAAAACCCATTGAAATCCATGGTTCCTGAGGTCTTCAAACCTGCAAAACTCTCGGAATAAATGCCAGGAACCAAAGAAAGAATACTTCTGAAAGAATTGTCTTTGCCTTCAAAATTCAGATCAAATTCAATATCAGACGCAGACATAGCTACAAAGCCATAAAGGTCAAATAGAAAGTCATTCAATGAAAAATCCCCATCTGAGAATGCAAACTTCATATTCCCCATATCCACATCTACCGTGGTATTTCCCTTAAAGTCTTTATTCCTCAAATAATTGGTCCCTTCATAGGTGATGTCTGCAATCAGCGCCTCCATTTTCAATGGGAGCTGATAGACATCTGCGGTAAAGTTTCCTTTTCCAGCTAGCTGTACATTGCCCAAAGCCATGAAGTAATCCAATTCCCTGTCATCGTAAATAAAAGTTAAGTTATTGACTTCTATCAGGTCCACTCCAATTTCAAAATTGCTTTCGCTGGTTTCCTCTACTTGTGAAGGATAAGTGATGTCATAATTAGCACGTCCATCTTCGAGCACCTTCACATAAATACTTCCTCCATCAAGATGAATCCCCGTCAAGGAAGGCGTATCGGCAAATAGAACAGACCATAAGTTAAAATCTACCTGAAATTGATCCACATGGACTAGGGTGTCATTTTGGAAAGGGGGATTACCTGTGATGCCAAAGTCCCTCAAAGTCATACTGATATCAGGAAAGCGCTTGAACACACTCAGGCTAATATTTCTAAAATCATAATGTACTTGCGCATTGACAGATTGGGCAATCTCCCGATCTACGCGCTCGATGATTTTATCTTTGAAAATAAATGGAGTCGCTATCAACGCGACCAATAAAAAAGCAAAAATCGCCAAAACAATATAGACGGTCTTTTTCATGTGTATCCTGTTTATGTTTACAAATCATTCAACGAAAAGAAGAGACTGATGGCGAAGCCTTAGGGTACATTTCTACTATTATGACCAGATTTTATGCAACTCTTTCCAAAGCTCTTCATGAACTTGTGAATTGCTAGCCAAAATTTCCCTACCAAAGATGTAATCTTTCCCTTTCTTGAAGTCAGTAACTTGACCTCCTGCTTCTTTTACAATCAAAGACCCTGCCGCGACATCGTAAGAATTAAGATTGTATTCGAAATAGGCATCCATTCGTCCACAGGCTACGTAGCAAAGATCAGCTGCTGCACTCCCTAGCCTACGCAAGCCATGCGTCTTTTGCATCAGTACTTTCAAGATAGTCAAATATTCATCAATCTGCCCAAATGCGCTGTAAGGAAATCCTGTTGCGATCAGTGACTCTGATAAGGTTGGTGCCTTGCTCACGCTGATTTTGGTGTCATTACAATAAGCTCCTTGGCCTTTGAGCGCATAGAAGCACTCGTGCAAATTGACCTCATAAACTACCCCTAGGACAATTTCCTGACCTTTCATCAAGCCTATACTTACGCAAAAAACAGGAATACCATGGATAAAATTGGTCGTTCCGTCCAATGGGTCAATGATCCAAGTGTACTCTTTGGTTTGCTCAGCTCTGGTGCCCTCTTCGGTGATGAATCCTGCCTCAGGTAATACCTGTACCAATCGCGCTACGATCATCTCTTCTGCTTCCTTATCCACGTAAGAGACAAGATCATTCAATCCTTTGGCTTCAACACTAGCTAGGTCAAAATGCTGCCGCTCTCGTCTTATAAATGCCCCAACCTCCTTCGCAATCTCCTTGGTCTGATCCAAGACCACATTCAAATCAATCATTGTATTTGTTTAATAGGTTTTTATAAAAATTTTGATGGACTAACTCTATCCAAGCCAGTCTTTTGCCATACTATTACTAACACTTCCCCAAAGCCTTTTCTACCAATTGACTAATAACTAATTTACCAATTAACTAATAACCAATTACCCTTTCCCCTGTACGACCAATACGATCTCTCCTTTGATGGGATGCGCTTCGTAATAGGCGATCAGCTCGGCGAGTGTGCCTCTGACGTTTTCTTCATAGATTTTGGTCAATTCTCTGGATACACAAGCCATACGCTCTTCTCCAAAAACTTCGGAAAATTGTACCAGTGTTTTCATCAAGCGATGAGGTGATTCATAGAAAATCATCGTGCGCTCCTCTTCCAGTAGTTTTTCGATTCGAGTTTTTCTACCTTTTTTATGAGGCAGAAAACCCTCAAAAGTAAAACGATCATTTGGAAGTCCTGAATTGACTAGGGCAGGTACAAAAGCAGTTGCACCAGGTAGACAATTCACTTCCAAACCTGCATCTCTGACCGCTCTGACGAGCAAAAACCCTGGATCCGAGATAGCAGGAGTTCCCGCATCAGAGCAAAGCGCCATGACTTCACCCTTTTCTAGGCGCTCTACCAATCGTTCCACGGTCTTGTGTTCATTAAAAATATGGTAACTCTGAAGGGGTCGTTGTATTTCTAGGTGTTTGAGCAACTTTCCTGTAGTGCGTGTATCTTCTGCGAGAATGACATCCACAGACTTTAATACCTCGATTGCTCTAAGTGTAATGTCACCAAGATTACCGATAGGAGTAGGGACTAGGTACAGGCTGATGTGTTTATCCTCTACCATATCAGATTGCATCGATTGCTTTGGCAAGCTTGTGGTCTTTATCTGTGACGATATTCCCCGCATCATGCGTAGTCAGTTCTATGGAGACGGTATTGTAGACATTGCTCCAGTTAGGGTGATGCCCTTGAAGTTCTGCTAGAAATGCCACTCTAGTCATAAAGGCAAAAGCCTCTTGAAAATCTTTAAACTCAAAAGTTCTTTTTAGCTTATTTTCTTCTTCCTTCCACATATCCTAAGTGTTTTTTTAATTAAAATTAAAGGGAAATAACTCCCTCTATCTTCGCTGCACGCTCATAGACATCCAGTACTGCATCACTAGAGCCCATCATCGCCTTGATCGTAGCGCTGACATAGGTGCCTTTACTAGAACTTTTAAGCTCCATGTTGTTATTTGGCAAGAGCGCTGCTACTTCATGCTCTTTTCCCGTCTGAACGATAAACTTGAACATGTAGAGCGCAGGGAAGTTCATCTGTGCCTCAAGCTTTTCTTTGAAGGCCTGTTTATCAAATGTATTTTTCATAATCACTACGAATTTAATGCTTATCCCTCATTCAACCCGAATTAAAGAAAGAAAATTCAGACATAAAAAAACCCGTGATTGAATCACGGGTCTTCTTCAAGCGTATTTTGTAATGATCATATCTACTTAACTAGTAGTCAGCGGTTGAACATGGGATGTGGTCAATCGACTACCTAGTAGCAGACAAGTTAATTAAAAGAATTTATATCTATAATCCTTCACATTGGCTAAGTCTTCTAAGGCCATCATGATCATGTAGGTAGTTCTTTGGGAATTGTTCTGAGCGATACTTGCTTGGTAACTATTATAATCAGCAACCTCAGTAGCAGGTGTGATAGCATTAAGCTTTGCAACAATCACCCCAACATCTTCATGGATTGGCTTGGTCATTTCTCCAGAGTTTTTTAATCCAAAGATTGCACCAATAGCTCTAGGAGCAAATCCAACACCTGGCAACACACTGCTACCTAATGTCAGATCAGCAGAATTGTCCAAAGAAGCATCATCACCAAACTCAGCCTTAATTTCTTCTAAGGTTGTTTTTCCTTTGATTCTTTCGGTGATTTTAGCTGCTTTCTTCTCGTTTCTCACTTGTACGAGCACTTGCGCTCTTACCTGATCCAGAGAAGCAACACCTTCTTCATATTTACCTCTCAATTTGGCTACGATGTAAGTATTATCTAATTCAAAAACCTGAGACACTTTTCCAACAGAAGCATCATTGAATGCCCATCTGATGATTTCTCTGGCGTTAGTTTGGTTATTCAAGTTTCTTGAGAACGCACCCACACCATTTGCTTGGATAATTCTGAATCCTTCAGCTTCTGCATTCGCTTGGAATTCTTTGGCATTGGTAGAATTGGCTGAAAACGAATCTGCTTGTCTGAAGATATCATTTCTAGTAGCATCACTTGGGATCAATTCCAACTCGATTGCTGCTATTTTGTAAGTTTCTGTCTTAGGAAGTTCGGTTACGTTGATGATGTGGTAGCCATACTCAGTCTCAACCAATCTATTGATCAAGCCAGTAGCTCTTGCAGCATAGGTAGCTTCTGCGAACTCAGTCACGAAGTCATCCTTTGCAAACCAGCCTAGGTCACCACCTCTCTGAGCAGTTCCATCTTGACCATATTGGGTAGCTGCTGTAGCGAAATTAAGACCACCCTGAATTTCTTTCAATATTTCTTCAGCCTGCGCTTTTACTTCAGCTTTGTCAGCATCCTCTAGACCTTGAGTACCAAATAGGATATGGCTAGCTCTCATTCTTGGCGTACCATTGAATTTGTCTGTAATCTTATAAGAAATATAAGTAGATCTTGCGGTAACAAATGGGCCGTAAGTTTCTCCAACTTCAATATTGTCCACATTGCTAGTCAAGGACTCAGGAAGGGTCTCACCAGGAAGGATTGTTCTGAAGGCATTATTGGTCTCAGAATTTCTTACTGCAAAAGCAGAATCAGACTCAGAAGTTCTCAAAGCTTCTGTCAATCTTTCAATTTCAGAAATTACCGCAGTAGAGTCTTCACCACTTGGGTATAAGTTGAAAACTACATAGTCTAAGTCTACTGCATTAGAAACTTGGAATTTTTCTTTATGCTTGTTGATATAAGCTTTGAGCTCAGCGTCAGTTACCTCTATTTCAGCATCAGGAATTACATAGAATGGAATAAATACATGGTCCACATCAGCGATGGTATTGGCCATCTTGTGCTGTAATCTTCCTTCAGCTTTCGTAGCATATTCAGAAGTTGCCAAAAGATTGTCATACTTGATTCTCAATCTTGCGTCAGCAAAAAGTTTTTCTTGCTGTGCCCAGAAAGCTCTTTGCTCGGGACCCGCATTTTCCAAACTTTGAAGGAAAGTGATCAACTGTGCTCTGTCAAACTCACCTGTCGTAGGGTTGACAAGTTGTTGTCTCAGTTCTGGAATGATATTTTCACCCTGAACCATATCCACCAACTCAGCATCAGAAATAGTCATTCCCAATGCTTCATATTGATTTTTGAAAACCTTATCAACGATCAAGGCCTGCCAAGCTTGCTCGCGGATGCTGTACATTTCCGCTTCTGATGGTGTCCTACCTGTATTTTGTTGAAAAGAGAATTTGGTTTCTTCGATTTTCTGAATGTATTCCTCGTAAGTAATACTTTCACCTGCAATCTCGCCTACCTTATTTGAACTACCCCCTAAAAGGGTAGAATTCGGACTTAATATATCTCCTCCTACAAGGAAAAATATCAAACCTACTGCAATTACACCGATCGCAAGACCTGTTCTCTGTCTGATTTTTTTAATTAATGCCATTCTTCTGGTTTTTTGAAGTGCCGCAAAATAATTACATCTAGCGTTAAATTCAAAATATTATCGCTCTCAATAAATTACTTCTTGGAAATTGTTGCGGAATTGACTTTGATTTTCAAAGTATCTATGCGGTGATCTTGCTTAGCCACCACCGTAAAAGTGTAAGGACCATACGAGACGGACTCACCTTTGTTGGGTATATTTTCGGTAAGAGAAATGACCAATCCGGAGAGGGTCTCAAACTCTCCGTAGGGCAGTTCCCAATTGTACTTATCATTCAGATAATCTATTTCATGTCTAGCACTCATCAAGTATTCATGATCTGAGACCTTCTGCTCTATCAGGTCATCGTTGTCATACTCATCCTGAATCTCTCCAAATATCTCCTCGATGATATCTTCCATGGACACAATGCCACTTGTTCCTCCAAATTCATCCACCACCAGCGCCAAACTTTTCCGCTCTTGGATAAACTGCACCAAAAGCTCGTTGGCAAGGGCTGATTCGGGAACGATAATAATAGGTGTCAAGATATCGGCGATCGTTTTGGGTTTTTTGAACAACTCCAATTGATGGCAATAGCCGATCACATCATCAATACTCTCTCTGTAGACAATGATCTTGGAATGTCCACTTTCGGCAAAGATATCTTTAAGCTCGGCAACACTATCATCAATATCCACTGCCACGATGTCGGTTCTAGGCACCATACACTCCCGTACTCGGATGGTCTTGAATTCAACTGCGTTATCGAAAATCTTGGTATCTACTTCTACTTTACCTTCCTCACCATCTTGGTGAAGGTTGTTTTGAATAAAGCTATTCAAGTCCGTCACTTTAAATACCGGCTTATCCTCACTATACTCCAAGCCCAATATTCTGGTAATAAAAAACCTTGACAAGCCAACAACAAACCAAACCACGGGATACATCACATAGTAAATTGCCAAGAAAGGCAATGAAAATGCAGTCAGCAAGCTGTTTGGATTAAGCATAAAGATACTCTTAGGAATAAACTCGGCAGTGATCAAAACAATAATAGTCGATATGATTGTCTGCACCACCATCACAGTCGCCTGATTGTCAAAATTGTCAGGAATCCATGCCTTGATCATCGGTTCGAGCAAACTGGCCATAAAAATCCCGTAAAGAACCAATGCGATGGTGTTGCCTATCAGCGTAGTCCCTATAAACTGTCCTGGTCTTTTGACAAATCTTGCTAGTATCTTGCCTGAGAAGAGACCTTGCTTATTTTGAAGTTCTATCTGTAGCTTATTGGCGGAAATGAAGGCAATCTCCAATCCCGAAAAAAGTGCCGAGAAGACCAAAGTAATCAATACATAAGTGAGATACTGGTATTCCATTATTTCTTCTTCTTGGTCTTTTTATTGGTTTGCTCCTCTTTGTCTTTGATCAGGGCTTCATTTTTCCTATACCTGTACCAAAACAAAATCGCTACAGCCAGCATAAATACTGGATAGGATAGTGTAATGCCAGCTGTAATCGTCAGGTGTGTTCCGATCACCACTAGGGCAGCAGAAAGTGATAAAAGTATGATATCTGTCAATTTCATGCGCTATTTTCCTTCTCCCGGGATAATTGTTCTACTGTCTATCACGGAATAAATTTCATATTCACTAAAAGATTCATCAGCCTCCATGCCTGTACCTTTGATCAAGCGTTGTGGATCTTGGATGGTGACAAATTTCTCCGTGTATATTTTTTTTCGAGTAGGGTTCCAGAAGAGCTCTTCAGAAGAAAGCTTTTGTTGCTTTTCAAAATTCTCTACCTGTACGTCTCCCTCACCACGATAGATGTCGTCCTTTTTGATATAGAAGCCTCTGTCAGCTCGGATTGTGGTAGTAAGCGCTCCATCTTCATCATAGAAAAAGATTTCTATGCCTTCAGGAAATTCGTTGTCCCCATTCTGAAACTCAAGCTGCTTCTTGGCTTTGAGGTTGATCTTGATGACCGTACTATCCGAATGCACCAAATCAATGTCATAAGCTATAGATGCCGGGCCTAAGTAAGACTCCAGAAAACTCGTATCCTCGTCTTCTTTGCAGGATACTAGCAACAAGATTCCTAACAGTCCAATAAAGGGCAATTTTCTCGACATCTGGCAAATATACATAAAGCTTACAAAGCAAAAAAAGGCGGTTTCAGGAACCGCCTTTTTAGATAGTTTTATTTTTTATCTGATTTGACTTAGTCTCTTGTAGCCAAGGTCACTGTCTCACCTATCCAACATCCTGTGTTGATGGTCTGACCAGCCTGAAGACCTTCAGTAAACAACTCTTCTTTAGATGGGAACTGGTTTTTGGCTTGATTCATACCAGCAGTGTTACCTGCTCTTTGATAAGCATTGTAAGCTGCAATGTACACTGATCTATCTTTTGCTCTACTCACACCACCTTTACAGTCATTGAAAGATTCCATATAAAGTTGCGCAATTAGCGTCCAAGCATCTTTTGATTTTTCAGTTCCAAGTTTGACTACCTCCATTGCTGAAGATCTAGCCGCTCCTTTTCTTCCTGACTGCGCATGTACTTTAGCCAAATCTAGGTATACCTCTGATTTTTGCTCATCGTTTTCAGCCAAGGTCAAAGCTTTTTCCAAGAGAGGCTGAGCTTTTTCATAATCTTTGTTTTGAAGCATTCTCATTGCTCTCACTTGAGAAGTATTGAAGGACGGGTTTGTAGTATCAATATATTCTAAAGCCAGATTGAAAGCTTCTGTACTGGTACATTTGTATTGCACTGAATATTTGAAGATCTGATTAGCCAAAACCTCGTCTTGTGGGTTGGCTTTGAATTTTGCACCTAAAGTATTCTCAATAAAGTTACAATCTATTAGGTCCATTTCAACAATTAGCACATCTCTAATACCAGTGGCTTGAGCAACATTAGCTCCGTTAGCTTCAGCTGCATCAACCAGTTTAGTAATTTGATCATACTTTTCTAAAATCTCCTCCTTGGTATAAGCTTTATGATATGCATAATTCTTATAAACTAAATCATAATAGGCCGCCAATAATTGAGGGTATGAAAATTCTCCATTTACTTCAACTACTCTATCAAAAACCTTGATTACCTCAGGTATTTTATTTTTATCAACTTTGTAGTAAGAATATCCATAGCTTGCCTTATTTTCAATCCAAATAGACTCTTTGTCATATTTTTCTTTTCTCAAATCATAAATTAATAACACTGAATCTTGGTAGACTCTTTTTTGAGTAGCCTCAGAAACAGCATTCTGGGCACCATTGTAAACTGTAACTCCATTGATATAGATTGATTCATTCAAGTCTGGAACATTTACCAAAAGCCAATTTAAGGGCTTTGTCGCTTCTACAAACTGCTCAGCTTTCATATAATCCACATAGGCAGCATTATACTCCCTCGCTTTCGCTTCCATCTTCTCATCAGATGGCCAATTCCAACCGTCTTGCGCCTGCGCAAATCCTGCCACCATGAAGGTCACTAACCCGGCTAATACAAATTTAAGTTTCATAGGTGTTTAGTTTATTCAAATGATCGTTTATAAAACCACGTGTTATCGTTGAGAGAAAATCCGAAACTTATGTTAAAGTAATTTTCTCTTATCAGGCCATTTCCAGTTGTTCCGCGCGTTCCAACTTTGACAGCCATATTGACCAATGACAGGGAGTTTACTGGAAGCGATCCTCCAAAATTGATGCCAACATCCGTGATCTGGGATTGGTTGACAACGTATGGAGTTTGGATATATTCCAGCCCAACTCTGTAAGTAGCTCGCTTGAGCAGGTTGTCCATAGAGAAAGCGTCTGGGACAAATTGAGCACCTAAGCCCACTTTGAAGCTTTCTCCAAGATCTCCACTTTCTCCTGCAAAGTTCCTGTATTGGCTAAAGTCCTGAAATTGAGCTTCAAGACCAACTACAAATTTATTAATTTTTTCGAAAGATATACCATAACCTAATCTATTAGGAAGGAAAATTGTTCCTCTATCATTATTATTGATGATATCTCCAGGTGTATCGGGGTCGCTAGCTTCGCCCTGATCGGCGACTTTCGCAAACTGTTTTCCTCTAATATCCCCAAACATATGATAAATGGCGCCTAGGTGAATGTTTTTGCCCTCGCCTACTTTGAAGAAATAATGTATCCCTCCTTTGAAGGAAACATCCGCTACTGTGAATCTTTCATAATACTCGGAAGTAGCACCTATTTGATTTCTTGCACTATCCAATAAACTCAGCTGATTGGTTCTGATTGTAGAACCAAAAAGGTAGGAAGCATGCAAACCTACACTGAGGTTTTTGGCTAAGTAATATCCAGTCGAAAGGTATGCTTCTGATATCCCTCCTTCACCTTCTACCCTATTGACAGCGCTTAGATTTGAATTAGCAACATCTCCATTGACCAGAATGTTATAATTCACACCTGTCAATTGATTGATTCCCATGCCCATGGAAAGCTTTGTAGACTTGAGAGGCAAGGACAAGGCCAGGTAAGAGAGTCCTCCACCATCGAGTGTTTCTGACTCCGAAGTGGTGGCTGCATTCACATTTCTGTAAGTCATCGCCGCCTGAAAGTTGAACACTGTATTTCTGGTAGAGAGCGCTGGGTTGACATTATTGATCGCCCATCCTGTACCATAACTGATACCCAAACCACCCATGGCTTGATTGTGTGTAAGCCCTCCGTAGTTGAATTCACCAAGACCCAAGGCACTGTAAGAGGATGCCGTCGTCTGAGAAAAAGCATTGGTAAATATGAAAAAGACACCCAAGGTGCCGAGTAATCGCAGTCTATTTTTTATGGACATTGTATGTTAATATTCTATTCAATCCGAACAGGACCAAATTGGGGATTACAAATATGTAGTCTTTTGTTAAGGTTTCAAAGAATTTTGAGTCTCCTCCACAAATAATGACCTTTAAATCTTGATGTTGCTGCTTGTAAGCTGCTATAAATCCTTCCATTTCGAAAAGGATACCATGATATACACCGCTCCTGAGGCCGCTTCGTGTACTATTTTCCAGTAACTGTGGCATTTCTTGTTCGTTGAGCACTTCCAAAGGCAATCTGGCTGTCTGCTGATGCATAGCTTTGAAACGCATGGCAAGTCCTGGAGAAATCGCTCCTCCTAAGTACTCGTCAGCTGCATTGAGGAAATCATAAGTAATGCAACTCCCTAGGTCAATCGCTAGCAGATTTCCTTCAGGAAACTTCACCCTAGCACCTACTACAGCCGCTTTGCGATCTACTCCCAGCGTATCGGGCGTACCATACTTGTTGCTAATCGGTATTGCCGTTTCCCGTGTGAGATACAGAAAGTCAAAACCCAAAGCTACTTTCAAATCTTCCTCAGCATACTTGACTGAACTGATCAGACAGGCCTCAAATTCCTGCTCTGAAGCATATGATTTCAACTCGGCGAGTGATTCGAAGGAACTCATAGCTAGCATCTCCTCTCCATCAAAAATCGCCGTCTTGATCCTTGTATTGCCTATATCTACAATAAATTGTCTCAATATTCATGTGAATTAGCGCTGAGCTAACCCAGCATTTTTTGATTTGAAAATCCAGTCAGTCGGCTAAATTAGTCATTTTAACCTGAGGGCTGTTTTCAAAAGATTATTTTTAACTTTAAGCCTATTTATTTAACAAAAATTAACCATGACCAAGAGCTATCATATGATCGGGTTGATGTCTGGTACATCGGGAGATGGCTTGGACATTGCCTTTGCTCAGTTTTCCAAGGGTGAAAAATGGACCTTCGAAATCCCTTATGCAGAGACCATTCCCTTTCCAGAAAACCTTGGAGAGCGATTGCTCAAGAGTCACGAGCTTTCTGGTCTAGAGCTTACTTTATTGGATGTGGATTTTGGTAGATGGATGGGGCAAGAGGTCAAGCTATTTTGTGAGAAATATGCCATAGCGCCACAGGCGGTCGCTGCTCATGGGCATACTGTATTCCATCAACCCGACAAAGGACTCAGTCTACAAATTGGGAATGGCTGGGCGCTTCATGCGGCGAGTGGTCTACCAGTCATCAATGATTTCCGCATGTTGGACGTGCAGCTTGGCGGGCAGGGTGCTCCTTTGGTGCCTATTGGAGACCTTTTGTTATTTGGAGCGTATGATTGCTGTATCAACTTGGGCGGAATAGCCAATATCAGTATACAGGAGGCTGGTCAGCGGGTAGCTTTCGACATCTGTCCTTTCAATTTGCTATTGAATCACTATGCACAAGAACTTGGTCTGCCTTATGACCGAGGAGGCGAATTGGCTAGAGGAGGCACATTGCTTCCTGAGGTCTTGGCAAGATTAAACCAATTGCCATATTATCATTTGGAAGGAGCTAAGTCTTTGGGCAGGGAAGATTTGCAGGCATATTTTTCTATTCTAGAAGAGGGTGGGGCTAATCTGCGGGTCGACAAGCTACATACCTTGATTGCGCATTTTGTTCTACAAATCAAAAAGGTTATACATGCCAATAGTGATAGTGGCAAAATACTGATCACTGGTGGAGGTGCTTTCAATTCCTACTTTATGGAAGAATTACAAAAAGCCATGGGGGCAAAATTTGACATCCCGAGCGCAGATCTACAACTGATCAATTATAAAGAAGCTTTGATCTTTGCCTTTTTAGGTGTGCTTCGCTTAAGAAATGAAAATAACTGCTTAGCTTCTGTGACGGGTGCTAGTCGAGATAATTGTGGGGGGAAGATTTATGGGAACTAAACACAATCAATGGAAATCCGCCCAATCAGTGTCTTCCACGTTCAATCCTAATGGAACACCGATAACGCGGATTAAACTGATGGTCGCAGATAGAATATCTTTCCTCTGCGATTTCTTTGCGCTTCACTGCGGTTAAAAAAAATTTTGCCACAGAGGACGCAAAGATTCACGGAGAAAAACCAAAAAAAATCAGTTGTCATCCCGATTTTCGGGACAGGTTCCGCGTGCCAATAAAACGCTGATAAGAGGATACTTTTTAGAAAGTTAATACCAGTCCAGAAGCAAGGGGATCGACTTTAAAATCTAATCTCATACTTGTCTTTTGATCTTCAAATAAGTTCTTATTGTATAGATTGACAGCTCTTTGCACATTAAGGTTGTAATTGGCTTCGAATATTGAGGCAGTGATTCCTAGACCCGTAGCCGAAAGGCCAACAATATCTCTTGTCCTAGAATCACTTATGAAAAAGGTAGAAGTTAAACCTACAGTCGTGATCACATAAAGTGGCAATATTATTTTCTGGCTTCTCAACGCTTTATCCAAAAATTGCTTAGTATCTGAATTTAACTCCATCAATGTTTTTATTTCGCTGTTTTTAAGACGAGTTTCATTTTGGTAGTATTTTGGAGCTGAAAGCAAGCGGTTTTCTGTGTCTATAAACGTTTTTGCTTGTTGGCCAAAAGAAGTAAAAGCAAATGCAAGAAAGAATAGAATTAACGTTATCTTTTTCATAAACATTAGTTTTTAATTAAATAATCGCAAAAAAACAAAATCATATTTTTAGTTACGTTAGACTGTGATCCAAGTTGCAAAAATCTAGACTTAAACTCAAAAAATTAATGAACTCCAAGTAGTTCAATAATAAAGAAGGAGAGAAAATGCATTTCATCAAATCTGTATACAATGTGAATCGAATTCACTAGTTTTCTAAATTCTTCAAAATCTATTTCCATACTGTCTATCTCCCAAATATTTCTATTTTTGCCTACGATTAAACCCAAATATTACAACAGATGAAAGAACTACTCAAGAAGTTTGAGAATAAGCAACCTGAAATCGTTTTTGAATGGAGTGACAGCGAAACAGAGGCCGAAGGTTGGGTGGTGATCAACTCCCTCAGAGGAGGAGCTGCTGGCGGTGGTACTCGCATGAGAAAAGGCCTCGACAAAAGAGAGGTGGAATCTCTTGCTAAAACCATGGAGGTAAAATTCACTGTCTCAGGACCTGCCATCGGTGGCGCTAAGTCAGGAATCAATTTTGATCCAAATGATCCAAGAAAACCTGAAGTACTGAAAAGGTGGTACAAGGCTGTCATGCCACTACTCAAAAATTACTATGGTACCGGCGGTGACCTGAATGTGGATGAAATCCATGAAGTCATCCCAATCACCGAATCCTACGGACTTTGGCACCCACAAGAAGGTGTAGTCAATGGTCACTTCAATGCGACAGAGCCACAAAAAATCCGAAAAATAGGACAACTGCGCCAAGGTGTTTCCAAGGTACTAGAAGATCCTGACTACACGCCCAATGGTCCAAAGAAATACACCGTAGCAGATATGATCACTGGGTATGGTGTCGCTGAAGCGGTAAGGCACTATTATAAAATCTGGGGGGGACAGCTTAAAGGCAAGCGGGCAGTCATCCAAGGCTGGGGCAATGTAGGTGCTGCAGCAGCTTGTTTTCTCGCAGTAGAAGGCGTCAAAATCGTCGGTATCATCGACCGTGAAGGTGGGCTGATCAAAGAGGATGGCTTTACTCTGGATCAAATCCGTGAGTTGTTTGTCAATAGAGCTGGAAATAAGCTAGTGGCAGCGAACATGAAGCCTTTTGAAGAGATCAACGCTAAAATCTGGGACATCCCATCAGAAATATTCATCCCTGCTGCTGCATCTCGGTTGATCAATAAAAATCAAGCTGAGCGCATGGTGAAAGCTGGCTTGGAGGTGATTTCCTGTGGCGCCAATGTTCCATTTGCAGACCCTGAGATCTTCTTTGGGCCAACGGGCGTTTGGACAGACGAACAAATCTCCGTCATTCCTGACTTTATTGCGAATTGTGGGATGGCAAGGGTATTCGCTTACTTGATGTCCGATAAGGCTGAATTGACCGATGATGCCATTTTCAAGGATGTGAGTAGAACTATTGCCAAGGCCATGAAGAAAACTTTTGAAGTCAATCCTAGCAAGACAAGAATTGCACAAGCTTCATTTGAAATTGCCCTGAAACAACTCGTATAACAATTTTACCAATCATCAGCCAGTAACCAAATATCAAAATTATTTGGAGCTGGCTGAATTGTTTTCATTAGTCCTTTTCATTCAAAATAAGTAGTTTAGCGGGATGATTTCTCAACAATTGCAAATTTGTGATTGAGAAATTTTGGCTAGATATCAGGCTAATCTTTGGATATACCCATAAAAAGCATTTGAATGAAAAACTTTATTGCTGCAATTGCGCTGCTGATAGGAATTTTATTTGTTTTACCCTCTTCAGAAGCACATGCCCAAGCTGATCCCCAAACCGAACAAATAGATAGCCTCACCCAAACTGATAAAATTCAGAGTGTGGCAGCCCATATTCATGATCATGCCCATGATCATCATCATGCACCTGTTTGGCTGGTCATTCCATTTGTCTTATTGCTCTTGATGATTGCTACAGGGCCATTATTTTACGAGCATTTTTGGCATCACAATTATCCCAAGGTAGCCGTTGGACTTGCTATCATCGTAGTATTCTATTACTTATTTGTACTTGGCAATGCACATGGCCCAGTACATGCCCTTGCAGAGTATGTGCAGTTTATCGCGCTATTAGCCTCCCTATATATCGCTTCTGGAGGTATATTGATTGAAATAGACAAAAAATCCACCCCATTAGCCAATGTGAGTATCTTACTCATAGGAGCCTTAATCTCCAACTTGATCGGAACTACTGGTGCTTCTATGCTACTAATCAGGCCATTCATCCGACTCAATAGAGGAAATATCCAGGCATATCACATCATTTTCTTCATCTTCATGGTGAGTAATATTGGTGGTTCATTGACTCCAATTGGTGATCCTCCACTTTTCCTAGGTTTCTTAAAAGGAATTCCTTTCTTCTGGACCCTAGAGCACAATTGGCCAGCTTGGATCATAGCTTTGACCATCCTTTCGACAGTCTTTTACTTTGTAGATAAGAAATTTGGTAAGTCGCAGGAAGATGATCTCGAAGAGGCTGCCTACACCAATAAATTTGGGTTGATTGGAGCTAAAAATTTCATTTGGCTAGCCATTGTCATTGGGTCAGTATTTTTGGATCCGAATGTGATCGAATGGGTACCAGCTATCAGATATGATGGGCAGAAGTTTTCCTTTCTGAGAGAGATCATCATGCTTTCAGTAGCCTACTTTTCATTCAGGTATGCAGATCAGAAAGCCATCAAGGGCAATGAATTCAATTTCGAACCTATTCGAGAAGTCGCTTTTATCTTTATCGGAATCTTCGGCACCATGATGCCAGCTTTGGAGTTGGTGGGTAACTTTGCCAAATCTCCAGATGGAGCTGCCTTGATTACCCACAATACCTTATATTGGGGTACGGGCATACTTTCTGGTTTCTTAGATAATGCTCCGACTTACCTGAACTTCCTTGCTGCTGCGATGGCTTCTCAAGGTGCTGAGATTAGCAATGTTTCTCAGGTCAAGGATTTTGCCATGGACATGTATGATGACTCTGCATTTGAGTTGATGGCCATCTCCATTGCGGCAGTATTCTTTGGTGCGATGACTTATATAGGTAATGGACCTAACTTCATGGTGAAATCCATCGCTGAACAAAGTGGTATAAAAATGCCTTCTTTCTTTGGTTACATCATCAGATTTTCCATTCCAATCTTACTACCTGTTTTGATCATCACATGGTTGATTTTCTTTGCTTTTGTATAAAACAACCTGCTTACCTATACCTTTTAAAAATATGCAATATTTAGAATTTAAAATCAGCTGCAAAGAAGACTTCAGGGAGGTTTTGATAGCGGAATTGGCAGAAGTTGGCTTTGATTCCTTTTTGGAAACAGATCAAGGTCTAGATGCATATATTGAAGAGGGGCTTTTTGATCGAGAAGCTTACCAAGAAGTATTAGAGAAATATCAGGAAGTAGCCCATGTCCTAGTGGAAGAGGGCGTAATGGCCAAAGTGAATTGGAACGAGGAGTGGGAAAAACATTATGACCCAATTCAAGTGGGCGAACAAGTCTATGTGCGTGCTTCTTTTCATGCGCCAAAGCCTGAGATAGCACACGAAATTCTAATTAACCCGAAGATGTCTTTTGGGACAGGTCACCATGCAACTACGTTTTTGATGCTTTCGCACCAACTTGACTTAGACCATCAAGGCAAAAGAGTCATTGATATCGGTTCAGGAACAGGCATACTGGCCATCATGGCACACAAACTAGGTGCTAGGCAAGTGGAAGCTTTTGACATTGATGATTGGTGCGTGGAAAATGGCAACGAAAATTTTGACCTCAATGGCATGTCAACGGTAAGGATGGGCTTAGGTACAGTGAGAGAAGTTGCGCCTCAGGGCATATTCGACATCGTACTGGCCAATATCAATAAAAATGTCTTGTTAGAAGAGATGGAAGTCTATGCTTCATTGCTGGATCGGGGTGGTTTTCTCTTATTGAGTGGTTTTTATACGCACGACATCACAGATATTGAACAAAAAGCCGCAATGGAAGGCTTAAGGCTCTTGAAGCAAAAAGACAAGGATAACTGGGCTGCATTAATTTTAGAGAAGCAATGACAGAACTGATCATTTACTCGGGCATCTTCCTTTTACTTATTGCGCATGCATTGCTAGCGGGGAAGATGTACAGGACTGTACATGAAGATACAACGCTCGGGATGAAGGAGAAAAATGACTGGAAGCTGAAAGCGCTGATCTTTCCTGGGTTTTATTGGTTTCAATACAAAGCCTCAAAAAAGTAACTTAATCTTGATTTTGTCTTTGCAGTCGCTTTCTGTAGGCATTGAAAATTCGAGATTTAGAAATAAACCCAAGATAAACACCATCTTCAACTACCGGTAAATTCCAAGCACCTGATTTTTCGAATTTGTCCATGACATGTTGCATGCTTTCATTAGGAAGAATGATATCAGGAGGACTGTGCATCAATTGACTGATTTTGACAGATTCTTGTTTCTCAGGATCAAACATGATATCTCTAATATCATCCAGAGTAATGATCCCCATCAATTCATCTGACTCACTGATCACTGGAAAGATATTTCTCTTTGACAATTGCACCAAGCCGCAGAGGTCCTTTAAGCTGGAATCAGGCTGAATCGTAAGTAGGTCCGTCTCCATAATTTTTCTAATATTGATAGTATCTAATACCTCTTCATCTTTGGACTCGAATAGGTACCTGCCAGTTCCTTTGAGTTGCTTGATATAAAGTGAATCCTTATCAAAGTAAGTGGTGGTCACAAAGGAAATAGCTGAGACTAGCATCAAAGGCAAAAAGAGTTCATACCCTCCTGTGATCTCCGCAATCAAGAATATGGCAGAGAGTGGAGCGTGCTGTACCCCACTCATGACCCCACACATGGCTACGAGCGTAAAATGGGCAATAGGCAGAGCCATCGGTACTCCGAAAAGGTTAGCAGCATAAGCAAAGACAAACCCAACTATACCCCCTACAAACAGTGAAGGTGCAAAGATACCTCCACTACCCCCGCTCCCTATGGTAATGGCAGAAGCAATAGGTTTGATCAAGACTACGAGCATCAGGAAAATGATGATAAAATATGGGTTGTCAATCTCTGCAAAGAATGGACTTCTCTGCAAAACTCTCTGTGGCTCCCCATCGATCAAGGCATTGAGCGTGTCATAGCCTTCACCGTAGATTGGCGGAAAGAAAAAAACAATCAACCCTAAGAAGGCACCGCCATAGAGCAGCTTGACCCAAGGATCCTTCATCATGTCCAATAAGGCTTCAGTTCTCAATACAACTCTACTAAAATAGAGCGATATAATACCTGTCACCATCGCCAAAAGAAAATAATATGGCATATGCCCGGCAAGAAACTCGTCGGAAAGATTAAAGGAGAACATGACATCCTCTCCAAGTAAAAGCATGGAGGTAATAGAACCAGTCACTGAGGCAATCAGTAAGGGAATAAAGCTTCCGACGCTAAGCTCCAAGAGTATTACTTCAATTGCAAAAATGACCGCACCAATAGGTGCTCCAAAGATCGCTGAAATAGCTCCTGCTGCACCACAACCTATCAAGAGTGTTCTCTTCTTGGCACTCAAGTGCATCAAGCTACCAAAATTAGATCCAATAGCAGACCCTGTCACTACGATGGGAGCTTCTAGCCCTACTGATCCACCAAAACCGACCGTAATGGCAGAGGTGATCACTCGACTGTACATCTTTACCCGAGGAATGATACTGCTCTTTTTTGCAATGTTATATAACAAATCAGGAATGCCATGGCCCCCAACATCTTTTAGGATATAATTTCCAATGGCATAAGCCAAACCTATACCTATCACCGGGTAGATAATGTAAAAGAAATTGGCATAATCCTCGTAAAAACTTTGAGTCAAAAACTTCTGAATTGCATGTACTGCTGTCTTTAGAATGACTGCGGCCAATCCAGCCAAAATACCAATTACCCCACTTAGTATTAAAACAAAGTTTTTGTTGCTCAGGTGTCTGAGTCTCCAGATCAAAAAACGGGTGATTAAATCAGTCTTTGCCAAAATTTTAGTGCTAGATACAAATTCAAATTTAGCGGATATTCTAAGCTAAAAAAAAGAAGACTTGCTGAAAATCAATTCAGCAAGTCTTCATCAAGTGCAAGTATGCATGCTAGTATCAACTCCACAGCTCCTTTGAAAAATTCGGGTTGAATATTTTCAAAAGTATCTCTTGGTGTATGGTAGTCCGGATGATCCTCCACTCCAAAGTAGATAAAAGGAACTCCTTTTTGATGAAATTGGGCATGGTCTGAGGCATTGGTCCAGTCTTCTCTACCCGAGCCTGGTACATCGTGACCAAATTTCAAAACAGGACTTTTGCCCTCCGACGCACGCTTCAAGCTGGGCTTTAGAAAAGGATAATGATGGGTGCCCACGGCATAGAGTTCATTGTCATCATTTCTACTGACCATGTCCATATTGATATTTACTTTCACTTGCTTAAGCTCAAAGGGGAAATCATTGACCAAGGCTCTAGCACCTTGCATGCCCATCTCTTCTGCATCCAGAGCCACAAACATCATTGAGTGCTTGGGTCTGTTTTCTGCAAAATAACTTGCCAAAGCCATCATTGCTGCAGTACCGGAAGCATTGTCATCAGCGCCTAAAAATGCCTCATCTCCTCTCTTACCAAGGTGATCATAATGACCCATGATGACAATTATTTTATCAGATTCACTACCTGGTATAAACCCAATGATGTTGGCTGCATTTTCATACGTTTTATTTTCTCTCCTATTGGTGAAATCAAAAAACTGCGTATAATCCTCGTATTGACTACTCAAGCCCAACTTTTTGAATCTTTCTTTGATATAAGCTCTTGCTTTTAGGCTCCCTTCAGAGAGCGGTTTTCTTCCTTCAAGCTCTTCAGATGCCAAGTATTGAATATCTTTGATCAATTGCTCTTGATCTATTTTCTGAGCAAAAGAAGTATTGTATCCCAGCAAAAGGCAGAGAAAAAGGAGGGCTGTTGATTTTGTGAATTTCATGGTGGAAATAATCTTATTGATTTTTAATTCAAGCGGATAATTTAAAATTTCTCAGTACGTTGCTTATATTCGTGATAGCTTGTATATCTCTGGCAATATCTAAAAATATGAAGTATTTCTCAGCGACGCTGTTGTTTTTTTTATTGACAATCGACCTTTTTGGTCAAGGTGGACTACCAGATACCTTTCTGGATGGAAAATCTGTGGTCATGATTTCTAGCGCACCACAAGCCCGTCCTGTCTTGAGTTGGAAAGAACTCGCAGAAGCCATCCATCCAGCCCTCGTGGAAGCTGGTGGAGATCCAGTAGCCTATTATGAATTAGAAGATGTGACCCTTTCAGAAGAAGTGCAGACAGGTTTTGCGGAAGCTTTCAATAAGCGCTTGATCAAAAATATCGTCATTCTCACCAGAAAAGCCAATGGCGAACTGGCTTTGAATATTGCACCTTATACCATGAACAAAAACATGGTTCCGAATGCAGGGGTTTTTTCACTTCAAATGCCTGACTTGGGAGGAATGGTTCAGGCTTTAGAAGCATTGGGAAAAAATAGCCGCTCCCACAACTACCTGGTGCTAGATGTGCCCGAATACCCTGCCGCTGCGGGAGCCATAGCGGGAGGAACAAATAGGTTTTTGCCTAGAAATCCATTGAACCTGGATGTGTTTAAACTAGGTGTGCCGCTCAGTGGCTCGGCTGGCGAATCAAGTTTCCTGACTATGTACCGCTATGATTTGTTGGGAAAATCTGCGGAAGCCATTGCTGCAGAGCAAGAGGCTGAAAAACGAGGCTTAGAAGGCATATTCAAAAGCAATTATCCCTATCAGGTGGAGTTTCTTACTGAGGCCAAATCTGAGGCTGAATTGATCAGAGACAGGGTGCAGTTTGTACTGATGCGCGTGGAAGGCAGAGAAGGAGACCTCATGAAAAGTATGGGCTTGCCTGTGGTTGACGAAGAAGCAGCTTCTAGAATCGTCGTGAAATATTACATCAAATTCTTGGTGAGAAACGAACTCTATATTGGTCCAACTTGGGATGCACACCCAAACTGGAGAACTGCACTGAGTCAGTTTTTGTCAAATCTTCAAAAATAAAAGGGCTCCGCAGAGCCCTTGAAATTGCGATTTTGTTTGACTTGGTGATTAAACAACTTTTCGCTTTTTACTTATCTATCGAACCAGTCACTCGCTTCATGAAGGCGTTCATGGCTTCTTTCTTATCCATTCCCTCTTTGATCATTTGATTGACCTCCAATGTTCCATACAGATTGGAGAGCAATTCACCCATCACTTCGATTTCCTCATCCTTGAGTGATGGTATTTCCGTCATGTTTTCCAACAATTCGATGGTCTCCTTCACCCAGTCTTCATCATTGGCTTCGATAAAACCCAGTACGTGCTTAATTATTGGCAATCTCATCGATCAATGTTTTTAATCCTTCTTCTTTGTTTGTCTGAACTTGGTTGACCAATTGGCCGCCTTTGAAAGTAGCAAAAGTAGGTAAGTTGGTTACAGCTGCTAATTTTCTAGACTCAGGTAATTTTTCAGCATCCACATAAAGAAAAGTAATCCCCTCATAATCACCTGCCAATCTTTTCATCTTTGGCTTCATGATTCTACAGTTACCACACCAAGTAGCGCCATATTGTACTACTACTTTGTCATTTTCTTGTACTAAATTTTGTAAAGTATCAGTTTCTAATTCCTGTAACATATTTTCTTTCGTTTAATTCTTATTTAGAATTACAAAATTAAGGTCCAAAGTGTTCAAAAACCAATCGAAAATTTCAATGCATCATTGAAAGCTTAAATATAGATTGTCTTGTTCATAAAAGGAATCAAGGCTAAAATAATCGCTTGGGCATAGTATTCCTTACGATTGACAGCTCCATTGGTCAATATGCCTACTGCACCATTTCCTTGCTTAGAATTCTCTCTATTGAAAACTTGATCATCTGCTGCACCTAGCTCCATTCCACCTTTGATTAAATCTGTGATCACATTAGGTAGAAAAAATGTGGCTGTCTTGGCTTTACCTATTTTCCCAGTAGGATCTATGATGACTACCCAAGCAAAAGCATACATTTCGCCAGCTTGCTCTTCGACTCCTCCTTCTATTCCTACCCAAAAATCAGCTTCAGGAAATACATTTTTGGAATTTTTGGCCCTATTATAGGCGCCAAGGTAAGTCTGCTCATCTCCTATAGGCTGATCATCTACTTCTGAACTCACGTTGAGGCCTTCAATCAAGAATGCTTCACTATCAAATGCTTGATGAAATCCTAGGTCTGTGCAACTGATCTTTACGGGGTTTTTACTTCCCACAATAACCAATTTTTGTCTTTTTTCTTCTTTGATGTTTTTTCTCTTCGGAAAAGCCATGTCGTCTTTATTAATGAAAAAAACCTGCCAGTTGATTCCAGCAGGTCTCAGTTTGTTTATGCCATATTGGTGAAGACCTGATTGACATCATCGTCATCCTCCAATTTTTCTATCAGCTTGTTGATCTCTTCTTCTTGCTCCTCTGTCAATTCTACCGTCGTAGTAGGGAACCATTGGAAATCTGCATTGATGATATCAATATTTCGCTCTTCCAAAGCCTTCTGCATGTTACCAAAATCTTCGAAAGCCGTGTAAACGAAAATCTCCCCTTCATTTTCGGCAACTTCATCTAATCCAAAGTCAATCAGCTCCAATTCCAATTCTTCGATGTCATGCTCACCTTGCAAAAATCTAAATACAGCTTTCTTGTTGAACATAAAGCTTACAGAGCCTGATGTGCTCAATGAACCGTTACATTTTGAGAAGTAGCTTCTTACATTGGCCACAGTTCTATTGGTATTGTCAGTAGAAGTCTCGATGATCATAGCTACTCCGTGCGGGCCATAGCCTTCGTACAATACCTCTTCATAATCTTTCTCGTCCTTATTCGAAGCGCGCTTGATGGCAGCCTCTATTCTATCTTTAGGCATTGCTGCACCTTTAGCATTTTGGATGATGGTACGCAGCTTGGTATTGTTAGCTGGGTCAGGTCCTCCAGCTTTTACAGCCATGACTATTTCTTTTCCAAGGCGGGTAAATACCTTGGACATCTTACTCCAGCGCTTGAATTTTCTTTCTTTTCTAAACTCGAAAGCTCTTCCCATGTTGAAACGTATTTAATTGGGGTAAAATTAATAAATTTTTTGATTTGGCTGATTGTAGGAGCCTATGAATCCACCTAGAAGAGCCATTTAAATAAAGCTTCCTGCCCTATTGATGATGCTTGCAAGATATCCTTTTGGAATCTGATTGGTTTGTCCACCTTTGATAATCGTATCCAAGTATGCTTTGTTTGGAAAAATCCCCTTGGTGATCTTAGGAGAAATAAAGGCAAAAGCTTTCTTTGGACCAACTTTGGTCATTACTTCCATTTCTATAAAATCATAACCGGGCTCTGACTGAAGAAAATAGCCTCTATCAGCTTCCGAGATCTCAAATAAAAGCCCATAGACGGATTCATTTTGACTAGCTATCACATTGGCTCTTGCAGACCCATCAGGATTTTGATAGTTGAATCGAAAACCGAAATGTGGCAAGACTGCTGTACCAAGTAATTTAGGTCTTTTCTGAAGCCGCCCTTCTAAGGTACTGACATCCAAATTGCTCGCATAGCCAAAGTATAGAAATGTCTCCATTTGGAAAGATATTTATGTATATTTATCAGGGAGTTTGGGATGCTCCAAAACTCCAGACCAAACATACAAACTCAGACACTGAAGTGAAAACTTTACTTAATTTAAACCCTACATCCATGAAAAAAATAACCATGCTACTATTGGCCCTTGGTATTGGAATAGTCTTCGTCCAAGCCCAAAGAGGACCTCAAATGCAAAGAGGACAAGCAATGAATCCTGAAGCTAGAGCAGAGATGATGACAAGAATGATGACCCAGCGCTTAGAATTGTCTGATGAGCAAATGGAAAAAGTCCATCAAGTAAATATGGCACGAACCAAACATCAGGCCTTGATGGCTGAAAAAGGGCAATCTGAGGCTAGAAAAGCTGAAGCCATGAACAAAAAAGCAAAAGCGAAGCAAAAAGGTAAAGCAAAAAAAGCTGAGGCCGTTGAGGAAATAGAAGTGGTAGAAATTCAAATCGAAGAAATTCCAGAAGAGGATTTTGACAAGGAAATTGAAAAAATCCTGACCCCAGAGCAACGTACAAAATGGGAGGAGATGAAAAAACAAAGAAGACCAGAAGGCGAAAGAGGGGGTCAGCGACCTATGGGCGGTGGCATGAATAGAGGGGGGGGTAATTAGTATTAAATGATGTGGTTAGCATAGTTTACTACTCTTATTTAAAGTCTCACGAGCGTGAGGCTTTTTTTATTTCATCCTGATCAGAATGATCATTGCTGAGATTCCTGTCAAAACCCCTATGCTGAGAATGGACATTTCTATTCCAAAACTATCCGCGATGATTCCTGTCAGTATCGCTCCTACGGCATAGCCCAAATCCCTCCACAGTCTGAATACACCTATGCTATTGGCACGATCAGTTGGGTGGGTGTTTTCTGCTACAGTTGCCAGAAAAGTAGGATAAACCATGGCTGTTCCCCAACCTAAGGACGCTGCTAAAATCAAGTAATGCGTCATCGAGCTTGCAAAAAGGAAAAGTGCAAGTGCTACCGCCTGAAGGATCATTCCGCTGAACAGTAGGTGTTTTTTACTGTACAAGTCAGCCATTTTACCTGTGAATAACTGACCAAAACCCCATACGGCCGGATAAGTAGCAGTGATGACACCAATTTGCTCGAGATCAAAGCCTTTGACAGAAAGCAGAATAGGGAAAATCCCCCAAGCCATCCCATCATTGAGGTTGTTGATCAAACCAGCCTGCGTGACAGAACCGAGATTTGGATGCTTCCAGGTAGATTCCCAAAAGATATTTTTTAGCTTCGGTACATCGCTATGTTGGTCTTCAGCAGCGACATGCTTTCGGGTATCTTGGATGAAGAAGATACTTCCCAGCAGTCCCAATACAGCCAACCCTATTCCCAAATAAAATGGATAAGGTCTCAAACCGTATTCTGCAGCAATATAACCTGTAAGAAAAGCAACTAGCGCCACGGCCAGATAGCCTGCAAATTCGTTCAACCCCATAGCAAAGCCTCTTTGCTTCTCACCGACCAGGTCAATTTTCATCACCACTGTAGAAGACCAGGCAAGTCCCTGATTGATGCCTAAAAGTACATTGGCTGCAACAATCCAATCCCATGAAGGTGCAAACATCAAAATAAATGGAACTGGCAAGCCAAATATCCAGCCGATGATCAATAGATTTTTACGTCCTATTTTATTGGCAAATGCACCAGCAAAATAATTTGTGATGGCCTTGACGATACCAAAAACAATGATGAAGGACAAAATTGCTGTTTTGGCTGCGATTGCAAACTCAACTTCTGCTATCTGTGGAAGAATACTCCGCTCTAGTCCAACCATCCCGCCGACAAAGGCATTGATGATGACCAAGAGGGTAAATTGTTTCCAGTTTTCTTTGAGGCCTAACTTAACTTTTTCCATGGATTAAAATTTGCCTACAAAGGTGATGACTTCTTGTGACTATTTAATGAGACTCTTGTCACATGGTAAGTCTGCGGAATCAAGAATTATCTAAGTAGATGTTAATTTATCCAAAGAAATATATGATATTTTATAAAGCTAGTTTATATTGAAACTTTTAAAACAGATTTCAAATGAAGATTACACTTCTGCTTAGGTCTATTCCTATATTTTCTTTGGTTGTATCAAAATTTTGACGATGAACTCGCATTTATCAAACTAACAATAAATTAATCCACAAAAAATGAAAAAATTAGTCTTTATTCTTTTTATAATAATCTTGGCCTCCTGTGGTAGCAAAGATGCAGAGAACACAGCGAATTCTTATGCAGATATCACAATTAGCATGGATACAGTGGTAGTTGATTCTGGCAATGAAATCCTGATGGCAGCGACCCAATCCTACGGTCATACTATAAATCCTAAAACTGATAGACTTTATTATTGGGATATTAAATCTTACAACTTGGAAGTCGTTGATTTGGATGAAATGACCTTACTTGAGAAAAAACTTTATGAAAAAGAAGGGCCAAATGGCGTAGGTCAATATCCTTATCAAACCATGTTGATCGGTAATGATAAAGTGGCTTTCGTAGAATGGAATCAAATCGTCATTGCAGATTTGGAAGGCAAACTGATAAAAAATATCAAAATGGACGAAGAATGGATGAAAGAAGGATTAGATGAAAAAGAGTCTCTTAACCCACTTGGTTTTTCTGATGATGGAAACACGATGTATTGTACTATATCAAATTTCGACAAATTAAATACTAATATCATCCAAGTCGATTTGGAAAATAAAACAACCAAATTGATTGAATTACCAGAATATGAAAAAAGAGAAAAGTTTAGAGTGACTTTCAAAGAAGATGGGGGTGGAATGATGATGACAACTTATCCAGCACTTAATATGAATAAGTTTAATGGCGAAATCATCTTTTCGACTGATGCCTTCAATCACATTTTTCAATTTGACCCTGTCACCGACTCTTTAGAATATATTACTATCACTAACACACTGACGCCCAACGAAAAAACTGGAACTTACCAAAATGAGGTTACTACTCAAGAAGCATTTACAGATGTGATGGGCAAAATCCAAGAAGAAGTAAAGTTTTCCAATCTCTTCTGGGATGATCAAAATAAGGTTTTCTATAGGTTTTCATCTTATAATTTGCCAAAAATTGCTGATGAAAAGGTTAAGTCAAAGGTATTTCTAAGTATCCTCAACGAGAATTTCAAGGTGGTTGGAGAAAAAGAAATTACTGAAATTGTCAAATCAGTTCCCAAAGCCCTGTTTGTAAAAGAAGGAAAGATCCATGCCTACTTGAATGTAGATGATGAGCTAGGATTTATTAGAATGAAAATCAACTAACAAATACAAAAATGAAATATTTTATACTACCAATTGCCGCACTTCTCCTCATATCCTGTGGGGGAAATTCTGATCAAAGTTCAGCTGGAAATTATGCCGATATCACGATAAGTATGGATACAGTGGTAGTGGACTCAGGGGATGAGATTTTGATGGCAGCGACCAACTTTTATAATCAAACTTTAAATCAAAGTGCAGACCGACTATATTTTTGGAACTATAGATCGCATATTCTTGAGATCGTTGATTTGAATGAAATGGTCTTTCTTGAAAAAAGAAGGTTTGAAAAAGAAGGCCCAAATGGTGTTGGTCAATTTCCAAACAGAATCATCTTAATTGGTGAAGACAAAATAGGATTTGTACAATGGACCCAAATCAATATTGCTGATATGAATGGCAATCTCCTTAAAACTATCAGTATAGACGAAGATTGGATGAAAGGAGAACTCAATGAAAATGAATCTCTTATACCTTATGGTTTTTCTGATGACGGAGAAACTCTATACTGTGCCATCGCAACTCCCCAAAGATTGAATTCTAATTTTATTGAGGTGGATTTGACGAATAAAAAGACCAAATTAATCGAACTAACTGAATTTGATAAACGAGAAAAATTCAGAGTAACTTTTACGGTGGAAATGAATGGCGGTATTTCTACCTCCACCGCTCCTCCTTCTCTTGACTACACGCGGCATAAGGATAAATTGATTTTTTGCACCAATGTCTTTAACAATATCTATCAATTCGATCCAAAGACAAACTCACTCGAGTACATTACGATAAGTAACTCTTTGACACCAAATGAAAAAATAAAGGATTACGAAAATGATGTAAATTCCGAGGAAGCTTTTTTCAGAATCATGAATGAAATACAAGAGGAGGTGAGTTTTTCTAATCTTTTGTGGGATGATGTAAATCATGTTTTTTATAGAATCACCTCTTTCAATATGCCAAGAATAGATCAGGAAAAAATCAAATCCAAAGTCTTTATTAGTATTATCAGTGAGGATTTTAAAGTGATTAATGAAAAAGAAATTACAGATAATGTAGATGGAGTTCCTAAAGCTCAATTTGTAAAAGACGGAAAAATCCACGCCTTTTTGAATGTGGATGACGAGTTGGGGTATGTTAGGATCAAGGTGAATTAAAACTCCTTAAAAAATGAAAAATCCTTACTTGATACTGCTCGCACTTAGTTTTTTTGCATGCAACAAAAATACTGATACGAAAACCGATCCAGTAGAAGAAACAGTCAGTTATGCAAACTTTTCCATCAGCATGGATACGGTTATTGTGGAGTCGAAGGATGAAATAGTGATGGCATCGGTTTATAGCCCTTATGGACACCAAATAAGTCCGGATTTATCCAGGCACCTGTATTGGAATGTTAGAGAATTTACGCTTGAGATGATTGACTTAGATAAATTTGAGTTGATCAAGAAAACCGAGTTCAACAGAGAAGGACCTGATGGAGTTGGATTTGCTTTAGATATTGAAATGATTGATCAAGAACATATCGCTTTCCATAATTGGGATCAATCTGTGATCTCAGATTTGAATGGAAATGTGGTAGAGCGGATCAGCAAACAGGAAGATTGGATGAAAGAGGGTTTAAAGCCGAATGAAAATTTCCATGTCAGATTTACTTCCAAAGATAGAAACCTGATGTATTGCAGTATCTCCAATTTCGAAAGGCTAAACTCCAATATATTGAAATTGGATCTCAAAAATCAAAAAGCTGACGTGATAGAATTACCTGAGTTTGATAACCGAGAAAATTTCAGAGTCGCTTACAATATTGGAGGTGGTGGGGGCTTATATTTTCCTCTATTGTCGATAAGTAAATACGAGGACAAGTTCATTTTTTGGACTGACGCATTCAATGCCATTTATCAATATGACCCTGGGAAGGATTCTTTAAGTTATCACAAAATTATCAATACGCTTTTTGCCAATGAAAAATCAGGGGAATATAAAAATGATGTAGGTTCAAATATGGAACTGCAAGCTGAGATGGATAGAATGAAAGAAGAAATAAAATTTTCGGAATTGTTTTGGGATGAAAAAAACAAGGTCTTTTACAGGTTTAGCCATTTTGGACTACCGGATATTGGCGAAGAACCCCCTCGATACAAACACTTCATGAGCATTATTGATGAAGGATTTCAGGTACTAGGAGAAAAAGAGATTACAAACATCTTTCCCAATCCTATCAATATCCTATTTGTCAAAGATGGTCTAATTTTTTCCCATTTGAATGTAGATGATGAGTTGGGGTATATTAGGATCAAGGTCAATTGAATCTAATAGTTTGGGAAATTATGAGCTAATAAAATTCATAAAAAAGAACCGCCGAATTTTTCCCTAAACTAAACGACATTGATTAAGCTTCTAAAAATTAACCTTTCTGAATAATACTTCGTCTTCTCCAGCATCCAAAACACCCAGGTAAAGTCCATCCTTGGTAATAATTCGGGACAAAAATGAATATTCGAGAACTGATGTATTGAATGAAGCTTCCGACAGAACTTTAAAATCACTACTAAATTTCTGAATTGAAAAAGGCCTGGTAGCAGCACTCCTTCTTTTACCTTCCAAATCAGTCAACTCCTGAGGAAAGACGCAAATCCTATAAATAACTTTCTGATAGGGATCTGAAAAAATATCATGATAAAACCCTTCCTTAACCATCCAGTCTATAGAACTGATTTCTTGATTTATATCTAATTGTGAAGGATTGTTGAGAGATTGTGACTTTCCATCAGACCATTTATTTCCTAATGCCGTAGATGATTGAATGGCTTGTTCATTTCTAAATGAAATCAAAACCTCTTCCTTGGAATCTAGTCCAAACTCAAACCCAAGCTTAGTGCTGTTAAAAAAGAATTTATTATTCCTAATCTCGTAGCTGCTTGGGTATTCTCCATACAATATGGCTGTACCTAGCGCATTCAAATCTAAGCTGCCTAATATTTTTCCATGATAATACTCTTGCTCTTTGGGTGAAAAATTAGTTTGATGAATTCTGAAAACTAGCTTGCCATCCCTATGAATCATGTTTTGAGTATTATTTCCAAAGTAGAACTCGTATCCCTCTGGTAAATAATCATTCAATGAAAACGCCAAGAGAAGTTCACTTTCAGCATTCGTTAAGAGTATTTTCCCAAAGTAATCGACAAATACCAAAGAGTCTTCTGCTATAGGTAAAAACTCGGACCATGCAAAACCATAAGCTTCAGGAACATCTGGCAGCGGTATTGTCCTAAGGTATTTCCCATCTTTCCATTCAAAAAGATCAAGAACAGATGACAATTGATTGTAGGCATAAAGCAAGTCTTGATCTTCTAAATAATGATACTTATTATACCCCCCAATGGCATCTGTGATGTCTAAAGTCTTAAAATCTAAAAACTCAATCTCAGATACTTCCACTTGCTTGGTACAAGAAACAATTAAAATCAAAGTTCCTAGAAAAAGTACTGAAAATCTAATCATTTTAATTTTCGGAAATTGGTGGTTTGTATAGTCACTTTGAATCTTAAAATTTAGGAAATCTAAATTATTCAATAATACTTTAGCGATTCGAAGATAAGCTTGAAAGTCTATTTTAACTAATTTTAATCAAATAAGCTTAAACTTTTATTGCATTTTTGTATAATTCTGACAATCATTAGGTTCTCAAAAATATTCTTACACTACATATAACCTGAATTCTATGCTTATAAAAAATCTACTTTTAGCTATGTTAGTTGCTTTAATCATCTCCTGTGGAGGGAATTTAGACACCATCAAAGAAATCCAAATCAACACCAATCTTACTTATTCCTTTGACACGGTAATGGTGGATGCAGGAGACGAGTTTTTGTATCTGAACAACAGGCTTTTTTCTTCCGATATTTCTTCTGATAGGAAGTACTTATTCAATTGGAATAGGGAGGGAAGTAATCTGGAAAAAATCGACTTGAACGATCTTACATTGGTCGACAAAATCAAGTTTGACCAAGAAGGACCAGATGGAGTCGGCCCTTTCACATTTGATTTTGCCTTGACACCTGATGACAACTGCCTCTTTTGGTCTTCCAAAAAAGGAGTATGGGATCAAAACGGTAACCTACTTCGTGAATTGCCAATAGACAAGTTGTTGGAAAACACCGAACATACAGAAGAAGTGATGCTATCAAGACTCGTCCAAATACCGAATGAGCCCGATAAGTATCTTACATTTCATAGAAAATGGAGGTCACTTGATTTCTATTTCTTGATTTTTGATTTTGCTGATGACAGTTTCAGAAAAATAGAATTACCAGAATTGCAGAAGCTGTCTGAATTCGAAATCACCATGCTGTATGAAGGGCAATGGATGGGGAGCTTCAATGCAGGCGCTTTGCAATCCATCCAAAATGATAAAGTTATCTTGGCTTTGAATTCATTCAATCAAGCCTACATCTACGATATGAAGAAAGATTCGCTCTACTTCAAAGCTTGGGAGGGGCCTTTGGTAGGTAGCCAGCAAACTGCCCAACTTCCAAAAGAGGTTCCCGCTGAGGGAAAAGAGAGAGCAGAGGCAATGCGAAAAGCAAATGAACAAATCAATTATGGTTCATTTATTTGGGATGATGAAAACAGAAAGTATTACAGATTTTCAATCAAAAGTATTTTCAGTGATGAAATGACAGAATTTGAGACCTATAAGGTCAGCGGTGCTGATGTCTTCCTGAGCGTCTTTGATGAAGACTTTAGGCTAATTTCAGAATCAAAAATCCCTGAAATCCAGAATAGACCTGCCAAGCACTTTGTCAAAGATGGCAAAATCTGGCTTTTTGAAAATATAGATGATGAATTGGCTTTTGTGAGACTGACGATCAAATAAGACATATAAATCAAATATTATATGAAATACTTAATTCTTCCTATTCTTTGTTATTTACTCATTTCCTGTGGAGGTAACCAAAAACCCGAAAATGAAACGTTTTCAAAAATTACCATTTCGTTAGATACGGTTATAGTTGATAGCGGAGAGGAGTTTTTGTATCTGCAAGATAGGCTTTACCTTTCAGTCCTCTCCAAGGATCAGCAGTTTTTATACAATTACAATGAAAGTGGAAACTCATTGGAGAAAATTGATTTAGACAATTTGATTTTGAACAAAAAAATCAAGTTTGAAAAAGAAGGACCAAATGGAATTGGCGATTACATATCAAACTTTAGCCTTACCTCTGAGGGGAATTTTATGATTTGGTTTTATGGATTGAATTCTGTTTTTGATCAAGAAGCCAATCTTGTAAAAAAACTGGATTTGGAAGAAATTGCCAGTGAGGTAATAAGAGATTATGATGCGTACCCAAATATGCTCTATGATTTTGAAGGTCAAAAAGATAGAGTTGTTGGTTTTTTTATAACATGGAAAGATTATACCTATTTCCTCCTCGATTTTGATTTGGAGAACAAAAGCTATAAAAGAATAGAATTACCTGAGTTCAAAAAACTACTCGATTACAGAGTTGAAATTACTAATGACGGACGGTCCGTAGGGAGCTATGGAGTAGGAATATACCCTAGCAAAAATGACAATAAAATCATTTTTGCTAATAATGCAGTCAATGAAATTTCGATTTACGACATAAAAACTGATTCACTTTATATCAAATCATGGGATTCATCATTATTGGGAAGCAAAAAGAATTATTTGCCTCCTAAACAAGTTGAAAGTGAATCTGGACAATTGGGAGATATTTTAAGGAAATCCAAAGAAGAAATAAGTTATGGGGGACTTATTTGGGATAAAGGGCGGAGGCAATATTTTAGATTGTCACATAAAGAGAATTTTTCTAATGAAAAGGATGAAAGGGGCAATTACAAGGGTATTTCAGCGGAAGTTTATTTGAGCGTTTTTGATGAAGATTTTGAATTAATAAATGAAACCATCCTTCCAGAATTAAATAAAATCCCTCCAAAACACTTTGTCAAAGATGGCAAAATCTGGCTTTATGAAAATATTGATGACGAGTTGGGATTTGTGAGGTTGACTATAAACTAACATAAGATGAAAAAATTTGCATTAGGATTGCTTTCTGGCCTATCATTATTGGCTGCTTGTAGCTCCGATAAAAGCAAGTCATTCGAGAATTTTGAATTTAACCTGACTCAGGATACTGTGGTGGTGGATGCTGGAGAGGGGCATATTGATTTACGATTTGGGCTCAGTTATCCTGAGCTTTCAAATGATGGAAAATTTCTTTTTAATTATGTTTGGAACTCGTCCAAGTTTGACAAAATCAATTTAGAGACGCTTTCTTTAGAAAAAACACTCCAATTTGAGAGGGAAGGGCCTCATGGAATGGGGTCATACATTGGTGGGTATTTATTGAATTCTGAAGATCAAATCATGATCTGGTCTTATGGGCTTAATGCCATTTTTGATCAGACAGGTGAAAAAATTAAGGATCTAAAACTTGATAAGTTTGGTCCAGAAGAGATCAAAGGTGCCGCATCATTTCCGATGCGATTGGTTGAACATCCAGACGATCCCTCTCAGATTTTTGGGGTTTATATAAGGAGTGAGCCAAGAGAATTTTTCATCATGAAATTTGATTTGGAAAAGGAAACTTATCAAAAGATTTCATTACCTGAGACAGAAAAGTTTGATGAGTTCAACATGGAGTTTACTGGTGGTGGCGGGTTTGGTATTGTTCCTTTTCCAACTGTCAATGCAGGAAGAATTATTATGACCAATAGTGCTTTCAATGAAGCTTATGTTTATGATATGCTTTTGGATTCTCTGTACTTGATTCCTTGGGATAGCAAGCTTACAGGTAATAAAAATGAAACCAAAATGCCACCAACAGTGGATGTAGAAAAAGGGTTGGAAATCAGAAGAAAGTTTTTTGAATCCATCAATTTTATGGATCCAAAATGGGATCCAATATCTCAGCAATTCATCAGGATGTCCTATAAAAACACCTATGGAGAAGAGTTAAATGAATATGGAGAACCAAAACTTTTAAATTCAGAAGTTTTTTTAACCCTTTTGGATAAAAATCTAAAAATCATCAAAGAGACAAAATTAGAGAATTATACTAAAGAGCCGCCAAGGCATTTCTTTTTAGGCAGTACCATTTGGCTCTATGAAAATATTGATGACGAGTTGGGCTTTGTGAGGATTAAGATTGATTAACGTAGTACTTCAAGTATTATCTGAAACAGATTCGTAGAACACGCTATATGTCATTTTATTTAGTCAATTCACCGAATATTACGATATATAGGGATTCAATTCACCAAAAATCATGGTTTTTGGTGAATTGAATTTTGTTGCTATCTAATTATTTCAAAATAAGTGCACTTTTCAATGACTCATGAATTCCATCCCACAGCACTTTCCTGGCTTCTAGTGCTTCAATAGCCGCTACCTTGGTCTCTTCCCACTTTAGAGGATCATTGCCACATAGGTGATCTAACATTTTCATGGCTAATGGTCCATGATGATCTTCATCTAGGTGGATATGCCTTTCAAAATAGTACTCTAAAGTTTCCAATTCGCCTGGCTTACTTTTGATCAGATCATTGACCAATTGGCGGAACAAATCTGGAATCAATTCTTCTCTACCAAGTGTAAATGATGCTGCTATTTGGTGAGGCTTACCACCTTGAACAACAGCATAATTGATTTTAAGAAAATGCTTAACCGCATCTGACTCGTTTAGACTCGCAAGTGCTGATTCAAAAGATGCTCCTTCTCTAAGTCCTTGGATAAAGCTATCAATATTTTCTGTACTTGCTCCAGCTTCATGCATAGCTCTCAAGTACAACTCAAAATGACTGCAATACCCTCCTTGTCCATCTTCATCACTTTCTTCTGCCAAAACGATGTCGTTAATCAGTCTTGTGACAATTGGTTCACTTGAAGGAATCCAAGGAATACTCGTTCCAGTAAGTTTGAGTTGTAGTGCTTTAAGCAATGTCATGAAATCCCAAACTGCATAGACGTGTTGTTCCATAAAAACCCGAAAATCTTCCAGCGTCTTTAAGTCATTGTAAATAGGATGCTGCAAAAGTGCATTTCGATATGGCTGTACAGCAGCCAAAAGCTTATCAATATTTTGATTCATCATTTTTTAAGTTACGTTGGATTAACTTCTCTTGGATTAAAAAGATTTCATAGAATCCGGAAATTGTAAATCAAGTGTCATAATCTGAGCATTAGCATTATATTTGGTTAACTCCAAACAGTTGAACGCATGAAAATCATTTATTCTTACTTTTTCCTCTTCCTGTTGCTTGCCTGTCAAGGAAAAGAGTCCAAAGAAGAGGAATCGAATATTCAAAAACGAGTTTCCATAGCAGAAATAGAGGCTGGCATCAAGGCTTATATAGACGCTGAAACTGCCGAAAATGATGGCTATTTTTTGATCAACAAGGAAAACAAAAAGCTCCGTCTTAAACTGGTTAGAGTCCATACAGAATACCTGAGTAATCTTGGTCCGAGCAAGCATTTTGCCTGTGTGGATTTGGCTGATGAAAAAGGAGATGTCTATGATGTTGATTTCTTTTTAGAAGGAGAGCCCGGAGCGATGAAAGTGACTGAAACATCCCTACACAAACTCAATGGAAAGCCTTTCTATACTTGGAAACAGCTTCTTGACAAGACTTGGCGAAGGGTACCAGTAGAGACTGCTTCCTCGGATTTGTTAGGTGTAGTAGAATTGGAGGATACATTTGAGTTTACCTACTATGCCCAAATGCCAGAATTAAAGCAAAAAGCTGAAGTTTGGATACCAATCGCTCAAACAGACGATTTCCAGACCATAATAGTAAAATCAATGAAGCTTCCAGCTCAAGAAAAAGTCATAGAAGATAAAGAAAACGGCAATAAAATGATCTATATGGCCATGGGGCCAGAACACAGCAATTCTGAGATCGAGATCATCTACCAAGTCAAACGAATAGAAAAAGGCCCTTATGATGCAAGAGGAAAGGTTGACCAAAAATACCTAGAACCCAATCTATTGATGCCAATCGGTGGGCAATTTGAAGAAATTGCCCTAGAAGCTACACAAGGCAAAGAAAATGATGGAGACCTAGTAAAAGCACGAGCTCTCTATGATTACATCATTGACAATATGCGTTATATGAAGTTTGGGGACTATGGAAGAGGTGATGCTGTATATGCCTGTGATACCAAAACAGGCAATTGCACTGAATTCCACTCCTTCTTTATTTCGTTGGCAAGAAGTATTGGTATTCCTTCCAGATTTGCGATAGGTGCCTCAATCCCCTCTGATAGAAACGAAGGGGGAATTGATGGTTATCATTGTTGGGCGGAGTTTTATGCCGAAGGGAAATGGTGGCCTGTGGATATTTCAGAAGGAAACAAATACACTGCCCTGGCAACTTATTATTTCGGGAGACATCCAGCCAATAGAATAGAACTTAGCAAAGGTAGAGATTTAAAAATAGATCCAAGCCCAAGCTCAGGGCCGATTAATTTTTTAGCTTATCCACTCGTGGAAGTCAATGGAGAGATCATCTACCCAAAAGTAGGCTTTTCATTTACAAGAGGGGCATAAAAAAATCCCGAGTTTTATGTCTCGGGATTTTTCTTTAATTACTTGGATGCTCTCCACCTTCTGATGGATGTTCGCCACCTTCTGATGGATGCTCACCCTCTTCTGCAGGGTGCTCAGGAGCCTCTTCTATCACTTCTTCTACTGCATCTTCAGAACTTTCTTCTGCTTTCTTGTCACCACAAGAAGTGGTACTTACTGCAAATAGGAAACCGAAGGCAAATACCAATGCCGTTAGAGATTTTAATTTCTTGATCATCTTCATGTTTTTTAGGTTGGATGTTTCAAACATTTGATTTTTTTCGATAAAAACCAAACTCAAATATAACAACTTAAACGAAAACCCAATAAAATTTGGAAAAAAAAGGATGTATAACTATAAGCTACTTTAGATCATTCCGCAAACTGCAACCTAACCAAGTTGGCATAAAATCCTTCTTCCTGAGCAGCAAGCTCTTCGTGATTGCCCTCTTCGACAATCTCACCTTCTTTCAATACATAAATCCTATCCACCTTTCTGATTGTAGATAGCCTATGAGCAATAATAATCGTTGTTCTATTCTTCATCAATTCGTCTAAAGCTTCCTGAACCAACGCTTCTGATTCTGCATCTAAGGAAGAAGTGGCTTCATCCAAAATCAAAATCGCTGGATCCTTCAAGATGGCTCTTGCAATGGCTACACGCTGTCGTTGCCCACCTGAAAGCTTAATGCCCCTCTCGCCTACTTTGGTATCCATTCCCTCTGGAAACTTCGCGATAAACTGCCATGCATTGGCTTTTTTGGCAGCCTCTATGATTTCTTCCTCAGTGGCATCTGGCTTGGCATAGGCAATATTCTCTCTGATACTTCCACCGAAAAGCAATACTTCCTGCGGTACGATTCCAATGTTAGACCTCAACTGCTTCAGGTTCCAGTCCTCAACAGGCTTCTCATCTACCCGAAGTACTCCTTGATTTACTGGATAAAAGTTGAGTAGAAGCTGAATGATGGTAGATTTTCCCGCACCAGAATGACCCGCTAGGGCAACTTTTTCGCCTGACTTGATTCTGAAATTAATTCCCTTCAGTACTTCTACTTCTGTTCTAGTAGGATACCTAAATCTCACTTGATCAAATTCCACTGCACCATGCATAGGTACTTTTTGAAAATCAGCAGTGGCATACTCTGGAGTTTCATCCAGAATCTCTAGTACTCGCTCAGAGCTGCCTATGGCTTTTTGGATTTGACCATAAATATCCCCCAAACCAGCGATAGAACCGCCTATAAAAGTGGTGTAAAGCACAAATGAAACCAAGTCACCAACACTCATCTCACCAGAAGCTACCAAGCTTGCACCATACCACATCACAGCGACAATCCCCCCAAATAGTGCAAAAATAATAAAGGAGATAAAAGCTCCTCTGAATCCAGCAGCCTTGAGCGCTACCTTTACCACTTTGTTCAAACCAGACTGATACCTCCTAGATTCATAATCTTCCCCCACAAAGGATTTGACCGTAATGATGGATTGAAGTGTCTCTTCTACAATGACATTTGCAGCCGCCAATTCATCCTGAGCTTGCTTGGAAAGCTTTCTGATAAATTTTCCAAAAACCATAGCAATGATGACTAAAATAGGAAAAGTTGCAAGCATAAATAGGGTCAACTTAGGAGTAGTCAGCATGAGGAAAACCACACCTGCTAGCAAAGTGATGATTTGCCTAAACAGCTCCGCTAAAGTCGTGGAGAATGTATCCTGAAGCATACTCACGTCCGCCGTGATTCGGGATATCAATTCACCTGTTCTTCTCTTGTCAAAAAATGTCATCGGCAATTGCACCAGCTGTCGATACAAGGCAATTCTAATATCACGCATGCTTCTTTCAGAAACTTTGGCAAATAGCCACACTCTGAAAAAGGAAAAAACACTTTGAATCAACAAAATCCCCAATAGCATGAATGCGATTGAATTGATATCATTGACTAGCCAAGTTTCTCCAGAGGCAGTGTCTATCAGTTTACCAGCTACATATGGAAACGTCAATAATGTGAGACTTGAAAGCAGTAGGAAAACCAAACCCACCAAAAAAGTCCATTTGTATGGCAAAACAAAACGAAATACTCCACTGAGCTTGCTAAGGTTTTGCTTGTTGAGTTTGCGTTTTTCGTGCTCTGCTAGGTTTTTACCTTTCTTTTTTGCCATCCCTATTTATATCTCTAATCAAATCAATCTGCAAATTTACGCAAACAAGCCTCCTAAAAGGCTATTTCCTGCCTATTTTTTTGATCCTTCTGAAAAACTCCTTTTCTTTCTCCCAGAAAAAACTAAACTGACCAAAAATGAATCCCCAAATAAGGAGGATAATCTGATAAAGTGGGAGTACGAGCAGCAAGTAGAGCACAGTTTTCCAAAACCCTCCTTTTTCCATGCTGATTCCCAAAAAATCAAAGATAGGCTTCTTGATGAAAAGAATTGTAAAACCAGTCAACGCGAAGACCACCAAAACAAGAATGACCTGTTGGAGACTTTTAAGATTCCATTTGACTTTCAGTTTCTCTAAAAATGTAGGTTGATTTTTTTTGTTTTCCATATTTAATTTGACTCTACATTATCCAAAATATAATCAATTTTCCACTCTATACACTGGATATCTATTATGCTCTTTTTCCTTCCACGGAGAGCGCTCGTAGACCCATCTGAGCTGCGCTGAGCCACTATTTGCAAGCGTCTCATCTGCCGCTTTAGCCGCTTCTAATTCTGATTTGAGTTGTGGGTTTTTGCTCAGGAACTCCGCAGCCAAATCCTCAAAGACATACGCAGAATAGCCCTCTTTAGATTGAAGGATGGTATCGAAGAAGTTCCATGCAAAGAAGCTGTCTTCCCCTTCTGGCTCTAGTACTTCCACTAGGTAATTATTGGCCTCCTGATTCATGTGTACGATAACATCTCCTTTACGGAAGTACATCATTTCACTTGATTTGTCTACAGCTACTCTGCTGTGAAGATAGTGTCCCTCAAAAGGCCTTTGAGCTGTTTGAAAATCCTTGATATGATAAACTGACACCGACATGGTACTGTCTTTTTTGAGTTCTTCCACGCTTACCCCATTTCTTCTTAGATTATCTATCACATTGTGCCAACCTTGTGGGATAACATATGCTTTCGGTTTGTCAATGGTCAAAGTAGGCTTATAAGTATCATAGAACTTAATCTCTATACTATATGGCTTATTTCTATCGTAGTACAAGCGAGGAAGTCCTGATATTTCAGATGGCTTTTGACCTGATTCATAACCATGAAATTCCATCATCTGAAAAGTACTGCGATCAGAGGAATGATTAAGACCAAAACTGTTTTGATTGGATACAGCAGCTCGATCCGCTTTGACCATCGCCACGATCTTGCTCGCATCTCTATGAAATAATGAGATGAAAGATTCAAATAGTGCATATGTAGAAGCTACTCGCTGATCGTAAGGTTTCAACATATGCGTCTCAGGCATAAAGCTGAGTGTTTTGAACAACGCTGCATACCCACTACTGTACCTACCAATATCTTTGAATTGAGGCCAGCCATTTTCTGGTCCACTTCCATAAGCATTGACATAAGGAATCATCGGGAAATTCCTGTTTTTCATATCTGCATAGAGAAATGGGTTCATTTCTCTTTGTAAGTAATCCCCCAATTGTCCTCCAAGCCTATTATGCTGTGTGGATATCAATGTCATCACATGCTGATAATCTGCCCCATTACTCACATGGGTGTCAATAAATACATGAGGCTTCATCCAATTGAAGATTTGCTGAAATGATCGGGCATTTTTTGTATCTGCCTTGATGAAGTCTCTATTCAGGTCATAGCTTCGAGCATTACCTCTGAAACCAAATTCTTCTGGACCGTTCTGATTGACCCTGCTGTGAGCACCCCTGTTGAGATGGCCACCAATATTATATACTGGAGTGATGGCTAATACGGTCTTTTCTGGTAAGTTTTGCTTTCCAAGTAAGATATCTCTCAGTAGCATCATAGATGCATCTATACCATCTGGTTCTCCTGGGTGGATTGCATTATTAATATACACAATCAATTGCTCTTTCTGATGCCACACCTTTGGGTCAAATTCCCCACTTGGGTCGTAAATCACCACATGGAGTGGCAAACCAGCATCTGTGGTTCCCATTTCTACCATTTTGACTTGTTCGAAATCTGCCGCCAACTCCGCAAAATATGTGATTACATCGTCGTAAACAGGTGTTTGCTTTCCTGCAGATTTTTCAAATTGAGTCAAATAAGTTTTTTGTCCGTAGGCCATCAAGCCACCAAACAAGCACAATGAAAGGAGTAGGATTTTTTTCATGTCGAAATTTGAGTAAAAAGTAGAATAAATGCTAAAAGGATTTTACAACTGGTTTTGATTATTCTTACTTTATTACGTACTTTACGTAACGTAATTTGCGTAACGCAAAGTGCGTAACAAGTTCTAATATGACGCCATGAAAAAGCCAGATAATCCTTTCGTATTGAACACCTATCATGGGAAAGCCTATTTCTGTGATAGAGAAAAAGATCTTTCCTTACTACAAGATCATATAAACAATGGGAGAAATGTCGTATTATATGCATGGAGAAGGTTGGGAAAGTCTGCTTTGGTGCATAGATTTTTTGAGGAATTAGAGGACTCTGGGGCTTATGAGACGGTATATGTAGATTTCCTTTCGGCAATATCCATGGAAGACGCCGTGAGAGAATTGTCAAGCGCAATATTTGAAAGATTTGGTAAGACCAAATCTGGAATTAGTGCTAGCATTCAAAAATTGATAGCATCTATCGGCGCTTCGATTAGTTTTGATCCCATATCAGGCGTGCCTTCATTGAGTCTAGGCTTGAATGCCCCTGGCCATGAAGAGCAGTCCCTTCATGCATTGGGAGATTTTTTGAGTCAAAGAAAAAAGAGCATAGTGGTAGCGATAGATGAATTTCAACAGGTATCTACTTACAATGAAGTTCATGCAGAAGCCTTATTTAGAAGTTGGGTACAAAAATTTCCAGATATCAGGTTTATTTTCTCTGGTAGTCACAGGGGAATGATGTCAGAGATGTTTTTGGAGAAGAACAGGCCCTTTTACCTCAGTGCTCAAATGCTCCCATTAGACCCAATACCACTAGAAAAATACACCGCTTTTATTCAATCACACTTTGAGGCCAAGAAAAAAGTGATCTCTGAAGATATCATCAAGATGATATTCGAATGGTCAAGGGGACAGACTTATACGGTTCAATTGATTTGCAATTATCTCTACGCTCAATGCCAAGAGGTCAAAGAAGCTGATTTTCATCGTGTAAAAAGAGATGTCCTGGAACAGCAACAAGCTATTTTTGCTAATTTCCCAAAAATGCTCACAAAGACTCAGTGGCGGGTCTTTCAAGCTATAGCCAAAGAAGAACCGCTAGAAAATCCACTTTCCAAGGAATTTATCAACAAACATCAACTAGGTGCTGCGAGCACTGTTAATACAGCAATCAAATCCCTTAAAAAGCAAGAACTCGTCATCGAGGACAATGGAGTATACTTGGTTCATGAGGTACTTTTAGCCAGATGGATGGCTAAGGCATAAAAAATCCCCTTCCTAAACTAAAGAAGGGGATTTAAAATCGAAGAATAGGATTACCACTCAAATAGTCCGCTGTTTAGGCTTTGAAGCGCAGCATTTTTGTATTGAGCATCTACCAGCAGAGATACATTGTGTCTGCTCCCTCCATAGGATACCATTCTGACAGGATAGTCCGTCAGACAGTTCATGATCTGTGCGACGCTACCTTTTGATTCTGCAATCAAGTTCCCTACAATAGAAATGATGGTTTGATTTTGATCTACTTCAACTGATCCATAAGCTTCCAACTCCCGGATGATTTCTTTGAGATGGGACAAATCATCAATCGTCACGGAGACTGCCACCTCAGAGGTCGTGATCATATCAATGGAAGTCTTATACTTTTCAAAAACCTCGAAAACCTTTCTCAAGAAACCATAAGCCAAAAGCATCCTGCTAGACTTAATCTTAATGGCAGTGATTCCATCCTTTGCAGCCAATGCCTTGACACCAGTACCTTGCTCTTTGGCAGTAATGGTCGTACCTATAGCATCAGGCTCCATGGTATTGAGCAATTTGACAGGAATATTGTATTGTTGAGCAGGCCAGATGGAAGCTGGGTGTAGAATCTTGGCCCCGAAGTAGGCCAACTCTGCTGCTTCATCAAAGGACAACTGAGCGATAGGTCTGGTCTGATCTACAATTCTAGGGTCATTGTTGTGCATACCGTCGATATCAGTCCAAATCTCCACCACTTCGGCATTGATAGCGGCACCAATCAGTGAGGCTGAATAGTCAGAGCCACCACGCTTGAGATTGTCCACTTCATTTCTGTGGTTTTTACAGATATAGCCCTGTGTCACAAAAATGCTCTCTTCTGGATAATTTTTCAGGATTGATTTTACCTTTTCAGAGATCTTTTTCAACTCAGGCTCGTGATTTTCATCAATACTCATGAAGTCCAAGGCTGGCAAAAACACCGCTGGAATGTCCAATTCCTGCAAGAGGGTATAAAAAAGCTTTGTAGATAGCAACTCCCCCTGAGCCAAGATATCCCTATTGATCGCCTCGTTGAAGGAAATCTTGAGGATGATATTGAGAAATTCAAAATGCTCAGCAATGATTTTTTCGGCTTTTTTGCGCGCAGAATCTGACTTGAGCAAATCCTTGTAGAAAATCAAATAATGCGCATGTAAAAGATCAATACGCTTTTTTGCAAGCTCTTTATCAGCATCTGCCAAAGCTTCACCTATACCTACAAGCGCGTTTGTTGTTCCTGATAGCGCCGACAGCACCACAATCTTCTTCTGATTGTCCCTTGTAATCAGGTCCTTTACTTGATGCATGCGCTCGGGCTTACCTACAGAGGTCCCCCCGAATTTCATTATTTTCATTTATCTATTAGGTTTGAGGTAGTTAATTAATTCAATATAATGATTTCCATTTTTTTGGCGATTCTTTGCTCCTTGTACCTTTTGCGAGAAACTGGTTTCTTAGAATCCAAGCATCTTCACTGCTGTAATCGCCGCTTCATCTCCCTTATTACCATGCTTTCCCCCTGCTCTGTCAAGAGCCTGCTGCATGTTGTCAGGAGTCAATACTCCAAAGATGACTGGCTTGTTGTATTTGAGGCCTACGTTGGTTATACCATGTGCCACAGCATCACAGATGAAATCGAAATGTCTCGTCTCACCCTGAATCACACAACCCAAGCAAATTACTGCGTCGATTTCTTCTAACTCTGCCAACCATTGAGCGCCAAGTGTCAGCTCAAACGAGCCTGGTACATTTTTTCTATAAATATTATCCTTTTTGGCACCATGTTTCAACAGTGTTTCCAAAGCAGCAGAAAATAGAGATTCTGTGATTTGATCGTTCCATTCTGAGACCACGATTCCAAACTTTTTGTTTGAGATATCTACAATATTTTTTTCTGAATACTGACTGAGACTTTTGAGATTAGTAGCCATTGGGATTGTTTTTTGAATTTGTGTATAAAAAAAGAGTAAGACCGTCGGGGTCTTACTCTTCTCAAATGCTTAAATAGACAAGCATTACTTAGAGGCAAGACCTTCTAAGCGTGCTTTATGCTTTCGTGCGTTGGTAAATTCATATGATTCGAAGTATTTCTCTTCGATAATTTCATATGTCTTGATAGCATTGGCCATGTCACCAGCTTCTTCATAAGCCACTGCTAGCTTGTTCAAATATCTTGGCGTAAAATACTTGTTTTCACCTTCTGCTGCAGCTTTTTTATAATAAGAAATCGCCTCCTTCGTATTCTCTAGCTCTAGGTAGGCATCACCTATTAAAGCATATGCCTTAGCCTGAACAAAATAATCACTTGCAGAGAATTTCTTCAAATGTGTAAGTGCTTCGTTGAACTTTCCTTCTGAAAGATAGATGGATCCAATGTAGAAGTTAGCCAAGTTAGCTGCATCCGTACCAGAGTATTGATCTGCAATTTTTAGCAAACCAGCATTGCTGCCATCACCATTCAGAGCAAGTTCTGTTTGGTCTTGTTCGAAATAATATACAGCTTGGAACATTTCAGCCTGAGCTTTCTTATTTTGGTTTTGCTTGTTGATTTGTACAAACAAGATACCCGCAATCAAAAGCACAACTCCGATCAAGATACCGCCAACGACTTTGGAGTTCTCCCTTACGAATGCTTCACCTCTTTCAAGTCTGCTGGCGATCACCTCTGGATTCTCCAATACTTCGTATTCTACTTCGCTATTTTTTGTTTGTTTCTTAGCCATTCTATGAAAATTATTGGCGCAAAGATATATTTCTTTAAAACAAATGCAAAGCCGTATGGGGAATACATAAAAAACTATGACAAAATCACCCAAAAAAAGCGCCCAACATGAATGAAAAAAGCCTCGGAATTATGACTCCCGAGGCTTCTCAACTATTTGCTACATGAACTATTCCATTACAAAAGGATAATCTTCTTGCATGTATACATCCTTGAATGCATCCTGACCATCAGGCCATGGCGACTCCTCTGCAAACTTCACAGATTCATCTACTTGCTTTTTCACTTTCTTATCGATTTCTTTAATTTCTTCTTCAGAAAGGATCTTATTATCTAGAATAGTAGCTTTTACTTGCTCGATTGGGTCTCTCTGCTTGTACTCTTCTACTTCCTCACGTGTTCTGTATTTCTGAGGATCTGACATAGAGTGGCCTTTGTATCTGTATGTTCTGAATTCCAACAATGTAGGGCCATCACCTTTTCTAGCTCGCTCTGCTGCTTCTGCTACTGCTTCGTGAATAGCCTCCACATTCATCCCATCTACAGGGAAAGATGGCATGTCGTAAGCTTCACCGATTTTGTATAGCTCAGTCACATTAGATGTTCTGGCTACAGAAGTACCCATGGCATAGCCATTGTTTTCGATGACGAAGATAACGGGAGTTTTGTACAACATGGCTAGGTTAAAAGCTTCGTGAACAGCGCCCTGTCGCACTGCACCATCACCCATGTGACAGATACAAAGGTTCTTGGTGCCTTGGTATTTTTCGGCAAAACCAATTCCCAATCCCATAGGAACTTGCGCACCTACAATTCCATGGCCTCCCATGAAGTTTCTTTCTTTGTCAAAGATGTGCATAGACCCACCTTTCCCTTTGGTAGTTCCTGTGGCTTTGCCGTATAATTCTGCCATGACAGCACCTGGATCGGTACCAAGTCCTAGTGGATGCGCATGATCTCTATAGGCTGTAATCCATTTGTCATCTTTTTCCAAAGCTGTAATCGCACCAGCCGCACAAGCTTCTTGGCCGATGTACAAATGACAAAATCCTCGGATTTTCTGCTGACCATATAATTGACCTGCCTTTTCCTCAAATTTTCTCATCAACAACATGCTTTCATACCAAAAAGCATAAGTTTCTTTGGAGTATTTTGCTTTTGACTTTGCAGTCGTACTCTTCTTTGCCATATCGTTATGTTCTAAAATATGCTAAATTTAGGCCTCAAATATAATCAAAAGGGCTGAATTTTAAGGCTGAATGCGAAAATAGTCCAAAAACCCTGTCTTTTCTAAACATGCACCTGAAAAATCTCCAACTCAATCAATTCAAAAACTATCAGTCTGCGAAACTGGAATTTTCTGAGGAGATCAATTGCATGGTGGGCATCAATGGCTCTGGAAAGACAAACCTACTTGATGCCATCCACTATCTGTGCCTCACCAAAAGTGCAGTAAATGCACAGGATAACCAGAACATCTTGCATGATATGGATTTTTTTACAGTATTCGGAGAATTTGAGATGGCTAAAAATTCTTTGGAAATCAGATGTATAGTGGAATCTGGAAAAAAGAAACAGATCATCCAAAATGGCAAAGCTGTTGAAAAAATGAGCGACCATGTTGGCTTACTACCTGTAGTGATGATCGCCCCGGACGATACCCAGCTCATCAAAGATGGCAGTGAAGAGCGTAGAAGGTTTTTTGACAATATGCTCTGTCAATTAGATAAATCCTATATGGATAACCTCGTCCGGTATCAGCATTTTCTCAAACAGCGGAATGCCTTACTCAAAAAATTTGGAGAAACTGGCAGGATCAATAAAGCCTTGCTTGAGCCCTATGACTTAGAATTAATTAAACTAAGCAAACTGATAGCAGCCACAAGACAGGAATTTGTCAATGCCTACAAGCCCCTTTTGCTAGAGCACTATGCAGATATTTCGGGAAAGCGAGAGACCATAGACATTCATTATGATACCAATTGTACGGCAGAGGACTTCGAGCGTCAATTCTATCAAAACCAAAGCAAGGATCTTATTTTGCGAAGATCGACCATGGGCATTCACAAAGACGACTTTGTATTTGAAATAGATAACTACCCAATCAAAAAATATGGCTCACAAGGTCAGCAGAAGTCCTTTTTGATCGCATTGAAACTGGCGCAATTTGAAATTTTTCATGACAAAAAGAACACGAAGCCAATCCTATTGCTTGATGACATTTTTGACAAACTCGATGATCTTCGGATCGAAAAACTGATGCAATTGGTCGCTGATCATAGGTTTGGGCAGCTCTTTATTACAGATGCACGACCAGAGCGCTCTGCTGGTATTCTGAAAGGAATCAATGCACAAGCTAAGTTTTTCAAGGTCGAGCAAGGTCACGTCTCAGCCTGGGATCAATAACGGTTTTTCTTATTGATTTGACCATCTACAGAGTACTTACCTGGTCCTAGTAGAAATAGACAAACGAATATGGTCAAGAAGAGCAAAGATTTTTCTTGCATGGAAAAAGGATCTCCTCCATGTGCTATAAATGCTGCTACGGACATTGCTATGATCAAAGGTATCAGAGACAATCTGGTCAAAAAGCCAATGGCTAAAAACAAGGCACAGAAAAACTCTGCGAAAATGACCAATTGAAGAGATACTGCGGGTCCAAGACCTATGGGGTCTGAGAAGGTCTGAAGCTTTGCAGAAAAGTCAGAAATTTTTGTCCAACCGTGGGTTGCCATCATCAAACCTGTAGCAGCTCGGAGTACTAAAAGTGCTAGGTCCTTCAATATCGTATTACTGAAGAAAAAGAGCTTTTTCATTTCTTATCTTTTTGGAAGTATTTCAATTTATTTCTTTGATTAAGGTAAAAATCAAATAGTTTACCTGATGGTTTAAGAAAATTCAATTTGAATCTCTAATTTCACACAATCATTACAATGTCAAAGTAATCTAAAATAAGCATGAAATCCATATTAAATTTCCCTAAACTTATACTTTCTCTTTTAACGGGCTTATGCGTCAGTTTATCGGTTAGTGCCCAGCAATCTTTTTCCGATAACTTCGTGGAATACATGGCTGGACTAGAAAGTTATGTGCAAAATGAACTCTACGGACAAGTGAGTGAATTTCTCTATGACGTAGAAGAGACCCCGAATGGAGAGGATTTCATTAGCTTTGTGCTGAATATCAAGCAAGGATTAGATCAATATCACCAAGATCGGGTAGGAAGTCTTGAGGAAGATGAAAGAGCACTCGCCAAAGCGTATACACAAACCATGCTTGTACAACTAGCGGAGCTATACCTAGATAGAGCACAGGAGCTTGAGGTCAAAGAAAAGCAAATATTCCTCCACCAATACCTAGCCAATACTGGACTTAACAAAGAAATAGAACAATTGTCAGATGACCTGGCGCGCTCCTTGATGATGGCCTTGCATTCTGCTATGAAAATACCTTTTGGGATGCCTAATTCGGATGTACCAAACTACGTCAGAACCATTCGTGGTGAAGATCGAGAGTTATTTTTAGCATCTTTGATTATCAATGATATGTTGATGTTAACTGGAACTTATGAGGAAAGTGAAGAAGCTATAATGGCATTTAAAAGTGAGTTTAGCTCTTCACAATTTAACTCAGTTCTTGATGAATCTTTGGTTTCACTAGAGAAATTAAAAACAGGTGCTTTAGTGGAGAATTTCAGTTTTATTAACCTGCAAGGAGATAAAGTAAACCTTGCTGATTTCAAAGACAAGGTAATATACTTAGACTTATGGGCAAGCTGGTGTGGCCCTTGTATTCAAACTTTCAGAACCAAAACTCCTGATTTTGAAATGCAGCTAAGAGATCATGAAGATATTGTGCTGATGTATGTATCTATAGATGAAACAGAAGAGCCTTGGAAAAAATACCTGGATAAAAATCCGATGCGTGGCGTACATGTCTATGCAGGTCAGGGCTTTGATGCGGAAATTATGAAATATTTCAAAGTGTGGGGTATACCACGATACCTGATCATTGGCAAAGACAATAAACTGGTGACACCAAATGCGCCAAGGCCTGGTGATGAAGCTATTTCAAAATTACTAGAGCTAGTAGGTAGTTGATTGGTATTTTAAATTATATGATTATCCGCAATGTTGCACGTTAAGCTAAAAGAGGCATTACATCATGCGAATACTCGTCCACAGACAACAGCCCATGGTCAACTGAATGTGAAATCGTACATTTTTTTATTAATTGTTCGGCCACTTGCAAGTAAGCGGATATACATCTTAAATGATTTACAAAAAAGGCAACCAGCATTAAGCTGGCTGCCTTTTTTGTATTTTGCGTTTAACTTGCAAAGTGACTACGATGTAAATGCCAAGCAAGCACTTTTTAAAAGAACTTAATAGTCACGAGTTATTTTACCTAATTACAAAGAATAGCTTCAAATAGTATTAAAATCAGATTTGATCAAATGTCTTGGACTGATTTCATCAAATGATATATTTCACCTCTCTTCTTATTAAGTCCAAAGATTTTCTGGATACTCTCCCAACTCGTGTAATTTCTTGAGAGACTCTATTACTACTGGCTTGTCTTCAGTATAAGTCACCCCAAACCAAGTCTTACCACCTTCCAAAACTTCAACTGCTGCTTTACCTGATTCGATCAAGTCATTGGCCACCAAAGGAATGAAGAATTCCGATTTGATATTCTCTTTATTGGCTGGGAGAAATTCATTCCACATTTGCTCAATGTCTGTAAAAACAGCAGGGTGAAAACCCCAGAAATTCATTGAAACCGGTGTTCCTTCTGGTATTACAATTTCTTCACCATCTCCCTTAGCGATGATTTTGCCACCTTCTTTGGCAATTGAAGTACGCTCCACCATTCCGATCAATTGATTGGAGGCATTCATTTCACATACTCCACGGCTGACTGTTCCATTATCCGAAAGCACATTTTGGATGGCATAGCCCACCATAGCATGGAGATTTGGCTGTACACCATTTGTTAAGAACTTTCCTATCACCTCAAAAGCCTCTTTTCCATAAAAATCATCCGCATTGATCACCGCAAAGGGTTTCTTGACAGCGTCCTTTGCACAAAGTACAGCATGTGCTGTTCCGTATGGTTTGGCACGATCTGGGTTTTGAAACTCCTCTGGGACATGTGATGTAATCGACTGCAAGACAAAGTCTACTTCGATCTTTCCTTCGATTTTAGGTAGAAACTTTTCCTTAGCTAGTTCTAGAATTTCTTGCCTTACAATGAAAACCACCTTGCCGAATCCAGCCCGAATGGCATCATATATAGAATACTCCAGGATTGTTTCTCCATGAGGACCAAAGCCGTCTACTTGCTTATTGCCTCCATATCTACTGCCCATTCCGGCAGCCAAGACCAAAAGTGTTGGTTTGTTTTGCATATTTGAAAATATAGATTTTGATTCCACAGCTTCAAATTTAGGCCTTTCATTTTTTAGACAAAGGTAAAACTCAAAAAATCATCACTTTCCCATGCCTGTTACTCAAATCAACTTTCCAATTTTCATTGCTTCATTCTAAAATTTGAGTTTAAATTATAACCCAAATTCAATTACTTATCATGATCTAAAGAAAATAATGCTAATTTTTTACCCTATTAATTGGATTTATATATTGTTTTTGATAAAAACAGGTTCAAAAATTAACCATTATTATTTTTTTAACACAATTTCTTTTAGATTTGAAGCATAAATTCAACAAAACCACTAATTCATTGACTAAAATGAAAAAAATAGAAGCAATCATTAGAACATCGAAATTTGAAGACATCTACAAATGTGTAGCTGGCTTAGGGGTGAAATTCCTCTCTTTCTATGATGTCAAAGGTATGGGGCTAGAGCATGCACGCCCTCAGACCTACAGAGGGGTGGCTTTCGAGCCATCATATATCCCAAGAACCAAAGTAGAAATCGTCACCACTGAAGATTTGGTAGAGCCTGTGATCAACTGCATTCTGACAGAAGGAAAAACGGGAGAAGTTGGAGATGGAAAAATCTTCGTATCCGACATCCAAGAGGCTTATAGAATCAGAAATCAAGACACTGGAGAAGCCGCATTATAAGTAAAGATTATATTACCTATTTCACTCAAAACCTATACAAACCTATGAATCAAGAAATGTTTACCATAAACAACCTGTGGATGATGGTGGCCACCATTTTGGTCTTTATCATGCACTTAGGTTTTGCAAGCTTGGAGGCCGGTCTTACCCGTGCCAAAAACACTGTCAATATATTATTTAAAAATACCATTATCCCAGCGATAGGTTTATTGACCTATGCTTTTATAGGGTTTAATCTGATGTATCCAGGGGATGACTTTATTGGAAGCTTTTTTGGACTAGGAGGGCTTGGTATAGCGCTTCCAGAAGGCGGAAATACTTTTGCTTACAATGAAGGTTATACCTTTTTTACAGATTTCATCTTTCAGGCCATGTTTGCGGCGACCGCGGCGACCATCGTATCAGGTGCTGTGGCAGAACGAATTAAGTTAGGCCCCTTTATTTTCTTTTCGATTCTTTATGTAGGGATCGTATACCCTATTGTTGGAATGTGGAAGTGGGGCGGAGGATTTTTGGATACGCTTGCCACGCCATTTTATGATTTTGCAGGATCTACTATTGTCCATTCCGTAGGTGGGTGGGGTGCCCTTGTAGGGGCGTACCTATTGGGTCCTAGAATTGGGAAATACACCGAAAAAGGCATGAGTGCCATTCCTGGTCATAACATTCCGCTGGCCACAGTAGGAGTATTTTTACTTTGGTTCGGATGGTTTGGTTTCAATGGCGGTTCTGTCCTTACAGCTGACCCAGGTACTGTATCCTTGGTATTTGTGACTACAGCGATTGCAGGTGCAAGTGGTGCTTTTGGAGCATTGATAGCATCTTACTTGAAATTCAAATCCTATGATATCACTATGGTACTAAATGGAATTTTGGCAGGATTGGTTGGTATTACGGCTGGTGCTGATTTGATGAGTGTAGGCGAGTCTGCTATTATCGGCTTTATTGGAGGCACCTTGGTAGTCTTTGCGGTAGTCTTTTTCGATAGGATAAAAATTGATGATCCGGTAGGTGCCATATCTGTTCACTTAGTCGGTGGAATTTGGGGTACACTCGCCGTAGGCTTGTTTGGAGACCTTGCAAGTTTAAGCCAAGTATGGTCACAATTACTTGGAATTGCCGCCGTAGGAGCATTTTGTTTTGTCACTAGCTGGTTGCTCTTTTTCAGCATGAAGCGTACGATTGGTATCAGAGTAGACGAAAGAGAAGAGACAGAAGGTTTAGATATCAACGAACACAGCATGCGTGCTTATCCTGATTTTGCCACAAAGGATTAAATTATTCCTCAGCCATATGATACAAAAAAGGGGCTTCACCGTTGGCTTAGCCCCTTTTTACTTATTTTAAATAGCTTTTAGACTGATATCTAAGCTTTTGACCTGATGGGTAAGCGCTCCTACAGAAATATAGTCTACGCCACATTCAGCCACATCTTTAAGTGTGAGTTCTGTGATTCCTCCAGAAGCTTCAAGCGGGAATCTACCATTCACCAAATCGACTGCTTTGCGCATGGTTTCATAGTCCATATTGTCGAGCATGATATAATCAATGCCACCTACACGAAGGACTTCCTCTACCTCATCTAAGGTCCTCGTCTCAACTTCAATTTTCAAGTGAAGCCTATTATCCCTAAGGTACTGCTGAGTGGCATGGATAGCCTTTTCTATACCACCAGCAAAATCAATATGATTGTCTTTCAACATCACCATGTCATACAGTGCATATCGGTGATTGAGGCCTCCTCCAAGAACTACAGCCCATTTTTCCATCATTCGGAAATTTGGCGTAGTCTTTCTTGTGTCCATCAATTTTGCCTTGGTATGTGCAATCAATTGAGCCAATTGATTGGTCTTGGTGGCAATTCCACTCATCCTTTGCATGCAATTGAGAATAAGTCTCTCCGTGGTCAAAATCGAAGATGCCTTGCCCTTGACAGTCAAACCTATGTCTCCAGACTTTACAGCAACACCATCCTCTAAAAGTAAATTTACTTCTAAAGTTGGGTCAAATTGCTTGAAAATTTTCTCGGCTAACTGCAATCCTGCAATAATTCCATCTTCTTTGATAAGTAATTGGGCTTGGCCTTGTGTATCACTGGGTATAGATGCCAATGAAGAATAATCACCTGGGCCCACATCTTCTAAAAGTGCTCTTTCAATAAATTGTCGAATACTCGACTCTGTTAAATATGGTAAGTTTTTCACAGCACAAAATTAGCAAAAATTCTAAGCTGGGATTATAAATCAGTATTTCATAATCTCAATGCTGTAGATGCGCATTTCGTCTCTGATGAGTCTTCCTTTTATCAGAATCCTGTAAGGATCGCCCATTGAGGTATAAGTTCCGATGTAATTTTTGATTTGTTCACCTGAATTACTTTCATGTACAATTTCAAAGTTTTCCGGTGGATACTTTTTGAAAAAATCTCTCAATACCAATTCCGCTTGGTTCTTAGAAAACTCGCCTTGATTTCCATTGATATTAAGTTCTACGCCTTGCTCTAAATATCTAGCTATCTCTCGACTGGAGCCAGTCTTGAATGTAGTCATGATGACCTCGTTATTTTGATCATGCATGACCCCAACAAACGAGAGTATCATCACAATGGAGCAGAAAAAAGGCAATAATTTAAACATAAACCGAAAAAAACAAATTTTAAGCCAAAGATGCACTCTTGTGCAATAAATACCAGCCTTTAGGTGCAATCTCTTCAAATCTGTTAAATCAATCTTGTAATAATGATGAAAATAAAATGAAGAAATAAAAATAAGCCGTTTCTCCTTTGGCTTGACGAACAAGAATCCTCATTTTTACACTTTGATACTAAAAAAAGAAACCTATTAGAAAAACCTATATTTGCGACATGAATAAGAAAGTATTATTGATGATTTTAGATGGTTGGGGCATAGCTACCAACCCCAATGTATCTGCTATAGATAAGGCAAACACACCATTTATAGATGGGCTTTTTGAAAAATATCCACACGCTAAGCTTGAGGCTTCTGGACTTGCAGTAGGGCTACCAGAAGGGCAGATGGGGAATTCTGAAGTTGGACACATGAACATCGGTGCTGGAAGAGTAGTCTATCAAGATTTGGTTAAAATCAATAAGGCTGTTGCTGAGGGAGATTTAAAATCCAATCCAATATTGATGGAGGCATTTGAATATGCTAAAAAAGAAGGGAAAAATACACACTTCATTGGGTTGGTATCAGATGGAGGTGTGCATGCTCATATCGACCATCTCAAGGGGCTATGTGATGCAGCAAAAGCCAATGGTTTAGAAAAAGCTTACATCCATGCTTTTACGGATGGAAGAGATACTGATCCAAATGGTGGATATCAATACTTGCAAGACTTACAAGATCACTTGAAAAACTCAACAGGTGAGATTGCCTCCGTTGTCGGAAGGTACTACGCCATGGATAGAGATAATCGCTGGGAGCGTGTGAAGCTAGCCTACGATGCTATGGTTTTGGGTGAAGGCGAAAAGTCCAAGGATATCTTAGCCACTATCAAAAAATCCTATGAAAATGGTGTAACTGACGAGTTTATCAGACCGATAGTGAAAGCAAATGATAAAGGGCAGGCTGTTGCTGTCATCGAAGAGGGTGACGTGGTGATTTGCTTCAATTTCAGAACAGATAGAGGCAGAGAAATCACTCAAGTGCTTACGCAACGAGATTTTGAAGAATATAAAATGAAAGCCCTCAAGCTGAACTATATTACCTTCACTAACTATGACGAGACTTTCAAAGGAGTAAAGGTGCTCTTTGAAAAAGATAACTTACAAAACACCCTTGGTGAAGTATTAGCAGCAGCTGGCAAAAAGCAAATCAGAATTGCTGAAACTGAAAAATATCCACATGTAACCTTCTTTTTCTCTGGAGGAAGAGAGAAGGTTTTTGAGGGCGAAAGCAGAATACTTTGCCCATCTCCAAAAGTAGCTACTTATGACCTCAAGCCTGAAATGAGTGCTTTTGAAATAGCCAACAAGATCAAGCCCGAGCTCAAGAAGAAGGAGGTAGACTTCATTTGTCTAAACTTTGCCAATCCAGACATGGTTGGTCATACAGGTGTCTTTGAAGCAGCGGTCAAAGCTTGTGAGGCAGTAGATAAATGTGCAGAGGATGTCATCACTCAAGCGCTGGCTAGTGGATATACTACCATAGTCATTGCAGACCATGGTAATTCAGACATGATGATCAATGAAGACGGCACACCAAATACTGCACACACCACCAACCTTGTCCCTTGCATCATGGTAGATGGAGTGGATAGATTAGCCGTGAATGATGGAAAACTTGGAGACCTGGCACCCACAATATTGAAACTAATTGGGGTAGAAATTCCTTCTGAGATGACAGGAGCTATCCTTTTAAAATCATGATAAAAAAACATTTGGTATGGACTTTAGCTGTGCTGACATTACTTTCTTGTCAGTCAGAGATATCAAATAGGGAGGATTTTGTTCCTCCCTATTTTCAATTGGAAGAATTTGTGAAAAAACAAGCCTCCCAGCTGGAAGGAAAAACACTACATAAAGAAATCCAAATTGATGAAACCAAAGAAACTGTACATCTTAGCCCTGATAAGGAGAACTGGCTTCAAGAATTAGATTTCTTTATTCAAGCTGATATCAACCGACCTTCTTTAGCTTCTGCTTATGAAATTGCTGATGACGCCAATACGCTGAGCTATACTTTAAAAAAGGGAGAAAAAAGTAAACTCAAGTTTTTGGAAATAGTCTTGGATCAACAAGGCTACCCGAGTAAAATCATCTTTAAAATGTCAGGTTCTAATACATTTTATGAATCCAATACAGATGGTTGGTTATCAGTAAGCGCTGACTCAAAGTTAATTGATCAATTTGAAGTTACAGGTAGGCAAAAAGTAATGTTCTTGTCACCCATTCTGATGCAAGTAAAGGCAAAGATTGAGTAAAGTGTCTTAAATGTATAAAAAAGCCCTTTGGTCATTTACGAAGTCCAAAGGGCTTTTAATTTTAAAACGACTTGATGATGTCCATAAAGTCTCTGGACTTCAGCGATGCTCCTCCAATCAGCCCTCCATCCACATCTGCTTTAGAGAAGAGATCCTTTGCATTGCCAGGATTACAGCTACCTCCATATAAGATCGAAGTATGGTCTGCTGCCTCCTGACCGAATTTACTAGCCAAATGCTCTCTTAGGGCTTTGTGCATTTCCTGTGCTTGATCTGAGGAAGCTGTCTTTCCAGTTCCAATTGCCCAAATCGGTTCATAGGCAATTACAATTTTTGCAAAATCCTCTGCGCTCAGCCCGAATAAGCTTTCTGTCAATTGATTTTTAACATAAGCTTCATGGGTACCAGCCTCACGGATCTCCAAAGGTTCTCCGCAACAAAATATTGGTGTCAAACCATAATCCAAAGCTTGTCTTACTTTGGCTGTTAATAATTCATTACTTTCTTTGAAATATTCTCTTCTTTCGCTGTGGCCTAGAATCACATATTCAGCTCCAAATGATTTCAGCATCGAGGCAGAAGTCTCTCCGGTATATGCTCCGGCAGCTTTTTCAGAGCAGTTTTGACTTCCCAAAAATAAATTTGGAGTATTTCCAATCAATTTCTTCACAGGGAAAAGGTGCACAAAAGGAGGATTGAGTACAACCGTTACATCTTTGATGTTTTCATCCTTATACATATTGACAATCTCGGAGGTGAGCTTTTGCCCTTCCTCATAATTGAGGTTCATCTTCCAGTTTCCTGCTACGATTTTCTTACGCATGGTATTCAATGGTTAGGTTTATAGATTTGAAAAAAATAACGAATGCCGTTACTTTGCCATAAAATTACACAAAATGTCCTACCCTAGAAAAGAATATGGTCACGATCAGCCCAAAAAGTACTGGAGCCTCCACGAGGCAAAAGTAAAAATAGCGGCCTATTGTGCCTATCAAGATCGCTGTCAAAAAGAGGTCAGGACCAAACTCCACGAAAAAGGAATCTATGGCGAGGCGGCAGAAGCCTTGATATCAGAGATGATTAGTGAGAATTTTTTAAATGAGGAGCGCTTTGCCCAGTCTTTTGTGAGAGGAAGATTTGGACTCAAAAAATGGGGTAGAAATAAAATCCTACAAGAGCTAAAAGTTCGAAACATCAGCCCTAACTGTATCAAGTCTGGCATGAAAGAAATCGATGAAGGAGAATACTTCAAAACACTTTTTTATATTGCCGAAAAGAAATGGCATCAAACCAAAGAAAAAGATACATTCAAAAAGCGATACAAAGTACAACAATACTTGATATCTAGAGGATACGAAATGGATTTGGTAGGAGAAGTGATGAGGGAAATCTCACAATGATCTCCCTCAACAAATGTCAAATACTCTTCCAAATCAAGCCTAGTTCTAGCCCTCTCAACTCTGCAAGACCCTTCAATCTGCCAATACCAGAATAACCTGGGTTCGTCTGCTTTTTTAAGTCATCCAACATTTGGTGCCCATGATCAGGTCGCATTGGAATGGATTTTTGTCGCTTTTTTTGCCACTTCAAAACTTCTTCTATAACTGCAGGCATTGGAACATCTCCATCCAAATGGTCTGCTTCATAGAAATCCCCCTTTTCATTCCGCCTTGTACTTCTCAGGTGAATGAAGTGGATTCGTCCGCCAAACTCTCTAACCATAGCAGGTAAATCATTGCTTTCGATGACACCAAAGGAACCTGTACAAAAAGTCAATCCATTGTTATTGCTGGGGTTATTTGTAAAAATTCTCCTAACATCGCTGGCATTGCTCACGACTCTGGGCAATCCAAATATGTCAAAAGGTGGGTCATCTGGATGAATTGCCAATGAAATGCCATTTGCTTCAGCTACTGGCGTGATTTCACTTAAAAAGTGGTCTAAATTACTCGCTAATCTTGTATGGTCAATTCCTTGATAGGTATCCAAAGCCTGCTGAAATTGAGTCAAGCTATAGCCTTCTTCTGAGCCCGGAAGACCTTTGATGACATTGCTGATCAACTGCTCGATTTGATCAGAACTGAGTTGATCAAAATATGCTTTGGCAAGGGTAATCCTTTCTGGTGAATAAGATTCCTTTGCTCCAGGCCTCTTCAGGATGAACAAGTCAAAAGCAATCACAGCATCCATTTCAAACCGTAAAGCCTTCGACCCATTTGGTAATTCATAGGCCAAATCAGTCCTAGTCCAGTCTAGAATGGGCATAAAATTATAGCAAACTGTCTTAATGCCTGATTTGGCAAGATTGATTAAAGACAGCTTGTAGTTTTCAATATGCTGCTGATATCTTCCAGACCTGGTCTTGATCTCTTCATGTACAGGCACTGATTCTACGACATCCCAAACCAAATCGGCCTCTTCGATTACCTTTTTCCGTAATTCGATTTCTTCAGGTGTCCATACTTGGCCATTTGGAATGTGATGCAGTGCTGTCACTACACCACTTGCGCCAGCTTGCTTAATGTCTTGCAGGCTAACGGGATCATTTGGACCATACCAACGCATGGTTTGTTTCATAGAGTAGGTTTGACTCATTTCGGTTGCTAATAAATTTTGAACTAAAGTAGATAATGATATAGTGATTGTAAGGCCTTTGAACACATTCCTGTGCAATCGTTTCCGATTTTTTATGCATATTTATCATCTTGCTTACCTATATGACGCACGTGCTGATATGTCCGAAATTACGATCAAACACCTGGCAGAGAAACTAAATCTTGCCACTTCTACTGTCTCAAGGGCACTTAATGATAGCCATGAAATCAGTGACAAGACAAAAAAAAGAGTCATTGAATTAGCTAAAGCTTTAAACTTTCAACCCAATGCCTATGCAAGAGGATTGAGAGAACAAAAAAGTAAGACCATAGGAATCATCGTTCCAGACAGGGTCAATCATTTTTTCAACCTTGTCATCGAAGGCGTGGAGACAGTGTGCAGAGCCCATGGTTACAGTCTCATTGTGTATAATTCTTATGAAGATGTAGCCCAAGAAAAAAAGATTGTCTATGGGCTTTTGGGAGGAAAAGTAGATGCAGTGGTCATGTCACTTGCAGACGAGGAAAAAGAAGTCGAACACTTGAAATGGTTACAAGAGAGAAATATACCTATCATTTTTTTTGACCGAATTGCTCAAAATGTAAAGGGCAGCAAATATGTCACCAATGATCAAGAGGCTGCTTACATTGGCACCAAACATTTACTTGAGAAAGGCTGCAAAAAGACGGTTTTCTTAGGCTTATCTAATACAAGTATCGTCGGAATGGCAAGAAAAAAAGGCTTTATTCAGGCACATGAAGAGCTAGAAATTCCACTTAGCAACTCCTCTATTTTAGAGTTTGGGCATGACGATGTACAGAACCAAGCCATCTTAGAAAAACTTTTTTATAAACTAGATAGGCCAGATGGTGTATTAGCCGCCGCTGAAAAACTCGGACTGTCAGCTTACAGGGCTTTGGCCAAAACCAAAATTAAAGTTCCAAATCAGGTCAAAGTTGTCAGCTTCACCAATATGCAAGTAGCCGACCTTTTGAATCCTCCTTTGAGTACCATTGCACAACCCGCCTTTGACCTTGGTAGTGCTTGTGCCACAGAATTGATAAAAGGGCTCAAAGACAAGAAAACCGATTTTTCCTTAGACAAAAAAATAATCATCCCTTCTGTCTTTACTGCGAGAGAAAGTTCTCAATAACTGGAAACGATTGCGAAGATAACCTGCTTATTACTGCCAAAGGATACTTTTATTGAAGAGATTTGATCAATAAAAAATCCAAAATGACATGCAGCAAATATCAGGAAAAGTAGTTGTAATCACGGGTGGCTATGGTGTATTATGTGGAGCCATGGCAAAGACCTTGGTCCAAAATGGTGCAAAAGTAGCTATAGTAGGGCTCGTTAAAGAAGAAGCGGATGCCTTTATCAGCACAATAGAGGCGCCTAATGGGGTAATGCTAGGCTTTGGTGCAAATGTATTAGACAAGCAATCCATAGAAACGGTTCATCAGCAAATTTTAGCGAATTGGGGCCCTTGTGATATTTTGATAAATGGCGCTGGTGGTAATCACCCAAATGGAACCACAGACAGGCCCTTCATGAATGAAGGAGACATCAACAACGATGCTATCAAATCATTTTTTGATCTTGATCCCGCAGGTTTTCAATTTGTCTTTGAACTGAATCTCTTGGGTACATTGATCCCTTCTCAAGTATTTGCTCAAGATATGATTGGTAGAAAGGGCTGCTCTATCATCAATATCTCTTCACTCTCTGCCTTCAAGCCGCTTACAAAGGTTCCAGCCTACAGTGGTGCCAAAGCCGCAGTTTCCAACTTCACACATTGGCTTGCTGTACATTTTGCTAAGATGGGAATCAGGGTAAATGCCATTGCTCCTGGTTTCTTTTTGGCAGATCAAAATAGGGCGCTACTGACCAATTCAGACGGTACTCTAACACCAAGAGGACAGCAAATCATCGATCAAACACCCATGGGTAGATTTGGAGAGCCGGAAGATTTGTTATCCACTTTGGCTTGGTTACTAGATGATGGGTCGGCCTTCGTCACAGGTGTGATCGTGCCAGTAGATGGGGGGTTTACAGCCTATGCTGGAGTCTAGTCCTGATGATATTATTCAAGAATAAAATCAACGGAATCGATTTCGTTAATTGAAGTGCATTTGTTCCGTTTTGTAAAATAGTATTACAATATTGTCCTTTTAACAATTAATCCAAACACCATGAATTCTATTAACCTATACCTATGCTATCTTTGTTTAGGGCTATCTATTTCAATGATATCATGCCAGTCCAGTGATCAAAATGAAGAAAAATGGGTAAATCTCTTCGATGGAGAATCGCTCGATGGCTGGAAAGCAGTGATGGGAGCAGCAGATTTTGAAATTGAAAATGGCGAAATAATTGGAATTGCTAAATTTGGCACCCCAAACACTTTTTTGATTACAGAAGAGCAGTATGATGATTTTATTTTAGAATTTGATTTGAAGATCAACCATATTTCATCTAACTCAGGGGCCATGGTCCGAGGTCAATTTGATCCAACAGCTCGAAATGGAAATGGATTAGTCTATGGTTACCAAATCGAAGCTGATCCTACAGATCGGGCTTGGTCGGGGGGACTTTATGACGAAGCAAGAAGGGGCTGGATCTATCCTTTGGATTTAAATCCTCCTGCAAAATCTGCCTTCAAAATGGGTGAATGGAATACTTATCGAATTGAAGCTATTGGTAATGAAATCAAATCATGGATCAATGGGCAGGAAGTGGCCTATGTTGTTGATGATACGGACAGCAGAGGCTTTATTGGCTTGCAGGTACACTCAATCAATGACCCAAATTATGAAGGGGAAAAAACCCATTTCAGAAACATCCGCATTCAAACTGAAGATTTGACGTCTACTCCATTTAATGGTGACGTATTCGTAGTCAATACTGGGCTGAACCAATTGACTGATCTAGAGCAACAAAATGGTTGGAAGCTCCTATTCGATGGAAAAAGCTCAGCTGGATGGGTTGGAGCATACAAGGAAACATTCCCAGAAAAAGGATGGCATATCAAAGACGGCATATTGATGGTGGAGGCTTCTGATGGTTCGGAATCTATGAGTTTTGGTGATATTGTCACAGTAGACAAATTCAGTGCCTTTGACTTATCATTTGATTTCAACATATCTGAGGGAGCGAATAGTGGTGTTAAGTACTTTGTCACCTTATCAGAGGGAAACAAAGGGTCAGCTATTGGTCTAGAATATCAAATTTTAGATGATGAAAGACATCCTGATGCCAAAATGGGACGAGATGGTAATCGGACTTTGGCTTCACTCTATGATCTTAAAACTGCCGACAAACAACCTCGATATGTAAGAAAGCCAGGAGAATGGAATCAAGGTAGGATCATCGTTCATCCAGACAATAAAGTAGAACATTTTATCAATGGCGTCAAGGTCTTGGAATATGTGCGAGGTTCAGAAGTTTTCAGAGAAATGGTAAGTGAAAGCAAATACAAAGTCTGGGAAAATTTTGGAGAAGCTCCAGAAGGGCATATTTTGTTGCAAGACCATGGAGATGAAGTTAAATTCAAAAACATCAAAATCAAAGAATTAAACTAACCCAAAATAAGCATGGATAAGCATAACCAATCCAGAAGGGAATTTATCAAAAAAGGAACTTTACTAAGCGCTGGAATCAGTTCAATAGGAGCACTGGGCTTTTCTGCCAAAAGTTATGGTAAAATTCTAGGAGCAAATGATAGAATCAACATTAGCGTCATTGGTCTTGGGAGAAGGCTCGGGGCATTTATCCCAGCACTGTCCAATACTGGTACAAATGTACAGGTATCATACCTCTGTGATGTCATGAAATCTCAGAGGGAGAATGCTGGCAAAAAATTTAGTGAGTTATTATCGTATACTCCCAAGCTAGAAAATTCTATTTTTAAAGTAATTCAGGATCAATCTGTGGATGCGATCATCAATGCTACACCAGATCATTGGCATGCACCAGGTACTTGGATGGCCTTAGAAGCTGGCAAGCACGTCTATGTAGAAAAACCATGTAGCCACAATGCCAAGGAGGGTGAGTTACTCGTAGCTTATCAAGAAAAATATGGTAAAGTAGTCCAAATGGGCAACCAACAGCGCTCCTCAGACCACACAATAGAAATTATCCAAGAAATCCACAATGGAGCTATTGGTAAGCCATATATGGCAAAAGCATTTTACAATATGGCAAGGGGTAGGGTTCCTAACCCAAGTCCTGCAGCCGTTCCGGAGGGACTTGACTGGGATTTGTTTCAAGGCCCTTCTCCGAGGAAAGCCTACATGCACAATACATGGGATTACAACTGGCATTGGTATGGTTGGGATTTCGGAACAGCGGAAACAGGCAACAATGCTACCCATGAATTGGATATTGCTAGGTGGGCATTGCAAGTAGAATTCCCAAATCATGTAGCCGTAGATGCAGGAAAATATCATTTTAAAGATGATGGCTGGGAAATGTACGACACCATGCTAGCTACTTTCAAATTTGATGGGGACAAGACCATCATTTGGGATGGGAAAAGTAGAAATAACTATGACATGTACGGTGGTGGAAGAGGTACTGTCATCTATGGTACCGAAGGAGCTGTATTTGTCGATAGGGAGCTGTATAGATTATTTGACCGAGATGGGAAACTGATTCGCGAAGTCAAATCAGGAGGTGACGAGGGAGGTACAGGACTAGGTGGTGGTGGAGATATGAGTACCTCACATGTGGTCAACTTTCTCGAAGCAATCAGAGGAAAAGAAGTTCCTAGATCTCCAATAGGTGAGGGCAGAAAAAGTACACTTTTGTGTCATTTAGCAAATATCTCTTCCAGAATTGGCGAGAACTTCGATTGTAACTCAAGCAATGGACATATCTATAATAGAAAAGGTATGGAACTCTGGTCTAGAAGTTATGAACCGGGTTGGGAACCTAAGTTATAGATCACCATAAAGCGCTGAACCAACGATCAGCGCTTTTTTTAACAGGGTTAAACCACCACACCATCTATCAAAATTGGATCGGGGGTTGAAAATCATTACTTTAGAACGGTTAAAAAATTAAGATTTGAGAAGAAGAGATTTTATCAAAACAAGCGCAATGGTCAGTTTGGCAAGTACGATTCCTGCATTTGCCATCCATCAAGCTATCAAAAAAACCTACAAAGTAGGGATCTTAGGTTATGGAAGTCGTGGAACAGGACTTCATGATGTAATTAACAATCTACCCGAATATTTTGAGGTAAATGCTGTATGTGATACCCTTGACTTTAGGCTTGCAGCATTGAAAAATCATGGAGATACTTCCAAAATTAAACAATACAAAGAACATCGGCAGATGGCTGAGGACAAAAATCTAGATATCATTTTTATCTGTACACCTCTGTCCATGCACTTTGAACATGCTAAAACAGCAATAGAAAATGGCAAGCATATCTATCTAGAAAAAGCCATGACTCACACAGCTCAAGAGTCTATTGCGCTGCAGAAGATTGCCTCAAATCATCCCAAGCAAACCATACAAATAGGTCATCAGTATCGCTATTCCCCTCTATACTTCAAGGTAAAAGACTACATCCAAGCGGGGTATTTGGGTAAAGTCACTCAAGTAGAAGTTCGTTGGGATAGAAACAATAACTGGAGGAGGCATGTACCAAGTCCAGAGCTTGAAAGGATGATAAACTGGAGAATGTATCATGAATACTCCGGTGGCCTAGCAGCAGAATTACTATCTCATCAGGTTGATTTTATCAATTGGGCATTTGAAACACAGCCAAATAGTCTCTTCGCAACAGGAGGAATTGATTATTTCAAAGATGGTAGAGAAACCCACGATAATGTGCAAATTCTAGCCAGGTATGAAGATGCTGGTATGATCGGCAACTTTGGTGCTACTTGTAGCAATGCTCACGAAGGATATGTCTTTAAGATTAGGGGAAATAAAGGCACCATTTCTCTTTTCTTTAATGATGGCTACTTCTATCCAGAAGAAAACCATATAGAAGAATTGCAACAGGTAGATGGAGTCTCTGGGGCAACCAAACTAAATTGGATGGAAGACAAAAAGGCAATTAGGCTAATCGACGAACCCCTAAAAGATGGTAGCTACTATGCGCTAATTGATTTCTATCGATGCATAGAGGAGCAAGCTCTTCCCTATTCAAATATCATCAATGGTGGACAGACGGCTATCGCAATTGCAATGGCCAATGAATCTCTAAGAGATGGACAATTGAAGCAATGGGGGTAATCAATACAAAAGCCCAAATAACCACAGCGGTATCTTGTTTCCAATTCCATACTCCATATCATCTAAAGCTAAAAATGAATTTTCCACATTTTTGATTTGGGTCTTATTCTTATTTCTTCCTCCAATTTCGAAGGTATATTTTTCATCTACGAGAAAATCCCCTTTTTTGCTTATACTTACAATGCGTCCACTATTTCTGAGTTGATTCATGAAAAAGGTTTCTCTAACTGTACCAATAGAAGGATTCACTTGTAGAGAAAAAAGGAAGTTGGGATTCTCAAAATAAATTTTGCCTGGTTTTTGCAATTGGCTAATCCCCCTAACTTGTTCATAGAGTAGATTCAAAATTTTTGCATCTTCTAGATGCTTGATGTAAATATTTACAGTTTGTCTTCCAAGATGCATTTTCTCTGCAATTTTTGAAATGTTAGGCTCAAAAGGAACACTTTCAGCTATCACTCCAAGAAGTTGCTTGATTTTAATGACATTGGATGCATTATAACCCTGAATGGCAGAAAGGTCACTTTCTAGGACTGTGTTGATTATTTGGATCAATCTTTGAGGAATTCTTTCAGCCTTCAGGTCTTTGGTGAAGGGAAAATAACCTGCCTGAAGATACTCTTTGAAAAGGGGCAATACTGGTTCACCAATTTTTTTTATAAGTCCATCTGAAATACTCAACGTGTTTTCAATAATGTCTTGAAAATCTATTGGTTCAAGAGAAATTTGATGATATAAAGAAAGGTACTCTCTGAAAGATAGTCCATGTAAAATTTGAGTTTCCAATCTTCTGCTCAGGTCTGCTTCCCCACGATAAAGATCCAATGCTGACGAACTGGTAAATATCATCCTCAATTCAGGAAATCCATCGTAAATTAATTTAAGATCTCTAGACCAATCGGGATATTTATGAATTTCATCCACCAACAAAACCTTTCCCCCATAGCTATACCAGAGAGATGCTAGCTCAAATAACGTTTGATTATAGAAATAAGGATGTTCAGCTGTTACATATAATCCTTTTTCTCCCTGATCTAGAATTTCCTTCAAATGCTGTAACAAAAGAGTGGTTTTACCAACACCTCTCAAACCTTTAATTCCTAGGAGTCTTTCCTTTACTAGCAAATCTTTATACAAGTATCTATACCAGCTGCTTTGGAAATTTTTTAATAAATTTCCCTGATACTTCAACAACTCTTCCATACAGATTGATTTGAATCTAAATCAAAAATAAGATCAATTTGATTCAACAACAAGTCAATTTTAATAATTTTATGATTTGAATACAAATCAATTTGAGCTTCGTCTCTATATTTCTCCATTGAAAATATAGGATTATAGATAGTAGGAGGTTATTAAACTTGATAAATATGCACTTACTTCTTAAAAGTAGGCGCTCAAAATATTGTTGAGATTAAAATTTTTAAAGCATACAATTCAAGGCTTTTGTTTTAATTATCTCTTTAAATGACGTATTTTGCAGGATATTTAATTGACAATGATTCAGAAACTCTTTCCTTTAGACAAAAATTATATCCTGCGGCAAGCACAGACTGCCATGGAAGAAAAATCTTTGGAGCTGATGGTATATGAGTTAAAAAAATCCTACACAGCACTTTACAATCCATTGATGCTGATGGACAATACTTTTAATCAGATCATTGATGCATATGAATATCCTACAGACCGTCTGAAAATCATCTATCACCAACTCTGTGGTGTATACAGGTACAAGTATGGAGACAATCAGCTTGAACTGTTATTTGATGGACGAAGCCATTTTGATAAATTCCAGGAAGATTGGTTTAGGCAATTGACCCTCTGGCTTAGAGAACTGGGTCAACACGAGCAATTTGTAAAGACCATGCTGAGAATGACCATCCTGTTCGACACAGACTCTCGGGCAGAATGGTCTGAAAATCAATGCAAGGCTTTTATCAATCAATATTTTGATCTCAAGATCTTCAAAAGAAAAGGAGAGCTGAGATTAAAAATCGCTTAATAATAAAACAAGAAACCCAGCTTTTAAGCTGGGTTTCTTGTTTTATTACTCTACCGTAACTGACTTAGCCAAATTCCTCGGCTGATCCACATTACAGCCTCTCATCACAGCGATGTGATAAGATAGGATCTGCAAAGGAATTACTGAAAGAAGGGGAACAAAAGCCTCAGCAGTATCTGGTACTTCTAAGACATGGTCTGCCATACCTCTTACTACCGTATCTCCTTCGGTGACTACAGCTATGATTTTTCCTTTTCTAGCCTTTACCTCTTGAATATTCGACACCACCTTTTCATATGAGTTATCCTTGGTGGCGATGAAAACTACTGGCATTTCCTCATCAATCAAGGCAATAGGACCATGCTTCATCTCTGCTGCAGGATATCCCTCTGCGTGGATATATGATATCTCCTTCAACTTCAATGCGCCTTCTAAGGCAACTGGGAAATTATACCCTCTACCTAAATAGAGGAAGTTTCTAGCATCTTTATATTCAGCAGAGATCGCTTCAATATTCGGGTTCATTTTGAGCGTACGCTCTACCTTACTTGGAATGGTTTCTAGTTCATTGAGTAATTGTACATATTTGCTTTCAGTGAGGGTGCCTCTTTGATAACCAAGCATCAATGCCATCATTGTCAACACAGAAATCTGAGCTGTAAATGCCTTGGTAGATGCTACTCCGATCTCTGGTCCCGCATGGGTATAGCTCCCCGCATGGGTCGCTCTCGCAATAGATGAACCTACCACATTACATACACCAAAAATAGTCGCGCCTTTGGATTTGGCCAACTCAATCGCTGCAAGCGTATCAGCAGTTTCACCAGACTGAGATATCGCAATTACGAAATCTTTTTCACTGATAACTGGATTTCTATATCTGAACTCAGAAGCATACTCTACCTCTACAGGAATACGAGCAAATTCTTCAAATAAATATTCTGCAACCAGGCCCGCATGCCAAGAAGTACCACAAGCTGTGATGATGATCCTGTCCGCATTTTGAAACTTGTTCATATAATCCCTGAGACCACCCAGGACCAAGCGACCATTTTTGGCATCTAGCCTTCCTCGCATACAATCTGCAATAGACCTCGGTTGCTCAAAAATTTCCTTGAGCATAAAATGCTCATAACCTCCCTTTTCTATTGCCTCGAGCTCCATTTCGAGCTGATTGATGTAAGGGTTGGTCTCTACATTTTCGATGGTCTTGATCTGAAGAGAGCCATCTCTAATGACAGCAATTTCATAATCATCCAAATAAATTACTTGATTGGTATATTCAATAATTGGGGTTGCATCAGATGCAAGGAAATATTCATTTTTACCAACACCTATCACCAAAGGAGATCCTTTTCTAGCTGCAATCAAGGTATCAGGCTCTTCGATATTCATGATGACAATCGCATAAGCGCCTACTACTTTGTGTAAAGCGAGCCTCACCGCTTCTTCAAGGCTACAATTGTTGTTTTTGTGAATATCCTCGATAAACTTCATGAAAACTTCAGAGTCTGTTTCACTCTGAAAGGTATACCCTCTGTTTTTCAAGTCTGTCTTCAATACATCATAATTTTCAATGATCCCGTTGTGAATCATCGCAAATTTTTCACTCGCTGAGTAATGCGGGTGTGCATTGACATCATTAGGCTCACCATGCGTAGCCCAACGGGTATGTCCAATTCCAATAGTCGAATGGAGCTCACCTTGGCTGGTCAGGTGGTTTTCCAATTCAGATACTTTTCCCTTTTTCTTGTAGACATTGAGACCTTTTTGGTTGATCAGTGCAATACCTGCACTATCATAACCACGATATTCTAGCCTCTTGAGTCCTTTGATGATTATTGGCAACGCTTCTTGTTGCCCTACATAAGCTACTATTCCACACATATGCAAAAATGATTAAAGAATAAAGTTAAACCTTTTAGAAATAAGAAAGCAAAAACCCAACCTAAATTCTCAAATTTGGATTCCTCCAAAAACAAAATTTAGCTTGGGTCTCGCACAGTTTGACACCCCAAAATCACGTGCTAAAATGCCCTGATTTTAGAATAATATATTTTCAATTTAATGTCATTTTGATCCACTACAAATTCTCTAAACGATCTTTTGAAAATATCTCCAGAGCCTGGTTGAGGAGTGGCTGGATAAAGTAAGAAATCATTTCGCTGCAAACCTAATCTGTATACAGCGTTCATGTAAGATGTGATCTTCTGCCTGTAAAGATTAGAGTTGCTACTATAAGCAAGATAAGTTGGTGCCGAAGTGGCTGGTCTAGCTACACCATTTTCTGTAACCAACTGAGGTCTCCCTTCTTGCTGTACCGAAAACTCTTGTCCTTCAGGACCCGTCAAAATCGTATTATTCTCACTGGCAAAAAACATAATCATGGATGTAGGAGGTCGGTTGGTAGCAATATTGCTTTTCAATGGACCTATTTCCAGCTCAATGTCATTGAATGTTACGTTCTGCAAAGTATCTAGAAAGGCATCTATAGGACTAGTATCCAGTCTCAATAACAAACCTACATTTGATTTGGTACCTACTTTAGGGCCTACATCATAAGATTGTCCCGGTTCGGTGATCACGGCCGTTGGTGTTCCAGTCCTGTCGTTGTTCACATAATTGAAATGACGAGACTGAGCTGTGGAAATGGCGTAACCTCTTGAAACAGTATCCCCTACATTTTTATAATAAACGATGATACCTGTAGTATTACCGACTCTTATTGCAGTAGAAGCCTCTTCACCTGTATTGCCTTGGAAGGCAATACCTGGGATCAAATTTCTAAAAGTAAAAATGTCCCTAAATGCATCTCCTTTTTTCAATTCATCGAAGATAAACTGAGAAAAGCCAGACTCCATTTGCACTGAGACCAAAGTATCTTGTCTATTTGCAAAATTGAAACTGCCCTGGGCGATTGGCTGAGGATCAAATTCCAATCGGTCAAAATTATAGTAGGTGGTATCCAATATCCGCTCGTTGAGCAAGTGTACAGAAATACTCTTTGGCGTACTAAGGTCATTGCCGATGACTGATTCAATTTGAAAATTGAATTTCACAGAATCTAAAACCGCGTTTTGCTCGGGTCTTGCTCCTGCTGGGTTGATAGCTAGTCTTGAAAAACCTATCCCTTCAGTAGCACCAAAGAAATCGCTTGTTCCACCACCAATCACCATTGCACCCGCATTGGTGGTATTGAAAGAATCAAGCAAAACCATAGAAGCAGAAAGGGGTATTTCTGCATAGAAAACCCCTATCTGATTATTGTTGGGATCCAAGTCCAGTCCGATACTGGAAGGATCACTGCAAGAACTCGCGATGGATAATGTGACAAATAGCCCTGCAACCGCTTTAGCCGGCCAGGTCAGTATAGATGTTGTAGTAACTTTCAAAAAGTTGTTCGTCTTCTTCGCTGTTAATCTCACACTTCTTGTCTTTAGAGCAATCTTCAATTAATTGTGTCAACTTATCTGAGATATCCTCGCTTTTGATGACCATGTCGGCATATTCCATTCCGATTTTAAGGAAACCTTCATAGTCTTTGGATTTCAAAGGAGCCAAGATGTTGTCGTCTATATCCACCATCTTAACTTTCTCAAATAAATCGTCGCCAAATTTATGGCTAAATCCGGTATTATAAATAGCAAATACCGATTTTGTATCTTTGAACAAAGGTTCATTTTTGTAGGTGGTCTTCAAGTACATTGGTATCAAGCTGGTCATCCAGTCATTACAATGTACTACGTCAGGAGCCCATCCTAATTTTTTCACAGTCTCAATTACACCTTTACAGAAGAAAATGGCTCTTTCGTCATTATCTTCGTAGAACTTTTCCTGCTTGTCGTGGAAAACGCTCTTCCTTTGGAAATAGTCTTCATTGTCTATAAAATAAACTTGAAGCTTTGCATTGGGTATAGATGCTACTTTGATAATCAATGGTTTTTCTTCCTCACCAACTGCGATGTTGATTCCAGAAAGTCTCACTACCTCGTGCAACCTGTTCTTTCTTTCATTGATCAAGCCAAATCTAGGAACAAGAATGCGAATTTCCATACCTTTTTCTTGCATGGCCTGAGGCAAAGCCCTCACGAAATTGGCAACTTCAGAAGTTTGTAGGAATGGATTGATTTCACTTGCAACGTAGAGGATACGAAGTTTGGACATATCTTGTTATTTTTTGTTGAGGGATAATACGGGACTACAAAGTTACAAAAAAAATCCCGCAAATCCATTGTTTTTCTGAGGAATGACATAGCTTTGCGGCTATTTTACATTTGACAACTCAGGCAAATCGTGGATATTCTCAGGACCAAAAACGAAGTAAAATCAGCACTAGACATTCTTAGAAAAAGTCAAAAAACCATAGGTTTTGTTCCTACTATGGGAGCACTCCATTATGGCCACTTGTCTTTGGTCGAAAATGCAAAATTATCTTCTGACGCGGTGATTGTATCTATTTTTGTCAATCCTACGCAATTCAATAACAAAGAAGACTTTGAAAAGTATCCAATTACTTTAGAAGAAGACTTGAAACTTTTGGAAGAAAATGGAGTAGATTTTGTCTTTTTACCAAGTGTTTCTGAAATGTACCCTACCGAAACTCTCCTAAAAATAGACTTCGGAGACCTTGATAAAACCCTTGAAGGAGCCTTTAGACCGGGTCATTTTAATGGTGTAGGAGTGGTGGTTTCCAAACTGTTAAATATTGTTAAACCTTCCAAAGCCTACTTCGGTCAGAAGGATTTGCAGCAAGTTGCCATCATCAAAAGGCTTGTTTCTGATCTTTCATTTGATGTAGAAATCATCACAGTGCCCACCGTCAGGGAAAATGATGGGCTTGCCATGTCATCAAGAAATATCCGACTTAGCAAAGAAGATCGGCTTACGGCAACGATCCTTTACAAGTGTATGCTTTTTGCAAAAGATGAACTATTAGCTGGACAAAATTGGTTTGAAATCAAAGAAAAAGTCACTAAAAGATTCCATGACGAGCCCCAAGCTAGATTGGAATATTTTGAATTAGTACATACCGATACTTTGATCAAACTCAAAGGGATCAAAAACCAAAAGAAAGTATCGATCTGTACCGCAGCATATATCGGTGAAGTGAGGCTGATAGACAATCTCGAAATAATTTGATTAGTTTTGCGCAAAATTTGAGTCATGCATATCCAAATATTAAAATCTAAAATCCATAGGGTAAAAATCACACAGGCCGAGCTTCACTATGTAGGAAGCATTACAGTCGATGAAGACCTGATGGATGCTGCCAATATCATTGAAAACGAAAAAGTCCAGATCGTCAACATCAACAATGGTGAAAGACTAGAAACATACGTGATCAAAGGTGAGAGAGGAAGTGGAATGATCTGTCTCAATGGTCCAGCTGCGAGAAAAGCACAAGTGGGAGATGTAGTGATCATCATTTCTTATGCTTCAATGGACTTCGAGGCAGCCAAAAAATATAAACCCGTAGTCATCTTCCCAGATGACCACAATAAAGTCATCTAAATTTTGAAACTTAACATCAAACAATGGATCCAGGTCTTGCTATCTCTAGGAGTGGCGATCTGGATCTTTTGGTTTTTATACAAGGATATCAGCATCAGCGAACTATCCCAAGTAGTTTCGGAAATTTCTTGGGCTTGGATGGGAGCTTCTATTCTAATTGCTCTATGGGGTTTTTGGCTCCGGGCATGGCGATGGAAGCTTCTATTAGACGCTGGTGAGCAGCGTCAGATCAGAACATTGCGGGCTTTCTGGGCACTGATGATAGGCTACTTGGCAAATCTAATCATTCCAAGAGCTGGGGAGGTAGCCCGCTGTGGAGTCCTTCAGAAAACCGAGGGCTTGGAAATGGGTAAGCTGATCGGTACTGTCATATTAGAGCGCACCATTGATTTACTCTTTATGGCCTCCACGATATTCTTGGCTTTCTTTCTGGAGCGATCCCTCTTTATAACCTTGATTACCGATTTGGTTTCTTTAGTAGACTTATTCGATAAGATCAGTAGCATCCTACCAATTTTTATCGGCGGTTTAATGGTCGCTGCCTTATTTTTCTACTTCTTATTCAAAAGGTATCGAGACAATAGTTTGATCAAAAAGCTTCGACACTTCATCAGAGACTTGATCAAAGGCCTTATATCTGTAAGTAAAGTAAAAAATCAAGTGGGCTTTTGGGCATCTTCTATCGCGATTTGGTTTACCTACTATTTTACCATGTATGCTGTAGCTCTTGCCATTCCTTCTACTGCCAGTCTGTCACCTAGGTCCGTATTGATGGTCATGGTAATGGGTAGTATTGGCATGATAGCTCCTGTACAGGGAGGTATTGGAACCTTTCATGCACTTGTGGCCTTCATTTTGATCAGGTATGGTTTATCAGAAGATCAGGGAAAAATCTTTGCAGCCATCATTCATGGCTCTCAAGTTTTGACGATTATTGCCATCGGCTTATTAGCTTTCGGTATTTTCTTCAAAATCACTGCAAACAAAGAACCCAAAACTTCTTAAATTCGTATTGAAAAGCAGTTTAAAATAAAACAAAAGCTATGATTATTCTTATCGTCGTTGTATTCGGAGTCCTAGGATTCGTGGTGAGCAACAGGCTGAAAAGCAAATTCAAAAAGTATTCTCAAACACCACTTCAAGCAAACCTTTCAGGAAAAGAGGTCGCAGAATTGATGCTTGCGGACAATAATATTTCTAATGTGTCCGTAAATTGTGTGGAAGGTCAGTTATCTGATCACTACAATCCTGCCAATAGAACTGTCAACTTAAGCCCAGATGTATATTATGGTAGAAATGCTGCCGCTACAGCAGTAGCAGCGCACGAATGTGGTCACGCCATTCAGCATGCTACCGCTTACACTTGGTTAGAGATGCGCTCAGCTATGGTACCAATCCAAAATGCAAGTGGTAAAATTCTAAATATCGTCTTGATTGCTTCTCTATTGGGTGGCTTTTTCATTGGACTTCCTTATGAAATCATCGGATTCATCGTGGTAGGAGCTTACGGTATCATGACTTTATTTACTTTAGTAACACTTCCTGTAGAATTTGACGCAAGTCGGAGAGCATTGGCCTGGGTAAACCAAAGAAACATCGTGACACGCTCAGAATATGCCATGTCCAAAGACGCATTGAAATGGGCAGCAATGACTTATGTAGTTGCAGCCTTAGCCTCCTTGGCTACATTAGCTTATTACATCTTTATTTTCTTCGGAAATAGAGACTAAAAAAAACGGAAACCAAAATCTCACAAATCAGTTTACATAAGAGGCGCAAGTAATTGTGCCTCTTATTTTTTTGAATTATCTTTCAAGCGGAAAATTACTTAACCCAAATATATATATGAATTTCGACTATACAGAGGAGCACTTAGCAGTGCGGGACGCAGCGAGGGAATTTGCTCAGACTGAATTATTGCCTGGTGTTATCGATAGAGATACTGAGGCTAAGTTTCCCCACGAACAAATCAAAAAAATGGGAGAATTAGGCTTCATGGGCATGATGGTGGATCCCAAATACAACGGTGGTGGTATGGATACGGTCTCCTATGTATTGGCAATGGAAGAAATCTCCAAGATCGATGCCTCGGCATCTGTATCTATGTCTGTGAACAATTCTCTGGTCTGCTGGGGCTTGGAAAAATATGGTTCAGAAGCTCAAAAAGAAAAATACCTGAAACCATTGGCAACAGGAGAAATCATCGGTGCATTTTGTCTATCTGAGCCAGAAGCAGGCTCTGATGCTACTTCTCAAAAAACAGAGGCTGTCAAGGATGGAGATCATTATATTCTGAATGGTACCAAAAATTGGATTACTAATGGCAGCACCGCTAGCGTATATCTAGTCATCGCTCAAACCGATCCAGCCAAAGGTCATAAAGGCATCTCTGCCTTTATTGTCGAAAAAGGTTGGGATGGATTCATCATTGGTAAAAAAGAAGATAAGCTAGGCATCAGAGGATCTGATACACATTCTTTGATGTTTACAGATGTAAGAGTTCCTGTAGAGAATAGAATTGGAGAGGAAGGCTTCGGATTTACTTTCGCCATGGAAACACTCAATGGTGGAAGAATTGGTATCGCCGCACAGGCATTGGGAATAGCTTCTGGGGCTTATGAATTGGCTTTGGCATATTCCAAAGAAAGAAAAGCATTTGGAAAACCAATCAGTCAGCATCAAGCGATTCAGTTCAAACTTGCTGATATGGCCACCAATATTGAAGCGGCTAGACTGCTGGTCATCAAATCTGCCTGGCTCAAAGATCAAGGTCAAGATTATGCCCACGCTTCTGCGATGGCAAAATTATATGCTTCTCAAGTAGCTATGGATGTGAGTGTAGAGGCTGTTCAGGTACATGGAGGATATGGCTATGTCAAGGAATACCATGTAGAAAGATTGATGCGTGATGCTAAAATCACACAGATATATGAGGGGACTAGCGAGATTCAAAAAATAGTTATATCCCGTGGTATTTTAAGATAATCCAATTTTCAAGTCTAAAAAAGGGCAAAAAATCCAATTTTTTTGCCCTTTTTCTTTTTTACATGAAATTTTTATCAAATTATTCCATTGTGAATAAAATTTTTATCATAGTTTTACAATAAAACCACAAAGCCTTTATTCATGGAATTTTACAATAAAGTCATCGAATCAGTAGGAGTGCGCTTCTTAAAGGGCAATAACTACAAAGTTGAGAAAGCTGTAAGCATTTCAGATTTTAGTGATTCAGAAAATACAGCAATACTCTTACACCAAGGTTCTCTAAAATTCTCCGAGGAAGGAGAAGGTGTCAATGAAGGAGAAATTCTCTTTATCCCGGCAGGTAGGAAAACCAATATTTCATTTGGAGCAGTTTCCAAGAAGACAGATTTGAGCAACGAGTCTTTTTTGGATAACAAAAGAAAATACCTGCAAACTATCAGCTTCAAAGACATCAAAAATGCTGAAGAAGACTGTGTCACCATAGTCAATTTTGAAGCAAAAGTATTCGATGTTGTGAATTTCTTCAATTCACTCGGTATTCCTCCATTTGTAATCAGGTTCAATGATCAGATTGCAACTATACTAGAAGATATTGTAAAAGAGTCAGAACAACATACGCCAGGAAAAGAGCGTGTTTTGAAACTGTTCACAGAGCTTTTGGTAATCGAAATCGTCCGCCATATTTTGAAAAATAGACTATTTGTTGAAGAGCTTTCTACCAACAGTACTTATTTCAAAGACCCTAGACTAATAGAAATGTTCAATTACATCAAAAAGAACATTGGTGGAGATCTATCTAATAAAGTACTTGCTAAAGTGGCCAATGTATCCGAGGATTATGTAGGCCAATATTTCAAAATGCTCACGGGTATCAATCCACAGGACTACATCGAATATCAGCGTATGGAAGCAGCAGTAGAATTACTCAGAACTTCCAAAAAGAGCATCAGAGATATCGGTAAAGAGGTTGGCTATAAGGACACCGCCTACTTCTGTCGCAGATTCAAAATGATGTATGGTTTGCCAGCAGGCAAAATGCGTAGAAGAGAATCTTTAATTAATGTTCAAGGATAAATTGAGAACATGCACATATTCCAAAACCTCGGTCAATAGACTGAGGTTTTTTTCTGCACCATTGCCGATGACCACAACATCAGCCCCAGCTTTGAAGGATGATTTTACTTTGTCCAGCGTATTGAGTCCTCCGCCTACGATCAGGGGAGCGTCAATTTGACTTTTGATTGCTTGAATGATGGAACTGGAAACAGGTACTTGAGCACCACTCCCTGCGTCCAAATAAAAATACTTCAGACCTAAAAATGAACCCGCCAAAGCAGTAGCAAGTGCAATCTCAGGCTTATTGTTTGGTAAGGGAATAGTTTGGGAAATATAGTTCACACTGGTAGTCACTCCCCCATCTACTAGCATATAGCCTGTCGGTAATACTTCCATTTTGCTTTTTGCCAATAAAGGAGCCACTGTCACATGTTGACCAATCAAAAATTCAGGATTACGCCCCGAAATCAAGGAAAGAAACAGGATTGCGTCTGCATTAGGTGTAAACTGACTTGCATTTCCTGGAAATAAGATCACTGGAATAGTAGTGTCAATTTGCTTGATCGTAGCGATGATCTCTTCGGTGCCATTACTCTCAACCAAACTCCCACCAATAAAAATAAAATCAAGGTGGTGTCTCTGTACAATCTTAAGTTGAGCCAGAAAGTCAGCTTTGTCAGCCAACTTATCGGGGTCAATAAGCCAAGCGATAGCCTTTCTTCCCTCTCGGTAATTAGATAAAATCTTGTCAGTGACAGCACTATGCTTCATCTTCTTCTTCCTGAGATTGAAGGTAATTGTTCAAAAATTTATCTTTAGCATAAGCAATGGCCATCGGAATTAAAACTGCCGCCATTCTGCCCATAAAACCTGACTGCTTTTTAGCCGTGAGCTTTTCAGCGATTTCCTCGTCCAATAAGCCTTCCCTCTCGAGCACAGCCATGACTTTCTTTGTCTTTTTATTTTTCTTGCCTTTGAAGGCACTGACTAGACCAAAGGCAACCAATCCACCAACAAAGACTCCTGCACCTACTTTTACCCAATCTTGAGAATCAGATTTGAGTAAGTTCATCTGTGCTTGTAAAGTTTGCTCAAGCTCCTCCGCTTTTTTCTTTAAATCATCCTGCATGGCTTATTGCTTTTTGTTTCGAAATAAAAAAGCTCTGAAAAAAGCCCTAAAGGATGAAATTAAGCCATCAGACTCTCTCAGCAAAAATAGAAACACGAAGAGCAGCAAGTAAAGTAAACTCACATATAAAAACCCCATATATGGAGAATATAGCTTCTCCCCGATATAAAAAGCTAATGATATACTAGCAAATAATAAGATCATCAGAGAAGCTAGCCCCATCAAAACCAGAATAAAGATCCTAGATAAGACTTCCGAAAACTGCTCTTCGACCTGATTTTTGACAAGCTGAATTCTTACTTCTATCAGCTGCTTGATGGTCTGTACGATTTCTGAAACGTTCAGCATAGATGTAGTTTTTTAAAAATTCCTTTAATTACAATTGACTACAATATACGGCAAAAAGCTGGCATCAAAAATTATCTATCCCCTCAGGTTCATTGTTTTCAGTATAAAACATATAAGTCAATACTGTCTCTATAGCCTTTCTAATGGCAATATTGATTGGAAATTGCTCCTTGGTCAACTGAAAATCAATATTATATAGCTGTGAATAAAAATCTCCACTCGATGGAACTGCTGCACCTTCCTTGATCGCAGCAGCAGTTTGGTGATATGCTTCAGATTTTTGTTCCTTGATGATTTTGCAGGTGATCAGTTCTTTTTTTCCTTCTTTATTTCTTCTAGCAGCACTACCAAACAAGCGGCAAATCATACCACGATTTGCATAATCAGAGCAAAATCCAGACTTCGAATCCACGCTGAATGATTTGTAAATTATGCAATTGGCATCTTCACCCACTTCACCTAATAACTCTAGCGCTTTATCAGCTTTTCCCTTTTCGTATAAATCAAAAGCCAAGGGTAAAAATTCAAGCACCGATGCATGCACATTAGGATTGGCACAACAAGCCCCACACCCAGCTATACAAGAAAGCTGACTAGCCTGCATGAAGGCCTTGATTTCAACATCAAGATCCTCAAATACCTTCCTGACTTCCAGGGACTTTTCACGTAAATTCATAAGATCGAAAATAAAAGTCTGCGAAAGTAATACCTCTAACCATCTAAAGCAACAAGTATTTTTGAATGCAACTTTTTTGGACTAAAATCCATTATTACCAAGGTTTGTTTTACTTCTCTAAAAGAAAAATCTAACTTTACACGCTTAAAATAACTTTTGAGCCACTTTAAATCGTTTTTTAATTAAAGATTAAAAATTATGAGTGAAAATAACGGTCAAATAGACCCAAAACAAGAAGAAAGAATCCGCAAAGCATTCAAAGAAAGGGATTGGAATGAAATCAAGAGTGCCGACTCTTGGGCCATTTTCAAAGTGATGTCTGAATTTGTAGAGGGATTCGAAAAACTAGCGAAAATCGGACCTTGTGTATCTGTATTTGGTTCTGCAAGAACCCCAAGAGATCATCATTTTTACAAAATGGCAGAAGAAATAGCTGCCAAGCTTGTAAGGCATGGATATGGAGTCATCACAGGTGGCGGACCTGGTATCATGGAAGCTGGTAACAAAGGAGCACATTCTGAAAATGGAAAGTCTGTTGGTCTGAATATTGTTCTACCATTTGAGCAATTCAACAATATCTATATTGATCCAGACAAGCTGATTACATTCAATTACTTCTTCGTAAGAAAAGTGATGTTTACGAAATATGCACAAGGATTCATTGTATTACCTGGTGGTTTTGGAACATTGGACGAATTGTTTGAAGCTTTAACATTGATTCAAACAAATAAGATTGGAAAGTTCCCAATCGTACTTGTAGGTAAGAAGTATTGGTCTGGAATGGTAGATTGGTTGAAAGACACCATGCTCGCAGAGAAAAACATCAATGCGGAAGACTTGGATCTATTCTCCATCGTTGATAATCCAACTGATGCTGTGAAAGTGATCGATGATTTCTACAGCAAATATCTATTGTCACCAAACTATTAATTTTGAGAAGGTATCATCTTTTCATCATCTATGGGCTGATTGTCCTCCTTTTTGGGCTCGTTTTGTTGCCTTCTGGGCAGCAAGACGAACCCGAAATTCCTTATGAGGAAATCTATCTTCAACAAGAAACTGGCGAAAATATCAGGATACAAATCCCAGATAATAGAGCCAAGCTTTTTGAACTACCAAAGGAGATCAGCTTTGCAGGAGAAAATGTACCTTTAGACATAGAGGATGTCAGAGAGCGTCTTGAGCGGGAAATCTACGTGAACGCCTATTGGCAATCCAATATGATTCTATTGATGAAGCGCTCTGGCAAATACCTACCTATCATCGAAAAAATCCTCAAAGAAAACGGGATCCCCGAAGATTTCAAATACCTGGCCATGGCCGAGTCAGGGCTGATGAATGTAGTCTCTCCAGCAGGAGCTAGGGGTTTTTGGCAGTTTATGCCAAACACTGCCAAAGAATATAATCTTGAGGTCAGCAATGATGTAGACGAAAGATATCATCTCGAAAAATCCACACTCGCTGCCTGCAAATACCTCAAATCTGCCTATGCTAGATTTGGAAACTGGACCTCAGTAGCTGCCAGCTACAATATGGGCATGAGTGGCCTTTCTCGTAGAAAATCTGAACAAAAGCAAAATAACTACTACGACCTGCTGCTCAATGACGAAACAAGTCGATATGTATTCAGACTTTTGGCATTCAAAGAAATTTTTGAAAACTCTGAAAAATACGGATTCAATCTCAAGCAAACGGACTACTATCAAATGCCTGATCTCAGAGAAATCGTCGTAAGTGACAATATCAGCAGCCTTGCAGATTGGTCTATCAAACACAATAGCAATTACAAGTCACTTAAGTTGTATAACCCTTGGCTCCGATCTGATAAACTAAGAACGGCTAGAGGGAAAGTTTATACGATTCAGCTTCCTAGCTAAATTTCTTAGCCAATATCACTTGCTCCTGAACAAGGTGAGCTTGAAATCAGATTGCAGTTAGTGCTAAATTTTTCTATATTCATACCTTACAAACTTAACTTTTCAGAGAATTTTTATGAAGAAATGGACAATAATTGCCCTATTGGCCTTGGTTGTAGTGATCCTAGCCCTCAGAGGTATCCCTTTTTTGATCAATGTCTATCTGAATCAAAATGCTGATTCTATTGTCAGCAATATGATCACCAGGACGAGTGGCTTTGAGAATCACCACGTAAGCTTTGGAAATATCAAATTGGACTACAATTATGCTGGAACCTACTTGGACATTGAAGATATCAAGATCAAGCCTACGCAAGACTTACGCTCAGATCAAGCAAGCTTTGACCTGCTCCTCAGCCATGCTAAAATCACAGGGTTCAAATGGAAAAATTTTCTATTTAACAACACCATAGCCATTGACTCCGCTAATCTAGAAAACTTACAAATAAAAAGTGTCACTCCTCCTATCGACTCGCTAAACTTGGAAAGCAGGACAGAAAAAAGAGAAAGAAAGGATTATGATATGATTGCAGCAAATCAAATCATCCTCCACAACTTCAATCTTGAAAATAAAGACCTTTACTCTGATTCTATAAGACTCAACATTGAAAACTTATCGGTCAATGTTGAGAATTTTCAATTTACCAAAGAGGATCTTGCAGATCCTAATGCGCTTTTTGGTGTAAAGAACATCCATGGACAAATCACTGAAGTAGCTTTACACTTTGATGAATTCAGACAAACAGTCGCCATCAAAGGCCTATCCTTTGATACTGAGGATCAAGGTTTAGCTATAGAGGACTTTTCAGTCATCAACAAGTTTGAGAAATTTCCCTACACCCAATCCTTCAAACTGAGAAAACCTTGGCTTCAGCTCAAAGAAGGAAAAATGGATATCACTGGGATGAACTTTGAGGCATTTCTCAAAAGAGGCATCATAGAAATTGATAGCTTAAAAATCAGCCAAATTCACCTTGAAGTATTCAACAATAAAAAAATCCCTGAAGACATGGAAAGAAGACCAGCTATGGTTCACGAGATTTTTCAGACCATCAATGTTCCCATGGCTATAAGAAATACGATCTTGAAAAATGGATATTTGAGAATAGAAGAACAACCTGAAAAAAGCACACCAAGAACTGCACACCTTTTCTTTTCCAATCTAAATGCCGAAATCAGTGAGCTCAGCAACTTAGAAAACGGACAGGAAAGCAATGAATTGTCCCTCAAGGCTGATGCATTGCTGATGGGAAAAGGAAAGATTAACCTTGATCTCAATTATGCACTGGATGATAGTTTGGGCAACTTCCATCTACGAGGTACACTCGGCCCTATGGCGCTCAAGGAGGTCAATACCATGATAGAACCAGAAGCAAAAATCAGCCTTAAAGCAGGAATGATCAATCGACTTGATTTCAATATCTATGCAAATGACTATGATGGTTATGGAGAAGTTATCGTCCGCTATGACGACTTAGAAATCGAGCTGCTCAATGAAGATTACCAAAAGGATAAAAATATTCTCAGAAAAATAGGCTCCTTTCTAGCCAGCAAAGTCATCATCAAGTCCCAAAACCCAAAGAAAAATGGCGAGCTAAGAAAAGGGCCAGTCTATGCAAAAAGAGTCAAACACAAGTCCATGTTTTACTATTGGTGGCAACTGGTATTATCTGGCTTGAAATCAACAGTCACAGGTGAGGAACTCGAAGAACTCAAAGCCAAGGAAGTTCAGAAAAGCTAAATCAATACTCTTTGATTCATTGAACTTACTGCTAAACTATATCCCTCGAAAATAGGTTTATCAATCGCAATGCATCTTGGGATGGCAGTTATTAAATCCCTATTTTTGCAAGCTTGAAATCTAAAGGATTAGCCCTTCATGACAGAAACTATCGCCGACAAAGAAGAATTCATCGAAATATACGGTGCCCGCGAGCACAACCTCAAAAATATCGATATTGAAATTCCCCGCAACAAGCTTGTAGTCATCACGGGCTTGAGTGGTAGTGGAAAAAGCTCCTTGGCATTTGACACCATTTATGCCGAAGGTCAGCGTAGGTATATGGAGAGCTTTTCGGCCTATGCGAGGTCATTTTTGGGAGGTATGGAGAGGCCTGATGTGGATAAGATCAATGGCCTTTCCCCAGTGATTTCTATAGAACAAAAGACCACTTCTAAAAACCCACGCTCTACCGTAGGAACAGTCACCGAGATTTATGATTTCATGCGATTGCTCTATGCTAGAGCTGGTGAAGCCTTTTCTTATCTCTCTGGCCATAAAATGATCCGACAAACGGAAGATCAGATCATCGAGCAGCTTTTTGAAAACTTTGCTGGTAAAAAACTCTACATCCTTGCCCCTGTAGTCAAAGGTAGAAAAGGACATTATCGAGAGCTTTTTGAGCAGATCAGAAAAATGGGCTTCTCCAAAGTACGTGTGGACGGCGTAGTCATGGAGATGGTGCCAAAAATGCAGGTCGATCGGTACAAAATTCATGATATTGAAATCGTCATAGACAGGATCATTGCAGAGGAAGAAGACCGATATCGCATTACTCAATCCCTGAAAACAGCCCTGCAACATGGCAAAGGAGTAATCATGCTTCGAGATGAAGAGGGTAATATCCATCATTTTTCTAAATACTTGATGGACCCCACTACAGGACTTTCATACGACGAACCAGCTCCAAACAACTTTTCTTTCAACAGCCCTTATGGGGCCTGCCCAACATGCAATGGGTTGGGTGTGATCGAAGAAATCACCAAGGAAAACATCATACCTGACCCCAAACTCAGTATCAGCAGGGGAGGGATAGCTCCACTTGGTGAATACCGAGATATCTGGATATTCAAAAAAATCGATGCCATCCTCAAGCGGTACAAATGCAGTATCTCCACTCCAATTTCCAAGCTTCCAGAAGAGGTCATAGATGTTTTGCTTTATGGCGACAAACAGGAGGTTGAGGTTGACTCTGTCAAGTATCCTGGCACCAAGTGGACCACTACTTTCGAAGGGATCATCAACTTCCTGACCAAGCATCAAGAAGGAAGCTCTGACAAAATTCAACAATGGGTCAGTGAATACACTACTACCAAGACTTGTCCTGATTGTGAAGGCTACCGATTAAAGAAAGAAGCGCTACACTTCAAAATAGCGGAAAAACATATCGGTGAGCTGGCAATGATGGACATCAATACCCTTGGATCATGGTTTGCAAACATAGAATTGCGGATGACAGACCGTCAACAAGTGATTGGGAAGGAAGTCCTCAAGGAAATCAGAAAGAGAATTGGCTTTCTACTAGATATTGGTCTTGATTACCTTTCGCTCAATAGACCGCTGAGAACCCTCTCTGGTGGAGAAGCTCAGCGAATCCGACTAGCCACTCAAATAGGTACACAACTGGTTGGCGTACTCTATATTCTGGATGAACCCAGTATTGGACTGCACCAAAGGGACAATGTCAAACTGATCAAAGCACTCCAAGATCTTCGTGATTTGGGCAACACTGTCATTGTGGTGGAGCATGACAAGGACATGATGTTAGAATCAGATTATGTGGTGGATATTGGCCCTGGCGCAGGAAGACATGGAGGGCAGATCGTCGCCTCAGGTACACCTACAGATTTCCTGAATCAAAAAAGCATCACTGCCAAATACCTCTCCAACGAACTCAAAATCGAAGTTCCAAAATCCCGAAGAAAAGGCAATGGGGAAGTTTTGATCCTAAAAGGAGCTGAAGGCCATAACTTGAAAAAAGTAGATTTAAAACTACCTCTAGGCAAAATGATCTGTGTCACTGGCGTGTCTGGATCGGGCAAAAGCTCCTTGATCCACGAGACCTTGTATCCATTATTGAATAGTCATTTTTACAATTCCAAAAAAGAGCCTCTTGCCTACAAAGAAATCAAAGGATTAGAGCATCTCGATAAAGTAATAGAAGTAGATCAGTCACCGATCGGTAGAACACCAAGGTCTAATCCAGCGACTTATACAGGGGTATTTACTGATATTAGAGCGCTATTTACCGAGCTCCCAGAAGCAAAAATCCGCGGGTATAAGCCAGGCAGGTTCAGTTTCAATGTCAAGGGAGGCAGGTGTGAGGACTGCGAAGGTGCTGGTATGAAGCTGATCGAAATGGATTTCTTGCCAGATGTTCATATTCCTTGCGAAACCTGTAAGGGTAAACGATACAACAGAGAAACCTTAGAAGTGCGTTTCAAAGGAAAATCAATCTCCGATGTATTGGATATGACCGTTGAGCAAGCTGTAGAATTCTTTGAGTTTCAGCCCAAAATTCTTAGAAAAATACAAACCCTCAACGAGGTAGGCTTGGGCTATATCACCTTGGGTCAGCATGCCACCACCCTTTCTGGTGGCGAAGCTCAAAGAGTCAAATTGGCCACAGAACTATCCAAAAAAGATACTGGAAAAACCTTCTATATCTTAGATGAGCCAAGTACGGGACTCCACTTTCAAGACATTGAGCTACTGATGCAAGTGCTGAACAAATTGGTAGACAAAGGGAACACTGTTTTGATCATTGAGCACAACTTAGATATCATCAAAGTAGCCGACCATATTATCGATATGGGTCCAGAAGGAGGAAATCAAGGAGGGCAAATTGTAACAGAAGGTACGCCTGAGGAGGTTGCTAAAAATAAGAAAAGCTATACCGCCAAGTTTCTTAAAGTAGAACTAAAATGACGATTTGTCAATCAAACAAGCTATTTACCCATTGACATAATAGGATATAAGACTAACTTTAGCTTCCTTATCTTTGAGTTTGGGCATGAATAGAATCAAATTATACTGGATATTACAAGTCTTGGGTTGGTCTGGCTTTGCGCTGATCAACCTTTTCTTTGTATCCCTTGAGCGAGGAATCTCTCCAGTACAAACAGGTGCCTTTTTTACGCTTGCTGCTTTTTATTTGATATCTACACATGGACTTCGCTATGTCATCAAGGAATATGGCTGGTTTAGTCTGAGCTTTTCACAACTGATCTGGAATACTTTCTTGGCGCTGCTCGCCCTAGGCGTGTCCAATACCATCGCTCAGATCATCATCAACCTTGTATTTGATACGCTGATTCCAAGTATGGACCTCAGGCCGCTAGTCTTAGCAGTCAATACTTTTGTCAGCTTTCTATTCTACTCGCTTTGGGTGATGTTGTATTTTATTTTCCACTTTTTGGATAACTACAACCAATCCCTCAAGTACAAGGCTAAAATCAACGAAATACAGCTCAATCACCTCAAGTCTCAGCTCAACCCTCACTTCATATTCAATGCACTGAATAGCGTAAGGGCTTTGGTAGATGAGGATCCTGTCAAGGCGAAATCAGCCATCACCCAATTATCAAACATCCTGAGATTTTCCCTGATGATGGATAAAAAACGGGTGATTGATTTCGAAAATGAATTCAATACGGTGAAGGACTACCTCAACTTAGAAATGATCAGGTTTGAAGAAAGATTGACTGTGAAATATGAAGTAGAGCCAGAGGCGTTTGATTACAGAATTCCTCCGATGATGCTTCAAACAATCGTAGAAAACGCCATCAAACATGGTATTTCCAACAGGGTAAAGGGCGGAGAAATCATCATCAAATGCTATGAAGGCCTGACAGACGACTTATATATCCAAGTGAAAAATAGCGGTCAACTCAAAGGTCAGCCATTTGGTAAGAAGAAAGATGGAGAAGGCCACGGCATCACCAATACAATACAACGCCTCAAATTGATCTATGGAGAGCGGGCATCCTTCAAAATATTCAATTCTGGGAGCGATTTTGTCATCACTGAAATAAAAATTCCAAAACAAAACCTTACATTAGGTTAAAATTTCAAAGAAATGCGAGCACTTGTAATAGACGATGAAAGATTAGCCAGAAAAGAGCTGATCAATTTATTATCTCAATATGACCATGTAGAAGTAATCGGCGAAGCCAATAATGTGGATGATGCCAAGGAGAAAATCGATAACCTCCTACCTGATGTGGTCTTTCTAGATATTCAGATGCCTGAAAAAACCGGCTTTGACCTTTTGGAAGAATTGGACAATGTACCGCATGTGGTCTTCACTACTGCCTATGATGAATATGCCTTGAAAGCCTTTCAGGTCAATGCTTTAGACTATTTGCTAAAGCCCATAGAACCAAAAAGGTTAGGCGAAGCCATAGAGCGACTTCAGAAAAAACTCACGGATCAAAATCAAAAATCATCAGAATCCGAGAAAGACAATGGAGGTAAAAAGCTTACGCTGAATGATCAAGTATTTGTCAAAGACGGTGATAGGTGTTGGTTTGTCAAATTGGAGCATGTACGCTTGTTTGAATCCGATGGGAACTACATCAAGGTGTATTTTGACAACAATAAGCCGATGATTCATAAGTCACTCAATGCGCTAGATGAAAGACTAGATGAAAAATCATTCTTCAGAGCGAGTAGAAAGCACATTATCAACTTGAGTTGGGTAGAGGCTATTGAACCTTGGTTCAATGGAGGTCTGGTAGTGACGCTCAAAGGAGGTGATAGAATTGAAGTCAGCAGGAGACAAGCAGCTAGATTCAAGGATATGATGAGTCTATAATGACTCTTTGACATAAAAAAATCAGAAAAATGGGAAAACTATTGATTCTCCAAACTATATTTTGTAAATAGAATTGTTTAATTTCGTATACACAAAAATTGATTTGTTCACAGTAATCACGCCATATTTCCCATAACCATATATGAAAGAGGAAAGAATTCTGATCGTCGAGGACGATGTAAATATTGCAGAAAATATCGAGGAGATTCTCGAGCTTTTAGGTTATGTCAATATTGATATTGCCAATTCTGCCAATCAGGCCATCAAAATCATCAAGAAGTATAGACCTGATATGATTTTTATGGATATCAAGCTGAAAGGTGACAAAGATGGTATCGAGCTTGGTGAAATCCTAAAGCAAATGGTCGATGCACCATTGGTATTTGTAACTTCATATTCTGATCCTACCATCATCGAAAGAGCCAAACGAATCAACCCTGCCGGCTTTATCGTAAAACCATTCAACACGAATGATATCCATGCTATCGTAGAGATCGTACTGTACAACAAGCGCGTAAACCCTGTATCAGACGCAGCTTCTGTAAAGTCAAAAGATGAAAGCCCTTACTTGGTCACTGATGCAGTTTACATCAAAGCCGATAATGCATACGAGAAGGTTCCCTATACCGACATCTACTATGTAGAAGCCAACGGCAACATGGTCACGATTTTTACCAAACATAGGAACTACACCATCAGAAAATCTATGAAGGACATGGAAGAAAAACTTCCTTCGCATTTGTTCTTAAGAGTACAAAAATCGTTCATTGTACAACTGGGGCAGATCGAAAACTTCAATACCAAAGAAATCACCCTAGAGTCTGGCGCTGTAGTACAAGTCGGAAGACAATATTACAATAGCTTTCTAGCTAAGTTGAATACCATTACGGAAAGTTAATCAAACATTTATCGTTTGATCAAACAGAAAAAAGGTGAGCATGACTCACCTTTTTTTCTATCATTAAACCAAACAATCAAAATTTTAACTGACGAGGTAAAACTCGTGTTTGCCTGAGGCTGTGATGAAATCACACTTCTTAAAAAGGCCTTTGAATCTTTGCTCTAGTTCCGCTTTATCTCCATAAAACTCAGCTACTACTTCACCGTGTTTGTTGATAAAAGTAGCTGTAGGCTCAGGCTTGATGTTGATAAGATCGATCTCAACAAATAATTCTTGTTGCTCAGCAATTTCCAATTTTTCCATAGCAGCAATTTCATTTACCTGCTCACCTTGCAATGTCGCTCCCTGCGCATTAGCTGTCCATACAATCGTCAATGCCATGATTAATCCTAAAAAGGCACAAACATTTTTCTGAGTTAAAACTGTAGTGTTCATATGTGTTTTTTTAAATTTCTACTTTTGAAAGTATCCGATACAAATACGGACATAACACATATGCCAAAACCTGATCCAAAAATTGTAATATACTGGATTACAGATTGTTATGATTTTTTAGAAAGAGGAAACATGTACGATAGCGAACAGCACAATTCGAAAAATGATACAAAATCAATCCTATTTTTTATAAAAAATTGGTTGCACTAGAAAAGTTAAAAAGCTGTAATAGTGAAGTATATTTTAAATAATAGTGCTTCTCAACTCCTTGAAAGCAGGTGACTTCCTTAAAAAATTTCGTTTAATTCTTAGGCAGTCTTCTTATCAAAGCCCTTTCGGGTCATCTCACCCCAACCTTTATTTCCACGAAGCTTTTCCCAATTACCTTTCAAGGAAGCATATACGGTAAAAGGGTGAAAGAAAATAGGTTCTAATAATGCAACAAAAGCTAATTTCAATAGATCGCGGATTCTATGATATCTTTTGAAAGTAGACTCCTCAGCATAAAGGGCTATCATAGAAAAAAACACAGCAAAAACATACACCAAAGCAATAAATAACACAAAATACTGCCAATTTACTATGCTTAGATAGATCAAAATGAAGGTAATCAACAATCCAGTAATCTCAACCAGTGGTGCTAAATATTCAAACAAAAACCAATAGGGAAAGCTAAGAAGTCCCAATATTTTGTACTTGGGATTGAACATCATCTTGCGATGTGTCCAAAGAGTCTCTATTGTACCACGCATCCATCTACTCCTCTGCTTGCCCAAAATCTTGAAGCTCTCTGGTGCTTCAGTCCAACACAATGGGTCTGGAATATACTGAACAGTATAAGGCTCACCTTGATCAATCATATACCTTCTCATCCTGACTATCAATTCCATATCCTCCCCAACAGTAGCGGTACTATAACCTCCACATTTCATAGCAATCTCTCTGTCAAACATTCCAAAAGCACCACTGATAATAAGTAGGCCATCAAGCCTACTCCATGCCATTCTTCCTAATATAAATGCACGCAAGTATTCTATCACTTGTACCCTTGCGATAAGGTTATCTGGCGCTTTTACATCTATCAGTTTACCTGCTTTGATCACACAAGAATTAGCGATTCTCACTACGCCACCAGTTGCGATTACTTTAGAATCAGAGGCTTCCATATATGGTTTGGCCAACTTTAGAAGCACATCCTTATCCATAATACAATCTACATCAATACAGACTAAATATGGCTTTTGGGAAATGTTCATTCCCGTATTCAAGGCATCTGCCTTCCCTCCATTTTCCTTATCCACTACATAGAGCTTCGAAAATGCCGGATTTGCAGAAGTATAGATGCCTCGTACATTTTTGGTGGGTATGTAAGGTACATAAGTCATTTCGGTCCTTACAAGTTGGAAGCTTTGTATCAAAACCTCCATGGAGTTGTCTTTACTTCCATCATTGACTACAATGACATCAAAGTTATTGTAATTGATCGCAAGCAGTGATTTTACATTTTCAACGATTGTCTTACCCTCATTGTAGGCAGGAGCTATCAGACTTACTGAGGGGACATTCTCTAGTGCGAGTAGTGCTTTGTAGTTTACAAATCGATTTCTTTTCAAATATTGCCTCAAGCCCCTTGCGCTCAAGTAAGCCAATATTAAATAGGAAAGCATCACTAAAAAAGCAAAAAACAAAATAAAGTAATTGAATACCCAAATTAAATTATCTATACCACTGATACCTGTCATACTTGCGGAAGTGTTTTAACTTTTAATAAAAAATCAATCTCAGCCTGAAGCTTCTTATTTTTGGTAATGATTTTAAACTCACGCAAAGCCTCCATTTGGCTCAAGTCTTGGTAATAATCAATCAATCTAATGGCTAACAAAGAGATAGACTTATTGGTCGCATAGAGTAAATCAGGCAATAGGTCATCATTTGGAACTCTATGCTTTTTTACCACAAATATGATGTTACTTTGAGTCCAATCATTGAAATACACTTTGCTACTTTTGAATTCATGAAGCTCCTGAAGTCCATTCAATCGAATTCTGGCGAGGAGTTTTTCTTGATGAACAATATCATTGCCCTCAAAAGAAATTTTGAGTATTTCTAGATAGGCTTTTTTATAATTTAAAGACGAGAGATCCCTCATTCCTTCGACTACATCTACCCAAGATCTAGATCTGATTTTAGACAAGGAGTAATTTACCAAGCCTGATTTCACAAAAAACTCCTCCATCTTCACCGCTGATATACCGCTAAAATTATCATGATGCCCAATAAGTGACTTGATCATGAGCTTTTTAAATAACGTACTCTTTCCATGTACTGTAAAATGCTTCCCCCCATCCTGATCAAACATAATCCCAAAGAGTACTTTGTCTATTTCAATTTGGAAAAGTTTCTTTTTCTTATCCTCTTTTATTTTGAAAATTCTCTTTGTCAGCGTAGCCAAAAAGAAAATAATAGAGCATATCGAAAACACCAAGATTATTAAAATCAAGGTGAACTTTAAATCAAATTCTGACATGTTTATTTGAGAGAATTCTAACAATGCCTATTAAAGTTTTGTCCAAAATCAACCATTTAATTCCCTATCAGCTTTTGTATTCTTTTCAACAAAATAGCTGGACTAAATGGCTTTGAAATAAATTCATCTGCACCTAATTCAAGCATTTCAAGTTCAGTAGACTCGATTCCTGACGCTGTAAGAACGATTACTGGTAATTTTGATTTTTTTTCTTTGCGAACAGATTCTATAATTTGTTGTCCACCTGCAAATGGCAAATTAAGATCCGTGATGATCAAATCTATTTCCTCAATCTCTTGATGCAACAATGCTAAGGCATCTGCTCCATTGTCATAAGGTAGCACTTCAAACTGATTCATCTGAAGGTAATAGGACAGTGATTTGAGCAACATTTCATCGTCTTCTACCAGCAAAATCTTCTTCATTTATTTTTTCATTTTGTTTTCCAAAAAAGGGATCACAATTTTCAAGTATTGTATTACCCTTGAATAAACCGCTTCGATTCCAGCTATGTCTTCTAATTCAGCGAGATCTTCCAGATTGATCAAATCTTTGGTATCAGCACCTACCACACCGAAAGAAGACTTCATCTTATGAGTGCTATCAGCAATATTCTTAAAATCTGCTATGGCCATATGATTATCCATGGCTGTCTTCCATTTTTCAACTTGCCCTATAAACATTTGCATCATTTCATGCTCAAATGCTTCATCTCCACAGGAATATTCTTTTAAAACATTCAGATCAACTGAAGCCTCTGCTGCCTGATCTTCCTCAGTTTTGGTAATAAGTTGCTTTTTATTAACAGAATCTCCCCAAAGATATATTTTTTCAAACAATTCTTCTTTTTTGAAAGGTTTTGATAAGTAGTCATTCATCCCAAGTTCAAGGCATTTTTGTTTTTCCTTGAGCATATAGTTGGCCGTAAGTGCGATGATGGGAACTTGCGTATGAAGCTTTTCTCTAAGGTATATTGTGGTCTGATAACCATCCATGATTGGCATTTGTATATCCATCAATACCAAATCAAAATCCATTTCCTGAAAACGTTGAATGCCCTCTTCACCATTTGAAGCGATCACCAAATCAAAATTAGCAGGACGCAAGAGCGTTTTTACCAAGGCCTGATTGATTTCGTTGTCTTCGCAGAGTAAAATTTTGATCACTTGCTTGGATTGAGTGAAAGATACGGCTGCTTCTTTGGATTTTTCGATTGGCTGCTGCCCTCTTTGAAATGGGATAGTAAAGGAAAACTCTGAGCCAAGGCCTTCTTTACTACTGACTTCTATGGTCCCATCCATCTTCTCTACTAGGCTCTTGCTGATATTCAAACCCAGCCCAGTACCTCCAAATCTCCTTGAAATCTTTTCATCGCTTTGGGAAAATCTATCAAAAATCATCGAAAGCTTCTCTAGCGCAATCCCAATTCCAGTATCTTGTATACGGAATTTAAGAATAACTTGAGAAGTATTTTCTCTCACCCTTTCCAATTTCAACTTTACGTAACCCTTATCAGTAAATTTGATCCCATTTCCTATTAAGTTGATCAAGATTTGACCTAAGCGATTTTTATCTCCTATAATCCATTTAGGAACTTCAGCGTCTATCTCTACTGTAAATGAAATTTTCTTTTGGACAGCTTTGATCTTTAAAAAAGAAGCAACTTCATGAATTAATTGATGTAAATCAAACTCTAGCTGCTCAATCAAAATAGTACCAGATTCGATTTTTGATAAATCTAAAATATCATTGACTGTAAATAACAAATTGTCACCTGCTGTCTTTACAGCATTGAGATATTCTGTTTTGATGGTATCTGTTTCCTCCTCCAAAAGCAATTTTGTAAATCCTAGAATCGCATGTAGAGGCGTCCGCAATTCATGACTTACATTGGCTAGGAAGTTATCCTTCTGAATATTGAGCTGAATCGCATCATCTTTTGCTTTTTGGAGTGCCTTACGGCTTTCAATTGAACTGGTGATTTCTTGCGCTATTTTGATGATTTTAAAAACCTTTCCTTCACTATCCAAAATGGGATTGTAAGTGGCCAAAAGCCAGATTTCTTTACCAGATCTGTGCTTCCTCTTCATCTGACCTGACTTGAAATTACCTTGATTAAGACTCTCCCAAAAGGCCTTGTTGTTTTTTCTATCCTCTTCGAAGAGAAGTTCATCGTGATGAATCCCTCTTAGCTCTTCTGATGTAAACCCCAAATAAGAAGCAAAAATTTGATTTGCCTCAAAAATTGTCCCGTCAGGATTGAATTGTACCAAAGCATTTGAAAGACTTATTGCTTGAATCAAAGCATTGAACTCACTTTCTTTTTGCTTGATACTTTTTTTGAGAATGCTTTTTTGGCGATCTAAGATAGTTTTGAGCTCATCTCCAAGGATCTGATTGGAGCGTTTTGCATCAATCAATGTCATTGCCTGATCTGCCAAAAGCTCAAAGGCTTTTTTTTGCTTTTCCGTGAGCTTATGCGGTTTGGAACTTGCAACACAAGCAGTTCCAATATTATGTCCATCTGGAGCTTTGAGGGGAACTCCTGCATAAAACTTCAGCCCATCTACGCCTTGAGCAGCGGGTTTACCTTTGACCCTTTCATCATCCTGCACAGCGGTGATTTCCAAAAACCTATCTTCAATCAGGGTAAATTGACAGAAACTATCCTCTACCGGAACTTCATCATTGTCTACCCCTACTTTAGCTTTGTACCATTGTCTTCTATCATCTATGATAGAAATGATTGCTATAGGTACCTCGCATACCATAGCAATCAGTTCAGCTATTTTATCTAAGTCTTCCTCTGCTGGAGTATCTAAAATATTGTAAGAAAGTACAGTTTTTAGTCGGTCTATTTCTTTAGCTTTCACTAATCTCAAATTTTTTATAGCAGTTCATTGGCCAGGTTAGCCAGTTCTGAGCGCTCTCCTTTTTCTAATTTGATATGCGCATAGAGGGGGTGATCCTTGACCCGGTCGATCAAGTAGGAGAGTCCATTACTTTGAGAATCTAAGTAAGGTGTATCAATCTGGAAAACATCCCCCGTGAAAATAATTTTGGTATTCTCTCCCGCCCTAGTAATGATGGTCTTCACTTCATGCGGGGTGAGGTTTTGGGCTTCATCTACGATAAAGAAAATATTGGAAAGCGACCTACCCCTGATATATGCTAAGGGCTGGATTACCAACTTTTCTTGATTGACGAGTTCTGTGATTTTTTGATATTCCTTGTCTGATTCCTTGAATTGATTTTGGATAAATTTTAGGTTATCCCAAAGTGGCTCCATGTAGGGGTTCAGTTTGGACTTGATATCACCTGGAAGGAATCCAATATCCTTATTGCTCAAGGGAACGATCGGTCGAGCCAGGTACACTTGCTTGAAATCTCTACGCTGCTCCAATGCTCCTGCCAAAGCCAAAAGCGTCTTGCCCGTACCCGCTACCCCTTGAATCGTCACCAGCTTGACCCTAGGATTTAAAATTGCATGCATGGCAAAGGTCTGCTCTGCATTTTTTGGCTTGACATTATATGCCAGTTGCTTATCTACCCTTTCCAGTCTATTGTCTTCGGCGCTGAAATAGGCCAAAACAGAGTTCTTTTCATTCTTGAGGATAAAATAGCCGTTGGACTTGACCTTCTTCCTACCAAAAACCAGCTTAGCATCTATAGCATGGGACTCATATAGCTGGTTGATTGCATCTACATCTACATTTTCAATGATAAACTTACCAGTATTCTCTAGTTCGTTGATATTTTTGATCTTTCCCGTCTCGTAATCCTCTGCATAGATATCTAGGGACTTAGCTTTGAGTCGCAAGTTGATGTCTTTGCTGACTAAGATGACTTTTCTACCTTTTTCTGTTTGCTTGAGATGAAGTGCCGCATTGAGGATTTTATGGTCATTTTTCTCCTCTCCAAAGATCTCGTTGGCATTGAGATTATTGTCAGGGTTCATCAATACCCTGAAAAAACCCTTGGTCTTCCCATTGAGTGGCGTCCAGTTATGAATCATATTGTCCTTTGATAAGTCATCGAGCAATCTGATAAACTCCCTGGCTTCAAAGTTTTTGGTATCATTCCCTTTTTTAAACTGATCGAGCTCTTCCAATACAGTAATCGGGATGACCACATCGTGCTCTGCAAAGTTCATGATGCTATTGTGTGCATATAAAATGACAGAGGTGTCGAGCACAAAGATTTTTCGGTCTTTATTGGATTTGGCTCTAGGCATAGGTTAGAAAATTTAGCGGTTGTTAGTTGTCAATAAGTTAGAAAAATAATGGAAGGATTACCATGAATAAAAAGAAAATTAATCTCGAAAATTGAAAATTAAAGCTATCCTTTTGATTGTCAATGCTATTTTGATTTTAAAAATCAAGACCAAATAACTCTAATTACATCAAAACAACTGCTTCATCCCCGAAGTAAAAAATGGCCAGAAAGGTACACTATCTCTGATTTTGAACTCTTCCCAAAATCCACTTTCATTGGCCAAAAAAGCTAATATCCGCTCTGGGTCATTGGCTTTGAAGAGACTACTGAACAAAAACTCCCCCTCCACTTTCTTCTGTAGCAGCACATCCAATAAGACCATGTCATACCATTGAAACATTTTTTCCCTGAGGGAAAGCTGCACCAAAGGGGATTTATCCGCAGCTAGCAAAGCTACTATCCTGCTGACTTGGGCTTGGACAAACTGAAAGGTATACCCTGAACTAGCCTTGGTATGTCCACCAGCTGTTCCGATATGGATGATGCGCTCCTGTGAACCCAAGGTCCTTGGAAACTTGGCCATGGTCATGGGAATCACACCAAACTCCCTATGCTCAATCTTATAATCTTGCAATCCAAGTTTGTTTTCGATATAACTCTCCAGCTCTTTCTCGTATTCATGCTTATCGAGTACCCGCTCTGAGAACAAGGTATATTCCACCAAGGCTTTCGTAGATGAAGTAGGCAATACATACATAAAGGTCGTCCCATGGTGCTGAGAAAGGGTAAAATCCATCAATGTCCCTACCTCACTGTTAAAAACTGGTTCTTCTGTCTTGATAAACCAACCCATAAAATGTTGCAGCAGTGTGTTTTCTTCACTCATCTTTGGATAACATAGGCCAGTAGAGTTGAAAATATACTCGCTGCTAAACCTACCCTGATTTGTCTGTACAAAAACCTCTTGCCCAGTATCTTCAATGTCCTGAATACTGGCTTTCAAAAATGTAACGTTGGGAAATTGGCGAGCAAAATCCTGAACATGACTGTAAAAATCTCCCGACTGTATCATCTTATAGCTGTATTCTTTCATCTTGAAAGTCTTAGATACTGTCGGTGAGAAAAATTGTAAGGTCTTCCATTCCTTAGCCACCAAATGTTCAAATCGACTAGGTTGCTTTTCCCAAAAGCACCAAGTCCGGTCATTTTCAGTTTTGTCGGCACTGTCTACGACCAAGATTTGCTTTTGCTGAAGCATATCATGTTTCAGAATGGCATAGAGTAAGCTAAGCCCTGCCATTCCTGATCCAGCCAGAATATAGTCGTATTTTTTTTCCATCAATTTCATTTCAGCGGTATTTACCAAACATGCATATTAATCCCGAGGATTACAAAATGTTTAAACATCCTTTACAGCAATGGTTTGGAACAGCGCTCAAAAAATTCCTAGATTTGAGGTAGAACACTATAAATTATGAAAAATCCTTTACTCATTATTTGCTCCTTGATGCTGCTTTTTTCCTGTGGAAATCAGAAAGATTCAGCTGACAAGGTATTTATCAACGGCATCATCTATACAGTAGAAGACGAGCAACCAACTGCCGAAGCAGTGGCCATCAAAGATGGAATGATCTTGGCTGTAGGCACGCAAGCAGAAATAGAGGCATACATCGGAAAAGACACCGAGACCATAGACCTGCATGGCATGACGATGACCCCTGGACTGATTGAGTCGCATGCTCATTTGATGGGCATTGGTTACAATAAGCTTGACATAGATCTAATGTATGTCAAGTCTTATGACGAATTGGTAGAGAAAGTCGCTGAAGCCGTTGCCAAAGCTGAGCCAGGAGAATGGATCACAGGTAGAGGCTGGCATCAAGACAAATGGATTGAGATGCCTGATAAGACGGTCAGTGGATTTCAGACTCATGATCAGCTCAGCGCCATCACGCCTGATAATCCCGTCTACCTAGCTCACGCTTCCGGACATGCTTCATTTGTCAATCATAAAGCCATGGAACTAGCTGGAATTACCACATTGGGAAGTGAAAAGCCTATCCGAGAAGTAGAAGGAGGAGAAGTCATCCTAGATGAAGTAGGCAACCCAACTGGAGTACTTGTAGAAACTGCCTCAGGATTGGTTAGCAAGCTGATCCCAAAAGACACACCAGAAAGAGCTGAGAAAGCTTTGGAACTGGCTTTGGAAGAATTGGCTGCGAAGGGAATCACCTCTTTCCATGATGCAGGTGGCAATCAGGACTTGATCGATCTGCTGGAGAAATTCCAGCAAGAAGGGAGGCTGACCGCTAGAATGTATGTGATGCTCTCCAGCCGTATTCCTGAGCTACTTGAAGCATGGTATGTCAAAGGACCAAAGATTGACCCAGATCACATGGTCACAGTACGTTCTATCAAACTCAATATGGATGGGGCTCTTGGTCCCTGGGGTGCATGGCTGCTAGAAGACTATTCGGATAAGCCTGGAAGTAGAGGACATGAAACCATGCCAATCGAGAGGGTAAGTACAGTCGCTGAAAAAGGCCTCCAACTCGGTTTTCAAGTAAATTCCCACGCAATCGGAGACAGAACCAACAGAGAAGTATTGGATAGGTATGAGGCAGCTTTTGCCAAATACCCTGAAGTGACTGATCACAGATTCCGTGTAGAACATGCACAGCACCTTCATCCAGACGATATCAGCAGATTTGGGGAACTGGGTGTGATTGCGGCGATTCAGGCGATTCACTTGAGTTCGGATAGACCTTGGGCGATAGGAAGACTGGGTGCCAAGCGAATCAAAGACGGAGCATATGTGTGGCAAAAGCTACTTGGCTCAGGTGCCGTGATCTCCAATGGAACTGATGCTCCCGTAGAACCAGTGGATGCGCTACCATCTTTTTACGCTTCTGTTTCCAGAAAAACACTGAAAATGACACCTGAAGGAGGCTACGAACCAGATCAAAAACTAACCAGAGATCAGGCTTTGAAATCCTATACCTTGGCAGGTGCTTATGCAGAATTTGAAGAAGACTTCAAGGGTTCTATCAAAGTAGGTAAAGCAGCTGATTTCACCGTTTTTGACCAAAATATCATGGAGATACCAGAAAACGAAATTCTCAACACCAAAGTCATGATGACCGTAGTGGGTGGGAAAATCGTCTTCAAAGCAGAGTAATCACATCATACAAAGTTCATTTTAAAGGGGTTCTTAACAGGATCCCTTTTTTTATATGTTTGATTAATTGATAGTTAAAAAACCTACTCCTTACCAGCTTTTTGATCTACCAGCCTCTTTAAGCTTTCTTTGATAAAATACGTCCAGCCTGCCTGGCAACTTGCTATGCTAAACTCAGGAATCTCATCATTAAAGTCTTCTAGCACTTCATGTGTCAAGCTCAACTCGGTCTTGCCTCCCAAATCTCTCAATTCAAAAGTTACATTGGAGTCACCTGCATAACCTTTGTATTTCCAGTTATAGGAGATTTTCCTAAGTGGTGTTACTGCTATGACCTTCCAACAATGTGGAAAAACCCTCTCTTCGTTTTCAACCACAAACTCAGTCTCAAATCCAAGCACTGCCTGAAATTCTGGTATGTTTTCGAAATACCACTGAACCATCAATTCACGCTCGGTCAGGTATGACCAAAGCAGCTCAATTGACAGATCAAAAGTTTCTCGGACTAGGATGGGGGAATCTGATTTTTTCATGATTGGGAATTAAAGTCGCTAAAAGTCCAATTGAAAGAAGTCCTGTCGCTATTTTTAGCTTATTTTTCATTTGCGTGTGCACTTGTGGCAAGATTGCGGTTAATTATTTTGGTAATTTTCTTTTCTCTGAATAACTGTGTTATAAAGAATGAAATGCTTAAAGTTATCCAAAGCCAATATTCATACTCAAATGCCCAATTGATAAAAGGTGGTATTATTAATAGCCATTCGAGGAATAAAATCAGTCTAATTCTGTCAGTTTTTAAGTTAAAGCCTACTATGTCAAGAATAATAATGGCAGCAAGAAAGCCACCAATAATCTTTAATCCATATACGAAAAACAAAAGTGGAATTGTTAATAGACTTAAAAACAGAACTACCGTCCAATCTTCATTTTCAGAACCTTCAAGTCCAATTAGTTTGAAAAATATCAGACTTAAATATGTGGTCACATAAAAACCCACAAAATGAACCCAATTTGTTGCAAGTATTTTTGATGTGTACTTAATTCTATTTAACATCCTGTCGGGTTTTCTCAAATGTGCTATAACGGGATTCAGATTGGAGACGGCGGGCATTCGGAGCCGTTCTCTTCCAGCCTACTCCTAACTTCTTAAAGATAGGAAACTTTCTATTTACTCTGAACCGCTCGCTGTCTTCCAAGGTGATGTTGTGATGTTCCCGTTTAAGCGGGACAGGCTGTGATTATTTATTCTTTAGAAATGAATTCAGCCCAAGAAACTATTTTTGTCTTCTCTATCTTCCCTAATACTAATAAGTCAGAATCTCCTGTTACTAAAAAATCTGCTTTACCATCCACCGAAAGACTCAATAAGAAATTATCTTTTGGATCCCTGCATTCATTGATTTTTGATTCCACCCTTATTAATTCTCCAAAAGTTTCAATTTGGGTCAGAAGTGTTTTGATATCTGATTTTTTAAAAAATCTTTTGAATTTGGCCCTTTCTGAGACCTCTAAGAACTCTTCAAGCAATTCTTGCGAAAAAATCAGTGTTACTGCCCCAGATTCAAGAAGGACATCCAATTCCTTTTGTCTTTTGGAGATCAAAAAACTTATCCACAGATTAGTATCTAGAATTACCCTTCTATTTTTCATACCGGGCTTTGCGAACTGCTTCAACCTCTTTAGTAATTTCTTCTAAACTTGGGGCTTCATCTGACTTACTCCTGAATTTCTTCAATACTTCAGAAAAAGCATTCTCAGATTTGTCTTTCTTAATCCTTATCAAATCCAAATTTGCCAAATCTTTCAAAAGGGCTTTGGCCTTAGGATTCAATATATCAACTCTAATAGTTTCCATTTTTTTTAGTCTTTCTTAAAAATACGAATTTTTTAAATCGGTGGTCATTTTATCCTGCACCACAACGAATTTCTTCACGCCACTATGGCGTGAAGCATTCCAAATCGGCGTGGTAGACGCCATAACGGCGCTTATACCCGAATTATCTAAAGGTAAAACTAACCTTTTATATTTCCAATTTGTCCAATGGGCTTTTTATTTGTGCAAATCCTTTAGTAGTGACATGAGTATAAATCTGTGTGGTCTTGGGACTTTCATGACCTAATAAACTTTGAATATACCTGAGATCCGTTCCTTGTTCCAATAAATGGGTTGCAAAGGAATGCCTTAAGTATGAACAGTCACTTTTTTCTTAATCCCAACTTTTTCTACTGCAGATTTTAGAATATTCTGTACACTCCTCTTCCCATAAACTATTGGTGTTTCTTTTGTACTTCCAAAACCCTCAAATAAAAAATGATATGGTCTTTCTTTTTTTACATAGGCTCTTAGAACTTCAAGTGTTTTTGGTGAAAGCAAAGTATATCTATCCTTATTGCTTTTTGCACTCTCAACTCTAATTTGAATTCTTTCCGAATCAATATCTTTGATTTTTAGGTTTATCAGTTCGCTAATTCTCAATCCAGCCGAATAAATAGTCATCAAGATAGCTTTGTGCTTTAAGTTTGTCGTGCTCTTTAAAATCTGTGAAACCTCTTCCTCACTCAACACCTCAGGAAGTATCTTTTCCCGGATCGGCCTATCTATATGATAATACTTTCGCTCTCCACCTTTCACTTTCTCGAAATAAAAAGCCTCAGGTTGACCCGAGGCTTTTTTGATAAATGAACAATTGTCCAATGGGTAAAGACCTTCGGGGTTCTTGGAAACCCCAAAGGTCATACATCCCTAGTGACATTGCCAAAAAAAAGCCCCCAATTGCTCAGGGGCTTTTCTATAGCCAACTTATTCCTTGTGCCTTCGTGCCTTTGTGGCAAAACCACTTACTTAAGAAAAAGGATACTTACCCTTCTCTATCATATAATCTGCTATCTGTCTTCTCAGGGTCTTGGTATCTACGAGATCCATCTTGGTGAAGCGCTTCAAGCCCATCAGCATAACTTTCTGCTCATCTCCTTTGGTGAATGAACCGATCGCTTCCTTGGCCGCAGCATTGATTCTATCTACTGCCGAAGCAAGGTACACTTGCGTCATCGCTATCTGATGTGCACAGGCTGCTTCTCCTTGGATACTCACAAGCTTCTCTGTTCTCAGGATAGTTGACTCGGCTGCATAGATTTCGATCATTACATCGGCCAAGTTCATCATGATCTCTTGTTCTGATTCGATCTTGTCTTGCAATGCCATCGCTGCCTTACCACCTACCATCAAGAAGACCTTTTTCAATTTCTTGATCACCTCCTTTTCAGCAGCAAATAGCTCCGAAGTGTCGATGGTGTCAAAACTTGGTACGGATGTCAGCTCCTTAGACACCGCCATAGCTGGCTCGAAGAGGTTGATCTCTCCCTTCATGGCTCTCTTGAGGACCATACCGACCATCAGCATGCGGTTGATTTCATTGGTTCCTTCATAGATCCTCACGATCCTCGCATCTCTGTAGGCACGCTCCATAGGAGCATCCGCTGAGTAGCCCATACCTCCATAGACCTGTACGCCTTGATCTACTACATAATCCAGAACTTCTGATCCATGTACCTTGGAAATCGCACATTCTATGGCAAATTCCTCCACTCCTTTGAGCTTGGCTTGTGTATCATCCATCCCCTCAGCAATCAACGCATTGATTCTGTCTTCGATATCCTGACCAGCTCTATAAGTCAATGATTCAGAAACATAAGTTCTTGTCGCCATCTCTGCCAATTTGGATTTGATCGCTCCAAAAGTATTGATGCTCACGCCAAATTGCTTTCTTTCTGTAGAGTATTTGATTGCCTGAGATATAACTTCTCTCGCTCCATTCAAAATACCTGCTCCTAACTTGATCCTACCGATATTCAATATATTCACAGCGATCTTGAAGCCATTGCCTCTGTCGGAAAGCATGTTTTCAACTGGAACTTTACAGTCATTGAAGAATACCTGACGGGTAGAGGATCCTTTGATACCCATCTTTTTCTCCTCCTCATTCATGGTGATCCCACCGAAGCCTTTTTCTACCACAAAGGCAGTCAGATTCTTGTCATCCTCTATCTTGGCAAAAACAATGAAGATATCTGCAAATCCCGCATTCGAAATCCACATTTTCTGACCATTGATCAGATAATGTTTTCCATCTGCTGTCAAAGTAGCTTTGGTCTTGCCACTATTGGCATCTGAACCAGCATCTGGCTCAGTCAAACAATAGCAGGCTGCCCACTCACCTGTTGCAAGTTTAGGTAGATACTTCGCCTTCTGCTCTTCTGTACCATAGTACAAAATCGGCAAAGTCCCGATACCAGTATGCGCACCATAGGTAGTAGAAAAAGATCCAGCCGAGCCCACGATATCTGCTATCAGCATGGAGGTATTGAAACTCATGCCCATTCCTCCGTACTGCTCAGGAACAGAAATTCCCAACAAACCCAGTTCTCCTGCTTTCTTAAAGATAGCAGGAATGATATCTGGATTTTTCATGCTGTCGATCTCTTCGATATTTGGAGTGATCTCTGTATCGATAAAATCCTGACAAGCCTGCGCCATCATCTTTTGTTCTTCAGTGAACTCTTCAAAGATGAAAATGTCCTGGGCTTCAGTTTCCTTGATCAGAAACTCACCCCCGTTGATTGATTTTTTTGTTATTGTATTCATAATTAGAGACTTTAGATTCAAGACGTAAGACATAAGACAAGCCATAGACCTACGAACAAGTCATTACTTTTTTTCAAATTTTGTGATTAAAGCGTAAAGCATTTTCTGAATTTCAGTTAGCTCGGTAGTTACTTCATGGAATAATTCATTTTCAACATATTCAAGTTCAAAAGCTACATACAATTGCATTTCCAATTCACAAATTGATCCGTGAGCGATCCCTAAGAAATTTGCAAACTCACCATCTGTTCTTCTTCCTGCTCCTTCAGCAATATTTGAAGGAACAGAAACAGCACTTCTTCTGATTTGGGAAATAAGACCAAATCTTTCTTCTGCAGGAAAAAGTCGAGAAACCTTATAAACTTGAACTGCCAATTTGATAGCTCTTTTCCACACATTCAATTCTTTATAGTTGTGCATAGGATAAAATTTTAGATGTTCTTAAAAGGTTATAATCTACTAATCAGATCAACTGTAATCTGGCATATTGAATGAACGTAAGAATTATAAATAAACCAATCTTACAACTTACGTCTAATGTCTTCAATCTACTTTAATAGCTCAAACACTCCCGCTACACCTTGTCCTCCTCCTACACAGGCGGTGACCATGCCGTATTTTTTGTTTTGTCTGCGCAACTCGTTGAAGAGTTGGACTGAGAGCTTGGCTCCGGTACAGCCTAGTGGATGACCGAGCGCAATGGCTCCACCGTTGACATTGACGATATCTGGATTCATGTCCAAGGATTTCATTACAGCAAGTCCTTGAGCAGCAAATGCCTCGTTCAATTCGATCAAATCTATCTTATCTAAGGTCAATCCGGCTTGTTTCAATGCTTTTGGCACAGCTTCCTTGGGACCTATACCCATAATCCTTGGCTCTACACCTGCTACGGAATAAGACATCATCCTCGCGATCGGTTCAAGGTTCAATTCCTTCACCAAGCGCTCTGACATCACAACCACAAATGCCGCTCCATCAGAGGTCTGAGAAGAATTACCTGCTGTCACTTGTCCTCCTTGCTTGAATGCTGCTCTCAGATTGGCAAGTCCTTCTAGAGAAGTTCCTTTTCTTGGACCTTCATCGGTATCGACTACATATTTTCTAGTCTTTCTCTTACCCTTTTCGTCTAAGTAAGTTTCTTCTACTTCCACAGGGACGATCTCATCTTTGAACTTGCCAGCTGCTATCGCTGCCAAAGCTCTATCATGTGAGCGAACCGAGAATTCATCTGCCTGCTCTCTAGTGATGTCATAATCTTTGGCAAGCTCCTCTGCGGTAAGACCCATGCTGAGGTAATAATCAGGGGTCTCAGAGGCAATCTTCCAGTTGAGTGCAGTCTTGTAGCCCATCATTGGCAAGAGAGACATGGACTCTGTACCTCCAGCAATGATACAATCAGCCATTCCAGCTTTGATCTTTCCCACCGCTAAAGCAATGGCTTCGAGTCCAGATCCACAGTATCTATTGATGATAAATCCCGGATTATCTATACCTAAGGCCAAGAGTGAAATCATCCTTCCCATTTGCATGCCTTGCTCGGCTTCGGGGATGGCATTGCCGACGATCAGGTCATCGACCATTTTTGCTTCGAGTCCTGGAGTCTGTGCTACCAAATGTTTGATGACATCCGAGGCCAAATCATCTGGGCGATAAAATCGAAAGCCCCCTTTTTTGGCCTTCCCTACCGCCGATCTATATCCATTTACTATATATGCTTCCATTTTTATGTTTCTATTGAGGTTAATGTTTATTTCAGGTTTGTTGTGTTATTTTTTGAGAAATAAGAGATAAGAATTTAGAGAACTGTTTTAATAGATGAGACATGAATTGAATTTTGAAACTTGTGGAGATTCAACCCCTTCAGGGTTGTTACTCGAATTGTTACCTTTTGACCCCCGGGTTGTAACCCGGGGTTACTTAAGGTTTAACCCTTTCAGGGTTAGTTTTATTCGAGATATATTTACTCTACTTTGATTCTTCGTACTTATACTTCTTTTCTTATTGCTTGTTTCTTACTTCTCAAATCTCTCCCTTCTAATTCCTCAAGGGTTTACCTTTGAACAATATGCTATGGATACGCTCAAGGGTCTTTTTCTCGCCTGTCAAGCTCAAGAAAGCTTCTCTTTCTAGATCTAGGAGGTACTGCTCACTTACCAAAGTTGGTGCAGATAGGTCTCCACCAGACATCACCCAGGCTAGCTTCCTGGCAATCTTGGCATCATGATCTGAAATGTATGCGCCGTATTGCATTCCTGTGATACCTGCTTCGAATAAGGCTAAAGATGTTTTTCCTAATACTTTGATATCCGTACGCTGTGCAGCTTGGGTATAACCTTTCTCACTTAGGGCCAGTACTTTGGCTTTGGCCTCAGCGAGTTGTCGTTTTCTATTAAGTGTGATACCATCTTTGTCCTGCAAGTAGCCCAATCCATAAGCCTCTGCTGCTGACATGGACACTTTAGCCGTGGCGATATTCATGAAGTATTCCTGTAGTCTATTCAATTCTACATCACCTTCTTTGATCTGATCAGAGAATCTTAATGTCATCTCTTTGGTACCTCCTCCAGCAGGAATCAAGCCTACGCCAAATTCTACTAAGCCCATGTACAATTCTGCATGTGCTTGCACTGCATCTGCATGAAGTGAAAGTTCACATCCACCACCCAAAGCCATATTGTGAGGGGCTACTACTACAGGCACTGAAGAGTATCTGGCACGCATCATGGTATTTTGGAAGCCAGCGATCATCAGATTGATCTCATCATATTCCTGATCTCCGGCAAACATGAATAGCATGGCTAGGTTAGCACCAGCTGAGAAATTGGCTCCTTCGTTACCGATAACAAGACCTTTGTAAGATTTCTCAGCCATAGTGATGGCAGTATTGATTCCTTCTATCACTTCTTGGCCTAGGGAGTTCATCTTGGTATGGAATTCCAGACCTATCACATCATCACCCATGTCATAGATGGTAGCTCCTGCATTGCCCCATATTTTCTTATCTGCTGCTTTGAGTGTATCTAGGATAATAAAATCATCAATGCCTGGAATCGGCTGATAGGATTTGCTATTGATATCATAGAATTTCTTTTGGCCTGCCTCTACCTTATAAAATGTATCGTGCCCTGCCGCAAGCATTTCATGTACCCATGGTGCAGCTTTTTCTCCAGCTGTTTCCATTTTCTCAACTGTCTCTTTGACCCCGAGAATATCCCAAGTCTCAAATGGTCCCAATTCCCAACCAAATCCAGCACATACAGCCTGGTCTATTCGGTAAGTTTCATCAGATATTTCTGGGATTCTGTGAGAGCAATATTTAAATAAATCGTAGAAAGATGTTCTGTAGAATTCACCTGCCTTATCGTCGAAATTGACTAAGAACTTTATTCGCTTTTTGAGGTCTTCTATTTCCTTAGATGCTTCTAGTGCCTTGAATTTGGGCTTTTCTACATCTTTATATTCAAAAGTCTTTAAGTCAAGTTCCTTGAGTTCTTTGCTACCATCCTTATGACGGATCATTTTGAAATAGCCTTGACCTGTTTTGTCTCCCCACCATTTATTATCATAAAGTACCTTGACTATGTTTGGCAAGAGGAATTTGTCTCTAGACTCATCATGTTCAAGGGTCTTGTAGAGGTTATTGGCTACATTGACAGTGGTATCAAGACCGACTACATCCATGGTACGGAAAGTAGCTGACTTGGCACGGCCGATGACAGTACCTGTTAGCTTATCTACTTCGGATACACCCATTCCCATTTTTTCGATGGCGTGCATACCAGAGATGATGGCATATACCCCAATTCTATTGGCTATAAATGCGGGTGTATCCTTACATAATACCGTTTCCTTGCCGAGGTATCTGTCACCATAATCCATCAAGAAGTCTACAATGGCTGGATCTGTTTTAGGACCAGGTATGATTTCTAAAAGTCTGAGATATCTTGGTGGATTGAAAAAGTGTGTTCCTGCAAAATGTGCTTGAAAATCTTCAGATCTACCTTCACACATCAACTGCATTGGAATACCTGAGGTATTGGAAGTAATCAATGTACCTGGTTTACGATACTTTTCTACCTTTTCGAAAAGTGATTGCTTGATATCCAAGCGTTCCACTACTACCTCCATTACCCAGTCATAATCTTTTATTTTGGGTAGGTCATCATCAAAGTTTCCTGTAGTAATTAATGAAATACGATCGGAATCATAAAGTGAAGCCGGCTTGCTTTTCATGGTACTTTGCAAAGCAGTATTGACGATGCGATTGCGGACTTCTTTGCTATCGAGCGTGAGACCTTTTTTTGCTTCTTCTTCATTCAGTTCTCGAGGTACGATATCGAGCAATAGTACCTTGACGCCAATATTGGCAAAATGACAGGCTATTCTCGATCCCATTACTCCTGAACCCAAAATGGCAACTTTTTGAATGCTTCTTTTCATTGTATTTTATTGGTTTAGAGTTCGTACACTTTATCGCTGTACGGATTCGGGTTTATGGTTTCTGATTGATTGAATTCTATCACTTGGTTAATCTTTTCAAAGACATTAAAAAATGTCTCTAATTCTTCTTCACTGACCTTTTCTCTTACTTGTTGGTTAAACTCCTTTATAGTGCCAACGGAAATTTCTTTCTTACGTTTGCCTTCATCTGTAAGGTAGATCCTTACTGATCTTTTGTCGAGGGAATCCTGTTTTCTAAAAATTAGCCCTTTTTCTTCCATCGTCTTGAGCATGCGCGTAAGACTCCTCGCCTCTAGTCCCATCAAGGGTGCTATCTTGGTAGCTGGAGTACCATCCTTGGAATTGATATTGATCAAGACATAACCAATAGCTGCCGTAAAATCCTCCTGCGCAGCCTTTTGATTATACATTCTTGATATGGCGTGCCAAGAACTCTTGATGTGGTAATCTACCGTTTCTTCTCGTTTCATAGGCATAATAAATTTTGTCTGCCTAATTTACGCATAAAATGTTATGCATACATACTAATTTTAAAAAAAGTTATGCATGCAGAAGAAATTAATAAATGATAAAAATTATTATAATAAAATATTATTCTGTTGTAAATAGAAAAAAAAGCTTTCTGAAAACAAATATCTTCAGAAAACTGATATTGGCAAAAGAAGTTTCTTTTTAACTATTTTACTGATATAGTTCCTCAATCTCCTTGGCAAATTTAGAATGAATTACTTTTCGCTTCAGTTTCATAGTTGGTGTCAACTCACCAGATTCAATTCCCCATACTTCAGGTAGTAATTTGAATTTCTTAATCTGTTCCCACTTACCGAAGTATTTATTCAACTGATCCATTTCTCTTTGGTATTTTTCTACGATCTCAGGTTTTTGGATCATCTCAGCATCTGTGGTATAAGGAATGTCTTTATGCTTACAATATTCCCTCAATCCATCAAAACTTGGGACTAATAGGGCAGCTGGAAAATTTTTATTTTCACCAACTACAATCAGCTGCTCTATCAAAGTAGATTCTTTAAATTTATTCTCCATGGGTTGAGGAGCGATATATTTTCCTCCAGAGGTTTTGAACATCTCTTTCTTTCTATCAGTGATCTTCAAATAGTCTCCTTCATGCAATTCTCCTATATCACCTGTATGAAACCAGCCATCTTTGATTACTTCCTGTGTCATCTCGGGTTGCTTGTAATAACCTTGCATTACATTGGGTCCTTTTACTAAGATTTCACCATCTTCTGCAATTTTCACTTGGACTTCCTTGACCAATTTTCCTACAAATCCAATCCTGATATCCTTTAAGGTACATACTGATGCCGACACTACAGGTGAGGTCTCTGTCAATCCATATCCTTCACATACAGGAATTCCTGCACTCCAAAATACCCTGGCCAATCGAGGTTGAAGTGCAGAAGCACCAGAATTGATCTGAAGTATACTACCACCAAGGGCCTCTCTCCATTTACTAAAAATGATCTTATTAGCTAAGTTCAACTGAAAATCATACCAAAAACCTTGTGATTTATTGGGTTCGAATTTCAAACCTAAATTCAATGCCCAAAAGAAAAGGGATTTTTTAAGGCCCGTCAGTTCGTAGCCTTTAGCTACAATTTTATCATACACTTTTTCAAGTAACCTTGGTACTGTATTGAAAACCTGTGGTTGGACTTCCTTGAGATTTTCCCCTATGGTTTCCATACTCTCCGCATAGTAAATAGAAACACCCATATACATGAAGCAAAAAGAACCTGTTCGTTCATAAATATGACAAAGAGGTAAAAAACTCAAAGCTTTGGAAACGCCCTTTGGAACCATCATCCTATCTTCCACAGCCAAAAGATTGTGAATCACATTGCGATGGGTGAGCATGACTCCCTTTGGCCTACCAGTAGTACCAGAAGTATAAATAATCGTAAAGAGGTCATCTGTTTTAGCATTGTCTTTCAAAGATTCAAGATCTGCCAAATTTCCAGATTCACCCTTTTGACTGATTTCTTCCCAATAATTGCATCCAGTGATTTGATCAAAAGCATACAATTCAATACTTGTTCCTTCGACCGCGATTTTAGCTTTGCTAAAAATTTCTTCATTGCCTACAAAGGCCATTTTGACCTCTGCATGCTCAAAAATATATTTATAATCATCGGCTGAAATCGTAGGATACATCGGTACTGATATGGCTCCAATTTGTTGCAATGCCAAATCAATAAAATTCCATTGTGGCCTGTTATCAGATATAATGGCAACCTTATCTCCTGTATTGATGCCCTCTGCTAAAAATCCTAAACTCAAATTATCAACGATGCTTTTTAAATCTTTGGAAGAATATGTTTTCCAAGTGCCGTCTTTTTTTTCGGCAAAAGCTACCTCCTTGTCATAAGTTGCAATCTGATAATTGATGATGTCAAATAGTCTATTGATTTGCATGGTTTTCATTGGGTTTGTTAGTGGTTATCAAATTATCAAAAAGCATTCAGTAAAACAAAAAGAATTATCAATGAAAGGATAAATGTAAATTTGCTTTTAAGAATTCTAAATACTTATCCACCTACTATTTAATTCAATAGGTTAATTTTTTAAAAAGATTTGTTAAGCTTATTATAGTGTGGATTTGTGGACAAATAAAATGGTTTTATTTACTCACACAGTTTGTATTGTTTAATTTAACTTAATCCACTTGTTATCAACAGATATTTTTGCATTAAATTATTGATCGTGTGTTTATTGTATTTTTTACTTCCTGTTTTGTGGATAGCTTAGATTTAGTTATTTGTTTGTAAGTTTTTGTGTTTGTATTTGTGGATAGCTGTTTATGAAATTGTGGTTATCCTCATAATTCTTGTATCATAATTTTTTGACATTTGAAGGTCAGGATAAGTGGTTGTTTGTACTCATGTTCTCCACAGTTATTCACATATTTTGATGGAGTTATCTACAGTGTTTTCACGATGAATTAATTTTCTTCTTCTTCTATAATTCCTTCAATTACTTCTTCTTCTATTGTAGTCTCCTTTATCGGTTCTTTGTTGATCCCAAGTGGTGTTATAGGTATTATGGTAATATCATTGGTCCATCCAGCTTTCAATGGGACATCATATGATTTGGGATCATCTGGATTGGTATAATAGTACACCAATTCTGCCTGTCTATTTTCATTCATGTTTGAAGGATCCCACATTTTATTTCTGTTTTCATCTATGATTACTCTGACTTGATAGGTATTGGGTTCCAGATCGGCGAATGAATGTTTGTTGGTATTCTCTAAATAGACTTGTCTGTATGTTTTTCCTGCTTTATCTAGAACTTCCAATAATAAAGGCCTTTTATCAGTGTCTATAACTACAATAAGTTCAGTAACGAGTGTTTCTGGATTTAGCCTTTTATAGTTTGCTTCAATTTTTTTGTCATTGAATTGGTTCTCTACATCAAAAAAAGTGGAATCTGCTGCATATATCTGAAATGTACTTTTACTTATCGTATCTGATAATGGTATTTCTATCTTTAGTTTGGTAAAATCTGTACTATCTACTAATGATACCCATTCAGGTTTGATTTGAATGACTGAAGCTGTATCGTACTTTACTATCAATGAATCGTAACTAATTCTTTTCAATGGTTTATTGAATGAAAATTCTGCTCTTAAGTTCTTTAAAAAAGAAGCACCACTATTTGATGTGATTTCTAATGCTTCTTTTCTTCTGTCGCTTTCTTCAAACTTCAAAAAGATCAATGTATCTATTTTATAGCCTACTGAATCTTTGAAACTCAATCTAGTCTCTATGCTATCATTTCTTAATTCAGTATAATAGAACCTTAGGTTTTTTTCGTTTCTTCTGTAAAAGAGCTTTTTTCCATAATCTTCGTGTTCAATGATTGTTTCGATAGGAATCTTACTCAGTACTACATCAAAACTCTCCCCAATTGTTGAAGTTCTGTTGATTTTTAATTCCGTTAAATCAGCTTTAGAAATATAGAATTGCACATTTTGGATATCTTCTCTGATTCTTATGGTATCTCCTAGGAACCCGTATGGTTCAGACTTGTCTTCTGCCTTTAAGGAGTTGTTTGAATCGAACCAAGCATATGCTCTGTATTCCCCGGCTTTGATATTGGTGATTTCAAAATTTCCAGAACTATCTGCTGCTGATATATAATATGGTGATGCTGTTAGTACATCAGTTGTGTCATTTTTTTCATATAATCCCACTAAGACATCTTTGATAAATTTGTCTTTCTGTGGAAATAAATAGCTTACTTTTCCAGAGAATCTTAAACTATCGATATCATTTCCAGTGGAGAATACAAGTTTGAGGTTTTCTGCTGGATTGCTCTCTGTGATATCTTGGATACTTTTTTGGAAATTAAATACATAGGTTGTACTATCCTCTAGATCTTGATTCAACTTGATAACCACTCTATTTTTAATAGCAGTCACTACCATTTCATCTTTATTGATTCTAGGGGTAACGATAATCTGCTTTGAAGCATTATCTAATTTCACATATTCATTGAATTCAAGCTCTATTGTTTGTGGCTTTATATTAGTGGATTCATTTGCTGGTTTGATGCTTACAAGTACAGGTGGATCTAAGTCTTTCTCTCCTCCCATTGGCGTACTTTGTTTAGCACAAGCATATATTATTATAATGAAGGAAATCAGTAATATATTTTTGAATATTTTCATTTTTTCTTTAGAATAAACAAAATACTTGAATAATTGTCTTGGTTATTTTTGGCCCAATAGTTTGATTTCAATCCATTTATAAAGCCACTAAATAATGCTTTGATACCTCTCTTTTCTTGGTGTTTTTCCGATAAAAGCGAGACATAGTAGCTATCAAACTTCATTGGTATGGATGATATGATTTGCATATCCAACATTTTGGCCAATGTTTTCATAGTCATTTGATTGAAATGATACAAATGTCTTGGTACATCCCAGGCTGCCCAATCAGTTTGATATTTGTTTGCGTCCCATGAATCTTTATTTGGTACAGCTATTAATAATGTTCCATTTGGATTCAATTTATCTCGTAAAGATAGACTAATCTCCTTCAGATTATGAATATGTTCTAGTACATGGAAGAGTGTGATTATATCAAATTTACTATCTGAATTTATTCCTGATAAGTTAGCTGATACATCTAGCTGAAACTGTTGTGCAATATTTCTTGCTTGTTTATTTGGTTCTATTCCTTTTACATTCCAGCCATCTTCAGATGCAGCTTTTAAAAAATATCCTGTTCCACAACCATAGTCTAATAAATTACCTTTTCCTCTATGAATGGTATTGATCCATTTTATTTTTTGTTTTAAGGTTATTCTTCTTACTAATTTGTATAAACTATTAATAAGATTATTCGCTTGATCTTGGTGTGATATATAGTCTTCAAATTCGTAGTATTTGCCAATACTTTCTTTATCTGGTCTAGGATTAGTAAAAATGAGTGTGCAGGAATTGCATTTGCATAGCAAGAAATCTTCTTTGCTTACTGAAAAATCTTTTATTGTTTGATAATTAATAAAATGCCCACTTGAGCAAAGTGGGCATTGTGTTAGTTTCTCAGTCATTTTATCTACCAAGGTAAACAGTCAATATTGACAAATCTGCAGGTGAAACACCAGATATTCTCGATGCCTGGCCAAGTGTTTCAGGCTTGATTTTATGTAATTTTTGTCTTCCTTCAGCCGAAAGAGCGGTTACAGCAAGATAGTCGAAGTTTAATGGAATTTTATAATTTTCCATATTACTCAATTTTTCTACCATTTGTTGTTCTTTCTCAAGGTAGTTTTCATATTTGATTTGTATTTCCGCTTGTTCTATTACTTCCTTGTCGTATTTGCTGAGGTATTGTCCTATTTCATCATCGAGTTTCATGATGTCAAGTATACCCAATTGAGGTCTTTTGATCAGTTTATCAATGGTGATTTTTTCTTTGATAGTTGCTGTTTCTAGATCTTCCAAGCCTTCATTGATACCCTCTGGTGAAAGTTTCTTTTGTTTCAGATCGTTGATGAGTTTTGCTGTATCGTTCTTTTTGTCCAGCATCTTTTCCAATCGTGTATTATCTGCCAATCCTATGCTATGACCCAATTGAGTCAATCTCAAATCAGCATTATCTTGTCTTAGTAACAACCTGAACTCAGCCCTTGAAGTGAACATTCTATAAGGTTCCTCAGTCCCTTTATTGATCAGATCATCGATCAATACTCCTATATAAGCATCAGATCTTTTGAGTAAGAATGGATCTTTTTCCTGTGTTTTCAACGAAGCGTTGATACCAGCAATCAATCCTTGCGATGCTGCTTCTTCATAACCTGTTGTACCGTTAATTTGACCAGCAAAATATAGATTATCTATCAGCTGAGTTTCTAATGTAAGTTTAAGCTGGGTTGGTGGAAAGAAGTCATATTCTATGGCATACCCAGGTCTGAACATTTTTGCATTCTCAAATCCTGGAATTTTGCGCATGGCTTCATATTGTACATCTTCTGGCAATGAGGTGGAAAAGCCATTGATATACATTTCCACTGTATTCCAACCTTCAGGTTCTACGAAGATTTGATGCCTTTCCCTTTCTGCAAACCTATTGATTTTATCTTCTATGGAAGGACAATATCTAGGTCCTAATCCTTGGATTCTACCATTGAACATTGGTGAGCGATCAAACCCAGTTTCAAGTGTTTGATGAACTTCCTTATTGGTGTAGGTTATCCAACAGGTATGTTGTTTTGTCAATGGTTTTGTTTCGTCTGAAAATGAAAATTTTTCTGGATTTTCATCTCCATATTGGATTTCCATTTTGGTATAATCCAATGATCTACCATCTACTCTAGGTGGAGTACCCGTTTTCATTCTTCCTGCTTCGAAACCTAGCTGAACTAGTTGTTCGGTAATTCCTCTCGCTGCTCCTTCCCCTGTTCTTCCCCCACCGAATTGCTTTTCACCTATATGTATCAAGCCATTTAAGAAAGTTCCGTTTGTTAAGACAACTGATTTACCCTTTATTTCTAAGCCTATGCTTGTCCTTACGCCAATTACTTGTTTATCTTTTACAAGCAAACCGGTAATCATTTCTTGCCAAAAATCTACGTTTGGTGTTTGTTCTAATGCTAATCTCCATTCTTCAGCAAATCTCATTCTGTCATTTTGTGTTCTTGGAGACCACATAGCAGGACCTTTTGATCTATTTAGCATTCTAAATTGAATCATGGATTTATCAGAAATTATTCCTGACATTCCACCAAGAGCATCAATTTCTCTCACTATTTGTCCTTTTGCAACTCCACCCATGGCAGGATTACAAGACATCTGAGCAATAGTATTCATATTCATGGTACATAGTAATACCCTTGAACCCATCTTCGCAGCTGCATGTGCAGCCTCACAGCCTGCATGCCCTGCCCCTACTACTATGACATCATAATTTGGAAACATATATTTTTTACTTTGGTGTTCCACGTGGAACACATGATTTTGCTTTGCTTAATATTTTCACTGTTCCACGTGGAACATTATATTTTATCGAAGAGTTGAATGGATTGATTTTCCATTTTTCTCATTAGGTCAGCTTCTTTTTTGGTTTTGTCTTTATAGCCCAATAAGTGAAGAAGTCCATGACTCAATACTCGTCTGAGTTCGTGGTCAAAACCTTCATTCTCTTTGATGGCATTTTCCTTTACCCTATCGATACTGATAAATATATCTCCTTCAATTAAACTTTCTACTTCTGAATTGTCGAATGTGATGATATCAGTATAAGTATCATGATCTAGGTATTCTAAGTTGATATTGTAGAGGTACTCGTCAGAACAGAAGATATAATTCAACTCTCCAATTTTGTATTCTTCTCTTAGAGCTATCTCCTTCAACCATTTTTTGTATTTTAACTTTTGGTTGAGATTAAACTTTGCATCCTCGTCAAAAAAGGAAATGGCCATAACTTACATGTAAAATGTTAGAATGGTTTTTCTTCCCTCATCCTCAAATGCAACATGATCTGATAAATGCTTCATGATGAAGATTCCTCTTCCACCCGCCTTCTCTAAATTTTCAGGTGCAGTGGGATCCTCTAAATGTTCGTAGTCAAATCCAGAACCTTGATCAGTAATTACAAATTGAATCTGCTCGTCTTCAAAATGGAGCTCCAGATTTACTATTTTGTTTGCATCACCTTCATTACCATGTAAGATGGCATTGCTGACACATTCGGTAACCGAAATCATGATATTTCCATAGATATCATCATCGATGTGAAATTTTTCACGCGCATTATCGATGAAGCTTTCTATGATTTTAATATTCTCAATCAGAGAAGGGATTGAAATTTTAATAGATTTCATGAAGCTTTTATTGAGTAATGAATATTTAATTTATTTATATCAAGTCTATATTTCTATCATTATTGGACAATGATCAGAATGTTTTGCCTCAGGTAAGATGATAGATCTTTTTACCCTTTTTTGCATTGAATCTGTGACCATGTGATAATCTATCCGCCAACCTAAGTTTTTGCCCCTCGCGCCTGCTCTGTAGCTCCACCAAGTATAATGATGTGGATCTGTGTTGAACATTCTGAAACTGTCCGTAAAGCCATTTTCAGTAAACTTATCCATCCAAGCTCTCTCTTCTGGCAAAAATCCTGATGAATTTTTGTTTGAAACAGGATTATGAATGTCTATGGGTTTATGACAAATGTTATAATCTCCACTGAGAATCAAATTAGGTAATTTTTTGATCAAATCCTGTGTGTAGCCATAAATGTCGTCCAAAAACTGATATTTGAAGTCTTGTCTTATATCTCCTGTAGTTCCAGATGGGAAATAGGCTGAAATAAAGGAAAAGTCCTCAAAATCTGCTCTGATCGTTCTTCCCTCGTCATCATATGCATCTATCCCTATTCCATAGACCACATGCTTTGGTTTTTGTTTTGTCAAAATAGCCGTACCGCTGTATCCTTTTTTGACGGCAGGATACCAATAGATCTCGTATCCCATATCTTCAAAGATGCTGCGATCTATTTGATTTTCTATGGCTTTCACTTCTTGAAGGCCAATGATATCCGGATCCGTGGCTTTCAACCAATCTGCAAAACCCTTATTTAGGGCTGCGCGAATTCCGTTTACATTGTAGGATACGATTTTCATGCTAATTAGATTTTTTATTTAATCTCAATGTCAAATTCTTGCTCAAAGTATTCTAATACTTGGATTTTTAAGAATTTCTCTTGGTCTATGGTGTTCAGGTGTGGCAGCTTTTTGAGTAGTTTCCAATGTGGCCATCCATCTTGATCAATGTAATCAAGTTCATAGAATCCAGCCAAACTGAGGACTTTACAAATTGCAATGTGCATCAAATCTTGCTTTTGCTCTTTGGTGAACGTTTTATTCCCCTGACCGAGTTCTTGTACACCGATGAGAAATAATACACCATTGAGATCCGCAGGTTTTTTGCCAATCAGTTCATGAATACCAATCAATAATTTTCCCCAGCGTTTTTCAAGGTCTAAATCTTTCTTAAACATCCTGATTGTTTTGTTCCAAAGCTTCCCAATATTCCGCTGCTCTCCTCAAATGTGGAATCACAATGGATCCTCCTATCAATGTGGCAATGGAAAACACTTCAAAAACCTCCTCTTTGCTCAATCCAGCTTCGTAAGATTTCCCAAGGTGGTATTTGATACAGTCGTCACATCTCAATACCATGGAACAAGCGAGACCAATCATTTCTTTGGTTTTGACGTCTACAGCACCAGCTGCATAAGCATTGGTATCAAGGTTGAAAAAACGCTTGATCACCTTATTGTCGGCCGACATGATTTTTTCATTCATGCGGCTTCTATAATCGTTGAATTCTTCTATTAAATTCATTAAATTCAAATAAGTTTTTAATTAACTGGCAAATATAACAGGTATTTTGCTGTCATTCAGTTCTAACAAGCCTTTTTGGATATGCGTTTCACATTTTGGGAAGATTTTTTGGCTCTGGTTTTTCCAAAAACCTGCGCCAGCTGTAAAAGGAGTCTCTTTGATTTTGAAAAGACACTTTGTAAAGCTTGTATAGCACGGCTTCCTATCACCAATTACCACCTACAGCCTCAGAATAATGACTTGGTTACCAAAATAATGGGCTTAACGAAACCAGGTTTGGTGATGTCTTTTCTTCGCTTTACCAAAAAAGGTGTAAGTCAACAACTCTTGCATCTATTGAAGTACAAAAATAAACCTGAAATAGGTTTGGAATTGGGAAGTTTATACGGACACTTGCTGCTCAATCATGGGTTTAAGGATTATTGGGATGTCATCGTAGCTGTTCCTCTCCATCCTCAAAAGATGAGAAGAAGGGGCTATAATCAAAGTGAGCAATTTGCAAGAGGCATTTCGGAAGCTATGAATATTCCTTTTGAGCAATTGCTTCACCGATCTATATATACTGAAACACAAACTAAAAAATCTAGAATTGAGCGCATCCAAAATGTGGCTGCTGTCTTTGAAGTAGCTAAAAGTCGTCATGCAACATCATGGCTTCGTGTCCTTCTAGTAGATGATGTGATGACCACAGGTGCTACCTTGGTAGCCTGTGCCAACACCCTACATCAGTCAGGTGTAGCACAGGTAGATATGGCCGTCATTGCGGCAGGTAGATATTAATATTTTACCAGCTTCCACCAGCTCCACCTCCACCGAAGCTACCACCTCCAAATCCACCAAATGAACCCCCGCCAAAGCTACCACCTCCAAATCCTCCTCTTCCAGAAGAGAAGTCACCGAATTTTCCTCTGCTACTTCCTTTGAGCATATTGGCTAGCATGATCGTTGTGAAGAGGTCTACTCCTCCGCCTTTACCACCCATGTGGTTATCATTGTCCTTTCTGTTTTTGATCATTGGTAGAATCACGAAAATGAAGATGAAAAACAAAAACATCAATAAAGCTCCACCTGAATTACCACTTGATGTTACTTTGTCTGCTTGGTACTCCCCTGAAGCCAATTTGAATATCATATCTGTGGCCTTGTCCAGACCCGTATAATAAGATTCCATGCGGAAATTTGGCACAATCAACTGGTCTACAATCCTTTTGGCTAGAGCATCAGGAATAGCACCTTCCATCCCATATCCAGTGGCTATGAATACTTTCCTATCCTTCATGGCTGCAAGGATCAAGATGCCGTTATCTTTTTCTTTCCTTCCAATTCCCCAACGATCCCCAAGTTGAAAAGCGTAGTCACTGATATCATAAGGACCTACAGAATTGATCAGAACGATGCTCACCTGGGAGGAAGTGCTGTCATTGTAAGCAAGAAGTTTACTTTCTAACTTTCGGATCTCTAGATCAGAAAGTGTATTGGAGAAGTCATTGACAAGTTTAGGAGGGTTGGGTTTTTCTGGAAAGTCTCCTTGAGTCCAACCTGTCAGGGTCAATGAAAATAAGATGATAAGGGTGAAAATTGTGTTTTTGATCATGTTTTTATCCAAAGGATATTTCATCAGGGAGCTCGTTGATGTCTCCTTTTTGTTCGAATGGAAAATGTTGCTGCAATTGTTGACCAGACATTTCTATGCCTTTTCTCAAGCCCTCCGTGTATGATCCTTTTTTGAAATGGACGATCATTTCTTCTTTGATATTTTCCCAGAAGTTTTTAGGCACGACCCGATTGATGCCTGCATCGCCCAATATAGCGAATTGGTGGTCTTCTACAGCAAGATAAAAAAGCACCGCATTGCGGTGCTGTGTTTGGTGCATTTTGAGGGTTTCGAATACTTCAGCAGCACGATCCAATACATCACCACTTGTATGGTTTTCGATGTGTACTTGAATCTCTCCCGAAGTTTCTTTTTCGGCAGCTCTGATCGCTTCGATGATGATTTCTCGGTCAGCTGTGCTGAATAGTTTTTCTGCCATGATTATTGATTTAAAATTCTACAGTTGGGGCATTTTCTGCACCTGCAGTAGCCTCAAAGTAACCTTTTCTCTCAAAACCATACCATCCCGCAAAAATATTGTTGGGGAAGGTTCTTAGGTTGGAATTATATCCCTGGACAGACTGGTTGAAGTTTCTTCTGGCTACTGCGATCCGGTTTTCAGTACCTTCAAGCTGCGCCTGAAGTTCTAGGAAATTTTGATTGGCTTTCAAGTCTGGATATCTTTCTACCGCTACTAAAAGCCTGCTGAGTGAGCCACTGAGCTGATCCTGAGCTTGTTGGAATTTGGCAAGATTTTCAGGTGTAAGATCATCTGCTTGCAAGGTGATAGCGGTCGCTTTGGATCTGGCTTCGATCACATTGGTTAAGGTTTGTTGTTCAAAATCCGCATAACCTTTCACTGTGTTGACCAGGTTAGGAATCAGATCGGCTCTTCTTTGATATTGGGTTTCAACTTCAGCCCACTGTCCATTGATGGTTTCTTCTGTTTGTACAAAAGTATTGTAAACGCCTACTGCTTTGGTGTAGACAAATAGCCCAATAAGAGCAATGACAAGAATAGGGATTAATGCTTTTTTCATTTGTTTTTAGATTTTAAACATTGCTGGTAAAAGACGTAAATTTAAAGCGTATGTTGCTTTTTATATTTAATTTGATGTGGTAAGTATGTCCTCTGTGTTGACTATCAGGTTTTTGAGGTAAATATAGAAAGTAGTCCCTTTTCCTACTTCACTTTCTACATGAAGATTTCCATCATGCGCTCGGATCTGCTCTCTTACCAAATAAAGTCCCAAGCCTTTGCCCTCTACATGTGAATGGAATCTTTGGTACAGTCCAAATAGTCTATCTCCATATCTTTCTAAGTCTATCCCAATGCCATTATCCTTGAATTCAATGACCATATATTCACCATCTTCGTAGGTTTTTATCCCTATCTGAAGATCCTCATCAGGTTTTCTGTACTTAATTGCATTGGTAGTTAAGTTTGTTAGGAAATTTTCCAAATGCGAATAAATGTAATTGATGCTTGGAGCGCTGGAAAAGTCCTTGGTGATTACAGCGCCTGACTCTTCTATCTGTTTGCTCAAACTCGTCTCAATATTGGAAGATAGCATTTTGAAATCAATCTTCTCGATTTTTGGAAGCTTATTTTTCTTGATAGCAACTACATCAATGAGGTCTTGAAGTGTGTTGTTTAAAATACCTGTTGCTGTCTTTAGATTATCTATTACTTCAATATTTTCGGGGTCTTCTGGATCAATACTATTATACAAATCAAGCAAAGCGGTGATGTTGACAATTGGAGCTCGAAGATTATGAGAAATGATATAGGCAAATCGCTGCAACTCTTCATTCTGTGATTTAAGGTCCTTGATCAGTTGATTTCTCTCTTCTTCTGCCTTTTTTGTTTCAGTGATATTTTGAGTGACTAGCAATACCCGATCTATTTGATTTTGCTCATTTTTCAATGGAACACCACTTTTCAGGTATTGCTGTTGATCAATGAGCATTTCAAACATTACAGACTCCCCTGCCAATACTTTCTCAAGCTGAGTCTTGATCTTATCTCCAATTTCTTCTGAATACCTCGATATAATTGATTTGCCAATGAGGTCCTTAGGGTTGATACCTTGCTGATGGTACTCTTTGCCATCTGTGTAGACATAGGTGAAGTCAGTATCTAATACCTCTACTGTGCCTTTGGGAAAATTCTCAGCTATACTTCTGAAAAGCATTTCAGAATTGATCAATAAACGCTCGTAATTGATTCTACTCAATTCTGCACCGATCCTATCAGCAAGTATTTTTAATACAGTCTCGTAAGCTGGGCTGTACTGAACAGGCTTGGTGTTCATCAAGACCAACATCCCCAGATTCTTATTATTGATATCTGATATCGTCACCCCCATATAGGTGCTGATATTTAGCTTTACCAACTCTTCGTCTTTTGGAAAAAGCTTGGATGCATCATTGAGAATGATCAATGGACTTGAAGACTGCAAGCAATGTTCACAAGGAGAATTGGCGATTTCATAAATGAAATTTTCCTGCTTTTCTCCGTTTTTGAACATAGATATAACTTCTGCCTTTTCTAAGCTATCATCTACCTCCGAAATGAAGCAATATTCGGTACCAAGTTTTTCTGAAAGGAATAGTGTCAATTGGTCAAAAAATGCTGTTCCACTAAATTTAGAGGTTCTTTCTGTCAATTCAGCAAGGATATTTTGTACATATTCTTGCTCAGTAATATTCTCAAGGATTGCTTGAAAACTGTCATTGTCTATGGGTTTTGCATTGACCCTTAAGTGAAATAGTTTTTTGCTAAAGTAGCTAATATAGGGACCTTCATAGAAGCCAGATCCTTTCTGAATACTGTCAATATATGCCTGACGGATGGGTTGATCTCCAATCAATTCGAAAAGATTTTGTCCTTTGACTTCTGATTCTTTTACTAGTCCAATATTCGATAAGAAAGCTTGATTTGCCGTTAAGATATTACCATTTCGATCATACTGAAAGATAGGCACTGGGTTTTCATCAAAGAGTAGTTTGTACTTTAACTGTTGAAGCAATGCTTCTTCCTCTTTAATTTTACTTTGGGTGATATCTATGAATAAACCCGCCCAGATAGATTGGTTCTGATATTTTTCCAGTCTATTAGATGCGCCATAGATCCATTTGATTTGCCCATCTTTGGTTTTGATTCGGAATTGGGATTCAAATTTTTGGTTGTTGTTATAAGCATCTCTATCTGCTTGGAGCACCTGATTGATATCTTCTCTAAGAATCAATGCTTCAAATGATTTTTCATCTTCAAGTATTTCTTTGGGTTCTAGTCCTGCTAATTCCCTACTTCCCTCACTGATAAAAATATACTGGTGTGTTCCATCAGGAAAAGACTTGAGCATGTATACAATTCCAGGAACTACTCCTGTCAGTTCATCAAGAATACTCTTGTTGTCAAGTAGGTTTTTTTCGATCTCTTTGAGTTCTGATATGTCTCCAATGACACCAAGCTTAAGATGTTTATTTTCCCTGTCCTCTTGGCTGAGTTTTTCTATTTCATCTTGAAGAAAAATATAATGCCCATCAGCATGAAGAAATTTGTAAACGATGGTTTTACTATGTTCGAATCCATGGTCATAGACACGATCATCGTCTGGATGGATCAATTTTCTCCATCGAGACTGTGTAAAGTTCTCGAAAAATTCAGTCTGATATCCTAAGACATTTTCTACCGCTCCCGTCAGAATCATTTCGCCTGTCACGACATCGAGTTCGTAGTAGACCAAGTTGCTTTCTTGAGGATTTGGTAAGCCCAACTCCATCGCCGTTTGGTTGTTATGGTATTCTAGCTGAATCAGGAATACATTTTCCGCTAATATTCTCTTGGTGAGATAAAGCCTGTTGGGAAAAATACAGAGATAGGCTTCTCCTTCTTGATTTTTAAATGTATCTAAACTGCTTTGATCCAAAAATGGAAACCTACTCCCGATGAGTTTTTCCCAATCTAAATCATAACCATTATTTCTAGTGAGTTGCACTGTCTGCCCATCAGTTATCAACCAACTAAATGGGATATCTGAAGAAATGGCCTGAGGTGAGATCAATGCATTGATCAAATAAGAATTATCCTCCTGACTGATGACATATCCTTCTATTTTTACCCATTGAAAGTACTTGTTTTTGATCAATATAGGACAAGAGAATTTGTCACCATTTCCCAATGCTTTGAAGAGGTAATTGAAAATGGGTTTTGGTAAAGTTGGAAAAATATGTTCAAAAAAACTTTCTTGGAAGAATTTACTGTCTCCGTTGATCAGCCCTCTTATTTCTGAAGAGATATACAGTAATTCATAAGTATCATTGCTGTACTTTTTAAGAGTCAGTAGTATATTATCGAAGCTATTGTGAATTTGATTTGGCTTCATTTTATAATGGATAAAATATTTATTTTCATCATTTTAAACCTTTCAGGTCTAAAAAAATACTTAGTACAAAGTTACTAATTTCAGTAGGATTTCAAGGCAATGAAGCTTAACTAAAGATATTTTTAAATCTGTCTTCGTAGGATGAACGAAAAGTCCATCTCTATTGGATTTGTTTCGTTTTCAGGATTTGCTCTCAGAATCGTTAAATTAATCTTTCTTCCTACTTCCGATCTGAAGACCTTGATCAAGTCTGAAATTTCCCAGAAATCTATGGGTATGTTATTGACTTTGGTGATTTCATCCAAAACCTCAAGTCCAGCTTGCTTTGCTGGTGAATTCTCTTTCAAACCAGCTATGTAGACTCTCCTTTGCTCTGTTGGTAGTAGCTTAGGTGTAATCCCACTCATGTCATATTCAAAGGGATTCAAAAAAGTCGAGGATTTCTTGAAGAGCATGCGCTCTCTGGGATAATCTAAAATCAATTCCATTCTACTTAGCACCTCAGAACCAAGACTTCCTTGTCTTCCTGTTTCTTTGATGACATAGCTATAGTCGTTTTCTTCGGGAAAGGAAGTAATGACATTGTAGAATTTGAGACCACCCAAATTCAATTGCTTAGCTCTACCGATCCACCCAAACAGATCTCCACCCAAGGACCTTCCCAAGTCAGACGCTAATGTCAAAGGTGGCAGTTTGATATCATCGGAGGTTTCTGGGTTGAGTAGTAGACCATGGTTAGCACCTGTATCTATCAGCAGTTTGGTATTTAATCTAGGTCCTGATAGTTGATTTACTTTGGCAGTTACGTATGGTTTGCTGTTCTCTATGCTGATAGCGATTTTTCTGTAACCCAAAGGACGCCACCTCATTTTGTTTGGCTGATAGAAAGTAATTTGGCCTTTGTCATAATTGATTTTCATCGGATTGAATTTGAAAAATTCGTAGCCAATCACTCCGTAGACGGGAATGCCTATGACACTTTCCAATTCAAAAAAGTCTTCATCTAACACCAACAAGGTTTGACTGATGCCTTCTACATTGCCCAAGTCAATATGATTATTCACAGTCACAGAAGCCGAAAGGACGGTTTTACCATCTGCTCCTACCAGATTAAGTGTACGACTATATTGCAACCCTAGCTGGTCACCAAGGGTTTTACTGAACAGAATGTTAGTCCTTACCCCAGTATCCAATAGAAAATTAATGGGTGGATTGCCATTGATAGAAAGGGGAACGATGATCAGGTTATTGGAATTCAAAAAAGGTACAACAGTCTTTCTTTCCTCATTTTTTATAAAAAAACCAGGAATTTGAGACCATACTGGACTACTCAGTAGGAGGCATATTTGGGTGATAATCAGAGACAGAATTCTACGCATGTGAATTTTAGAGTCTGCTTTTGTCATTCTTAATATAAGAAGAAAAAAACGAGAATTATGTTTTGAATTCGCTTTGATTTTTATTCCAAGAGATTTTTTTCTGATAGATAGAATCTATAAAGTTGAAAAAATCTAAAAAAACCCGCATCTTAGTTTTTTAGATAGATAGAGTCATGGCAGAAAAGTCGGTAGTAGAAAAAGCAAAAAAAATATTTGAAAACTTCTTGTTGCGTCAGGGCAGTAGAAAGACCCCTGAACGATTTTCTGTCATCGATGAACTTTATGCCCTACCTCAAGACGAACATATAGATGTAGAGGGACTTTTTCTCTTGATGCGAAATAAAGGTTACTCTATCAGTCGTGCGACGATTTACAATACTCTTGACCTCTTGGTAGAGTGTGGATTGGCTGTCAAGCATCAGTTCAAAGATAAAGTGGCGCTGTACGAACAGGCTTTGACTTACAAGCATCATGACCATCATGTATGTAATCAGTGTAGAAAAATCCGTGAGTTTTCAGACGAGCGTCTCAATTTGATCAAGGAAGCCATGGGTAGGGAGTTTCAATCTGCCATCACAAGCCATTCCTTGGTACTCTATGGAGATTGTCAGATTCAGGATTGTGACAATTTGCAATATTAATTATTTGCCAAAAATCTTCTTATATATCGGCTTGCGATACAAAAACTGCAAGTAGAGTGCTGGATAAAGCAATAAGGTCATCAATCCAAATGGACCTTCATAGCTGATTTCGTCTCTGATGATACTGCCATTTTTTGCTTTGATGATTCGGTGCTTGTGTTTCCACTTTTTGAGGAAAAATGGTAAGACGACTCCTTCATCTATGAAAAAAAACTCCTGCTCATCGGTCTGATCATCAGTGATCTCGGAAGTCCATTTTTGTTTGAAAAAGATAAAATTCAATTCTAGCGTCACCAAGTCTCCAGTCTTAGAACCATCGAATCGAAGTAATTTGACAGGTGGAAATGGAGGGCTCAATTTGGTAAACAAGGTTTCATCAAATCCTTCCTTAACTTGCAAGTAATCTTGCGCTACTGTAGTTTCTATCGTAATATCCATCTTAGAGAATTAAGTCTAATTTCATCATTTTTGTTCTCCTTTTTGAATAATTTATATGTATATCCGCTTTCACACCAGTAACCATATTTTATTAGGCTCATACCTAAAACTCAGCTGTTGTCGACGGTCGACCGTCATCAGTCGACGATTATCCGCTTGATTCTTTCGTTTTATTGAATTACTGGTGTCATTGTGGATAATCATATTAATTTTTTTGAGTATTGAGGATTAAACAAAAAAAGCCTCCATTTTCATGAAGGCTTTTTGAATAATCATTACAAGGGTTTATTTCCTGTTTTTCACATATTTTTCTAACCACTGATGCTGCTCCCAAAGGGTGTGAAGAATAGACTCTTCAGCTGCATAGCCATGTGATTCGTGAGGTAAGAATACCAATCTAGTAGTTGCTCCGTGACCTTTCAATGCATTGTAGTAACGCTCAGACTGTATAGGGAAAGTACCAGAGTTGTTGTCTGCTTCACCATGGATCAATAGGATTGGTGTTTTTACTTTGTCTGCATGCATGAATGGAGCCATGTTGAAGTACACATCTGGAGCTTCCCAGAAAGTTCTCTGCTCGTACTGGAATCCAAAAGGCGTCAAAGTTCTGTTGTAAGCACCTGATCTTGCGATACCAGCTGCAAATAGATTAGAGTGTGACAGCAAGTTAGCAGTCATGAACGCACCATAAGAGTGTCCACCTACACCTATTCTATTTCTGTCACCTACACCTGACTCTACCACATAATCGATAGCAGCTTCAGCATTAGCCACCAATTGCTCCAAGAAGAAATCATTTGGCTCTAGGTCACCCTCACCCACGATAGGCATCTCTGTCTGATCCATGATGGCGTAGCCTTGAGTTACCCAGTAAAGTGGAGAACCCCAGCTCAGTCTGGTGAATCTATATTGAGAACCTCTTACTTGTGCCGCTACTTCTGCAGACTTATACTCTCTAGGATATGCCCACATCAACACAGGAAGACGGCCATCTCGTGCAGGGTCATAGCCTTCTGGCGTGTAAAGTACAGCTGATAGGTCTAGCCCATCGTTTCTCTTGTATTTCACCAATTGCTTATTGATACCTTTGATTGACTCGTAAGGGTTGTCAAAGTTGGTGATTTGGATAGGCGCTACTCTTCTTCTGGTGTTTACTAACCAGTAGTTTGGCTGAATGTCAGTACTCTCTTTTACAGTTACAAATTCAGTAGCATTGTCATTCAATACTTTCACTACTCTCTCGTAGTAAGGTGCCTGAGATCTCCAAAGGATTTTCTCTGTCTTGGTTTTGGCATTGAAAGTAGAAAGGTAAGGCATACTACCCTCTGGAGAGCCGCCTTCACTTGTCATGAAGATTTCATCTCCTTTTCTTTGTATTACAGATCTACCGTATTCGTTGGTGACGAAAAGTGGACTTCCTGGATCATTGTAGATGTCATCAGAAGATCTCTCGATGATGATTCTGCCGTTATCACCTGGCTTTGAAGGATTGATTACTCTGACGATTTGCTTTCTAGTCGCAGACCATCTTTCGTTGAAAAGCGCAAAGTTGTCATCAGACCAAGAAATGCCGCCATATCTGTATGGTGTACTTACCAGTTTTGTTCTTTGAGCAGTAAAAGGTGCGTCCAAAGTATAGACAATGTCTCTTTCCTCCATGGCAACTCTACCGTCACCACCATCTTGAGTTTCTACCCAGTAAAGTGTAGCAGGCTTGTCAGCTCTCCAGTTGATGGATCTCGGACCTGTTACAGTAGCATCAAATCCCGTAGGTCTTACCTCATCCAATGGCAATTCAGCCATGGTTTTTACATTTTTACCAGTTCTGTCCCATACTTCTACATTGTAAGGGAATCTTGAAGCAGGAACTAAGTAAGAGAAAGGTCTTTGGATGATATCTACCATGACATAATTACCATCAGGAGAAACACTGACAGATTTGAACATGCCTGGCTTACCGAATGGTGTTGCTTTTCCATCTAGGTCGATCATCATCAGCTGTGAATCCATGAAGTATGCAAACAAAGCTTCATCATGTGGATTAGCCAACAAATCTTGATATGTTCTAGAAGGAGCAGCATTTCCAGAAGTCTCCTGAACGGTTGGCCCTACGGGAGCAAGCGGAGCCTTAGGCATCTGACCTCTATTTGGGTTGATCGCTTTCAACAAGATTTTATTGTCAGGAGTCCAGCTAAGGGTTCCACCCATGACATCGTTTACAATCTCGTCAGTTAATTTTTTTGCTTCATAAGTAGTCAAGTCAACTACCCATAGACTGATACCAGTATTGGTGGTGTTGGTCACAGCAGCATATTTTTCATCTTTGCTTACTGAGAATCCACCCAATCTTGCATTGGCAGGAAGTCCCTTGATTTGGAATTCCTCGCCTGATTTGGTCATTTTGATTTTTACATTCTCCACAGCACCAGAACGGCTCGGGCCATTGGTAGCTGGGTTGATTCGCATACCGGCGATTCTTAGCTCAGGTTGAGCCAAGTCCTCAATGGATGGGTTGCCAGAGCGCTCCAAAAGCAACATAAAGTCGCCTGTTCTACTGAAGCTGACAGAAGGCGTAGAAGGAGCCTTTACCAAGTCAGCGATTTCTTTTGGTGGGGTTTGATAAGTAAGTGCATTTTGGGCATTTGCCTGTGGGTTGGTAACCAACCAGGCCAGACAAACTATCAGTGATGCACTTAGCGTTTTTCGTAGTGAATATAGCATAGCATTAGTTCGTTTAATTATAGAAATTTACAGCTTAAAGTACAGTTTAGCTATTTTTTTTGACTTGGATTGCCCTACATGATATGAGCGGTCATATCTGGGGCTTAGAAAATAAAAAAGGAGCCAATTGGCTCCTTTTGTGAATTAAATCTAAGTCTTCTTATTTTCCTACAGCACCTACCGAAATCATCGCACATCTGAATCCGATGTGGTTGGTTGCTGAGTCTTGATGCATAAATCTTCTCGTACCTGGAGATAACCAATAGGCAACATCTCTCCAAGAACCACCTTTATACACTCTGTAATTGTCATCGATCAAAGTAGTACCGTAATCTTTGGCTTCATCGAAGATACCATCTTTTCTCAGTGGGTTCAAATCATCAAAATCTGTATACGAAAGTGGTCTATAGACATCCTGTACCCATTCGTTCATGTTACCAGCCATGTTATACAGACCGAAATCATTTGGCGGGTAATCGTATACGTTGGTTGGGATGATGTCTCCATCATTGGAGATACCACCTGCGATACCTGCGTAGTCACCTCTACCTCTTTTGAAGTTAGCAAGCATATCTCCTTGCTTCCCTTTTCTCTTGATGTTGTAAGGGTTTCTGACACCTCTACCATCCCAAGGATAGATTCTGCCATATTCCTGATTCTCGTCCATGTACTGAGTACCGATCATCGCTTTTGCAGCATATTCCCATTCGGCTTCACTTGGTAGTCTATACTCTGGCATAGCTACACCTCTTTCGATCAATTGGTTTTTGGTCAGCGTACTGTCTATGCCTTGCTTTTGGCGCATCAGTTCATTTACATATTGGGTTCTCCATTTGGTATAAGCGTTGGCTTGAGACCAAGTCACACCTGCTACAGGATAGAAGTTGAAACCAGGGAATCTGAAATAGTAAGTGTCATAGACATCATTGTAAGACATGGCACCTTCCCATACGCGATCGGAGGGCTCTAGCTTGCCTACAGAGTCTGCACTTACGGCTTTGCGCATATTGAACAAAAATTCCTTGTAGTCATTGTTTGTGATTTCGGTTTCGTCCATGTAGAAAGAAGCGATCGTCACTGTACGCTCTACATTGTCACGGAAAGCCATGATATCTTGCTCTTGAGAACCAAGTACCGCACGACCACCTTGGATATATTTCAGGTTGGGTCCGACGATTTGCTTTGCCATTCTGGTGACTACAAAATTGGTGCTGTCATTCGCGTCAAAGCTGAATTGCGCACCTGTAGTCGCACTTACTTTACCAGGTTTAGCCGCAGTTCTTCTTCCATAACCAGGGGTTTTGTTACAAGAAGAAAGGATACTTACCGCCACAAAAAGCAATGCGGTAGCGACCAATCCGAATTTATTTTTTCCAAAAACCATAAACATTTAGTGTTTTTTGTGCACAAATAGAACGCTAATATATAATGTATAATATCTTATCACAATATTATTTTTTCTCTTTTGCCAATCCAAAAGGCTGAAATTTGTGGATTTTAGCAATATGATACAAAATTTGTCTACAAAGAGGCAAATTTAAGCTTATCAAAATTTTTTAACTTTTTTTGATTTTCATCTCATTTAGCCATTGTTTGGCCCGCTGAATGGTCTTCACTCCGCTGATTGTGAGGATCAAACGGTTTTTGTACTCCTTCATTTTACAATGCTTAGGCTGGGAAGATACATATTGCAAGACCTGTCCGAAGGTCTCGGATTTGAAATACTGCTCTTTGGTTGATGGGACAAAGAAACATTTCATGCTTTCATTTTTTAAGATCAATTTCTCAAAACCTAACTGCTCCGCCATCCAGCGTAGCCTCACAGTTTCGAAGAGGTCATTGACTACCTCTGGAATTGGACCAAATCGATCTTGAATCGTCTTGATATAGGCCTGAAGTTCATCCTCCTTTTTGATATTGTCTAGCTTGGAGTAGAGGCTCAGTCTTTCCGATATATTGCTTACATATTCTTCTGGGATCAAAAGCTCCATGTCTGTCTCAATCACACAATCCTGTACCAAGATCTCTACCTTCTCTTTGAGGTCTACCTCGAAGAGTGCTGCAAATTCATTTTCCTTCAATTCCTGTACGGCTTCATCCAGAATTTTATGATACATGTCGAAGCCCAAATCTGTAATAAATCCACTTTGCTCTGCGCCGAGCAAGTTGCCGGCTCCTCTGATATCCAAATCTCGCATGGCGACTTTGAAGCCATCACCCAAGTCTGAAAACTCTTCTAAAGTTTGCAAGCGCTTTCTTGCCTCAGAAGTCAGGCCTGTAGTTGGGGTAGTCAAGAGGTAACAAAAAGCCTTCTTGTTGCTTCTTCCTACTCGACCACGCATCTGATGCAGGTCACTCAAACCAAACATGTGTGCACGATTGATGATGATGGTATTGGCATTTGGAATGTCCAATCCTGATTCGATGATGTTGGTGGAGACGAGCACATCAAATTCACCTTCGATGAATTTGACCATGATTTTTTCCAAGGTCTTGCCATCCATTTGTCCATGGGCTCCAGCTACCCTTGCATCTGGTACCAAACGCATGATGGTATTGGCAATGGTGTCGATTTCGCCGACCCTGTTGTGAACGAAAAACACTTGCCCTCCTCTCCTCAATTCAAAGGCTACAGCATCACGAATTACCTCTTCTTCAAAAGTATGAATTTCTGTTGTTACCGGCTGTCTATTGGGTGGAGGTGTAGCAATCACGGACAAATCACGCGCTCCCATCAATGAAAAGTGTAAAGTTCTAGGAATAGGCGTAGCCGTCAATGTCAATACATCTACATTTAGCTTCATTTCCTTGAGTTGATCCTTGACTTTTACACCAAACTTCTGCTCCTCGTCAATGACCAAAAGTCCCAAATTTTTGAATTTGATGTCTTTGTTGACGATTCTATGGGTACCTACGAGTATGTCGATTTCCCCTGAAGTGACCTGCTTGGTGATTTCTTTGATTTCCTTGGCAGTGCGAAAGCGATTGATGTAATCCACTTTTACAGGGAATGCTTCTAGCCTTTCTTTGAAGGTCTGATAATGCTGCATCGCAAGGATGGTGGTCGGTACCAAGATGGCTACTTGCTTCCTATCGTTGACTGCCTTGAAGGCTGCACGGATGGCTACTTCTGTTTTGCCAAATCCAACATCTCCACAGACTAGTCTATCCATAGGATAGGGTTTTTCCATATCTGTTTTCACATCTGCTGTAGCCGAAGCTTGGTCTGGCGTATCTTCAAAGACAAAGGAACTTTCCAATTCCACTTGTAGCACGGAATCTGGTGAAAATTGAAATCCTGGTGCGTTTCTTCTTTTGGCGTAAAGGGCTATTAGGTCCTTGGCGATGTCTTTTACTTTACTCTTGACCTTCTTTTTCTTATTGTCCCATTCCGGAGAGCCAAGCTTGGACATGGATGGGGCTGTACCTTCCTGACCAGAATATTTGGAGATTTTATGCAAGGCGTGAATATTGACGTAGAGCAAATCGTCGTCTCGGAAGACTAAGCGTACAGCTTCTTGTAGTTTGCCATTGACATTTACTTTTTCCAAGCCCGCAAATCTTCCCACGCCATAGTCGATATGCACCACGTAATCTCCAGGATGCAAGGATTTGATTTCTTTGAGCGTCAGTGCCTTGGACTTGCTAGAGCGCGCCTTGGTTTTGTACCTGTGAAAGCGCTCAAAAATCTGATGATCCGTGTAGCAAGCGATCTGCAAAGTCCTGTCCACAAATCCCTCTCGCAAGCCAATCAGCATAGATTGGGTTTTCAGTGTGGGATCTAATTCTTGGAAAATATTATCCAATCGATTGATTTGCTTGTCATTTTCGGAGCAAATGATATTCACCCAGCCATTTTTTTCATTGCTGACCAAGTTTTCGACCAGAAGATCAAAGTTTTTATTGAAAGAAGGCTGTGGCTGGGAGTCAAAAGTAACCACCTCAGCATCTTTGGCATAAAACTTATGTCCAAATTCTACCTGTACAAAGGACTGGCAGAGCTGCTGAAAGCTTGAAGCATCATCAAACAAATCTTCTGGCTTGGGTAGGAGCCTATCAGATTTAGACTTGTCCACTTCCTGCTCAAAATGCCTTTTGGCTTTTTCAAAGTTTTCATCCAAAACATCTAGCGTAAATTGAAAATCCTTGAACCAGATAGTCGTGTCATTGGGCAAAAAATCCAGAAATGATTGCCTCACCTCCTGAAGCAATCGCGTCTGTACATTGGGAATGATGCTGATGGATTGGATAGGGTCAACAGAAAGCTGTGTTTCTGGATCGAAAGTTCTGATGCTTTCGATCTCCCGACCAAAAAGCTCTATTCTGTAGGGCAAATCATTGGCGTATGAATAAACATCCAAGATTCCGCCGCGAATAGAAAACTGTCCTGGCTCGTAGACGAAATCGGATTTTTCGAAATCATAGGTCATCAGCAATTCCGCGATAAACTCCATGTCTACCTTTTCTCCCACCTTGGCCGTAAAGGTGTTTTCTTTGAGGGAGCGCTTGTTGATTACTTTTTCGTAAAGTGCTTCCGCATAGGTGATGACGATTTCGTTTTTTTCTTGCCTCTCTGAGATTTTGTTGAGAATCTCTGCTCTGAGTAGGATATTCGCATTTTCTACCTCCTCAAAATGATAAGGGCGCTTGTAGCTTGAGGGAAAGAGTAAGGTGTCTTTTTTACCAAGGAGCTCTTGCAGATCTGAGTTGAGGTAGGCCGCCTCTTCCTTATCATGTGCTATGATGAGATGAAATCCGCCTAGGCTTTTGAATAGGCTCGTGAAGAGCACCATATCCAAACTCCCTGAAACCCCCTTTAACTGAAATTGACGGTTTCTACGGTATTTTAATTTCTCTGAAAAAGTCTGTACAAAAGGATCTTTTTCGTAGAGGCTTAGAAATGCTGATTTATCCAAAATGCTTAGAAATTGCGGTGTTCAATGAGTCGGCAAGTTAGGAAATTGATTTGTTTCCTTCCTTATAGAGACTATTTTGAATTTGTGAAGTATAATCCTGAACCTATGCCCTTTTAAAATGTTTAGAAACAAAGTACAACATTACCCATGAGTCAAAAACAGCAAACCTGGTTTCAAAAAATAGAAAGTATGCATCCTTATCAGACCCTGATGTATTTGGGGATGTTTGGTAGCGGATTGATATTTCTTTTTTTGACGGTTGCTTTTTTAGCCTCGGGCTATGGTCAGATGGATGGTTTGGGCTTTAAGATGCCCCGCTCTTTTATTTTGAGCACTTTGGTAATCTTATTTTCAGGCTACACGGTGTCCAAAATGCTGCTTTATTTCAAGGAAGAATCTATCAAAAAAGTCAAAAATAGCCTTTTGAGCACTTTTTTTATGGGGCTGATTTTCACCGCACTTCAATTGATGGGCTGGAAAGAACTCACAGGAATGGGCGTGGATTTCAGAGGCTTACCGAGCGGGAGCTTCCTGTATGTGCTCAGTGGTATCCATATTTTTCACCTGATTGGGGCGATGGTATTTGCTTTGATCATGGTGGTGCAATACAACAAGCGGGAAAAAGACCAAGTACAGCATCTGATCATGTTGACCAATCCATTTGAAAAAATGCGCATAGAGCTCTTTACCAAATACTGGCATTTCATGGACTTGATTTGGCTGGTCTTGTTCTTGATTTTTGTAATCTCCTTTTGATTTATTATGATTTATATATATCCGCTTTCTTGCCAGTAGAACCTAAAAAGTGGTATAAGCCTATGATTCCAAGCCAATATCAATGAATAACTCGTCCGCCGTGGCGGATCCAATATCTACTAATATCAATATATTTTATTTACTAGTCATTTTTGCGGATACATTTAAATTATATTTCATTTTGAGGAAAATTTGCCTTATTCTTAGCAAAGAGAAGCTTTTTGATATCCGAAAGTGGACAATTTTACGTATTGGAAATTTAATTATTCGCGATTGACCGAATAATTAATTGGACATCATGACTAAAGATGAAGCAATCATCAAAGACATATAGCCGACTTTGGCGCTTAAAAATCTATGATGAATATTATATTTAACACCTTTTAAAATAGCAGAGATCAAAAAATAATAAAATTCAATGGAAGACAAAAATTATGAAATCAACATCAATCCTGACTGGATCAAAAAGTATCTGGGCAAGATTGTAGTCGGACTAATAGTCATCGTGGCGCTAGGATCAAGTGTCAGGACGGTAGGTCCAGAAGAAGAAGGAGTGGTCATTCAGCTCGGCGAATACAACCGAACAGTGCAGCCGGGATTGAATTTTATGTTGCCTTTTGGCATAGAGAAGATGCACAAGATTCCTGTACAGCGACAGCTGAAGCAGGAGTTTGGATTCAGAACTACCAGTTCTTCGCAAAGGTCAGATTATGCCAAATCGGGTTTTGGTGACGAGAGTATGATGCTCACGGGAGACCTCAACCTCACCGATGTGGAATGGGTGGTGCAGTATAGAATCACCGATTCGTATAAGTTTCTCTTCAGAGTAAGAAATGCAGAAAAAACGCTTCGTGATATGTCTGAGTCTGCCATGAGAAAAATCGTGGGTGACAGAACGGTCAATGAAGTCCTCACAGTAGGTAGGCAAGAGGTAGCATCAAGTGTAGAAGTGCTCTTGCAAGCCATGTGTGATGAATACGAAAATGGTATTCGCATCGATCAGGTCGTATTGCAGGATGTCAACCCACCAGAGCCAGTCAAGCCTAGCTTCAATGCGGTCAATCAAGCGCAGCAAGAAAGAGAGACTTTGATCAATCAAGCAGAAGCAGAATACAACAGAGTCATCCCTAGGGCGAGAGGAGAAGCAGAGGAGACCATTCAGTTGGCAGAAGCTTTTGCACTCAACAGGGTCAATAGGGCTATGGGTGAGGCAGAGAGATTCAATGCCCTCTATGATGCTTATGTCAAAGCGCCAGAAGTAACCAAGCAAAGAATCTACCTAGAGACCATGGAGCGCATCCTACCTAAGATCGGTAATAAGATCATCGTGGATGAGAAAGGTAATAATGTATTGCCACTTTTGAATATCGATAAAGTTAAAGCACCTACACAATGAAAAAAAATAGAATAGGATACCTCGTCATCGGAGCCATTTTGGCAGTGCTGCTTTTCAATAGTTATTTTATCCTAGACGAAACACAGCAAGCCATCGTCACGCAGTTTGGTAAGCCAGTTGGCGAGCCGAGAACTTCTCCAGGCATCAATTTCAAGACCCCGTTTTTGCACAAGGTGCAGTTTTTTGACAAGCGCTACCTAGAGTGGGACGGCGATAAGAATCAGGTGCCTACCAAGGATAAGAAATTCATCTTTGTAGATACTTATGCCAGATGGGAAATCACCAACCCCCTACAGTTCTTTATCCGATTGAGGGATGAGCGCTCAGCGCAGTCTAGGTTGGATGATATCTTGGATGGAGAGACTAGAAATGCCATTGCCAGTCATGACTTGCTGGACTTGGTAAGGTCTAGCAATAGAGATCCAGAAATCACCGAGGACTTTATGGAAGAAATCGAAATCCTCGAAGATATCTCCGTCGGTAGAGATAAGATCGAAAAGATCATTCTGGAAAAAGCCAATGAAAGAACCACTGACCTCGGTGTAAGGATTCTTGATTTCAGATTCAAGCGCATGAACTATGTGGACGAAGTAAGAGACCGCGTATATGACAGGATGATTTCTGAGAGAAATAGGATTGCCGATCAGTTCCGTTCTGAAGGTCAAGGTCGCGCTAGGGTGATAGAAGGCAACAAGGAGCGAGATTTGGCGCAGATTCAATCTGAAGCTTTCAAGGAAGCAGAAGAGATCAAGGGTCGTGCAGATGCAGAAGCTACCAATATCTACGCATCCGCCTACAACAAAAACAGACAATCCATAGAGCTCTACAAGTTCTTGAGAACGATGGAGAGTTTCGAAAAATCCATGGACGAAAATACCAGCCTAGTGCTTTCCACAGATTCTGAGTTCTTCAGGTATTTGAGGAGGTTGAATTGATAAGTAAAACTGAAGTTTGGTTCTCAGGTGGTATATGAAAATAGGCACTTCTTGGTTTGATAAGGTATTGATCAAGAGTGAACATGAATACGATAGCCTGAGGTTATTGGAGAAAGTGCATACAGTCAATTGATATTAACAAAAAATGCCGCAGGGTCTAATCTGCGGCATTTTTGTTTGTAAAGGAAGTGAGATGATTAGTTATGCGTATCAGGTCATATTTTGCATAGAAGAAAATCTAAACCAAACACAAACCTCGACGTGAATTCTTAAGTCAGTGCGGAAGTAAAAAGCACCTTGCCAGACCCTATCTAGCCATCATGAAAGGTCGTTCCAATTCTAAGCCCCGCATCTAGTCGAACTTGCTGTGCAAAGGCAGTTGAAAACAGGAATAACAATAAGGGCAGCAGAATTGGGAATTTTATGTTCGCTCAATTTAAATTAAAAGATTGTGATGACTAAAAGTACCTGTAATAGATTACGGGATGGGGAAGGTTGTTGATGGAATTCTTAAGACTTAAAAATATTACTTCTATGCCATTCCAAATTATCTCTTGAGGGTTGGTATTTTGCTTTGCTAGGCAGTAAAGCTTTTTTACCTTTTAATTTTCTTATGCTATATGAGTTTTCTGCATCTTCTTCAAAGTGATCAGAAACTAATATTTTGTAGTCTTGATCTAAGCTTACAAGTCCCCTATCAAATGCCCTGTGAATATTTGGGCATAATGCTATTCCGTTTTCAACTTTATCATTTTGAGAAACACTGAAAGGAATAATATGGCAAGCATCTATCAAACTATATCCATGCATCGAAACTAACTTCATTCCTGTGAAGCTACATTGTGATTCATAAATTTTAGGAATTACACGTTTGAAAATACCATTTCTTACATATACTTCATCCTCTTTTGTTGAGATAATTCTTTTGTAAGGTTCAATTGGCTCGTTTAGAATTTCACTTTCAATATGATTGATATAGCTTGTTACACCAGTTTGATAATTCAGACCTTTATTTGGAAAATATTGATTGATCAAGTTTGATTTTAAAAACTCCCTTTTGGTAGGGTCTTGAAGAAGTTGAAAGAGGCTTGGATCTAAATAACCATACTCCAAAACATCAGATAATGTAAAAACACTTTTAATATGTGAGTTTATAGAGTACCCAGCCTTAGGCTTTAAATACCAAAAGTGTTTCTTCTTGTACTGATCATTTTGGAGGTAATAAAAGGGTTGAGTAAAATCAGCCTGATGTAAAGTATCTACGTAATTACCCCAAACCTCTTGAAATTTAGCAACGAGAAGAGCATCGACATAAAACTCATTTTTCACCACATCGCCTTCTTCAATCAGCTGAATTAAAGTTAGAAGAAGAATAGGCTTATGTGGAGCTTGACCAAACTTTGTGGAACCCCTCTTTAGTCTACTTAGGCCCTTTATGTAAAATTCTAATTCCTCGTGCATGTTGAAAGATAATGATTCTATTCAAAACCCTCTTCCCTACCTCAACAATATCCTATTATCTCAATATCCAAATATCATTTAAATCATCTCCTTCCAAACTCCACTTTTGCTTCTTCCAAGAAGTTGACGAAGTTTTGGATATTGGTATCGTAGGCTTTGGGCCTGACGAGGAGTTCTTCATTGTGGTCTAGGATTACATAGTAGGGCTGCGCATTGTTGTTGAAGCGGGTGATTTGAAAATCGGCGTTTTGCTTGCCGATGGTTTTTTTCTCCTTGCCATCATATTCCGATACATACCACTCCGACTCTGGCAATTCAAAGCGCTCGTCGATATATAAGGCCACCATGATAAAATCTTCATTGAGCCTCTTCAGTACCTGTGCATCAGACCATACACGGGCTTCCATTTCTCTACAATTCACACAGCCATGACCCGTAAAATCGATAAAAAGCGGTTTGCCTGTTCGCTTAGCAGCAGCTAGGGCTTGGTCATAGTCGAAGTAACCTTGGATTCCATGTGGGAAATGTAAGAACTCGGCATATTTCGGCACGTCATCTAGGGTGTTGACTTCAGACATGCTCAAACTTCTATTTTCTAGGATATTGAAGTCGTGGGTAGCCATCGGAGGCAAGTAGCCACTAAGTGCCTTCAGCGGAGCGCCCCATAAGCCTGGAATCAGATAGACCACAAAGACAAAGGTGCTGATCGCTAACATCAGCCTTGGCACACTGATGTAGTCCATGGGTGAATCGTGTTTGGTTCGAATCTTTCCAAGGAGATAGAAACCCAATAAGGCAAAAATCACAACCCAAATGGCGATGTAGATATCCCTATCCAAAAGTCCCCAGTGATAGACCTGATCTGCTACGGAGAGGAATTTGAACGCCAAGGCGAGTTCGAGGAAGCCCAGGACCACCTTCACAGAATTCAGCCAACCACCTGACTTAGGAAGGGAGTTGAGCCACTCTGGGAATACGGCGAATATTGCGAAAGGAATCGCAAATGCCAAAGAGAAGGCAAACATGCCCAAAATAGGCTTCACCAAGGCTCCTCCTGCCGAACTGATCAAGATAGAACCTACGATCGGGCCGGTACAAGAAAAGGAAACCAATACCAAGGTAAAGGCCATAAAGAAAATTCCGGATAATCCACCCTTATCCGCTTTAGCATCTATTTTATTGACAAAACTGCTTGGGAGGGTAAGCTCAAACATGCCTAGGAATGCGAAGGCAAAGAAGATAAATACCAAGAAGAAAAAGACATTGGGTACCCAATGGGTAGAAAGCCAGTTAGCAAACTCTGGCCCTTGGATGGCTGCTACAGCCGTACCAGCTATGGTGTAGATTCCGATGATGGAAATCCCATATATCAGGGCATTTTTGATTCCCTTGGCTCTGGATTTGGAGCGACCTGTGAAAAAGGTCACGGTCATCGGAATCATCGGGAATACACATGGCGTCAGCAAAGCAGCCAACCCCGCCAAAAACGCCAATATCATAAAGCCCCAAAGACTTTCTTGCTCTTCGCCAGCTGCAAGGTCTATGTAAGAGCGCTCCTCTTGCGTAGGAGTAATTTCAGCTGCTTCAGCTACTGTGCTTTCTTCGGCAACAACTGTTTCTGTTTCGCTTGATTCTGTGGATATTGCCTCAGCTACTGATGCATGAGTCGCTGTTGCTTTGGCTTTGATGCTGAAGTCTTCGTCAAAAGGCACGCATTGCCCAGTCACATCAGTACACATTTGATAGCCTAGGTAGCCATCAATGACAATATCTTCTGCGGTGATTTTGATCAACTGTTCGAAAGTCCCCGAAACTTCAAAATAAGTAACATCACCTTCCCAAACCTCGTCAAACTTCTTTTTTGGGTTGATGGCTTTGAGTCCACCTACTAGGCTAAAGCCTTTAGATTTTGCTTTATCCAGATTCAATTCGGTCAGCATGGGACCCAATTCTGGATCAAAATCATTGGAATAGATGTACCAGTCCTTTGGAATTTGAGCTTTGAATGTAATTTTCACCTCGTCTCCTACTTTGAGGTCTTTGGTAGCCAACTCAATGCTCCATCGAGGCGGTGCAATCATCTGTGCAAATGCAGCTGTGCCAATAAGAAAAAGGAAGGATAAAATCAGTGAAGATTTGAGAAATTTTGACATGATCGTAGTTGAATGCTAAACTGAATGTAAAAAGGCAAAAATAGCGAGGAAAGTTCAGTGAGAAATGTTCCAATGCTAAGCTGATAAACCAAAACTCCAAGCAAAACAACATGTTTTACTTGGAGTAGGCTTACTATAACTTATTTGCTTGCTTCATTTTTGAAGTGTTTGAAGAAGAGTGCGATGGTTTCGATGCCCATGTAGTAGTTTTTCACGCCATAGTGTTCATTTGGCGAATGCAGCGCATCAGTATCTAGTCCAAAGCCTAGCAAAATAGGGTCTAGCCCAAGTTCTTGCTGGAAAAGCGAGCAAATTGGAATGGAACCTCCTTCACGAGTAGGAATGGCTTTTTTGCCGAAGGCTTCTTGTATCGCTAGGTCAGCTGCTCTGTAGCCAGCTGTATCGGTAGAGACTACTGCCGCTTGACCTCCATGATGTGGAGTGACTGTCACTTTCACTGAATCTGGTGCGATAGCTTTGAAATGTGCTTCAAAAAGCTTAGCAATTTCCTTATGGTCTTGGTTGGGCACCAAGCGCATGGAGATTTTAGCGTAGGCTTTAGAAGGAAGTACTGTCTTGGCGCCTTCTCCTGTATAGCCTCCCCAGATGCCGTTTACGTCCAAAGTAGGTCGGATACCCACACGCTCGATGGTGGAGTAGCCCACTTCTCCGTGTACCTCATTGATATCAAGCTCCTTTTTATAAGCTTCTATATCAAATGGCGCATCATTCAGGGCTTTTCTATAGTCAACGGAGTAATTTTCTACTTTGTCATAAAAGCCAGGGATGGTAATGTGGTTATTCTCATCCTGAAGAGAAGCGATCATTTTGCAAAGGATGTTGATCGGGTTGGCCACAGCTCCTCCGTAAGTTCCTGAGTGTAGGTCTCTATTTGGACCAGTCACTTCCACCTGCATGTAGGCAAGTCCTCGCAAGCCTACAGTTACGGAAGGGTTTTCCAAAGAAATCATGTGTGTATCAGATACCAATACCACATCAGCTTTGAGCTTTTCCTTGTTTTCTTTCACAAAAATATCCAAGTGCTCAGAGCCAACTTCTTCTTCTCCTTCTATCATGAATTTGATGTTGCAAGGCAGGTCTTCATTGGCCATCATGGCTTCGAAGGCTTTGACATGCATGTAAAACTGTCCCTTATCATCGGCTGAACCTCTGGCGAAGATGGCTCCCTCGGGATGTCTTTCGGTCTTTTTGATGACTGGCTCAAAAGGAGGCGAATCCCAAAGTTCATAGGGATCAGCAGGCTGCACATCATAGTGCCCATAGACCAAAACAGTCGGCAGTTCAGGATTGATGATTTTCTCTCCATAGACAATAGGGTATCCAGCAGTCTGGCAAAGTTCTACTTTGTCGGCACCAGCTTTTTCTAAGCTTGCCCTCACAAATTCCGCCGCAGCGAATACATCATCTTTGAATTTGGGATCTGCACTTACCGATGGGATTCTCAGTAAGTCTAAAAGTTCACTCAGAAATTTCTCCTGATTGTCTTGAATATACTGTTTTACTGACATACTTGGGTTTTGGTTTTAATACTTCGTCAAACACTTTTGCAGCTACAAGGCTGATCAAAAACAGGTACTTTGATGCCTGATGCAGTCAAAGTGCTGATTTTCACAATGCCTCAAAATTACGGGATATAATAAGAATTGCCTATTTTAGTCAAAACTTTTATCTATGAAAGCGATACTTTGTCAAAAACACGGACTACCTGAATCATTGACCTATAGTGATGTGCCCGAGCCTGAAATTAGCGAAGGAGAAGTACTGATTCAGGTTGCCGCTTGTGCAGTGAATTTTCCTGATGTGCTGATCATTCAGAACAAATACCAATTCAAACCAGAGCTACCTTTCTCTCCTGGAGGGGAAGTGTCAGGCATAGTGGAAAAGGTAGGAAGTGCTGTGAAGCACCTACAAGTAGGGCAACGTGTCTTGGCACTTTGCGGCTGGGGAGGTTTTGCAGAAAAGGTGAAAGTGGAGGCCGGTCGGGTTTTCCCTATTCCTCCTCAGATGGACTTTATCACCGCTGCTTCTACATTGTACACATTTGGGACAGCTTATCATGCCTTGAAGGATAGGGCAAATTTACAGACTGGAGAGACCCTTTTAGTACTGGGCGCTTCTGGAGGTGTGGGTTTGGCGGCAGTTGCATTGGGGAAAGTCATGGGAGCTAAAGTAATCGCCGCAGCTTCAACAGCCGAAAAGCTTGAAGCCTGTGCTTCCCAAGGAGCCAGCGAATTGATCAATTATGAACAAGAAGACCTCAAAGAGCGGATCAAGTCCATTACCGATGGCAAAGGGGTAGATGTAGTCTTGGATGTAGTGGGTGATAAGTATGCGGAGCCAGCTTTGCGAGGGATAGCTTGGAAAGGAAGATATTTGGTGGTTGGCTTTGCGGGAGGTGAAATCCCCAATTTACCCTTCAACCTCGCTCTGCTAAAGGGTTGTGCTGTGATGGGGGTTTTCTGGGGAAGATTCTCTAAAGAGGAACCCAAGCAAAGCCAGCAGAATATCATGGAGCTTGTAAAACTGATTCAATCAGGAAAAATTTCCCAGCACATTTATAAAACCTATGCCTTAGACCAAGCCCCTCAAGCTTTACAGGATATGTTGGATAGGAAGGTGATTGGGAAGGGGATTATTGAAATTGATATTGATGGATATTAAGTTGATATGATTGGATATTGGAAATAAACTGAAATACGATAGAAATATTGTGGAAATACAATAGAAATAGGGTTGAAATAATCAAAAGATCATCTGCGTAAATCCGTAAAATCAGCGTTCCATTGACCACAGGACCTGTTCCGATCACTATCGGAATGACACGGATTGAGCGGATAGTCACGGATTTAATGATTCAAAATTCATCCGCGAAGATCAGTAAGATCAGCGTTATCCGCGTTCCATAAGCGTTCCATCAGTAGAAGATGACGGTTTTATTGCCGATTGCATGGACCTTGTGCTCCAAGTGGTATTTGATGGCTTTTGAAAGCACCACTTTTTCTATGTCTTGCCCCATCTGTACCAGGTCAGCGACGGTATTGTGGTGCCTTACCCGAGACACATCTTGCTCTATGATCGGCCCTGCATCGAGTTCTTCTGTGACATAGTGTGCGGTGGCTCCGATAATTTTCACTCCACGTTGGTATGCTGCATGGTATGGTTTTGCTCCTACAAAAGCGGGTAGGAATGAATGGTGAATATTGATGATTCTGTTGGGGTACTTTTTGATAAAGTCTCCGCTGAGAATCTGCATGTATCTAGCCAAGACAATGAAATCAACATGATTTTCTTCTAATAAGGCTATTTGCTTGTCCTCAATGGCTGATTTGTTTGCCTTATCCATGGGTATATAATGAAAGGGAATTCTAAATGCTTCGACCACCCGCTTGAGATCCCGATGATTGGAAATGATCAAGGGAATCTCTACCTCAAACTGTCCCGCATAGTACCTGCTCAATATATCAAAAAGACAGTGAGAAAGCTTGGAAACAAAAATCGCCATCCTTGGCTTTCTATCATTGAAATAGAGCTGAAAATCCATTTTAAACCTCAGCCCAATTTCTTGCTCAAACACTTCCTGAATGGCTGATTTATCCAATCCAAAACTATCGAGCTCCCAGCAAGCTCGCATAAAAAATAGTCCAAGTTCTTGATCCACATGTTGGTCAATTTCCAAAATATTGCCATGATGCTTATATAGAAAGTCTGAAACTACTGCCACGATTCCTTTCTGATCAGGGCATTGGATGATAAGCGTTGCTTTTTGCATAATTCAATAGATTTGAATCTAAAATTAGTCGAAAGCGTTGGAAAATTGCCGCTTCACGTTGCCTAAATGCTAAAAAATCAGACTTTTGAAAAACTTTATTGATCTTATCGTTTATTTATCAAAACAAAACCTTTGAGAAACGAGTGTTCCCAAAGGTTTTATAAAACACAGTTCTCCATCTTTTGTATTGATGCGAACAACACAAAACCTTACAAAGAACCTGTGGGTTAGATTAAAGAAGGATAATCAATAGAATAAGAATCACAATCAAGGCACCTGTGGAGATATAAAGTCCACCGCCATTGCTTTTTGCTTCTTTCTTCAATTCTTTTAATTCCGATCGAATTTCCTTTCTTTCTTCTTTGCTAAGTTCGGTGAAATCCATGGCCTTGATTTCATTGACTCTGGATTCAATTTCGTCCAATCTGACTTTTACCTCTGGAGCTATTTCTACATCTTTTGTAGTAGTCTCCCCTTTAGCAAATGCTGCAGTTGCTGTTCCTCCAAAAAGTAGGATTGCGAAGCAGATGTTGATAAAAAACTTCTTCATATGATTAATTTTAAAATGAAAAGGAAGCCCAATTTTGAGACTGAGCTTCCGCTTGTTATTTGACTTATTTTAAACTACCAATCATGTCTTCAGGTTTCACCCATTCGTCAAACTGCTCGCTAGTCAATAATCCTAGTGCAATAGCAGCTTCTCTGAGGCTAGTTCCTTCCTTATGTGCTTTCTTAGCAATAGCAGCAGCGTTTTCATAACCTATATGTGGGTTCAAAGCTGTAACTAACATCAAAGAATTTTCTAAGTGTTGCTTGATGAAAGGCGTGTTCGGTTCGATGCCAATGGCACAGTTGTCATTGAATGATACTGCGGCATCTCCTAGCAATCTTGCAGATTGAAGGAAATTGGCGATCATCATTGGTTTGAACACATTCAATTCAAAGTGACCATTGGAGCCACCTACTGAAATGGCTACATCATTACCCATCACTTGTGCAGCGACCATGGTCATGGCCTCTACTTGCGTAGGGTTCACTTTTCCAGGCATGATGGAAGAACCTGGTTCATTTTCAGGAATTAAGATTTCTCCAATACCGGATCTTGGACCAGAGGAAAGCATTCTGATATCATTGGCGATTTTCATCAAGCTAACTGCCAATTGCTTCAATGCTCCATGGGCTTCCACGATGGCATCATGTGCTGCCAATGCCTCAAACTTATTTGGTGCTGTAACTAGCGGTTGACCAGAAAATTCTGCGATTTTCTTGGCTACAAGTTCAGCATAGCCTTTTGGAGTATTCAACCCAGTGCCTACTGCCGTACCACCAAGGGCTAATTCAGAGAGGTGAGGAAGGGTGTTTTTCAATGCTCTCAAGCCATGATTCAATTGCGCCACATAGCCAGAAAACTCTTGCCCTAAAGTCAGCGGAGTAGCATCCATGAAGTGTGTTCTACCGATTTTGACCACATTCATAAATTGTTCAGACTTGGCTTGGAGGGTATCTCTAAGTTTTTCTATGCCTGGAATGGTTGTTTCTACGATCATTTTGTAAGCAGCGATGTGCATGGCTGTAGGAAAAGTGTCATTGGATGATTGAGATTTGTTCACATCATCATTCGGATGGATTTTTTTCTTTTCATCTTCCAAAGAACCTCCCAATAATACGTGAGCTCTGTAAGCAATCACCTCGTTGGAGTTCATATTGGACTGCGTACCAGAGCCTGTCTGCCAAATGACGAGTGGGAATTGATCGTCATGCTGACCAGCTAGGACTTCATCACAGACCTTGGCAATGATATCCGCTTTATCTTGTGCCAATACGCCAAGTTCGGCATTGGTTAAGGCTGCAGACTTTTTCAGGATGGCAAAAGCTCTGATGATTTCGATTGGCATGCGGTTTCTCTCCCCGCCAATCTTGAAATTGTTGATAGATCTTTGGGTTTGTGCTCCCCAGTACTTGTCAGCAGGGACTTCTACAGGCCCCATGGTGTCTTTTTCTATCCTGATGCTCATGTGTATATAGGTTTTTTTATGTTTTAACTTTGAGTCTGCTAAATTACTACCTGATGCTTATAATCCATAGCCATTGATGGATTTACTCTTATAGTTTGCTGATTGCTACGGTTGATTTTTGTCGAGAAGTTGATGGAAGATATCTTGAGAGATTTTGATTTTCCTTTTGAAATGAAGCCAAGCAAAACTGTAATTGAACAGTCCAAATACCAAACTGCCTGCAGCATAGAGGGGTTTTTCAGCTACAAAAAAGAAAAAGAAGACTAATGCAAGGCATACAAAACTCCAAAATCCCAGGAAAAAGGAAGAGCTGGGAAATAGACGATAGGTCAGAAAAAGGATAGAACCTTTTGGCGTCTCTTCTACTCGACCTTTGATCAGTGGGAGAAAACTATCTGCTTTTTGAATGACCAAAGATAGCCTGAATTGATCATTGGTGATGCTGCCATTGAATTGATGAGGCTTTTCTCCCTTGAAGTCATAATCCAGGTAATTTACTTGTTTGGTAACTTCTTGTAAGTTGGCCAAGACTTCATCTTTATGCAATGAAGAAACCAAGACTTCGCTTTGAGATGGGAAAAAGGGCATAGCAGCATAACTTCGTCAGGGCAAAGTTAGTTATTAGATCGGCTAGTTTTTAATTTATACACTGTGGAAAATTTGAATTCCTATGAATACACATTAATTGAAATATGGGAAGCCGATGTATCGGGGCGGGAAGATAGTGTTTGGAAAAAAATTGAAGCTATCGGAGGAGAACAAGGCTGGTACTATGGAACCATACTTTGGAAAACCCGAGGAGCTGTAGATAAGTTGCTCGGTGGAATTGGATATAGAAAAGGTAGGCCATTTAGAGAATTACGAAATGGAGATCAAGTTGATTTTTGGAGGGTTGTAGGTGTGGATAAGTCTCGCAAGTATTTGAAGCTCCAGGCAGAAATGAAATTGCCAGGCAAAGTGTGGATAACTTATGAAATTAAAGCCAATCGATTCTTTCAAAAAATAGAATTTATTCCTAAAGGCGCATTTGGGAGGGTATATTGGTATTTAGTGAAGCCTTTACACTATTTTATCTTTACACAGATGTTTCGTGCGATTGTAAAATAATTTAAATGATTATCCGCAATGACAGCAATGTTTAAATATTTCACGTGTATCAATGCGAATAATCGTCAATAGTCCACAGTTTACCGACCACAGCTGATTGAAATTAACGGCATACAATATTATAGATGGCTACTGGTGTAAAAGGGGGTATATAAAGTAAGAGGAAAGCTTGATAGTACCTTTAACCTTTCCCCTTTCTTCCCCTATTTCACTGCAATGCAAGAAATTTCTACATTGACATCTTTGGGAAGTCTGCTGACCTCTACGGTTTCCCTTGCAGGGGGATTTGACTTGAAGTACTGACCGTATGCTTCATTGATGGTGCCGAATTGACCCATATCTTTGATAAAGATGGTGCACTTGACCACATTAGCAAAACCATAACCTGCTTGTCGAAGTACAGCTTCTAAGTTTTTCATGACAGCATGTGTTTCTTCGGTAATGTTTTCATTGATCAGTTCTCCTGAATCAGCATCAAGAGCTATTTGACCTGAAACATAAAGGGTGTTGCCTGCTTTTACGGCCTGACTGTATGGACCAATTGGCGCAGGCGCTTCTGCTGAATAGATGATTTCTTTTTCCATTTATTAGGTTAGTTTGTTGTTTTATGTTGCTTGCAAGTTTAATTTACCACGGATAGACACAGATGAACACTAGGTAAAATTCAAATCTAAACCTATTATGCTTTCTGTACCATGTCAAGCTTTGTAAGAGCCCAAATCTAAAATCTAAGATCTAAAATTAATGGCTCGCGGATTCCGCGGATTTCGCAGATTTATTTTACCACAGATAGACACAGATGAACACTAGATAAAATTCAAATCTAAACTTATTTTGCTTTCTGCATCTTGTCAAGCATTGCAAGAGGCTAAATCTAAAATCTAACATCTAAAATTAATGGCTCGCGGATTCCGCGGATTTCGCAGATTTATTTATATTTATTTTGAGCCGTTTAGATTGAAGGCTCTCTATAATTTTATAAATTTAGATAAAATTGAGTTTTTAGATTTAACTTTTTATGGATATCAACGAGAAAAGCTATAATATAAGAAGAGCATGTTTTAATGTTCATAATATATTAGGACCTGGATTATTAGAAAGTGTTTATGAAAGAGCATTAATCTATGAATTAGAGTTGCAGGGTTTTTCAACTGAAAAACAAGTTGCTTTACCTGTGGTTTATAGAAATTTTAATCTTGGTTTAGGGTTTCGGATTGATATCTTAGTAGATAATGAAATTATTATTGAGTTGAAGTCTGTAGAAATGCTTAATTCAGTGCATAAGAAGCAGGTTTTAACTTACCTCAAAATAGCCAAAAAGGAATTAGGTTTTCTGGTAAATTTCAATGCTAAATCATTAGACAAAGAAAATTTGATCAGAATTATCAATTCTAAATCTGTGTAATCTGTGAGCTTCATTTTTGGATAAATGCTGAAATACCTCTAGGTATTGATCGGTGACGTGGTCCCAGTTGTATTTTTGGGTGAGGCCGGAGCGGGCGTTGTCTCGGAGAGATTGCATGGCCTCAGGTTGGGATTCTGCTTTGTGGATAAGTTCGGATACTGCTTTTGGATTCTTTTCAAAATACCATCCATGCTTCCCATTTTGAAGCATTTCTTGATTGAAGGCAGTATTCAAAGCCAATATCGCGCAACCATAACCTAGGGCCTTGAGCATGGCAGGGTTGGTTCCTCCGTATTCATGACCATGGAAATACCCATAGCAATTGTGATACAAAGCTTTGAGTTCCTCAGGGTCTGTCACATAGCCTGTGAATAGCAAGCGTTTGTCTTGAATGGCTTTTAAGTTATCCACATAGTCATCCTGAAAAGGCACATCGCCCACGATTACAAGTTTTCGTTTGGAATTGGACTTTACAAAACCTGAAATGATGATATCTGCATTATTATCAGGAACAAGTCTGCCAACAATCAAGAAATAGCCTTCCTTTTCCAATCCCCAGTTTTGAATTTTCCGAGCATCAGAACTCAGAGAGGGGTTGGCTCCATAAGCAATTACTTTGGAATCAGCATTGAAGAGCTCTTTGTAAATCCGCTGCATTTCGTCAGAGTCGTTGATGATCTGATCGTAAAATTTGGTAGCCATCTTGGAGGCCCAAAAAAAGTATTTAGACCCAAAGCCTTTCCATTTTGGACGAAGCCATTCTAAGCCATCCACATTGATGGCTGTGGGTTTTCTAAAGATTTTGGAAATGATCCCAAAAGGGCCATTACCAGAGTTGACTACAAATATCACATCTACATCAGAAAAACAGGCGTGTAACATGGAGACAAATGAATGTGTCAATTGCGTTAAACTTTTCTTTTCTATTGCAGGTGTATAGACGAGTTTGATGCCATTGACATAGGGTGGGCGATTCTTGAAAAGTGCTCGATGGCAATAAACGGTTACTTCTACGCCCTTTTTTTGGAGTCGTTCTCCCAGTTCTTTGACCATGGTATCATAGCCACCATAGACATAGGGATATCCCTTTGCTCCTAAGATGGCCACTTTTAACTTTTGGTCTTTCTTGCTGTTCATGATTGTTGATTTACAAGCTGAAATGCTCTATGACTCGCTTTTGACCATTTGAGCCCAACTCAGAAGAAAGCGCTCTATCTTCAATCAATGTGGATAACTTTGCTACGGCTTGGTCAAGATCATTTTCTTGGATCAACAAGCCTGTGACCTGATCAAGAATCACCAACTCAGATAATTTGGACTGAATGGAAATAACAGGCAATGCCGTTGCCATGGCCTTAAGGATAATGCTTGGAAATATACCTTCAGCCTTATAGGGAGATACAAAGATGTCAGAGGCTTTGAGGATGTCAGGAAGCTCTTTTCCAAATTTGAGGTAAGACACCTTTCCATAAAGGCTCGGTTGGTCAAGTTTTTCAAGTAAATCTTCTTCAAAATTTGGATCCACTTCATTCGTAGTGATCAAAAAATAAAGTTGGTCGTATTTCTGAGATAGTTTTTGGATCAGCTCCAAAAAGAAAAAGTGGCCATATCCAGCTTTCATGGGTGCTGACATATTGATGATGAACTTATCCACAGGTAGTTGCAGATAATATCGAGCATCTACTTCTGGCTCGATAAAAGGTTTATGATCGATGGCTTGAATTTCACCTTGTGTTAAAGCTGATTTTCTTTTTTGCTTCATGAAAAATAATTGTTTAAGAGGTAAAGATAAAAGGCTTTTTTAAAATTACCTTATTGGTTCATTACCTCAAGGACAGCCTTACCAAAATTCTCCAGATAGGCATCAATCGAAAAATATTGTTTCAACCTATCTTGTCCCTTGATTCCCATTTGTCTGCGCAACTCTGGGTTGTCAATTAGCTCTTGGATTTTTTCTGCAGCTACTTTTGCATCATCATGAGGAATCAAGAAACCTGTTTCTCCATTGACGACCATTTCCAGTGCTCCACCATGATTAGTTGCTATGACCGGTTTTCTTGAAGCCATGGCTTCCAATACAGTTGTGGGCAATGGATCAGGAAGGGTTGAAGGAAGAATAAAAATATCTGTCCCAGATAAAATATTATATGTGTCTAATCTAAAACCAAGATCAGAAACTATAGAACTCAAGTTTGAAATTTTGATAAACGAGTCTATTTCTTTAAGTAAAAACTCAAATCCTGGATAAGGATCTCCAACTAAAACAAAATGTAATTTTTTATTTATTTTTGAAAGCTTGTTTGCAATTTCAAGGAAATACAATTGTCCTTTCCATTGATTTACTCTAGCAATCATACTAATTATAATAACTTCATTATCTAAATTCAATTCTGATTTTAAGTTATATGTTGATTTTTCAAACTTTGAATAATCAATTCCATTAAATATTACCTTGGATTTCGTTAAATTTAAAATTGGTGAATAATTACACTTTGTAGCTTCGGAAACGAAAACATTCAAATCTCCAGTAAAATTTAAATAATGCGCTATAAAGTTTTTCAAAAAAACAGGCTTTACGATTATCTCACGAATATGCCAAATGTGTTTAGTTTTGGTCAATTTTGCAGCAAGTGCTCCAGATAAGATTACTGATGTATTTGTTAATATTAATTCATACTTTTCACTTTTAATTAAATTAATAATTTTTATGGTTGATTTTATGAAATAATATGACCTATTTAAAAATCCTGGAATATTGAAATATTTTTTACGGAGAACACCAAGTCTTAGTATTCTGGTTTCTACTCCTAGTTCCTTTACTTTGGCAGTAAGGGGACCGTTCTCAGAGAGAATAAGCATGGGTTTTAAGCCTAGGTTTTGTAGTGATATTAAGGATCTATATAAACTATTACTTGCTCCATACAAATCAGAACTTGAATGTAGTACTAGAACTTTTTTACCTTTCATAAATTAATTTTTTGATTTCTTTCCAAGAATTGCTCCAATTGTACCAAGAAAGGAGTTTTTGTTGTTCACTCTTCATTGTGGATAGCGCTGAATCGCCAAGACTGAAAAGCGCCTCTATCTGTGAGGCCATATCTTGAATATTGTAAGGGTCGAATAATAGACCTCCTTGTCCTACTACCTCCGGCAAGGAAGATATATTCGAAGTCGCCACAGGCAGCCCATGTTGAAAAGCCTCTAAAACGGGAATTCCAAAACCTTCATAAGTAGAAGGGAAAACATAAGCTTTGGCATGTTGATAATATAGGGCTAGCATCTCATCTTTCAAATAACCCGTCAAATGAACACGATTTTCCAAGCCAAGTTCTTTGATCGTTGCTAGGATTTCAGGATAGCTGTCATTGAAAATTTTTGAAGGCCTACCTCCTCCCAAAACCAAATGAATAGATTTATCCTCAAGCAAAGCAAAAGCATGGATAAGGCGAGGGAGATTTTTTCTCTTGTCCAATACACCAATGTGGAGGATGTATTCATCAGGAATTGGTCTCTGAGCAGAGTTATCCACACTCGTTTGAGTTGCTTTGGCACCTATTGGAATGACCTTTATCTTGGCGCCTGCAATACCCAAGACATCTATAAGTTTAGATTTGGAGAATTGTGATACTGTCAATACACGGTGTGCCTTTTTCTCTCCTTGCATGGCAAGTGCAGAAAAGTACCACCTCCAGACAGCATTATAATTTTGAGGGATTTCCCAAATATTGCAGCCGTGGAAAACGGGGAGGGTTTTGACCTTACCGAGAAAAAGAGATGGTGCTACATAATCTGGACAAAGGAGGTAATCCACATGAGCTTGCCTTGCTTTTCTAGGAAGGGTCCACAGTTTCCAAATGATAAATTGAAAATGTGCGAGGGCTTTACTCCATAGTGAACTGGGTGCTTTGGCATTTTTAGGACTCAATAATACCAATTCTACTGTTGGGTCTTGCTGAATTTCTTTGATCAGTTCTTCTGAAAAAGTTTTTGTGCCCGTTTGCGCAAAAAATAAGTCTCTGGAGTCAAAACCCACTCTAATCTTACCCATGACTGATGATTTCTTTAAGCTTTTGCCTGTGGATAGCATTGACGGTGTACCCCACCATCCACCAAGTTATGAGCGAAACAAATAAAAATTTCTCTGCATTGGAAGTAAAGAGGGGAAATATTGCTGCAAACTTAACGGTGGTCGCAATGAATGCAATCCTCGCTTCACCAGTATTTTTCAGTTGGCCAAAAGCCTTGTAGCAGTAGACAATTGACCCAAATAGCATGAGGATATACAAGATCATCCCTATCCAACCTATTTGTACACCAAATACTAGGAATTGATTTTCTCCACCTACCCGGAGTTCTTCATCGACTGCTCCAATGTTCCCACTTGTAGCTAGTCCTATTCCCATTGGGTTGCTTATCATAGATTCTATGGCTGCGAGCCATTCTACAAGATGTCCCAAAGAAGAGGAGTCTTGTAAAGTGATCGTATCTATAAGAAAGTACCTGAACTCGTCCGAGCTAAAGAAAAGAATGTATACCAAAATAGTAAGGACAAAGGCAATTACTGCAAAGATGATTTTGTATAGTTTGAACAAGAATGAAATATATACTAACATAACAAGCAAAGCTGCCATAGATGATCTTGAATAAGAAAACACCAATGTTGCAGCAGTAGCTCCTATCATGAATAGGTAAGGTGTAGCTTCTCCCCTTTTGGTGGTCAAATACATAATCAAAGCTGTTGCAAACATCATGATTGATGAAATAGCCAACTCAAGTGGATCCGAGAAGAATGAAGCAAACCTTTTGGCGTAAGTTGGAGTCTCAAAAGTCCATGTCAAACCATGGTTACCCTTAGGACTTATATTATTGATTTCTTCATTGAATACTGCATATCCAGTATACTGCTGGAAGTGGGTATCAATACTGAATTCAATGATATTCAAGGTCAATGCTAAACCAGCGATTAGTAGAATGGCGTGCAATAACTTCTTAAGCTCTCGATCATCAAAATGGCTGTTTCTTCCAAAGAAATAGAAGAGACCCATCAAGGCGACATTTTTGAAATAGAGCAACTTGCTGTACACGGTAGCTTCTCCAATCGGTAAGATTAAAAAGCAAATGACTAATAAGTAAAAAAATATAAAGCTATAGTCTAGACCATTCAATCTCAGAGGGTAATTGGATAGGTTCTTCTGGTACACAAAGAAACCTATAAAAGCAATTAGCATGACTATTTCCTTGATATATTGAAATATAGAAAAAATCACGATGGATTTAGTTGTACTATATACCGTACTGATAATTGTAATATAAAAAGGAAAGAACATAGCGGCAAAAAATATGACATACTCCCATTTACCTCTAAAAACAATGTTTTTGAAGGTGATAAAACACAAAATAAATACCGTTATGAAGAAAATTATAAATAACATATAGCTTGAGGTAATTATCCTTCATGAAGATCATTATTGTAACCATAATATAGAGTAGTGAATGGAAGATAAGAGTAGAGTCTCCATTGATTAGATCATTATATTCCAAAGCTTACTTACCTGGTAATATAATGATTTTTATATTGCTGACTATCCGATCTTTTCTTGATAAGTTCATTAATCTCGGGATCGTTTTTCTGATCTTCAGTAGGTGCGTAAAGCGCACGTTGTCTGTCAACATAAGTGGCAGGTGGCTCGCAAAGATAATATATAGCCAGTGATTTCCTGATTTTCTGACCATCAGAAGTGACCTGGCGACTAAGTCCATGCCAAGACTGTAAACTAGTATCGAAAATCACCGCTCTATTAAATTTGATTTCTACTTCTTTAATTAGTTTGTCTGGACTGTTTGTTTCTTCATTGTTGCTCCACAGACCGAAATGGCCTCCATACTCAGGTTTCCAATCCTCCGATAAATAGATAATCAGATTGATTCTTCTTTGTAACCCTAGTTTGGGATGTATATTATAATCCAAATGGGGGTTAAGCTTGCCACCATCTGGATGCATGTGCCATCCACCTCCATGAAGGCCAAAATCAGGGAATAATTTTATCCCTAGAATTTCTCCCAGCTGATTGACAAAATCATTTGAACAAAGAAATTCAAAAAAACTGTAAGTGTTTGAAGGAAACTTATTCCAATCATTCAAAGCAGATTTTTTTTCTAACGGATTAGAATAATTGAAAAGGCTTTTGTCATTGATATCGGGAAATTCATTGGATAATTTTTGAGCTAGTTCAAAATCCAAAAAATCATCTATAACCAAATGGGGAAATGGTTTAGCTGCTTTGTAAACCTCAATTCCATTTCTAATAATTTCAGTATTAATCATGGTAAGTTTTAAATAATCCATCTTTAAAGCCTTTCCAGACCATCTTTAGCTTTATAGGCCTCCAAAGAACTAAAAAATATAAGGAATAAGCAAGCAACTTGATAACTTGTGTTAGGACGGCGACGGGTTTAAATATAGTCGGAGTATGGTGGTTGATAAAAATCATTTGATTTCTTTGAGTTAGATAATGGAATTGAGGATTTAAGAAACCTTCTTTACCCTTAACTTTGGTTTTTGATGAACTTCCTACAGAATGATAGATTTCTGCCTTTGGTTCAAACCAAAGTTTATAACCTTGATTTTTAATTCTTATTGATAAATCAACATCCTCAAAAGATCCGAAAAAATAGAATTCTCTTAATAATCCAGTTTTTTTTAATACTTTTGATTTAATAAGAAAAGCACATCCTGTAATCCATTCAGTGTCTGATGGATATATTTTTTTTGATTTTACTTCATTTTTAAATTTAGTAATTGATAAACCTAATGCTTTTATATATTTACCACCCCCGTTCCATATCAAATGTCTATTTGGTGTGTTGTAAAAAATCAATGGTTGAACAGCGCCATAATCTGGCCGATTATCTACAGACTCGACCAATATATTTAGAAAGTCAGGTTCTACTTCTGTATCATTGTTAAGCTCCAAGATATATTCGTAGTTTTCATTCATTGCATGTTTAATACCTAAATTATTTCCTCCAGAAAATCCCAAATTGGTCTCAGAAAAAATAAAATCACTAAAATCTTTATATTTTTTTTCTAATGCTAAACCTGATCCATCTTTTGAATCATTGTCAACAACAATAGACTTAAAGTTTGGATAATTGCACATTTTCAAAGAATCAAGGCACTTTTCTGTGTCTTCGTAATTATTCCAATTAATTATAATAATAGCAACAGATGGATATTTAATCATTATTCTGAATTTTAATGTTTGACTATCTTGCTTTTTTAAAATAGAAGCAAGCTTGATCCCCTTTTTGAATTTTATTTAGGAGCTTAGCTTTCATTAATAATTCCATTTTCATTTTTCTATTAACAAATTTTTCTGGATCACTATCCTTTAACGAAAATCCCTTTTTATACATTTCAGTGATTACAAATTGCTTTTCATTACTGTCAAAAATAATTTTTGTCAAACTCAAACCTTCTAAATCCCCCATAATCCTCATTGCTTTAACACTAGGTATAAATAAGTGCCTTGGTGCGTCTAGTTGAAACCAATTTATATTTTCTTTTTCCCAAATTTCAGCATCTGTCACAGGTACCCGTATCAATAATTTTCCATTTGGATTTAATAGTGAAGCAAGTTTTTTAAAAGAACTCTTCGGGTCTGGCATATGCTCAAAAGAATGATGTAACATAATTACATCAAAACTTTCTTTAATTTCTTCTAATTGACATTTTTCTAAAACTAATCCATTCATCGATAACTCTTTATTTAAAAATGGATCGTAGCCATGAAGATTACTGAAACCAGAACAATACATTTCATAAAGTAATTGACCATTTCCACAACCTATATCTGCAATTTTGTCATTCAAATTCAAATCTAGCGGGCTTATCCAATCTAAAAATTTTATTTTCTTGAATCTAAAAATATTTCTTTTAAAAAGCTTCCATCTTAATCTTTTATAAAAAATCTTAAGTGGATTGCTGAAAATCAAGTCTTTAGATGTGTAATATTGATTTGAATAATAATCTTCTAGATTGATTGGTATATCCTTAATTTGCAAAGAACGGCAATCAACACATTCTTCGTATAAAAACAAATGTTTCCAACCAAACATATTTTCAGGAATAAAATAGGACTTTCTTTTTTCATAACTATCGCAAACTAAACATTTAAATTTTTCTGACATATTTGTTATTTTTTATAATTATTTACCGATGAATTAATCGTTCTTAGGAATGTTTAATTTCCTGACACTTTAAATATGTCATTTTGGGATTATTTTTATAATGTACCAGTAATATGAAAAATAAAATATGAATATTTACCCAAATACAAGTAGGTAAATTTTATTCTTTGAAAATAAGTGTCAAAATGCTTCAAGGCTAGGTTATAGGTGTTTTCTTGCCCTAAAGTAAATAAAAAGTTATGAATATTTTTCAATTCAATGCAAAACATCCTGATTAACCAATTTACATTCATTTTTTTAAGGTACAAAGTGAAAGAATGATAAACAACAAATTGTAAGTCCAGTGAACACTAATGGCTTAAATCTCTCAATATGTTTAAATATAAACATTATGAATTTAGGACAAGCCTGAATAGTGGTATGGTTATTGAAAAAAGTTAGTTGCACATTTAGGATCTAGGTCCATTGAATGACACTTGTAAGCGCTACCAATAAGGGGTTTTACTACCTGAAACTCCGAAAGGAGATGGTGCAGATACGAGACAGTTTTCAGATTGTACCACAAGGGCATATAATGGTCAAAGTGAACTCAAAAGAATTCTGCATAAGTTCCATATGGTTGCAGAAAAGATGCTTCAAAAGTATTTCAATGAATTCGGATACAAAGTAAACCGAAGATACTTTGGTAAAAAACTCTTTGACAGATTGGTTATTACAAGCATTTGCCCTTACTTGTATACAAGCGGATATTCATTATAAAATCTGTCTATTCGTAATGTTGCACGTACGGGTAAATAGAAGCTACAATTAATCTGTTGAACAATTTTTCTCTAAAGTACCTTCGGTTGAGTTTTTAGACAATCTCATTGAGGTAATTCTGTAAATACTTCTCACTGACCATATGATATATTCACAATAGGTTCTTTTTTAGATTACTTATTGCCACATGTACCCAGTTTAAATCTCCTTTTGTGGAATCTGGAGATGATTTAACCTTACCATGATCTTCTACAAGTCTTTCAAGATTGTAATAAGCAGTATTTTTATCGGTAATAAGGACCGATTTTGGAGTTACTACATCTGACACAAACTTCTCTAAAGATTCTTTGGTCACCTCCTGAAGTACTCTCATTTAAAGAACCCACAATGTCAGCTTTTTATACCAGAATCTGGATCCTCCAATGGAGTTGATTCTGATGCCACTGCAACAATAGCATGGTTTTTGGCTTCCCTTGCCATGTTTGAGACGCTTTTGGACTTCATGTTGGGTTGCTTTTCTAACATAAGCTTCATCATATTCTACCATACCTTTGAGAAAATACAAATCATCTCTTTTCCCCATTACTGATCTTATCTTGTGCATGAGATTAAACGCAGTCTCATATCTTTCCAAACCCAATTGTCTTTGAAATTTAAGTCAAGAAAATCCTTTTATTGGTAGTTGACATCAACAGAAAAGCAGTAAGCCACGTGTGTAAAGAAAGATTACTCGACTCCATGACTGTACCGGATTTAAGAGAATATCTTCTTCTGCATTTGCTGCACTCAAAGAACTTCCTCCCGCTGAACCAATAGTGCTTTGAGATGCATTTGCAGGTCTTACAATAGATGCTGGTATTCTCTCGATGTGTATTTAAAAAGCTCACATAACTTTTCTCGTTTGGAAAATGACTAATAAATTCAAAGATATTCATGGCTTTATGTATTTTTAACCAGGAAACATCAATAAAACAAACTTAAAAAATCATTGACACTAAATGACAAAAATTATTTTGCTAAGTGTATGATTCCGAATAGTTAGATAATAAAATATATGTGTATCCGCTTTCGCACCAGTAACCATAATTTATTACGCACACACCTTAACTTCAGCTGTTGTAGACTATCAACTGTCGTCCGTCGACGATTATCCGCTTGATCCTTTTGTTTTATTGAATTACTGGTGTCATTTCGGATAATCATTATAAAGTAATACTAACTTATGTATATAAAAATTTTTTAGTTTTTTTTTACATCAACATTTGTTTTTTAATTATAAATAATTTAATATTATGAAATAAATATTGTTATTAAATCTGATCAAATTTCTTAAACAAAACATGTATGAAACTAATGACATTTACTAAAATCATTTGCATTTTTTTCCTTTTAGGAATAACATGCTTATTTTCTTGCTCTACAGAAATTGAAGATGGAATAGAATTGGAAAAGGAACTCGTTTCTCTAGATTCCCAAGATACAGAATTTATTGAGTCATTAAATTTGTTCTTAAGGACGTATAATATTCCAAATGATAAAATCAGCGAACATGATGATCATTTCTTGATTGATGGTTGTATTCATTTAACCAAAGAAGAATTAAACAGGAATTTCGCAAAAAAAATAAGTGGTAATAAGCTAAATGGCGAAAATTTACAGGCTACAACTAATGCGCTAATTAATTATACCCCTGGAGTTAAAAGGACAATTACATATAGAATAGCAGACATCCCAACATCTGGGCCACAAAATTGGAGACCAAATATTCAAGAGGCTATGGCTGCCTGGTCGAATATCAGAAATTTCAACTTTAATTTTGTTGAAACAACAAGTTCAACAGCTGACATTACCTTTGTTGAATTTAATAATATGAGCGCAATAGCAAGTGCAAGTTGGCCTCAGAATGGAAACCCAGGTACAATTATAAGAGTAAATTTGAATTACTCAAATTTACCAAGTTCTCAAAAAACTTTTGTAATGGCACACGAGATTGGTCATACTTTGGGTTTTAGACATACGGATTGGAACCTACAGAACGAAGGTCAGGGCGTAATTGGTGCTAATTTAGTTAGAGGTACTTGGAACAATGATAATGCTTCAGTTATGAATTCAGGATTATTTCATCCTAATATTCCAAACTGGCAAAATTTTTCTCGATATGACATTTTAGCTGGTAGAACCATATACCCTTTTGATAATGGTGAAAGACCACTTTACACATACTACAAAAATCTTTCTGGAAATAAAAAATCACATAATTGGACTGGAAATTGGAATGAATTCGGTCTTTCTGCTAATGGCTTTACCTATAGAGGAGTTACTGGATTTATTTATAATTATCAAAAATCACAAACAGTGCCTTTATATAGATATCAAAACAGTGTAGGTTATTATTATTTGTCAAGGAATCCAAATTTACAAACAAATTTCCCTGATTTTCAAAATAGAGTATTAATTGGCTATGTTTATAATAGTCCAAGTGAAGATAATATTCCAGTTTATGAATACTATAATAGTAGTGAAGGCCATTTTTTTACAAGTAATTTTAATGACGCTTGGATGAGTGGCTCTGGTTGGTCAGGAGGAGGTATTGCATTTTATGTGGGCAAATAATATAGTTAATTTCTTGAATTAATAAAACGTTAGATACTAATGTTTATAGATTGACATTTTTGAGAAATTCTTTTGAAAACAGAAAGTAGAGCTTAGATTTAGCTCCACTTTCTGTTTCAATACTTTCAATATGAAGCAAGTGTTTGCTGTAAAATTTAATTTAGGGCTTCTTGTAAAATTCATTCCGTAAAAGTGGAGTAAGGTAAATAATTCACCTTGCTCCACTTTTTTTATGCTTTATTTCTCATAAATCGAGTCAATTTGAGTGCGGAAAAGTACAATTTTTCTAGCTGTTCGACTTTAATATAGGGCGTATTTGAGGTATGGGCACACTTATCCCTTGATTGACTTTTCTGTGCTGGTTTTTAAGCCGATTTTCTTTCCGGTGGATTTTCTTTTTCGCTTCTTCTTTTGGCGATTTTTACCGCATTTGCTGTTATTATTCCGAGAAATATCATCTGTTTCTCCCTTTTTTCCTCTTTCACCTTGATTTTGCGAAGGCCATAAAAATCCTTGTTTGTACCAAAAACACCTTCCATTACAGTCGCCTTCTGTTTTGATATCTCTAAACTCATTACTTTTTCTTATTTGCTCTGCTTTTTTGGGCCTTTCTTGGGAAATCAGGTGAATATTCTGTTTTCCATACAGAATCTGCGGTTACTGTTGGTAGAATAGATCCTGTCCGCATCCAGCTGATTGGAAGGTCCGAAAAACCTTTTGTGTTTGGTCACCGAAAGCTTTAGCCTTGTACACTCGTTGAAAGCCTTGAAGTCGAGTTTATCGATAAATGTGAGTCCGTCCACCTAAAGGTTATGTACCTTGGCACCGAATTCAACAGGTTTGTTCACTTTGCCCCTGACTATAGGTCTGAGATATGGCTTGTGCAGGGATATATCCTGTCCTTCAGTTCAGAGGTATGATTGGTAAGCAGGAACTGTTGCTGGGTGTTTACCTTTTTTACCACTACCAGTCTTGAGAAGTCCTTAAGATCAAGACCTGCTCCCCGGTGGCCGTCAAGAATTTCCTGGAGCTAGGCGATACCTTTTCCAAGGAGGTAAACCAGTGCCTTCCTTCTTTTGAGTGTTTTTTTGAAACTGTTCTTTCTTTTCCTGAAGCAGGACATCTGTTCAATCTTCTGCTCCCTATATTTTGACCTTTGCCTTCTTATTCCCAAAACACTGCAGATCCTGAAAAGCTGATCTTCGAATAACCAATCACCGAATTCCCAGAGTAGCTTGACATCTGTCGGAAACCTTATGTAGGATTCGTAACAGTTGGCATCCATTAAAAGCACAAGGGTATTGTTGACATCAGGTTTCCAAAGGCTGGTGAGCACTTCCTTAAGTATTTTCCATTCACAATGTTTTTCCAGATAGGCCCTGATCATTGTCAAAATGGTCATGTCCCTAACCTGTTGGTCCTCTGCTAGAACCTTGTCACAGAAATACTGTAGCATCCAGTCCGAATTATAACGCTCCAGCAACTGCCAGTCTTTGATATTCAGATAGGACTTCAGGATCATAAGGTTAAACATACCCTTTGAGCCGAACCAACTTGGTATACCCCTTCCTGAACGTTCTTTGGGCAGACTGTGAACCAGCTCATCCCAAGGAATGCAATCAAGCACCTAGCCAAACAATGAATTCTTGAAAAAGTGATATTTTTGAGAATATCCGTCGAAGTCTTTGAAAAGAGGGAGCTGCCCCATATCTTTAATTTTATTTTATTCTGCAACCTTAAAATAGAAAAAAGAAAACCCCAAAAAAGCTCAAAACAGCTAATTTCGGGGTTTTTACATTATGTTTTTGTTAATTATTTTATTAAAATTCAGATAGTTACGAAATTAGTAACAAACCCTAATTTATTTTTCTTTAGTATTCTGAAAAGCTTAGGAGTATTAAGTAGGCTTTTAAATAATTCCTATATTTTTAAATATCACCTTGGAAAAGGAATACTAAGATGACCTTTCTCGGTCCTTTTCTTTGTATCAATTTTTTGCAATCATAATTTGTATTCAGACGTTCTTAGTCATAATGTTTTTGTTAAAATAAATTCGGTAAAAAACTTCTCTTGAATTTTTAACTAAAACTAATGAAAATAAAAAGAAATAAATTAATTCTGTAGCTAAAAGAGCAATACAAATCCCAATAGCACCATAATTTGAAGCCAGAAAACCTCCAAGAGAAAGCATACAAAAACACGCAATTGACGAGATTTTAAAAAAAAGTTCCTGCTCGTTTTTGATTAAAAGAATTAATACATTTAACAAATTTAGACTAGCTAAAAATGGGATAAATGATAGAATTTTCAAATAAAATATAGATTCTTGTATATCATTTTTTGAAAGTAGTTTTATGATGAATGGTGCTGTAGAGTAAATAAATATAGAAATTATTAAGGATATTGATAATCCTAAGAAGTATGCCTTTCTCGCAAATTTGAAAAACCCATCTAAATTATTATGGAATAGTTTAACAACATTGGGGTAAATGGATTGTGTTAATATAGCGGGAAAAAGTCTGATGATCATAGTTATTTTTTCTGAAAGGCTATAATTGCCTAGAGTTTCAGGAGTAGAATAAAAGCTTAACATTATCAATCCTCCATTGATAGAAATATAGGAGGTTAAGTTTGAAAGGAAAAAGTTAATATTTGATTTAAGTGAATTATATATCTCTTTAATTTGAGGAAATATTAATGCTATTTTCATTTTAAATTTGATATAAAAAATAACAAGAACATTAATAGTTAAACCGCTTGCCCCAAGCAAAAAATTTACAAACTTTGAATGATTAGGCTGATCTATAAACAAAACAATACCCAATAAATATAAAAGTTTACTAAATACATTTGCGATTGATATTAACTTCAATTTCTCTAAACCTTGAAAAAACCACAAACTAAATGTCGCTTCAGAATAAAGAATAAGTAACGAAAAAACTAATATTGACTGATACTCTTGAAAAATGTTAAAAATGAATATTCCCATTGTCAAAAGAATAGCTACAACAGTAGCCAGTAGGAGCTTACTAACCGTTATTCTTGATAATAGAATTGATAGTTCTTTTTTGCTTTTTTGATTAATAGCTGTTTCTCTTGGACCACTTAAGTTAAAACCAAAACTTACAAAAATATTTGAAATTACTATTATAGATAAAGATAAATTAACTAAACCAAATTGATCAACACCTATAGAGGTTATTAAAATAGGCATTGAAACTAAATTGATTAAAATATTAGAGACTTGAATAGAACTAAGAAATATAAAGTTCTGAAATGACTTATTTTTTAAAGAATTTAATAGAGATAAACGCAAGATTTTTTGAAGCATATTTAAAATTAAACAATTCATTTTGACAGTAATTTGCCGTATGATTTTTGGAAATAAAGAATCGCAAGACAAAGTATAAATGTTATAATAGACCCATACAATAAACCCCATATTAATTTTATCTCATATCGATTCAAGGGATACCTTGGGCTATCGATAATCTGAATCAATGGAGAATTGTTTCGCTGATTGACCTTGGCTACTTCTAGATTTTTGACGATTTCGGAGTAGATCGCAGAATTTGCCTGAACATCGATTTGCTTCTTCCTAATATCTATATTTCCCGACTGTAAGAGCGGGTTTGGATTAGGTGTTTTGTCAGAAAGAAATGCGAGTTCCTCCAAGCTTCTATCTAGAATCTTCCGCACAGAATCAGCTTGAGATTGTAGGATTTGGAGATTTTCAGAGGTCTTTTTGGTTTTGGTTTCGAAGTAGAAGTTATTCACATTCTCTACCAGCCTTTCATTGAATTCCTTGGCAAAAGCCTCGTCTTTTCCGGAAATGTCTACTTTGATAATCGATAATTTTCGATCTGGCTTGGCTACGGAAAGGTGTTGTTCACGAATGATCTTGGATAGCTCCCGCATCACTGAATCTTGGGTCACTGAGAATTCCTCCCTTGGTAAGGTAAAATCTAAGCTATTTAGATCTACCGTTTTTTTCCATTTTTGATCCAATTCATTGAATGCAATATACCTATGAATCAATAACTCCTCTCCTTGAAAAGGGCTCAAGAGGGTTTTGCTAAGCATATTATTGGATCGATACAGTTCTATGATATTGTCTCCTTGAAATAGGCCGCTTGAACCACCAAGTGAGCCGATGTTTACACCAACCAAAGTTGCCAAACCTGACATTTGTCCCAATCCACCTCCATCAGATTCCTCTAATACAAATGAGGTCTCTGCTACGTAGACTGGTTTTTTGACAATAGATACCAAGGCACCTAATCCAGCTCCAAGTGCTACCCAAATAAAAATGGTTTTCCACTTTGAACGGAAATACTTGATCCACTCACGTAGTCTCAAAACAACTTCTCTCAAAGTGATCTTATCGTCCAATATATGCTTTTCTGACATGTCGGTTATTGTGTGATCTGTGAAATAATCAATACCAAAGTAGCCAAGCCAGTGGTCAGTCCTACGAGTTCACCAGGTCTTATCGGTACCCTTGGCCCTTTGGTTGGCACGAAAACCTCTGCACCTGGTTCTATCGATGGGTATGATCTCAGGCCTAAGAAGCTTCTTGTGCGGGCGACATCACCGTTTGCATAGACTACATAAGTCCGTTTTCTATTGGCTCTGTTGTCGAAGCCTCCTGCTTTGTTGATATAATGCTTCAGTCCTCTAGTGTTTTCATAGCGTACAGTTGTAGGGTAGACAATATCTCCTCTCAATCGTACTGTCTGCAACTGTCTTGGAATTGAAATAATATCTCCCTCTTCTAAGATCAGGTCAAATGCTGATCCGGGGTTGTTCATGATTTTTTCCAAATCAATAGCTACAGCTTCAGTCTCACGGATTTTTACCTGACCAAAATCTCCTTTGCTTTCTGCGATTCCAGCTACTGTCTCTCTTTTAACTTCGGAAACAGCGGCACTTTCTACTGCACTTTTTGCTGCATCCTTATTGCCAAGGTCTTTGAAAAGTCGTTCAAGGAGTAGTTCCTGTGCTTCTGTATTATTAGGATCAGCTTGCAGCTTAAGTTGTAAATCCATCAAGTTTTTTTGCCTCCTCAGTTGCTCGGATTCTGTATTGAAGTATTCAGTTCGGCGGATTAGTGTTGCTCCTTTGGCATACGCAAAAGTTGTCAATCCCCCAGCGCGGGAGATAACGTCTGAGATACGTTCTTGGGCAGATTGCACCGCAAAAGCACCCGGAGAATTAACCTGCCCTTCGATGTACACGATCTTTTCCAAATTGAAATTAGGCTTTCTTCGGATGATTACATTATCGAATGGCTCAAGGACTTGAGGATTGTCACTCGGAACCAGAGATTTATCTACATTCACAGGAATCAAAGTGGAGAAAAGCCCTTCTTGTGGTGTTCCTACCCTCCTTGCGATTTCTATGTCTTTGGTACTTGCTGCTTCTCTTAATCCACCAGCTAAGATGATCAAGTCCTCCACGGTCATCTGTTTTGAAAATGGGTAAGTACCTGGGTTTCTAACTTCTCCTGTCACCTGTACATAAAATTCCTCCTGCAAATCATAAATGCTGGATATGCGAATTACATCTTCTCTTTGGAGCGGGATGTCTGCTGCGCTTCCATTGAGAATATCTCTGACATTTACTGTCAAGACTTCTGTACTCAAATCCTCACTTGTGCGAAGTATACTGGCTCGTTCAAGATATGCCTCACCGCGCACTCCATCTGCATTGGCTATAAGTTGTTTCAAAGTCAGCCCTTCTGTCAGTGCGTAGTTACCTTCCCTGAATACCGCTCCCTTGATTTGTACCCTGTTGGTGAATCTATTCAAGACTTTATTGATGGTATATTTATCACCACCTTTGACAGTGAAGATGTCAAATTGATTTTTGAAAATATCTGACACAGATCGTTCTTTGCCAGTGATTCTTGACACAGCAATCCTATCTTGAAAAGCCTCGTCTGTAAATCCACCCGTATACCTGAGCAAGTCAGCAAAGGTTTCTCCATTTTTCACTTCGAAGATTTTCGGCCTCTTGACTTCTCCTTCCACTGTTGCCCTTCCTTCAAAAGGCTCTACCAAGATTACATCTTGATCTTCCAGCTGCAAGTTGAGATCAGCCTTGCCATTAGTGATAAAGTCATAGATGTCTATTGTCGATATCGTCTTATTCTTACGGATCAGTTTGATGTTTCTATAAGTTCCGTTTTCACTAGGGCCGCCCGCAGCATAGAGCGCATTAAACACCGTACTGAAAGAACTCAAAGTAAAAGTGCCAGGAAGTCTAAGTTCGCCTACCAAATGCACTTGGATTGATCGGACATTTCCCAAAGTCACTTGCAAATAGGTGTTTGGGTTAGACCCGCGCATGCCTTCATAAAAATTAGAAAGCCTGTTTTTGAGGATGTTGGTAGCTTCTTCTATGGATTTTCCTGACAAACTGATTGGCCCAATGTTTTCAACAATCGCAAATCCATCTGGGTTGATATTGACCTCCATGTATCTTTCGGATTGCCCATAGATGTCAATGTAGATCATATCACCAGGGCCCAAAATGTAATTTTTTGGCGTAGGGATATTGATGTTGGGTTCGAAGGTCAGCTTTCTGTTTTTATTGTAAAAAAGATCACCGCCGAAGTACGGAGAACTTTCCTCTTCAAAGAAAAATAGCTCTTGCTGATATTTGAAAAAGCCCTGTGTAATTTCGTTCAAATCACCCTGGCTTCTAGCATCCCTTTTTCCAGCTTGGGAGCTAGACCTGGCGGAGCCCATAGCCGAAGAATCTAGTCCTTCGATCCTGTTTTTGAGTTTCTCTATTTGAAAATCAGATAGACCACGCAATTTGGCCATCTGGAGTAGCTCTGTTTCACTCAATCCAAGTTCACCTGCTCTTCTGATCAGCTCTCTGATTTGTGCGTCAGATAGCTCGTCTACATTTAGATTTGAGAGTTCGCTGAGTGATTGTGCTTGTACTGTCGTGGGATTGATGCTGATCAGCGTCGAAGTAAAGAGTAGGATGATAGTGAGGACCCTGAGGATTGCCTTGTGTTGAAAATGCATAGGATTTACCATGATTTATGACCAAGATAAAATAGATCCGTAAAACTGCGGAGCTGATTATCTTGATTAGTATGATCGCATTATAAAATAAAACTTTCGTAAAGATAATTATTCCAAGGTGTAAAGAAATAGCCACGAAGCCTTTTTCAAGTTGGATGGTATCATTCCGTGCAGTTTTTGCAGATTTCTATTTGCTTTCTGTCTTCTAAAAGCTGCTTTCTAAACGTTTGATAGGCAGTGTTTTTCCAGATTTCTTTCATGGGCTTGAAACTCAACTGTCCCATCACATGAGCACCGTCCTTGTCAAAACAACAAGGCACTACCCTGCCATCCCATGTGACTACAGCACCTTGCCACATTCGCCAACATTTATTTTCAATGTCCTTTTTGAGTTTCCACTTTCCATCCCCTGTGGGAATATATCGGGAGTATTTTAAGTCAGTAGGAATCAAGTCCGAACCATGCTCGAAATCATACACTTGAGTTGTTTTCAGCTGAAGTTCGTCCACTTGCATTGATTTTGCCCAGTACTTTAGCTGTTCTATTTGATGTTCGTTTTTTCCAGTTACCAGAAACTGAACTATCACGCGTGGGAATTTCTGTTTGCGTATTACTCTTTTTTCTAAAAGTAATTTGAGCCCAGCTTGTACTTTTGAAAGTTGACCGCCTATGCGGTAATCCTCGTAAATTTCTTGCGTGATGCCATCCATTGAGATGATCAGCTGCTGGAGTCCTGAGTCCAGGGTCTTAGTGACGTTTTCCTCGTTGAGATAATGTGCATTGGTGGAGGTCGCCGTGTAGATTCCTTTTTGATTGGCATAGGCTACAAGATCGAGGAACTTGGGATGCAAATAAGGTTCTCCTTGAAAATATAAATGCAAATAGGTCAAAGAGTTGCCATTTTCGTCAATGATCTTTTTGAAAAGTGACTCTTGGATCATTCCAGTAGGTCTGGTAAAACTTCTTAGACCACTGGGGCACTCTGGGCAGCGGAGGTTGCAGCTGGTCGTGGGTTCTATGGAAAGCGTAGTGGGCTGACCCCAAATGATAGGTTTTTTGAACCAGCGGCTGTAGTGAAATGATAAAACAAGCTGGAGGTAGTTCAATAACTTCCTCCAGCTCAAAAATTTCAAATAACCATATGCCGAAATAAGTTGATTCAAGTTTACCCTTTTTGGTTAGATTTCCTTGACTTTTGCTCCCCTTCAAGCTCGATCAGAAAGCTATCGATAGTACCTTGTTTGACATGTGGCATCACGACGATTTTGTACCACTCTGGCTCAAATTCATAGCTATTGGCTACCAGGTAAAATTTATCCGCTAGCTCAGCAGACATGTACTTGGCTTTGATGGCGATGATGTTATTATAGGGATTTCGGAAATACTCCACACCCATCCTATCTAGTTTTTTGCAGATACGCTCGGTCTTATCACATAGGGATTCCATTTTGTATTTCCACCCTTCTGAGCCGTGAATCTTCAAAATCATCCACATCGATATGGCATTGGCTCCTGACCGGCTTCCACTGATGGTATAGTCTTTACCTGGGATATACTGCGCTTCGTCAGTCTTGACATATTCTATATAGCCCTTTCTGATTAGGAAAAGTCCTGTTCCATACGGAGTTTGTAACATTTTATGTCCATCTGCTGTGATAGAACTCATATATGGATTTTGGAAAGTAAATCGACTTGTGGGATTGGTAAAAGGATAAATAAAACCCCCATAAGCTGCATCAACGTGTATTCTGAAATCTACATTTTGATCTGTAAAGAAGTCTCCCAATGCATCTATATCATCTACAGACCCAAACATCGTTGTTGACAAGTTGGCGATGACAATAAAGTATTTGATACCATCCTGCATGGCTTCTTTGATTTTAGACTCTAGGGAGCTTTGGAGAATTTCTCTTGTCTCAGGATTTACTTCAAGGATGATGTTCTGAAGGTTCAGGATATTGGCACCCTTAGGCATGCTATAATGGGAATCCTCAGAATAGACCAAGGCAATTTCACCCAATCGAGCACCTTTTTCTTTGATAAAATAATTGCGGTAAACCCACATGGCTTGGATGTTGGCTTCTGTGCCACCTGTGGCCACGTAGCCATCTTGACCATTGGGTTCTCCATTGAAAACTTCCTCAGCTACGAGCCTGATGAGATCTCTTTCGATCTTTTGCGTTCCTTCGAAGACTTCCAAAACGGACTCTTCGCTCAGCGTGTGTACCCCAATGTGATTAGGGTTGCGGACCATAGCTGACATGTAGGGTGCATCCTGAAGAAAGGGTGCATCAGGATAGAATTCTGTAGTATCTAAATATGTCCCCGGGATTCCCAAAATAGGTCGCTCTCCTCTGTAGTCCAAGTTCTCGCCAAGGGCTTTGAATACTGTTTCTTTGATTTGTTCGTGTGATAACTTTTTCCAGTACATGGTAATAATATAAAATGGGTTGAGATCAATTCCAAATCTTCCAAGCAGCTTCTGCCTGAAGATGAAGCATTTCCAAACCATTTTTTACTACTGCACCACGCGCTTCCAAAGAGCGCATCAAAAAAGTTTTTTCTGGGTTGTAGACCAAGTCATATACTTTATGCTCACTTGAAATCAAACTCGAATTGATATCAGCCATTACTTCTGTATTGGGGTAGGTTCCTAGCGGCGTGGTGTTGATAATCAAGTGATGTTGTTGAAGAATTTTTTGGTCGTTTTTAAGGTCTTCGTATGTAATCCAATTGGGTTGATTGCTTGTTGACCTTGAGACGATCAAATAGTCTATATTGAGATCTTTGAGCGCTTGTATCACAGCTTTTGACGCTCCTCCAGTTCCTAGCACAAGTGCTTTGGGTTTGGCTTTTCCCAGCCAATTGTCGAGAGAATCTTTGAAACCAATGTAATCTGTATTGTATCCTATCAGCTTTCCATCCCTTACCTTGATACAATTCACGGCACCTATTGCTTCACAAGCTGGATCTAAGCCATCTAGGTATTCAATGACTTTTTCTTTGTAAGGAATGGTGACACTCAAGCCTTCCAGTTCTGGATTTTCTTGTAGTATTTTTGGAAAAAGGCTGACATCCTCTATTTCATAAAGATCAAATTGACACTCAGACAACCCTTCCTTATCAAATTTTTCGGTAAAGTATTTTTTTGAAAAGGAATGTGTCAACGGAAATCCTATCAGGCCAAATTTTCTCATGATCTTTTCATATAATAGGCTAGTCTCTCAATGCCTAGGACTATCAGTACACCAAATGAAAATGCTAGTATCGCCTGTAAAAATAAAGAATCTTGTCCAGTTTGCTCTAAATAATACTGAGGAAGTATATTTTCTGTCATAAAAGGCTTTTGAACGCCCGAAGATGACATTCTATAACTCAACACAAGCTTCCATGGCCAAAGCTTATTGATGGATCCAAGCATAAAACCCGAAAGCATGCCGATGGTGATGGCATGATATTTTTTCAATAGCCAAGAGATCAATCTACTAAAGGCCAATAAACCTGTAATACAACCCGCTCCAAATATGGCAATGATGACAAGGTCTTTTTCGGAAACTGCCGCTAGTATTCTTTCATATTGCCCAAGCATCAGTAGCAGAAAACTTCCCGATACCCCTGGCAATATCATCGCACAGATAGCGACAGCCCCAGCTACAAATGTGAACCATTGACCATCAGGTGAATTGACCGGTGGGATACTGGTAAATAGGTAAGCGCTGACAATACCCAATACAATGGCCACAACTACAGCAATGCTCCAACTCTTGATATCTCTCAGGATAATGATAGCTGAAATAATGATGAGCCCACAGAAAAAAGACCAAACTGGAATGGGATGCTCGTCTATCAAGTAGGTGATGATCTTTGACAATGCAAAAATGCTGCTGAGTATCCCAAAGAGTAGCGTTGCCAAAAAATTTCCATTGACATGCTTCCACAATTCTTTGATTTCAAATTTGAAAAGATGCTTGACAGCCGTTTGGTCAAATGACTTGATGCTATCGAGGAGTTTTTCGTAAATGCCAGTAATCAAGGCAATGGACCCACCTGATACGCCTGGAACAATATCAGCAGCCCCCATAGCCATACCTTTGAGATAGGTGAGTAAGTAATCTTTGAGTCGGTTCATGAATGAAAAACGAAATGGACTGCCTAATATCATCAGGCAGTCCAAAATAATTTATAATTTGATGTCTCCGAGGAAGTGATCGAAAGTGTCACCCCTGAGCCCCAAGCGGATAGTTTCTAAAGGAATCAACTCCGATGGAGCGATATTTCCTAAATTTACATTGGCACCAAGTAACTTGACAAACCATACTTGTTGCTCTTTTTGTGGAGCTTCCCAGAGAATTCTTTCTTCGGGGATTTTGGTAAGAATCTCCTCTACCAAGCCTTGTCTTACTTCTCCCGAATCTCTAAATAGACCAACAGTTCCTCCCTCTCTGGCTTCACCAATTACCTTCCATGAGCCGGCTTGTAATTCTTTTTCCATCTGCTCAATCCACTTGTATGGGGGGATAATCTTGGCGGCATCTTTGGATCCTACCTCAGAAAGCACAGTAACATCTTTGGCCAAAGTAGCAATAAACTCACACTTCATATCATGTGGCATACTTACAGAACCATCTGATACCTCAGCGAATTTCAGGTCATATTTTTCTAACACTCTTCTGTAATCATCAAATTGATCTCTAATGACAAAGGCTTCGAAGAGTGTTCCTCCCAAGTAGACCGGCACACCGGCATCATGGTAAAGGCTTATTTTCTCAGCGAGATTTTTGGTAAGGTAAGAGGTCGCCCAGCCTAGCTTGACGATGTCCACATAATCTGCATTGGCGTCCAAAAAGTTTTCTACTTCTCTAATGCTTAGGCCCTTGTCCATGACCATGGTAAATCCTGAAGTACGTGGTTTTTGAGTACGTACAGGGATGTTCTTGAGAACGTAATTCATTCTTTGAGATTTTTTGCTGGTAAATAGATTTTCAAAAAGGTATCAACCTTCCTTGAATTGAGAGATAATCTTGAAAATTGCCTTTTGATGCTTGACTTCAGGCATCAATTCATAGAGAATGGCATGTTTTTCGAAGTCCAAAGTTAATGCATTTTCTAAATATGAAAAGGCTTCCTTGTATTTCCCTGATTTGATAAGAAATACTACTAATCTATAGTATAATTCAGCATTTTCAGGTAATTCTTCTATCCCTTCTTTGATCACATCTTCGGCTTCTTCAAATCTGTTTTGGTCAAAATAGATGATGGATAGGTTGATGTAGGTTTCTACCATCCCCGGTTCAAGGTTGATGGCTTCTTCATAAGCCTCAGAACTCGCATGCAGATTGCCCAAATGATATTCTGCATCCGCTAAGCCCACCCAGTAATTAGGGTTTTCTTTGGTGATTTTGATAGCCTTTTTGAAGTAGTGTATCGCTTCAAAGTATTTTTCCTTTTTCAGCATACACATGCCTAATCCAAACCAAGCATCATCATACTCTGGGTCTAGTTTTGCTGACTTTTTAAAATATTTGAAAGCTTGATCTATCTGTCCCAGCTTTTCATAAGCAGCACCTAGATAGCAGCAATTTTCTGAATTTGCACCTTCGCAATTTATCGTATTTTGATAGGCCTCAAGTGCCAGCTCAAACTGCTCCGTATTCATGTAGGCGTTACCCAAATTGAAATAGGCCGAAGCAAAGGTGTCATCGATAATCAAGGCATAATCGTAGGCTTTGATGGCATCTTCAAATTTACCGAGTCTATTGTAAACCACGCCTAAGTTGTACCAAGCGCCTGCTGAATATGGGTCTTGATCGATAAACTCCTGATAGAATTCCAGTATTTCATCAAAAGAACCCTCTTCTTCGGTGATCATTGCCAACTGAAAAAGCGCATCCTCGTGGTTGATTTTCAGTTTTACACATTCTTTGTAGTAGAAGACCGCTTTCTCCTTATTGTCTTCGCTTCTGTAAAAATTACCTAGGCAATAATAGACTTCTGCTTTGTCTTCTGCCAAAGGTAAAAACTCCTCTAAGATGCTAATAGCTTCTTTGGTATTGTCCGATAGCATCATTGCATTGGTCAAAGCCAAAATGATGTCTTCATTGTTAGGGGAGATGTTGTTGATATTTTCCAATAATTCCAATCCCTCTTCTAATTCATCATTGAAAATGAGACATTGCGCTTTGAGCAACTTTACCTCTATACTGAAAGGGAATCTTTCCAATGCATGATTGGCAGCCTTTAGGGCTTTGAGGTATTTTTGATTATCAAAATAATACCGGATGATGTCCTCTAATTCCTCCTCTTCAAAATAAAGATCAAGGTTGGCCTTCAGTGAACTTTCATACCTTTCAACCAGCTCCTTATCATTGTTCCATTCGTTTTCAAAATCTCCGGTCATCGGCGTCAGGTTAATTTCTAGTGATTAAGATACCAATAAAATCAGTGTCTCAAAATCAGTTGATTTAATTTTTTGTCTTTAAGACCTTTTTATTTTTCCACACATCAAATGCAGATTCTGGGTTAAAGTAAAATTACAAACGGCCGAGTATTAGGAATCGTTCCTTCTGGCCCATTTGAGGGTGTTTTGTAGGGTGTGAAACTCGTAATCTATAGCCGAAATGAGTTTTTTATTGGAAAGTATAAACTTACGCTGGGCAAGCATGGCAGTTTGAGGGCTTAGCGGTAGTTTATTGATACTAAATGCCTTTGCAATTTTGGTAAAGAATAGAAGTAATTTGAGGGAAATGGCGGTGACAGGTTTGTACGGTGCTTTTTTATCAAAAGCTTTTGCCAACTCTTCAAAGAAAGCTTTATAAGAAATAGCCCCCGCACTTAGAATAAAATGCTCACCCCAGCGACCGGCTTGGTAAAGTTTAACCGTTGCCGCACTTAAATCTCTGACGTCAATGTAGTTTACTGTACCTTTTGGATAATATTTGTTTTCCTCCAATACATAATTGTACATCTGTGTACTGCTACGATTGTCTGCTATTTTCCCAAGTACCACTGAGGGATAAAGTACCATCACTGAGAGTCCTTCTTGGGCTCCTCTCCATACTTCTAAGTCTGCATGATATTTGGAAATGGCATAAGGCGTGTTAAGTGGAGAGGCGATCCATTTGTGTGTTTCGTCAATTTCAGTGAGTTCTGGCGATCTACCCAAAGCAGCTACTGAACTGATATGAATTAACTTTTTGATACCTTGATCTAGCATGACATTGACCACATTTGTAGTACCCTCCACATTGATTTTCATCAATCGATCTGCATCCTTAGACTCGTATGAGACCAATGCCGCAGCATGTATGATCACATCCATGCCTTCAAATGCAACTTCCAAGGATTGATAATCGGTAATGTCACCTGTTCGCCATTGAATTGTTGGTATATCAAGGTCTTCTATTTGGCTATCTGATCGCTTAAGTCCATAAATTTCTCCTAATTCAGAAAAACTCCGAGCTAAATATCTTCCTACCAAACCAGTGGCACCGGTGATTAATATTTTCATAATGTATGGTTGAGCAAATTCAAGCCTTGAAGCTTTTCGTAATACTTACTTGAGCTGAGCAACTCCATGTTATCCAAATAACGCATATTATGGCAGTCAGTTCCTACTAGCTTGATTCTTTTTTCGTCCACTAATAGTTCTGCAAATCGCTGTACATCCTTCGAATAAAAACCAGTAAATGAAAGCAGATTGGCTTGGAAGTAGATATTTCTATCGAGCAGGTCTTCTTGAAGGCTTTTGTCAGCCATCAAATAAAAATAACGCTCAGGATGGGCTAGGATAGGCTGGAATCCTCTGAGCTCCAACTCAAATAAAGTGTCTAATAAAATGGATGGTTTATTGATAAAACTGGTTTCTACCAAGATGAGATTATCATTGATTGTCAATAACTCCTCGCCATTTCTCACCATTTCTAAGAATGCTTCATCAATGTTGTATTCAGCGGCAGCTTTGACAGAGATATCCATGCCATTGCTGACAAGCCCTTTTTGGAGCTTTTCTAGTCCAGAGAGGATGATTTCGGGAGTGTTCTTATAAAACTCCACCATGATATGTGGTGTCGTGATGATTTTCTTCAATCCGTATCCTTGGAGTCTTTTGATGAGTGCAATTGACTGATCCAAAGTCTTCGCACCATCATCTATTCCTGGTATCAAGTGAGAATGCATGTCTGTTTCCATCCAGCTTAAATCTAGTGGAAGCGTTTTTTTTTGCTCTCTTTTGAAGAAATCTAGTAGTCCCATTACAATCCTCCTTTTTCCTTAGTAAATGTCTCTAATGTGGGCCAAAGTTGATCTTTCTCAGAGAGGATTGGCGTTTCCACTTTCCAGTCAATCTTTAGCTTGGGATCGCTCCACAAGATACCCCCCTCGCTTTCTTTATGGTAATAGGCAGAGCATTTATAAGAAAAGATAGCATCTTCTAATACCGAAAAACCATGTGCAAATCCTTCTGGAATGTAGAGCATGTTGTGTTTTTCTGCATCCAATACGATGGTGTAAATGTCTCCATAAGTCTGAGAATCTTTGCGCAAATCCAAGACCACATCTAAGACTTTGCCCTGGATCACGCTCACCAACTTAGCTTGTGCATGTTCACCAGCTTGAAAATGGAGTCCCCGAACCGTCCCTTTTTTAGAGAAAGATTGATTCTCTTGTACCCAATCTTGCCTTATTCCAGCTTTTTCAAGCATCTCTTTTCTAAATGATTCAAAAAAGTACCCGCGACTGTCTTCAAAAACCGTTGGGGTAATTTCGAATAAGCCTGCGATGGGTGTAGCATTGATTTTCATGAAAATGGATTAGTTAAATATTTGTTGCGATCAAAATTATCCCGTCAATTGGCTAAGGGATCAGAGTTCAAATATAACAGTTATTCTAGCGATGTGCTTTTTCCCAAATTCAATTTTAATTTTTAAATACCTTCTGTCAGTCCAACACCTTATAATTAGCGCTTGATTCGTAACTTTGCTCTCCAATCCTCAGGGAACTAATCACCAATACCTTACCTTATTTATCAAAAGGTCTAAACATTTTATGAGCAAATACTCCAGAAAATTACAAAAACTACACGAAACAGCTCCCAAACAGGATACCGCGGTACTCGTTGCCTTGATCAAACAAGGGCAGTCAGACCATCAGGTGGACGAATACTTGGACGAGCTGGCATTTTTGACAGAAACATTGGGAGCCAAAACTGTCTACAGGTTCACCCAAAGAATGGAGAAACCCGATGTGAGGACTTTTGTAGGATCTGGAAAGCTGGAAGAGATACAAGCTTATGTGCAGCACTTTGAGGTTGACATGGTGATTTTTGATGATGACCTTTCCCCTTCTCAAATGCGGAATTTGGAAAACGAATTGAAGGTCAAAGTATACGACAGGTCTCTATTGATCTTAGATATTTTCCTCCAAAGAGCACAGACTGCTCAAGCCAAAACGCAGGTGGAATTAGCAAGATTTCAATACTTGCTGCCAAGATTGACTAGAATGTGGACTCACTTGGAGCGACAGCGAGGCGGTACGACCACGAGGGGTGGGTCCGGTGAAAAGGAAATCGAGACAGATAAGAGGGATATTAGGGGAAGGATTACGCTCCTAAAGGAGAAGCTAAGAGACATTGAAAAGCAAGGAGTGACTCAGCGAAAAAGTAGAAAAGGAATTGTTAGGGTTTCTCTCGTAGGCTATACCAATGTGGGCAAGAGTACCTTGATGAACCTGATCACCAAGACCGATATTCTTGCAGAAAACAAGCTATTCGCTACAGTAGATTCTACAGTGAGAAAAGTTGTTTTGGAGAATATTCCTTTTCTCCTTTCGGATACGGTGGGTTTTATCAGAAAACTCCCAACTCACTTGATTGAATCCTTCAAATCTACCTTGGATGAAATCAGAGAGGCTGATTTGTTGATTCATGTGGTTGATATTAGTCATCCAGGTTTTGAAGACCATATCGCAGTAGTCAATCAAACCCTCACTGAAATTGGAGCGAGCAATAAACCAGTGCTGCTGGTTTTCAATAAAATTGATCTTGTAGACCAAATGCCAACCGATGAGGAGCAGATGCAAATGACGGAAATTGAATTGGAGGAGCGGAATTTTCTTGATTTTGAAAAATTAGCTGAAGCATACAAAAAGAAATTCGGAATTAATCCAGTGTTTATGGCAGCTGAGAATGGTACGAATGTAGAGGAATTTAGAGAAGCATTGGTCAGGGAAGTAAAAAAAGAGCATAAGAAGATGTACCCGCACTACCTCGAAAGCGAAACCATTGACATGTCAGGTTTCGAGGAAGAGAACTAACCTAGCGAATAGGTTAACATCTTTCAGGTTCTTAAGTTATTGATTAGATTGCTATATAAATCTTGAGAAATCACCCTTCCTTGGATTTATACTGAACCTTGATCCTTTATTCGGGTTAGATAGCCGAGCGCAGATCATTGTCAAATTGTACTTTCACTGCTTTAGTCAATTCTATGAGAGTCCTTGTTTTTATATTACTGTTGTTCTGTATTCCCAAGACTTGGGCACAGTACGCTTCTATAGATCAGCGCATGGAGGAAGCGCTCAAGCAATGGGACGCAGGGGATGATTTGGAAGCCTTGCTTGTTTTTTCAGATGTGATAAGAGAGCGACCATTTTTTGCTGAGCCATATTATTATAGGGCTTTGGTTTATGAAAAAATCGGGGATACTGAGGCAGCATTGACTGACTTCAATATCCTGCTAGAACTCAACCCATACCATTCCGAGGCGTATTTTGCCAGGGGTTTGATGCGTTATAAAATGGGGCAATACGAATCAGCCATTGATGATTTCAAAGTTTTGCTTGACATTCCAAGGGGAGAAACCGTGGAAATCATTTACCGAAGACCAACTTATAAATCTGGCGTAGATAAAATTCTCAGCAGGCAAAATGAACAAATTGACTATCTCTATCATCACCTTGGCCTGTGCGAACAAGGTTTGGGACGGCATGATTTGGCTATACAATACTTTACGAAGGCCATTCAGATCAATGCCACAGAGCCAGATTACTATTTGAGTCGTGGCAAGTCTTTACTGATACTTAACAACACAAAAGCCGCAGAAGAGAATTTTGCCAAGGCTTTGTCTTTGAATCCATATCACCCCATGGCTTATCAGTACCTTGCTGAGTTGGCCAAAGAATCAGGGGAAAGTCTGCTGGCAGAAAAGTATTTCAGTCAAAGTATTGAAAATGCGCCAGAAAATCCCACAGCTTACAAGCAAAGAGGCTATCAACGCTTGATCTCAAAACAATGGAAGGAAGCGCATGAAGATTTTTCGATGGTTTTGAATTTGGAGCCTGAAGACGTGGAAGCTACTTACTATTTAGGATTGAGTTTGGAGGGGCTTGGGCGTTATCAAGAGGCCCTTGTTTGTTTGCAGCGTGTGACGACAAGGCAAGCTGATCACCTTGCAGCTTGGATGGCCAAAGGAAATGTACTGTACAAAGCCAAAAACTACCAAGATGCCTTGCAGGCATATCGCATGGTCATCATCTACCAGCCTAATCACAAAGAAGCCTACTATCAAAGGGGAATTACACAATACCGCTTGGGTAATCAGTCTGCCGCTTGTGCAGATTTACATCAAGCTGCGATTTGGGGAATGAATGAAGCAATAGCTGCAAGTCAGCGTATTTGTAATTAAATTTTATGATTATCTGCTTTCTTACCAGTGGAACTTTAAGAGTGGAATAAACCTATGATTTCAAGCCTACATCAATAAATATCGGGTTAATCTAGGCTCTTATTTAATTTGGTTAGTGGTATAATTGCGGATATACATATTAATTTTCATGATTGTTCGACTTTTTTCAAGCGTAATGGATCAACTTTCATTGATATCCAACTATCGCATTTTCAAATTTCTAATTCATACAGAAAAATCCCTGCTCTAATTATAGATGTTGTATTAAAAAAGCATAAAAATTAAATTAACTGTAAATTTTAAGCTAATTTGTTACAAAAATTTTAACAAAAGGAATGTTTTATTACCTTTGAAATATCAAACAAAGACAAAAGGTCAAAGGAGTTTGAAATAAAGACAAATTGTAGGATGTTGAAACTGGCAGACAAGCCCTCCTGTCTCGGGGGTGAAGATCACAGCATAAAGCAAACATCGAGCTCGTGTTTCGCCTAACTGCTTCGTGGAGGTTCGAATCCTTCTCCTACAGCTGAGATTCTGATAAAAGATCAGAATTTATAAATTGATGATATGATACTGTAGGATGTTGAAATTGGCATCCCGATAGCTATCGGGACTGTCTCGGGGGTGGGGATCACAGGATAATGCAAATGTCGAGCTCGTGTTTTTGCCCAACTGCCCCGTGGAGGTTCGAATCCTTCTCCTACAGCTGAGATTCTGATAAAAGATCAGAATTTATAAATTGATGATATGATACTGTAGGATGTTGAAATTGGCATCCCGATAGCTATCGGGACTGTCTCGGGGGTGGGGATCACAGGATAAAGCAAATATCGAGCTCGTGTTTTTGCCCAACTGACCCGTGGAGGTTCGAATCCTTCTCCTACAGCTGAGATTCTGATAAAAGATCAGAATTTATAAATTGATGATATGATACTGTAGGATGTTGAAATTGGCAGACAAGCCCTCCTGTCTCGGGGGTGGGGATCACAGGATAAAGCAAATATCGAGCTCGTGTTTTTGCCCAACTGCCCCGTGGAGGTTCGAATCCTTCTCCTACAGCTGGTTATTTTGGGTTTATTGTTAATTGACTAAAGCTGTGAAACTTTGTTTCGCGGCTTTTTTATTTTATACTCACTATGATCCAAAGCCTAATGGGTTCAGGTTATTCATCTGCCTCAAGATCCAAGCTTGCCTACCATATATATAAGGTGTCGGTCTAGCAGGAGACCATCGTCTTGGATTTGGCAGGGTCGCTGCAATCAAGGCCGCCTCTTGTCTTGTGAGCTGTGCTGCTGATTTTTTGAAATAATATTGCGCGGCTGCTTCAGCACCATAGATGCCCTCTCCCATTTCAATGACATTGAGGTAAACTTCCATGATACGCTCTTTGCCCCAAATGAATTCAATCAAAACAGTAAAATAAGCCTCAAAGCCTTTCCTGACCAAGGTTCTCGCCGGCCAAAGAAATACATTCTTGGATGTTTGTTGTGAAATGGTGCTGGCTCCTTTAACCCGGTTTCCTTTCTGATTATTCTCCCAGGCCTTTTTCATGGCTTCTCTATCAAATCCATGATGGTCCATGAATTTTTGATCTTCGGCCGCATAGACTGCTTGAGGGAGGTGTTTTGATATCTTAGACATAGGAACCCAGTCTTTGTAAAGCCTTACTTCCTTCTTATCGTCGAAAGCTTGCTCCCATACACGAATAAGCATCAAGGGCGTGATGGGTATAGGAACAAATTTGTAAACAACAGTCAAACCTATCGTGATCACAAAAAACCAAAGGATAATTTTGGCTATAAGTCTAAGTACCCATTTCAAAACTTTCATATTTCCAATTTAAGCAAAAGCAGTAGCTTGGATAAACCTATAGTAAAATACTGCATCTTTTCGAGCTTTCAATTCATCCATCTCTTTCTGCATTTTCAGTAGCAGCTTTTGGTCTATCAATCCTGCTTCCAGCAAAGCTGGCGCACCGCTGCTCATCAAGTTTTTCCAATATGTAATGACTGTATTTCTGTCATCGGGATTGCGACTATCTAAGTGAAATCCCCCTGAGCGCAGTGATATATCCCTGTAGCCAGCAATTTCTAATAGATCACCAAGCCTAGCACCTACCTGTGGGTCTCCACCGATCTCAACTTGGTAGTCATTGTAGATTTGCCAATATTTTTTTACGGTTGGCATTTCGGGATAGGTGTAAAAAGTGGCATTGAAAACCTCCGTAATGACTACCTTGGCTCCAGGCAGAAGGGAAGGCTTCATGCTATGCAATACCTGAACTGGATCAGAAATATGCTCCAATACCCAGCAGATGAATGCAGCATCGTATTTTTCTGAAAGCTGTAAGTCCTTGGCATCTTGTTGAATAAATTGAACTCGCGGCGCAGTATAGCCTAGCTCTTGCATGTTTTTTTCTGCTTTTGCGATTTGCTTGGGTTCGTATTCTACACCTGTGATCTGTAGTTGTGGGTATCTTCTCAGCAGAATTTCTGTCTGTGCACCTACTCCAGAGCCTATCTCTAGTAAATTTTTATACTCCGAAAAATCTATGTAATCATATATAGGTCGTTCAATCACAAGTGCTTGATGTCTCAGACGTTCCTGCTCTTCATCTAAGTAGCCATGAATGTACTTGGGTGTATGCTTCTCGGTCATATCATTGGTATTCTCAAGCAAATTAAACTGAAAATAATGGGAAAATTAGTACCTTTAATTTTTTTAAAACCTATTAGCATATGAGTTTAGTAAGAATTGGAAGTTTCGAAGAGTTTGAACAATATATCGGGAAAGACCTAGGTGTCTCTGACTACCATCAAATCACGCAAGAACAGATCAATCAGTTTGCCACTGCTACACTGGATCATCAATGGATCCACACCGATCCAGTAAAGGCAAAGGTTGAGGGTGCCTTTGGCGATACCATTGCACATGGATACCTTACATTATCTATTGTACCTTATCTCTGGGGTCAGATTGTGGATGTGCATAACCTGAAGATGATGATCAATTATGGCATAGAGTCCTTGAGATTTGCCCAAGCAGTATTGGTCAACAACGAAGTGCGACTCAACGCCAACCTCAAATCAGTGGTCAATCTTCGCGGTACGGTCAAAGCTGAAGTCAATGTGAAGCTGGAAATCAAAGACCAGAAGAAACCAGCCTTTTCAGGCGTTTTGGTTTTCCTTTATCATTTTCAATAAGCGTAAATAATATGGTATGTTTTCTTTTCAACTGCATGAAAAATAAATTTATGATTGCTTCTTAGTAATATCTATGAGTACCCAATAACTATTAATATCGGTACAAAAATAAATCAGGTGTATTGTTTTAAAGAAAAGACCTGCCAGGTTTTTGAAAACCTGGCAGGTCTTTATATTTTAATCTATCATCTCTGTCATAATTTTGGCAGAGAGTAAGCAGAGTGGAATCCCTCCTCCAGGATGTACGCTACCCCCGCAGAAGTAGAGGTTTTTGATATCAGAAGAAAAATTAGCGTGCCGAAGGAAGGCCGCATACCTATTATTAGAACTATTGCCATAGAGCGCTCCTTGCGCAGAGGAGGTTTTACTTTCTATGCTACGAGGTTCAAGGATTTCTTCTACCGCTATCAATGGCTCTATGTCTGTCTTTAGCACACGATTGATTTTGGCAATGATGCTTTTTCTAGCTTCTGAGATCAAATGATCCCAGTCTTGTCCTTGGTTGTTGGGGACATTGATCATCGTGAACCAGTTCATGCAGCCAGCTGGGGCATCGTCTTTTTTGTAGACGGAAGTAATATTGATGTAGACGGTAGGGTCATGGTAAATGGTTCTACGCTGGAAGATGTGCTCAAACTCTGCTTTATAATCTTCACTAAACAGGATATTGTGCAAATCTAGCTCAGGGAATTCCTGTTTGATGCCCCAGTAGAAAATCAATGCCGAACTGGATTTAGGCTGATCCAAAAGCATTTTTGGTTGTTTTTGTTTGCTGAGGATGGTCTTGTATGCATTGACCATATCCATATTGTTGATGATGGTGTCAGCAAAGTAGCTTTCTTCTCCAATTTTGACACCAATGGCTCTGTTGTTTTCAACTAGAATCTCTTCTACTTTTTTGCCAAAGTGATAACGGACACCCAGACTTTTGGACAAATCGTACAAGCTTAAGGTAATGTCGTGCATACCTTTGTTAGGGAAAAAAGCACCTATGTTAAATTCCAAATGCGGAATGATATTCAATGTGGCAGGTGTCTCGTATGGGTTTGAGCCATTGTAAGTGGCATATCTATTAAATAGTTGCACTGTTTTTTCTTGCTGAAACTGCTTTTCATTGGAGCCATTCATGGTATCGAAAATTCCAAGCTTACCCATCCTCAGGTAGGAACGCAAAGCCTGTGGATTGACCCAGGTGTTCCATTGATGCAGGGATCTATGCATAAATAACGGTGCCAAATGTTCGTATAGGTAGGCAGCGCTTTTCAATGCCTTTCGAACATTAGCGGCTGGCTCTCCGAGTTTGGTTTCCACTTCTTCTGCAAATGCATGTATATCACCATAGGCATGAACACGCTTGCCATCTTCCCAGAAGTAGTGGCAAGCCACATCGAGTTTTTGGTACTGAAAGTAATCCTCAGGGTTTTTGCCAGCTAAGCGAAAGAGTTCTTCTACTTGTTCGGGTAAAGTAAAAAGAGAAGGGCCAGCATCGAAGCGGTAACCTTGGAGCTTGATTTCTGCTAATTTTCCCCCAGGATAGGTGTTGGCTTCAAATACCGTTACTTCAAAACCCTTGACTGCAAGTCTGATGGATGCTGCGATTCCTGCGATTCCGGAGCCGATGATGATTGCTTTATGCTTCATATTGGTCTAAACTCGGCTACGAAGTTATGGTTTAGATGAAGAAAAGATGAATTTTGTCTTCAGAAAGATTTACTTTTTGCTCAGGCAAAAAATATTTTCAAATATTTTTTATTTTTTTTCTCCTTCTTTTATCATATAAAATCATTCTTTAGGATTGTTTCAAATCAATGGGAAAGTGAAAATATAGTTTATTTTGAATTGGTATAAGTTTTTAAGGTTCAGGTAATTTTAGCATATATTGCTCAAAATGTATTTCGTATACAAGTAATTGTTTCTCGTTCTATATTTGTAATCTAATCGATAACTCCTTATATCAATTTAACATGATGAAAAACACATTTACAAACTATTTCAAAGCGACGCTTTGGAGCGTAGCGCTGGTCTTCGGGATGATGGCTTGTGCGCAAATGGAAGATTTGACACCTAACTCTTTGGATGCAGAAGTTGCTGCATTAATGGATGGTTCTAACCCTTTCGCTAGAATGTCTGGAGATCCTGCTGTAGCGCCAGTTTTCTGGAATCAAGGTCCAGGAGGGAATGCAACATGTGATGATGCTGCCTCAACTTTTGAAGGTGTAGATGGATTTGAGATGTCTTCTGGAAGAAATAACTATGAAGATGGTCAGTTCGTCAACGAGTGGCCAGAAGGTCTTACGGTACAAGTGATAGATGGAAAAGTTTATTGGGAATATATTGCGCCAGAAGGATTCTGTTTAGAGAATATGTCTGTCATCGTAAAAGGTGGCCCTGCCGCAAACATTTATAACTATGAATCAGGAATCTACCATGATGGTGGCCTTGTAGCTCCAGTGGTGGTAACACCAGGAAGAGGAAAGAACAAAGCTACATCTAGCCCTGCTGGATTGTCAAACTTGACTTTCTGTTTCAACTTGACTGATGCTCCTGAGGCTCCTGTAGTAGAAGAAAGCGAAATTGTTGCTTGTTTTGATCCAGAAGGCGAAATTGGAGTAGGCTCTTTGACTGCTACTGCAACTGTTCAAGATGGTGCTACCCTAGTATGGTACAACGAAGATGGTGATATGGTTACTGACCCTTCTATTTCTGAAATCGGTACAGCTATTTTCTATGCTGAAGCACAATTTTTCAATGGCTGTGTAAGTTCAGAAAGAACAGCAGTTACTTTAACGCTAGAGGATTGTAGTGATACGGATGTAAATGAAAACTGCACAAGAGATACTGCTTTTGCTGGAACATTAGGCGATTTACTTGATAATAGAGGCTGGTTCTATTTAATGAGCTTAGACGGAGATGGTTCAGCAACAGGTACTTTATTCGCTGGTAGAACAAAAGAAGCTGGCACAGTAACTATTAATACAGTAGGTGGCAAAGTAGTAGTTTCTGTAGTGCTTAAAGAAGGTTTTTCTTTGCAGTCAGGTGAAAACTGGTATGTACATGGGTATGATGAAGAACCTAAATTTAGACCAGTTGGAGGTCGCCAAGGAGATGCGAAAGCCTATGCTAAGGGTAATGCTACATCAGCACCATTTACAGTAGAATTAGATAAAAATGGCGCTTCAATCTTTGCAGTACACGTAAATGTTCAAGAGTGTAAGCCTGCATCAAATTAAGTATTAGATCCCTAACCTAATACTGAGAAAGCCACCCCGCGAGGGGTGGCTTATTTTTTTTCTATCGTGTCGTTGGTCTGTGATTTAAGCGGTGTTAAGTAAATTAGGAGTTTGCCCAACAATCCATTTAAAACCTCGCAAACGCTACTAAAGAAAATCTAAGAAAGTCATTTTTTGTAGCAATTACAAGCAAATTGACTGAGAAGCTAAAAGTAGTTTCATAAGTGATCAAATATCAGTCCAAACTCCCAAATTATTGATAAAGTGCTGAAAATCTGATTTATATAAGAAAATTTGAATTATTTTTTTGATCGGAAAAGTATTATAAATACAATGAAAAGTCATCTAAAATTTTTGCCATGTCAAAAAACTCTTAAAAATATGATTTTGGTAATATCATAAAAAACCGATGATAATTTTTTGAAAAACATTTTTTACGTAATTAAATACATTTATTTGTATATTTGAGGTAGGAGTTTGTTTAACAATTTAAACCATTTAAAACTATGAAATTAAACCCAACCGTGAGGTGGTCAACGGGAGTGTTGGCCCTTGCAATTTTTTTGATTGGTTGTCAGGAGATGGAATCTCTTGACGCAAATTTATTGGATAAGAGCGAATTGGCTCTGAGTGACGGTGCTGGCGATCATATCAATGCCAGAATGATGATCCAAAATGTAGAGCCTGTAGTTATCACAGGTGCTAATCCAGGGGGAAATGTAGAATGCAGTGAGGTTGCTGACCATTTTGAGTTAGATGGATTCAATTCTTCGAGTGAAAGAATAGCTACTGCTAGCGGTTCATTTAATGGAACATTTCCAGCAGGTTTTACAGTAACACTTACTAGTGAAAAAACAATGGATTGGAGTTTTACCCCAGGTCAAGATAAATGTCTATTTGACATAGCGGTCATTGTTAAAGGAGGACCTTCAGCAAATGTTTATTACTACAAAGATGGACAGACTGGGGGAACTGGTCTTGTTGCCCCAGGAGGTGCAGGTATCAGTAATGTGACTTTCTGCTATAATATCACCGAAGCACCTGCTGCTCCTGAAGTGATGGGAGATGAAGCTTGCTATGAAGAAGGTATCAAGCTTACTGCTAAAGCTGTTAATGTACCTGATGGTGTCACTATCGTATGGTATGAATCTGCAGAAGGTGGAAGTCCTGTTGCTGATCCAAGCATCACCACCGTTGGTTCTAAAACTTATTATGCTGAGGCTGTCTCTGGAACATGTGTAAGCACAAGCAGATCTGCTGCCACGCTAGAAATCTGGGATTTACCAGCAGCACCGACAAATCCTAATAGTCAAGAACGCTGTATTGAGACTTACCCTTCTCTAACTGCCTCAGTTGAGGTTCCTGAAGGTGTAACAGTAATTTGGTATGATGAAGAAGGTAATGAAACTGATTATATCACAGTAACTACTGTGGGAACACATAAGTTTTATGCAGAACCAATCAGTGAAAATGGCTGCGTAGGTGAAAGAACAGAAGTAGTCCTTATACTGAAAGTTTGTGGTGACACTGATATCGAGGAAGATCCTTGCTATGCTGACGAGACCGCTTGGGCTTCCAGAGGAGCAGGTTTAGACAGGTATAATTCCAGAGGTAATTGGGCTACTTGGGTATACTTTAATGGCAACAAAACTGTTGATCTTTTTGCTGGACAAACACACCTGATTGGTACAGTTAGCTTTGCAGATAATGGAAACAATACTGTGACCATTACCATAGAGTTGAACAGTGATGGTGCCTTCCAAGATGTGGGTGATAATGTGAAAATCCAAGACTACGCTTCCAAGCCAAGTGGTAATCCTGCACCAGGTGGATTTGCTCATAAAGGCACTGCCGAAGGAAGTTCATTTGAAATTACCGTTCCAAAGAACAATTACTATGGAGTTCACGTGGATGCAGCTCGCTTGATCGAGTGCCCTGTGGATGAAGATTAATTGATATAAGGATGATCTATAATAAAAAAGGGCTAGCGATATCGCTAACCCCTTTTTTATTTGATAAGAGTGTGAAAAATACGAGTTTGTTTACCTATTAAAAAATTCCCTAACCTATGTTTTTTTCATCCACTTGTTTCGTGGATTTTTAATTTTTTAATGATACCAAATTTTAATTTGCTCTATGGGCAATCGGATCTGGTGTGGAGTCCTTGTCATTTTTGATAAATCCATCACCTCTAATATTACCCAATAACCTTAGTCCTGCCACGTGGGGTGCAGCCATAGAGGTGCCATTTTTGCTACCATAGCCACCTCTCAATACTGTAGACCTGATGGATACACCAGGTGCTGCCCAGTCAATAGGAGGGTTGCCATAATTGGAAGAACTTGCCATTCTATCACTGCTGTCCATAGAAGAAACCGTTTGGAGAAATGGGCCATTCGCTCTGGCAGGAGAATAGTTATTCGCATCATCTGCACTATTTCCGGCAGAGGTTACAAACCAAATTCCTTTGTTGGAAGCATTGATGACAGCATTGTCAAAAGTTGTACTGGCAGATGCTCCGATACTCAGATTAGCCACATCCCCAGGCTTACCCACTGAGGCTACATAATCTACACCAGCTATCGCCCAAGAAACTCTACCTCTACCATCATCTCCCATAATCTTCACAGGAACCACTGGAGCTCCAGCTGCTACTCCGACTACGCCAAAGTTGTTATCTATAGCGCCCACAATCCCAGCGACGTGTGTACCATGTGAGTGTAAGTCAGAAAGTGTTGTACTGATATCATCCGGTACGATTTTTATACCCAAAGAAACAAATACATTCAAATCTGGATGATCCAATTCAATCCCTGTATCTAAAATAAAGGCTACATTGGTACCTGTATATCTTGTGAATCCACCAACACGTTTGATTCCCCATGGAACTTCCTGAGAGGAAGGTCCTGATACAATTGGCTCTGGCTCTGGACTTGGCTCTGGCTCAGTTGAATCTGGATTTTCCGGAGTCGGTTCTGGATCAGTCGGAGTCGGTTCTGGATCCGTAGGAGCAGGCTCAGTGGTGTTGTTTTTCTTAGGGCCACCACCATTATTTCCTCCGTTTCCGCCCCCGTTTCCGCCACCATTGCCACCACCACGGTTATTGACCGTTGAATCATTGGGTCTGGACAAGGTGATTACTTGATCTTGTTCTATATGCTTGACACGAGGGTCTTTTCTGAGCGCTTCAAACTCTTGGTCTGATAACTGAACCGAAAATCCATCCATCGCATGTCCATACACCATTCGAAGATTTTCAGGGCTGATCTTGTTTCTAAAAAGGATCTCAGAAGATAGCTTTCTCATGCCTGCTTGTACATCCTCGTATTTGTCAGATTTTCTAAAGTTGACAGCAGAAGGGTGAAGCTCTACGATATACTCACCGGGAATAAATTCTGAGCTGAAATCTTGGGTGATTAGCTCTTGGTTGAAAGGTGCTTCTTGATCTAGGGCTTCATAGCAAGAAACCAACATAGTTAGGGTCGCTACGATTCCTAACGTCAAACCCTTCGTCATTCTCTTTCTCAAAGTTTTCATAGCATTTGTGTGTTTTTATAGGTATAAATTTTTCTAGACAGTTTTAAACTCTTCTTAATCAGGAATTTGCACTTCATTTTTGGCCATAAAAAAACCACCTCGAAAGGTGGTTTTTAGTAAAGACTTACCGGATTGTCTCTGGCTTTTGAGCCATACCTCTTGGGGTATTCCCCAGCCTGTATTTCTTCCCATCGAAGGGAAGGATTGCGAGCTTTTTGTAGCGATATGGAACAAAGTCAGATTCATGATTAATTAATTTTCACTGTTTTCGATACTTCAAAACAATCTGATTTTGAACACTTTAGCAAATCGGTCAAAAAATTAAAATAAGACAATAAAAAAATGAAAATAGAAAATTTATAACTCTTAATTACATATTAAACACTGTTTTAAATTTAAAATTGTCAGTTTAAATAATGAAAAATTACCGTAAAATATTTTGTTAAAAATGCACAAAGCAAAATATTTTACGCTAGTTGCAAAATTGATGATTTGAAATTTTCGACTTTTTCAATAAAAATTACGCAATCTAACATCCATCTTTCCCCTAGACCTGATATAGATCCTAATATCGGATTCGGTGCTGTAGATTCCTTCCACATCCAAGCTAGGCTGGATCAATCTGAAATCTGCCAAATCAGTCTGAATATTCCCTTGACGCTGTAGCTCAAACCTTGCCGCATCTAGGTATTCTCCGATAGGGTAGTAAGCCATTTTTTTGATTTGATTGAGTACTTGTCCTTGTTTCATCCAAGTAGCACTACGGGCTAAGAGATTCTTTGTATGGATATCAAATTCAATTTCCTCAAATCGAATTGCCTCGGTCTCTGAATCAAAAGTTGGTTTACCTACCAAATACATTTCCCCAACAATCTGTCTGCGATTTCTCCTGATGGCTAGAAAGTCCATCTTGAGCAAGATTCTATCACCAAAGCTTTGAGAACTCAGATTAGATACTTCAAGTACGGTGTTTTTGTCAGTTCGAAATCTTTGCCCTGATAAACTCTCGTTGAGGTATTCATCCAATTTATCATAGTTAATAGCCAATGGAATCATGATATCCAGCATATTTTCCTTGTTGTCATTCGCTTGTAGCCTAGGCAATGGCTTGGGCTGAATCTGTGGTGCTTGACCCACTTGAGAGAATACCTCACCTTCAATTCCAAGGTATAGCTTAATTTTTTGGTCATTGCTGACCTCCTCCGTCACTTTCAATCTACTGGGTTGCGTGTAAATATATGCTGCCACACCATCCTGAGCGATAGCCAATGGCTTCGCAAATGTCGTCCATGCCTCCTCGGCAATGCTTCGAAAATCAAACTGCGTCAAGCCTGAGTTTCCCAACTGCTCGTTTAGCATTTTTTGAAGTTGCTTGCGAATCATGGGGTCTAGATCAATCTCAAAGCCAAGCAAATTGTACTTCATGGATCGACCGTAGTTTTCGATTTGAATATTTTGCAATGAAAAATTCCAGTCGGCTCCAATTTTTGGGATAAAGCTGATCTCAGGCATCAGATTTTCATCGAATGGAATGGCCGTATTTAGGTTTTGACCAAAAATCCGCTTTTCAAATTTCAGATTTCCAGCCATACTCATCGGAAGGATAAGAGATACCTTCTCAGAAGATTTGCTCACTAGTCTAGCGCTTCCGGTTTTGTTGACATCTATATCTGTAAAAAACCCTCCTCCTAAATCCAATCCTCTTTCAGCAAAGAGCCTAGATGACAGAGAATTGTTGAGCAGTTGTTCGATTTGTGAAAGTGGGATTTCGACAGGAATATTGATTTCAGATGTTGCTCTCGGCAAAATGATTGGATCGCCTGAATAGCTGGGCTTGTTTGGATTGATACTTTTACAAGCTGAAAAGAGTACAATTAATATGACTAACCGGGTGAAGTTTTGCATAGGGGAATATTGCATTGAAATTTTGTAAATATAGTAAGGAACTATTTCAACGAAGAATTAATTGATCGAGGTATTAGATTAAGATAATTTAGCATATGGATTGGTTGACACTCAATAATATTACGCAACTCGAAGAGATCAAAGAAAGCAGCAAGGAAAAGCCTGTCTTGATTTTTAAGCATTCTACCAGATGTTCTATCAGCAGCATGGCTTATGATCGCTTGAGGAGAAACTGGAAGGATGAGGATACTCAGAAAGTCACACCCTACTACTTAGACCTGATTAGCTATAGAGATATTTCCAATGCTATTTCTTCAACTTTTGCTATAGATCATGAAAGCCCCCAAGTCATTTTGATCAAAGATGGGGTCGCCATCTATGACAATAGCCACATGGGAATCAGCTATGCTGATATCATGGCACAATTTCAATAAATACGAGTTGCTAATCCCCTGTTCAATCAATAAGGAATTTCCCAATCAGGGTTCAAGCACTTTACCAATGCCATGAATGACGCCATTTTTACCATGTATGTTGGATAAATTGGAAAGCAAAGGCGCATCGTTGATTTCTTGATTGGTCAGGTTGACAGAAAGTGTTTCTCCAGAAATTAATGTCGGAAGACTTCCTCCTTCTCTGAAATCTTGGCTAAAAGCCCTCAAAGGAACAATGTGATAGTTTAATATTGTTGCTAGCTCCTCTGGACTTAAATCATTGATACTAGCAATACCTTTGCTTGCCAAAAATCCTTCGAAAGCCTCGTCAGTAGGAGCAAAAAGGGTAATGTTTTCTTCATAGCCTCTATTGAGCAGATTGCCAATGCCAGCCCTCTCTATCGCCTGTATCAACAAAGAAAAAATACCTCCTTCTTCCTCGTTTCTCAGGTTGAGCTTTTCAAGCATGCTTATTTGAGGTCTTACGATGACATTGTCTATGACATGGACGATACCATTGTCAGCTTGCAGATTAGTACCAGTTACCCTTGCAGTTCCATTCACCCAAATGGCACCATTTGGAGCTATACTGATGAATATGGGTTGTCCTGTGAGCGTAGGAAGCCCAGCAGATTCAAATGCAGCTGCTGGAATCACCCCATCGATTGCGTGACCTCTCAGGATAGCTGGAAGTGAGTCAGCGCTCAAAAGTTCCGAAGTACTTAGCCCTTGGTCATTCAAGTATCGCGTAAAAGCTGCATTAGTGGGGACAAAGGTCGTGTAAGGACCTGTATTGTTGAATAGATCGGTCAAGTCTGCTGCATTGACAGCGTTGAGAAAGGTGGTGAAATTATTCCGCTCTACTACATCCAAAATAGTATTAGATGGGGGAAGCATCAATTGGTCTATGATATGAATGACACCATTGAGCGCCTCTCGGTCTCTCTGGATGACTTGAATAGAATCATTGAGTAGGATCCTGCTACCTGATTTCTCTATATTGATGACTGCATTTTCTAGAAAAGTATCTACTTCACCTGTATTCAATAGACTACTGATATTTCTTCCTGGAATCACATGGTAGGCGAGTATTCCAGCTAAATTATCGGGAGGGATTGCGGCCAAACTACTAAACCCTAAATTTTGTAAGGCTGCAATAAATGCCTCATCACTGGGAGCAAATATGGTAAATGGTCCCTGCTCTGAAAGCGCTTGTCTCAATCCAGCCCGATTGACAGCCTCTACAAATAAGCTCAAGCCTTCCCGATCTGCTGTTTCCACAAGCAATAACTCCTGCTGTGGAGGGAGGTCATAGTTGTTGCATGCAAAAAATCCTGATAAAATACAGAGCATTAAAATTGGCAAATATTTAAACTGTGATGGCATGATTTTAAAATTGAATGCTTGCTGTTGTTGTTAAAAACGACGGGAAGATACAAAGGATGGAGATGGAATGAAAAAAATATCTAAAAGCAAAAAAGGGATGCCCATAGACACCCCTTTTCCAACATTTATGAACTTAGGGAAAAATTTCCTTATTCTGGTAACAATACACTGTCAATCACGTGAATCACACCATTTGTGGCATGTACGTTCAATAGTGAAGGTACAAGACCTGACTCATTAATTCTTAAATTAGCCAAATCAACCGTCAAATTCTGTCCTTCTAATAGCGTAGGCAAAGATGCACCCTCTCTTAAATCTTGTGAGAAAGCTCTCGCTGGAACAACATGATATAAAAGTACATTTGTTAGTAACTCCAGCTCAATTTCATCAACTCCATTCACATCTAAAGCTTCATAAAGTGCTTCAAATGCTGCATCGGTTGGAGCAAATACGGTTAAATCGTCATCAAAGCCACCTATAAATGCATCTACCAAATCTGCTCTCACCAAAGCTGCTACCAATTGTGTAAATTCTGGCTCTTCTCCCTCAGCAAGACTAGTTGCGATTTCTGCGATATTTTGTGTCGGAGGCGTAATGACATAATCTAGCACGTGAATGATACCATTTGAGGCTTGAATATCAGTATTTATAATTCGGGCTGATCCATTTATCCAAAGTGTACCATTAGGACTTTCGCTTACAAAAAATGGAAAATCAGCTACCGTATTCACTCTTCCAGGAGAGACTTCTGAAGAACTTACGGATGAACCTACTACATGATAGGTCAGGATCAATTCAAGATTAGGATCGCCAAGAAGTTGTTCTGCTGAAAGATTATTGTCAGACAAAAACTCACCAAATGCGTCGTTGGTAGGTGCAAATACTGTAAATGGGCCATCACTAGATAAAGTAGCAACTAAGCCTGCCTGATCTACAGCTGCCACAAGAGTTGAAAATTGTGTGTTATCACTGGCAACGTCTACAATGGTATTACTTTCTACAATTGGTGGCTGATCATCATCATCACTACATGCCACCAAACCAAAGCCGAGCGCAAGCGCTAAAGCGGTGCTTTTGAAATCCCAATTTAATCTACTGTGCTTTTTCATAATTTTTGTTGGTTTAGTTAAATAAAAGTACACAGTTTCAAACCCTTTGATATTAATTAATGTTGCGAAATATATTCGATAATATATAAAAAAGTGTCTGTAATAAACATAAACATAAATGAACATATTTTTTATGTAAACGAAATATTAATTCAAGTTCAAGAAATTTAAGCTTTGCCAGTTTTTAACAATCCAATTATTATAAGAATAATTATATATGAAGCATTTGGGAAATTTATCCTCGCTCAGAAATTTTAGCTTTCTTCCCAAGATTCAAAATAGATTCTACTAGATTTGAACTCAAATCATTTGAGCATGAAAATTCTATTTAATTATCGACAAGGGATATTACTGATGATGCTGACCTTGACATTGGCCTGCAAAAATCAAGAGGAGGAATGTCGCTTGGACAAGAAAATTTTAGCTGTGCCTATTGATTTTGACTTGGAAAGGCTAGAAGACAGATTTTATAATGCCTATGAAATCGAGGAGATCAATTACCTATTGGAAGCATATCCTGATTTTACGGATAAATACCTCCAAGTAGAATTGTATGATTCCAAAGCTGAATTAGCAAAAGCCTTGTTGGAAATCAACCAGGACTCCTTGATGCAAGAACTTTATCAAGAGGTAAAGCAAGAATTTTCTGATTTCGAAGCTATTGAGCAACAGTTACGAGATGCTTTCGCCTACATCAAGTATTATTTTCCTGAATTTAAAGTACCCAAAGTTTACACTTACCTTTCTGGATTTGGAAACGATCTCTTCATTACAGAAGATTTGATTGTGATCGGCTTGGACTATTACCTACCCAAAACCCATCGTTTTCAGCCACCTGACCTGCCACAATACATGGCAGATCGCTACGAAAGGGATTTTATCGTGCCCATGATCGTGACAGCCATCTCTTCTCGATACAATCAAGTGGACCTTACACAGAATACGCTTTTAGCAGAGATGATTTTCTATGGAAAAGCTTATCATTTTACAAAAGCAATGTTGCCTTGTATCTCCGATGAGTATATCATTGGGTATACCACAGATGAGATAGCAGCAAGTTATGCGAATGAAGCTTTGATTTGGTCACATTTTATAGAGAACGACCTATTATTTGTTACAAACCCCTTTGAGATCAGAAAATATACAGGAGAAGCCCCATCTACAGATGAAATCAGCCCTGATGCACCAGGTAGACTTGGAAGATGGTTGGGTTGGAATATTGTGGATGATTATAGATTCAATAACGAACTCGAACTCGATCAACTTATGGCCGAAAGGGATGCAGAGAAGATTTTCAGGCGCTCAGGATATAAACCTCGTCAGTAATTTCATTTCCGAATTGATTCGCATCAATAGCAGACAGTAATCTTTTGATGGCCATTTCTTTGGTGAAATGCTCCTCAGCTAATTTTCTGGCATTTCGTTGGTACAAGGGAAGCGTATTTTCTGCCAGCATTTGATCAATCTTTGCCAATGTTTTCTCAGGAGACTTGCTGTGATGAAAGATGCCAAGTTGGTACTTTTTTGTCAAATCATATACCCAACCTTTGTGATTGACTAAAATAGCCTTGCCGGCAGCAAGCGCATCAAAGAACTTATTTGGAGAGTTGGTCTTCAGTACAGGCAAATGCTCAAAAGAAATGAATGCCATGTCTGAGATGTCCAAGAGCATTCTGACCTTTTCCTTATTGCCGAAGTCAAAGAACCTGAAGTTTTTTAATCCCAAATCTGCGGCTTTCTCTAATAAAGCTCGTTGATGGCTACCTTTGCCCACAACCAAAAACTGATATGGCCTCCTTTCTTCAAGTGCTAGTTTAGCAAGGTCAAGGAGCTCGCCTACAGCATTGACCTGCCCGATGGCTCCAGCATACAGAATTGTCAATTGATCTTTTAATCCTAGTTGCTCTAAAAGTAAGGAATCTTTCTCCGATGTAGGCTGGAAAAACGCTGTATCAGAAAAATTGGGGACAATGGCTATGGGGGTATTGGTTCTAGCTCTTACCGCATTCGCTATGCCAGGTGAAAGGGCAATACACTTAAGCGAATGTGTGTAGATTCTTTTTTCAAATTGGTAAAGCAATTTTTTGAAAATAGGGTTGCGAATGGCTCCTACTTCTATAGGGGCATCTGGCCATAAATCACGTATCTCGAAGAAGTATGGAATGGCAAACTTTCGCTTAGCCCACAGCCCAAGTAAGCCAGTGGTCAGAGGGGTGGAACTCACATACAAGTAATCAGGTCTAGGAAGTTTTTTGATCAATTTTTTGGCTTGCGCAACAAATTTCAGAAATGACAAAGATCGCTTCGCAAACCCCCATTCTTGCTTATAACTGACCGGTAAATAATGCACCCTAACACCATCGATAATCCTGAGGTCGTAATAGTCCTTATTGTGAGCAGTGATCATATCCACAGCTATTCCGGCAGCGACCATGCCCTTTGCAAGGTGGTAAGAGCGAACCGCCCCGCCTTCTTCTGGTGTTAGAAAATATTGATGGATGTAGATGATTTTCATTTTTGCAAATCGATTAATCTTGAAATAATGAATTTCCCCAAACTGATGGATAAGTCCAAAAGACTATCAGGCATGGATCCTCAGCCATGATGCCAAGATAAACATATTCCAGATCAATAGAAATTGATCTTTTGAGGCTTTTTCTGGAGCCTTACATAGCGCTTGCATTTCCATGGGAAAATGTCGCCCCCATTTATAGTACATGGCTTTGATTTCGGGATTTATCCAGTTTTGAAATGCTTTATCCCTAGCAAACCACTCCTCCAAGGGAAGTCCAAACCCAAGTTTCTTTCGCTTGGCAATCTTATCCATTCCCCTGTATATAAGGGCTGATTTGATCGGTTGCTTTCCACAGATTTTTAAATGTTCAGCTTCTGAAAAACTCTTGATCCAAGCGATCAGGTCAAAATCCATATAGGGAGTTCGACCTTCTATACCATGTGCCATGCAGGCATTGTCATGAACTTTGAGGATATCATTGACCAAATAGTATTTCCTGTCAAAATCAAGTGCAGCGCTGTATACATCTGTCACAGAGGGATACCAATTCAAAAATTGCTGTGCAGTTTCTTCAGGAACTGGTCTCAAGGATGCAAAATTCAGAAATGTATGTTTTGGATCTGCTTTGATACTAGCCAAGAATTTGCGGACCCTTCTCGGTAGCGGAAGCCATTGAATATATGGTTTCAGCTTGAGCAGCAGGGTTTTATTATTTAAGTAGAATTTGAAAGCGCTATGTCGCTGATAACCTCCCAAAAGCTCGTCAGCGCCTGCCCCAGAGATCAAGACTTGTACATCAGACTTAGCTTCTTTGCCAATTATCCAAGTCAGCAAACTAGCACTATCTCCCACGGGTTGATCCAATGACTCGATGTATTCATCCCAGTTTGCTTTGATCTTATCGAGACTGATATGTACTTCATGGTGAAAGCCTTCATAATTACTGGTCAACTTTCTGGCATATATGGGATCTCGATATTTTTTCTGGAAAGCCTTCTCAAATGTAGCGGTAAAGGTTGGCATGGGCTGTCCAGTTTCTTCCAGCCACAATTGATACAAAAGGCTGCTGTCTGCTCCACCACTCAAAATCACGCCTACATTGCGCTCGCTATGAAAGTTTTTTAGGACGGCATCCTTGAGTTTAGATTCAAATAGTTGCTGAGAAAATGCTTCCTTTTTTGCTACTTCATGTTCCCATGTAAACTCTACTAGGCACTTTCCTTGTAAATCCAATTTTAATCCGCGTCCAGGAAGGAATTGCTGAATGCCTTGATAAAAACTTCGATCAGGAAAAGTATGTCTGGAGTAAAAATAAGGCAGAAACTGAGCGCCATCAATATTCGGTCTTTGATCCAAGCCAGCTTTCACACCGCGAGCTTCAGAGGAAAAGACCCACTGATCATCTTTTTGGTGGTAATATAGCGGCTTCTCACCAGATGGATCTCTCGCAATGATAATTTCCTCTAAATCTAGGTTTACAAAAACAAAGGAAAACATCCCTTTGAGTGATTTGATGCCTGATACACCATGTTCCTTCAGCCAAAGCAAGAATACCTCAGAATCTGAATTGGTTTTGAATGTATACCCGATATCTAGCAGTTTGTTTCTGAGATCTTGATAATTGTACAATGCCCCATTCCACACCAACACGTAGCGCTTACTTTCATCCCAAAAGGGTTGATTGGAAGCATCGCTAAGATCCAGAATTTTCAGTCGATTCCCAGCAATCCAAACTTTCTCACTAACTTGACTGCATTCAGTATGATCGGGTCCACGATGGCGGTTGGCCGCCATCATTTGATGGATTTTATACTCTGCCTGGGGACTATTGTCAATCAGGAGGGAAATGCCACACATAGCTTAATCCTTATCGGTTTTTGCCATGACAGCCTTTACTTTGTTTGCCTTTTCATAGTATCTACAAAAATGTGTGATATTGCAGAGCTCGCATTTGGGTTTTCTGGCTAAGCAAATGTACCGCCCATGCAATATCAGCCAGTGATGCGCTTTGTGAATGTACTTATCAGGAATATTTTTGACCAATTGTTTTTCTACTTCTAGGGGCGTTTTGGCATTTTGAGGGACTAGGCCAAGACGTTTGGAAACCCTGAAAACATGCGTATCCACTGCCATATTAGGCTGATTCCACACCACGGATGTGATCACATTGGCTGTTTTTCGACCCACACCTGGTAGTTTGATCAGCTCATCTACGGTAGATGGAACCTCACTACCAAAGTCCTCCACCAACATTTTCCCTAGACCTAGCAAGTGCTTCGTCTTGTTGTTGGGGTAGGAGATGCTTCTGATATAAGGGAATAGCTCGTCAAAATTAGAAGTTGCCAAATGTTCGGGACTCGGAAAATGTTCAAAAAGCTTTTTGGTGACGATATTGACCCGCTTATCTGTACACTGGGCGCTGAGCACGACTGCCACTAATAGCTGAAATGGATTGTCATATTCCAGTTCGGTTTCAGCGACTGGCATATTGGTTTCAAAGTGATCGATAAATGTTTTATATCTTTCTTTTTTTAGCATTTTGTTTCCATTTTGATTGATAAAAATAATATCTTAATGCTGATTTCTCTTGCTGGCAATGATTTAATTTACAACATCAGTCAGCATGAATCGTTTTTGAAAGTATAGTAAAGTTTAGATCACCATGACAAAAAGTTTGATTAGGAATACGATAAAAGGAAGTTTTTTACTCACAGTAATTTTATTTTTTTCATGCGCAGATCCAGAAGAAGCACCCCTCAACCTTGATCCATCGGTAGCTGTAGAAATCATAGACGATGACTATGGGAATCACCCGCGTCAAGTGATGGATGTCTATTTGCCTGCCAATCGTTCCACCAATAGCACCAAGGTATTTGTATGGGTTCATGGCGGTGCATGGACAGATGGAGACAAGTCGGAGTTTAGTAGATTCAAACCTTGGCTCGAAGCGGAGTTGGAGGATTATGCCTTCGTCTCTTTAAACTACCGTCTTTATAACATTACCACAGGGAGCAATCGCTTTCCTAACCAAGAAGAAGATGTACAAGCCGCTATCAATTATATCAAATCAAGGCTGAGTGCATGGGATGTCTCCGATGATATCGTGCTGGCTGGTGGAAGTGCAGGAGGCCATTTGGCATTATTGCATGCTTACAAAAATAACCCTGACCGTGCAGTCAAAGCTGCTGTTGCTTTTTTTCCCCCAACAGACTTTCCTACTTTTCATGGATTCAATTTCATCACCACAGCACTAATTGAGGCATTGATTGGTGGAAGCCCTAGTTCTAATCCTCAAGGTTATGCTGCTTCAAGCCCTACCAGTCATATAAGAAGTAGTAGCGTCCCTACAGCTTTTTTTCATGGGACAGCTGACAATGTGGTTCCAATTCAGCAGAGCTATTTGCTGGAAGAAAAGTTGACTGTTCGCAATGTCCCGTTTACTAAAAGATACGTCCAAGGTGCACAGCATGGATTTCCTGAGTCCATATACCGAGAGATGATTGCACAGACAGCGGAGTTTTTGTTGGTACATGTGCCATAAAAAAGCAAAGGCCTGAGAATCCGCTCAGGCCCACCTTTTTTGAATTTTTCATACTCTTTCGAGTCCCGTAGATTTGGCTTTTTTAAAAATGGCCTTTACTACTTTTTCCGAAGGCTGGAGCGTGATTTGATCTAACTTCTCTATTGTGCTCAGCATCTCCAAATATTCTTGCATCAAAGACTCGTCTAGGTGCAAGGCCTGCATTAGAAGTTCACTCTCTCCCTCGTTCATTTCTTGGTAGATGTATCTAACCAAGTCATTTGGGGTAAATTGTTTTATCATAGGCTATGTTTACTTGTTTCATTTTTTTTCTCAGATTGATCAAGGCATATCGCATACGGCCAAGGGCTGTATTGATACTTACACCTGTTTGCTCTGCAATTTCCTGAAAACTTAGATCCATATAATGTCGCATGATCAACACCTGCTTCTGAGATTCAGGCAATTCATCAATCAACCGTCGAACCATCTCTATGGTGTCTTCTTGGATTTTTTGGTCTTCCACATTGTTTTCCGCAAACCTCAATGTATTGAAAACATTCTCACCATCCTCCATGACGATGGTTGGATAGCGTTTACTTTTTCTAAAATAATCAATGGCAAGATTGTGCGCGATACGCATCAACCATGGCTGAAACTTTCCCTCTTCGTTGTAGCGGTCAGAATTTAATGTTTGGACTACTTTGACAAATACATCCTGCAACAAATCCTCAGCAACCCCTTGATCTTTGACAATCAGATAAATGGTGGTAAAAACTCTTGACTGATATTTTTCTACCAACACTTCAAACGCAGCTTCACTACCAGCTCTGTATTGTGCTATTAGCTCACTGTCTTTAGGACCAATCCTTTTACTCATACTGATTTGACTTTTGAATAACGTAGAGGTTTATGCCATAGTATATGTTTATGTTGAAAGAAAAATACGAACGAAACCAAATGTATAGATTCAATAACAATCATGCAATAGATAAAAGAATTTTTTTCTAACAATTTGTCTTGATAAAAGACTATGCCACTATCGATAATTACAGTTTTGGCTTCCAAAAGTGAAATAAAATTTGCTAAAGTTTAAGATGACTGCGTTTTTTTAGAAAATATGATTATCCCATATTAAATCACTTATAACTTATTAAATAACATGATTATCCGCTTACTTACCAGTAGAACCTAAATAATGGAACAAACCTATGATTTCTAGCCAATATCAATGAATATCCAATATCTATTAGTATCGGATTTATCTAGGTCCTTATTTAAATTGGCTAGTGGTATAATTGCGGATACTCAAATTAACCAATCACCAATAAACATTAATCAACCAAAACAAAATACTGGAAAAGGTTTCCAATGGGGATTTTGCATTGATTTTATTACCTTCGTTTTTCGACAGCAATCAATTAAAATAGCAATATGGAAATCAGTGGAAAAATTGTTCAGGTATTGGCTGAACAAAAAGGGAATGGAAGAAATGGCACCTGGAGAAAGCGGGATTATATCTTAGAAACAGGTGGCAATTATCCTAAAAAAGTAGCCCTTACCGTATGGGGAGATAAAATTGATCAATTCAATATGAATGTAGGTGATGATGTCACCGCAGGGATTGAAATTGAAAGCAGAGAGTACAATGGTAGATGGTACACCGACGTAAAAGCTTGGAAAGTAGATAAGCAAGGAACCACGGCTGCCCCAGCTCAGCCTAGCAATACCGCGGCAGCGATGCCAGATGTAACCTCTTTCTCAAGTGAGGATGGTGAAGATGTATTGCCTTTCTAATTAAAAAAATCATACCCTGAGCAAGATTGGCTCAGGGTTACTTTCTATTCTATTTTTAATAAAAACCTTTTTACCATGTGGGACGATTTTGACGACAATGACTTCGATGAAGATGATATGGCAGAATTCCAAAGGAGGAAAGAGGAGCTCAACAGTCATCCATTGAAGCTTAAGGGCATGGAAATTTTTGACTTGACCCATGCTTTGGTTGGCTCCTTAGATGAAGCTAGAAAAGAACTCTATGGTGGGTTGATGCTTGAAAGTGCAGGATTACTGCCAGCTAAATTTTCTGGGGCACATGGCGTAGATGATTATATCATCAAAATGGAAAATGCTGTGATCATGAAAGTTCATGCTAAAAGTTTACAAAGCATGACTTATCAACTGGCACTAGAAGGGACACATGCTGAGGAACACCTTCAACTGTTGAGAGATGCCATTGGGGAATTTAAAGAACTCTTTAGAGAATGGGTCAAAGGTTTTGATGGCGCAGAGCGTTACGACGATGGCTGGGGTTTGTTTTTGGATTAAGGTTGTACACTTTCGCCAAACTTGAAACCCAAATAAAGCCCACCCAAAATCATCAAAAGACTAATGGCACCAAGTAGTAAGAGTACACCAAGTGGCATTTCCCAATCTTCTTTGCCTAGTTTGAATTTAATAATTCTATTCAAGTCCATCATATCTAGATCTGACTATGTGTTTTTTTGCCCTAAAGTTCAACTCCTGAGCGCTTTAAATCAATATCAGTAAAATTCTCAAACCCTTTTTTTAAATTGGTCTAATTGCGGATAATTGTATATCTTAATGTGATCATCCGATTTCTTAACAGAAAAGATTCTAGAATAAACCTTTGATTTATCGCCAATATCAATAAATATCTAATATCTATAAATATCAGTTTACCTTAAACTCTTCTCTAAATTGATTACTGGTCTAATTTCGGATATTAATCATCCAGCCCTTCTTTCCAGCCCTTCAATTCGATTTCTCTGGCTGAATCTTCCACTTTTTGCTTGAGGTCTTTTTTGAAGTTGTCTAAGCTTTCGGCTACTTTGGCATCAAATGCTCCTACGATGGAAGCAGCAAGAATCCCTGCGTTTTTCGCTCCATTGAGCGCTACTGTAGCTACTGGAATACCGCCAGGCATTTGTAAAATAGATAAGATACTATCCCATCCGTCGATAGAATTGCTTGATAAGATAGGGACACCTATTACTGGTAAGGAAGTCAAAGAAGCAACCATCCCAGGCAAGTGTGCAGCACCGCCAGCACCGGCTATGATGACCTTGATCCCCCTTTGTCTTGCATTTTCAGCATATTCAATCATCCGATGTGGTGTTCTATGTGCAGATACTACGGTCAATTCATAGCCAACTCCTAATTCTTCTAGTGCTTTTGCTGCTTCTGACATGATCGGCAGGTCTGACTTGCTGCCCATGATGATTCCTACTTGCTTACTCATGATTATGCTTTTATCTTGATTTTTTCCTTGATTTCTATTGCTCGGCGCTTCAATTGACCAAGCTCTTCATCTAGTAGCGTGACATGCCCCATTTTTCTAAAAGGCTTGGTGATTTTCTTTCCATATAGGTGTACATATACGCCCTTTTCTGCCATCGCTTCATCCAACCCTTCTACTATGGCATCACCTATAAAACCATCCTCTCCCAAAAGATTCACCATGGCAGCTGGACAGCGTAGCTCTGGATTGCCCAAAGGCATATTCATCACTGCTCTCAGGTGTTGCTCAAACTGTGAAGTGAAATTTGCCTCGATGGTATGATGGCCTGAGTTGTGTGGCCTTGGTGCAATCTCGTTGACCAAAATCTCTTCAGATTTGGTCACAAATAATTCTACAGCCAAAATACCTACCAAATCCAAGGATTCGATGACATTTAAAGCGACTTCCTTGGCCTTTGCCTCAATCTCCGTGCTCACCGCCGCTGGCGCAAAAAGAAACTCTACCAAATTGGCAGTTGGGTGAAAGGCGCACTCTACGGCTGGGTAAGCAATCAGTTCCCCTCTTTTGTTTCTCGCTACGATTACAGCGAGCTCTTTTTCAAAATCAATCAATTTCTCAAGTAAACCTGGAGCTTCAAAGGCTTTGTCCAAATCTGCCGCGGTTCTCAACAGCTGTACACCTCGTCCATCATAGCCCTCTTTGCCAAGCTTATTCACAGCAGGCAAAAAATCCGCATTGTCCAATACTTCTTGCTTATTGGCAGTCAGGATAAATTCTGCGGTAGGTATTCCCTTTTCCTTATAAAATTGCTTTTGTTCTCTTTTGTCTTGTATGAGCTTGATCAAGTGCGGTTGAGGAAAAACTTCCTTTCCTTCTTCTGCTAATTTTTGTAAGGCCTCGGTATTGACATTTTCGATCTCTATGGTGATGACATCACAAGCCTGACCAAAAGCATATACCGTATCGAAATCAGTCAGCGCCCCTTGGGTAAACTGATGGGCAATAGCCCTGCAAGGCGCATTGGCATCTGGGTCTAAAATATGGATATCGATATTGTAATTGATAGCGGACTGGATAACCATGCGGCCCAATTGCCCTCCTCCTAAAATTCCTAAGGTTTTTTGCTGATAGTTTTCTTGCACTTCGATAAGCTTTGGATGCTCAAAAATAAGCAAAAAAGTACAGGCATGACACCCTTTATAAAAAAAGCCCCGCTTGGGGCTCAGTATCATAAATTTCAATGATGCCTATCTATACAGAACGACCGCCGATTAACCTCAGCAATACCGAAATGATGGCCAATACTAATAAAATATGAATCAAGCCACCAATACTATAAACAAAGAAACCGAAGACCCAACCAATAATTAATATCAGTGCGATCAGATACAATAAAGAATTCATAGTTAGTTGGTTTAAGTAAATAATTGATTTACTTCTGATTAAACAACTACTATGCCAAGACCTTTAGCTCAGTTGAACTTGATCCCCATCAATTCCATCAACTTGTGAGCATTGAAGCTAGGACAAGGACCTGCTTTGATCTTATAGTCAAAGTGAATTTCTTGATCCGTGATTTCAGAGTGGAAACTTCTGTTTTTCAAATAATTAAGCTTATTCTCCAAAGCACTCAATTCAATGTCATGGGTTGAAATAATCCCCTTGCCGCCTGAGGCTGCGAGCTGTTTGATCAGGGCTTCTGATCCCAAAATACGATCTTCTGTATTGGTGCCTTTTAAGATTTCATCCAATAGGAAAAAGACCTTGATGCCTTCCGCAGCCGTATCCAAAAGCAATTTGATCCTAGCCAATTCTGCATAGAATGAACTTACACTCTCACCCAGATTATCACTATTACGCATACTGGTGAAAAGCTGAAAATGACCACAGCGAAAAGCAGTAGCACATGGACTCAAGCCCAAGTTTACCATGACCATGTTGATTCCCAAGGTGCGCATAAAAGTAGTTTTCCCTGACATATTAGCTCCCGTCAAGAGGACTACTTGATTGCTAGCGTCCATGCTGAAGTCATTGCCCACAGCTTTGGCAGGATGAAGTAAGGGGTGCTTGATGTCTTTCACCTCTATCATGTCCTCTTTTGTCCAATCCACAGTTTGGGTCAAAGACTCTTCGGCAGTAAAAGCACCCAAGGAAACTAAAACCTGCCATGTTGTAAAGGAATTTTCCCAAGATTGAAGGTATTGGGCATTTTTGTTTTTCCAAACAAGCAACCTCCACCATAGAAAAAAGTCTGTCCAAAACAGGAGGTTGAAAATCAAATACACCAGATTAAACCTGTTTTGGATCATAAAGGTCTTTTGCTCCAAAGATTTCAATACCTCTGGTGCTGCTACCTCTTGATTTTTGAAGTCGTGCTGTAGCTGTTTGAGATAATCATCTTCAAACTTTTCCTTGACCAAAATAGCTGACCAAAGTCCGAATGTCTTGACATCACCCTCATTGGGCATGACTAGGGCCGCTTCCTGGAGCGATTGAAAAACAAAGCCTAAAAAAATCATTCCCAAAAGGATCCAAATACCAATCCAACCGTAAGGCAACCCGAAAAATAAAGTCCCCACGAGTACCCCTAATCCTCCAATCGGCCCGAGAAGCATGGGGAGAAATTGCCAAGTTTTCCACATTTGCGGCTTCTCCAACCATTGGTAGAAATCCTTCTTTGATTTTTCCTTACCGATAAAGGCTCGCCCCAATGCCTCAAATGATTTCAGAAATACAGGCTTTTGACTCAATTCTCTGATAGCGGTAAATCGTGACTTGGCATTTACAGCATTGATGGGGCTCTTCATCCAGGTGACCAACAGAGACTCACCTGCTTGATTGACCGTATGGTTGAGTACTTGAAAAAGGGAATGCTCCCCAAATAGATCCAGGTCATTAGCAAAAGGATGGTTCTTGTCAAGGTACCGATCTCCTGAACGGAACATTTTCAGTTCACGATGCTTTCTTTTTTCAGACTCAACAGCCATTTGCATCAATTGCTTGATAAAGGCTTCCTTGTCTTTTTGTCGATTGAATTGAATGATCAGATACACAAAAAAAATCAGGGCAAAAGGCAAGCTCAACAACAAAAGCCTGATTTCACTCAATCCTACAATCGTAATGGCCAAAATCAGAAAAAATAAAAGCAAGCGCACTAAGGATAAGGCAGTAGCTTTCTTTTTGGCTTGAGCGAGTTCTTTGTCAAGTAATTCAAAATCAATCTCTGTAATCATCCTGTAAAATTAGACTTTATAATCCATTTGTGTCCTTCTGATCAAAAATATCCTTCCTTTCCCCTTGATATTCCTTACCTTTGTCTTCCATATAACCAACCCCATTAGCCCCAATGAACGAAAGGTATATGCAGCGTGGTGTTTCAGCCTCCAAAGAAGATGTACACCAAGCTATTTCCAAGCTTGATAAAGGCCTTTATCCGAAAGCTTTCTGTAAAATCGTAGAAGATACTCTAGGAAATGATCCCGAATTCTGTAACATCATGCATGCTGATGGAGCCGGTACTAAATCCGCTCTTGCATACATGTATTGGAAAGAAACAGGCGATCTGAGCGTATGGAAAGGCATTGCTCAAGATGCCATCATCATGAATACAGATGACCTTCTATGTGTTGGGGCGATCAATAATATCCTCGTCTCATCAACTATCGGTAGAAATAAAAACCTTGTACCCGGGGAAGTGATATCCGCCATTATCAATGGCACAGAAGAAGTGCTCCAAATGCTCAGAGATAATGGTGTAAATGTAGTACTTACTGGTGGTGAAACAGCCGATGTGGGTGATTTGGTAAGAACCATCATCGTAGACAGTACAGTCACTTGTAGAATGCGTAGGGACGAAGTGATTTCCAATGATAAGATTCGTGGCGGAGATGTCATCGTAGGGCTTTCATCGTATGGTCAAGCGACTTATGAGTCTGAGTACAACGGCGGAATGGGCAGCAATGGCCTTACTTCTGCCCGTCATGATGTGTTTTCTAAAGTCTTGAAAACAAAATATCCTGAAAGCTTTGACCCAGCAGTACCAGATGACTTGGTGTATTCAGGTAAATATAACCTTACGGATGCTGCGCCAGGCACTGCTGTGGATATCGGCAAACTAGTGCTTTCACCAACCAGGACTTATGCACCGATCATGGTTGATGTACTCAAGTACCTGAGACCGCAGATTCACGGAATCGTACATTGTAGTGGAGGAGCACAGACCAAAGTGCTTCATTTTGTGGATAACGTACATGTGATCAAGGATAATCTTTTTGAAACACCACCCCTATTCAAAATCATCCAAGAAGAAAGCGGGACTGATTGGAAGGAAATGTATAAGGTGTTCAACATGGGACATCGAATGGAAATCTATCTAGAAGAGCGCTATGCCGAAGAGATCATCGATATCGCTGAGGGTTATGGCGTTGAAGCAAAAATCATAGGTAGGGTCACTCCTCATGAAGGTAAAAAAGTAACCGTGCAAGGTGCACACGGGACTTATGAATATGAATGAGAGCTACTGAAATGAAGATGTGGATAAGTCTATGTTAAAATTCCATAAAGCTGTTTCAGGTGTTTTTATAGCGATATTCATCGTTTTGCTCCTGGCAATTAACTTGACAGATAGCATAGACAGAAGTCCTATTGAGCATCAGGAATTCTATAGCAATACGCTCGCAAAACTGCATAGTCTGACCCCTACCATCAGCGAGGGAAACACTTGGCTTGTTGGCTGGTCCAAAGTCAATGCTACTCCTAAACAAGCAGCTTCTTTGGTCGGTTATGCCCCTAGGGGTAAATATGAATTTGTACAAGACAGTAGCTACATAAGGTCACTGATAGTAGGTAATGGGGAACAGAATATCGCTTTCCTCAATTACGAACTTTTGATCATCCACCCCTATTTGGCTACAAGTATCAGAGAGGCTGTCAATCAATCAAAGCTTCCTGTGGATAACTTGTATTTCACAGCTACCCACACGCATAGTGGAATTGGAGGATATATTCCAGGTTTGATGGGCAAAGTTGCTTTCGGAGGGTTTGATCAGGCAATTGTGGATTTTTTGACCGAGCAAACTCTGAAAGGTTTACAGATGGCCTTGGCAGATCAAGACACGGCCTTTATCAACTTTCAGGTTGCAGAGACTGATACGCTTGTTTACAATAGATTTGTCAGAGAAGATCCTGTAGATCCTTATGTGCGACAATTGATTTTTCAGAAAAAGGATGGAAGAAGAGGTACCTTTCTAACTTACAGTGCGCATCCCACCACATTGGCTAGGAATTTTATGGGGCTTTCGGGGGATTATCCACATTATTTGATGCAAAACCTAGAAAGTCAGATCTATGATTTTGCATTGTTTGCTGCTGGTACTGTTGGTAGTCATGGACCAAATAGACCCGGAAATCAACCTGAAGACACGCAGGCTTACGCCAATGCACTTTATCTACAATCTTTGAAGCATGTAAAAAGATTGACTTTAGTCAATTCGAATCGCCTGTCATTTACATTGTTTCCAATTGAATTGCGTAATCCTCAATATCGCCTTGGGAAAAATATAAAATTGAAGCCAGCCTTGTTCAACTTTGCATTTGGAGAGATCAATCCCCATTTTGATCTGGTCTTGATTGGGAATACACTATTGATCAGTAGTAGTGGAGAAATATCAGGTGTATGGATGGCAGGTTGGGAAGCTTTGGCAAAAAGTCACGGATTAAATTTGATGGTCACAACATTTAATGGCTCATATATAGGATACATTACTCCAGATGAATATTATGATTATGACTATCATGAAGTCAGTGCCATGAATTGGTTTGGGCCAGGAAATGGAGCTTACTTTGACACAATTATTCAAGGTTTGATTGTAAAGAATAGGCAATATTGAGGAGCTTGGAGGTTGACAATAATCCTATCCCAACCTAATACAGGGCTTGCTGAAAAAGTCTCAGGTATGCCAGGTTCAAAGCGGGCGAATGAAGATGTATGCTGATACTTCGAATGAGCCCAATGAAGAACCTGTCAAGTCGCCAGGCAGGGATGGTATGCCTGAGGCTAGCCTTAAAATTTCAAGTTTTGAAATTTTAAGGAGCTCGGAAATCAAGCTAGATCGTTGATTAAGGTTTCGCCTGCTTAAAAAGATAATACTTGTTAATTGAGGTATTCTTGAAAATTTTATGAATTTATGCTCTATTTGGCGTTTTTCAGTACGCCCTAATGTAGCCTTGATCATGAAGTTCTTCGACACTTTTGATAGGGAATGACCTACCATTATTGATCATGTAGACTTGGTCAGAGATATCCATGATGTGTTGATACAAATGGTCAGAGATCAAAATACCCTTATTGGGTTTTTCTAGTAGGATCAAATCTTTGATTGTCTCTACATGGAGTGGCATAATATGCGTAAAAGGCTCGTCCAATAAGACAAACTTACTTTTAGACTTTAAGATAAGGTAAACCTCTAAAATCCGCTGCCAGCCTCCCGATAGCTGGTCGATTGTCAAATTTGGGAAATTCCCAAACTCAGGAAAGTAGGCAATCAACTCAGATTTTTCCAACTCAAAGTCTGCTAATACCCGATCAAGGGATAGTTTATTGGGGATAAATTTCTGTTGTGGGAGATATCTCATGTCATTAGGATGCCTATAATCACCCAAGAGGCTCATCCCATCAATTCTTACTGACTTATCCACAGCAATAGGCTCTCCAAACATGATCCTCATAAGCGAAGATTTGCCACAACCATTTCTACCAAGTAGTCCAGTTACCTTTCCTGTTTGACATTTCAAGTAAATGTTTTGTAATACCCTATTTGTTCCGTAATTGAGCAATACGCCATCTACTTCTAAGACGTGATTTATCCTATCCATAGTATGATCAAATAGCCAATGATAAAAAGCCCAAAGTCAAAACCTAGGCTCCAAGCCCACAATTGCTTTCTACTATAACCAAGATTTTGGAAATAATAAAAATGTCTACTAATGTCTTCATTTACGAAAAAATAGATCAAACCTAAAGTCAGTACCTTCAGCCAAAAAAGCAGTCCAAATGCAGCAAGGCCCGAGAAATAAATGACAGCCCAACAAACCACAGTCAAAGTAAGGCTTGCTGGAGCAAAAAAACTATAGAACGTTTTGAGGACTTTAAATTGCTTGTATACTGACTTAGTACTCGTCATAGTTTAGTTGATTCCTAAGATTTTTTCAATATCAAACTGGGCTTGGTCCAACTTCTTAGGCTCAATCTTAGTTGCAGTCATTTCAACATAATAGTCCTCATGAAAAATTACAGACTTGATGCCTAATGCCCCTCCTGTCACACTCAAATAAGCATTCCAGTCACCAAGATTATGATTGGAAAACATCATTGGGTCAACTCGAATCAAATCTGAATAATAGGTTAAATTCCCTTCCTTTTCAACGGATTTACAAGCGTATTTAAGAACTTTTTGTTGCTTTTCGAAAAGGGAATAACCAGACCCCTTGTAAGACACATCACCTGCATCCAACTTGTAAACTCCATCTCCCCTTTTAAAAAAGTATTGATTGCCCTCAGCATTATACAGTTGCATCAGGTTTTGGTCCTGATCATATGCGACATAATTCCCTTGATTGATGTAGTAATGCTGTTCACTAGGGTGCAAATCATGCATTTGTTTACTGATATTTTTACCGTCTATAGAGAAGTATTCATACTTGTATAAAATATATCCCTCGAAGTAAGTTTGTGCCACAGCTTGGCAATGGATTAGGATACATATTCCTAAAATTAGAAAGAGTTGTTTCATGTTTGTAAGGTCAATCTATACTTATAAATATAGTGAATATCTCAAATGTTACAAGAAAAGTACAAGCAAAAAGGGCAATACAAAACTCAACTCCATCACCCTCCTTTTGCTCAATTCATTGCTGCTGGACTTTAAAAAAGATTCCAAATGGATAAATAGTATCATCAGCAAGATCCCAGTGTAAATGTGAAAATAGGAACGGAAGAAAACTAATAGCATCAATCCATACAGTAAAGCAACACCAATCAATAAAAGAATCATACGGCTGAGCATTTTTTCATTGAGCCACATGCTTACTGACCCATACCCATCTTTTTGATCTATAGCCCTATCCATTTGGGATAGAACCAGCAAATTGATATAGGCGATAAGAAAGTAAAAACCAGCTATGTAGTAGGTTTCTACAGGTATCAACTTATCCACATAGACAAATGGAGCCAGCGCTATTCCCAACACATAAAAGGTAGCAATCAAAAATTCTTTCAAGAATGCCAGACGCTTTTTCAACATAATGACCAAACCCAACACAAGTGCCAAACTGAAAGCTAAGATCAAACCTGGCTTAATCAAGAAATGTAGTTCTTTTTTCCAAAAGAGCAGGATAACTACAAACACAAAAGCTAAAATCAGGAATGATTGAATGCCTCTTTTATGCTGTAAATGAAAAGCATGTCTCAATGAACTTGGGCCTCCCTTGGCTTTCTTGGCATCCATCAGATGATCCAAAGTGTAGATAATCCACACCGTCAATGCTAGCAACAAGTAAACTTCCTGATTCAATTTGACGCCAAGCAAATGGGCAAAAAAGTACATGCCTGCTAGGGCGCCCAAGACCACGTCTAAGGATAAGAGATTGAAATAATGGTATATTTTGGCAAACTTATCCACAATCAAACTAGGCCAACAAGGCCTCGATATCTTCCTTGTTGAGGCTCTTCATAAAGCTTTCCTCAGTGCTGATCAGTTCTCCTGCTAGCGCCATTTTTCGTTCTTGCAAAGCCATGATTTTTTCTTCTACACTGTTGCGGGTGATAAACTTATAGATGATCACTTTATTTTCTTGACCTATTCTATGTGCTCGATCTATAGCTTGCGCTTCCACTGCGGGGTTCCACCATGGGTCAAGCAGGAATACATACTCAGCTTTGGTCAAGTTCAAGCCGACACCTCCAGCCTTCAAGGAGATCAAGAAAATTTTAACAGATTCGTCCTCCTGGAAGGACTTTACCTGGGCTTGTCTGTCTTTGGTAGAACCGTCAAGGTAAGCATACTTGATTCCTTCTTGATCGAGAAATTCCCGCACAATTCCCAAATGCCTCACAAATTGGCTAAACACCAGCACCTTGTGCCCCTCACTCGCAGTCTCGTGAAGCATGTGAATCACATCCTCTAGCTTCCCAGAATCCCCTACATAATCCTTATTGGTCAGCCTAGGGTGGTTGGCGATTTGTCTCAGCTGAGTCAAGCCTCTCAGTAGGGTAAACTGCTGATTTTTCAGCCCTGGTACAGAAAGCTCACTGACGATCTTCTCTCTGTAATAACTCTTAATTTCCTCGTAGGCCTTCTCTTGTGATTCCGTCATCGAAGAATACTTCACGTTGATCACTTTTTCTGGTAGGTCTGTAGCTACTTGAGTTTTCAACCTACGCATGATAAAGGGCTTGATCATGGCATGCAGCTTTGCCGCCTTATCCATGTCATTTTTCTTTTCTATAGGAAGCAAAAATTGCTTCTTAAACATGTTCTGATTGCCCAGCAGCCCAGTGTTGATAAAGTTCATCTGAGACCATAGATCCATGGTGCCGTTTTCCACAGGCGTACCCGTCAGGATCAATTTATGACGACAATTGAGCTCATTGACAGCTTTGGCAATGATACTACCCGGATTCTTGATAGCTTGAGATTCATCGAGAATCACATAGTTGAAATAAAAGCCTTTGAAGATATCCACATCTAGTCGGGTGATTCCATAGGAAGTCAAGACCAAGTCATATTTTGCAAAGCGTGTATTGTCCTTGATTCTTTGTGTCCCTGTATACACCAGGACTTTCAAGCCAGGAGTAAACTTCCTTGCCTCCAACTCCCAGTTATAGATCAGGGAGGTTGGCATGACCAATAGGGAAGTTGCTCCAGGGTTCACTTCTTTTTCGTGAGCCAATAGTGCCAGCGTCTGCACGGTTTTACCCAGACCCATATCATCGGCCAAGCAACCTCCAAACCTGTATTCATTCAAAAATCTCAACCAATTGTAACCAGCTTTTTGATAAGGACGAAGCTCTCCATGGAAAGTACTTGGCAAGTCAAAGTCTTCAATTTGTGAAAAATCTCGTAGCTTCTCCAGCTTGCGACTCATGGTGAGTTGTACCAAGTTGTTGGATTGTAACTCCTGTGCCAAAGCAATATGGTGCTTCTTCAGCATCAATGCTTCTTCCTGGATCTTTTCATTGTCCTCTAGAAAAGCAAAAATCTCCGTATAATTCACAAACCAAGAATCAGGAATCACCGCAATCTCTCCGTTGGGTAGCTCAAACTCAGACTTGCCCTGAAGAAGCAATTTTCGGATTTTGGCAAAAGGGATCTTGTAGGAGCCAAACTTGATCAGGGCGTTTACATCAAACCAATCAATATTTTCAGTGACTTCCACGGAGATTTCTGCATGCCCTATAAAGTACTTTTTACCCTTCCCATTGGTAGCTTGCTGTATGCGGATGCCCTGTTCTTCCAGCTTTTCTCTATTGGAGTTGATCCAGCCAAAGGCCTTGGACTTTTCTAGCGCAAAACGCGAAGACCTGACAGGAAGTCCGAGATCCTTGAGGTAATCGCCGTAGGACTTTTCTCTGACGCCATCACGGACTACTTTGTAGAAAGTATAATCGTCGCCATTTTGCTCCAGTTTGACATTATTGGGAGCAGTGTCATCTGAGCGGAAAGCATAATTTCCATATTGAAATTTCAGGTCAAAGACAATCTTATCCTCATCACCATCTCCCTCCTTATTCCCAAATAGATCTATAGAAGGGCTGCCAGGCAAATCACTCAGGCTGAGAACAGGTTCGGGAATATTGCGCTCTACCTTGATCTCAAAGCCTTTGGCGTAGACATCAAAGGAAGCTACTAGCTGGGTGACAAACTTCTCATAATATTGCTGCTCTACCTTTTTGGGAATGACGATAAATTTCTTGTTGAGAAAAGGGCTGAGTTTTTTTCCATCTACACCCTTGGCAAAATGGTATAATGCACCATCAGCCACCAGCCAAGCAGGCTCATGACAGACCAAATAGGCGTTTTTATACTGCCATTCCAGTTTCTCTCCTCGGTATTTGAGGGTGGGGAAGTAATGGGTGTTTTCTTCATTCCTCCTAAAGTGAAAAAGTACGGTGGCAGGCTCTGGCATTACGCAGATTTCCTTCCAGATAGGATTGCCATCATTGGCCATTTCAAAAAGTCGCTTGCCCTTGAGTTTGGGAAGGATTTTTGACCTCAAACCCTCAAGTTTGAGCTCCAACATTTCCTGAGCAGCTTTATTTCCAGTTTTGGGATCGTAGATTTTACGGAGGTATTCCTTGGCTTTGAGTTTTTTGGTGTTCAGCTTTTTGGTGATGGCATCTTGCTGCATTTCATCCATCATTTTGATCAGCTGATAATCGGTTTCGTCCAGTCCAGCTGCAAATTCCTTGGCATTGACAGAGGAAATATTCTGATTGGCCAGCGAAAGTCTGCCCTTTTCATCCAATTGAATCACAAAAGATTCAAATAGGAGCCCAAGGAACTCATGACTAAAAAGAGAATATACGATCTCAAATGGCTGCTCTGCAGAAACTTTCATAGCTGTGGGTCAAACCGAAGAAGCAAAATCAACGGCAAAAGAGTTTTTTGAAATTTAAACTAGTTCGAAAATTAGCGAATAAAATCCATTATTAAAAAAATGAATCTGTATATCTACTTTGAGCCTGCTTCGTGATTTCCTCCACTTAGGCAAGGACCTAAAAAGAAGCGACACAAAACTCACCAAGAAACCCAAAGCCCACAAAATTAAACCTTAGAGGTCTTCGTGTTCCTTCGAGTTCTTTGTGATTCCCTCCTGCTTGGGATGGTTCCTAAAAAACATCTCCCTTTTCCTTAATTAACCCAATCAACCTAATAACTAATTTCCCTTCCCCTCCTTCAATCCTTCCTCACCAGCCTATACCGATCCACCGTCACCCCATCACTTTTGCTGAGAATCAATTCCTCACCAGAGCGCTCTACCCTGAAGTCACCAGCCAAAATCAAAGTCCAGTCAAAATCAGCGGTAAAAAAGCAGGTATTTGAAAACTTGATCGTGCTTCGGCTGATGCTGTAGCTGCCAGCACAGATGGCTGGAAAGTTGCGTTGCTCGCTGCTACCATTGAAATTGCCGCCTTCCAAGACGATCCAAACCTCAGCCTCACCTTCTGAATTACCATCTATGGTTCGCTGAAAAGTGCCCTCATAGCGCCCTTTTAGCCCTTCTTCATTAAATCCTCCCATAATTCCACAGGCCGTCAAGCCCCATATCATTCCAACAATTGAAAATATTTTGATCGCTTTCATATTCATCTCAAATTTATATGAAGAAGACGAGAAATTTATCAGCAATGTCCTGAGTTGTTTTTGAATAAAAAAAATTCTTTGTGCTATAATTACATCCTAGTGTCATTGTGTATAATCATATTTTAATTTTTGACCTAATCAATCCAAATGGCCAATCTGCTTCGTACCTCTTTCCGATTAGCGCAAACAATAAACTTTTTGTGCTGTTAGTTTTACAAACCAACTAAATATATTATGAAAAATAGTTTAATCATTAATCGAATCAAGCAAGGTGCATTACTCTTAATGTCCGCCTTGATTTTTGTAGCCTGTACGGAGGATGACATGCCTGCATTAGATCCAGATGAAGTATTGACAGGTCAGTCTAAATCCTATGACCTTGATGAAGTGGCAGTTCCTGGAATCAGTGGCACAGCCGTACTAGAAGAAACCTCCACAGGTAGCACCAAACTAACGATCACACTATCAGGTACTCCTGATGGAGGTCAGCATCCTGCACATATTCATTTTAATTCCGCAGCCACAGGAGGAGGTATTGCAGTTTCCCTAACACCTGTCAACGGCACGACTGGCATCAGCGAAACCATCATTTCCAGACAAGATGATGGCTCTTCATTGACTTACAATCAGTTATTGGATTTTGATGGATATATCAATGTGCATTTGAGTGCCGATGATCTGGGTACCATCGTAGCCCAAGGAGATATTGGCTCCAATGAACTGACTGGTGAAACCAAGACCTATACCCTCAATGAGGCAGATGTAGATGGGATTTCTGGAGAGATTATCTTTGAAGAAAGAAGAAATGGCTTTGCGTTGGCTACGATCAGCTTGACTGGTACACCTGATGGTGGCGTGCATCCTGCACACATCCATGCTAACTCTGCAGCAATTGGTGGTGGAATTCTATTTACTTTCAATCCAGTAAACGGCACTACAGGTATGAGTATGACCGATACGCGTGCAGGCATGATGGATGGCGAAGAAGGTTATACTTATGATGAAATCCTAGAGGTAGATGGCTATGTCAATGTTCACCTTAGTGCAGAAGCGCTAGCCACTATCGTAGCCCAAGGTGATATTGGGTCCAACGAGCTGACAGGTGTGTCTCAGACTTACCCACTTGCAGCGGTAGCAGTGGCGGGGATTTCTGGAGAGATTACCTTCCAAGAAAGAATCAATGGCTTTGCCTTGGCAACCATTACTTTGGTTGGAACGCCTGTTGATGGCAGTCACCCAGCACATATCCATGAAAACAGTGCTGCTGTAGGTGGAGGTATTTTGTACACCTTCAATCCTGTCAATGGTGCTACTGGAGTGAGCATCAGCGATACCAGACAAGGCATGATGGATGGAGAAGCATCTTACACCTATGCCCAGATACTTACAGTAGATGGATATGTCAATGTGCACTTGAGCGCTACCGAACTAGCAACCATTGTGGCACAAGGAGATATAGGTGTTAACTTTGAATAAACGTTAAAACTTAAATCTAAGAACTAGATTAAAACGAAAGCCGTCCTCACTTATTGAGGTCGGCTTTTTTAGTTTTAAAAATCATTTTCTATTCGTCTAAGTCGATATATATCAAGCACCCTCTCGGTTTGTCTTCGAAGGACTGTCTCTCCTCCTTGCCGACTGACATGATAAGATCCATTTTGAATCAAAGTCCAGTCAAAATCAGCATTGCTTCCATTACAAGGATTAGCTCAAATAGTAGAGTTTTGACCTTTAAATTACTTGAGGATGAGCTTTTTGTTTGGTTTTTGGAATCCTTATCCAAAACCCCTTGTTGAAAATTACCACTGCCTCTCTGTTGTTAGAATGATTTCATTACCTGTCTCTAAGCCAATTAGAGTGCCTTCGTAGTGAACGAATTTTCCTCCTCTTTTCTTGACATCCTTCAAATGTTTGATCAGTGATTTAATTTTTGTTTTTTTCATGGTTTTTGGAAGTTTAGTTTATTGAATATTTGAATTGATCATAGTATTGTCCTTGAGTTTTTTGACTTTACTTTGGGTGTGACGAAAAGCATTCCTGTATGCAAAGATCCCAAGGCATCCTTTATGGTTAGTTTCACATTTGTTTCGACTCCCTTCCCTTTTTTCACATGTAATTCAGGAACAATTTTATCTTGGTAAAGCTGATACACTTTACCTGAAACCTCAGATTGGTCTTCTTTGATAATCATAACTGGATAACCCAAAAGATCTTTGAGGTCAAACTCCACCACCTCCAAGTCCTCTAGGTTAACTCTATCAATGAGTAAAAAACTTGAATCTGAACACATGGCTTTAATATCAGCTTTGCGGATATCAGGATAGTCTTCATCATCCAAATACAAAAGATGATAAATCATATTTGGATCTTCATCAGGGTATGGTGTGTGGAACCTTACCACTTGTCCTGCTTTAGTAGGTCTCATGATTGTGATGCAGAATTTAAAGCGTTGCCCCCGCTATTTCGATAGAACACTGATTTATTTGTCGATTTAATTGACAAAACCGACTATCTTAATATAGTGAAAAAATTCTAAATGTTTACAATAGTAAACAAAAAAATTATGGATATCAAAGAAAAATTTGGCAACAGGCTCAAAGCGCTAAGAAAAGAAAAAGGCCTGTCCCAAGAGGAACTGGCCTTAAAGTCTGGTCTCAATCGCCCCTATATCTCAGGAATAGAGCAGGGCAAGCGAAATGTATCATTGGAGGTGATGGAGAAATTGGCGGAGGCTTTGGGGGTGGGGATAGGGAGTATGGTGAGATTTTAAGCTGTTTCCAATTGCAATAATCTTTCCTTTAAAGCAAATGCAATGGTTCTCTTTACCAATATACTAGCATCTTTAAAAGTAGTCTTGCTTTTCAACTCTTCAATTTTCATAGAGAGTAAAAGCTTGCCAAAACATTCATCAGCGAAACTATGGGATATAAACTCTACGCCAGAAAAATCAAACACTACAAGAGCTTCTATTACTAAAGCTTGCTCAATATCCTTCCTAACAGTTTCACCAAGAAACCTTGTGCCAAGATGGGTTCCAAAATGTGAGAAGTTGATTGTCATACTATTTGATTAAGGAAATTATCAGATTTCGAAAATAGTCTAAAAAAAGCTTCTTTCCCAAGAGGGACTAACAAAAAATCATTGATTTACAGCTTTTTATATCTATGAAGTGCAATAAGGAAAAAGAAATTTGTCTTTAGAGGTAATACAGAAGTTGGCGGAGGTGTTGAGTGTAGAGATGTTGGAGATAGTGTAGTATTAATATTTATTAGGTCCAGACAATTTATTTAATCTAACATTACATTTAATAATTCTTTAAGTAAGAATCCAATTCATCCTCTGTATTAAAGCTTACATTACTATCTTTTCCTGATTGAAAAAATTCAATTACACTGATTAAGGTATCAAAAAATCTAAAGTGGGTTCCTTCATAATTGTAAACAAATACACACCGTCTTCTTCTAGAATTCTCCAATGCAATTGTTTCTAAAGTTCTTGACGCTGTGATATATTCGGTGTTAATTACAATGATCTTATTCATCTTAGCTTTTTTTTAATAGCTATAAAGGTATTTCTAACTTAAGTCAGAAGCAAATTATTGACATAAGTTGTCACATTCATTTGGTGTATGCGAATTAGATTTGCCCGTTGAGACAAGAGAAAATATTTCTGAGACAATTAGCGTCATTTATCTAGTTTTTGAAATTTTTACGGTCAAAAATTCTATCAGTTTATAACTTTTGGAAAACATATTACTTTATATTTGTAACCATTGTGTAAGGTTTGATAATTTGGTTATCTAATTGACGGAATAACAAAACCTTACTTTTTGCTTTACTTACTTGAAACCAACTAAGGCTACTTAAAATCATCTAAATACCATGAAAGAATATTTGTCACTTGCAGAAACAGCAGACTTAGTAGGAAAAAGCAAAGAAACCTTAAGACGATGGGATAAAGAAGGTATTCTAAACGCTGTCAGAGAGCCTGTTTCTAACTATAGGGTTTACAGAAAATCCGATGTGCAATTACTTATGGGTAGCCTCTTTGATGAGGTAATAGATGACGAGGTCTCTAATTATGCCGAACCGAAACATGAATACTCAGTCCTAGAACTTTTTGCAGGAGCAGGTGGACTTGGAATAGGTCTTGAAAAAGCAGGACTTAAATGTGTAGGATTGAATGAAATTGACAAGTGGGCATGTGAAACTTTGAGAAGAAATAGACCACATTGGAATGTGTTGGAAGGAGATATCAAAGAGTTTGATTTTTCAGAATACAGAAACAAAGTGGATGTGGTCACAGGTGGCTTTCCTTGTCAAGCTTTTAGCTATGCAGGAAAGAAACTTGGACTTAATGATGCCAGAGGAACATTGTTTTATGAATTCGCTAGGGTGGTGCAAGAAGTAAACCCAGCCATCTGTATAGGTGAAAACGTGAGAGGATTATTGAGCCACGAAAAAGGTAAAACCTTGCAAGGTATGATTTCCATTTTGGATGAAATTGGCTACAGAGTAGTTCCCGTTCAAGTTTTAAAGGCTATTCATTACAGGGTTCCACAAAAAAGAGAGCGATTAATTTTGGTTGGTATTAGAAAAGACATACATATAGATTTCCAGTACCCGAAGCCACATAAAAAAATTTACAATTTAGAAGATGCCTTGAAAAAAGGGCCATTGTTTGATACAGATGTTCCCAAATCAAACGGTGCGAAATATCCAGCATATAAAAAGAAAGTTTTGGACATGATACCACAAAAAGGGTATTGGCGTGACCTTCCAGAAGACGTCCAAAAAGAATATATGGGAGGAAGTTTTTACTTAGGTGGAGGCAAAACGGGCATGGCTAGAAGGATTGGCTGGGATGAACCCTCATTGACTTTGACATGTAGTCCTGCCCAAAAGCAAACAGAGAGATGCCATCCAGAAGAAACCAGACCTTTTACGGTTCGCGAATATGCCCGAATCCAAACTTTTCCAGATAGCTGGGAATTTGCTGGTTCCTTAGCTCAGCAGTACAAGCAAATCGGAAATGCTGTACCCGTCAACTTAGGCCAAGAAGTGGGTTATGCCATAGTGAAGTTTTTGAATGAGTACTATTCTAGCAATTCTAATAATTCAAAAAAGACTTATAATTTGGCAAAACAATAGAGTTTCTTTAGTTTGTGGAATAATATACAAACGACATGCGATTACTTTCTTGGATTTCAGATGATCATCTTTTCAGTACTGTAGAAAAACTCATATCTGTTGCTGAAAAATCGCTCAAAAAATCCGAAACCCAGTTCAACAAAAATGTTCTCGATCCATTTTCAGCAATGTTCCAAATCGCAGGGTTTAACATCTCACATGAAGAATGGTTGGTGGCAGAGAAAACGCGCCAAGCACAGAAATCTCTACAAAATCATATCGGTGATTTCCATCAAATCATTCTTGGTGGAGTAGAAGGCTGGGATAATTTGGAAACTGGTAAAATCATGGATCTTGTGAATCATGAAAAGAAAATCATTGCAGAAATAAAAAATAAATACAACACGGTTAAAGGCTCTGATTTGTCAGGCCTCTATCAGGCAATGGAAAATTTAGTGGGAAATAAATATAGTACCTACAAAGGATATACGGCATATTATGTAACTATAATCCCAAAAAAACCAACAAGAATAAACATCCATTTCACTCCATCAGACAAAGAAAAGGGCGCAAGGTATTCGGAAAACGATGCAATAAGACTGATTGATGGAGCAAGTTTTTATGAAATTGTTACTGGAGATCGAGATGCCCTATTTGACCTATATCATATACTTCCTATTGTTATACAAAATATCACAGGAAAAGAAATCAATTCTGACACCAAAGACATAATGGCCAATTATTTTGAACTTGCTTATGGAAGTTCTGACTCTGAGGTATAAACACTCAAAATTCATTTTACAGTGAAAAAAGGACAGAAACTTTGGACTAGAGATGAATTGATCCTAGCCATCAACCTGTATTGGAAATTGGAGTTTGGTAAAATCCATCAAGGAAATCCGGAAGTAATAAAGTTGGCAGAATTGCTGGGCAGGACTCCGTCATCTATTGTCTTCAAGCTTGGAAATTTTGGCAGTTTTGACCCAAGCCTTCAAGAACGCGGGGTCAGTGGATTGAAAAATACGAGCAAACTAGATGAACAAATCTGGAATGAATTCTTCGGAAATATCCAAGAAGTAGCCTACGAAAGTGAAAAATTGAGAGCGTCATTAGAACAAAAGCCAATAGGAGAATTGAATGAAATCAACATTGAAGAACTTCCTAAAGAAGGCTTAATGAGAGAACAACTGGTGAAAACCAGAGTTAATCAAAACTTCTTCAGAAAAACCATTCTAGCCTCCTATAAAAACACCTGTTGCATCACAGGAATCAATATTCCCAATCTATTGGTGGCTGGCCATATTGTCCCTTGGAGTGTGGATGAAAAAAACAGAATGAATCCAAGAAACGGTATTTGTATCAACCCCCTTCATGATAGGGCTTTTGAACTTGGATATTTGGGTATTGATAGAAACTATAAAATTCATATCTCAACTTCTATTTCAGCGTTTTTAAATGATCAAACCCTACATGATTATTTTAAGAGATTTGACAGGCAAAGTATTCATCTACCAGATAGGTACCTTCCCGATCCTGAATTCTTAGAGTATCATTTAGATGTAAAGTTTAAAGGTTGATTACTTTTCAGGCTTTCCAATTAATTTATAGTAAATTGTCGCATATGAAAATCACAGAAAGAACATATTTGAAATCTGAGGTCATTACTTTTAGAAGTACCAAAGGGTCTTTTGGTGGTCTATCCAATATGGCTCCAGGCTATTCAATTAGAGTCAATGATGTGATCATTCCTACAGCAGAAGCCTTATACCAAGCTTGTAGATTCCCCTTATTTCCAAACATCCAACAAGAAATCATTGAGCAACATAGCCCGATGACTGCAAAAATGATCAGTAGAAAATACCTGTCTAAAACCAGACAAGATTGGGAAGAAATAAAATATGAGGTAATGTATTGGGTGCTTCAGGTAAAGTTATCTCAAAACTTAGAGAAATTTTCTTCAGTTCTAAGACAAACAAGTGATAAACCCATAGTGGAATATTCTGCTAAAGACAAAGACTGGGCCGCTACAAAGAAAGATGATCATACACTCAAAGGTAAAAATGCTTTGGGAAGGTTACTGATGAAACTCAGAGAAGAATATATTTTTAACCAAAAACCCATTGATTGCGTGCCCCCTCCTCCGATTGTTGGCTTTATCCTCTATGGCTCTGCTGTAGAGACCGTCTGTGATCCTACACTTGAATTTGAAGAGGAGGATTATTGTTAAAATTCTGTTTGATGGCCTTTGTATCAAGGATAATGACCATTTCTCATTTTTATAGGATGATCGAAAGCCAATGGATCTATTTCCATGATGATCTGGCGCTCATGAAAGCGCGATTAAGCAAGAAGAGGACAATCTGTATCAAAGCACCAAAATTTTCTGGGTTGTCAGCCTTAATTATTTTAGATTATTGCTAACTACATCTTATTTGCCCAATTGGATAATGATGAAACCTGAGGGGAGTTGTTTTGGACAAAATTATGGAATTCACCCAGTGCCAAGTTGAACTTTAAGACTAGAGAGAAATAGACTACCCTGAGAGATCAGTATTTCACTGGTGGGGTTTATTATAACGTCTAGAAAATAAACTTTAATTAGTTATATTTCATAGTTAAAATCAATTTTTATCTAATTATGGTAGAATTCCCTCATCTAATTTATACCCGACAGCCTGATAAAATAAAAGGTTTCAAGAAAACAAGAGGAAGAGACCCGGAAAAAAAAGAAAATAACTTAGAGTCTGAGGAACCTATATCAGAAGTAAAAAAGAACAGACTTTCCAGAAAATTAGGGGAGTTTATATCTGCCGTAGATGCACGATTAAAAAAAAAGACACTTAAAGTCCCCTCCAATTTTGACCTTATCCAGATTGATTTTCATACAACCTTTGATAAAGGATTGGAGAATCATTTTTATAGCACCTATGGTTTAGAGCCAATTGAGAAATCCAATTTCAATAGAAATGTTCTTTTTAATATTATTGATGATAAGCTTTTCTCCTCATTTGCTGACCACATTAATTCCATTTCAAACCTTAAGCCTAATGAGGATCATAGAAAAAAACCATTTTCCAAAATTGCTCTTATAAGTAACTTCTACCTACTAGATAGCAAGAATAGAAAAGGAGTCCTTTCGGGTAAAGATGGGTATATCCTCAGTATATGTGAAATCTTTCAGCATAGAAAGGCATCGGTTCAACTAGAGTTTTTATTGGATTTTCTGCAATCACAAAATATAGAGATTACTTTTAATAGAGAAAAAACCTTGATTTTTGTGAAAGCGGACAACCCAAAATTGGATCAGGTTTTGGTAGATAATTTTGATGTTATTAGGCTGATTTCCTCTGCACGAGTCCCATTGATCAAACCTGGAGTTGTTGCCACCCCTATAAGAACCTATGGTTTTGAAGTGAGCATATCCGATGATCTACCGATTGTTTGTATTATAGACACCGGGGTTCAAACATCAATTGAGCCTTTTCAAAACATTGTAACCCCTATAGCAATCGATCATACAGGCACTGCACCATCCTGGGATGAAGCAGGTCATGGTACCGCTGTTGCAGGATGCGTTGCATTTGGGACTGACTTTTTTGATAATTCAAAAAAGGTGATTGAAGCTAAGGCAAAAATCGCAGTACTGAAAGTTATCCATGCGGAAAATGATGATCTAAACATTGTAGCATTGCTGGATAATATCCGAGAATTAAACCTCAATTATGACGTTCGAATTTTCAACATTTCTTTAAATCTGCCGGGGTCAAAATCTTATAATGCACCCATTGGAAGATTGGCTTATGAACTTGACAAGCTTGTCTATGAATTGGATATATTAATAATCAATTCAGTAGGAAATTACAGTTTGAATGACTTGGACACCTTAATGCTATTGGGTGAGATGGATCTAAATCTTCATTATCCATCCTTTTTTTATAAAACTTCTCCAGAGATAGAATTTCACATTTGTGAACTCACCAACATTCAGGAGCCTTCTGAGGCAATGAATATCATATCGGTGGGAGCGCTTGCAGGAAATTTCGAAAATGGGGTTACCGACGGAATTACCCCCGCAAAAGAGTATCCTGCATATTATACCAGAAAGTTCCATATGGACCCTAGTATTTTCATCAATGGAAAAAAACTGAAAGACACTCAAGACAACAAGCACCTTAACAAACCTGATTTAGTTTTTGAAGGGGGAGACTATATCAGCTCTGAAGCAGCTATGGAAGTAATTACCAATCCACTAGATCCGAACTCTCCCTACTATGGTAGAATGGCCGGAACAAGTCTTGCCGCCCCACTGATTACCTCTTTGGTCGCTGAATTGCTCAAGGCATATCCAGATTTGAATATGACTAGTATAAAGGCACTATTGATTAACATTGCAGAACCTCCGGCAGGAAAAAAACCACCCCACTTTGAGTCAAAAGAGAGTAAACAAATCTATAGAAAATTAACTGGGCATGGTAGGCCTAACCAAGAAAGACTCTTTGATAATGACAATAATTCGGTAACGTTTATTATTGAAGACAGGGCTGTTTTTGATGAATTTTATACGTTTAATCTCAAATTCCCTGACTGGGTTCTGACCACCAAAAACAAAATAGAAGTTACTGGAACCTTGGTTTATAAATTCTTACCATTGCTCAATAACCATTTAGCCTATTTACCTCTTCATATATCATTTGGTTTTTTTAAACCAGTAGATATTACTGCCCTATCTCAGCAAGACTTGAAAAATTTTCAATTAAAATCTGATGTGTCTTGGGCAGAAGATCATTTCGGGGTAGAAGACAGGATTTTCTCAAATGTCCAAAAGGTATGCTTCAATCTATCCAGTCATCACTTTGAGCCAAATAACCCTAATGTGTCAATAGCAATCAGATGCTATGGCAAATCCCAGATCCCAGAATGGGCAGCAAGACACCTCAAAGAAAACCTGCATGAGTTTTCACTGGTCGTAAGGTTAAAAGAAGTCAAGAAAAACAAAAAATCAAAACTATCAGACTCCTTATACAATGACATCAAACTACTCAATGACCTACATTTAATCTCAGACCTGGAGGCAGGATCTTCCTTGGAAGGTGGAATTTAAGCTTTACCAGAATTTAAAAGAGCAGACCTCTCGTCCTCTATCAATTTTTCCCAGATTGCCTTATCGATTTCAACTTTGGCAGGTATCAAATCCGTCTTAAGCTGATATAGACTGCGTTTCATGGCAGTAATCAGCGTTTTTTGTATACTATAGAATGACAACCCTTTGGCTTTTTGGATTAACTTTTTGATTCCGGATTTAGAGCCCAAAGTAAATACTCCGCGCTTCAGGGTCAATCCGATAAGTTCTTCAATTTCCTTTTCCCCTGGAAGTTCAAATCCAATTTGGGTATCAAATCTTCTCACAAGCGCATCATCTAGCATGCCGACTTGATTGGTAGCCGCAATCACAATAGTAGATTGAGGTAGATAGTCAAACAATTGAAGGATTGTGTTGACAACACGCTTCATTTCTCCATGGTCTTGGCTATAGTCTCTCACTTTGCCCAAAGAATCAAACTCATCTAAAAATAAAATACAATCACCAGAAGCTGCCATTTTAAAAATTCTAGCCAGATTTTTACTTGTTTCTCCCAGCTTGGATGAAACAATAGCTCCTAGATTTACAACCAGTAACATTTTTTCCAATTCTCCAGCAATGACATATGATGCCAAAGTTTTGCCACAGCCTGAGGGGCCATAAAACAGAATTTTATGTGCCACCGGAAGTTCAAGGGCTTCAAGAAGTGATTTTTTTCGGTGTTCAAGAATAAAGTGATCCAGTGATTCTTTGATCTGTGGATTACATATAAGGTCTGATAAGCGATAGTCAGAAGTAACTTGGTCCAGAATCAAATCCTCAACTCCTTTACTGGTTGGGGTTTCGAAGCGAATTCCTGAACTGGTTTTTGAAAGTGATCCTGCTTGGTGAAACCTTATCGCTTCTTTCAGAATGGATTGTAGTTGTATGGCCAGATTGGTTTTTTTTGTTTTTCTGGCATGTTCTATCATCTCCTGAAGGGAATCCTTCAGCTTTTCCTGATCATTTTCAAGACCAAAACGGGCAATATCTTTGATGAAGTCGAATTGTGTCAATGGGAAGCTGGTTTCTTTTTTCACATTCATTTGTGAATGCTTCTAATATAACAAAGTACGTGATTTTAGGTAATAAATTTACACTATATTGTATAATTATATATTAAACTTTTTTCGGCCTGCGGAAAGAAGAATTAAGTACGCCTCTAATTCCAGTGATTAAAAACTAATAAGATTCTTTTTAAACAAATAAAGAAGGAATAAAACCTATTGAGTACTCAAGGTTTATTAATTCATCTAAGTCTTTGGTCTCCAGACTTCAAAATCAAATGCCATAGGACTACCTGCTGCAGGCAGGCATGACCGACATCTTAACCCAGCATTTCAATGCCGGGTCTAAAAACCCAAGACGACCCCAAGCAGTGCCATAAGTACGGCCGACTGTAATACCAACACTTACCATTATGTCAAAACCTCAACCAAAAAACCAAAACAACCACTTCCTAAAATCCACCAACCAGCATACTATTCCACCTAGTAAGCCCTTCACCCTGCGGATGTCAGTCAACAGCCACTAACCAAAAGACCCTGATAGATTTTCACATCAATCAGGGCTCTTTGCATGGACTTTTGGCTAGTGGGCTAAATGTTAAAAGCTGCCCTCCTGTCTTCGCTGCTTTGTTTGATTAAATGGTCGCTGTTACTTAAGTCTTGCTTCATGGAATTTCATTAAATCATTAAATTTTTTCCAAAATTTTCTGCTTTGTCTTTGAACATAATTTTCTCCGTTTATTGATTTCATTGAATCATTTGCTTTGTTAATGTAGCTCAAATAATTCCCCCAATAGTATTCGTTTGTTTTTTCGTAAACTGTCTTGTCCGCCTTTGATGGTCTATAAATAAGTTTTCTTTTTGCTCCTCTGTGTGTAAATCGCTTATAAAGTCTTGATTTGAATAAACTCTTGTCAGGGTTTTTACTGTGAATAGCCAACGATGTTGATTTTTTAAATGAGCTTTTCATTGACCTATAAAACTTTGAAAAGCCCGAAGTTTTTATCAAAACTCTTCGTCCGTCAAACGAAAAGCCCAAATATTCCAAAGTCTGATTGAAATTTGGAGTCTTAGTTTTTTCATCTATCTCGAAACCCGTAAACTTTCCTTTTACATGCTCGAAACGGAAAACCTTTGTCTTGTTTGGTTCAATTTTTAAATCAACGAGAGTTTCAACCTTATCTCTGATTAATTGTATTATTTCATTTTCATGCTCTTGATCGCAAACAATTATTAAATCATCGCTGTATCTCTGATAAAAGCCCCCAATGGAAGAAACTTTTTCAAAGATTTCTTGGTCAAATTCCAACATGTATATATTTGCCAATGTTGCACTAATTGGGCTTCCTTGAGGTATTCCTTCCGAATTGTTTTTTGAAATAACAAGATTTAGGTTGTTTTTGAGAAACTCCTTTTTATCACAATAATGACTTGCTCCTTTTTCTTTGAAGAATTTGCTGTTTTTTATTTGCTTTCTTACAAATTCTGATTTGTTTGAAGAATTTGGAATCCCCTTTTTCACCATCATTGTATTGCCGTAACTTTCAAACAATTGGTCTCCTTCAATGTATTTTATATTGGTAAGAGACCTAAATACATTATAGTGGTCTTGGGGTAGGGTAGTTTCGTTCAGAACCTTAGTCCATTGTTTTTTTAAGATTTTATGATTCAGATTGTCAAAGAATGAAGTTACATCAGCAACGATTGCAGTAAGCTTTTTTGTATTGTTCTTTTGGATAAATTCAAATGTTGATTTTGCAAAATCAATATTGCATTTATTTTTCTTTGAACCCTTTGAAATTGGAATTTTGCGGTATGCAACAACTGATTCATTAAAATTTAGATTTTCGATATACTTCTCGTATGCAGTCGCTAAAATTTCATTGTATTTGGATAGAATTAATGAGTCAAGGTGCGATGCAAAGAAAATGTGACGGTCTTTTGGTTTAGCAAGTTTCCTTTTTCTCTTACCACTTGGGTTTCTTGCTGGGACTTCTTTGTCTGCTCTAAACTTTCTTTTTAGGATTACTTTATGAATTAAAGGAAGAAAACTATGTGTCCTAACCTTTTCGGGATTTTCAACATACTCCTTTACCCAATTATAATCCTTGATTGTAATAGGTAAACCTATATGTGGATACTTCTTTGTTTTAAACCACGTTTCTAATTCCATTTTTTCAAATTTAAAAAAGGGGGCAGATACTAAAATAGTATGTAGCAGGTTAAAAATGTACATGCTCTGTCGAAGCTTTGACCCTCTCTCGAGGGAGGCAACGCTACTCAATTCAGGTATAGAAATTGTTATCTTTGTACGTAAATTCATAAACACAATAAATATGCTTAGAAAATTCATCCGCAGAATCAACTTCAGGGCTTCAACAGTTGTTACGCTGTTGATAACACTTTCCTCATTAATTCCTTTGAAGGAAAATTTGGAAATTGGTATTGTCCTTCCCAGCTAGCGTATATCCTAGACGTGGTAGTATTTTGCAAAACGTATCATTTCGACCCTCTGCCCCCAAAATCTTTGTGTTTATCTTATACAATTTATTTAGTCATTATTTTATTTTTAGCAGTCTCTGTCTGCTCGGGTTGCTTGTAACAATTTCTCTACGACATTATAGCGTAGAGTATTCCAATTCCGTGCGATAGGTGCCATTATGGCGTCTTTACCTGAATTATCAAACCTAACCAATCCCTCTTTAACAAAAAATACCCCCAACAGGGTATTTTCATATTTTATATAACAATCCATTTAAAAAATTACGATTCTGGGTATTTTTTTCAAATTTTAAGGTTTATAGATTGGGAAGTTATTTGTGAAGATTATAGATTCAATCTGTAAATTGAAGAAGTAAATTATTATTGTTTCACCGAAGAGTTATGGAATATTTTGTAAGTAACTGGGAATATTTTTAAAAATGAATCCTGAGGTCAGAAGAGTTGAAAAATTATTCATTGGCTAATATTAGCTTCAAGTCAGGATGAAGATTGGGATAATGAGTGGCTATGGATGAAGTGACTGGAATTTATAATCCGAACTTACTTTTTATTTCAACACAAATAACCTCCAAAATTCTTCTATAATCAGTCCCAACGACTATTGATAGTTTAATTATTTCCTCGATAGAAAGTTTTTCGGGATTGCTGAGTTTATCTAAAAAAGTATAGTAACCCATGTTCAGTTCTTTGGAAAGATTAGTAGGCTTAATCTCATGAAGCCTAGAAAGTGATTTGATAGAACCTTGATTAAAAAGTGCTCCAATTTCCTCAAACTCTTCTTTAAATTTAACCTCTTTAATTGTTCTTTTTTTGTCCTCCTCTTTCATTACCTAAAAGTGACATGACAATCTTATTTCTAAAAGAAAAATTTATGAAACAAAAATAATTATTTGTTATATAGAAATTTTATTTTAAATTTGGGTTAAATACATTGATTAGAAAGTAATTCTAAGTATATGCAGAACCTATAATTAGGAACTGCTCAATGAGTCTCGCTACAAAATCTGGTAAATTTTCCGCGCGAGAGTTCAAAGAGTGGTCCCGATCCCTATTTTTGTAAAATAGGGCGGGCACTCCTTGTTTCTTTTGTGCGGACTATCTAAGGATAGCGGCTTTACCAGAGCCTTGTAACATTAGAACTTGGAGAAATGCCTGCCCTTCCTTTTTTTGGAAGTATTGCTTTTTTCCTTTCTACCGACTCGTTTAAAAACTTTTCAAAAACATGAAAGCGAGCAACACCATCCAGCTTTATATTCTAGATTTCAGAAGGCTTATTTCTGAGAAGCTTGGAATCGTATTGCCTTTCTTGTGGAGAAAAGTAGCCTTCGAGTCCAAAATTGGCATGCTCAGCATGCTAGTACTGAGCTTTGAAATAGCGCTGACAGCGTATGACAGGCTATTTCCACTCAAACCCAAAAATCCTATCTGAACCTATTTTACCTACGACGAGACGAGTCCCCGATGAACTTCGTTTTTCCAACCTATCTACGCTAATGGGTGTGCTCGCAACTTTACTTCCAGCTGCTGCAGAAGCTCAGTAAAGTCTAATACCAATCAATTTCTTAACCAAGTCTAACAGAGGAGATTACTCTGACTGGAAAACCTTTGCCCATACCCGTCTGACGGATATAAACCAGAGGTGTAAAACATACGGTACTTTGCTGATCCGTCTGACGGGTATCCACGGCCAAGCCCCCTTTCCACTCACCAGGCTGTAACGCTTAACGCTTAACAGTTTATCCGCCGCGGCGGACTTAACGCTCCAGCCCTCCTCCCAGACTCCAAACCCCTTCAAAGTATGCAAAAAACATACTCCCTGGCATTACTTTGCCTTTTTATTAGCATGGTTCATGTTCAAGCACAATCAGTTTGGATCTATGGTGAAATCACACCTCCATCTGCCCAAGATGTCTTAACCATTTCTCTCAATACTGGTCAGAAAACTGAATTATTCAAGCAAGAACTCAAACCAGGAAACCTATTTATTGCTGGTTTTGGGAAAGCATATTTCTCTTTTCAGACCCCTACGATTGATAAACCTACCCAGCTATCAGTTCACCTCAATCAAAGGGCTATCATCAATCATTATTGGGTATTCCCTGGTGATAGCATTCAGTTTATGGCAGACAGAAATAAGGGTAGGATAGTATTTGGCGGCCCTGCTGCAAACCAATTCAAAACTCAATTTGAAATCGATTATCTCATTGATGAAAACACCTTTTCCAAGTCTTCCTTTTTTGGAGTCGAGGACAAAGAAAAGTTCTTAAATGACTCATCTAATTACGCTCAATATAGCAGTGCCAATGCCATCTACGGCAGGCAGACGGAAATAGCAAACAATGACATTAATGTCTATATCAAAAGAATGCTCAACGCATACCACCATGACTATAATCCCACTTTAAATAGCTTATACTATCAATTCAATAAAGGAGAACTCTACAAGCTTATGTTTTTAAGTCACTTGGGAAGGGCTATGTTTTTTGTTTCCCAGAGTAGCAGGCTAAAATACAATGAGTTGAACCGCACAGAGCAATTTTCCGATGCAGCAAGCTTGAAGGAAGCTTATAATGATTTTGTGGACTACACTGAATCACTGTTTGAAGACCAGGATTGGACAAGATATAAAGTACTCTCAAGTCAATATTTAGATGGAAAGACAGAGCAAATCATTACAGCAAACCACTTTGGGAATCAGAACCCCAATACCTACCTTAAAAGTTTGCCAAGGGGAGCAGAACGGGATAATTTGATCAACAACTACCTGAATAAGGTCAGCAAAAAAATAAGCGATATCCCAGAGGCAAAAGAATTTTTCCTTCCATTGATAGAAGATGAAGCCATTTCAAAAAATATTAATACCCTTCTCAATGCCCTGCAAAATGGAGGTCAGGTCGACCTATCTCCATTTACTACGCTAGATCAACAGTCCTCAGATTTGAGTGCCAATAGCGGAAAGATTCAGTTGCTAGATCTCTGGTATACAGGTTGTGGAGCTTGCTTGATATTTTATAAAAACATTCTCTTACCACTCCATGAAGAATTTGGTCATCGAGATGATTTCCAAATAGTATCAATCTCTGTTGATCGGAGCTATGATTTATGGGTCAAAAGCGTCAAGGCAAACAAATATACCAATGCCGACTTTGTCAATTTCGCTACGCTAGACCAAAAACATCCTTTCCTTCTCAATTACAATATCCGAAGCTTCCCCCATCACATGCTGATCGGTAAAGACCTGTCCATTTTGAAAGGGACAGATTTCCCAACTGAGCTTGAAGAATGGAAAAAACTTATAGAAACACACCTCAAACAATAATCCACCATAAACAATCAGCCATGAAAAAAATTCTATCAAAATTTTGCTTAACCTGCATCATAAGCATCATTCTCAGTGCATCAGTATTGGCTCAAGAGCAAAGTAATAGAGCTTATGGGACAGTATTGATCTCTGGAACAGAGGAACCGCTAATAGGAGCCACTGTCAAAATCAAGAATCGTAATATCGTTGTAATTACAGACCAAGAAGGGAAGTTCAATTTTCCAATCAATAGGGAGGAAGAAATAACCCTAGAAATATCATTTATAGGATTTGTCAAGCGAGAAATCAATACAAAGCTACCGCAAGAAAATGAGTTGATAATCTATTTGGAAGAAGATAATCTCAATTTGGGAGAAGTACAAGTTTTCGCTACAGGTTACCAAGAAATCCCAAAGGAAAGAGCAACAGGTTCCTTTGTAGGACTTGATCAAGAATTGATTTCTAGAAGAGTAAGTACCAATCTGATAGATAGATTAGAAGACGTAACGTCTGGGTTGATATTCAATCGAAACTCAGGAGCTGCATCCAGTAATGATAGAATTAGTATCAGAGGGAGAGGGACAATATTTTCGGAAACTTCCCCGCTGATAATTCTTGACAATTTTCCTTATGATGGTCCATTGGAAAACATCAATCCAAATGACATTGAGTCCATCACTGTTTTGAGAGATGCAGCTGCAGCATCCATTTGGGGAGCAAGAGCAGGAAACGGCGTGATAGTAATTACCACTAAATCTGGTCAAGAAGGGAAAACCAACATCACTTTCACCTCAAATACCAATATCATTGAAGCGCCGAATTTATTTTATAGACCTCAAATGAATATTGGAGATTTTGTAGAAATGGAAAGAACACTTTTCCAAAGGAATTTCTACAATGCACAAGAAAATTCTATAGCACAAAATGCACTGTCCCCTGTCGTAGAAACCCTGATAGCTCATAGAAATGGTCTTATCTCCGAGCAGGAAGCAAATCAGATGCTAAATGCTTTTAGTAATCAGGATGTAAGGAATGATTTGTCACGCTTTTATCAAAGATCAGCGGTACAGCAGCAGACAGCCTTAAACATAACAGGAGGTACAGCAAGGAGAACTTACGCTTTTAGCCTTGGATATGATAACAACCTATCCTCTGAAATAGGCAATAAAAATGACAGAGTCACCATATCTCAGCGTACCAACTGGAAACTTCTTAATGATAAATTAGATTTCAATCTTGGGCTAAACTATATCAGAAGGTCAATTACCACGGGCACTAACATGCCCACTGTCTCTACGATAGCGCCTTATGTATTCCCTTATTCTCAATTAAGAGATCAAAATGGAAACGTACTTCCTGTTATTCAGAATTTTAGCCAAAGATTTATCAACTCTGTAGCCAATCAGGGTCTTTTAGATTGGCAATACTTCCTATTAGATGAAATAGGTCAATTCGGTGAAAATAATATTCAAAATGAAATTAGGATTACAACTGGCCTAAAATATAACATTAGACCATGGCTTTCGATCGAGTCAAGTTATCAGTATTGGACAAATAGCACTCAAAATGACCATATACAGAGTACAGCATTGTTTCAGACAAGAGATTTGATTAATAGATTTTCCCAAGTCGATGCCAATGGTGACCTGCTAAGGAATATCCCAGAAGGATCTATATATGACTTAAGTATCCAAAATGCATTCAGTCATACTTTTAGAAATCAACTCAGACTCAACAAATCATTTGGGAATAAACTTGATCTAAATGGACTAATTGGTAATGAAATTAAAGATTTTCAAAGCCTTGGGAATAGCATTCGATATTATGGATACAATGATGATCTGGGGATCAGCCAGTCCATAAATTTCTTAGGAAGGTTTCCACAATTTCAAAATCCAGGATCACTTGGTACCATCCCTAACCCTTCTGGACACAATGGAGCTATAGACAGATTTATTTCCTATTACGCAAATGTTGGATTGACCTACAATGATAAATACACCTGGACATTCAGTGCCAGACAAGACGCCTCAAATTTATTTGGTGTAGATGTTAACCTAAGAGCTGTTCCATTATGGTCTAGTGGTCTTGCATGGAATATTTCAGAAGAAAACTTCTTCAATTGGGATTTTTTCTCTTTTCTAAAATTACGTGCAACCTTTGGATCCAATGGAAACATTAACCGAAGTCTATCAGCATTCACAACATCTGGAATTTTGGGTGCTGGATCCAACCAATTGACAAGAATCCCTTTCAGTACAATTAGGAACCCACCAAACGCGAACCTTAGATGGGAAGTAAATAATGTCCTGAATTTTGGGATTGATTTTGACTTAAAAAATGACGTGCTAAGTGGATCAATTGAAACATACTTCAAAAATGGAAATGACCTTATCGGTGACAGCTTTTTTCCCGCAGCAACTGGGGTAACTTCCTTTAGAGGAAACTTCGCAAATACCAGTACAAATGGTGTGGATTTGATGCTGACATCTAATAACCTCAAAAGAGGAATTGTATGGAAGACAACATACCTATTAAGCTGGGTAAAAGAAAAAGTCACAGGATATGAAAATGAAGCTACAATAATTTCATATCTCAATAATGCAGCAGGAAATGGACCAGCTACACCAAGAGAAGGATTTCCACTCTTTTCTCTTTACAGCATCCCTGATGCAGGTCTTGATCCAAATACGGGTGAACCAAGGGGCTTTATTAATGGAGAGCCCAGCACCAATTATACTGGAATAATTTCAAATTTAAGCTTTGATAATGTGAATTATCATGGGCCTGCAAGACCCACAGCCTTCGGATCAATAAGGAATGACTTCTATTGGCAAAATTTCAACTTATCATTCAATGTCACTTACAGGACAGGATACTTCTACAGAGATTTTTCAGTGAATTATGATGAATTATTGAGAGGAAGGATTACACATGCAGACTTTAACCAAAGATGGCAAGAGCCAGGAGATGAATTGACAACAAATGTTCCTGCCTTACCTACTACATTAAACCCTACTAGAGATGTGTTTTACAGACTTTCAGAGTCCTTGGTTAGAAAAGGAGACCACGTTAGACTTCAGGATATCCGATTAGGCTATACTTTCAATAAAACAAGAATCAAGTCCTTGCCTTTTGAAAGTGCTGAAATATATACCTATGTCAACAATGTAGGGATTCTCTGGAAGGCAGAAAAAAATGATCCCTTAGACCCAGATTTCAGAGTTAATCAACCACTCAGAAGCATTGCTGCAGGCCTCCGAATCAATTTCTAATCCTAAATTCTCTAGGTATGAAATCCCTTTACCCTTTGATCCCTCTACAATAAACCAATAATTAATCCCCCCATGAAACATATCAGACCCCCAACTTTAAAACCCTCCAATGCTAAGCCAATCTAAAATCTCCCCGACCCCTCGGGGCTAAAATCTTAAGGCAGCGGCGGGCATATGTCTAACAACAAAAACCAAGTAATGCTAAACTGGGTTCGTGGCGTACCTCATCCGTCACACCCGCCCTGCCTTTCTTCTTGATGAGACCTTTGAGGTTTCCAAAAACCTCGAAGGTCTTCACTAAACCACTACCCCGACCCTTCGGGGCAAATAACCATTAACCCCCAACATTCAAACCTTCCAACTTTCTAACACCTAATAACTCAATTCAACAAATCACTTAATCCACTAATAACTAAAACCATGCTCCCAACCCGCCCCCCATCTTTCCAACTTTAAAACCTTCCAACCTCAAAAGGCCTCCCCGTCTACTTTCCTCATAAGGTTAAACGACGAATATAAACCCAAGTAGTCCGGATACACATACGGTGACGACACTACTGGACGGTGGAGTGGGGGAGTTCACTCCCCAGGCCGGTACCAACCCCAAACAACCGTAACCCCGCCGGCCTCCCTTATTTAAGAGACAAGTGAGACCTTTGAGGTTTCCAAAAACCTCGAAGGTCTTCAATAAACTACTACCCCGACCCCTCGGGGCTCAACTAATCACATAACCAACCCCGACCCCTCGGAGCAACTAACCATTAACCACCAATTTTCCAATCCCTTATAACTAATAACTCAATCAACCATTAACTAAGCATCAAATAACCATCAACCTCCTTTCCCCATGAAACCTTCCAACCTTCCAACCACTACCCCCAATCTTCCAATCTATGACATCAACATTCAAACACGAATCCAATCTTCCAACCCCTAATTCCCAATAACCCAATAACTAATCAACCTCCCGATCCCTCGGGGAACCCTAAAATTAACCCCTATGAGCTTTCAAACACCGTCCCAACCTCCTTTAGAAATTGATATTCTAATTATCTATGACATTGATAAGAGTTCAACAAATCAGAAAACCATAAAAATTTAATAGCTATGAAAAAAACAATTTACTTCTTAATACTTGCAGTAATGATAGCTGCATGCGATGGGTTTTTGGATGAAAAACCTCTCAAATCTATTGTGGTACCAAGTACCATTGAAGACTTTCAGTCCATTTTAGATAATTCAGTGACCATATTTAATAACAACCCCTCCATTGAATTATTCTGTACCGATGATTTCGAGATTCCTGAAAATACAATATCTGGGTTTAACATATTTGCCCAATATGCATACCAATACAGAGATGATGTGTTTGACGGACCATCAGCACCATTTGATTGGGCAAGACCCTATCAACAAATTTATTATACCAATGTTGTTCTTTTGGAATCTCAAAAACTCACACCACAAAATCAATTTGATGAAAGAAGATTGAAGGAAATAAGAGCTCAGGCAAAGTTTTTAAGAGCGTTTGCATATTTAAACTTGGTTACTTTGTTTGCTCCGGTTGCTATTTTAGGGAATGAAAATAATTCTCCAATTCTTCCAATTTTTGAAGAACCAATAATCACGGATAATCCAAAAATTGGAACCCTTTCGGAGATCAATCTACTGATTGAAAACGACCTTTTGGGAGCTATTGATGACCTACCAGAAACAGTTTTATATTTGACAAGACCTTCTAAAATCGCTGGCTATGCATTATTGTCACGATTCTACCATTATTTTGGTAACTATCAAGAATCATTAAAGTATTCAACACTTGCTTTAGAAAATAATGGTCAGCTGATTGATTACAATACCCTGGATTTGGGTAGGGTCAATCCATTTCCAATATTTATGGAAGAGGTTTTATTCTTCAGTTATGCAGGATTCAACACAGGTACTGTTAATAATGCTAATTTCAACATTTCAACTAGCCTTTTAAATCTTTACAAAGATGGTGATTTAAGGTCGCAAGCATATTTCAATACCAATCCCCAAGGAAGACTGATTATGTCAGGACATTATTCTGGATCAAACAGATTCTTTGGAGGGGTATCCTTGAATGAGATTTATCTCAATAGCGCAGAATCCAAAGCAAGAGCCAATGACCTAAATGGTGCCTATCAAGATATAAATGACTTACTTGTTAAAAGGTATGCTACAGGAACCTATGTTCCACCAACATTTACAGATCAAGAGCAAGCTATTCAGTTCATTTTATCTGAAAGAAGAAAGGAATTAGTAGGTCAAAATTTTCTGAGGTGGTCTGATATCAAAAGATTAAATCATGAAGGGATTTATAAAATTGCGATTGAAAGGATTATTGAAGGTCAATCAATTAGCCTTCCTGAAAGAGATGGAGGATATTTCTTCAAAATACCTCTTTCGGAAAGAACTGCAATGGGGTTAAATTAAAAATAAATGGCTACCAAAATGGTAGCCATTTAACCCTAGAACTACAGTTCTTCAAATCTACCTGGTATGGTTTCGGATTCCAAATTTGGCTCCAAATACACACATATTTCCTCAAATGCCATATTACATTGATAATTGACACCTGATACATCGGTAAATGTATCGGTTAAAGGATCATATACAAATGGTCCTTGCTGAGGTTTCGGCTGCGTAAATGCAAAAGCAAATACCGCCGCTAGAGTGAATACTCCTGCACGTAGCAGGATACTTAATTTATTTTTCATAATTTTAACTGTTAAAACTAACAATACTCGGCTGTTTCGATCAATTGATTTGCTAGATGATCTTTTGAGAGGAATGGCCGATTTTGCTTACCCCTGCTGCCGGAAACCCATCACCTGGTGACTACTCCCCGTATTTTTTCCTTCTTATTCCTCTTACCTCCTTTCAATTTCTTCGCTTAACGTTTAACACTTAACTCAATCACCCTATCACTAATCCCCATTCTACCTTTATCCTTCCCCCCCTCCAATCAACTCAATCACCTTAATAACTAATTCCCTTCCCCCTTCTCCAAACCCCGATCCAAGCAATCCCCAAGAGAAACAAATTCAAAACCAAGTGCTCTCCCCATCCAATACTTGATAGAATACCTCCGCATGAACAAGGAACCCTATCAAAAATTCGGAAATAAACCAATGCAACATATAGCGTAAATAACATCATCATCACAAATACCCCATATATCCCAACCACTTGCGTAGGTTTAAATAATAACATCATCCCTAATACCAATTCTGTAATAATTATGAAGTATAAAAGGAAGTTGGCAACTGAATTTGGGAATACCTGATTGTGCATAGCTTGTCTTGTCCCTTCAAAATCATATACTTTGCTGATTCCTGTATACAAGAATACAAATGCCAGCAAATAAGCTATAGATTGCCATATAATATAAGATGATTTGCCCATAATGATCTTATTATGAATATTTTAACTTGATTCAAGTTAAGAAGGTGGGTACATTAAAGTCAAAAAAATCTGGCAGAAAAATCACAGCATCTCAATCTTTCTGCCACCTGTCATAAAAAACAACCAAATCATGAAAGGATTAAATACTAGAAGTCATTTATCTCTAGTTTTGAAATTTCCATGAACAAGGAAATTAACTTAGATCATTTAATAAGCTTGGTTCTGCTTATAAAGACAATTCTTATTAAAGGAGGTATTCATCAAAATTTAAAGAATTTATTCGATAGTTGGCGTTTTTCAGCACGCCCTAACTAGTGAATATCGACCAACGGTTTAATCCATTGTGCTGTAGATCAAATTTTCAATTCAACCAGCGGTATGATTGCAAATCAGTATGTGGTTTTATGCCACATGGCAGAAAATTAAACCAATTTGAGTATTTTTTCACCTAAAACATTGAAATTTAACTATTTATACACCTATTTTAGTAAAAGTTTCGGTTGCTATACTGATTTTTATGATCGGTTTTAGGTCTGGGGAATTACTATTTGCTGTACAGTTTTCGAATCCCCGGGATGAGGGTATAACCTTTTTTGTGACGTGATTTTCAAATAAGCTTTTTATTCCCAGCATGAAAGAATTAATCTACCAGATGAAAGAAGACTATGATAGTATTCTTACAATCAGTTTTGATGCATATCTCGAATTATTTAAGTATTTATCCATTAGGAGATACAAGAAAAATGAAATCATTAAAGACAATTCTCAAATAGAAGTTGCTTCAAGATATATTTCTAAAGGGATTATCGCTCTTTATGATTTAAGCTTAAAGGTTCCAGCCTGTAGAAGGATTTATAGTAAAAGTGAAACTGTCTGCGACATGGAATCTTACTTGACGGAGTCAATTACTTCTTCCAAAATCGTCGCATACACCAATTGTATTGTTTGTGAACTTCCGAAAGAAAACGAATTCAAGGTTATTGACAATATTCCAGAATTTGCAAAACTAGCGCTACGCATTAACCATAGAAATGCCACAAACGAGTTCAGATGGAGACGTCTTGCTTGGAAGAATAAAGAAAATGCCTATTTGGAATTGATGCAATTGTGTCCTGATTTCAGTTCAATAAAAGTCAAAGACATTTGTACAATCATAGACCTTCCAGAGAGAAGCATCTACAGACTAAGACAGAAACTTCGATCAAATTAATTTTAAACCAATAACCTAAAAGGTCATGCATATCATTTATCCTTTCAGTTCTGAAGTCAATCCTAAGGCAGAAATATTAGATGAAATTATACTTGATTGGGCATCTACAATTAGTTTACTGGCAAATGAAGCACAATACCAACTCGTAAAGGAAATGAAGATAAATTGGTTTGCAGCTTATTTATACCCAGGAATTTCATTGCCTAAATTAGTGCCTATTGCCAAATTATTTTTAATGCTGTTTATCTTGGATGATATTTGGGACAATAGACAAACTAATCTAGAATTAGAATCAAGATTCATTGCATTAAAAGAGGATTTGATACTTATTCTTCAAGGTAGAAAACCTAATTTCGAAACCCAATTTACAAAGGCATTTACAGATTTTTTAGGTGAATGGAGGCATATGTCAGGCGACACTCAAATTCGCATTTTCATAGAAGTATTTAAAGATTACTTGAGTGCACAATCATGGGAATATGATTTAAAATTAAAAAATATATGTCCTAGCATGGCTGAATATTGTCAAATGAGGCCTATTGCATCTGGAGCATTGATAGCTACCTATTTTGCTGCTACATTGAATCCAATTCCAGAATCTTTTAGTAATCTTTTCAAGTGCCAATTGAACTTATTAGAGCTGAGAACGGCGGAATTGATTTGTATTTCTAATGACATTACATCATATAAAAAAGAATGGTCAGAAGGAAGTAATCAAAATTACCTGATTATTCTAATGCATACATACAATTTATCATTCGATAAAGCATATAATATCGCTATTAAAAAGCATAATAAGCTTTTATTAGATTTCCTGAAGATCTCTATAGAGCTAAGTGAATCAAATAATTTTCATTGTATTGCTTATATAAATAACCTTAAAAATTTAATCTCAGGAAGCTTCAAGTGGTCGGAAACAGAAACTTCCCGTTACGAAAATATAATCAATGGATCAATTAAATAATCAATTATTCCATAGAAGAAAACCTTCGAACCTTCCAACTTTCCAACCACTAATCTCCAATCTTAAAATTTCTCTCCCCCTAATGCATCAATCCAACAGTCCTCCTCAAATATGGCAAAGTCATGCAGAAGAAACGATGCGTCATATACCCCCAAGACATCCAGCGGATGACCTCCAAGTCAGAGAGATATTCCCAAAATCTCCTGCAAAAAATACGCATATACTTCAATAAAGAATCCCATCAATTCGTCACCATCAAAGAGTTCTCCGAGTTCTCTGGCATCCCCCTAGAGGAAATCGACCCCTACATCGAACGAAATTAAATGAAAATACCTTCTGGTTCAAGTCTTTTGCTTCTCGAAATTTGCCCCGATTCCTCGGGGTTCGAGATAGAGATAAATAGAATTTGTAATTCTAATCAATACCTACCTTCCTGCCCTTTCCGCTATTCGGAATTTGCCCCGATTCCTCGCGCTCCAAAACCAGATAAAAGGAATTTGTAATTCCGATCATTAAAAAACCCGCTGCGGCGCAGGGGTCAATGCCATCACAGTCCTCAATATAATAGATATCATGGCCAAAGACCTCCAAAAGAAAGATGCCCCAGAAGCATATATGGGCTATGCCCTTTATAGCTTGTCCCGAAAGCAAAGCGTATCGGGAATGCGGATAGCAACCTTTATGAATTTGGTAAGCATATTTTGAGCAAAAATGCTGCGAATAAGCATGAAGTTTTGGAAAATAACCTCTATATTCCCCAAGACGGATTTATGGAAACGTTCTTAGTGAATGAAACAGACGAAAACGTATGGTTTGATGACTTTAGCATTATGAGTACTGGCTCTCCAGTGATTCAGGAAACCCACTACGACCCTTGGGGATTGGAGCTTACAGGGCTAGGGTTTCAAGCAAGTAGTATGAAGGTAAATAAGTACCTCTACAACGGCAAGGAATATGTCGACGATCTCAACCTGAACATCTACGACTATGGAGCCAGAGGCTATGACCCTGCGATAGGCAGGTGGGGAGTTGTGGATCCGTTGGCGGAAGAGTATCACGACGTAAGCCCATTTAATTATGCAATAAATAACCCAATTAGATTTATCGATCCGGATGGTAATAGTGTGTGGGATATGACTACAGATAAGGCTCATAAATCAGCTTTGGCAAGCTTTGCTAGAACAAAAGAAGGGAAACGTTTTCTCGCTCAATATGCTAAGGCAGGACAAAAAATAGGGGGTGTCAGATTTAGTAAAGACGGGAAATATTCTCATCAACATGTGGCGTTTTATTCAGCCTCAAACTTGGATGGTGGAGCTCATGGCATGACAAGATCTTTCTTAAGAACAAAGCAAACACCAAAAGGTCTAAAATTAACTGATTTAACTGAGTCAACAATAAGGGAGAATAAGGGTAATTTGGGTAATTTGTCTTTTGCTATTGATATCAAAAAAGGAATAAGTGAAAATGATGCATTGATTACAATTGGCCACGAGGCTTTTATTCATGTTGAGAAAACATCCAATGATGTCAAAGAAGGTCTATTCAGTTTTTTCCATGGAGAATTTGGTTCAGGTTCCGAAAGAGATACAAATTTTTCAATTTTTATGGGAGGTCTTATTGGAGACGAATCTGACCACAGGCTTGCCGTAAATGGTGAAGTTGTTAGCATGGAAAATTTTGTTAAAGAACTAGACAGCCTTTTAGGGGGAAATACATTCTCGAAAAAATATGAAGATTGGAAAAATGCAGAGAAGAAAAGACTTGAGAAAAATTAAGGGTATGGTTATGGAAAAAATAAGTAAATTTTTTTTAGGTATATCCATTATGTTTATCAGTTGTAATCAAAAAATTGAAGTAAAGATGGCAACTCCTGCTCTGAAAATAGAAACTAATATAAAAGGGGAAGTCCAAATGGTAGGATATACTGTGCATGATCAAAAAGAGGGAGAATGGAGAGAATATAGAAATGGAGCTCTATTTTCAATTCGAAATTATAAAAATGGTGTTATGCATGGAAAACAGACAACTTACGAAGTTAATTCATGTAAAATAATTGAGGAAGGTCAATGGGAGGATGGAATTCCTGTAGGTCTTTGGTTTTTTTATCAGGAAGGTGTTTTGGTTTCTATAACTGAGTATAAAAATGAAAATGGTCAAATCGAATATCATAACCCAAAGTTTAAATACGCAGACGAAATACCCCCGCCACCTAATTAAAAAAGAAATACCTCTACAATGGCAAGGAGCTGATCTCTGACCTAAATCTTGGTTTATACGATTATGGGGCTAGGATATATGATCCTACTATTGGTAGGTGGAGCGTTGTTGACCCTAAAGCACATCTTCTACCTTCTTGGTCGCCGTATGTATTCAGTCTGAATAACCCTATATTGTTTATTGACCCAGATGGGCAATTTCCATATACTTTCCATGTGAGAGCTTTTGCACCTACTGGATCATTTAAGGGATCCGGTTTCCATGATGATGGCAGAGGATTTTCTACAAATGCTGGTGCATCATCAAGGATAAAGCAAAACTTTACAGTTGACCCAACAGCCCAAACATTTTCAGGAGGAACACCGACTAGTGATCCGACATACTGGAATGGTATTAATACCGGAACTGCTACAAATAAGGGAGGTATTTCTACACCCGAATTTGGAGCCAATTCACTTGGTAGTGCCACTGCCTCTCTTTCCTCTAATTTTGAGGGTTCTAATCCTGCATTTAAGGGTATCCGTCCGATAAACCCCATATTTTCTGATTTCTGTTTGGTTCGTAATCTTGCGTCATGAAAAAGATTAGCAACGACGAATATTACAAGCTGTTCACCAAGTGGCAAGGATCAGGACTAAGCAAAGCTGCATTTGCAT
>NZ_FTOP01000027.1 GCF_900156785.1 Belliella pelovolcani | reverse complement strand
AAAAAGACCTTTATCAACTTCTCCCATCAAACTGGGAAGAATACCGTCCAAAATAAAATCCATTCTTTACAAGATGGGGTTGGTCGGAGGGATACATTTAAGGGCTTAGCTCCTAATATTGAAGTTAGTTCTGCTTTATCGATAACAGAGAATTTAGAGAAAGGGCAAGTAACTATTTCGTTCGATCTTTCCAGTAAACAATTTCCGGCAACGGAAGGGTTTGTTCAGGACGCAGCTGGAAACAGTGTATTCTTAGGAGGTGCAGCAGCTTTTGGAAGTGCTGGAAATTTGGTTAATGCTGATAAAAAACAAGTTTCTACAATTGATTTGATAATTGGGATAAATGATAAAGGAGTATTTCAAAATGTAACAATGGGAGGAACGACTTATTCCCTTGATGATTTTAACAATCTACGAACATCCAAACCTGCAGGACCATTCCCGAGAGAGGACAAAGACAAATAAGCAAATGATAAGTTATATAATATACGGGATATACAATCTGGTTTTTCAAATAGCTTCCATCGGCTTTTTGTTTTACGCCAATACATACCTGAATGGGTTCATTATTCCTGATCGCCTTCGATGGAAGAACGGGGGACTAAGGGAAGACCTAACAAGTTTGGCGTTCGCACAAGCAACAGTATTAATAATAGAGGCTGCTTTATTACTGCTTCTGATTTACTACGTTAACAAGTGGTATTTAACCAACTTGGCAGGAGCAAGTGATCCTGTCAAGGTTGCACTATGGACAGCAGGTATTTATGCAGTTATTACTGTGGGGGTAATACTTGTGACGACTTACCTGAACTTCAAATAATTAAAAAAGCCCGGCAAGTCCGGGCTTTTTGCATTTATAGCGCAGCGACATTTTTCTGGAAGAAGTCTTTAAATTTTTTGTTGGTGAGCATCTTGTCGATCAGCTTGAATATAGTCTGTCTGTCCTCGTCTTCTAGCTGCTGGATAAGCCTGAGCTGTTCGACGGCGGTTTTGTCCTCGATGACGACTTCGGACGGGATGTCCCCGTCATATGCAAGTATCTGGTCGGTGGTCATGTTAAAGAGCTGAGCTGCTTTCTAGAGTTCATCCACGGTGATTGCCCTGGTTCCCTTTTCTATTTTTGCTGTATGCCGACTTGTCCACCCCGATATGGGTGGCGATATCGATCTGCTTGAGCCCTTTCTGTTCCCTTCTGGTTCAAGTCTCCTGACTTGGACCTAAACCATTGCAGTTTTCAAACTGCCACTTATAAGTCTTCAGACTTCAAAGAACAAATGCCATCGGCATGACCGACCTCTTAACCCAGCATTTCAATGCTTGGTAAAAAAACATGACACCCCCATAACAGTGCTGTAGGTACAGACTAAAGTACTGCCAACTTTCCAATCTTCTAATCAACCAATGACTAAAACAGTGTCCATCAGTGTTCATCTGTGGAAACAATCCATCAACAGAATCCACATAATACACTCGAGCCCCCTTCTGGTTCAAGTCTCTGACCATCTTCACAATACCACTGACGGAGGTGACCGTGTAGTTTGGCTCAATGCCGACAGAGGCAGGGTTCTTGGCCCGATCAGAACTCAAGAAGTACAGCAAGGGCAAACACTCAATCTAAGTGTACAAGGAAAGTTTGAAGATCAAAAGAAATCCACTAACTTACCCCTGTTTGCAGGAGGGTTTGCAGACAAGGAGCGACTGATCCAAGGCCTAACAGAATCAGGCAACCGACTAAGCAAAACAGGAGGAGAGCTGGCAGTCATAAATGTACTCTGGCTTATCCTCAGAGACCTAGGAGAGAAAGAAGTCCCCGTAGCCTACATGGCCTACAGCCTCTACAACAGTGACAGTGTAGAAGTAGCCCGAGGCAAGCATTTGCTCACCAAAGCCTCCAAAAACAAACACGAGTACCTTTCAGATACGCTGAAAGTGGAAGAAGATGGATATATCGAAGTTTACTTGGTCAATGAGACAAGTGAGAATGTGTGGTTTGATGACTTTACTGTGATGAGCAGTACACCCATCATCGTCCAGGAATCGCAGCCACCGCACAACCTGGCTCAAAGACTCACGTCTTTGCCCTCATTTGGAAGCGAGCTCACAGGCCTAGCCTACAGCTACAACAACCACACAAACCGAGAGAAATACAACGGCAAAGAGTTTCAGGATGAGCTCAATCTGGGATGGTACGACTATGGGGCGAGATTCTATGATGCACAATTGGGAAGGTGGGGAGTTGTGGATCCGATGGCAAATTCCTATCAGTCATTCAGTCCATACAATTATGCGCTGAATAATCCGATTAAATTCATCGATCCTAATGGTTTGTGGGTCGAAGAAACTGATGCCGGTCAAGGAGACTTCGACCCTGATCTGACAGGAGTAGATCTAGATAAGAATAATGATTGCTGTACTGATTTGCCAGAATTTGTTGTTGAGGGTTCAAAGATTAAAAAAACCAGAAATTTCGGAAGTGGATTTGTTGATGGTTTTGGTGCAGGTATTGGAAGTACTGTAGATTTCTTTGCCAGTTTAGGCACAACACAAGGTTGGAAAGATTTGGGGCAGGGAATGCTTGATATGGCAATGTTGGGATGTCAAACTTGCCCTCAGGGTATGATGATGCGAGCTCAAATGGCTGATAGAACCATTAACTACCTACAAAATATCCCAAATATGTCAGCTTATGAAATGGGATATGATCTTGGGTTTGGTACTGAAAAAGCTGTTGAAGCGGTTCTAATATCTAGAGGAGCTGGGTTTGGCATGAACGTAGCGAAGTATGGTTTAGGTGAAGCAATGTGGCAATCTTCAACTCTTGGCCCTAAAAGTATTCTTTTTGGTCGTTATCATTCTGTTTATGTGCCTCAAGGTAGGAGGGGAATTCTTAATACAGGAATGAAAACAGGTATTGGGTGGTCAAATCATGGTTCTAACCATGTGTTTAGAGGGAAATACAATGGAAATAAAATTTTTCAAATAAATAAGTAATTATGTCAGGATTTCTTTTTCAAAAACCAGATATTAAGCAATTCATGGAAGAACTTAATGGAGTTACTAAAGATTTGTCGTTAAAAATTTATAGCCTTCTAGAATGTGTTGAATTAAAGAAGTTAGAGGCTTCAAGGGTAGAAATATTTCCAGAGAAAAATCGCTGTGTATTTTTTCTAAATCCTATATCTAATGAGGTAATTGAATTTCAAATTGATATCTACGATCAGTATTATGATTTATTTGCAAATAAAGAAGAAGTTTTTATCCAGCAAAAAAATTCAAATCCTGATAAATCGTTAAGGATAATTGAAGGATATTTAAAGTCTAAGGTTAAATTAAGTATATCACAAAATAAAGAAAATAAGATTTTAAAGAAAGAACTCAAGTTTTATATAAAAGGGGAATTAATGAATGCTTTTTCAAATGTTTCATGTTTCTCTTTTTTATACAAAAAAAAGCATGGAAAAATTTTAAATTACGATGCTTGGATTGATGTCAAAGAATAAAAATCTTGCGATTGAAGGGTTCGCCGCTATTCGGAATTTGCAATTGCAAAACCAGATAAAAAGAATTTGTAATTCCAATCACCCTTCTGGTTCAAGTCTTCCGCTTTTCGGAATTTGCAATTGCGATCATTAAATAACCCTTTATCCCCCTCAAAACACCCTCCCCTTATCGTCCCGATCTCTATTCCTTTCCCCTATATCTATAATTAACGGGACTCGCGGTCATTCGTGCGCACATCTCAACCCCGCACTACGGCGCATAGCGAGCATTGTGACTATCCCTACATTCATGCGCCTGGTACAGGGCTACTAAGTGTTGATCCCCCTCTGGGGATCTGTATTTTGACTATCTGCGCTTTAATGCGGGCAGGACGACGGAGATCCGGGCCAGCTGTGGCCTTGTGGGTGGATAGAGCCTGTCCCGATCACTATCGGGAATATCTCCGTCTTGCCCCGATGCCTCGGGATTGTTACTTTTCGCGTCAAAGCCTGTCCCGATTATTTCGGGAACAAAAAGTAAGAGAGAATCACCTTAATATCAAATTCAATTCTCTCACTAAAATCAAACCTCCATCAACCCCTAAGGATTTGAAGATCAAAAGAAATCTGCTAACTTACCCCTGTTTGCGGGAGGTTTTGCAGACAAGGAGCGACTGATCCAAGGCCTGACAGAATCAGGCAACCGACTAAGCAAAACAGGAGGAGAGCTGGCAGTCATAAATGTACTCTGGCTTATCCTCAGAGACCTAGGAGAGAAAGAAGTCCCCGAAGCCTACATGGCCTACAGCCTCTACAACAGTGACAGTGTAGAAGTAGCCCGAGGCAAGCATTTGCTCACCAAAGCCTCCAAAAACAAACACGAGTACCTTTCAGATACGCTGAAAGTAGAAGAAGATGGATATATCGAAGTATATCTGGTCAATGAAACATCAGAAAACGTGTGGTTTGATGACTTCACCGTCCAAAGCACAACACCTATAATCGTCCAAGAATCACACTACTATCCATTTGGCAGTGAGCTCACAGGCCTAGCCTACAGCTACAACAACCACACAAACCGTGAAAAATTCAACGGCAAAGAATTCCAAGACGAACTCAATCTGGATTGGTATGATTATGGGGCGAGGATGTATGACCCTTTGCTTGGTAGGTGGGGAGTTGTGGATCCAATGGCAAGTAAGCGAGATTGGGTTTCTCCGTACAACTTTGTGCAGAACAATCCATTGTCAAGGATAGATCCGGATGGTAGGTTTGATATCAGGATTCATGGTGAGAACAATTCCAGTGTTACAGTAGTGACCGACCTTATTGATATCGATATTAATGCAGGTGGCTTAGTTGGAGATTTTGGAGGTAATTATTCTTTCCAAGGAGATGACATTTTAGTTGCAGCGCTAGATATTGCTGGAATATTTGATCCAACTGGAGCGGCGGATATTGCTGCTGGCAGTATAGAAATGAAAAATGGAAATTTCTGGAGTGGAATGGCCAGTTATGCTGGTGTAGCACCTCTAATAGGAGACGTTGCAAAACTTGGAAAAGTCCCCAAACATCTCAAAACTATTAATAATGCTATTGATGCGACAAAAAATAGAGTTAAGCTTCGGAAAGGAACAGTTGAACAAGTTAAAGATAATGCTCCGAAGAATCGGAATGGAGATTATTTAGATCCTAATACTGGTCAAGTGATTCCAAAAGATGATCCATTTGACATTGGACATAGACCAGGTCAAGAATGGAGAACCAGAAAGGAAATGCATAAACAAAATGGTAGTACCAGAAAAGAGGTTCTGGATTCAGAGAATAATCCTAATCTTTATCAGGTTGAAAACCCTAGCTCTAATAGAAGTCGTAGATATGAAAAGAAATAAATTTTATGAATAAAAAATTTGATAAAGCTAAGTCATTTTTATATAAAAATGATTTTGTAAGTTTTGCGGAGATAATAGTAGGATTCGAAAATTTAAATTTTGTAGATAAAGATGGTAGAACATTATTAATTTATACAATATTAGAAAATAATAAATTGTTTACAGAATTTTTAATTAATAATGGTGTAAATATAAATTTGGCGGACAAAAATGGTTGGAGCCCTCTTCACTTTTCTGTAAACGAAAACTTAATAGAGTTAGTGCATATCCTTCTAGAAAATGGAGCTGAGGTTAATTCTCAAGATAATTTTGGAAACACAGTTTTGTGGAGGGCAGTTTTTTCTTCTGAGGGGAAGGGAGAGGTAATTGAAAAGTTACTTAAATATGGCGCGGATCCAGAAATGAAAAATAATTACGGGATAAGTGCATTGGATCTAGCTAACACTATAGATAATTATAATGTGAAGCAGTTTTTTAAAAAATAACTAATACGGAAGTTGAAAAAAGTAGATTAAGGGAGGCCAACTCCAAATTGAGTCAGAAAGCCCAGCATGGTTATGAAATTTTCAACAAAAAAACTGGTGATGTTTTAGAGCACGGGATTAGCGTACAGAAAAGGTCAGCCAACCAAATCTCAACTGGGGGGTCTCCAAGGATCGACCAGAAAGTTAGATCAAAATACGGCAATGACCCTGACATTGGAGGCCGAGTAATAGATGGGAATTTAGGGAATAGACAACAGGCACTAGATTGGAAAAAGGGGAAAGTGCAGGACTTCAGAACAAATAATAATAATCAAAAGCCTCTAAGACAAATTAGACCTAATTAATATGCTTAATCAGATTACATTAGCTTGTTATACGCAGGGACATAAAAATCAGTCAATCAATTCAGAAGCATGGTCGATTCCTGAACTGTACTGTTCTTTTTTAAAAGACTTTGATACTGGCAAGGTGGTAAAAGTAAATGTCAATATTAGAGAAGAATGGGGTGAATTGTTAGATTATTATGAAAGCTATGTGGATGTTATTACTATTAGAAACCACTTTGACTTTTCTAGTTATTCGGTTTTAGACAAACAGGGCAAGAAAAAGATGCAATTGGAAGCTGTACATAAGGGAATAATGCAAATAGCCGCAAGGAAAGGATGGTCAAAAGACCCTCTTCTGGATGCCTATAACCAATGTTTGGAAAGGAATCTTGAATATCATTTTGATGTAGGCAAACCGAAGTCATCACCTGACAGGAAGCACAAAATAGGTTTTTGGTGTAATTGGGATCTGAATGAGTTTGAACTCTATTGGGTTTTGTTCGATAAGCAAAACAGGGAGCTAAAGCGTGAAAGATTCATTACCAAGCTCCCACACGAGGGTGAGTTTGTTTATTACTTGAAGTGGAAATGGATAAGTGAAGGAAAGGTTGTCTTGGAGGACAATTACAAATATGGTAAGAACGAATCTTGGATGATTGATCTTGTAGATCAAGTGGTCTAAATCAACTAAAAAAAGCCCGGCACTGCCGGGCTTTTGTGTTTTATAGTGCTGCAATACTTTTGAGTTTGGCCGCCTTGATAAAAGCATCGATGGTGGCGAAGACGTGCGACTTGTTTTCCGGGTCCAGGTTTTGGATCTCCTTCAGTTTTTTAAGCGTTTCGTTGTCAATGCGCTCATACTCCCCGTCCTTTACCAGATAATCCAGGGTTACCCCCAGTGCATCGGCGATCTTGGCGGCTACGTCAATGGAGGGGATGTTTTCGCCCCGTTCATACTTACCGATGATATCCCCGGAAGTCCCGACGAGCTTCCCCAGGTCAGCCTGCCTGATTTTTTTCTGCTTACGGGCGAACGCCAATCTGTCTGAAAAAGCCATAAATACCTCGTTTTTGAGAGTTATATGATAGTGATTCACAAAAATACATCACTTATAGGTCAAATACAATTAACATAGCTCTTGCATGTAAAAGTTAAATGGGTTAGTTTTGTGAGGTATTTATCAGATGGAAATTTTTAAAGAAAGTTTTATGGCAGAGGAAAAAGAGTATCGATACGACTACCGGGAGCTGGACAGGTTCCTGGGCGAAGAGCACGACCCGCAGCTGCTGTCCGAGCAGCTGGACACGCTGATGGGCGACCTGGTGTACGTGTGCAGGAACGAGGCGGACTTCGCCGGGGAGCTGAGCGACCATTACCTCCGCTATTCGGAATTTGCAATTCCGAAACCAGATGAAAAGAATTTTTAATTCCAATCATCGCTTCTGGTTCAAGTCTCTTGACCTGTCCGATGCAGGCGGGCTTGGACCTAAACCATTTCGGTTCTCTAACCGCTCTCTAATCCAAAATCTTGCAACCTATAATCCAAAATACAATCCCTCTGCGTCCCTCTGTGCCCTCCGCGGCAAAAACTAAAAGACCCTTCTGGTTCAAGTCTCATGACCTGTCCGATGCAGGCGGGCTTGGACCTAAACTATCGCAGTTTTCAAACTGCCACTCATAAGTCTTCAGACTTTATTTTGATGCTAAAGGATTGATTAATGAAGGAAGATATTACAGACCTCTTAACCCAGCATTTCAATGCTTGGTAAAAAAACATGACACCCCCATAACAGTGCTGTAGGTACAGAGCAAGGTACTGCCAACTTTCCAATTTTTCAATATTCCAATCTTCTAATCAACCAATGACTAAAACAGTGTCCATCAGTGTTCATCTGTGGAAACAATCCATCAACAGAATCCACATAATACACTCGCCACCTTCTGGTTCAAGTCTCCTGACTTGGACCCTAACCATTGCAGTTTTCTAACTGCCCAAACCGTCAGACGGTTCAATAAGCTCCCGTCAATTTTCAAGATCTTTCATAACCGTCAGACGGTTACACCCCCCTTTAACCTTTTCCCTTTCTCCTCTTTTCCGCTATTCGGAATTTGCCCCGATTCCTCGGGGTCCAAACCAGATAAAAGGGATTTGTAATTCCGATCATTAAAAAACCCGCTGCGGCGGATGTGTCAATGCCATCACAGTCCTCAATATAATAGATATCATGGCCAAAGACCTCCAAAAGAAAGATGCTCCAGAAGCATATATGGGCTATGCCCTTTATAGCTTGTCCCGAAAGCAAAGCGTATCGGGAATGCGGATAGCAACCTTTATGAATTTGGTAAGCATATTTTGAGCAAAAATGCTGCGAATAAGCATGAAGTTTTGGAAAATAACCTCTATATTCCCCAGGACGGATTTATGGAAACGTTCTTGGTGAATGAAACAGACGAAAACGTATGGTTTGATGACTTCAGCATTATGAGTACTGGCTCTCCAGTGATTCAGGAAACCCACTATGACCCTTGGGGTTTAGAACTTACTGGACTTGGTTTCCAAGCAAGCGGTATGAAGGTGAATAGGTATCTCTACAACGGGAAGGAATATGTCGACGATCTCAACCTGAACATCTACGACTATGGAGCCAGAGGCTATGACCCTGCGATAGGCAGGTGGAGCGTTGTTGACCCTAAAGCACACCTGATGCCATCTTGGTCACCGTACAGTTTTGGGTTCAATAATCCTCTCAGGTTTATCGATCCTGATGGACAGTTTCCAATCGATATTCATATTCGAAGTTTTGCCCCATATAAGCGTTTTGGTGCCGGGCTATGGCACGGAGATAACAGAGGATTTAGTACTTCTATGTCTGCATCATCGCGAATCAGGCAAGTTTCCTCTTATGAAACTACAACTGGGGCAGGAACAACAACTGCACACGGAAATTTATCATCAAGTGTTTATTGAGCTTGGGCTTATTCGGAAGCCTATGTAAATGGAGGTTCTTCTGCACCAATATCAGGGGGTAAAATCAATACTCACTTATATGGGAACAATGATGCTTTATTGCCTCCAATGTCACCTTCTTTAATACCACCAGATGGTGGCCCTACTTGGGATATTGATGTTCACACCAACCTAAATATTAATGTAGCTGATGCAGAAAACGGTAATCAGATTTTAAGTATTGTAGGGCAGATAAGCGGAGATCAATTCCCCAATGCGGAAGGTTTTGTTACTGATAATGATAAGAATTCAATATTCTTGGGTGCTTTTCAGTCTAAAGCAGGACCCAATAAAGGGCCTTTTGTGACTTTAATGGGAGATAAGAAAAAGCCGATGTTTGATGTAAATATATCAATAATGGTAAATCAAGATGGAATTTTTCAAGGTGTTATGGAGAATGGAAAGTTGATTGGAATTGATGACTGGAATAAAAGATTCACCAATGATTAATCAGATTTTGAGATGATAGCAAGAATAAAATTTTCACTAATATTAACGCTTGTCTTAATTTTATCGGCATTTATGCCTGTGCTTAATATTCTAATTTGGCACTTAAATGCAGTATTGCTGTATGTTTTTGGAGACAATTGGAATGCTCATATCTGGATGAATTTACTTTTGTCAGTATTGATATTGATTTTCTTCTTTAGAAGTCAAAAGCAATCTCGCTCGATAACATTGGGAATTTTATCAATATTTTTTCTTCTACCTCTTTTTCTCTACCTCTTTGAGAATCATTTTAGCGAAGATGCTCCCTATTTTCTACAGTCGTTAGTTGGAGGGCTAATTGCGGGAGGGATACTGATAACAACAGAGTACTTCAAAAAATAAATAAAAAAGCCAGGCTTATCAGCTTGGCTTTTTCATTTTACATCATTAAGCACTCCTGAAAGTGCATCTTTTAATTTTTTCTTTCCTACCAGCGCATCTACAAAGGAAAACACCATTTTCTTTTCTTCATCGTTGAGCGTCTCGATAAGCTGTATTTTTTCCATCAGGGAAGCATCATAAGAATTTACATCGGCCAGTTTATCATCTGTATCAAATAAGTCCGAGAGCTTCACGCCCAAAGCTTTGGCAATCTTCCGCTATTCGGAATTTGCCCCGATTCCTGGCGCTCCAAAACCAGATAAAAGGGATTTGTAATTCCGATCATTAAAAAACCCGCTGCGGCGGATGTGTCAATACCATCACAGTCCTCAATATAATAGATATCATGGCCAAAGACCTCCAAAAGAAAGATGCCCCAGAAGCATATATGGGCTATGCCCTTTACGATGCGGATAGCAACCTTTATGAATTTGGTAAGCATATTTTGAGCAAAAATGCAGCGAATAAGCATGAAGTTTTGGAAAATAACCTCTATATTCCCCAAGACGGATTTATGGAAACGTTCTTGGTGAATGAAACAGACGAAAACGTATGGTTTGATGACTTCAGCATTATGAGTACTGGCTCTCCAGTGATTCAGGAAACCCACTACGACCCTTGGGGATTGGAGCTTACTGGGCTAGGGTTTCAAGCAAGTAGTATGAAGGTAAATAAGTACCTCTATCAGGGCAAAGAGTTATTGGATGATCATAGCCTGAATATTTACGATTTTGAAGCCCGTGGATATGATCCGGTTATTGGACGGACATGGCAATTGGATCCTCATGCCGACAAATACCCTTCCATGTCGCCTTACAGCTGGGTAGCGAATAACCCGATATTGATGATAGACCCAGACGGTAAAGATTTTTTAATCTGGTACACCGATGATAAAGGAAAGCAGCAGAACTTCAGGTTTACCGGCAACAATGCTGATGGTGCCCCTAAAAACGAGTTCGTCCAGCAGTTCCTGAGTGCTTACAATTACAACGCTGAAAATGGTGGTGGAGAGAAAATGCAGGGGATTGCAACTAACAACAAGATTGCTGTTGGTGTAATGTCTACTGAATATGAATCAGGCCATAGGGGAGGTAATATTTATTGGAATTCAGAATTGGGAGCAGAATATGAAAAAGCAACCGTATCTCCTGCCACTGTATTGGAGCATGAATCAGATCATGCTCTTGAGTTCAAAACTGCTCCTGAGAATTATAAAAAGGGAGTGGGAACACCTGATTCACAATATAGGAATAAAGAGGAGAGACGAGTTATTACGGGATCCGAACAAAAAACCGCACGTTCAAATAGGGAAATTCCTGCCAATAGTGTTACTAGAACAAGTCACTCAGGTAGAAGCGTAATAACTTCAGGGCCAACTTCAAACAAAAAGAATGTGGCAAAAACAGAGGCTTATTACAAGAAATTGAGAGAGGCTCAATTAAAATCACTGGATAAAAACTGGTAGCAGATGAAAAATTTTGGATTGTTTCAAATGTTTGTGTTGTTCCTTTCGTTTGCATTGCTTTCCTGTGAACGAGAAAGTAGGGCGATCAATAAAGTAAGGGTGACATATTTGCCAGAGTACACTAATGTAATGGTACCTGTGACCTGTGAATCAATTGACTTTATGTTAACTTTTCGTGACACGAAAGTGATATCGGATAAAGCATTCCTAACTTCTCTTAGCAAAGAATTACAGGGTTTGAAGGCAAATGATAGTATAAGATCTATTGATATTAGGATTAAAATATTGATTGATTATTCAAATAAGACTGATACTTTGTGTCTTGGGGAGTTTTTCGATACTATCTTAAACGGTAACTTAATGGAAGACAACCCAAGGCTGCTGGATCTTATAAAATCGGAGATATATTAGATATGTAAAACCAAAAAGCCCGGCGATGTCCGGGCTTTTTGTATTTACAGGGCAGCGATATTTTTTTGTAAATAGTCCTTGAATCGTTTTTTGGAGACGAAGGTCTCAATAAGCTTCAGGAGGATGGATTTTTCCTCTTCGTCGAGTTCGTTGATCAGCTGGAGCTGTTCGAGTGCTGCCTTGTCGTTGACTGAGACCTCGGCGGGGACGCCGTTCTTTTCGTCGAAGTAGATCACCTCGTCCACCGACATCCCGAAGCTTTTGGCGACCAGTACAAGGGCATCGACGGGGATCTCCTGCTGGTTGTTTTCCATCTTGGAGTATCCTGTCCTGTGCGTATGGATCAGGTCGGCCATCTGCTGCTGGGTATATCCCTTGCTCAAGTCTCCGCTATTCGGAATTTGCAATTCCGAAACCAGATAAAAAGAATTTTTAATTCCAATCATCGCTTCTGGTTCAAGTCTCTTGACCTGTCCGATGCAGGCGGGCTTGGCCCTACACCATTACGGTTCTCTAACCGCTCTCTAATTCAAAATCCTACAACCTATAATCCAACATACAATCCCTCCGCGTTCCTCTGTGCCCTCCGCGGTAAAAACCAAAAGGCACACACTAAAATACCCAATTTTTCAATATAAAAAAAGTACAAATCAATCTAAAATAATCATATTTTATTCAAAAATTACCCCATTTTCCCCCGTCTCTCTCCCGACCGTGTTCCGACCGTGTCCCGTATGCCTCCCGACCATTCGCCGACTTTTGGCGAAAAACCAAGAAATCATATAATTATTCTAAGAATATAAACATTTGATTTTCAAGCCCATTTTCAGTACAATTTTTTAATCCACTATTTTCACATATTATTTATTATGTTTATCCGCTTTCGTACCTCCTAGGTTCCTCAACGATACTCTGTGTAACACCTAAAACCTACTGTATCAGAAAAATAATCAATTCAGCCATACCCCATAAAACTACCATACCCCTAAATCTGAATTCTACCATTTAAAATCTAAAATTCATTTGCTTTTTGGAATTTGCCCAGATTCCTTGGGATCCGAAACTTGATAAAAGAAATTTGCAATTCCGATCATTAAATAATCTTTTATCCTCCTCAAACCACTTTCCAATATCGTCCCGACTTCGACCATCTTCCCCCATATCTACATCCCCCGGGACTCACGGTCATTCGTGCGCACATCTCAACCCCGCACTGCGGCGCATATCAAACATTCTGACTATTTCTAAATTCAAGCGCCTTGTACAGGGCTATTTAAAGTTAAGCCCACTACGGGGCTTTGAATTGTGACTATCTGCGTTTTAATGTGGGCGGGACGACGGAGATCCGGGCCAGCGGTGGCCTTGTGGGTGGATAGGATATCTCCGTCTTGACTTTTTTGTTACTTTTTGTGTCAAGACAAAAAGTAAGAGGAATTAACATCTCCATAAAAACCACCGAGACTGTTCATTTAAGTGTGTCTGCTAACTTTACACAATATGAACAAGAAAAAGACAATTGATGACTTATTAAATGATCCTAAGATGAGTGAAC
>NZ_FTOP01000015.1 GCF_900156785.1 Belliella pelovolcani | reverse complement strand
GAGTTATTTGGGACACAAAGAGCGCAAAGGAACACAAAGATCTCTAAGGATTTAATTTTGTGAGCTTTGTGGGTCTTGGTGAGTTTTGTGTCGCTTCTTTTTTTTGGGACACTAAGAGCTCTATGAAGCACGAAGAGCACTAAATTTGGTTCCCCGAGGGATCGGGATGCCCCGAGGGATCGGGATGCCCCGAGGGATCGGGGTGTTAAGCGTGGGGGGATTTAGTTATTAGGTGAATGGTTATTGAGTTATTTGGGACACAAAGAGCGCAAAGGAACACAAAGATCTCTAAGGATTTAATTTTGTGAGCTTTGTGGGTCTTGGTGAGTTTTGTGTCGCTATATTTTTATTTTGCTCGCTTAATCGATTAAGCATATAACCGACTAAACATTGAAAACGGCTTCGCCCTTTCAGTCACAGGGTTTGTGCTTAGGGGGTGGTTGAGTAATTTTTTTACTCGGTTGAACAAATTTAGGGAGTTGGGGGAATTATGCAAATAAATGGGAGTGAAATGAGGGAGGAAATTAGGGAAGAGGGGAAAGGTTAAAGGAGGACGGAACGTTAAGAAATGATCCCATTGGATCATTTTAGTGACGGGCCAGGTTGTAGGGTTGGTTCCCCGAGGGGTCGGGGTGTCCCGAGGGATCGGGAGAAAAAGGGGGAAGGATTTCTCGCAACGGGCGCAACGAAATGACGCGGAGAGCGCAACGGAGGTGTAGGGAGGAAAAGGTTAAAGGAGAAAAGTAAACCACTAATTACACGAATTGGACTAATTAAATAAACTATTTTGGATTTGAGAGGAAAGAATTAATTGACGAAGTTCAAATTAGCTTGAGGCGTTTCTTAATTTGGAGCGCTGAAGCGCTGGGATTAATACGAATAGAAAGGGAAAGGATGAGGGAGGAATTTTGAAGGGGTACGAAGTACGAAGTACAATCCGCCACGGCGGACAAGTTGAACCAAGTATAGGGGGAAGGATGAGGGAGGAAGGGGTGCATTTTGAAATGATGAAAAGCAAATTGGTTTTAGGTTTTACCAGTGTTTTCTGTCTAGGTAGTTGTTAAGTTTATAGTTTTTAGTATATGGAATGGTATCAGCTGAAGTTGGGCCATCGATCTTGAGTACAACTGGTCCCGTTTGATGAATCATTTGAAGGCGTTGATTATGCGCTTCATCAGCATCTTCTAATATTTCATAGGATAAGTGGGAAAAGAAATTTTGATTATATCTGATAGGTGGTAAATAGACTGTATCAGGTCTGCCTTGATGCGCTGATAATACGATATGCCGGTGCTGAATCTGTCTGTATACATCTTGGCTGCCTTGCCATTGACTGAACGCAATGATCAAAAATACTATCGTAGCTATAACTTGCCCATGGATCCATGATAATCGAAATAACTCTAGCTTCACACGAATGGCAAATCCGAATGTCAGCGTGAGGACAAAAACCAAAACCTGAAAATGCATTCCCAAATAGTTGATAACTGCATTTGGCATGATTGCAAATGGTAATAGTGATGCTAAAGCAGCAACTAAACCTAGGAGCCAAAATCGATGATGTTTATTTTTTTCAAGCTGAATTTTAGTTTTGGTTTATTGGATTTCATAAAGGTGAATGATCCATGCTGATCTATCATGTTCAAATGTATTGATTAATTCTAGTTTGGATTCATTGATTATCAAGTCAGCGGATAAAATAAAAGAGCAACCCATTTCTTTGAGTTTTTCATAATTGTATTTCGGTGCGTCTATTGAAGTAGGTTCAAACCATTTGAGCCTCATAAAATCGTCATTGTTTGTATGATTAAACATATAGGCTTTGTTTCCCCAACCTTTAAAGTGCCAATAGAGCCAATTTTTACGATCATCAGCACCTAATTCATCTTTGATGATTTCATAAAACTCATTTTTATAGCGCAGAGGGTAATTTCCTGTGTAACCATCTAGGGCATGTAAACCATTGAAAGAGGCGATGGCTGGATGCATACCAACACTTACCACTTTATAATCTTGATGTCCTAATTGATGTAGAAAATCTTTGATTTCTGTGAATTGTTCTTCTGCAAAAAATTGTTTAAAAGTTGGGTATTTGTTCCCAATGCCAACAATTGGTTTTAAAATTTTATTTTTTGTATTATCATCTAGCACTAAGAAGTTATAAGTTAGTAGAAGTGTAATTAATAACCATCCATATTTTTTTAACTGCATGTGCCTGGTCATTTGATCCACGATCAAAATAAAGGCAAAGATTAAAAATGGATAAATCAGATAATAGAATCTTTCGAAGCTAAATTGGTTGATTTTCTCAATAATCGGTAGTTTTTCGATTAATGGAATGTATGTCAACAATGACGCTATAAGCGCTACGAAATTCACCCCTATAAAGACTTTTAAAAGAAAAATGTATTTGTTGCTTTCTGTTTTGAAATAGTTAGAAAAGATTAAATAGCCCAATAAAGTAAAATAAAGAATAGGAGATATTAATACTGCGTGAATTTCTCCAAATAGCAACAAATGTTTGAGTTTGTATCCTACATTCTTATGATACCGTCCAAAGCTGTATATATCGTACTCAATTCTGTGGGGAGTAAACCAGTCTCTTTGAAAAAAGTAAATGTCAAACATTCTGTAATTGAAAAGCAAATATGTCACAGTCAAAAATGATAGCATTAACCAGTAGTTTCTATAAGCAACCTTCTGGGTAATAAGGGTATATAAGCCGTAAGCTGCTAGTATTAAAACCAAGAAAATGCCATTGAGGTGAAAATAAGAATAAAAGCAAAGCACTAGAATGAGCAGGATTATAGGGAAACTGATTTTGCTTCCCTGGCTTAGCTTATAAAACACCCAAAATACAGATGGTGTCAAGGCTAGACCAATACCTGCTTCTGGCCAGAAAGGAATGCAAGCCCAGCATAGGGCATACAGGAATTTGGGACCTTGCATCCAGTCATGTGAAATCTTAGTAAGAAAATGATAAGCGCTGACATAGGCTGTCAAATGAATCAGCAGTTTATTGATCAGGATGGCTTGGTAAGGTGTCAGCAAGTAAAACAACCATGTTTTCAGATAAAACTCTGAAGCAAAGGAGCCTCTAGGCAGCACATCTAGCATGCCTATGATGGGATAATCATTGGGCTTAAGGATGGCATTGTGATCTATCAGGAGCTTGAACCAATGGATGACTAGTTCGGTGTAATCATTGGCATACCAAACACTGTCTTGACCAAGTATGATGTAGGGTGAATAGAAAATGATAACAATAGCTAGACCAAACCAAAAATGTTTTTTCTTCCAAATAAGGGTCTTTTTATGATAATCTAGCATAAAATATTTGAATGGTGATTGAATCCATTTTAGTCGTTTTGAAAATTCATTATTTCTCCATCTCAGCCCGCTTCCTCTCCTCTTCCTCCACGATTCTGTTGTAGATTATTGCGCGTTTTTTGATGCGCTGTGTTTTTTGCCAGTCCATGAAGGCGACGATCACAAAGAGCATGAAGTACATGATTTGGCTTTTTTGTCGGATGATGATGCCCAAGTTGGACATGATGTAGGTCATGGAGATCGAGATGGAGATGAATACCACGCCGGACATTTTGACCATGGATGGGGCTTCCTTGATGTAGGTGATGAAGTCCTTGCTGAATATTTTGCTAAACATGTAGATGTAAAGGGCATTTTCCATGCTGACGATTATACCAAGTAAATTTGGTGAATCTATGAATAGTGGGCGAAACCAAAAAGTGAAGAGCTTCATGGGTAAGCTGTAATTGTTCATGTCTACGGCAGAGCCTGCTGAATAGCTTAGTCTATGGGCATTTAATGCAGCCTCCTCTTGAAAGGAGTCCAGTAAGTTATTGGGATCATAACCTAAGTAAAGGATGATACTTTCATACATGACAATGGAAAAAACTACTCCTGCTAGCGCTACCAAATATTTCTGATAAATGGGCACTTTTTCTTTGCCTAAGACAAAACCCACCGCCATTCCGATCAATACTGCTACCAAAATATGAGGGCGAACCATGTATGATAAGAAGCCTCCGATGATCAGGTGAGGGATTCGTTTTCCAGGCCATGATAAGCCGTAAACTAAAAATCCTAATCCACAAAATATAATCGCCCCCTTGCCCAAAGATGCTGTCCAGAAGTGCATGTTGGGTAAAAACATGAAGATGGTAATGGCATCCCAGCCTTCGAACTTGGGGTTGAAGCGGAGGTTTTCTTTGATGAATAGGTAAAAGTAGACAAATCCTAAGTACCCAAACCAGGTAAAAAGGAACATTGTCATTTCATAATTGAAATTCAGGTATCTGATAAAGGGGAAAGCAAGCCACTCCATGAAGTCAGTACCCGTATGAAAAGCATCTGACCAGTTACGCCAATATGTTTTCGTTTTCATGTAATATGCATGGGAATCAGACCGATTGAAAAGTGCATAGGTGTAATAGACTCCTCCAAAAAACATGTGGTACCAGAAGAGTTGGTTCAATAGTCCTGCCTTGAGCCATTTGTGTTTGGCTTGAATGCTGCTCAATATGGGTTGAGTCAGGAAGAAAAGAAATAGGATAAGCAGAAGCGCACCAAACATGGGGATAAATATAAGGAAAAAGGGACGAAGTAAAATAGGAAGAGGGAAGGGTGAAGGGGGAACCACTAATTACACGAATTATACGAAGGGGGAAGGAGGAGAGATGAGGAAAACTAGGGATTACAGTTTTTGAAAAGTCAAAGCAATATAAAAAGCCTGAAGGGCTTGAACCATAAATAGCCCCGGGTGAAAACCGGGTGGATATGGGGAGTGTTAGTTTGGATAATATTTGTGACCCTGGAGGGGTCGAATTTGGAATGGCTGGATTTGAAGAAAGGAAGGAGGAAATTAGGGGACAGGGGTACGAAGTACAAAGTACCAAGTAAGGGATGAAGGTTGAAGGGGGTAGACAATGTTCAATTGCCCCGAAGTGTCCGGGTTGCTTAACTGTTTAGGGTTAATAGTTAAACGTTAAGAGTTAAAGTGTTGATCGTGGAGGAATTGTGAATTTACTGGGTTCCTTCGTTGAACAGTTAACATTGAACGTTTAACGATAAAGAATCTTGGTTGAATTAGGAGAGAGGAGGATAAAGATTAAAGGGTCACAGTAATTTTTTTGGAACACTAAGAGCGCGAAGGAGCACTAAGAACTCAAAGATGCTTTTTTGAAATATGGGTTCTCGCGGCGATCGCAACGTTGACGCAGCGAGCGCAACGGAGGGGATTGTAGCCCCGAGGGGTTGAGGTTGGTTAGTCTCCTAGAAATCTTTACAATCCGTCTTGGTAAAGATTGGGTTTCTTGAATATTGCCTAGCGCTATATTGTTTATTTCCGAAGGTTTTGTATTACTTTTACTTTAGTGGAAAAAGGTATGACTGAACCAACAGCACAGTACAAAACTTGGAAATTGAGGGCTCTAAGATACCTTAAGCCTGCAGGAATCGTCCTTGCAATCCTGTTGGTGCTGCAGGTGGTGACTTACTTTTCTTCTGACTTTTTCCTAAGAAATTACCTTAAGAAGAAAGTTTCTCAAGCGTCTGAGGAGAAATATGAAATTGATTTTGACCGCTTTTACATTTCTCTTTTTGCTAGAGGGGTGATTTTTGAAGGCTTGAGCCTCAATCCCGTGGAAGATGCTTTTGAGGAGTTGTCATATATTCCTTATTACAAAATTGCTGTACCAAAAGTATCACTAACAAGGCTATTTTACCTTTTTGGTAAGCGTGAGTTTCAGATCGGTTTGGTTAAATTAAGTGATCCTTCCATAGAGTTTAAGCTTCAGGAGGACCTGGAAGAACTTTTGGAGGAAGGAGAAACTTCCCCCTTGATGTTGCTTGAAGAAGAGATCAAGAAGACCTTTGGCGACTTGGGACTTCGAGAGATTAGGATCAAAGAACTATTGGTAGATGAAGCAGATCTATTGTTAAAGAATTTCATTTCCCAAAAGTCCATCAAGGTCGATCATGCTGATATTCGCGTAAAGGATATTCAGCTCCTTCAGGAAAGAAGTCCACAGACCCCCTTCAATGCAGCAGGTTTTGCCATAGATTTAGATAATTTCGAAATCCTTCTAGCCGACAGTGTCCATACGATTCAGGCCTCCGAAGTGCATATTTCCTCGTTGGAGCAATACATCGAGGCGAAGAAAATCAGTATTTCCCCTGATTTGTCAAAACCGTCTTTGAGCTATTTTCAAGTTGAATTGGCAAACCTCCGGCTTACAGATGCTGATGTGAACAAGGTGTTTTATACTTCTGAAGTGGATGTTGGATCCTTGAGGTTGGTTAGACCGGAATTTAACCTTTATTCCACGCCAAGAGAGGTCAAATCTGATAAGGGAATTTTTGATCTTTATGAATTGATAGAAGGGATACTCACTTCCATACAGATTGCTGATTTGGTCATCGAGGAAGGGAAGTTTACACAAAGAAATGTCTCAGATACTGAGCATCACCGTATCAAAGCAGATCGGATAGATTTCGAGATGAAAGATGTCTATGTCGGTCCAAATGAATCTCTGAAGAAGAATCAATTCTTCTATGCACAAGATGCTGCTGTGAAATTGCATCAAGTAGAAATTGCGCTAGGGGATGAAATCCACAGAATTACGGGTGATTTTGTTTCTCTTTCTTCTTTTGATGATGCTATTCAAGTGAAGGATGTCAGGATCTCACCTACGGCAGAGGCGGAGGAAGATGAAGAATTGACCATTTTTGAAATTCATGTTCCAGCCTTAGACATCCAAGACTCCAATCTCAAAAAAATCTATAATCAGGGGATTGTAGACATTGCAGAAGTGATGATCAATAGTCCGGAAATCATCCTTAGAGATGTCAAAACTGGCAATGGAAATCAAAAACCATTTGACCTTCAGGCACTCACACAAGATTTTTTGCAAGCAATCTATGTCAATCGACTGGAAATAAAAGAAGGGTCACTTGTAGTGGATAACAACCTGAGGGTTAGACAGGATAGTCTTTCATTTGGTACAGTAAATTTAGTGCTTGAAAAATTTGCCTTGGATGACCAGGCAGGTAAAAATAGCAAAAGTATTTTTTTAGCGGAGGCATTACAGATTGAACTGAAAGACTATGCGCTCAAGCTATCCGATAACCTACATGTTTTCAAAGCATCCAATGTTTATCTTGACACCAAAGCATCATTAGTCAGGATTGAGGGTTTTTCTATTCGTCCCTTTGACAGGGATCAGATTCAGAATGTACTGGACCGATATGATAAAAACACAGTAATTGACATTTATGTCCCTCGTTTCTTGGCAACAGGGGTAGACTTGAATAAGGCCTATTTTGGAGGTGTGCTCAAAATCAAGCAGATCAGGGTTCCTTCTCCCAAAATCAACGTGTATAGCTATAGGCAACGGGAGAGGTCGGAGGATGAAAAAGTAGAGCAGCAAGATGTGCTAGAATTGCTTCAGAATTATTTTACTGCTGTGACAGTAGACTCTTTGATCTTACAGCGCGGGAGTTTGAACTATGAAAACTATGTGAGGGAGAATATCAGGACTTTTTCGGAAGACAACGTCTCTATCGCAGTCAAAAACTTCAGCGTAGATCAAAACACCAAACCTGAAGACTTCCGATTACTATTTTCAGAGGAAGTAGACTTGGGGCTGAACAATTATGTTTTCAGTATTGCCGATGGGAAATATAACATCGTGGCAGACCGCATTAGCTTCAATACGGCTCGAGAAGAAATCATTACCAGCAATGTACAGCTTCGCCCAAGCAACAATATCTTAGATAAGACGAGGATATCGGCCAATATCCCAAGCCTTTCATTTACGGGAGTGGATTTAGAGCGCTTTCTTTTTGATAATGAATTGAGCTTAAGTAAAGTGAAGTTTTCGGGTTCCTCTGTGAACTTATTGATTAACAAAGATTTTGATGATACTGATGAAGTGGAGTCTAGCAGGAGAAGAGATAGAACACTACCTAAGACGATCAATCTGATTAGTATTGACACCGTCACTGCAGAAAATGCCAATTTCAATTTGTCATTTAGAGAAAATGGGGTCAGGAGTGAGCTAGTCGATACAGGGATCAATTTGTCCATTTATGACTTTATGCTTGACTCTGCTACTTTGAGTAAGGGGGATATTTCAGGGTTTTTTGGAGGATTGTCATTGGCCATTGATGAGTTTTGGCTGACATTGCCAGATAGTGTGCATCGTGTGACATTCACCAAAGTAGAATTGGATACGCGCTACGAGGGTATTTTTCTGAACAACTTAAGGATTATACCTTACACCTTGTCAGGAAAGCCAGGAATACCGGTCATATCTGGCCATATACCCACTGCCTTGATCAAGACCGAGGCGGTATCAGATGTGCAATTCAACAAGGATCTTTTGATCAGTGAATTGAGGCTTTTCAGGCCTGATATTGAGATTTTCTTAGATGATGCCAAAAAACCTGAGCAAGAGCCACTTGAAGGTGAGCAAGATGCTAAGACTGTATTGGAAACTATCAAGGTTGATGAGTTTGAGATTGTAGATGGAAACCTGGCTTTCTTTGACAAAAACTCCTCCAAGGAACCGCAGTATTTCAATAAGCTTAACATCAGTTTGAAGGATTTAGACATTGATTTGGAGGAAATGTCTGGATTTGATCAGGCGGCCTTGTTGAAAAAGGAGTTCAAAGTCAGCTTACCTGATTATAAGCTTTACACCAAAGACAGCATGAAGGTGCTCACCATTGGATATGCATTGATCAGTCAGGATCAGATTCAGCTTCAGAATGTAAGTATGAAGCCTCGCTATGGGAGATTTGCTTACACAAGGAAGATGAATAAGGAAATAGATGTCATGGAGATGATGATTCCAGAGATCTTGATCTACTCACCCAATCTGGAGCGACTAGCAGATAAGCAGGAGCTCCAAGCATCCTTGGTCGAAGTGATAGATTTGGAAGCATCAATATTCAGAGACAAACGCTTTCCGCTTCCCAAGGATCAATACAAGATGATGCCGCAGGAATTGATGCAGCAAGTGGGTTTTGTTGCCGAGATTGACACCTTACAATTGATCAATGGTAAGGTGCGCTATACTGAATTCCCGGAGAGGGGACTTGTGCCAGGGGAGATCTATTTTTCAGAACTCTATGCAGCGTTGTATCCCTTCCATTTGGGGAATGACCCAGAAGATTTTTCTTTGGAAAAGAGCTATATCCTTGCGATGGGCAAGCTCAATGGGCAAGCAGATATTAGCCTCCAAGGTCAGATGCGCTACCAATCACCTTACCCTATGCAGATCAATGCGCAATTAGGAGCATTTGATTTCGATTTGATCAATTCTATCCTAGTGCCAAATGCATTTGCACAAGTTCGTGAGGGGCGCGTCCATGGTGGTGATTGGTCGTTTACAGCGGATAATAAAGATGCCCGAGGAAGTATGGTGCTATCCTACAATGACCTCAGGGTAGATTTGCTGGATGAGAGAACCCTAGAGTTGGGAAAAGGTAGGAAGCGTATCCTTACTTTTGTCTTGAATACTTTTGCTTTGAAGAGTCATAATCCACGGAAGTTTCCGAGGAATACGGTCAAAGGTTCCATCTATGAACCTAGAGATACTGAGAAATTCATATTCAATTATTGGTGGAAGACAACCTTTTCGGGTTTGAAGGGCACCTTTGGTTTTGGTCAGTCACGCCCGCCCAAAAAACTTCCAGTCTTAAAAAGGAAAGAAGAGGAGTAGTTTTATTTCACGGCTCTTGTCATTTCTTTTTTTCCTGGAGGGCCCGGTAAGGTCTCTACTGTAAGACCTAAGTCTTTTAGATCTCGTTTGAGCTGTCCCATGGCGCAGTAGGTAGTGAAAATACCACCTGAATTCATACTTTCCGTCACCTTTTCTAGCATGGCTTTGGTCCAGAGTTCTGGCTGCTTGCTGGGCGCAAATGCATCGAAAAACACCACATCCGTAGGATAAAGTTGTACCTCCTCTAGCGTGGTGATGTCTTTTTTCATATTGAAATATTCTGAGACAATTGCGCCTTCATTCCAAGGAGCTTGATGTAGCCTTTCAAAATAAGGTTTGTAATGCATGATCGTCTCATCTACCTCGGTATAGTTGAGCTGGCTGTAGATTTCCTTTTCCAATGGAAATGGCTCAATGCTGTGATACAAAACAGGGATTTTGTTTTGCTCAGCCCATACCAAGGTGAGCCATGCATTCAAACCTGTTCCAAATCCGACTTCAAAAATCCGAATAGGCTGTACCCCTGGATTTCTCATGAACCAAGTTTCCAAGCCATATAGCATAAACACATGAACAGACTCACGGTATGCGCCATGGAAGGAGTGGTAGGTTTCGTTCAACCCTGCATGATATAGGGAGTGTGAACCGTCTTCGGTGGTGATGATTTTAATTTCTTGAGACATACTTAAGCTTTTTCAATCAGTACAGCACAATAAGCAGATACACCTTCTTCTCTACCGACGAAGCCTAGCTGCTCTGTGGTAGTTGCTTTGATGGAGATGTCTTCCTCATCGATACCCATGACCTCCGCCAAGCATTTTTTCATTTCAGGAATATGAGGGTTTACTTTTGGGATTTGTAGACAGATGGTAGAATCAATATTCCCCACTTCATAGCCTTTTTCCCGAATTAGTTTCATCACATCTCTGAGTAGGATTTTAGAATCTATGCCCTTGTATTTTGGGTCTTTATCCGAAAAATGGTAGCCAATGTCCCTCATGTTGGCCGCACCTAGCAAGGCATCACAGATGACATGAATGAGTACATCTGCATCAGAATGTCCTACGGCACCTTTTTCATGGGCAAGCTTGATCCCGCCGAGCCAAAAATCATAGCCTGCTTGTAGCTGATGCACATCATAACCAAATCCAACTCTTATCTTTTTCATTTTTCTTGTAAGGAATCTTTATGTCAATTTTTTATTGATCGATACTTTTAACTTGAGCTTAATACTTGAATTTCAGCGTCTAATTGGTATATAATTTACCAACATCATCTTCGCATTAGCGGTATAAATATCAATGAATAACTATACCATACTCACTCAAGATGAATAAATTATTTATTTACACTTTTATAATATATCACCGAAGCATTTTCTTCTTGTAATATTGTGTTGGCCCAATGGATGATTTTGTCCGAAGGAATGCGGGTTTTGATTTCGTACTCCTCTTGGTAATAGTTAGGGTTGCCCAAATGGGCGTAATATGCCAAGCTCATGGCCCTATTCAACAATTGGATGGATTCGTAGGTTTTCATGGCTTCAGCTTGATTTTTCACTTTCTGAAGAATAGTATCTGAAATCTTACTGCTTTTGAAAGCTTCTACCACCTCATCCAAAGCCTTCTCCGCCTCTTCTGCTGATCGCCCTTTCTCCATTTTGCCAGAGAAGACCATTAGTCCAGGATCTACTGTTCCGAGGATATAAGCGCCAATTGAAGCGAAGGTGTGTCCATTTTTGACTAGCTGCTGTTCAAGGATAGAAGAGCGACCAAATCCAATGATATCCGTGATCAGATCAGCCTCAAGGTAACCTTCTTGCATCTTGCCTGGCATGTGATAGACCTTATAAAGTGCATCAGTAGGCACTTTAGCTGCTACAATTTTGGTTTTTTTCTTGACTTGAGGGAGCTCTGTGGGGATGGTTTTTTTGGGGATAGATCCAGAAGGGATCTCTGCAAACCATTTTTCACTCAAGCGCTTGACTTCTTCCAGGGCGACATCACCTGCCACAACCATAATGGCATTGTCAGGACGGTAATGTGTGAAGTAGAATTCCTCTACATCTTCTTTTTTATAATTGACGATGTCTTCTATCTCTTTGCCAATCGTAGGCCATTGATAAGGGTGACGGTCATAGGCTAGTCCTCTGATATGATGGAAAATATCCCCATAAGGCTGATTGAGGTAACGCTGCTTGAATTCCTCAATGACTACTTTTCGCTGGGTCTCGATGGTTTTTTCTGTTAGGGCTAGGTTCATCATTCTGTCTGATTCTAGCCAAAAAGCCGTTTCCAAATTCACTGCAGGTAGCGTGATATAGTAATTGGTGATGTCAGTATTGGTAAAAGCATTGCAAGAACCACCGACCTTTTCCAATGCCGTATCAAAGACAGGGATATGCTTGGTACTTCCAAACATCAAATGCTCAAAATAGTGAGCAAGCCCTGTTTTACCTTCGATCTCATTGCGTGATCCTACCTTGTAGAGGATATTGACTACGGCAATCTTGGTGCTGTGATCTTCATGCACGAGCACTTGTAGGCCATTATCCAGTACAAATTGTTGGTAATTGATCATAGGATTGTTTTGGGCAAAGCTAATAAAATAAACATGAAATAGGCAGCCATTTTGAATCGTCCTATTTACGTTAAGTTTAAATTTAAAGGAATTGTTTGATTAGATAGCTTCAGCTTTGTAACCAGCTTTTTCCAAGGCTGAGATGATTTCCGCAGTACTTTGTGCTCCTGAGACAGTTAGTATTCTATCAGGGTGGCTCAAGTCTACCTTCCACTCAGCATTTTCTAATTTTGACATTTCTGGTGTGATGGCCGCTACACAAGCGCCGCATTTCACGTTAGTTTTGAATTGTTGTGTTTTCATATTATTGTTGATTATTGTCTATTCTATTCTCTTTTTGAAACTACTGTAGCCCCCAATAACTAATCCCTAATCTCCTAATCAGCTAATCCCTAATAACTCTTCTAAGCCTCAAGCTATTGCTTACCACAGAGACAGAGGAAAGTGCCATAGCGGCTCCTGCGATCATGGGGTTGAGTAGGAAGCCGAATGCTGGATATAACACACCTGCAGCCAAAGGAATTCCGATCACATTGTATATAAATGCCCAAAAGAGGTTTTGTTTGATGATTTTTACTGTTTTCCTGGTGAGTTGTAGTGCTTGGGGTATTTTGATCAAGTCAGCATGGACCAAAGTGATCTCTGCTACTTCCATTGCTATATCTGCCCCTTGCCCCATGGCAATACTCAGGTCAGCGATACTCAGTGCTTCACTGTCATTGATGCCATCTCCCACCATTGCTACTTTTCTGCCTTTGGCTTGAAGGTTTTTGATGTAGTTGGCCTTGTCCTCTGGAAGCATTTCAGCCTCGTATTGGCTGATGCCTACTGCATTGGCAATAAAAGCAGCCGTATTTTTTTGATCACCTGTAAGCATCTGAACTTCGATGTCCAAGGCTTGGAGTTGTTGGATGGCCTTGAGAGATGATGGCTTGACGGGGTCGGTGATTTTGAAAAAACCTAGAAAGTTTGTCTCCCTAGCAGCAAATACGATGATTGCTCCCTCTGCTAGGTATTGTTCGGCCTTTTTCAGCACTTTTTCATCTAGTATTACTTTTTCTGCTTTTAGCCACTTGAGGTTTCCTATGCGGTAAGTGACTTCTTGAAAGACTCCCACCACACCTTTTCCAGTGATGCTTTGGAAATTTTGGATAGGAGCGAGATCCCCTTTGAGGTATTCTGAAATGGCGTTGGCCAATGGATGATCACTCTTTTTTTCCAAGTTATAGAGCGCAGTATTATCTTTTTCTTGAAAAAACTCAGTGGCTTCAAAAGTTTCCACTTGAGGCTTCCCTTCTGTGATCGTACCAGTTTTGTCTAGGATCAAAGTGTCAATTTGAGTGCCTCTTTCTAGGCTTTCTGCATCTTTGATCAATACGCCAAGCTCTGCTCCATGCCCCATGGCGGCCATGATAGCCGTAGGAGTAGCCAAACCCAATGCGCATGGACAGGCGATCACATAGACGGTAATCATAGCCAACATCCCTCTGAGCCAAGCATCGGTAGTTCCGCTGAGTCCCCAAACGATTAAAGTGACAATTCCAATTACCAAAACTATTGGGACGAATATGGAGGCAATTTTATCCACAAGTTTCTGTACGGGAGCTTTTGATCCTTGAGCGGCTTTTACTCTTTGGATAATCTGTGAGAGGAGAGTTTGGCTACTTTCAGCATTGACAACAAAGACAAAACTTCCTGCTTGATTGATCGTGCCCGCGTACACATCGGAGTTGGGGGTTTTAGCTACTGGAATGGGCTCTCCTGTGAGCATACTCTCATCTACATAAGACTCCCCATCGATGATTTTTCCATCCAAAGGTATTTTCTGGCCAGGTTTGATCAGTACTTGCGCTCCTTTTTTTACTTCATCAGTCTTCATGAGTACTTCCAGCCCATTTTCCATGATGATCAATTCCTTTGGCTGTAAGCTCATTAATTTTTTTAAGGCCTCACCTGTTCCAGCTTTGGCTCCTGCTTCTAGCATTTTTCCAAGAAGGATGAAAAACAGAATCACCGCGGCTGCTTCAAAGTAGACATGTGGCTCAAGCCCCCTACTGATCAAGAAGTCAGGGAAGAAGGTGTTGAAAGTACTGTAGCAATAAGCGATGCCGGTACTGATAGCTACTAAAGAGTCCATGTTGGCGGACAGGTTTTTGGTCTGATTCCATGCGTTTTTGAAAAACTGGTTACCAAAAGCAAGCAGTATGGGCGTCGTCAATGCCCACATGATGTAATTTCCATAAGGCATGTGCATCCAAAACATCCCGATCATAAAAACAGGGAAGGCCAGTATGCCTGCATAAAGCGTTTTTTGTTTAAGTTTTTGATAAGCTTCTTGCTGTTTGTTATCCAATTCCTCTTGGGTAATGTCACCTATCAATAAATCATATCCGCTAGATTGAACGGCCTTTTGTAATTCTCCAATGCTTGTCTCCAAATCTTCCCATTCCACTATGGCGGTATGATTGGCATAGTTTACTGTGGCTGACTTTACGCCAGGACTGTTTTTCAATGTATTTTCTATTGAGACGGCACAAGCTGCACAACTCATGCCATCCACAGGAATTTCTTTCTTTTTCATTGTCGTTTGGTTTCAGTGTCTAATACTTTCTGAAAGACATCATCATATCCCAAAAATACGCCCATTTAGTTCAATACCTTTTATACAATTTTTGAAGATATTCAACAAGAATTAACCGTTCTTGTAATACCAGAAAATTTTCGAACTTTATGGTTTGTAAGCAAGTTAGTTGAACTTGTACCCAATATCTTCGCATACAACCCAATAATTCCATGATTAAAGCTACAGTGGAGCCCGCGTGTACCGGCCAATTCTCGCAATTATTTTTAGACTACTTGGCAGAGAAAAATGAATTGAGGGAGTTTTATAGTCACTTTCCTAAGATTGAGAATTTTGAGAAACTGATAGCAGCAAAGCAGTTTAGCCAAAGCAATAGAGAAATCTTGGTGGAAGCATTGGAGCGTCAGTATGCTGGTATAGACTTGACTGATGCATCTTTAGCTCAAATCAAAAGTTTGGGAGAAGCCCATACATTTACGGTGACGACTGGCCATCAGCTGAACTTATTTACAGGGCCACTATACTTTATTTATAAGATCGTCTCTACGATCAACCTTGCCAAGCAGCTCAAATCAAAGTATCCTAAGTACCATTTTGTACCTGTCTATTGGATGGGAGCGGAGGACCATGACTTTGATGAAGTCAATTATTTCAAATTGGATGGGAAGAAGTATCAGTGGCATACCAACCAACAAGGTGCAGTTGGGGAGTTTGAAATTGATGATTCATTCAGGGAGTTTCTAAAAACAGTTCCTTTTGCGCATCAAGTTTTTAAAGATGCCTATCTCAGTTCCAAGACGGTAGCAGAAGCTGCAAGAAAGTATGTTCATACCTTATTCGCAGCTGAAGGATTGGTCATCATTGATGGGAATGATGTAGCCTTGAAGAAGCTCTTGATTCCAGTAGTGGAAAGTGATCTTGTAGATCATATACCTTTTCAAAAGGCAAATGAAAAGACGGCTGCACTAGAGCAGTTAGGGTATAAAAGCCAGGTTTTCCCTCGCGAGATCAATTTTTTCTATATGGATAAGGGTGTCAGGGAGCGCATAGAAAAGGTAGGTGGTCAGTACCAGGTACTGAATACTTCCATGGTCTATAGTGAATCAGAAATCAAGGATTTGATCCAATCTCATCCAGAGCGATTCAGCCCCAATGTGGTGCTGAGGCCACTTTATCAGGAAATGATTCTTCCTAATATAGCCTATTTGGGTGGTCCAGCTGAGGTTGCCTATTGGTTTCAGTTGAAGGGTGTTTTTGAGTACTATCAGGTTCCATTTCCAGCTGTGATGCCTCGTAATTTTGCGGTCATTTTAGAGCCCTTGGCACAAAAGAAGCAAGAGCAATTAGGGTTGTCAGATATGGAATTGTTCCTAGATTTTGAAGCATGGAAAAAAGCGCATGTCGCTCAAAATGCCATATTGGATATTAGGTTAGCAGAAGAGAAGCAGCAACTGACCATGTTGATGACAGTGGCTTCGCAACGAGCTGTGAAAGTAGATGCCACTTTGGAGTCAGCTTTTGAGGCGGCCAAGGTGAGGACAATAAAAATATTAGATCACCTAGCTGGTAAGGTTAGAAAAGCTGAGGAACGCAGGTTAGCAACTGATTTGAATAGGATGCAGACTTTGAAGCAAATGATGTATCCTGATGGAAATCAACAGGAAAGGGTTGAAAACATGATGAAGTTTTATCTTGCTGATGAGGGCTTTATCGCTAAACTTTTGGCTAATTTTGATCCATTGGATTTCAATTATTTGATATTGAAGTTGGAAAATGAATAAGGAGCAAATTAGGGCTGAACATAGGAAAAAGAGGGCAGCGATGACTTCGCTTGAGATTCAGGAAAAGTCAGAACTGATTCATCAGCGCTTTCTTGATTTTTTGGTGAAATATCCTGAGATCAAGCATATGCATGTATTTTTATCCATCGAGCGACTCAAGGAAGTTGACAGTTTACCTTTGATAGCTGCTTTACTTGATCAAGGGTACCAACTTTATACATCGATTTTGGAGGCTGAGACAGGTGAGTTGGTGACTGTACGCTTGGAAACTTTAGATGATTTAGCATTTGATAGCTGGGGTATTCCAATTCCAAAAATGGCTAAAGAGGTAGTGACAGATCAAATCCAATTGGTCTTAGTACCACTCTTGGCATACGACCAAAAAGGGAATAGACTTGGCTATGGTAAAGGATATTACGATGGGTTTTTGAGTAAATTGGATCAGGAAGTATTGAAGGTGGGTGTAAGTTTTTTTGAGCCTGTAACAAAAATTGATCAAGAATGGCACGATATTCCCTTAGATTTGTGCATCACTCCTCAGGAGGTGTTTTTCTTTTAATTATTTGATATATTTATTCTAAACTACAAAAACATGAAAAAGGTAATTTACACGCTTGTAATCCTCGCCTTTATGGCTGTAGGTAATGAAACTTTGGCACAAGGTTACAACACGGGGATCGGTTTGAGAGCTGGTGTTGGCAATGGTCTGACTGTGAAACATTTTCTAACTGAAAAAGGCGCCATTGAGGGTATCTTGCATTCTAGGTGGAGAGGCTTGGTCATTACGGGTCTCTATGAAGTGCACAATGACATTCGTGAAGTACGAGGTTTGCGTTGGTTTTATGGTGGAGGTGCCCATATTGGTACTTGGAATGCTAATAGGGGAAATACTCCTTGGGGCGAGCCTAACAGAAGCTATACTGTGATCGGTTTGGATGGAATCATTGGTTTAGATTATAAATTCACCGATGCACCAATCAACTTATCCTTAGATTATAAGCCGGCATTCAATATTTCTGGCTACACAGGATGGTGGGGTGATGAGGTTGCACTGTCGATTCGATTTACATTCTAAGTTATCTAATTAGCTCTTTTTGAAAGCCATGGATTTATTTCATGGCTTTTTCTTTTTTAACGAAGTATGTGATCAAATTTTCTAGAAGTTTGAATGAAGTGTTTGAAATGATTATAGTAGGATTTTATAGTGTATTGAGCAAGATGGTTTATCAGTTGAAAATAATTATTTTAAATTGCTCAAATTTTAAAAAAAGGGTATCCATTCCAAGATGGGAAAGTTTCAGAATTAATATGATCTATAAGATTTTTTTATGGAATAAAATTCTTTTTGTGGATTGAAAGCATTGTTTTGCCAAACAATTTATTAATTCACCTTTTAAACAAAAAAAAGACCGCTTGGTCCCATTTGGTATGTTGATTTTTTGATTTCAAAATTTATTTTTGTTGTATTTGATTATGATCGCTATTAAATATTGAGAAAATACAATAGAATATAATTTTAAATGGTTTTTGATCATTTTACAGGTATTTTGATAATTTGTTAAATAGCGCAATATTTACAGTTCAACTAAACTAAATTACCTTATGAGAAAAGCTTTACTCTTTGTTATTGCGCTTTTTGCTTTGGTACTTCATCAAGAAGTAACAGCGCAACAGCGTCAAATTTCGGGGACGGTAATTTCTTCTGAAGATGGTGAACCTCTACCAGGGGTGAATATCTTGGTGAAAGGAACTACACGTGGCGCGATTTCAGACTTGGATGGTCGGTATACCATACAAGCCAATGCAAACGAAACCTTGGTGTTTTCATTTGTTGGATTTGTTTCCCAAGAATTTGCAGTGGGAAGCTCCTCTACCATCAACGTAACGCTAAACCCAGATGCCAAAACCCTTGGTGAAGTAGTGGTGGTGGGTTACGGTAGTACTACCAAAGGTGATTTGACAGGGAATATTGCTTCTGTCAAAGGAGATGCCTTGGCAACTGTACCAGTTCCCAACTTCCAAGAAGCACTTCAAGGTAGAATGGCTGGTGTATTTGTAGAATCTTCTAGTGGAAAATTGGGAGAAGGTGTAAAGATCCGTGTTCGTGGTACCACATCTATCTCTGGGGGTAATGATCCTCTTTATGTGATCGATGGTATTCCTATGACCACGACTGGTGCGATTGGACTTTACAATCCACTTTCTGACATCAACTTCAATGATATTGAGTCTTTTGAAGTTTTGAAAGATGCTTCTGCTGCTGCAATTTATGGTGCACGGGCAGCAAATGGCGTAGTTTTGATCACGACTAGATCAGGAGCCAAAGGTAAAACCAAGTTCAATGTGGGTATTCAAAGAGGGGTGTCTTCTCCTACTAGATTGAGAGAGTTTTTGAATGCTTCTGAATTTGTTGAGTTGATGAGAGAGGCGGGTAACAACATCGATAGGATTTATTTTGGAGCAGATCCATTGAATAATCCTGCTGATTATCCAGGCTCAGAGCTGCAGTTTGTAGATAGTCGTTTGGACAGATACTCTGGTTGGTCAGATTGGAGAACAGGAGAAACAGATACAGATTGGCAAAAGCAAGCTTTCAATCCTAATGCAGGCACGTTGAATGTAAATTTCTCTGCTTCTGGGGGCGACGAGAAGACCAGATTTTTCTTTTCAGGAGCTTATGACAAGCAGGATGGAATTTTGATCAGAAATGATTTTGAAAGAGTTTCTGCCAGGTTGAATTTAGATCATTCTGTTTCTGATCGATTTACAGTTGGTGCAAACTTCGGTTTGACAAGAACCCAAAATAATAGATTGGCGGATGATAATCAGTTCAACAACCCAATGCAATTGGTGGCGCTAGCGCCGATCACTCCCATTAGAGATTTGAATGGGCAGCTGTATGATAGACCAACGGCTACTTATTACAACAACTTGATTGATTCTGAAAATGCAGAATGGTTGAATACTTCTTTTAGAAATATCACCAATGTATTTGGGGAGTACAAATTAAGAGATGATTTGAGGTTCCGCTCTGAGTTTGGAGTAGATATCATGAACCAAAATGAAGAGCAATTCTTTGGTTCTAGGACCAATCTTGGTCTTTCTACCAATGGTTTTGGTAGATCTAGATGGACTAGAATTTTCAATTACAATACGAACAATTACTTCACTTACACCAAAAATTTTGCTGACAAGCATAATTTAGAAGCGATTGCTGGGATGTCCTTCCAGAAGTCTGATCAATATTTCACTTTTGTTGAGGGGCAAGAATTTCCGCTTGACGAATTGAGAACACTTGCTTCTGCTGCAGAAATCATAGGTGGTTCTTCTTCTGTGACCAACTTCTCTTTCTTGTCTTACTTCACAAGAGTAAATTACAAGTATGCGGATAAATATTTGGCAACTTTAAGTGCAAGGATAGACGGGTCTTCTAGATTTGGAGAAAACAATAAGTATGGTTTCTTCCCAGCGGCTTCCGTGGGTTGGATTTTGTCAGAAGAGGGTTTCTTGAAAGGTAATGAAAAACTGAGCTTGTTAAAGTTGAGAGCTTCATATGGTCTGACAGGAAATGCTGAAATTGGGAACTTTGATCACCTAGGTTTGTATGGATCGGCAGCTTATGCTTTGATTCCAGGTTTGAGACCAACACAGATTCCCAATCCAAACTTGACTTGGGAAAAAACGGCTCAGTTGGACTTGGGGGTTGAATTCGCCTTATTCAATGATAGAATCACGGGGGAGCTTGATTTTTACGACAAAAACACCTCAGATTTATTGTTGAATGTTCCAGTACCGGCTACTTCTGGATTCAATATTCAGAGACAGAATATCGGTAGAATGCAAAACTACGGGGTGGAAATTGTCCTCAACTCAGTCAATGTTGCCAGACAGGACTTCACCTGGAATACATCTTTCAACTTTGCTAGAAACATCAATAGGGTGAGAGAGCTTGCTCCGGGTCAGACTTCCATTCCTCCAGCTTCTTCGAGGTTCTTGAATGGCGTATTTATAGGTCAGTCAATCGGGGTGTTTTATGGTCCAGCTTATGCAGGTGTAGACCCAGCTAATGGCGATGCACTTTACTATACCAATGCAGAAAGAACTGAGACTACTAATGACTACAACGAGGCTGAAAGACAATTTGTAGGTGATCCAAATCCGAAATTCTTTGGAGGTATTACCAATAACTTGACCTATAAAAACTTTGATTTGAGTATCCTTTTCCAAGGTGTATATGGCAATGACATCTTCGATGGTGGTGGAGGTTTCTTTGCCGCAAATGGAGATTGGTTTGATAACTCTACCAGAGACCAAATGAGAAGATGGCAAAATCCAGGAGACATCACTGATGTTCCTCAGGCGAGATTGGGTGACTGTAATGGTTGTCAGGCATCTAGCAGATACATTTCGGATGGTAGCTATTTGAGATTGAGAACCTTGACTTTTGGGTACAATATTCCAAAAGCACAGTTAGAGAGATTCAAGGTAAACTCCATGCGTGTGTTCTTCACAGGACAGAACCTGTTGACATTGACCAATTACAAAGGATGGGATCCTGAGGTGAATGCAGATTACTTGGCAAGTAATGTCTTCCAAGGCAATGATTTCTACTCTGCACCACAGGCTAAGACTTTCTCTTTGGGTATTAATGTAGGATTTTAAATAAGATACGAAGATGAAAAAATATATAATCACGGGATTAATAGGATTGACAGCAGTTTTTAGTAGCTGTGACGATCAATTGTTCATCTCTCCACAACAAAGTATCGATCAAAGCTTGGCATTGAATTCTGATGCTAATGTAAAGAGTGTTTTGTTGGGGGCATATGCAGAAATGAGAAGTACGTCCCTTTACGGAGGTAGATTACAGCTGTATTCAGAAATGCTAGGAGCAAACAATGAAGTAAGGTGGGAAGGTACTTTCAATCAACCAAGGGAGATGTTTAACAAGCAGATATTCGTGAACAACTCTTTTGTGGAGGGTACTTGGGCTGCAGCTTACAGAGCGATTAACGTAGCCAACAACGTGCTCTCTGCCTTGGATGTAGTGAATGAATCAGACAGAGGAAGAGTAGAAGGAGAAGCTTTGTTTATCAGAGGCTCGATGTATTTTGAATTGATCAAGCTTTATGCTCAGCCTTACACATCAGGTAATGTGAGTTCAAATCTTGGGGTTCCACTGGTGTTGCAGCCTACTCGTCAGATTGACGAAGAGAGTTTTGTAAGCAGAAATACCGTAGAAGAAGTATATCAACAGATTCTCAATGATTTGAATAGAGCGGAATCATTGTTGCCTGCTGTGAATTCATTCTTGGCTAGAAACTATGTAGTATCGGCTCAGCTATCTCGTGTATACCTACAAATGGAAAGATTTGGAGATGCTAGAGATGCCGCTAATAGAGCGATCAATACTGCTACTACGAATGGGAAAAGCTTGGTGCCGGTATTTATGAATGCTTTCAACACGGACAATGACTCTCAGGAAGATTTGTTTACTATTCAAGTCAATACCCAGGATCCTGCTAATGACATGTTCTTGTTCTACTCCTTGCCTCAGTTTGGTGCAAGAGGTGGAGATGTGGCGATACTTTCTCAGCATATTGCACAATACGAGGCTGACGATGATAGATTGGATCAATTCTTCTTTGATGCAGGTGAGGAAAGAACAGCCAAGTGGAGGGATCAATTTAAGAATGTAAAAGTGATGCGCTTGGCTGAGTTATATCTGACAAGAGCAGAGGCAAATTTAAGAGCCAGCACTACAACAGGAGCCACACCGCTAGAAGATATCAATAGAGTGAGGGCTCGTGTCGGCCTTCCAGCTTTGACTACGGTGACTTTGGAGCAGATTTTAAGAGAAAGAAAGCTTGAGTTGGCACACGAAGGTCATGCGATTCATGATGTGAAAAGGACTCGTGGTTCGGTGACAGAAGGAAATACCACTTATCAATTTAACGATCCTAGGATGGTATTCCCGATTCCACAGAGAGAGATGGATGCCAATCCGAATTTGGTACAGAACCAAGGGTATGGAGGGTAATTAAAATAAATTGAAACAATAAGAGAAGAGGCTTGTTACAGACAGGCCTCTTTTTTTATTTTATTATAAGTAAAATTTGCATAATTAAATTTTATAATAGAGCCCATTCACTATAATAATATAACGATTATTATTTTTTTTTGAATTGTAAACTATTTTCCCAATATTTGAAGGCTAAAAAAAAAATAAATCAACTATTGTATGAGAAAAGTATTACTAATCATTTTGTCGCTTTTCGCTTTTTCCTTCCATGGGGAGGTCTGGGCGCAGCAGCGACAGGTAACAGGTACAGTAATCTCGGCAGAAGATAACCTTCCCTTGCCGGGAGTGAATATTCGTATCAAAGGTACCACGAGAGGTGCGATTACCGATATCGATGGAAAGTATTCCATCCAAGCTTCTGAGAACGAGACATTGGTCTATTCCTTTGTGGGATTTCTTTCTCAAGAAGCAGCTGTAGGAAATAGGTCTTCTATAGACATCACGCTACAATTAGACTCTAAAACCTTGAGTGAAGTAGTCGTTGTAGGTTATGGAAGTGTGGAGAAAAAGGAATTGACTGGTTCTGTTGGGCAGTTGAATGCTGCTATCATCAAGGACGTACCTGCGCTCGGTATTGATCAAGCTTTGCAAGGTCGTATAGCAGGTGTACAGATTACTCAAAATGCTGGTACTCCGGGTGCTGGTATTTCTGTTAGGGTGAGAGGTTCATCTTCTATTTCTGCTTCCAATCAGCCTTTATTTGTAATAGATGGCGTACCAATGACCACGGGAGATCCTTCTCAGCTTGGTTTTGGTGGACAGTCATCGAATGCTTTAGCTGACTTGAATCCAAATGACATCGAGTCTATGGAAGTATTGAAAGATGCTGCTGCTGCTGCGATCTATGGCTCAAGAGCTGCCAATGGTGTGGTTTTGATTACTACCAAAAGAGGTGCAGATCAGAAAACACAGGTAAACTTGAATGTATATGGCGGGACACAACAATTGTGGAATGAGCCAAGATTCTTGGATAGAGATGGCTACTTGGACTTGTTCAAAGATGCCTTTTCAGAGGATTTCTTCGGTGTTCCTTCTTCTGAAATTTCTGATGAAGAGATCCTAGATTTCTATTATGGAGGCTTGCCTTATGGAGATGATGTCAATACCAATTGGGTGAGAGAAGTAACTAGGTCAGCTCCGATTCAAAATTATGAATTGAGTATCAGTGGAGGTAATGAAAGGACAAAGTACTACATTTCAGGTAACTACTTTGACCAGCAAGGTACAGTGATCAATTCAAGTTATTCTAGGATGTCAACTAGGTTCAACCTAGATCATAAAATCAATGACAGATTTGAAATTTCATTCAACTCGGGTATCAGTAGAGCGGTTCAAAACAGGATCGTTTCAGATAATACTTTGAATGGTCCTTTTGCAAACTCACTTGCCGCCTCACCATTGTGGCCAGTATTTGAAGAAAATGGTTCATATACAAGACCACAATTCTTCTATTCCAACCCTGTAGCTGAGGGAACAGAAAATGATGATGAAAACCAATCCATTAGAATTTTCACCAATGCTTTGGCCAAATATAAAGTTACCGAAGGTTTGAACTTCAATGTTAGAGTTGGTGCTGATGTTTTGAACTTCTCTGAAAGAAGATATACACCTGACAACTATCCAGGTTCTTCTTCAACTGCAGAAGGTGGCTCAGGATCTTTCTCTACCAATAACCCTATCAAATGGGTTGCTGAAGCATTTATTGACTATTCAAAAGTATTTGAAGGTGGTCATAGCTTAAATCTTGTAGCAGGTCACAATAGAGAAGAAAACTTGATTTCATCTTCTTTTGTAAGAGGTATCCAGTTCCCAGGTGATAGATTCAGATACATCGGAGCAGCAGCTTTGGTAAATGAAGGGTCTAACAACTTCGTAGGCTGGGGCTTAGAATCCTACTTTGGTAGGGTGAATTACAGTTTCAAAGAGAGGTATTTGTTTAGCTCTTCATTTAGAGCAGATGCGTCTTCAAGGTTTGGTCCAAACAACAGATGGGGTTACTTCCCGTCAGTTTCTGCTGGTTGGAGAATCAATGAAGAAGCTTTCATGAGCGATTTAGATCTTTTCTCTGATTTGAAATTGAGAGGGTCATTTGGTCTTACCGGTAATCAGGAGATTGGTAATTTCTCATGGAGAGGTTTAGTTGGTGCTGGAAACTACTTAGGTTCTCCATCCATTGTTCCAGTTCAGTTGGGTAACCCTGATTTGAAATGGGAAAATACAGCTCAAACTGATATTGGACTTGACATGGGCTTGTTTAATGGTCGATTGACATTGGTTGCGGACTATTATTACAAGAAAACAACTGACTTACTTTTTGCTAGACCCATTCCTACACAAAATGGATATGGTTCTTATCAATCAAATATTGGATCAGTTGAGAATAAGGGTTGGGAATTTACAGTGTCTACTGTAAACATTGACAGACCTAATGGACTTAATTGGAGAACTGACTTGAACTTGACCTTCAATAGAAACAAAATCCTTGAATTGTATGAAGGAGAGGATGTGTTCTATGGTTTTGGTGGAAACTCTTTAGTATTGAGGGAAGGGTTCCCAATAGGAACTTTCTATGGTCTAATTGCAGACGGTGTATTTGCAACTCAAGCAGATGTCCCTGATTCTAGACAAGCTTTTGGAATTAGAGCTGGTGATATGAATTATAGAGATATCAATGGAGATGGAATTATTACTGATGATGATTTCACTGTAATTGGTAATGCTCAACCAAAGTTCTTTGGTGGTTTCACCAACACCTTTAGCTACAAGGGTTTCGATGCTCAGATCTTCATGCAATTCTCTTACGGAAATGAAATCTGGAATGCAGCTGGTTCTTTCCAAGAAGGGATGTTTGCTAACTTCTTCGATGACAACAATAGAGCAACTGTAGAAAATAGATGGAGATCAGAAGACAATCCTGGTAATGGTCAAGTGCCAAGAGCTGCTTGGGATGTGTCTGCTAATAGAAATAACCAATCAAACACCACTAGATTTATCGAAGATGGATCTTACTTAAGAGTGAAGAACTTGGTTATTGGATATAGATTGCCACAGCAAACACTCGAAAGGTTGAAATTGAGAAGTGTAAGATTCTATGCACAAGCACAGAACTTATTGACATTCACAAACTATTCTGGTTTTGATCCTGAGGTGAACTTTGCAGGAACTTCTAATACCACAATTGGTGTAGATTTCTACACTTTCCCGCAGCCTAGAACTTATACATTTGGTGTTAACATAGGATTTTAATCAATATGAAAAGATTTAATATATATAACTACTTGGTTGTCCTGCTGCTGTTAGTCGGTGTGTCTTGTGATACACTAGAACAGGAGCCTGTAAACCAAATTGATGTTGATGGTGCAATTACTACTAATAGAAATGCACAATTGGCCTTGGCAGGTATGTACAATGCCATGCAAAGTGGAAACTATTACGGATTAAGATATCTGTATTATCAAGATGTGTACACAGATAATTTAGCTCATGCTGGTACTTTTACAACAGATCAAGAGGTAAGTTCTAGAAGAATAAATCCTTCTAACCTCCAAATAAGAAGTACATGGCAGACAATGTACAGTGTGATCAGAAATGCCAATTTTGTAATCTTCTCAGCTCCGAATATTGAAAATATTTCTGATGCTCAGAGATTGGCTATAATTGCAGAAGCCAGATTCCTTAGGGCTTACGTGTACTTTGATATGCTCAGAGTATTCGGTGGTGTTCCTATCGTTGAGGATTTCATCGCAGATACAGAAAGCTTGAATTTTGCTCCAAGAGCTTCTTCTCAAGAAATGTATCAATTTATCATTGATGATTTGACATTTGCAGAGCAGAATATAGGTAATACACCTAATGCTCCATTTAGAGCAAGAAGATTCGCAGCTACAGCTTTGCTAGCAAGAGTATATTTACAGCAAGGCAATAATGCTTTGGCAGCTCAGAAAGCTTCTGAGGTTATCAATTCGGGAGTTTATACGCTACAATCTACTTATGCTGATATCTTTAGAATCAAAGGAAATAATGAAATGATTCTTGAGTTGAATTTCACCAATGTATCTGGTGACCAAAGTACTCTTGCTATTTCCTCAGATCCAGCTACAGCAGGACAGAAATTTTATTTGAGACCAGCTTTCTTTAACCTTTTCCAATCGGCAGGTTCTAATGGAGATGTTAGGTTTAACGCTTCTGTACTTCAACAAGGTAATGTTCTAAGAGTTGTAAAATACTTTAGATCGGCTACCAATGATGACAATGTTCCTTTGATCAGACTTGCAGAGATGTTTATGATCAGAGCAGAAGCAAATGCTAGAGCTGCTGGTACTGGCTTGTTGACCAATACGCAGATCATAGACGATATTAATGTCATCAGAAATAGAGCAGGTCTATCCAGTCTATTACTTACTGATTTATTGACGAATGAGGCAGCCTTGACTGAAATTCTTCAGCAGAGAAGACTAGAGTTTGCATTTGAAGGTCATAGATATACCGATTTGCTACGATATGGTACTGTAGGAGAGCTATTCCCTGCCAATGAACAATTTAGAGTGATTTGGCCAATACCACTTCAAGAGATTGAAGTGAATAATAACCTCGTCCAAAATGATGGATACTAATCTTTGATTTTACACTTTAAAAAGGCGCCGATTGGCGCCTTTTTTATTTTTCAATGACCCAAAGAGCTATATCTCGCTAATCATTATAGTTACTTCTTTCCCTAATTTTAATTTGTTTAATTCTGCCAATCCATAGAAAATTTTACTTATCGGCATACTGTTTATTTGATTCTCGAGAAAATTCTGAATCATGTTTTGAATGTCTATTGATAAGATAATCAAATATATTTGGATAAACGAATATACGATTTTCAATAGCAAACATAACTAGGTACCTTTGTGTTGTTAGCAAAAACTCAATCATGGATAAATATTCCTATATCGCCAATGCACATGTAGCCTACATAGATGAGCTATATGCAGCATACAAGAACAATCCCGAATCTGTTGATCCAAGTTGGAAGACATTTTTTGATGGTTTTGAATTTGCCATCACCCAATATGGAGAAGATGAAAACGGTGGAGCGCAAGTTACCAATATTTCGAGCAGCCAACCCGCAGCCAATGGCTCACTTGCTACACGCGGTACCATCATGGATATGGAGCAACTGCCGAAGGAAATCAAAGTAAGGGCCTTGATTCATGCACATAGATCGAGAGCGCACTTAAGATCCAAGACCAACCCTGTCAGAGAAAGAAGAGACAGGAAGGCACTGATCGACCTAGAAGATTTTGGTTTGGATCAAAATGACCTCAATACCGAATTTCAAGCTGGTAACGAAATTGGAATAGGTGCTGCTAAGCTTTCCAAAATCGTAGAGTCATTGAAGACCATCTACGAAGGCCCGATGGGTTTTGAGTATCTCTACATCAGAGATCCTGAGATGTTGGATTGGTTGAAAACCAAAATTGAAAAGGAAGCCCTAGCGTTCAATCCTCCGACAGAAGAGAAAAAGAGAATCCTCTCCAAACTAAATGAGGCAGTAGTTTTTGAAAACTTCCTACACACCAAGTATCTCGGGCAGAAGCGTTTTTCATTGGAAGGTGGCGAAAGTACCATTCCTTTCTTGGATGCAGTAATCAATAAGGGAGCTGAGCTAGGTGTAGAAGAAGTGATGATCGGTATGGCACACCGAGGCAGACTCAATGTGCTTGCCAATATCATGGGGAAAACTTATGAGCAGATTTTTTCTGAATTCGAAGGAACAGCCAAGCCTGACCTGACCATGGGTGATGGTGATGTGAAGTACCACATGGGCTATTCTAGTGATATCACCACCCAAGATGATAAGAAAGTAAACTTAAAACTTGCTCCAAATCCATCTCACTTAGAAGCTGTAAATCCCGTAGTGGAAGGTTTTATCAGAGCAAAGATTGATGCTCAACACAAAGGAGACTCTACCAAAGCACTCCCAATTTTGATCCATGGTGATGCAGCTGTAGCAGGACAAGGCATCGTATATGAAGTGACACAGATGGCAGGTCTGAAAGGCTACAATACTGGTGGGACTATTCATTTTGTGATCAATAATCAAGTAGGTTTTACGACTGATTTTGATGATGCCAGAACATCCATCTATTGTACAGATGTCGCGAAGATCATCGATGCACCAGTAATTCACGTCAATGGTGACAATGCCGAGGCAGTTGTATTCGCGGCTAAACTTGCCGCAGAATTCCGTCAGAAGTTCAAGAAAGATATTTTTGTGGATATGGTCTGCTACAGACGTCATGGTCATAATGAGTCTGACGAACCTAAGTTCACTCAGCCAGAGCTATACAACATCATTTCAAAGCACCCTAATCCAAGAGAAATCTACGTCAAGCGATTGACCGAAAGAGGAGATTTGGATGCGAAGATTGCCAAGCAAATGGATGCTGAGTTTAGGCAATTGCTTCAAGATAGATTGAATATGGTCAAAGAAAAACCTTTACCATATCAGTTTACCAAATTTGAGCAAGAGTGGCAATCGATGAGAAGGTCCAAGCCTGAGGATTTTGAGCAATCTCCTGAGACGGCCATCTCAAATGATCAAATCGAAAAAGTAGCAGAAGCGATCACCCAAGTTCCTAAGGGCTTCAAACCTATCAAGCAAATTGATATCCAATTGAAGCAGAGAAAGGACATGTTTTTTAATGCCAAGTCATTGAACTGGGCATCAGCAGAGTTGCTGGCTTATGGTTCATTGCTTTTGGAAGGGAAGACTGTAAGAATCACTGGCCAAGATGTGCAGAGAGGAACTTTCTCACATAGACACGCAGTGGTACATGATTCCACGACTAATAAGCCTTACAATTTCCTCAAGGAAATGAAGGATAGCAAGGGGCTTTTCTCTATCTACAACTCACTCTTATCAGAATATGCTGTGCTAGGATTCGAATATGGTTATGCCATGGCCAATCCACATTCATTGACTATTTGGGAAGCACAGTTTGGGGATTTTGCCAATGGTGCACAGACCATGATTGATCAGTTCATCTCTTCTGGTGAATCAAAATGGCAGAAAATGAACGGATTAGTAATGCTCCTGCCTCATGGCTATGAAGGTCAAGGGCCTGAGCATTCCAATGCAAGACCTGAGCGATTCTTACAGCTTTCTGCTGAATATAATATGGTGGTGGCCAACATCACCGAGCCTTCTAACTTTTTTCACTTGCTAAGAAGACAGGTTGCTTGGGAGTTTAGAAAGCCTTGTGTGGTCATGTCTCCAAAGTCACTGCTTCGTCATCCAAAGGTGATGTCGCCAATTGAGGAATTTACTTCTGGAAGATTTAGGGAAATCATCCTCGATCAGACTGTAAAAGCCAAAGATGTGAAGCGAGTTGTCTTGTGTTCTGGAAAGATCTACTATGACCTAGAAGAAGTCAGAGAGAAAGAAAAGGTAAAAGATGTAGCCATCATCAGAGTAGAGCAGCTGCATCCACTTCCTAAGAAGCAAATCATGGATGCCTTGAAAGCTTACAAAGGAGCAGAAGTAGTATGGGTGCAAGAAGAGCCTGAAAACATGGGTTATTGGAACTACATTTTGAGAATGATGTGGAAAGATCTTCCAATGGATGTAATCGCTCGTAAGATGAGTGCATCTCCAGCCACAGGTTACAACAAGGTACACGTGGAGGAGCAAAATAATATTGTAAAACAAGCATTAAAACTTTCATAAAACCCCTAGTCCCAGTTGAGCTGGGATTTAGGTTTAATTTAAATTTATTCATGTTAAATTAACCTTAAGCAAATCATTCGCTTGGGGGTAAAAAAAGAAAAATAATGAGCCTAGAAATTAAAGTCCCTGCTGTTGGGGAATCTATCACGGAAGTGACAATTGGACAGTGGTTCAAAAAAGACGGTGACTATGTAGAAATGGACGAGGTCATCTGTGAACTTGAATCTGATAAAGCAACTTTTGAATTAACTGCTGAAGCAGCGGGTGTATTGAAAACCAAAGCAGGAGAAGGTGATACCCTAGAGATCGGCGCTGTGATCTGTGAGATCAACACCGATGGTCAAGCAGGTGCTACAATCGAAAAATCAGAGAAACCTTCAGAGAGATCTTCTGGATCTACAGGAGGTAAGACTGGAGAGGTAAAAGATATGATAGTCCCTACTGTGGGTGAGTCCATCACTGAGGTGACATTGGCCACTTGGCTCAAAGCCGATGGCGACTATGTAGAATTGGACGAGATCATCGCAGAAGTGGACTCTGACAAGGCAACTTTTGAATTGCCAGCCGAAGCCAATGGTATCTTGAGACATGTTGCTCAAGAAGGTGATACTTTGGAAATCGGTGGCTTGATCTGCAAGATCGAAGTGACCGAAGGTGGTGCTCCTGCTGAGGAAGCGTCTGCTACTGAATCTTCATCTTCTGCTCCAAGTGGTGCTGCTACTTCTGACAAAGAAACTTATGCTACAGGCCATGCTTCACCGGCTGCTGCGAAGATTTTGGCAGAAAAAGGCATAGATGCCAAAGACATAAAAGGTACAGGCAAAGATGGCAGAATCACCAAAGAAGATGCTGAAAATGCTCAGAAAAAAGCTCCCGAAGCACCTAAAACTACTTCTAAGCCTGCGGCAAGCAATTCTGAGGCTAGTGCTGCTCCTGCTCCTGCGCCTAAAGTATCAGGATCTAGGGATAGCAGAAGAGAGAAAATGACCTCACTGAGAAAAACAGTTTCCAGAAGACTGGTTGCAGTGAAGAATGAGACGGCCATGTTGACCACTTTCAATGAAGTGAACATGGGGCCGATCATGGAGATGAGGAAGAAGTTCAAGGATCAGTTCAAAGAGAAGCATGGAGTGAACCTTGGCTTTATGTCATTCTTCACCAAGGCGGTATGTGTAGCCCTACAAGAGTGGCCAGCTGTTAATGCTCAAATTGATGGAAATGAAATCGTCTACAATGACTTCTGTGATATTTCTATTGCTGTTTCTGCGCCAAAAGGACTTGTGGTGCCTGTAATCAGAAATGCAGAATCTATGTCTTTTGAAGAGATCGAAAAAGAAGTAGTGAGATTGGCTACCAAAGCCAGAGATAATAAATTGTCTATTGAGGAAATGACCGGAGGAACCTTCACATTGACCAATGGAGGTATATTCGGCTCTATGATGTCTACACCGATCATCAATGCGCCACAATCCGCCATCTTGGGCATGCACAATATCGTAGAGAGACCGATGGCAGTCAACGGAGAAGTCAAAATCCTCCCAATGATGTATCTGGCACTTTCTTATGACCACAGAATCATCGACGGCAGAGAATCCGTAAGCTTCCTGGTAAGAGTGAAGCAGCTTCTCGAAGACCCGACGAGGTTGTTGTTTGGAGTCTAAAAAAGGATGAATTTAGAAGGTAGAGGGATGAAAAGCCCTTTACCTTTTTCTATAAAATAAAGTTTTAAATATGGGGAGTCGCAAGTCTTGAATCTTGTGTCTCACATCTAATGTCTAAAATTATGTACGACGTAATCGTAATCGGCTCCGGACCTGGAGGATATGTTGCGGCCATCAGAGCGGCACAACTGGGAATGAAAACAGCCATCGTTGAGAAATATTCAACATTGGGGGGTACTTGCCTCAATGTAGGTTGTATCCCTTCCAAAGCATTGCTGGATTCTTCTGAGCACTATCACAATGCGGCACATACTTTTAAAACCCACGGCATCAACCTCAGCAGCTTGAAGGTAGACTTGAAGCAGATGATTGGTAGAAAAGACGATGTGGTCAAACAGAATGTCGATGGTATCCAATACCTAATGAAAAAGAATAAAATCGATGTGCATCATGGTTTGGGATCATTTGTGGATAAAAACACGGTGAAAGTGACCAAGGAAGATGGCTCTTCTGAAAATATCGAAGGCAAAAATATCATCATCGCTACAGGATCTAAGCCATCTACACTTCCTTTTATCAAGTTGGACAAGAAAAGAGTCATCACTTCTACCGAAGCCCTGAACCTTAAAGAAATTCCTAAGCACATGATCGTCATAGGCGGTGGTGTGATCGGAATGGAATTGGGTTCTGTCTACGGAAGGATGGGGGCAAAAGTATCCGTTGTAGAATACATGGATTCTCTAATCCCAACGATGGACAAGACCATGGGCAAGGAATTGCAGAAGTCTTTGAAAAAGCTTGGCTTTGAATTCTACTTGAAACACAAAGTTGTGGAGGTGGAGAACAAAGGCAAAGAAGTCACAGTGAAAGCTGAGAATGCTAAAGGAGAGACCATAGAATTGAAAGGTGACTATGTGCTCGTGTCTATAGGTAGAAGACCTTATACCGATGGGCTCAATGCAGAAGCTGCGGGCGTGAAAATCACTGATCGAGGTCAAGTGGAAGTTGATGAACATTTGAGAACCAATGTTCCTAATATCTTTGCAATCGGTGATGTGGTCAAGGGTGCCATGCTTGCACACAAGGCTGAGGAAGAAGGTACTTTTGTAGCAGAAGTAATTGCAGGCCAAAAGCCACATATCAATTACCTATTGATTCCTGGAGTAGTATATACTTGGCCAGAAGTGGCTGCTGTTGGCTATACCGAGGAGCAATTGAAAGAAAAGGGTATCAAATACAAAGCGGGTAAATTCCCTTTCATGGCATCTGGTAGAGCTCGGGCTTCTATGGATACCGATGGCTTGGTCAAAGTACTTGCTGATGCAGAGACGGATGAGATTTTAGGTGTACACATGATCGGTCCAAGAACAGCTGATATGATCGCTGAAGCAGTTGTCGCGATGGAATTCAGGGCTTCGGCAGAAGATATTGCAAGGATGTCCCATGCCCACCCTACTTATACTGAGGCTTTCAAAGAAGCATGTTTGGCAGCTACTGATAATAGAGCACTGCATATTTAAGAAAATAGAAGCATCTCGCAAAGGCAGCAAAGGTGCAGAGGAGGCAGGAGAAAAAATAAACTTCTTCAACAAGTTCTAAACACTTTACCTGCATAATAAGAGTTCGAGTATAAAATTAAAAAACCCTTCGAGAAGTATCTTGAAGGGTTTTTGTTTTTTTAATACCTGATTGAAATCATTTTCGAACATGCTTTTTGATTTTAAGATATTTATCACTATATTCAAAGATGCTGAGATACAAAATTCTTTTATTTTTGACCTTCATTACTTCAATCACTTTTGGGCAGAATGACAGTAGGGATCTTTTTGTAAGTCAGTTATTTCAAGCAAAAGGCTATACTAACTTGAAAGTTTCATCCAATATTCCTTCAAGGATGGTATCTCGTGTAATTCGAGTTTTGGAAAACGAAGAAATTATACCATTTCAAGTAAAATCAGTAGAAAAGTGCTTATTAACTGGTGAGGAAAAAAAGTATCTCTTGGACTTACTCAAACGAGAAGCAATTCTACCTATTACATTTTTTGAAGATAAATTAGAAATAGCTAGTGAGGAATACAAAGACAAAATCGTTTCTCTTGGGGAAGGGAAAATTCATACATTTTCTGAACCTGTTTTTCTTAGAGATAATACACTAGCCTTTTCTATCAATCTACTTATTGTGGTTCAAAATGCGCTGATGGAAGGTGGTCACTATATAAGCTAGAGTCGGGTGTTTGGATAGAATGCTTAATTTTGATGATGTTTGTTTCTTGACTTATATTTAACTATTCAGAAAAGGTATTATTAATTTTTCCACTCAATTGAACTTTCGCTAATTTTTACTTTCTAAAAATCTTCTAAATTCAGCATAGTCATTTTTTAAAGCGATGGTTTTTTTCTCGCCTTTCATAAATTGCTCAAGTCTTTCTGGGAGTTCAAGTTTAAGGTTTAAAACTTCTTCTACCACATTTTTAAATTTCCCTGGATGGGCAGTTTCCAAAAATACACCTACGTATTCATCTGGGTGCTGTTTTTTGAAGTTTCTTAATCCTAGGTACCCTATTGCACCATGAGGGTCTAAGATATAGCCGCTTTGTTGATAGGTTTGGATCATTACTTTTGCGGTGTCAGCATCATCAAAGTAGAAGCCTTTTACTTTTTCTCTGAAAAGTGCCTCGTCATTGTCGTAGAGGGCTAGTAACCTGTAGAAGTTGCTCGGATTACCTACATCCATACTGTTGCTGATGGTAGCAATAGATGGCTTGGACTGAAATTGATTGCCATGAAGAAAATCAGGAACAACCCTGTTTACATTGGTGGAAGCAATGAAAGTATCAATGGGAAGTCCCATTCTTTCGGCTAGGATACCTGCACCCAGGTTACCAAAGTTTCCACTCGGGACAGCTATTGCCAGCTTTTTGCTAGTTTTTGGCAATCTGGAATAAGCGTAGAAATAGTAAAGGCATTGAGGAATCCATCTCGCTATATTGATTGAGTTGGCTGATGTTAAAAGTAATTTTTCATTGAGTGCTTGATCCAAAAAGGCGTCCTTGACCATGCGCTGACAATCATCAAAAACCCCATCGACTTCCAGTGCTGTAATGTTCTCTCCCAAAGTGGTGAATTGCTTTTCTTGCAATTCACTTACTTTGCCTTTGGGATAGAGGATGATGACTTCCACTCCTGGCGTTTTATAAAAACCATTGGCCACAGCAGATCCAGTATCTCCTGAGGTAGCGACCAATACTTTCACCTTCTGAGGTGTTCCTTCCATCAATATGGACATTAGTTTGGAGCAAAATCTAGCACCAAAATCTTTGAAAGCCAGAGTAGGTCCATGGAAAAGCTCTAAGCTATAAGTGCCTTCCTCAATTTCAACCAAAGGAGCATCAAAAACCAAAGTATGGTCAACCAAAGCTTTGATTTGTGATGGGGCTAATTGGTCTTCAAACAAAGTCCCAATAACTTCATACCCAATTTCCTTGAAACTCAAGTCAGGCAGTTTTTGAATAAATTCTGAAGATAACTTGGGGATTTTGATAGGCATATACAGTCCTTGATCAGGTGCTAAGCCTTTGATTACAGCCTCTTTGAGACTGACTTGATGCTTGGGATTATTGGTGCTGTAAAAATTCATGACTGTTGTTTGATTAGATGACATAAGCGCCTTTGTCATTGATTTCAGAAATGTAAATGTCTACTTCAAGTCCTACTTTTTGGTAAACTTTTCTCCCGATCTTTTCCACTTCTCCCGCAATTTTTCTTGATGGGGAAAGTACAAATATGGTAGGGCCAGATCCCGAAATGCCCGAACCCAAAGCACCAATTGATTGGATTGCTTCCCTGAGTTCATAAAACCCTGGAATTAGTAAAGCTCGGGTTGGCTCAGCGATGACATCTTTCAATGACCTACTGATCAAACCAAAATCAGCTTGGTATAGCCCTGATATCAGACCAGCAATATTACCTGATTGTATAGTAGCGTCTTTGAGAGAAATCTGCTTTCGAAGTACAGATCTAGAGTCAGCGGTATTCAATTCAAGGTGCGGGTGGAGCAATGTACAGAATAGACCTTTGGGGACAGGTAGCTTGATGACATCGAGAGGATGATAGTCTCTGATCAAGACAAATCCTCCCAAGAGGGAAGGTGCTACATTATCTGCATGGGCAGCGCCACAGGCGATTCGTTCCGCCTCGACTGCGAAGTTGACCAAGGATTTTTTATCAAAAGGATAACCGAGCAAAGCATTTGCAGCCACCAGTGCAGCTGCTGCACTTGCAGCTGATGAACCCATTCCTGAACCTAGAGGAAGTCCTTTGTAGAGAGATATTTCCATCCCTCCCTGATAGTTCAGGGCTTGAAGCATGGCTTGAATGGCGACTGTGCAAGTGTTCTTTTCTGATTCGTAAGGTAATTTACCATTATCTCCAGCAATGTGAATTACTTCCAATCCAGGTGTTTCTCTCAGGCTCACTTCCACCTGATCTCCTAGCTCGTCAATTGCAAAACCCAAAATATCAAAGCCACAAGAAACATTGGCAACAGTAGCAGGGGCAAAGGCTCTTATCGATTTTTTCATTTGTTCAACATTGTTTTTTAGTGGTCAAAAAGAACCTCTTCATAAGATCCTATTCTTTTTCTACACTGTGCTCGAATTTATGACCTTGTATAGTTTCCGATTCGGATTACATCTGCAAATACACCAGCAGCTGTGACATCTGCACCCGCTCCTGGTCCTCTGATGATCATTGGGAAATCATGGTAGCGCTCTGTTGTAAATAGAATCATGTTGTCACTGCCTTTAAGCGTGGAAAATGGATGTGTAGCATCAAGTGATTGTAAGCCAACCTTGGCTTTACCATTTTCTAGTGTAGCCATGAAGCGTAATTTTTGTCCCTTTTCTTTGGCTTGTTCCAAGAGTCTTGCAAATTCTTCATCATGCCCTTTAAGCTTGTCGAAAAACTCTTCAACCGAAGCGGCAATCAAACAGTCTTCAGGCACCATGCTCTGTATGTTGATATCTTCAAAATGCAAATCTTGCTCTGCTTCTCTACCAAGAATCAGGATTTTTCTGGCTACATCCATTCCACTGAGATCATCTCTTGGGTCAGGCTCTGTGTAGCCTAAGTCTTTAGCTTTTCTTACTACATTTGAAAAAGGTGCCCCGTTTTCCAATTCGCTGAATATATAATTCATCGAGCCACTTAATACTGCTTCAATTTTCAAGACTTTATCACCGCTGAGCATCAAATCTTGAAGGGTATTGATCACAGGTAGCCCTGCTGCAACATTGGTTTCGTATAGGAATTTCACCCCCCGCTTGCCAGCCAGTTTTTTGAGATTTTTATACTTTTCCAAAGAACCTGAATTGGCTTTTTTATTCGGAGTGACGATGCCCACTTTTGCTTCTAATATTCTTTCATAAAAATCAGCTACGTCCTGACTAGCAGTACAATCGACGAAAACTGAGTTGGAGAAATTCATAGATTCCATTTGCGAAATAAATTTTTCTAAATCCATGATGCTCGCCTCTGGGGCTTCTTCAGGCAAAGGGCAATTTTTCAAGTCAAAACCATCTTCATGAAATGCCATGAACCTAGAATTGGCAATGCCGTGAATTTGGATGTCCAAGAGGTTTTCTTTTTGAAGTTTTTGTTGTTGGTTGGCGATCATCTTGATCAAGGCTTGGCCGATCAATCCCACCCCTACAAGGAATACGTGAAGCACTTTATTGTCGGAGAGGAAAAAGGCTTCATGGAGTGCATTGAGGGCTTTTTGAAGATCAGCTTTAGAGACTACTGCTGAAATATTAAGCTCCGAGCTACCTTGAGCAATGGCATATACATTGACATTGTTTTGCCCTAAAGCCTGGAACATTCTCCCGCTTGCCCCTGGATTCTGCTTCATGTTTTCCCCTACTACGGCTACTACAGCCAAGTCAGAAATTACGTGAACTACATCTATTTCACCATTTCTGATTTCATGGAAGAATTCCTTTTCAATAGCCTCTTTGGCTATACCCACCTCTGATGCCTTGATTGCAAGACAAGTGATCTGCTCAGATGATGCTTGCGAAATCAAAATCACATTCACATTGGCACTTGACAATGACCCAAAGATTCTCCTGTTGACATCAATCACATCTAAGATCCCCGCACCTTGAATATTCAATAGTGCGATGTCTGACATAGAAGAAATACCTTTTATTAGTTTTCCTGCTGGTGCATCACCATTGATTAAAGTACCAGGGTTGGAGGGTTCGAAAGTGTTTTTGATATAGATAGGAATCCCTTTTTTCATTGCGGGCTGCATGGTCGAAGGGAAAATCACTTTTGCACCAAAATGTGAAAGCTCCATCGCTTCATGATAGCTCAATTGTGGAATGGTAAAGGCTGTGTAAACCAATCTTGGGTCTGAAGTCAACACACCGGAGACATCAGTCCATATTTCCAAACTTTCTGCAAGAAGTGCAGCTGCTATAATTGCGGCAGTATAATCAGACCCACTTCTTCCCAACGTGGTAGTCTCTCCTTTGGCAGTAGAAGCCACGAAGCCAGTAATGATTTGTAGACCTTCATGCTGATGAAAGTAATCTTGGATCAGGTCGTTGGTTGTGGGGAAGTCTACTTTGGCATTTCCAAATCGATCATTTGTCCTGATGATCTCCCTAGCATCAAGATATTCAGCATCAAACCCTTCTGCTTTGAGTGCTTCTGCTAGTATAAATGCAGATAGTCTTTCTCCAAAGCTCGCTACATAATCCAGCGTTCTTGGCGTACATTCTTTGATCAGGTAGATTCCATGGAATAAGTCCTCCAATTCATTGAATCTAACTTTGACAAAGGTCAGCACCGTTGATTGCAGGTGAATGGGAACAAGCTGTCTGACTAATTCAATATGACGGTCTTCCAGTTTTTTGATTGCTTCTACAAAAGACTTATCACCATGCTTTGCATTGGAGGCACTGCGTAATAAGACCTCAGTCACACCTCCGAAAGCAGAAAAAACGACTGCGATTTGATCCTTCTTTTTGCTTTCTTTGATGATTTCAAAGACTTTTTTGATGCTTTCCTGATTGGCTACTGAAGAGCCTCCAAATTTTAAGATTTTCATAAAAATCGAGTTTGTACAAATGAATTTGATATGATGATGAAACGAACCATTGCTGGTCCGCTAATAAATAGGGCAATATGAGGTAGATCGTACGGGATTACCCCGTAATGGTGGTAGTAAAAGTTGTAGTCATGCCAAAAAAATAAGGCATAGCCAGACCCTTTTCAGAGAATGTTTGGTTGCCGATATGTTTGTTAGCGATTTGCATGATGCTTTAAATACAGTACAATTCTAATTACAATTATTCAAAAGTCAAAATAAATTTTTGCCAAATATATAAGATACGACGATTTTAATTGATGATATGAAAATTATTCTCTCTTTTTTTAAATAAAATATAATAGGTATTCAAATGAAAATTTGGATAAATGATACCAAACATTGATTTAATTTCAAATCAAGCTGTTTGTATTCATTGAAAATGAATTTGAACCTGACTTGAGTTTTAAATTTTAATTTATGTGATTATCTGCAATGACACCAGTAATTCATTAAAACGAAAGGATCAAGCGAATAATCGTCGAAGGTCGACAACAGCTGAATTTAAGGTGTGTGAGTAATAAAATATGGTTACTTGCGCGAAAGCGGATATACTTATTAATTTACTTCACAAAACCATTAAAAAAGCATCGGATTATAATAAATCTCAGAATTTAATGCTATATTCCTGATATACTTAACCATTTTAACTTGAACAGCATGAAAAAATTTAATAGCATATTGCTCGTATTCGTGTTTTTGAGCTTTTCATCTTGTAGCTCCATCAGTAATCTCAATCCATTGAGTTTGCTTACAGGGAACAACTGGGTTTTGTCTTCAATTTTGGGAGGAGGCTTGGATGCAAGTAAATTCACATCAGGTCTTCCGTTTCTCAACTTTATGGATGGGGGCAAACTTGCTGGTTTTGCAGGTTGTAATAATTTCTCTGGGAATTTTGAGATTGATGGGACATCATTGAATCTGGATCCAGGAGCAATGACAAAAAAAGCTTGTGAAGGAGGGGGGGAAGATCAATTCATTTCTTTACTTAGTCAAGCGAAAAATTTCAAAGTGGCCAAGGATAAGCTTACTTTGCTTGATGGAGCCAAAGAATTGATGAGTTTCATACCACAAGCGAAATGATTCTTTGATTAGCTGTTAGGACAGATATGTATATTCAGAATATCTTATTATAGAAAGGATATCTATATCATCTAAGTAGAAATTGATAAATAAAAAAAAGGAGCTGAAAACTCCTTTTTTTATTTACAACCTTCTTTGTTTCGAGTGTCTATCACATAGGTGATTTTCCAGCCTTCTGTAGCTTTTATCAGTGAAAATGAATTCACACCACAGTGGCTGAAATTATCATTTACATAGAATTCATATGGCGTCCAAGCTGAAGCCATATTTCCATCTATTTTGATTTGAAAGTCGAGAATTCGCTCGTCTAGGATTGTATTCGCTGGCGTAGTTGCTATTCTATTAATGAAATCTTGAACCGAATTACTTCCAAGTGTAGCTCCATCTGCTGTAGCAATGGTTGTATGCATTATAGCTTCTGGATGAAAAACCATTTCTACTAAGTTTTGGTCTTTATTTTTCATTCCTTCAAAAAGCGTAGCGATGACTTTTCTAACTTCATCTTCGTTACTTTGTGCTTGGACAGCTTCTAAAGTGAATAGCATTAAACACAAAATGAATATTTGGCTTATTTTCAATTTCATTTTCTTTTGATATCTCCTCCGGTATTGGTTTTTACATCGATCATTCTAGGATCTCCTTTGTAGGTGACTATAGCAGCTGTTGCCGCGGAGCCTTTGATAGATTCTACTACGGTAAACTCAGCTTTGGCAGCTGTATTAGCAGTTACTTCCGCTGAGTCGACTGTAAGTTTTCTGCCATCTACATCTGCTTTTGTAAAGATCTTCAGGTCTAAGTTCTCTGCTTTTCCGTTTACAGCGATTTTGGCATTTGTGGATGCTTCGATGAATAAGTTTTTTGCATCCACATCTGCTTCAATGTAAGCATTTGATGTGGCAAAAAGGTATACATTGCTGCCTGCCAATTGATCTGCGACAAAAACTTTAGCATTGCTGCTCGCTTGGATTTCGTCAATGTCTACATAAGTGATCGTAACCTTTACAGAACTTGAGCGGAAGTTTCCTCTTCCCAGTTTTAGTTCCAGTGAATTGTCAGCAACATTTGTTTCTACTTTGTCCAAATCTACCCCTGAGGCAATGATTGAGATGGTGTTTTTGTCACCTTTGACGAGTTCAGCTTCAATGGCATTGCCGACTTTGATACTGGAGAAATTTCGAAGATCTCTATTTTCTCTTTGTGTTTGAGCCATGGTTTGCTGTGCCAGGACAAGGAATAAAATTACGAGTAAGCTGGTTAGATTTTTCATTGTTGATTTGATTTAGACTCCTCCATATAATTTGAAGGTCATATTTCGCAGATCGGGATTATTGATCGCGTAGTGCATGGCTTCAGCAATTTCATCAGGATGAACCCACTGTGAAAAGTCCGCATCTGGCATTCCCTCTCTGTTTTGAGGTGTATCTATGATGCTTGGTACAAAAATATGAGATCTAATTTTTGTGCCTTTGGACTCTTCTGCCACGTAATCTGCAAGATTGACCACCATGGATTTACTCAAAGCGTATGCCACAACTTCTTTGCCATCTTCTGGCTGTAAAGCAGGTCTGGCACCGACAAACAAAAAGCTTCCCTGATTGGCCTTTTTCATCAAGGGGAGAAAATACTTGACCATATTGAATGCTGAGAAAAAATTAAGCTTAATCATTTTTTGTATATCCTCAATGGTAGTGGCTTCAATATCTCCACCTGCGTAACCGCCAACTAACAGTATAATGGAATCCACTTCCCCATATTGAAGTTGATATTCTTTGGCAAATGCTTGAGCAGCGACTTCATCAGTGACATCTACTTCGTATAGATCATCTGCATCTTCGATTTCATCACCCGAGTCAGGTTCAATGGTAGCAATGATTTTATAGCCTTCCCTTTTGAATTTTTCGACCACTGATTTACCTAAGTTTCCAGCAGCACCAGTTACAATTATATTTCTGTCCATATAGTTATTTTATTTTTCTCCTTTAAAATTAAGGCTTAATTTGGCCAAAGCCTTACAAATACCAAAAAATCAATCTTGGAGGATGAAGCATAAAGGAGAGAATTATTTCGATATGGTCTACGAAGTTGTCAAATTGATTCCCAGAGGCAGGGTGACATCATATGGAGCAATTGCAAATTATCTAGGTTTGAAAAGTGGCGCTAGAATGGTTGGATATGCTATGAATGCTTCCCATGCCAATCCCGAAGTGCCTGCCCACAGAGTAGTCAATAGGAATGGGGTACTGACAGGTAAACACCACTTCGAAAATCCTGATCTCATGCAAAAATTACTAGAAGAAGAAGGTCTAACAATTGAGAAAGACCAAATTTTGGATTTTGAAAAATATTTTTGGGATCCTAGTACCCACCTATTATAGGTGATTTATGGCTTTTTTTACTGTTTTTAATGACTAAGTAAAGTTTTTTTCAACAAATTTTAACAAAAATTAAGAAATGTGTATGCTTTTTGTAATCTCTGTATTCAAATGAATAAGAGTATGGAAACAGAACTAAAAAGTCACATCGCAGAGAACCTTAGAAAGCATAGAGTATTAAGAGGTTATACTCAGGAATACATTGCTGAGTATTTAGGGAAAAGAGATTATACAGCTTATTCTAGATATGAGCAAGGGCGTTCAAATCTTAAAATGGAAGACGCTATCAAATTGGCCAATTTATATGAAGTAGATGTGCAAGAATTGATTTCTGTCACGCCTTCTGTATCGGCCTATTCTGATAATGGGAAGAAAAGTAACGGGATGATTTCTATCTTGGTAGACTTGGATGGCTCTAGCAATACTTTGGAATCCAATATTCATAGGTTGAAAAGAATCAATGACTTATTGGCGAGGCAAGAACTCTGATCATCTTTTTCTCAAGAGGTAAAGTCCAATAAACATCAGCAAGCCATTTAAGATCAAGGCCTCAAAGCCAAATTTATAACCTCCAAGGAGTTTCTCGGAGTTTTTGCTGATAGCATAAGTAATCAAAGGTGCACAGATGGAAAGGTAAGGAACATACTTATCATGGACTTGAAATTTTGTAAAAAGCCCAAAAGCATAAAGTCCCAATAGAGGTCCATAGGTATAACCCGCGATGATGAATACAGCATTGATGACACTTTGATCATTGATCCACCTAAACATCAGAATGACAAGAAACATTAAAGCGGTAAAGGCTAAATGGACTATTTTTCGGACTTTGGTCTGCCTATCTTTTGGGTATTTTTTTTCTATTTCGAGAAAATCATAGCAGAAGGAGGTGGTCAAAGCAGTCAAAGTAGAATCGGCACTTGAATAGGCTGCTGCTGTGATTCCGAGTACAAAGATTATTCCTGCGATCGCCGCAAATTCTGTTGTAGCTAGGAGTGGGTATAGATCGTCTGTTCTGCTAGGAATAGCAATGCCATTGGTCTCTGCATAAAGGTAAAGCAAAACACCTAAGGACAAGAAAAGCAGGTTTACTATCACCAAGATAATGGTGAACCAAAACATATTTTTCTGGGCATCACCAATATTTCTACACGTCAAATTTTTCTGCATCATATCTTGGTCTAAGCCAGTCATGACGATAGTGATAAATGCTCCAGAGATAAATTGCTTGAAGAAGTTCTGACCTGATTTCCAATCCCAATTGAATATTTCTGATCGTTGGTCAGAGACGACTGATCCAACATAGTCTGAGATGCTCTCTAAGCCCAAATCTTTGCCTATTAAATAAATGCTACTCACTACTGCCAAGAGCATGAAAAGCGTCTGCAAGGTATCTGTCCAAACTACAGTTTTGATACCACCTCGGTGAGTATATAACCAAATCAATCCAACAGTAATCAATACAGAAACCCAAAAAGGGATGCCCCATTGATCAAATAGGATAAGCTGTAGCACTCCTGCTACGAGAAAAACCCTGATGGAAGAGCCTAGAGTTCGTGATAGAATAAAGAAAAAAGCGCCAGTTTTATAAGACCAAAATCCAAATCGGTCATCCAAGTAGCTATAAATAGAAACCAAATTCAGTCGGTAGTAAAGTGGTAGGAGCACTTTGGCGATGACGAAATAGCCTAAAGTATAGCCCAAGACCACTTGGAAATAATTGAAATTACTATTGCCGACTTCACCAGGCACAGATATGAAAGTCACGCCAGAGAGAGATGCTCCGATCATCCCGAAAGCCACTAAAAACCAAGGGGATTGTCTGTCACCTGTGAAAAATGTGTCTTGAGAAATTTTGCGAGAAGTCAGCCAAGATATCAAAAACAACAACCCAAAGTATGATGTTATGACGATAAGAACTAAATTTGAATCCATAGAAGGTTTGGCAAATGGCATGCTAAATTGTTCATAATAATTAAATTTGCAAAATGAATCGAGAAACACAAGCGCTACCGGAATTAGACGAGGTTGAAGTTTTACTGGAAGAGTTGATAGATAAGGAAGAGCACGATCTTGTTGTTTTCAATGATGATGTCAATACTTTTGATCATGTGGCAAAGATCCTAGTCAAAGTCTGTAAGCACACGCAAGAGCAAGCGGAACAATGCACGCTTATCATCCATTATAAAGGGAAGTGTGCGGTAAAAAAAGGAAGCACAGAAAAGCTAAAGCCCATGTGTCAGGCTATATTAGATGCAGGTATTCAAGCCGCCATTGTCTAAACTGTTCATAAGGTGAATTTCCCCTCTAAATTGATTGAAGACGCAGTAACAGAGATAAGCCGACTTCCTGGAATCGGCAAGAAAACTGCCTTGCGACTAGCCCTCCACCTACTCAAACAAAAAGAAGCTGTAACCGAGTCCTTGTCTCAGTCAATTACGAAAATGCGTACTGAGATCAAATATTGTAGCGTATGTCACAACATCTCTGACACAGAAGTATGTGGCATTTGTACAAGTATGCGAAGAGATAAGAGTACGATCTGTGTAGTGGAAGAAATTCCTGATGTGTTGGCCATCGAAAATACGTCTCAATACAATGGATTGTACCATGTATTGGGTGGAGTGATTTCTCCAATACAAGGAATTGGTCCTGATGAATTGAAAATAGATTCGTTGATTAATCGTGTTGCTAAAGTCTCTTCTGGGGACAAAGTCGATGAGGTTATCCTAGCATTGCCAGCTACTATGGAGGGAGATACCACGTCATTCTATATCACGCGGAAGCTCAAAGAATATGGTGTCAAAGTAAGCACCATCGCGAGAGGAATTCCGATTGGAGGTGAATTAGAATACACAGATGAAGTCACATTAGGGAGAAGTATTCTTACTCGAGTGAATTATTCTGCTGATTGATAAAAAAGGTTTGTCTTAATAGAAACCCTTTCTATATTTGCAATCCGATTTGGGGGATTATCCCGATAGTTATCGGGATGGCTAGAGCGTCCCGATAGGCATCGGGAAGGCCACCTGACTATTAAAGTTCAAAAATAAAAAAGAAGGGGGATTAGCTCAGTTGGCTAGAGCGCTACACTGGCAGTGTAGAGGCCACCGGTTCGAATCCGGTATTCTCCACAATTTAAAAACCTAACTTTCTGTAATTGGGAAGGTTAGGTTTTTTGTTTTATAAAGGTGTGCTTCTTTTAGAATCTATACTCTCCCAAAACAGAGAAAATAGCTCAGTTGGCTAGATCGTCCCGATAGGCATCGGGAAGGCCACCGGTTCGAATCCGGTATTCTCCACTCAAAAGCTTGCAATCCCTGCAAGCTTTTATTTTTATGGTACGAGCCATTGGCCTTGCCATTGATCCTCAATTTTAGAAAACTGGATACGAATATGATGTAATCCATTCAGCTGAAGTACCTCTATGTTATTTGGTTTGATTTTGATGACGCAGAAGTTCTCAGGATTGGTCAGATCTTCTGGCCAACTATGGGCTTCCTCTGGTGCTTGGATGATGGTTCCTGGCGCAAGTTTGGAGTTGTAAGCTTTCTTTGCATCTCCTTGTACATGCCTCCAAAGCTCTTTTGACAATTCGTTTTGGTAGTGGAGTTCAGCCTCACCTTTGATTCTTACTTGTACGCGTTTCTGTGGGTGATAGCACAGGAGTGAGACTTGAGGATTGTGCTTGATTTGCTTCACTTTTTCGCTTCTAAGATCTGTGTAGATGTATAAATTTAAATTTTGATCTACCTTGCGAAGGACCACATATCTTTGACTGATATCATTTTGATTGCTAGTGCCTAATACCACAAATCTAAAAGCATGCTTAGCATCTAAAGCTCCTCTTTTGATTTCGTGCTTGACGCTCAATAGCACATCTTCTTGTTTTGTATGAATGTCAAATAGCATTATTGTTCTATTGAAATAGCTTCAAAATAAATCAAATCCCCTTCTTCAAACTCAAAGCGAAGTTCGATTGGGTTGCAACAGACTTCGCAGTCTTCTATATATTGCTGCTTCCTGATGGAAGTGTCCAAAAGCATTGATATTTCTGCATTGCAGTAAGGACAGAAAAAAAAGTGTTCTACCATGAAATCTTAACTTGTGTTGGGTATAAAGGTTTAGAGGTCATGTTTTAATGCTACCTAAGTCCAATTTAGTTCTATAGACTGATTCAATTATATGTAAATTCCGTCAGTTAGTTGACGGAATTAATGTAAATTCCGTCAATTTATTCTTTTTCTCAAGTTTTTAAATTTATTTTTGTAGGAATAAGTATTCAAATATGAAATACAAAAGAGCGATAGCATCCCTTTTTTTAAAGCGATTACTACCTAATAAGGTTGTCTTATTAATTGGCCCCAGAAGGGTTGGGAAAACCATTTTCATCAAAAGCTTCATGGAAGGTATTCCAAAGGAAAAATTAAAAGATTTTCCCTTTGTTGTTTTATTAAAGCCCCTTTATGTTTTAAGTGCTTAGCTAATAATTTCCTAATAGAAACCTCTATTTAATTACTAAGGCTTTTGACTGATGTCGGCTGACAAATTATCAAGTTGTATATACAGAGTTGAATAATACATAGTCAGTCGTCAAATCTGAGCCCCAGCCGATGCCTGTCTCTTTTCCAGTATTCACTTCCAAGATGATTCTGATCTGAGATTCTCTGAGTAGTTTTTTGATATAATTTTTATCAATTTTCAAAGGTTGTCCTTTTTCCAAGACCTGAACCAGGTGTTCAGAATCTCCAATAAATAGATTTACCTTCTTATAATTGAAATTCACTCCAGAATTGCCACAAGCGGCAATGATTCTACCCCAGTTTGGATCCCTGCCAAACATGGCCGTTTTGACTAAGGTTGAGTCTGAAATAGCTCTCACAAGCTTTCTTGCAATTTCTTCTGTTCTAGCTTTAGTTACTTTATATTCAATGAATTTGGAAGCTCCTTCTCCATCTGACACGATCAATTTGGCTAGGTGTGTCATTAGCTCCATCAGTTTTTCTCTGAAAATGATGAAGCCAGGATCCGATTCTTGATCAATGATTTTGTTTCCGGCCATACCATTGGCCATGATGGCAACCATATCATTGGTGGAGGTGTCTCCATCTACAGTGATCATATTGAAAGTTCTATCTACACAATAGCGGAGTGCTTGATCCAGCAGTTCTTTCTCAATATTTAAGTCTGTGACTATGAAGTTGAGCATGGTAGCCATATTAGGATGGATCATCCCCGAACCTTTGGCTACGCCACCCATGTTGATAGTCTTGCCATCATGTTCAAATTCCACAAAACCTTCTTTGGCAAAAGTATCTGTGGTCAAAATTGCATTGGCAACAAATGAACCTGCTTTTGGGTCATCACTGAGTTTATGGATATTTTCTCTGATTCCTCCTACAACATCTTCAGTTGGAAAGGGTTCTCCAATCAGCCCTGTAGATGCAATGATTACATCATCTTCAGGAATATTGAGTAGTTCGGCGGTAACTTTCATCATCGCTTCTGCTCCTTTTCTTCCTTGCTCACCTGTACAGGCATTGGCATTACCAGCATTGCAGACAATGACTTGTGCTTGGAGATTTTTGATGTTTTTCTCAGAAATTTCTACGGGTTCAGCCCTTACCTTATTTTGGGTAAAAACGGCAGCTGCAGCAGCTGGAACTTCTGAATAAATGATAGCCAAATCTCTACGCATGGATTTCACACCCGTATGGGCTCCCCAGCATTTGATTCCTTTGACGTTTGTAATATTCTTGATCATAACTTTTTCTTAAGGTCTGAGTGGTATTTGATTGAGTCCTGCTGTCTCTTCTATGCCAAGCATCAAATTCATGTTATGTACAGCTTGACTAGCAGCACCTTTGAGTAAATTGTCAATAGCCGCTATAGCAATCACACGTTCTGTTCTTTTGTCCCAAAAAGGGAAAATATCGCAATAATGACTCCCTCTGACATCTTTGATGCTAGGAGGAGATGTTTTGACTCTAACAAATGGTTTGTCTTGATAAAAGTCTTCATAGAGTTTAGTAAGTTCTTCTTGGGTGGTTAGCTTTTTAGTTTTAGCATAGGAAGTTGCTAAAATCCCCCTGTCTACAGGCAAAAGGTGAGGTGTGAACTGTACTCGAACTTCGCCATCACTCAAGCAAGAAAATTGTTCTTCTATTTCGATGGTGTGGCGGTGCTCACCTACTCCATAAGCTTTGAAATTTTCATTGACATTTGAAAAATGAGTGTTTTCACTCGCTTTTACACCAGCACCTGTTAATCCTGATTTAGCATCGATGACGACAGAGTGATTTTGTATCATATTTTCTGCGAATAGCGGCGCGAGGCTCAATATAGAAGCAGTTGGGTAGCATCCAGGATTGGCGACAAGATTGCTTTGCTTTATTTTTTCAGCAAAAAGTTCTGGTTGCCCATAACTGGCTTTTTCAAATCCTTCGGTGAATACATGCTCTTTATTGTACCACTCTTGGTATACTTCTGGACTAGAAAGCCTAAAGTCTCCTGATAAGTCAATGATTTTAGAGCCTTTATGATGCCATTTTTTCACAAAATCCATGGATACTCCATGCGGTAATGCTAAAAAGAGCACATCCAGTTCTGCCTCCTCGATTACAGCAGCACTTTCAAGTTTTTGGTCAATCATCCCTAAAAACTGCGGATGAAGCTCAGAGAAAGCTTTTCCTGCGTGAGATTCAGAAGTGATATGGCTGATTTCTATATTTGGATGTTGGCTTAGAAGTCTTGCTAACTCTGAACCTGTAAAGCCAGACGCTCCGATGATGGCTACTTTATATTTTTGCTTAGTCATTTTTATTTTCTTTGGTGATTAAGATTTGCTCGAAAGCAGATAAGAAGTTTTTCAAATCTCTTTTTGGAATATTCATGGCTGGAACTAGGCGAAGTACATTGACCGCCGTTGCATTGGCTATAAATCCTTGCTCTAGCAAGGCCTGCATCACAGGTAGCGCTGGACTGTCAAGTTCCACTCCAAGCATCATTCCTAGGCCTCTCACTTCTCTAATTGAAGGATATTTTTGTTGGAGTTTGATCAGTTCTGATTTTAACCAGTCTCCTTTTTCTTTGGCTTCTTTGACTAGATGCTCGTCAATGATGACTTTGAGCGTTGCGATCGATGCAGCTGTGGCTAGAGGGTTTCCGCCGAAAGTAGTCCCATGATCTCCAAAATGGATAGCTCCCGCAATCTTTTCATTGCAAAGCAAAGCACCTATTGGCATGCCATTTCCCAAACCTTTTGCTGAAGTAAGGATATCAGGTGTGATTCCAAAATAGTCCTTGGCAAACCAATGTCCTGTTCTTCCTATCCCCGACTGGATTTCATCAAAAATCAGTACAACATCCTCTTTTTCACAAAGCACAGCTAATTCTTTTATGTATGTAGGACTGGCAGGACGTATTCCTCCTTCTCCTTGGATTGGTTCCAAAATGATCGCAGCTACATCGTCAGAGAGTTCTCTTTTGATCGCTTCAAGGTCATTGAATGGTACTTGTGCAAAGCCTGAGGGCATGGGTCCAAAGCCTTCTTGGTATTTGGCTTGCCCTGTAGCAATGGTGGCAAGTGTTCGACCATGGAAGGAGTTTTCCATTGAGATGATTTTTCCCCCTCTTCCTTTGCTGTGGGCATACCTTCTGGCGATTTTGATAGCTCCTTCTACAGACTCTGCCCCGCTGTTGGTGAAGAACACCCTATTCATGCCAGATATTTTCACCAGCAACTCAGAAAGCGCCACCTGCATGGGACTGACGAAAAAGTTGCTGATATGCATCAGCTCTGATGCTTGGTCTTGAATCGCTTTGACCACTTTAGGATGACAATGCCCCACATTAGTGACAGCTATTCCAGCTAGTAGATCAGTATATTCTTTTCCTTCTATATCCCAAAGCTTGCTGCCTTCACCTTTTACAAGTGTGATGGGAATCCTTTTGAAAGTTGGGAGATAATATTGTTGATCAATTAAATGTAAATCTATATTTTCCATGGTTAATGTGTGATTTTGGTGCCTAGAACTTGGTTTTTTTCGAAGAACTGCAACAACTGTTCTGGCTTGGTTCCATTCAGAATGAGTGCATTTTTGACTCCTTTTTTAAGTGCATTTTCACAAGATTGGATTTTAGGAATCATACCACCTTGTATGATGTTTCCATAGAATGAAGGAAGCTGCTTCAGGGCAATCTCTTTCAGGACCGACTTGGGATCAGGATAATTTTCATATAAGCCGTCCACATCAGTCAGAGAAATATAATAATCTGCCTCTATGGCTGCGGCTATTTCTCCGGCAAAGTCATCGGCGTTGATGTTATATGATAATCCCTCTGCGTCAGTACCTATACAGGCGATTACAGGCATAAAGCCATCTTTGACCAGGGACTCGATAAGAATAGGCTGAACAGTTTCAATCTCCCCTACACGTCCTAGATCTAGTTGATCTATGGTGCCATTTGCTTGCTTGACTTGGATTTTTTTGGCTGATACTTTTACCAGGTTAGCATCTAACCCGGAAAGACCTACTGCATGAAGTTGGTGTTTGGAAAAAAGTGAAACAAGATCTGCATTGACCTCACCAATTAAAGTTTTTTGGACTACTTCCATCGCCTCAGGACTAGTTTTACGCTGTCCTTGAATAAATTCGGAGTGAATTTTGGCCTGTTCTAAGGCTTGGTTGATAAATGGTCCTCCTCCATGGACCAAAACTATCTGGTGGCCTGCTTTTTTCAGATGTTGGAGGGTTGCAGCAATTTGACTTTTTAATTTTTGATTGACCATGGCGTTCCCACCATATTTGATGAGAAGCTTCGAAGAATGCATGTTTTTTGTGTTTTGTTGAAGAGATTATTTTTAAGGAAATGGTTTTGATAATTTCAGAATTTTATTTTAAAAAACCATTTTAAAACATATTTCAACCATTTTTAACAAATACCATTCCATGGAAGGAAAATAAAATTTTAATTTCACCCACTTAGCGAAATCTCTTAGATAGATCAAAAAACAACTTAGAATAAGTAAATTCTTAGGGGTGGTTTGAAGTGTAATTGTTAAATTGTCAGAATAATTTTTAAACATTAGAATCAAAATTATGTCAACATTAGATTTAGGAATTGGGAGTCAAATCCGTCATCCCAAATTTGGGAAGGGTGTAGTAGTAGAAGCAGATGCATCTTATTACAAAATTTATTTCAATTTCACCGCCGAGGTAAAAACCATTGCAAGAGATTATCCAAACTTCGATCTCGTAGAGAAAAAAGAGGCAGAATATCAGCCTATTTCAATTTTGGATATAGAAAAGGCAGTGGAAAATGTCATCAAAAGGAATCAGCCAAAGCCAGAAGTTCCAAAGGTGGAATTAGCTCAAAAATGGATCAAAGGCATGATTACTTTGACCCCCTTTAACCCTGAATTGAATAATAAAGAAATTCCCATTGAAACATTCTTTCATAAAATCGTGATGGTAAGGGAGCGCTTGAGGGTATTAGAACAAAATATCAATAATCACTCAAAGTTGGATGATGAAGACAGGATACATCTTCAACAGTACATTACAAGGGCGTATGGTTCGCTAACCACTTTCAATGTGCTCTTTGCCGACAAGGCAGATCATTTCAAAGGAGCAGGAGGCAAGGACGATTGATTATAATATTACCATCCAATTGGCTTCAATCAATTGGATGGCTTATTTTACAGTTTTTTGACCAATGATACGTGCTCTTCCGCTCTTTACGCCAAAGAATGTAAACAAAAGAGAACAAAGCAACATCAGATAAATCAAATGATTCCAGTTGCCAAAAAGGTCAAAAGTAATTCCAAAAAGCAATGGGCCAAGGGCTGCCAAATAGTAGCCAGTTGATTGGGACATGCCTGATAGAGAAGCAGTGACTTTTTCTGTTCCTGTTCTTAGGCCTATTAAGGTGTAGGCTAATGAAATACTTGAGCCCAAACCAAAGCCCACAAAGGTCAACCCAATGTAATTCACCCATAGCTCGTGGATAAATAAAGAGCTAAAGCCCAAGATGTATAGAGCTCCAAGTGCCAGAACGATTCCTACTTGGTCTTTAAACTTGACTGCAATAATAGGAGCTAGGAAGGTGCCCACTAAGCCAATTATTTGCATCAATGATATCAAAACACCAGCTTCTACAGCACTTAGCCCTCTATCGATCATCATGTCAGGAAGCCAAGCTACTAAGGTAAAAAAGAGTAATGACTGAACTCCCATGAACATGCTTACTTGCCAAGCCAGTCTGGACTTCCATACATTTACCTTTGGCTCAGTATCATTCATATTGACTGGAGGTTTTGGGAATTTGACCTGTGGAAACCACAAGATAATCCCAACTACAATCAAAATAGCCCAAGCAAGCAAAGAGCCGCGCCAACCCAAGTTCAAGTCTATCGCTAGGGGAGCACTGATGCCTGATGCGATGGCGGCTGTCAGTGTCATGCCTGTTGTGTATGATGCGGTAACGATGCCGATTTTTTGTGGGAGCCTATTTTTGATCAGGGGGATCAATAAGACATTGCATATCACGATTCCAATTCCAGTCAGGCCTGTCCCTATAAATAGCCAATCAGGCCCACCTATTACACGAATGATAGAGCCAGCTAATAGTATGAATAGCGCGAGTAGAATTGCTTTGGCATTTCCTAATCTTTTTCCAATAGCTGCTGAAAACAGCGAAAAAGTAGCAAATGTGAGCAAAGGTAGCGTAGTAAGAAAACCCGCCCAGCCATTAGAAAGCTCTAAATCTTCTCTGATCATGGGAATCAATGGACCTACGGCAGTGATTGAAGGGCGGAGGTTGAAGGCCACTAACATGATCCCTAAAAATAAAAACCAAGGCTGTAAATAGAGTGGCTGTGAAGTTTGTTTCGTTGGCATGATTGGTATTTGATGTGCAATTTGGAGAAAAATAAAGGTTTGTGCTAAATGAATGTCATTTTACACAAACCTTTTTCTTTCTTTATTTTATGATTGTCCGCTTTCTTACCAGTGGAGTTTTCATTATAAAATAAACTTTAGATTTATAATCAATATCAATGAATATCCAATATCTATTAATATCGGCTTGATTCAAGACAGACTATATATTAGTTACTGGTCTAATTGCAGATATACATAATTTATTTAATCTATCATTTTAAAGCGAAAGCTCTTTGAGAAAAGTTTTTCTACTGAAGCTCGATTGGGGATCTTACTTAACTATTGCTTTCTACTAAGTCCTTTACGCAAGCCACCCAAGTGTCGCCAGAGTTCAAGCTCGGTACCAAGTCCCATTTTTCTCCGCCTAGCTCTTCAAACTCTTCTTTGTATTCCTCACCAACTTCCACGGTTGTTTCTAGACAATCCGCTACGAATGCAGGAGAGAAGACCAGCACTTTTTTGATGCCTTTTTCGGCCAGTTCTTTGATGATATCTTCTGTGTAGGGTTTGATCCAAGGGTCTTTACCTAGTCTGGATTGGAAGCAGGTCAATACTTTGTCCTCAGGAAGGCCCAATTTTTCAGCTACCAGTCTAGTGGTATGGAAGCATTGGCCTCTGTAGCAAAATTGATTTTTCTTGGTGTAATTGCCGCAGCACTTATCAGAGAGCTGGCAATAGCCATCCACTGAACCTTTTCTAATCTGCCGCTCAGGAAGGCCGTGGTAGGAGAAGAGATACATGTCATATTCATCTTTGGCCATCATCTCTCTACCCAATTCCGCCCAAGCTTCTATGAATAATGGATGCTCAACAAAATTGTTGACAAAGGTGATGTTAGGGATGATTTGCCAAGTTCTAGCGATCTCCATGACTTTATCCACCACTGAGCCATTTGTGGCAGAGGCATACTGAGGGAATAGTGGGATGACAATTATTTTCTTGACATTGGCCTTATTCAGTTTTTTCAAGCCCTCCTCGATGCTTGGAGATTGGTAACGCATGGCGATCTCCACGATATATTTTTCAGCATCTAGCTTAGGGATCAATTTTTCACGTAGGTCCTCGGTGTGAAAAAGTAGTGGAGAACCTCTATCCGTCCAAAGTTTGCGGTATTCTTTTGCAGATTTTGGAGCTCTAAATGGTGCGATAATCAAATTTACCAGCATCCATCTTGGGATAAAGGGGAAATCAATCACCCTCCCATCCATTAAAAATTCCCTTAAATATTTTCTGACATCTCCAGTAGCAGTACTGTCTGGAGTTCCCAAGTTGACTAATAAGACGCCTATTTTTGCTTTGTTCTTACTCATATTGGATGTATTTACGGTATTATTCTGTTTTCAGAACCAAAAATACACCCTTTGGTTAGAAATATACCATTGAAAAAGTCAAACAGCATTAGATGGGTTTGAATTCGTGTAGGTTTTTTGCCACGAAGGCGCAAAGGCATAAAGATAAACTTCGTGCCTTTGCGCCTTCGTGGCTAATATTCTTATTTACTAACGGATTTCCCCACATCAGAAAGCGTTTTTGCATCAAAGTCTCCATGAAGTTCAAGTATGATAAAATCACTGTTTTTGTCATTGATCATCATGACGATATCGCTGATTTTGGAATTGCCTTTTGTGTAGATCATGACATTGTTATTTTTCTCAGACACTTCCATCATCAGGTCAAATTTTTCTTTCTCTAAGCTTTTTTGAAGCCCTTGGAAATCACTTTTTGAAGAAGCTTGATTTGGTAGCTTGTAGAACTTCATACGCTCTAGAGACTTGGTCAAAAGTGAAGATTGATCCTCACTGAGGTTGATATTGAAACCTTTGGCGAAATTCATAAAATTGCCACCAAGGTCCATATGGAAGAAATCTGGATTGCTTTTGTGCTTTTGGTATAAAGCCTCCACGGACTTGCTCTGTGCAAAACTGCTTTGAGCGAAAAGCATCAATACAGCTGCGGATAATAGGATGTACTTTTTCATAGTTGGGATTATTTATTTAAAACGTTCTTTAATTGAAACTGAAGCCTGTTCTTTTCTTTGGTATTAGGCTTGTATTTGAAATATAAGAGTTCGTACTTTTCTTTACTTGTTGCTAGAAAATAGACCTCCTCTTGATTTTTATCACCATTCGAATACATGTAAAAAATATCTTCTCCATCAGTTTGCTCAAAAACTGGTTCGAAGTCATCAGAAATAGACTTTTCTAATATTTCTGCGAGAAGCTTTCCTGAAACCTGATCTTTCAAATAGACAGCAGAAACCATTTTTTCAAAATTCTTGAAATCAATGACAAGCTCGGAATTTTCTTTTTCGCTAAATCTTAGTTTATAAGAAGCGCTGAAATCTGAAACATTTGCATCTTTCAATAATTCATCTTCCCAAGGCCAAAGTAATTTTGGCTCAACTGGAGTTTCTAAACTCTTATTGATTGTTTCATAAGGTTCAGTTTGTCCAAACCCACTGAGATTAATCAGTACTAAAAATGCTATTGTAAGAAGTGTGTATTGCTTTTTCATTTGTTTTAATATTTTACCTTCAAATTCAATTTTTAATCCTTCTTTATGTGCGTAGTTCTTTCTTCACAATTCTCAATAAGCTCCTTGTCTCTTGCTTCTTGCTTCTCGTGTCTTTTTTTCGTCCTTCACACTTCCACCTTCATCCTTTACTTCCCTCCCTTATAATTTTCCATCCCTGGAATATTCGTTTTATCGGCAAGAATATTTAGGTCTTGATAGGTGAAGTTTCCCAGCATGCTGAGCAGTGTGAAATTGTCCTTGGAGCCAGTGATCATTAAAAGCTCACGGACACGCCCTCCTTCTTCTCTGACCATGAATTTCACACTCGAATCTTTGTCTTGCACATCCATGAGTTCCTCGTACTTGTTTTTGGTCAAGGTGGACATGGCTTCATTGTAGAGTGGCTTTCCATTTACTTTGTCAGCAGTGAGGATTCTGATGCCTCTGATTTTAGCGATTAGCTCGCCTAGGTCTGCAGCTTCTTTGTCCGACTTCACTTCATTGGATTTGAGAAATCCACCTGCCATCTGCATCATCTTGGGGCTGATGTAGACCCTAGAGAATCGATCATCATCCATGTACTTGGAAAAAAACTTGATAATCGCATCGTCTTGTGCCTGTACTCCTGAGACGATCAGGAGTAAAAACAGCATTAATAAAGTTCTTTTTATCATGTTCATTTTTCTTCTTTTGTCTCGAATAATTGTTGTGGGGTACTCAAGTGTTTGAATTCTTGCATCACATACATGCTGTTAGTTCCTTTTTCAAGATTTGAATTGATCAAAGCAAAGGCCTGCATGACTTCTTGGTAGGCCTTTTTTTCTGCACGTTGGTGTAGGTATTGATTCAATACAATTCCCGAAGCAAGGAATAGCATGATGCCGGCTGCAATACGCATCCAATTTGTAATCCAAGGATTTTTTCTCTGAATAGTAAAAGGTACTTCTTCAAGTGTTGCGATTTCTTCGATACCTTGAAAAAAAGCTTTTTCTGATTCAAACCCTTCTGCTTTCATAAGGAGTTGTCTTAGCATTTTCTCCTCCTCCAGCGATGTCTTCCCTTCCCAATACTTATCTAATAGAATTTCTATATCTGCTTTCATTTTGATTGCTTAAGTAATCTCTCAATGATTTTCTGGCACGATGAAGGTTGACTTTGACTTGATCCAGATTTACTTCAAGGTATGCTGCGATTTCTTCGTAAGTCAATCCTTCTACTTCCCGTAGTTGAAATACCTCTCTTTGTTTTTCGGGTAGTTTCTCAAGGAATTTAAATACAAGCTTTAATTTTTCTGATGTCTCCTCATCTTGAGGTATAGCTTCCTCTTCAATCTCTTGGTCTCCTAGAGGTTCTAGCTTTTTGTTTGCTCGAAAATGCTGCAGTGTTTCATTTTTCAAACTTCTTACCATCCAGCCAGTAGGATTTTCCATTTTTTGAAGTTCATTCTTTTTTATCCAAGCCTTCTCAAAAACCTGCTGTAAGACATCATTAGCCACCTCTTTGTCCTTGACCCAGAGGTAGGCCATGCGATAAAGCTTGCTTTTCAGTGACCAGATATGTGCTTCAAAAAATGACTTCATTCGAGTAGGTGATGCATGAGATTTGGAAATGTTACAGCAATTTGAAAAAAAATCTCAAATTAGATTCAATTTAAATTATAAAGAAAAATAGTATGCATGCCTACTATTTATTATTTTGCATGGGTTAAAAAGTAAGTAATGCTAAACCCAAATAACAAAGTAAATACGAATGAAAAGGGCATAAAAAAAGTCCCGAAATTATCGGGACTTGTGGTGATGAGTGGATTCGAACCACCGACTCACGGATTTTCAGTCCGATGCTCTACCAACTGAGCTACATCACCATCGTGTTGTTTAAAGTGATGCAAAGGTAGATATTTGTTCTATTCTTGCAAATGATTCGAATAAAAAAATTGTAGTAAATTCAACCAAAAAACACTAATTAAATCAATATGAGCATTTTACCTCAGATAGCTTTTCTCTTGATTTTTGCTCTTGCAGGCTTCTTTTTATATAAAAGAGTCAGTTTCCTCAAAAGGAACATTATGCTGGGCAAGGGTGAGACTAGAAATGATCAACCAGAAGAGCGATGGAAGACCATGCTATTGGTAGCATTGGGACAAAAGAAAATGTTTAAGCGTATCATTCCAGCATTTTTGCATTTGCTGATTTACGTTGCATTTGTCATCATCAACTTGGAAGTTTTAGAGTTCATCATTGATGGAATCACGGGAAGTCATAGGATATTCGCACCTTTCTTAGGAAGCTTTTATGGTGTGGCGATGAATATTTTCGAGTTCTTAGCGATTGCAGTGCTGGTATCCTGTGTTGCATTTTTGATTAGGAGAAATGTGATGAAGGTGGAGCGATTCAATAAACCGGAGATGAAAGGATGGCCAGCGATGGATGCCAATTTGATTTTGGTCATTGAGATCATTTTGATGTTTGCCATTCTGACCATGAATGCCACAGATCAAATTTTAGCAACAAGAGGAGTAGAGGGCTATACCTTACTGAATGGGCTTTTCTTTAGCGATATGATTCAACCATTATTTTTGAACATGGGAGATGGGACATTGGTAGCTGTGGAGCGCTTTGCTTGGTGGTTTCATATCGTAGGTATTTTGGCTTTTGCTATTTATGTGACTTATTCTAAGCATTTGCATATTTTCTTAGCATTCCCTAATACTTGGTATTCTAACCTGAAGCCAAAAGGTGAGATCCAAAATATGCCAGAGGTAACCAAGGAAGTCAATATGATGCTAGGTATGCCGGTAGAAGGGGGGGATGAAACTCCAGCAGAAATAGGTCGCTTTGGTGCAAAAGACGTGAATGACCTGAGCTGGGTCAATATTATGAATGCCTACAGCTGTACCGAATGTGGCAGGTGTACCTCAGAATGTCCTGCAAACTTGACAGGCAAAAAACTTTCTCCAAGAAAAATCATGATGGATGTGAGAGATCGTGCCGAGGAAGTAGGAAAGAGCATTGATCTTGGTGGTCCAGGCTTAGAGGACGGAAAGTCTCTCCTAGGAGATTATATCACCAAAGAAGAAATCAACGCTTGTACTTCCTGCAATGCTTGCGTAGAAGCTTGTCCTGTAAATATAGATCCGCTCTCTATCATTCTTCAAATGAGAAGATACGTAGCCATGGAGGAGTCTGGCACACCAGCACAATGGAATGCGATGTTCCAGAATATGGAGACCTCCTTTTCTCCTTGGAAATTTGCTCCTACAGATAGATTCAACTGGGCAGATCAGCTGAAAAATGAAGAAACGAAATAAGAAGCAAGAATCAAGAAACAAGAAACAAGAAGCAAGAGAAAAGACGTATGATTCAAAATGGGAGAGCTCCTAAAAATCTACAATCTTAAATCTACAATCTAAAATCCAAACAATGTCAACATATAAAGTTCCAACCATGGCAGAGATGGCCGCTTCCGGTGAAAGCCCAGAAATACTTTTTTGGGTGGGTTGTGCCGGTTCTTTTGATGATCGATACAGAGCCGTAACACAGGCTTTTGTGAAAATATTGAACAAAGTAGGTGTGAGTTTCGCCGTACTGGGACCAGAGGAAGCTTGCACAGGTGATCCTGCTAGAAGAGCTGGGAATGAGTTTTTGTTTCAAATGCAAGCTGTGGCCAATATTCAGGTGATGAATGGCTACAATGTCAAGAAGGTAGTCACAGCCTGTCCACATTGCTTCAATACCATCAAGAATGAATATCCAGCGCTAGGTGGTGATTATGAAGTGATTCATCATTCTCAATTTCTACAGCAACTGATCAATGAAGGTAAAGTAGCGCTCAAGGGTGGCGGAGAGTTCAAAGGAAAGAAAATTACCTTCCATGATTCCTGTTACCTTGGTCGTGCAAATGATGTTTATGAAGCGCCGAGAGAAGTAATCAAGGCTTTAGACGTGGAACTGGTAGAAATGAAGCGTTGTCGAACCAAAGGTCTTTGCTGTGGAGCAGGTGGTGCACAGATGTTCAAAGAACCTGAAGAAGGGAAGAAGGATATCAATATAGAGCGAACTGAAGAGGCGCTTTCCACAGGAGCTTCTGCCATAGCTGTAGGTTGCCCATTTTGCTTGACCATGATGACGGACGGTGTCAAAAACAAGGACCGAGAGCATGATGTCAAAGTCTATGACTTAGCAGAGATGATTGCTAAGGATATGGGGATATAAGTGGATTGGTATTGTTAAAGCTTTCCGATGAACTCTGTCATTTAGTCCATTATCGATACAGGATGGAATGATATTTATGGATATTTGGATACATGTCGATATTGGCTGAGGATGTGAACGATGATCCTTCACGGCAGTTTTAATCGGTAAATGAGATAAAAGGGGCGTATTATTTTTGATTGCGTAAGACCTGCCAGGTTTTCATAACCTGGCAGGTTTTTTAATTAGCATTTATTTTAAAAAATAGGATTCAAAACCCCCAATTGCCCTGACATTGTTACAAGATTCTCTTAAAATTGCCTTTACTTTGTTACAAAAATCTGGGTAATTACCTTTACTTTGTTACAATAAATTCAAATAAATGCCTTTACTTTGTTACAAGATAGTTTGGATATGGTATTTAAAAGACAGGTTTTCAATTATTTAGAGGAATGGAAGAATTCTGTGGAGCGAAAGCCATTGATTGTCAGAGGAGCTCGGCAAGTAGGGAAGACTACATTAATCCAGGATTTTTCAAAATTGTATAAGTATGCTGTTTCTTTGAATTTGGAGAAAAGGGCAGATAAGTCATTCTTTGAAGATTTTGATGATGTTCAAAGCATTGTGGAGGCTGTATTTTTGACACATAACTTGAGGATAGATGACCTTCAGGATACACTTTTGTTTTTGGATGCAATTCAAGAGTCGCCCAAGGCGATCAAGCTTTTGCGCTACTTTTATGAAGAATTACCACAACTTCATGTTATCGCAGCTGGCTCTTTGCTAGAGTTTGCCATGAAGAAAGTGTCCAGTTTCCCAGTTGGAAGGGTTCAGTTTCTGTATTTGCATCCAATGAATTTTGAGGAATATTTGGAAGCTTTGAATCATAAAATGGCTTTAGAGCAGTTTAATTCAATGCCTATCAAGCCAGTGGCTCATAAAGTTCTGATGGATTTATTTCATCGCTATGCTATAGTAGGAGGAATGCCTGAGGTCATAAAGAGAGATTTGGACAAGAATAATTTGTCTGACCTGACGACAGTTTACGAAAGTATTTGGGGTACTTATAAAAATGATATTGAAAAATATACTGCCATCGAAACAGAGAGAAAGATTATCAAGCACATCATGAATTCCGCTCCTTTGGAGTTGGACAAGAGGGTGAAGTTTCAGGGATTTGGGAATTCTAATTATAGATCTAGAGAAGTAGGTGAGTGTTTTAGAATATTGGATGATGCCAAGGTAATCAGGCTGGTATACCCCACTACTGTACTAGAGCCACCAATTCAGGCGGATTTGAAAAAATCTCCGAGATTACAGTTTCTAGATTCTGGATTGGTAAATTACTCCTTGGGGATCCAAGGGCAGCTTTTGAAAATGGATGATTTGAGCAATGCTTACAAAGGAGCATTGATTCCACATTTGGTGACCCAAGAGCTACTTTCTGTTCAGGTCAAGACTGAGCACAAACCCAATTTTTGGGTAAGAGAGAAAAGGCAATCGAGCGCAGAAGTAGATTTGGTCATTAGCTATCAGGACATGTTGATACCAATTGAAATCAAATCCGGTCCAACAGGCTCTTTAAGATCATTGCATCAATTTATCGATGCTTCTAATCATTCATTCGGGGTAAGGGTTTACGGAGGAACATTGAGTGTTGAAAATGCTGTTACGCCTGACGGGAAACCATACAGACTTTTGAACTTGCCTTATTTCCTCGGGACAAAATTGAATGAATATATCGGATGGTTTATAGAAGGGAGGTTTTAATGTCTGGAATTTGGTTGAATTATTAGCTTGGAGAATTATACCCTTTATGTTTATTTCTCCGTTAAGAAAAAGAACTAAAACAAGTTGAAACTCCTTATTTTGAAGAATAATAAAATAGGCTATATATGTATTTGGAATTTGAAAGCATGCCTGCTCACGCACGCATATGGGTATATCAAGCTGATAGGAAATTTAAGCAAGAGGAGTTGGTTTGGGTTAAAGATAGACTTGCTACTTTTTGTGAACAGTGGAATACCCATGGTGCGCTGATGCCCACATCTTTTACCATTAAATTTGATCAGGTAATCATCCTTTCCGTAGATGAAAGTCAGCTTGGAGCTAGTGGTTGCTCTATCGATAGCTCAGTAAGAACGCTGAGGGAAATTGAAGAAAAGTTTGGTGTGAATCTTCTGGATCAGGGGAAAGTTGGATTTTTGGAATCTGAGGACAATCTTAGGATAAATTCCGTCTTTGGGATCAAAAGCAATATTCAGTCAGGAGCCTTGCAGTCTGAAACAATTGTTCTCAACCCACTTGTAAAGGAAAAAGCAGATTTGGGGAATAAATGGTTAATTCCTGCTAAAGAAAGCTGGCTAAACAAATACTTTGAAAATTAATTATTATTATTATCCTAAATTTATCGAAAACGAAATATTTATCCGATTGACATTGCAATGAAGCGAAGCCTCCTCTTATTCTTTTTAGTCGCACTCTTGGGCAGTTCTTGCACGAGTTTGTTGAAAAAAGGCCAAAAGCAATTCTCGTCAGGAGAATATCAATATGCTATCGGTACTTTTTCGAGAGTATTGGAAAAGGATCCTGACAATAAAGAAGCGAATTTTTATGTGGCAGAAAGTTATAGGCTCTCGAATCGGGTTGAGCGCTCCTCTGTATATTATGAAAAGCTGGTAGAAGAGGACCCAACATTTGAGAACTATTACAGACTTGGGCAGAGTTATAAAGCTCAAAACAAAAATGAAGAGGCCCAAGAAGCATTTGAAAAAGCTAAAGACCTTACGCTGGATGACAATTTTCTAAGGTTAGTTAATCATGAGCTTGCTGTATTGTCAAAAGTAGGAGAGATCAAAGATTACTGGCCTTACTTAGAACTTCAGAATTATACATTACTGAATACGCCTGGTCCAGATTATGCCCCCATTCTTAGTGAAGGCTATATATATTTCACTAGTGCAAGACAGGCTTCTGGAATCTACCCAGCTACTGGTGTACCTTATACCAAGATGTTCAGAGCAAGAGCCGAGGGTACTAGAATAGACGTACAGAATATTCAAGCCTTGCCTGAGTTTAGAAATGAGGAAGGGCTCAACCAAGGTGCAATAGCCATTAGCCCAGATGGGAATACCATTATTTATGCCAGAGGGAATTCTACTTCAAACAAGGACTTGCCAGATGTACATTTGTTTGCTTCCTATTTTAGAGGTGGAGGTTTTACACAACCAATTTGGATGCCTGTGAATGAAGATGAATTTTGGTGGAACAGTACACCAGCTTTCAGTCCAGATGGTAATACGCTTTACTTCTCTTCCAATAGGCCTGGAGGTCAAGGAGGTACGGATCTTTATAAAGCTACCAAGTTAGCAAATGGAGACTTTGGTAATGCGGTCAACCTCGGACCTCAAATCAATACACCTGGTAATGAGATGTTCCCAAGAGTGATGCCTGATGGTAAGATTTTCTTTGCCTCAGATGGTCATCCTGGTTTTGGTAAATTGGATCTATTTGTAGCAGAGCCAAAAGAAGGAGGAGGATATGAAATAAAAAACTTAGGAGAGAATGTCAATTCTTCAGCTGATGATTTTGGTATTTTCTTTACAAAATACCCTCAAGAAGGATTTATTACCTCCAACAGAGAAGGAGGAGCAGGAGATGATGATATTTACTTTTTTGAAGACAAAACACCTAAGCCAAAAATTGTAAATGTGTTCTTAAACGTCACTACCAAAGAGAAAAAGGAAGATGGTTCTGAAGTAATTCTTCCACAGACAAGGGTAGCATTATACGATGCTACCAACAAAATGGCGGGGGGAGATTTCACCAATCAAAATGGTCGAGTGAGACTGACGCTTGCTCCTGACGAGACTTTTTCTTTGATAGCTTCTAAGTCAGGTTTCTTCACCAAGAGTATCACTTATGATACCAGAGGTAAGACACCAAGACAGGAGGAGTTGATACAAGATGTGACAAACATTACCCTAGATACGACCATCGTGCTTGATGCTTTGATTCTAGAGAAATCCATTGTTCTTGAAAATATCTATTATGATTTGGATAAAGCGGATATCAGGCCAGATGCTGCGATAGAATTGGATAAGTTGGTGCAGATACTGAAAGATAATCCAAGTATTCGTATTGAGTTGAGCTCTCATACTGATGCTAGAGCTACTGATGCTTATAATGATGCGCTGTCTCAGCGAAGAGCGGAATCAGCTGTCCAGTACATCGTATCAAAAGGTATAGAGGCTGACCGATTGGTAGCTAAGGGCTATGGTAAGCGACAATTGATCATCCAAAATGCTCAGACAGAAGAAGAGCATCAAGTCAATAGAAGAACAGAATTCAAAGTGATTGAAATCAGATGATCATTATGTTTTAAAAAATAGGAAACAGCTGACTCTAAATGGGTCAGCTGTTTTTTTGAAATACAAGGACTCCCATTTCCCGCTGATGATTGACTAAAACAGTTTTGACAGGCTCAAGGTAACTTAAATCGTACTTTTCCATCATTTTTTGCAGTAACGCTTCAGTCAATAAGAAACGCTCGCTCCCATCTGGTAATAAATATCTGCCACTTCCTATTTGCTGAGATTCTTCCAAGATTTTTCCAAAAGCAGTGCACATTCTTATGAAGAAAATACCTTCCTTTTTTAAAACATTCATCATCATATTAGTCATTTTGAAAAAGGCTTCTTCACTTTCTGCAAAATGTAAAACTGCAGAACAAAGGATCGCGTCAAATGCCCCTGCATGGAAAGGCATATTTTCAATTGTGGAGGTTTGAAACTTATAAATGTCAAAAGTGGGATTGATAGTCTGTGCATATATTCTAGCCATTTGAATGGCAATGGGATTCGCATCGACGCCAAAAATTTGATAGCCTTGATGCAGGAAATAAATGCAATTTCTCCCCTCACCACAACCTGCATCTAGGATTTTCATCTCCTTTGTGAACCTTCCTTTTAGAATTTGGTCTAAAAGGTAAATGTCAATATTGCCTAAGAGCTTGTTGAGTTCATTTATTTCCATCTTCAAGCTTTTTTAGCGCCTCTTCGGTTTTTTTTCGTCCAATTTCAACCAGTTCTGCTGCCCTGTGAAATTCTAGTGTTCCTGCTTGTGTTCTTGCGATTTCTATCAAGACATCCACTTCGTGTTTTTCTAAGACTATGGAAGAGAGCTTGTCTTGTAAAAGGTCAAAACTGTAATTGAGAAGCTCAACTGAACTCATCCCCTTGTGTTTTTCTTCTTTTTCTTCAGCCTCAAAGTACTTTGAGAATTTTGATTTGTAATCTTTCATCCATTGGGGAACTTTGATTAAGCTTTCAGATTCTTTTTTATCACTCGTCTCAGGCTCTACTTTCACAAAAGCTTCCTTGGGGCCATTCAAATCTACGGCGAAGGTCAACTCTCCTCTATTCCTCTTAGGAAGGAGGCTCAATGGAATTGGATTCAAGATACCTCCATCGATATATTCACGTTCTTTGATACGGGCTGGAGTGAGGACAGTGGGAATTGATACAGATGCTCTGATTGCATCGAATAGCATTCCTTTTTCGAAGATTTTCTCCTTTCCATGAGGAATTTCAACAGCTGTACAGTTGAAAGGAATCTTCAAATCCTCAATTTGACAGTCTTTGACTAGTTTTTTGAGTTCATTGAATACCTTGTCTCCTTTGATAAATCCCTTGCTGGAAAGCGTGAAATCCATCAAAGAAAAAACATCAATCTTATCTAAATTGCAGATCCAGTTTTTGAATTTCTGTAGGTTTCCTGTAGCATGAATTCCCCCTACCAAAGCTCCTGCGGAGCAACCAGAGATAGAGACAATTTCATAGCCTGCTTCTTCCAAAGCTTCTATGACTCCAATGTGTGCCATTCCTCTTGCTCCTCCGCTAGACAAAACCAATGAAACAGTTTTCTTACCCATGATTTAAAAGAATTTTGAAAGGATTTGTTATTTCAACAAATTTGAGAAAACAAATAGAAATAATGGAACAATTTAAGCCTTTTCACCTGGCATTTCCTATTAGAGACATTGAAGAGACCAGGAAGTTTTACGGAGATTTATTGGGTTGTGATATCGGAAGAAGTACTGAGAAGTGGATTGATTTTAATTTCTTTGGGCATCAATTGTCTGCTCATGTCAAGCCAGAGGAGCTAGACAAAGCTCAAGCGAATGAGGTAGATGGCAAGTATGTTCCGGTGAGGCACTTTGGGGCTATACTCCCATGGGATGAATGGCATGAGTTAGCAGATAAGTTGAAGGCTAATTCGATTGAGTTTATCATTGAACCTTACGTTAGATTTCAAGGTGAGGTAGGTGAGCAAGCTACAATGTTCTTCCTAGATCCAGCAGGCAATGCTTTGGAATTTAAGTCTTTTCAAGACTCAAGCCAGATTTTCGCAAAATAACCTTTGGAAATTTACTGATAGGAGCCTTTTATTGTTAGAAATCAGCCGTTTGTTTGATGGCTGATTTTTTATTTTCTCTTTGATTCAAAACCACTGATGGCATGAAAATGCCACCTATATCTAATTGGTTTTTATTGAGATTTATTAAAATTAGATTTGTCATTGGTAACTTTGTCTTCCCGATCGGGGTTATACCAAAGTCATGACGAAAAGAGAGCTATTATATTACAAAACTTACGAGCATCCTACTAGTGAAGAGTGGGTTGTTTTTATCCATGGTGCTGGAGGTTCCTCGTCGATTTGGTTTAAGCAAATCAGAGAGTTCAAAGAAGATTTTAACCTCCTTTTGATAGATTTGAGAGGGCATGGTAAGTCTGCAAGGTCATTTAAGAATTTGTGGAACGAACGCTATACTTTTCCAAGCGTCACAAAGGATATTATAGAAGTTTTGGATCATTTGAAGCTTCCTCCCGCCCATATTATGGGGGTCTCCTTAGGTACAATTTTAGCAAGACAACTTGCGGAAATGGAGCCTCAACGTGTCAAAACTATGATCATGGCCGGTGCAGTGACCAAGCTGAACTTTACTTCTCAGATCCTAGTAGCCTTGGGAAATACTTTCAAAAGTGTGATTCCATACATGTGGCTTTACAGCTTATTTGCCTTTGTAATCATGCCGAGAGGTCACCATGCTGAGTCTAGGAATCTATTCATCAGAGAAGCGAAAAGACTTTGCCAAAAAGAGTTCATCAGATGGTTCAAATTGACCAAAGATATCAACCCGCTTTTGAGGTACTTCAAGCAGCGGGATCTTTCTATTCCTACATTGTATATTATGGGAGAAGAGGACGTGATGTTTTTGGAGTCTGTCAAAAATATTGTAAAAGAGCATAAGCAATCTTTTCTCAAAGTAATAGAAGCCTGCGGACACGTAGTCAACGTAGAGCAACCAGAAATTTTCAATCAATTATCCTTAGAGTGGCTAAAAGGCCAAGAATATACACTTCAAAATTCTGTGGATCACCCATAATGAAAAAGCAAACAAAAACCATTTTGATCGTAGCAATCCTAGTAGTGGTTGCTGGAATTTTTATCTATCCAAGGTTAGACTTATTTATTTCCAAGGAAACTTCAAACGCCCCGGGTACACAAGCTCCGCAAGGTCCAGGCAAAGCCATTCCTGTCAATGTAGTGGAAATAAGGCCTGAGCGTTTAGAAAATAACTTGAATATCACTGGAGCAATCATCCCAAATGAAACGGTAAATCTGAGACCTGAAATTTCGGGATTAGTCGAAAGAATTACCTTTAAGGAAGGTGAGTTTGTCAAAAAAGGAGCTCCGCTTCTTTACTTAAATGATGATGAGCTTAAAGCCCAGTTTGACAGGTTGGAATACACCAAAAAGCTCTACGAAAGCCAAGAAAACAGACAAAAACAGCTTCTAGCAAGAGAAGCGATCTCTCAGGAAGAGTACGATATATCGCTGAATCAATACAATACTAATTTGGCTGATTTGAGATTAGTAGAGGCCCAGTTAAACAAGACAGTAATTAGAGCACCATTCGATGGTGTATTGGGTTTGAGACAGATTTCTGAAGGTTCTGTGATCGGCAATACTGACGTCATTGCAAGTATTGTGAGCATCGACCCTATCAAAATTGAGTTTTCTATCCCAGAGCGTTATGCGAATCAAGTTAAACTTGGTTCAAAGATCATTTTCTCAAATGATGGAAGTGGTCAAGAAAGAGAAGGTACAGTCTATGCATACGAGCCGACAATCGATGCTGCTACTAGAACACTCAAATTGAGAGCTCAAAGTCCCAACAGGGACAGGGCATTTTTGCCTGGGATGTTTGTCAGAATCAGATATACTTTAGGCATCGAAGAAAATGCCTTGATGGTTCCGGCAGAATCGGTGATACCAGAATTGAGCGGGTATAAAGTATATGTAGCCAATGCGGAGAATAAAGCAGAGGAGAGAATCGTGAAAATAGGCACAAGAACTGAAAGTCGAGTTCAAATATTGGAAGGACTCAAAGAAGGCGACTTGGTGTTATCCACGGGGATTTTACAAGTAAGGACAGGTTCTCCACTTGAAGTGACTAAAACCAACTAGATCATGGCGAGTTTATCTACCATAAGTATCAGAAGGCCAGTTTTGGCCATTGTGATGTCTCTTACAATTTTATTGTTTGGGACTATAGGGATTAGCTTTTTAGGAGTTAGGGAATTTCCCAGTGTGGATCCTCCTGTGATCAATGTGCGTACCACTTATGTAGGTGCCAATGCAGATGTCATCGAAGCTCAGATCACAGAACCTCTCGAAGAAGCTATCAATGGAATTGCAGGTATCAAATCTTTGACTTCCACTTCAAATGACGGAACGAGTAATATTACAGTTGAATTTGACGTAGGGGGTGATCTGGAAGCAGCAGCCAATGATGTGAGAGATAAGGTTTCAGGTGCTCAGAGAAATCTACCACCAGATGCAGATCCTCCCGTTGTTTCCAAGGCTGATGCAGATTCTCAGCCAATTGTATTTTTGAATGTTCAAAGCAATAAACGAAACCTCTTAGAGCTCTCTGATCTTGCCAACAATATTTTTAAAGAACGACTTCAGACCATACCAGGCGTAAGTACCGTTCAGATTTGGGGGGAAAAGCAGTATGCTATCAGGCTTAGGATGGATCCGTTGAGGATGGCTTCTTATGGCGTCACTCCTGTGGATGTATTGAATAAAGTGCAAAGTGAAAATGTAGAACTTCCATCAGGTCGGATAGAGGGATCAGCTATAGAACTCTCAGTGAGAACAAAGAGCAGACTCAGTACACCACAAGAGTTCAATGAACTGATCATCAAAGAGGATCAAAATAACATCGTACAGTTTCAGGATATTGGAAAAGCAGAGCTCGCTGCGCTCAATGAAAGAACAGTTTTGAAGCGTGATGGTATTCCTATGGTAGGCGTAGTATTAGTTCCTCTGCCAGGATCCAACAATATAGAGATTGTTGATGAGTTTTATAGAAGGTTAGAATTTATCAAAAAGGATCTTCCAGATGATGTTTTGTTAGATATTGGGTTTGATTCCACTCGTTTTATCAGGTCTTCTATCTCAGAGGTCCAGCAGACGATATTCACGGCTTTTATTCTAGTAGTTTTGATTATTTTCCTCTTTTTGAGAGATTGGAGAACTACCTTTATCCCAGTTTTGACCATCCCGATATCCTTGATAGGTGTTTTTTTCCTGATGTATGTGATGGACTTTTCTATCAATGTACTCACATTATTGGGTATAGTCCTGTCGATTGGGTTGGTAGTCGATGATGCTATTGTTGTCTTGGAGAATATCTATTCAAGAATTGAGAAGGGAGAGAATCCAGATACTGCCGCTGAAAAAGGTGCCGAAGAGATTTTCTTCGCTGTAATTGCGACGACAGTAGCTTTGGCAGCGGTGTTTTTGCCAGTGATTTTCTTGACGGGTACTACAGGTAGGTTGTTTAGAGAGTTTGGTGTGGTAGTGGCAGGTGCTGTGATTATTTCCTCCTTTGTAGCTTTGACCATGACTCCCATGTTGAGCTCTAGACTCTTGAAAAAAAGAGAGAAGCAAAATTGGTTTTACAATGTCTCTGAACCAGTATTCGTTTGGCTAAATGAAAAATACAATATCCTTTTGGAAGGATTTATGAAGGCGAGATGGATAGCCTTTGTGATTGTTGTCTTGACTGGATTAGGCATATATTCTCTATTTAATATTATTCCAACCGAATTGGCTCCTATTGAAGATAGAGGTGAAATGAGAGTCAACCTTAGTGGTCCTGAGGGGGCTACTTTTGAATATATGGATAGGGTTTTGGATGAAATGACTAAGGAGTTTCAAGAAGCTATCCCAGATTCTGAAAGAGCAGGCTTGATCTCAGTCACATCGCCAGGATTTGGAACAGCAAGTACAAATTCGGGATTTTTAAGGTTTATCCTAACTGATGCTTCAGAAAGAGAAAGAACACAACAAGAAATTTACGAGGAAGTCAATCAAAGACTTCAAAAGTTTACTTCTGTTAGAGCCTTTGTCACTCAGCCCCCATCCATTGGTGATAGAAGAGCAGGTTTGCCAGTACAATATGTACTTCAGGCACCTACTTTGGAAAAGCTAAAAGAAGTCATTCCTACGTTTATGGACAGGGTGGGTGAAAGTGAGGTTTTTAGCTTCTCGGACATCAATTTGAAATTTACCAAGCCGGAAATTGAAGTAGAGATAGATAGAGATAAAGCCAGAAACATTGGTGTTTCCGTTCAGGAGATCGCTAGAACGCTACAGCTTTCTTATTCAGGCCAGCGCTTTGCATATTTTATCATGAATGGGAAACAATATCAGGTTGTTGGTGAAATGCAGATAAAAGATAGGAATGAACCTATCAATCTAAGAACGCTCTATGTAAGGGCTGAAAATGGAAGCCTTGTTCAAATGGATAACTTGGTTAGGATTAGAGAGAGAAGTACGCCACCGCAGCTTTATCGCTTTAATAGGTTTGTAAGCGCCACTGTCTCGGCTAATCTGGCACCAGGATACACCATCGGTGCGGGTCTAGATGAAATGGATCGAATTGCTGACGAGGTATTGGATGAATCTTTCAGTACCGATGTGGCAGGTTTATCGAAGGAATATAGAGAAAGCTCAAACAGTTTGATATTCGCTTTCATCTTTGCATTGGTATTGATTTATCTAGTGCTCTCAGCCCAATTTGAGAGTTTCTTGGATCCTTTGACAATCATGTTTACTGTACCATTAGCCTTGTTTGGCGCTTTGGCTTCTTTGTGGATATTTGATTTTACTTTGAATATCTTTAGCCAGATTGGTATCATCATGCTGATAGGCTTGGTAACAAAAAATGGTATCCTTATCGTGGAGTTTGCTAATCAGCGCAAAGCCCAAGGTTTATCAATTGATGATTCAATTATAGGAGCTGCAAGTGCACGATTTAGACCGATTTTGATGACGAGTTTATCTACCATTTTAGGTATTCTTCCGATTGCCTTAGCCTTGGGTGCAGGGTCTGAAGGTAGGGTTCCTATGGGTGTTGCCGTAATTGGTGGATTGGCATTTTCTACGATCTTAACGCTATTCGTAATCCCAGCAATTTATACATATCTCACTTCCAAAAAAGGCAGATTAGCTAGAGTATAATGAAGAAAAGACTATTTATTTTCCTGTTTCTTATTCAGGTAGCTATGGTTTCTTATGCGCAAGATGCTGAGCAGCTCAATCTTGAGAAAGCGATCATGATTGGGTTGGAGAAAAACTTCGATGTCAAAATCGCAGTCAATAATGTCATGCTAGCCAATTATGATAAGCAAATTGGATTTGGGACATTATTCTTGCCTCAGGTGAATGCTGTTTACACAAGGAACTACAGTGTGGAGGATGTTGAACAGCAATTTGTCAATGCGCCAGAGCCGAATGAAATCTTAGGTGCAGAATCAGATACTGAGAATTTCACTACGACTGCGATTTATGGATTCAATCCAGAGGCTATAATTACCATGCGTAGGTTGGGGAAATTAGCCGAGATCAGTGAACTTGACGCTAAAGTAGCTGTTGAAAATACTGTTGCGGCGATTTCATCAGCTTATTACAGGTTAGTTTTGGAGTTACAAAGGCAGCAAGTTCTAGAAAAGACACTTGAATTTTCTAAAAATAGATTGGACATCGCGGAGGCTAGATATGAACTAGGTGGTGCAGGGAAAAGAGATTTTCTCACAGCTCAAGTTGATTACAACTCTGATCTTTCCCTTAAAGTCAACCAAGAGCAGGTGATTCAGACCGCTCGTATCAACCTTAATGAATTGCTAGGTATTCTACCGCAACAACAATTTTATGTTAATGACACCATCATGATTACCGATGAGTTGAGGTTAGATGACTTGGTTGAGAATGCATATTTAAACAATAAGCAGTTCTTGGTAGCCCAGAGACAAGAGAATGTAGCATTTCTGCAACTGAGAGAGTTACAATTACAGCGCCTTCCTTCTATCAATTTGAGTGGAGGCTATTCTAACAATACTTTTAATTCAGATGCAGGTTTCTTGCTCAAAAATCAACGTGAGGGGTTCAACTACGGAGGAAACATTTCTTTCAGTTTGTTCAATGGATTTGCACTCAATAAAAGGATTCAAAGTGCCAGGGTTCAAAGGTACAATACTGACTTAGCTCTTCAGCAGTTTGAGGTTCAGATGACCTCTGACATTTACCGCGCTTACAATGCTTATGAAATCAGTAGAAGACTATTGGAAATTGAGCGTAAGAACTACGAAGTGGCAGTTGAAAATGCTGACATTGCTTTGGAGAGGTTTAGGTTAGGAATTGCAAATTACCTAGAGTTTAGAGATGCTCAGGTCAACTTATTGACAGCAGAGGATCGTCTGATTACTTCTCTTTATACCATCAAAGAAAGCGAAATCGAACTGCTTCGACTGTCTGGTAAGATATATTTCCAGAATAGTGATGATCGCTTAGATTTGCTTGATTAGGACGTTTAACCATATATTCTAAAAGCCTCTTCTTGATTTGAGAAGGGGCTTTGGTGTTTTATTTCATCATTTCGTTGTTTTTTGAAATATAATATTGGTATATTATTTGCTGAATGTGGTGCTTGGTGCCCAGTAAGTTTGCACTAATCACCAATGAATGCTTGTTCATGAAAAGAATTTTCCAGACAATCATCTTACTAAATATCCTTTTGGTTTTTGGAGTGCAATGCACTTTTTTTCAAAAGGAAAAGGAAATCCCATTTTGGGAAAATCCTGCGACTTTAGATTTGGATGATATTGTCAAAAGAGGCTATATCCGAGCAATAGTAGATAATTCTTCTACCAGCTATTACATTTATAGGGGTAGGAGAATGGGTTATGAGTTTGAGCTCCTTAGAAACCTTGCAAGTCACTTAGGCGTTCGCCTTCACCTTATAGTCAAGTCTGACATAGAAGATGCATTTATCTTACTCAATAAGGGGCAAGCTGATATCATAGCTATGAATTTGGAGCAATCTGAGATCAGGAAGCAATACGCCAATTTTACTTTTCCTATTGGAGAGATGAGTACAGTTTTGGTTCAGCGTAAAACAGGCCCGAGAGTAAGCCGAATCCAGGAACTCCACGAGAAAACCGTGCATATTCCCACTGGAGCTATCTATAAATCTCAGCTTTGTGCGCTCCATCAAGATAGTACACTCTATTTTAATGTGGTAGAAATGCGAGAAGGTAGAGAGGAGTTGATTGCTAAAGTACTCAACAAGGAAATTGATTATACTGTCGCAGACAAGGATCTCGCTATGGTCAATAATACCTACTACGATGATTTGGATATCAGTGTAGAAATCAGCGAAAAGTCACCAGTTGGCTGGGCAGTGAGGACCAATGCCCCTGACCTGGAATTGGCTATCAATGAATGGGTGACCAAGAGAACGAAGTCTGGCTATTTAGCAACGCTTTATTCCAAGTACTTTCTCAATTCCAAAAATAGTTATTACAGAACCAACAGTGCCTTCTCTTCTTTGGGTGGCAATCGGATATCTGAATACGATGAGATCATCAAAAAAGCAGCTGAGACATTGGGTTGGGATTGGAGGTTGTTGGCTTCTTTGGTTTATAAAGAGTCGGCATTCGACCCAGAAGCTACATCTTATGCAGGTGCAAGTGGACTTTTACAATTGATGCCTGTTACGCTGGAGCGATTTGGAGTGGAAGATGCCAATGATCCTTATCAGAGCTTGTTAGGAGGAGTGAATTTCCTCAGGTATTTGGATAAATTCTGGAGAGAGCGAATTCCAGAATCAAATGAAAGAATTAAGTTTATTTTAGCCTCTTACAATATTGGGCATGGTCATGTGGAGGATGCTTGGCGGTTGACTTTAAAATATGGCAAAAACCCACAATACTGGGAAAATGTATCCCACTTTTTGAAACTGAAAACAGATCCAGAATATTACAGGGATCCTGTCGTAAAGAGTGGCTATGCCAAAGGTCACGTAGCGGTCAACTATGTAGACGACATTCTGATCTTGTATAATTCTTACAGAGTATTGGTTGAGCCCTAATTAAAATAAGCGGCTATCTGAATGAAGATAGACGCTTATTTTTTTATCTACAGAAAAGGATTAAACCTTTTCCAGCGCTTGTTCAATATCCCAAATGATATCATTGAAGTGCTCCACGCCTATAGACAGACGGACTAACTTCTCAGAGATGCCCAAAAGTGCACGATCTTCCGCAGAAACATCACTGTGAGTCATGGTAGCTGGGTGCTCGGCAAGAGACTCTGTACTACCAAGAGATACTGCAAGTTTCATTAATTTAAGGCAATTGAGGAACTTGAACGCTTCTTTTTCTCCCCCTTTGATGTCAAAGGAAATCATGGCTCCAGCAGAAGTCAATTGTTTTTTGAAGATAGCATGCTGTCTACTACCTTCTTCCAAATTACCCAAATAATAAACTTTCTCTACTTTAGGATGAGCCTCCAAAAACTTGGCAACTTCCACCGTGTTGCTTGCCTGCTGGGTCATTCGGACTTTGAGTGTTTCCAAACTCCTCATTAGCAACCATCCCGTCCATGGTCCTGCCATATTGCCTAGGAATGTTCTCAAGGTTCTAACTCTGACCATATGCTTGGACTTACCCAATACTGCCCCAGCAATCAAATCTGAATGACCACCAATGTATTTGGTTGCCGAATATACCACAAGGTCAGCACCATGCTTCAATGGGTGCTGCCACAACGGACCCATATATGTATTGTCAACGCATACTACGACTTCTTTTTCGCTTGTACTTAAACTGTCTGCCACTGCTCTGCAAATCTCAAGGTCAAAAAGTGCATTGGTAGGATTGGCGGGTGTCTCGACATAGACCATCTTGACTTTATCTTCTTGGTCTTTTACCAAGCTCAGAATTTCATCTTTTTCTTGAGTACTTGTAAAGCCAATGCCTTTGATGCCATATTGAGGTAAGACTTTGTTGACAAAGTGGTCTGTTCCTCCATAGACCGGCTTGCTGTAGAGCATGATATCTCCTGGCCTTAGAAATTCCAACATCACCGTAGAGATAGCCGACATCCCACTTTCGAATACAGCACATTCATCTGCACCATCCCAAAGACACAATCTTTCTTCCAAGATCTGTAAATCTGGATTGTTGAGCCTACTGTAAATTAAGCCTAGTTCTTCATTTGGTTCTTTTTCTCTTTGGCCATAGGCTACTTCAAAAAATGCTTTTCCTTCTTCTGCTGATTTGAATACAAAAGTAGAGGTTTGAAAAATTGGACATTTGATTGCGCCTTCTGATAACTCTGGCTTGTATCCATGAGTCATCATCAAACTCTCTGGATGAAATTCTCTATTCGTCATATTGATGTGGGTTTATGAATACAAAACAGCAAAAATCCTCAAGTAAAATCAAGAAAGGCTTCAAAATAATATTTTGATTTAAACTGATAAAAATTGTAATAATTCTGAATTTAAGTATGATTATTATTTTTAAATCAAAAAACAGAATAATATTTCGCAAAGGAATTTGAATGACTATGCAAAGGTCTAAAAAATATGGGGCATGGATTTCATGCCCCATTTATGTTAATGAATGATTACCTTTTTATAATATTCTTTTTCCCTTGTTCTGATGATCAAAGTATGAACTCCACGTGGTAAATTTTTGATTTGATACTCGAAAAGACCTTGAGAAGGGCGAACATCATTCAGTACTTGTCCTTGGCTATTGATGATTTGAATAGACCTGATATCGGAAAGACCTGATGTTTTCAAATTTATATCTCCTCTGGATGGGTTAGGGAATACATTGATAAATTTGTCTACGATTCTTTCTTCCTCTATGCTAGTGATCAGATTTACATTCACTTTGATCGTGCTTGCAGCTCCAGTATTACAGCTATTCATTGGGGTAACTGCGAGGTCAAAATCCCCCTCTCTTTCCCATCTTACAGTGACACGATTCGTTCCTTGGCCAGCAATGACTCTACCACCATTTCCACTTACTGTCCAGATGTAGTTGGTGTTAGCTACATGAATGATTTCGTACTCCTCTTCTAATAATCCCACAAACTTAGGCCCTTCTATTTCTGAAGGTTTTTCTGGTGGGCTTTGTACCACAATTGGTTTAGTGAATGTTGTACCATTACCACATGGGTTTCTTGGTGTTACTGTCAAATTTCTCTCACCTAGTCCAGTCCATTCTACATTTACCTGGGCGGATCCTTGACCTTCACGGATAAGCCCACCTGTGGCTACCCATACGAATTCAGTTCCTGGTACGTCAGTCACTTCATAAGGCACTACATTTCCAAGGCAAACTACCCCCTCTCCAAATATTTCAGGAATATCCTGGGGCTCAACAGATACGAGTACTTCCAGTCCTCTAGTTCCTCCATTTCCACATTCGTTTTGACCACGGACAAGTACTGCATTTCTACCAGGATTATCCCACCTCACCACGACTCTATTGCTACCTTGTCCTTCGAGGATGGTTCCCCCGTCCACTCTCCACTCAAATACTTCCCCAGGCTCGCCAGAGCTCTGTACATTATAGATTTGCTGACTGATACAAATGTTACTTTCTCCGAATATCACGGTTGGTGTCTCAGGAACTGCACAGCTGTACTGGAAAAGCGTACCTTGATTACCCACAGCGTACCCTATACTCAGTGAACCAAAACTCAAGTCCGTGAAGTTTTGAAATGTTCCAGTAGGCATTTGAATCCATGTTTGTCCACCATCCATTGTCCTTAGGATCAGTCCTTTTGCACCTGAGATAAACCCGACTGACTCGTCAAGAAAATCCACACCTGTAAAATCCCCATTGAATGCCGTTGTAATCCTAGTCCAAGTAAGTCCTTTATCGGTGGTTTTAATAATTGTGCCAGCATTACCTACGGCTATTGCTGTACTGTCGTCCAATATGGTTACATCTATCAAATTGGAGCTGGTGGGACTTGTTATTTGGTTCCAAACTTGGCCGCCCTCAGTTCTACTGATGAATCCATTGTCACCAACGACTATCCCGAAAGCATTGTCAAAATACAAGATTTCATTCAAGTTGGTAGTAGTATTGCTAGCTTGAACTGTGACCCAATTGATGCCTCCATTCTCGGTTTTGGTGATGAATCCTCCATCACCCACTACATAGCCTATATTATTGTTGAAAAAATAAATCCCTCTCAAATCTGCAGTAGTGTTTAAATTCAGTGAAGTCCAGTTACCACCTGAGTTACTTGTTCGTAGTGCAGTTCCATCATTACCAATGATGTAGCCGAAGGCATTGGTGGTGAAGAAGAGGTTATTGAAATCTATGGAAAGCGGTCTAGATCGATCGACTAAACTATTACCACCATTGCTTGTGGAAAATACCTTGCCATCAGGCCCGGTGATATATCCAAGATTTTCGGTTCTGAATTGTGTAGCTAGGTAGTCCACATTATTGCCTGATAATCTCAAAGTCCATGAGCCACCAGAATTGATAGAAGAGATCACAAATCCACTTGTACCTACTGCAAAAACTACATTAGATGTAGCTCTAAAGCTAGCATCCAAGTAATCTTGGGTATTGTTGACGTTAATTCCATCAAAGGTAGTACCTGCATTGGTAGTCCTTAGTAAGGTGGCTGTTTGGCCAGTGATGACTCCTAGATTAACATTGCTTTTATTGAAAGTAACGGCTAATAGGTTTCGTTCTGTCCCTGAATTGACCTGACTCCAATTAGAGCCTGCATCGGTTGTTTTGAGGATTGTCCCCCTATTACCCACCGCGTAGCCGACCATTCCAGATGTGAAATACACATCATTAAGAGGGTTGGTGTTTTGTGTATTGAGTTGTGTCCAGTTATTTCCTTGGTTAGTGGTACGCAAGACTCTACCATTAGCCATGGAAACATAGCCTGTGTCTAGCGTAGGAAAATATATTGCTGAAAGATTGACGGTAGTTCCAATGTCCTGTCTTGCCCAGGATTCTCCTCCATTGGTAGACCTATAAAAAAAGCCATTGTCCCCAATCGCAAATACCCGTGTCTGTGTAAGGAAACGTACTTTCCTTAAAGTAACGTCTGTATTGATTTTGATTCGTTGCCAAGTATCTCCAGAGTTGGTTGTTCTAAAAACAGTCCCATTTTCTCCCACCATAAGACCAATATTCTGGTTAAAAAAATCAACACCGTACATTTTGGTATCATCTGGTGTTTGTTGTTCGGTCCAACTAAGTCCTCCATCTATGGTCTTCAATATGATTCGATCTCCAGCCATATATCCAACTTCATCATTGACCCAAGAGATGCCTGTGAATTCGTTTCCCCATCCTCCTACTCTTCTCCATGTTTGGGCATGGAGCTGGATTTCTACCAAAAATACAAGTAATGTTAAAAGTAAAAGCTTCTTCATAGCGAGTGAATTATAGCGTATGTTAGCACAAAATTAAGATTATTACTAACAAATTAAAGTGTTTTTCTTCTGATTACATGGAGCTTAGCTCGCTTATTTTCATTAGCTTAGACAAACAGCAATAAAGGTTTTAAGAAACGGGTTTTTCATTCTATTTTTATAAAAAAGAAATTTACGCCATGAAAAAAATATTTTATCTTCTTTTTGTATTGACCGCTATTTGGTCTTGTAATTCTAATGAAAGAGTCAGCAAAGAGGTCTTTGATGATGTGAACAGGAGCATGAAAGTCAAAAAACTCAGTGAATCACAGATTTTAGAAGAAGCAATGAAATGGGGCGAGGAAATCAGCACTGAAGCACAGACACAATTGATTGGAGCATTGCAAAATGCGATAGCTGAAAAGGGAGTGGAGGAAGCAATTCGATTTTGTAAAGTGCAGGCTTTACCAATTCTAGCCGAGGTTGGTGATAAATACAATGTTTCCATTCGCAGAGCATCAAATGATTATAGAAATCCAGAGGATCAAGTCAAAGATTACGAGGCGGAGATATTAGATGCCTATGCATACAACACCGAAAATGCTATCAAAAATGAACCCAATATTCAGAAATTGGATAATGGTGAATTTTTGCTTTTTACCAAAGCAATTCAAATTCCAAACAGCCTATGTCTAAATTGCCATGGTGAACCTGGCAAGGATATCACTGATGAGACATTGAAAGTCATTGAGGAATTGTATCCTGATGATAAGGCAAAAGGACATCAAATAGGTGATTTGAGAGGAATGTGGAGTATCAGGCTTCCAAGAGCAGAAGTGATCAAAAGACTATAAGATGAATGCTGAGAAATTAATTTATCTGCTAACTTTTCTTGCTTTGATGTGTGCATGTCAATCCAACAAGGCATCTAGCGCTATAGAGAAACCGGCAGGCTGGGAGCTTCTTGATGTTCCGAGTAATGCGTCTTTAAGGGGACTTTCACCACTCACATCAGAGATCATTTGGGCCAGTGGAAGTAAAGGAACTTGGCTACTCACGACTGATGGGGGTAATACTTGGATTTCGGGTGTGATTGATGGGTTGGATAGCGTAGATTTCAGAGATATTGAAGGGCTGAGCGCCAGTACAGCAATAGCTATATCAGCAGGACAGCCTGCAGTAATTTATAAAACGACAAATGCAGGCAAAACTTGGGTCAAAAAATATGAAGGACCAGCGGATGCTTTTTTGGATGGTATTGCCTTTTTCAAGGATCAGAAAGGCTATGTTATTGGAGATCCTGTTGGGGGAAAGTGGATGGTGTTGGAGACTTTAGATCAAGGAGAGACTTGGAAGTGGCTTGACTCTAGTCCAAAGGCAGAGCAAGGTGAAGGTTCATTTGCAGCTAGCGGATCCACTATTTTAGTAGATAGAGACTATGTTTTGTTCTCCAGTGGTGGATTAAAAAGCCGAATTTTTTATTCTGCTGATGGCGGTCATCAATGGGAGATATATGATACACCAATCCTACAAGGTGAACCATCACAAGGGATTTTCTCCCTTTCTAAATTAGACAATCAAAATTTGATTGCAGTTGGTGGGGATTATTTAAAGCCAGACCTAGCAGATAGGAACGCCATCCTTTCTGATCAAGCAAATGGGACTTGGAGGATGAAGAGTGAAAGCTTACCAACTGGATATAGGTCAGGTGTGGCTTATTTTCCAAGATACCATTGGGCAATAGCTGTTGGACCAAATGGATCAGACTATTCAAAAGATGGAGGACTTACTTGGGAGAGGTTTTCGGACGAGGGTTTTCATGCGGTATTTATGGACAAAGCACAAGGTTCTGTTTGGGCATCAGGTATCGATGGGAAGATTGCACGATTGGTCTATTGAGTTTATAAACCACAAAAACCACGGGTTAATTGGTAATTTACTGTAAACATTTTGAGTTTTCATTGCTAAATAATCCGTTCTTCTATTATCTTTAGAATTTCAAAATCTAGGCTAATTATCTTAGTTTTTTTACCGAAGAACAGCCTAAGTTTTACCAAATCATTAATTTAAAGCCAATAAAGTCATGTTTGATATCATACCATCTATTTATCTCATCAATGGAAAATGTGTTCGTCTCAAAAGAGGTGATTTTTCTACAGAAGAGGTAATTTCTAATAATCCTCTAGAGATCGCCCAAGCCTTCGAAGATCATGGGATTCGTTGGCTGCACTTGGTGGATTTGGATGGAGCTCGCAGAGGTGAACCAAAGAATTATCATATTCTGGAAGCTATCGCGGGTTATACCAACTTGAAAGTGGACTTCACGGGTGGTGTTTCTACCGATGGAGACGTGATCAAATCATTTGAGCATGGAGCTGCTGCGATCACAGCAGGATCTGTTTCTGTAACTTATCCTGAGCGATTCGCCCAATGGATCATGTCTTATGGTAGAGAGAAGGTTTTTTTGGCAGCAGATACCAATCCCGCAGATCATAAAATTAAGACTAGAGGTTGGACCAAGAAAACTGAAGTAGACTTGTTTGATCACATCGAAGATTTCTACAGCAGAGGTTTAAAATACCTCAAGTGTTCGGATGTCACCAGGGATGGAGTCATGGAGGGCCCAAACTTTGAGCTTTATAAAGAAATTGTCCAAAAATTCCCTACCATTCATTTGGCTGCCAATGGTGGTGTACGCAACATTGATGATTTCAAGCAATTGAAGGATATGGGCGTAACTGCGGTGGTATTTGGAAGGGCTTACTACGAAGGGAAAATATCACTACAAGATTTAGATAAGTTTATGGCTGAATACGGTAATTAAGTGTATTTACTCCTAAAGAAAAGGTCTGCTGATCAATCAGCAGACCTTTTTATTTTTTTCTTTTCAGTTCAAGATCGTATAGGTAATTGCCCAAATCTTTAAAAAAAGGAAAGCCAATTGCTTCATATTCGTATTGGTTATCATTTAAAGTCTGATTCTCGTTGACATAGATGATTGCTGAGACAAAAAAAGCCACGTCATTTTTACTGTCTACAAAATAGCTCCCATCTAAAAGATGTCCATAAGCCTGTCCCGTTTTATTGAAAATCTTGAAATTAGCTGGGATGGGTTCTTGGCTTGTCCCGAATTTAAAGAACTTGGAATAGCTATCATAGTATTCAGGTAGTTCATATTTTGGATATTTACTTTTGCGAGGAAGCATGGACATGTAAGCTATAATAAATTCTCTGTCCGCTTCAGAAATGTAAAACCTTTGCTCTTCATTGAAAAGCTCTGGGAAGATGATTCTCTGAATAACGCCATGAAAGTCACTGAGCGAGAAACGATTTTTGTACGTGAAATCCATCGACTCCTCTATTAACTCACCATTGGAATGATAAGCTTTACCTAGATGAGGATTCTCTAGATTTTGGTAAACGGTCTCTGTAGACCTTGCTGGCAAATTCAATAACACATTCCCTGCTACATCATGAAATTGAATTGGGTTAAAGTGTCTGTTTTCTTCAGGGCTCATAGCAATGCTAAGCCGATGATTGATGATGGTATAGTTTAGACCTTTGGATAGCAGCTTGGTATTGATATAATCTTGACCTAGTAATTCATAAAGTCGATTATAAGCATCATTATCGCTTACGAGAAGAATCTTTTTGATATAATGAGCAATGCTAGGAAGGAAATTCTGAGCTGTGCTATCATATTTTACTGCTGATTGAGAAGGTCTAATTGAGTCTGTTAGCATGATGGATTCAGCATTTAAACCATCGATCCTTTGTTCATTGAGCCATTCCAAGGCTAAAATTGCCACTGGAAGTTTGACTGTGCTGGCAGGATAGAAATATTTCTGATCATCTAATCCAAAGGCATAATTTGTCAATTGAATCCTGTTTTTATCATCTTTGTCTATTTGGGTGTAGAGGATTTGGACTTGATATTTTTCTTTGTCGGCCAGCACTTTTCTCAAAGTTTCATACTCCTTTCCAATTTGTTGGAATGGTACGTGATCTTTTTGCTCACAAGAAATGATAAAAAGAAATAAAATGATAACAGCGTATTTCATAGCGATATAAATAAGACTTTTAATTTAATGAAATAGGTGGAATTTTTAAAAGCTTGATCAATCAAGTTTTAATCCTGTTGCTATTTTCGGGAGGCTTGTTTATTTCCTTAACTTTGTGGCATCTTTGAACAAAACCAAACATTATGCAGGAATATCTGGAAACATTTGGCATTTCTCAAGAAGTCTTCAATTATGTTATCATGCCCTTGTTGATTTTTATGGCTAGAGTTTCTGACGTGTCTATCAATACACTCAGAATCATGTTTATGCTCAATGGAAAAAAGAAAGTTGCTCCTGTTTTGGGGTTTTTTGAAGCGATGATCTGGTTGTTGGCTATTGGGCAAATTTTTCAGAATATCAATAATCCCATGTCATATTTTGCCTATGCAGGTGGATTTGCTATGGGTACCTATGTGGGTATGACTATTGAAGAAAAGTTGGCACTTGGTAGAGTCTTGGTCAGAGTAATCACCCCCGCTCCCATGCCTGAGTTGATAGATTATATGAAAGATAAAAATTTCAGGTTTACCAATGTAGGAGCTGAAGGCCGATATGGTAAGGTGAATTTACTTTTTACTGTCATGAAAAGAGATGCATTGACAGAATTTGTACAGCGCGTCAAGGCACTCAATGAGAATGCTTTCTACACCATAGAAAGTGTCAAAAGAGTAAGTGAAGATGATCATTTGAATGTAATGGAAGACAGACCGAAATTCACTACCAAATTATGGAGCCGAATTAGGAAATAGCATAAATTCCAAGGGTGGTTTGAATCCTTTGGACAAAGAGAGTAACTTACAGCCAAAACTTAATAACCTGCATAAATACCGTTTATGAGAAAAATTTATACCCTAGTTCTTGCAATGTTGGTTGTAGGGACTGCATTTGCACAGAAAAGCCCTGATGAATTTTTGGGTTATAAAGCTGGAGAGAGGTTTACCCCACATCATAAGGTAGTAGACTACTTCGAACATTTGGCGAGCACCCTTCCTAATGTGAAGCTGGTTTATTATGGAGAGTCGGTTGAAAAAAGACCCTTGTTTGTGGCTATAGCCACTTCTCCAGATAACATGCAGAATCTAGATCAAATCCGCATGGATAATTTGAGAAGAACAGGCATGGTTGAAGGCAATCCTAGCACCAAAGTAGCCATCAACTGGATGCAGTATAATGTCCACGGGAATGAAGCGGTAGCGACAGAAGCTGCGATGATGACATTCTGGGAAGTAGTCAATCCAGTAAATGCTCAAGGTAAGGAATGGTTGCAGAAGCAGGTTTTGATCGTTGATCCATGTGCTAATCCAGATGGAAAAGATCGCTATACCGTATGGTACAATCAGAAAGTAAACTCAAGGCTACAGCCTGATCCACAGTCAGTGGAGCATTTTGAGCCTTGGCCAGGAGGTCGTCCAAACCATTACTTGATGGATCTCAATAGAGATTGGGCATGGCAGACGCAAGCAGAGACAAAGCAAAGAATAGAACTTTATCATCAGTGGATGCCACATTTGTTTGTAGATTATCATGAGCAAGGTATCAATGACCCTTTTTATTTTGCGCCGGCAGCTAAGCCGATCCACGAGCAAGTATCTCCATTTCAGCACGAGTTCCAAGATATCTATGGAAGAAACACCGCTGCGAAATTTGATGCCAATAACTGGCAATATTTTACTAAGGAAAGATTTGACTTGCTGTACCCTTCTTATGGAGATACCTATCCTATGTACAATGGTGCTATAGGAATGACTATAGAAAAAGGAGGTTCTGGCAGAGCTGGTCTTGGGATGCTCAATGCCCTTGGAGATACAGTGACATTAGAGGAGAGGATCATTCATCAGCATGCAGCTGGTATTTCTGCCGTAGAAGTTACTGCTCAGCATGCAGAAAGACTTGCAGATGAATTTGCGAAGTTTTTCAAGGATAATAGCAGTAGCCCGAAAGCAAAATATAAGAGTTTTGTCATCAAGGCGGACCAAAATCCAGCTAGAGTAGAAGCGCTTTTGAATTTATTAGACAAAAATAAAATCAGCTATGGGTTTGCAGGAAATAGATCAGGCTTGAGAGGCTTGGATTATTTCACTGGAAAGACAGCATCTTTTTCTACAACTGACAAAGATATCATTGTCAATGCTTATCAGCCAAAGTCTGTACTAACCCAAGTTTTGTTTGAGCCTGAAGCAGTACTCCAGGATAGCATTACTTATGATATTACAAGTTGGGCTTTACCATTTGCCTATGGCGTACAAGCTTATGCTTTGGAAACTAGATTAGACGCAGCAAAAGCATACGAAAAGCCGTCTTTCGATCAAAACACTGTCTCAGGCAAACCACTCACTTACATTGCTCCTTGGTATGCCACCAAGCATGCAAAATACTTGGCGGCATTGCTGAATGAAGGGATTAGAGTTAGAATAGCTGATGCAGCTTTTGAGATCAATGGAGAGTCATATCCTGCTGGTACCATGCTGATCATGCGAAATGGCAACCAGTATGTGGCTGACTATGATCAGAAAGTAGTGAGTTTAGCTAATAAATTTGAAATCAAACTTGCTACTTCTTCTTCATCTTATGTAGATAAAGGCAAGGACTTTGGTTCTTCAGATGTTGCAATCGTCAAAGCACCTAGAATTGCCATGGTTGGGGGTTCAGGTACCTCTTCTCTCAATTTCGGGGAAGTTTGGTATTTCTTTGAGCAGGAGCTTGATTATCCTATTTCTATTTTAGAAGCAGATATGCTAGGTAGGTTTGATTTGAGTAAATATGATGTGTTGATCTTGCCATCTGGAAATTATCTCAATGGCGCTAATTTCAACAAAGTCATGGATTGGGTGAAAGCAGGGGGTAAAGCCATTGCCATAGAAGCAGCAGTGGGGATGTTTGCAGATAAGGAAGGGTTTAGCCTAAGTAGATTCGATACGGATGAGGAGAAAAAGGCACAACAGAAAACCGATACAGAGGTAGCCAAGGTAGAGCGATTGGAGCCCTATCAAGATCGCTCAAGAATGGGGATATCAACTACAGCAGCTGGAGCAATCTTCGAAGTGAAGTTAGATACTACTTACCCACTTAATTTTGGAATGGGGGATAAGTATTATACTTTAAAAAATAACGGTAGACGATATGCTTACCTCAACAGAGGAGTTAACGCAGGGATTATTCCTTCATTGGATGCTTACAGATTTGGCTTCATAGGAAATAAGTTGAAACCTCAAATGAAGGAATCCATGGTATATGGTGTCGAAAATCAAGGTAGAGGTCAGATTGTCTATTTGGTAGACAACCCAATGTTTAGAAGTTTCTGGGAATCTGGTAAATTGATTATGTCAAACGCCATCTTCATAGTGGGCCAATAATTAATTAGATTTACAAATTCTAGGCAGGCTGATTTTACCAAAAATAAGCCTGCCTTTTTTTATGTTATTTTCATTTTTTGAACACTTTTTTTGAGTTTTTATTATAAAAATCAGCCCTTTAGGGCACAGTTATTGATATTTTGTCAAAAAAGTTCACATTCTTAAAAATTAATTAATTAAATTAATCAAATAATACGTATTGCCTCATGAACAAAACCACAATCCTCTCACTGATTACCAGTCTATTTTTTGCTGTAACAAGTTACTCCCAGGAATTTTCAGAAGAGACGGGCTCACTTAATAGTGGGACGATCTCTAGTCAATTTGATTATTTAAATAGAATTTCAAATAATTATCAAGAATACAAGGTGGTAAAAAAAGCCAATTTGGATAAAATAAAATCCAATGTGCTCGACTCGCTGAGTGTATTTGAAAAGGAATTGGCAACAATACAGCAAACTGTAGTAAATCAACAAACTAAAATCTCTGAATTAGAAGCTCAAATGGAAAGCATCCAAGAGGAGTTACGAATTGCAGAACAGGCAAGGGATAGTTTTTTCTTTTTAGGAATTCCGATCCATAAGAATTCTTACAATGCCATGATGTGGACCATTGTTGCGGGGCTTCTGGGAGCCTTCTTATTTTTCTTATATAAGTTCAGTAGAAGTCACAAGGTGATATCTATAGCGAGGCAAAATCTCGCTGAGACAGTAGAGGAATTTGAGCAACATAGAAAAAATACCCTCGAAAGAGAGCGAAAGCTTAAAAGAGAGTTGGTCGATGCACTCAATGGAAAGACAACTTAAGCATAGGACTAAAAAAGGGGCTCTGATTCACAAATCAGAGCCCCTTTTAGCTTTATATATGATTAGGTGACTAGAATCAAGATTAGAAGAATGATGATGATCGCACCTACAGAAAGGTAAACACCACCTCCAAGTTCTTTCGCCTCTTTCTTCATTTCTCGAAGTTCACTTTTGACTTCTTTTCTTTCTTCTTTGCTCATGTCTGCAAAGTCCATTGCCTTGATTTCCTCAACTCGATTGTTGATTTCCTCAAGTCTCAATTGCTCCTCAGCTGTTAACTCAGGATTTTCTTTTTTTGCATCTTTGGCCATCGCTGCTGGCGCAAATGCTGTAAACAAAAACATTACCGATAAAAAATACGCGATCTTTTTCATGTGTTTGAATTTTGGTGAATAATAAATTTAAAATTGAAGTCTTGCCTTCAAATCAATGCTAGTAAACCAAGAATTAGACCAGTTTACCAGTCTTAGATGTAAAATAGGATTTTTATTCTGGAAATCGTAGAATATTGCCCGTTTCCTTTACATTATTATTTGTAATTTAGCTTTTCTAAGTGCTGTTTTTACAGCACAAAATAACCAATTTCGAAAATCAAAAATCCCTTTCGTATGTCCTCCAAAGGAGATAAAAAACTTTTTTTGTTAGATGCTATGGCTTTGATCTACAGAGCTCATTTTGCCTTTAGCAAAAACCCAAGAATCAATTCCAAAGGTTTGAATACTGGCATCATGCTGGGATTTACCAATACCTTACTTGAAGTGTTGGAAAAAGAAAAGCCTACCCATATCGCCGTTGCATTTGATACCAAAGCGCCTACTTTCAGGCATGTGCAGTTTGAAGCATACAAGGCCAATAGACAGGAGCAGCCTGAAGACATCGAAATCGGGATTCCTTGGGTGAAAAAAATTGTGGAAGCATTTGATATTCCGATTTTGGAATTGGATGGATTTGAAGCAGATGATATCATTGGAACGATTGCCAAGAAAGCCGAGCGTACCAGTTTCCAAGTATTTATGATGACTCCTGACAAGGATTACGGTCAGCTGGTTGAAGATCATATTTTCCTATATAAGCCTGCTTTTATGGGAAATGGTGTAGATGTAATGGGTCCGAAGGAGGTTTGTGCCAAATGGGACATTGAGCATGTGGATCAGGTGAGAGATATTCTTGGGTTGATGGGGGATGCTGTGGATAATATCCCCGGTATACCTGGGATTGGTGAGAAGACAGCTGTCAAACTTTTGAAGGAGTATGGCTCCATCGAAGAGCTGCTCAAAAACACGGACAAACTCAAAGGAAAGCAAAAAGAGAATGTTGAGAATTTTGGGCAACAGGGTTTGCTTTCCAAAGAATTGGCAACGATCAGTCTAGATGTACCAGTTGACTTTGACGAGCCAGCTTTGAAATACAATGGTCCTAAAGAAGATCAGTTGAAAGCGCTTTTTGCGGAACTTGAGTTTAGAGCCTTGACGCAGCGAGTATTTGGTGAATCCATCAAGAAGCCAAAAATCAATGTCTCCGAACAATTGGGTCTTTTTACAGGTCCAGCAGATGAGGCTGAGGAAGATATAGAAGTAGTAGCCGAAGAGAATCCACTTCCTGCAATTCAATTGCATGATAATATCCTGACTACGGCACATGATTATCACAAAGTCGATGGAGAGGAGGATATTCTTGAATTGATTGGCTACTTAGAGAAGCAGGATGAATTTTGTTTTGATACTGAGACGACAGCATTGAACCCCAATGAAGCGGAACTGGTAGGTTTATCCTTTGCTTATGTGGCAGGAGAGGCATTTTACATCCCATTTCCAGCAGATCAGGAAGAAGCCAAGAAGAAGCTGGAGCTTTTTAGAGGAGTCTTTGAAAATGAAGAAATCACCAAAATTGGCCAAAACGTAAAGTATGATCTCTTAGTCCTGCGCAACTATGGAATGCGGGTAAAAGGGAAGTTATATGATACCATGCTCGCACATTATCTGATAGAGCCAGAAGGGAAGCATTCTATGGATTGGCTAGCCCAGCAGTATTTGAATTATAAGCCTGTTTCTATAGAATCACTAATCGGTAAAAAAGGCAAAAATCAAGGCAATATGCGTGATGTCGATGAGGATGAAGTGACGGCTTATGCCGCAGAAGATTCCGATATCACACTCAAGCTCAAGCATACTTTTGATCCGATCATTAAAGAAAATGGCTTAGAGAAGCTTCTGCACGAAGTGGAAAATCCATTGATCAGGGTATTGACAGCGATGGAGTTTGAGGGAGTCAAGATCGATACTGAAAGTCTTGCTGAAATGTCTCAAGTCTTAGACGAAGAGAGTAAAAGCATAGAAAAAAGGGTTTATGAGCTTGCAGGAGAGGAATTCAATCTAGCTTCTCCAAAGCAGCTTGGAGAGATTCTATTTGTGAAATTAGCCCTAGACCCAAAGGCCAAGAAAACCAAAACTGGACAATATGCAACAGGAGAGGAGATTTTGAGTAAGATGGCTGGTGAACATGAAATTGCAGCAGCGATCTTGGAATACCGCCAAGTGGTCAAGCTCAAATCTACCTATGTAGATGCACTACCTACCATGATCAATCCTAAGACTGGAAGGGTTCATACGACTTACAATCAGTTTGTAGCTGCTACGGGAAGACTTTCATCTATCAATCCAAACTTGCAAAATATCCCAATCAGAACAGAAAGAGGAAGAGAGATTAGAAAAGCTTTCGTACCAAGAGATGCAGATCATGTAATCTTGGCTGCGGATTATTCTCAGATAGAGTTGCGGATCATGGCAGCCTTTGCCAAGGATGAATCTATGATGGATGCATTCAAAAACGGTAGAGATATCCATGCCACTACTGCTGCAAAGATCTTCCAAGTTCCTCTGGACGAGGTGACTTCTGATATGCGAAGAAAAGCAAAGACAGCCAACTTTGGGATCATCTATGGTATTTCAGTTTTTGGGCTTTCGCAGCGTTTGAGCATCCCTAGGTCTGAAGCCAAGGAGATCATTGATTCCTATTTTAAGGAGTTTCCAGCGGTAAAGCAATATATGGATGATGCCATCGAGAAGGCTAGGAAGCAAGAATACGTGGAGACAATTTTGGGAAGGCGAAGGTACCTGCGTGATATCAATAGCCGCAACATGACCATGCGTGGATTTGCAGAGCGTAATGCGATCAATGCCCCTATTCAAGGATCCGCAGCAGATATGATCAAAGTAGCCATGATTCAAGTGTATGATTGGATGGTAAAGGGAAAATTGAAATCCAAAATGATTTTGCAAGTTCATGATGAATTGGTCTTTGATGCGCACAAGGATGAAGTGGAGCTACTCAAAAAGGAAATCCCAAAAATCATGATCAACGCAGTCAAAATCGCCGTCCCACTTGAAGTAGAAGTAGGGATAGGTCAGGATTGGCTAGAAGCGCATTAATTTTAGATTTTAGATTTTAGACTTAAGATTTAAGACAAAAGAACGAGAAGCAAGAGACGATATAGGGCTTGTCATAATATCAGGGGAATCGTCAATTTCAGATGGGAAAAATGTGTACTTCTGACTGAATGAGATGATGTTTGGCTTTATTCGTTGCGATCAAAACAAATGGCAAAAACAAAAACCACCTTTTTCTGTCAAAATTGCGGGGCACAGAGCCCCAAATGGCTTGGGAAATGCTCCTCTTGTGGGGAGTGGAATACTTTTGTAGAAGAGATTGTCCAGAAAGAAGAGTCCGGAAGAGGAACTTGGAAGCAGGCTACTTCAAAAGAAAAGCGAGCCACTGCCCCAAGGCGATTGAAGGAAATCAATTTCGAAGAACAACCTAGGTTGGTTACACATGACATGGAGTTAGACCGTGTTTTGGGTGGAGGGATAGTGCCAGGATCTTTGGTACTGATAGGCGGAGAGCCTGGAATCGGTAAGTCCACGTTGATGCTTCAGATCGCCTTGATGCTCAATCAGACCAAGGTACTCTATGTGTCTGGTGAAGAGAGTGAGTCGCAGATCAAAATGCGGGCAGAACGGATGCCGCTTGACTCAGACAATTGTTTTGTACTCTCAGAGACCAATACACAAACTATTTTTCAACAAATTGAGCAGCTTAACCCTGATATTCTTGTCATTGATTCTATTCAGACGCTCCATAGCAAGCACGTAGAGTCAGCGGCTGGATCAGTAAGTCAGGTGAGGGAATGCACTGCCGAGCTGATGAAGTTTGCCAAGGAGACGGGTACGCCAGTTTTTCTAGTAGGGCATATTACCAAAGATGGGGCCATTGCAGGGCCAAAGGTTCTTGAGCACATGGTAGACACAGTTTTACAGTTTGAAGGTGATCGACACTTATCTTACAGGATTCTAAGGACATCAAAGAATAGATTTGGTTCTACTCACGAGCTAGGCATCTATGAGATGCGAACAGAGGGCTTGAGACCCGTGGCAAATCCTTCAGAAATACTTTTGACACAGCGGGAAGAGTTGCTCAATGGTGTAGCAATAGGCGCCATGATGGAGGGGAATCGTCCGCTTTTGATAGAGATCCAATCCTTGGTCAGTCCAGCGACTTATGGTACGCCCCAGCGAAGTAGTACAGGGCATGATGCCAAGCGACTCAATATGCTGTTGGCTGTTTTGGAAAAACGTGGAGGCATGCGCCTGGGACAACAAGATGTCTTCCTCAATGTAGCAGGTGGATTGCGTGTAGATGATCCAGCATTGGATCTAGCAGTTTGTGCCTCTTTGATTTCTTCCTATGAAGATACGCCTGTGCCTGCGGATTTGTGTTTTGCGGGAGAGGTAGGGCTAGGCGGAGAAGTGAGGGCTGTTCATCGCATCGAGAATAGGATCGCCGAGGCTGAGAAGCTTGGATTCAAGCGGATCATGGTCTCGAAGTATGCTGTAAAAGGTCTGGATGTAAACAAGTACAAAATAAAAATCATCCAAGTGAGCAAGCTAGAAGAAATGTATCAGGGTTTATTTGCTTGATGAATAGATTTTTTATTAAATTCTTTGTAAGTCAGGTGAATAAAGCTGATTGTTTTTTATTGTAATGAAAATTACTGTAATTTGTATTACAATAATTAAATCATGAAATTTTACAATAGAGAATCAGAACTTGCTACACTTGATAAAATAGCCCTAAGGTCAAAGGATCAAGCACAAATGACCGTGGTGGTAGGTAGAAGGAGAATAGGTAAGACAAGTTTACTTAGGAAATCGAGCCAAGATAAGCTATCCGTGTATTTGTTTGTCGCAAAGAAAACAGAACAGCTCCTTTGTAAAGAATTTTTGGAAATCATCCAAGAGGCATTAGCTATTCCTTATTTTGGGGAGATTTCTCAATTCAAAGACCTTTTTGCTTGGGTGATGGAGCTATCCAAGCAAAGGAACTTCATGTTGATTATTGATGAGTTTCAAGAATTCTATAGCATTAACCCTGCTGTGTATAGTGATATGCAGCACATCTGGGATAGTAATAAAGATCAAAGTAAAATTAACTTGATTCTTTGTGGGTCTGTAAATTCTTTGATGGTGAAGATTTTTGAAAATGTAAAAGAGCCGCTTTTTGGCCGTGCAACTTCCAAGTTGATTGTCAAGCCTTTTGAGGTAAATGTTGTTGAAGAAATATTAAGGGATAATTATCCCAGTTATTCTAAGCGAGATTTGCTAGATTTCTATGCGCTTACTGGAGGAGTGGCAAAGTACGTGGAAGCATTTGTGAATGCTCAGGCATTTACATCTGACGACATGCTAGATGAGGTGTTACAACCAAGATCTTTATTTTTAGATGAAGGTAGGAATATTCTGATTGAAGAGTTTGGTAAAGATTACCATACTTACTTTTCTATACTCACTTTGATTGCTTCATCAAAGACTTCCAGACCAGAGATAGAGTCTGTCCTAGAAATGAGTGTCGGGGCTTATCTAGATAAGTTGGAAAATGATTACGGGATTATTAGAAGGATCAAACCAATCCTTTCCAAAGAAACAAGTCGGAAAATCAAGTATATGATTGAAGATAACTTTCTTTCTTTTTGGTTTAGATTTATCTACAGGTATCGTAGCGCCGTAGAGATTGAAAATTATAATTTTATTAAAACTGCCATTCAAAGGGATTACCAAACCTATTTAGGGCCTGTGCTAGAGAAGTACTTCAAAGACAAATTTAAGGCTTCTGGTACATACTCGAATATTGGCACATATTGGACCAAGCAAAGTCAGGGAGAAATTGACTTAGTTGGAATAAACGAGCTAGAAAAAACAGTGACGTTTGCAGAGATCAAATTGAATAAAAATAATATCAGCATACCGCTGTTGGAGGCCAAATCGCAAACTGTATTAGATCAGCTTCCAAATTATAAGCCTACATATCTTGCCTTATCTTTGGAAGATATGTAATGCTAGAACGCCTCCCCAATAAATAAGTAAAAACCTGATCCTTCGGCGGTGAGTGCGTAGTCAAGTCTGGTATAGATGTCTTTCTTAGGGAAAAGAAGGAACCTCAAGCCGCCACCAGCAGACCAGACGATTTGCTTTAGGTTGAGATTCGAAAAATCAGGAAATACTGTCGCAGCGCCTCCAAATACCGCAGCACCTAATCGCTCCGTAAAGCCTAAAGGTAAAGGAAGAAAGCGCATCTCTACCTGAGAAGCTATTTGATTTTTGTCTCGAAATCTACCAGTATAATACCCTCGCATCATGGACTCTCCACCCATCAGCGCTAGCTGATTGAAAGGGACATCTCCTGAGTTGAATTGTCCTAGGAGCTGAGCAGCGAATACATTATTTTTCCCTACTGGCCTGAAGATTCTCGTGTCAGAAATTACCGTGTGAAAACCAAAGGTGCTTAATGCTGGTGCATACCTCAGGTAAGCCAGTTCGGAGAATAACCCATCACGGACATTGAGGACATTGTGCCTGTTGTCAAATACCAATCCAGCGCCAATTCCAAAATTGGTGGAGCCTTCACTCCCTAGGGGTAGATCAAAAGCTGGAACTTCTGGTGCTGGTTTGAAATCTACGGATGCAAGTCTTTGAAAGTCCATCTCTATTCCAAAGAATAAGTTCTTTTGGATTTTTCTCAGCACCCTTTCCTTGATCATGACCTGATTGGCATCAACAAGTGCCAAGTAATCTGGAGGCGTATTCATGCCTACACCATAGTATTTGAGTGGGAAGCTTTGAAGTCGTATTCTGCCCAAGAAAAACCAGTCATTCTGATCTGTATAGATTGCATGGTCAAACCACAGCCCATATTGATTTTCTAGGGTGAAAAATGTAAAGCCATTGATCTCACTCAGCCTGTTTGCTGTATCTCGTTTGGCATAATAGACATAAAGAGAAGATAGGCCGATTTCCCAACTCGTTTCTGGTGCGTAAGCTAATGTGGGGTAAACCAAAAATTGGGGTTTGCTAATTTCGGAAGTATCATTGAACACATTATTGAAATATTTCTTCACTAGAGATTGTGCTTTGATATCTCCGATTTGGAGGAAAGTGCACAAGAAGAAAATCGAGAAGAGAATATTTTTCATCAGACCTAAAAACAAGACAAGGGGACCTGAACCCCCTCTTATAACTATCAAAAATAGTAAATTCTTTATTTAAATCTGATTATTTTTCCATGAGCCTTTGAAGTCATTTCTTGAGGGATGGAGGCTGTGATTTCATTGTAGAGTAATTCCACTAATTTTTGTTTAAGAAAACTTCTTGTCAGTACAATACTTACTTCTCGTATTGGCTCCTCTCCTTCAAAAGTTCTCAGCCTAGTTCTTTCCTTTTCACTCATTGAAAAAGTGGCAAGTTCAGGAAGTAGAGTAACTCCTTGGTATTCATTGACCATGTTTTTCAATCCTTCGAGAGATCCACTTTCGTAGTGGAAGTTCATTTTCTGAAACTTGGCTTGATTACAAAGGTTAAGTACTTGATCTCTGAAGCAATGGCCTTGCTGTAGCATCCATAAATCCGTGGTGTCCAAATCCTCTACAGAGATTTTATCCTTTCTTAATAAAGGGTGACCTTCGGATAGATAGGCGAAAAATTTCTCGTAAAACATGGGCTTTTCTAAGAGACCACTTTCATTGAGCGGGGTGACCACTATCCCTAGATCTATTTCATCATTTTTGAGCTTTTTGATTACATCTTCGGTAACCATCTCTTCTACTTGAAGCTGGACTTTTGGGAATTTATCTATGAAATTTTTGATAAATCTATGCAGTAAATAAGGGGCAAGTGTCGGTATAATTCCCAACTTGATTATACCGCTGATATCTCCCTTGAGTTGGGAAACAAGTTCGTATATACCCTTACTGTGAGAAACGACTTTTTTGGCTTGTTCAATAATCTGCGAACCTGTCTCTGTTGGAATGACAGGCATTTTGGAACGGTCAAAAATGATAACATTGAGCTCCTTTTCTAGTTTGCTGATCTGCGCACTAAGCGTAGGTTGCGTAACGAAACAAGACTCTGCAGCCTGGCCGAAATGTCGAAACTTGTCAACTGCTAATATGTACTCCAGTTGTTGGATAGTCATGATCTTCCCTTGTCTATTACCTGATAAATCTACTCTAAACCTCCCATCACGAGAGAGGCACAAATATAAAAATCTTTTTCTCTTTATTTAGATTTGATTTAAATAATGATTAATTTCGCATCCATAAAACGAGAAATCTATGTTAAAGAATATTCTAAAATCGACAATTTTAGGTCTTGTAGCAGTTTCATTATATGCTTGTGGAGGTGCTTCAGACCAAGAGGAAGTAGTGAATGTGTACACCCATAGACACTATGAAGCAGATCAGCAACTATTTGATCAATTTACAGAAAAAACAGGGATTAAAGTAAACGTAGTCAGTGCGAGTGCTGACGAATTGATCCAAAAATTAGAACTTGAGGGTGCCAACTCTCCTGCAGATGTGTTGATCACAGTAGATGCTGGTAGACTACATAGAGCCGTAGAAAAGGATCTTGTACAAGCAGTAGAGTCTGAAATATTGAATACTAATATCCCTTCAAAATTTAGAGAGCCTGGAAATAAATGGTTTGGCCTGACTTTCAGAGCTAGAATCTTGGCTTATAGTAAAGAGAGAGTAGATCCAAGTGAATTGTCTACCTATGAGGCTTTGACTGAAGAAAATTGGAAAGGAAGAGTGCTGACTCGTTCATCAGAGAACATTTATAACCAATCACTTTTAGCTTCTATCATAGCAAACAATGGTGAAGCAGCAGCTGAAGAATGGGCTGGTAACTTATTGGCCAATATGGCTAGGACACCTAAGGGAAGTGATAGAGATCAGGTGAAAGCTGTAGCCTCAGGAGAAGGGGATGTGGCCATTGTGAATACTTATTACATTGGAATCATGCTCAATGATGCCAATGAAGAAGAAAGAAAGGCTGCTGAAAAAATCGCTATTTTCTTCCCAAATCAAGACGATAGAGGAACACATATCAACATATCAGGAGCAGCTGTCACGAAGTATGCACCAAACAAAGACAATGCTGTGAAGTTGATCGAGTTCTTGTCAGAGGTAGAAGCTCAGAATTTCCTTGCCAGTATCAATTTTGAATATCCGGTGAACCCTAAAGCTGAATATTCTGATTTATTGAAAGAATGGGGATCATTCAAAGCAGATGAAATCAATTTGTCTGAATTGGGAAAAAGAAACAAAGATGCTGTGATCATCTTTGACCGTGTTGGATGGAAATAAGCCAAGGTTTTGGATATTATAAGGAAGAAGTACTATTGGTGGAATAAGTGGACAGGCTATGCGCTAATCATCCTATTATTTGTCGCAACCCCACTCGTCACTATCTTATTTAAGTTATTTGCAAGCCCAGGAGGTAGTTGGTCACATATAGCCAATAATCTCCTGTACGGCTACTTTCAAAATACGCTGCTACTCCTCTTAGGGGTAGCAGCTTTGACGTTTTTGCTGGGTGTGAGTACCGCCTGGCTAGTGTCTAATTACGAGTTTCCGGGAAGGAGGTATTTTGAATGGCTCTTGATTTTGCCTTTGGGTTTCCCAGGCTACATCATGGCTTATACCTACGTTGGTATATTGGATTATACAGGGCCTATACAGACATTTTTCAGAAATACTTTTGACATTAGCTTCAAGGGTAGCCTGATTGATATCATGAATTTGCCTGGGGCAATTTTCATCCTTTCGATTACCCTTTTTCCTTATGTCTTTTTAATCTCAAGGTCTTCATTCCTGCAGCAATCCAAAACTATGCAGGAGGCATCATTTCTTCTAGGAGCGAATAGGACGAAGACATTCTTTAAAATCGCCTTACCGATGGCAAGGCCAGCCATAGTTGCAGGCATTGCTTTGGCGAGTATGGAAGTTCTCAATGATTATGGGACGGTCAAGTATTTTGGTGTCAATACCTTTACTACAGGGATTTTCAGGGCTTGGTTTTCTATGGGAGATGCTACTACAGCCATTTATCTTGCTGCTATCTTGATGATTTTTGTTTTTTTGATTCTTTATTTGGAGTCTTTGCAGCGTGGCAATAGGCAATATTCATCAGTCAATGGACTGAATAAACCAACTGCTAGAATAGAAGTATCAATGCAGAAAAAATTGCTCTATAGTGCGATTTGCACTATTATATTCTTGATTAGTTTTCTAATTCCATTTTTGCAGCTATTGAAGTGGGTATGGTTGACGCACGAGAAAGTGGTCAATCAAGAGTTTCTGACTTTGATTTACCGCAGTTTTGGGTTGGCAGCAATTGCAGGGGTATTGATTGTGATTTTCTCTGTAATCTTGCTCTACGCACTTCGCTTGAGTCCATTCAAATGGGTCAAGAGTATTACGAAAGTAGCTACCTTGGGTTATGCCATACCGGGCGCAGTGATAGCAGTAGGGGTGATGATCCCATTATTGGCATTTGATAAGTGGGTTTATGATGCTTTATTGTCAGCTAGAACTGCTGGTTTATTTCTTTCGGGAACTTTATTTGCCCTTATCTTTGCTTATATAGTCAGATTTATGGCGGTAGGGTATAACCCTGTCGAAGCAGGGTTTCAGAAGATTGGTATTCATGTCAATGAAGCGAGTAGGTTGTTGGGAGTGCGAAGTACGAAAACTTTATGGAAAATTGACCTTCCACTGATCAAAACAACCTTGTTTTCAGGGATTCTGTTGGTATTTGTAGATGTGCTCAAGGAACTTCCATTGACTTTGATTCTGAGACCTTTCAACTATCAGACTTTAGCTACTAAGGCATTTGATATGGCGACCAATGAAATGATTGCTGAGTCTGCAAATGCTGCTGTCATCATCATCCTGACGGGGATTATTCCTATAATTTTCCTCAATCAGATGATCAAGAAAAGAGAATTGTAAATAGGATGGATTTATGGATTTTTACCCATAATGAAATTAGAAGCTGAATTAGCTTGTTTCAAGACCGACTATGAATTGGTTATACATTATTAAAAATTAAGATGAGCATATTATCACTCCGTCGAATCAATAAAAAGTATGGACAGGCAAAAGTATTTGCTGTTAATGAAGTTTCTTTTGATGTAGAAGAAGGAGAGATATTGGCTTTGGTTGGAGAAAGTGGCTCAGGTAAGACGACCTTGTTGAGATTGATAGCAGGATTAGAGCATCCCGATGATGGAACGATCTCCCTAGCAGGTCAAGTGATTGTGCAAGGCAAAGAATCTGTACCTCCACATGACCGAAAAGTGGGTATGGTTTTTCAAGATTATGCATTGTTTCCCCATTTGACCATTTTGGAAAATGTAACATTTGGAATAGCTAAGTCAAAAGGCAATCCCGAACAATTGGCCAAGGATACACTCAAACTCGTAGGTCTGACAGAAGATTTCAAAAAATACCCGCACCAACTCTCTGGAGGGCAGCAGCAGCGGGTAGCTTTGGCTAGGGCAATAGCTCCAAACCCCCGTATTTTGCTGATGGACGAACCCTTCAGTAACCTAGATGCTATGCTCAAGGATCAGGTCAGGGAAGAGATTCGTCAAATCATCAAGAAGACTGGGATTACTGCAATTTTTGTCACCCATGATACCAAAGATGCCCTCTCTACCGCAGACCGGATTGCCATTCTGCATAAGGGCTATCTGCAACAAATAGATATTCCGAAGAACTTATATGAAACCCCTGTGAATCCATATGTAGCAAATTTTTTCGGTAAGAGAAATGAATTGCTTGCTACACCTAGTGAGGATGGGTTTTATACTTCTTTTGGGTTTATCACAGATTTAGAAGCCAAGAAATACAAGAGACAAGTCAAATTATTATTTCGACCTGAGCATGGAGAAGTGGTGCAGCGAGAAGGTCAGCAGCTCAGTGGCAAGATTGTCAAAGTCTCTTATTTTGGGAGTCACCAATTGGTAAAAATTTCTGATGATGAGGGCTTCCGAGTTACAATTAGAACCAACCCGGGTAGAATATTCGATGAGGTAGAGAGGACATTTTTTTACCTTTGGAAATATGACATAGAGGAAGCTTTTTGATTCATTAGTTAAGGTTTCAGCTTGAATTATTTTAAGGGGAAAAGATCAAAACTTGATTCCTTCAAAAAATTGTTTTAAATTCAATTGTAATCAATTTAAAATGACGCTTATGTCTCAAGTTCAAGCCACCCTTCATTTGGAAGATCAATTGTGTTTTCCGCTGTATGCAGCTTCTAGGATGATTATTCAGGCATATCGAGAGCCACTGGAGGCCTTGGGACTGACTTACCCGCAGTATTTGGTGATGATGACATTATGGGAAAAAGATGGTCAGGCGGTCAATGAAATCGGCAAAAAGCTATTTTTAGATTCAGGAACTTTGACCCCTTTGCTCAAAAGGTTGGAAGCGAGTAGCCTGATCAAAAGGATTAGAAGTGAAGCCGATGAAAGAAGGGTAGAAATTGAATTGACTTTTCAAGGAAAATCACTCAAGAGCAAAGCAGCTGGGATTCCAGCAATGATTTTGGAAACTTTGAACAGCTGGGAGTCTCAAGAGTTAAATAGCTTGAAATTCGAATTAGAAAAATTAGTAGCAACTTTAAACCAAACCTAAACGAAATGGAAAAGATCACAATCGATTACACAGCCACAGCAGTCAATACTGGTGGTAGAAAAGGACATGTAAAAACAGATGATGGGCAGCTAGATTTTGATGTAGCCATGCCAAAAGAAATCGGTGGTCCAGGAGGAAAGACCAACCCTGAGCAATTGTTTGCTGCTGGCTATGCAGCATGTTTTGGCGGAGCTCTAGGAGCAGTAGCCAAAGGCGTGAAGTTGGATGATGCAGAGATTACAGTAAAGGCTCATCTGGGCAAAACAGATAATGGTGGTTTTGGTCTAGCGGTAGATATTCACTGCAAAATCCCTGGAGCAGGCTCTCTTGAGGAAGCTCAAAAACTAGTAGATGCTGCTCACCAAGTATGCCCTTATTCTAAAGCCACTAGAGGTAATATTGAAGTGAATGTAAAGGCTGTGGAGTAGGCTTTAGTATTCCAATATCTTTGAAAATAATTACCCCATATCGTATCCTGACGATGTGGGGTTTTATTTTAGGTTATTGTGTTCAGGTAACTTAAAATGAAGAAATCAAAGCTATTGATTCTTCTCGACCTCCGACCTGATGATCACATATTGAAATAAGTCTCCAACTTTACCATTTTTGATATAAGCATCTTTGAGGATGGCTTCTGGCACATACCCTGCATTTTCTAGGACTTTCATACTAGCGGTATTGAAATCAAAGACTTGAGAATAGATCCGCTTGATTTCGGGAAATCTTTCTAGTAAATGCTCAGTGTATAGCATCAATGCCTCGGTGGCAATACCTTTGCCCCAGTAGGGTTCAGCTATCCAAAAACCAATTTCCATATTGGTTCGAAGCTCTTCTTTGCCGATTTCTCCTCCAATCGATCCGACAAGGTGATCCTCATATTCGATTGCGAAATTTTGTGGAGGCGTAAACTTGATGTTGTGCTCTATCCAATGCCTTGCATCGTGGATGGTATAAGGCTGCGGAAAAGCATCCCGTAGATTTGCGGCGATCTTAGGATTATTGGCGATGGGGTAAAGCTGATGAAAGTGTCCTTCATGCCAGCGTACTAAGGAAATGTTGTTTTTGCCGCAGATCTTCATGGTTTGTTGGGATTATTTGTAAAAGATAAGTTCCTTTTATGAAGAAGGCAAATGATTTCAATTACTCTTCCATCCCAGAGGCCTTCATTTTCTCTACATTTTCGGCAAACCTTAGCGCAGAAATAAACTCTTCAATATTGCCTTCCATCACATCTGGGAGGTTGTAGACTGTCTTGTTGATTCTATGGTCAGTCACGCGGCTTTGAGGGTAATTGTAGGTTCTGATTTTGTCTGAACGGTCTCCACTGCCTACCATAGATTTACGTTGAGCGCCTACGGCATCATTGTGCTTGGCAAGTTCGATTTCATAAAGTCTAGAGCGAAGTACCTTGAGGGCCTTTTCGAAGTTTTTGATTTGAGATTTTTCATCTTGACAAGTGACTACCAACCCTGAAGGAAGGTGAGTCAATCGGACGGCAGAGTAGGTGGTATTGACCGACTGACCTCCTGGGCCTGAGGAGCAATACGTGTCTTTTCTAATCTCATTCATATTGATATTAACCTCTACTTCGTCCATTTCAGGCAGTACCGCTACCGATGCGGCAGAAGTATGCACTCGCCCTTGGGTCTCCGTAGAAGGTACTCGCTGTACTCGGTGTACACCAGATTCATACTTCATCATGCCATACACATCTGCCCCAGTGATGGTGCTGATGATTTCCTTGTAGCCACCTGAGGAGCCAAAAGTCAAATCGAGTACAGTTAGCTTCCAGCCTTGCTTGTCACAAAATCGCTGATACATACGGAATAAGTCTCCAGCAAAAATAGCTGCCTCATCTCCACCAGTACCTCCTCTGATTTCGAGAATACAATCCTTGGAATCGTTGGGGTCTTTGGGGATCAGCTGCTGCTTGAGATCCTCTTCGAGTTGGATTTGACGATCTTTGAGTTCATCTAACTCTGCCTTGGCCATGTCTCTGAAGTCTTGGTCTTTTTCCTTTTCGAGGATTTCCTTAGAGCTTTTGATATTGTCTAAGACCAAAGTGTATTCGTCGAGCAAGTCTACCACCTTTTCCAAATCTTTGTACTCTTTGGTGAGTTTGGTGTATTTGCTCATGTCAGACATGGCGTCTGGCTGAATGATCAGCTGTCCGACTTCTATAAATCTATCTTTAAGCGCTTGTAATTTGTCAAGCATGGTTTATTCTTTTTTTTGGAAGGCAAAGATAGCTTCTTAGCCCATAGTATGAAAATAATACTGAGAGTATCCGTAATTGATTGAGCGATTCAATTGGTTATATTTTTAATTGTGGAAGTTCGTCCTCAGCCCACAGTCAACCGAACTTGAAATCATACATCCAAAGATCTATCGTTTGGTAAGGTATAATAAATTGGAGGCAAACATTTTTTCAACCCAATCACTGAAGTAGATACAGAAAACTCAACCATTGGAACCTATCTTACAAAATACGACTCTGACTCAGTTACTGACCTCAATCGAATTGAAGCAGTTTTTGTAATGATTGAAATTTCCAACTGTATTTTGGAATATGCTTATGGTTGGGCAAGAACAAAATGAACTAGAACAATATAGTTATTTTTTTCTCTCCGCCTTATCCCTCAACAACTGTGTGATATCAATCGGTGGTAATAAATACCCACCCATAGGGCCCAAATTGGTGATCTGATAGATGATGTTTCGGAGGTTGTTGATCATCATATTTAAGGTGGAAAATTGGGTCAGGTTGTTTTTGAGATTTTCTTCGAGTGCTTCCGGATTTTGAATACGGAAAGTTCCTCCCCCTTCTACCATGATTTTATACCCAGGAAGAGAATCCTCTTCTCCTGAATTGACTTGAATCATTGTGAACAACTGAATTTCTTGCGCTTCTTCATTGTTTCTGATACCAAAATCAATATCTACTGAATAGGATTGAAACAATTCCTTGATATCTATTTCACTTTCTTCGGTAACAAGAAATTCGAAGTGAGATTCCAATAACTTGAAATCCAATAACTGTAAAGGGGAAAATTTAGCTTTCATCCTGCCATAGCTATTACATCCTTGTCAGCATGACTTACTGCCATTACTGTTTGAGGATTGGTGACTTGATTTTTTAATTTGAGGTACTCTTGAGTCATTGTCCAGCGCTGATGATAAGCCATCACTTCTTCGTTTATCCTTGCTTCAAAAGCTTCTTCAGTAGTCACAAACTCATCTTCTGCCAGAACAACATGAATTGTAATTCCCAGAACCTTTTCAAGCTTGTCTATGGTCGAAAACTTAAAATCTCCCTCCCCTTTGACCCATTTGCTGACCTGCTGAGGTGTGACTTCCAGTTCTCTGGCAAGTTGGGCTTGACTCCAGCCCTTTTCTTCCAATGCATCCAAAAGCCTTAGGGCAACTTTAGCAGCTTGTCTAAGCGTTGCTTTGTTGGCTTTCCTAAACGCTACCTTTTCCTTCCAATTGGAAACAGGGTTTTCGGCAGCTAGTGCTTTGATTTTTTCTTCAGTCTTATTCATCGTTGTCAAGGTCTAGGTAAACAAATTCAGGAGTTTCACCTTCCTCTTGGAGAAGTTTTTTAACCCATTCCAATTTATGTAACTCCAATTTGGTGTGTGGCCTATCAGCCATTTGGTGGGTTAATTTCATGGCTCCACCTGTAATAACGAAAGAGGATCCGTACCGGATGGCATAAATCCGTAAAAATGAATTGCTTTGGGGGCCATAGGCTTTTAATGCTTGCAGTGGATATGCTTTTTCTTTTTCTCTGTTGTCCAGAGGTTTAAAGTAATCCCCTAGGGATTTTCCTGTCTTATCCTCTGCCAAATCATAAAGCAACTCAAATAAGGCATCTGCATCTTCAATTGTTTGCAGTACAATTTTGCTGAGTTTGGCCTTAGGATAGTAGCTCTAATAATCTTTTTTATACTTATTGAAGAATTCCCTAAGGAACTCTACATCTGACCACTGTTCTTGTAGTACTTCGAGCGCATCCAAGTCCTCTTCTTCATACTTGACGGCGAAGAGGCTTCCTTTAGAAAGCTCAAATATACTGATAATTTTCATATTATCAACCTGTAGGTTTATGTTTTTGTTTTCACTTTATAACTTAACTGTTCCTCCGCCGCCATCAACCCCTCAATCTCCTCCGCTACATACGCTTTCACTTCTTGACTTACCAACTCCCTCGAAATCCCTTTGCCTAAATCGCCAGAGGCAATTGGTCAATTTTTCAACATTTCTAGCACTTTCTCTTTCGGCAAAGCTTTTACTGTTCTGCCTCCTTTTCCTGTCATGTCTTCGGCTGCAAACAGGGAGTTGATGATGGCTTCTTCGGTGGCTTCTATGGTGGCAAGGAAGAGTGCTGTCATATCATCGTTTCTCAGTTCGGCTTTTACTGAAAGACTAAGTGATTTTTGTTGATGGGAGATTAGATTTTTCTGGTAGTTGGAAAAGGCAATCACGTAATCACCCGAGCCATTTGAGGCAATCCCTCCTGTCTTGGCCAGTCCCATCATTGCTCTCTGGGCCATTCTTTTTAGATTTCTTTCTCCTACAGGTGCGTCAGTAGCTACTACAATCATACAAGATCCATCTGCTGATTCCAGTTGATTTTTAAAGGTATATTGTTCTAGTGCTTGACCAATATGGGCGCCGTTAATTTGTAAGACTCCTCCAAAGTTGCTTTGCACCAATACACCTACTGTGTAGCCGCCTAGTGACTCGGGGAGTTTTCGAGAAGCTGTACCGATACCGCCCTTGAATCCAAAACAAACTGTGCCTGTGCCTGCCCCCACATTACCTTCCGAAGTCTCGTTTTCTGAAGCATTTTCTATGGCTTTCAAAACATCATCAGGGCCAATGTGCATTCCCCTAATATCGTTCAGCAAGCCATCATTGGTTTCTCCCACGACAGCATTGACAGATTGTACGCTTTCGTTTCCCTCTTGGGTCAAGGTGTATTTGATTACCCCTTCGATTCCTGCAGCTACACTGAGGGTGTTGGTGAGGATAATGGGAGATTCTATATTCCCTAATTCCTCTATTTGGGTGGTTCCTGCCAGTTTTCCAAAGCCATTGCCTACAAAGATAGCAGCAGGGACCTTTTGCTGGAATAAGTTGCCGCTGTGTGGGATGATAGCAGTCACCCCAGTTCTGATATCATTCCCTTCTATTTTGGTCAAGTGTCCTACGCTTACTCCAGCTACATCAGTGATGGAGTTTAGTGCTCCAGGTGTCATGACACCTACGTTGATTCCATAGTCTCTAGGCCGAGATTGACCAAGGATATTGGAATAATGAAAGTAAAATACAAGGAGGAGTAGGTAGCTTTTATTCATTAGTATTTTTTGTTTCAAAGCATGAAATTAAAACCATTTCAACAATAGCTGTGTGATTTTTTTACTTGTGATACCATAAGGAGGGTAAAGGGGTTTGGTGGCAGTCAGTCCAATTCTTTGTTTGAGCACCGCTTTTTCATTGCTAAATGCAAGGAATCCAAATTGCCCATGTGCTTTACCCATTCCAGAATTATTTACTCCACCAAATGGAAGTTCATTTTGTAAAAAATGCAAGACACAGTCATTAGCGACTGTAGCGCCAGATGAAGTGGAGGAGTTGACTTGATCTATGACATCTGAGGACTTCGTAAACACATAAAGTGCAAGAGGTTTAGGGTTCTGATTGATGTAAGTAATGGCTTCATTTAAAGTTTGATATTCCATCACTGGGAGAATTGGTCCGAAGATTTCCTCTTGCATCACTTCCATGTCGGGAGTCAGGTTCGTTAAAATCGTTGGTTCAAAATATTTTTCAGCAGCATGGATCTGACCACCAAAGTAGGTGTTGGCTCCTTTCATACTGGCGTCAGAGAGTAAATGCTGTAGGCGTTTCAAATGCTTGTCATTGACCAAGCGAGCATAGTCCTTTGATGCTTCTATGCCTTTCCCATGTGTATCATACATACTTTTCAAGGTCTGAACCAATGCTTCTAAGAAGTCGGACTTGATATCACTCTGGACCAATACATAATCAGGTGCTATGCAGGTTTGACCACAGTTGACAAACTTGCCCCACACGATCTTTTCAGCAGCATCCTTGAGGTCAGCACGACTATCAATAATGGCAGGTGATTTGCCTCCCAACTCTAAAGTGACAGAACTTAAATGCTCAGCCGCAGCTTTCATGATGATTTTGCCTACAGCTGGACTGCCCGTAAAAAAGATGTGGTCAAATGGCTTGCTGAGTAGGTATTGTGCTGTTTCGATTTCCCCTTCAAAAACAGCAACATGCTTTGGTTCGAAGGTTTCTTCCACCAATCTTCGAATCAATGCAGCTGTATGAGGAGTCATTTCTGAGGGCTTGATGATGGCTGTACATCCAGCGGATAGGGCAGAAACTAATGGCCCCAGAGCCAAATTGAAAGGGTAATTCCATGGAGCAATGATTAGTGAAACGCCTTTTGGTTCATAATGAATAAAAGAGCTACTGCCAAGCATGGTGAGTGGAGTAGATACTTTTTTGGGTGTCATCCATCCCTTCAAGTGTTTCATCGCATGCTTAATTTCTGAGGTTACCACAAAGATTTCAGAAATATCAATTTCAGTATAGGGTTTTTTGAAATCAGCATGGATAGCTTTGCGGATATCTTCCTGATTGGTATTGATCCATCGTAGTAGATCTTCTAATTTTTTGATTCTTTGAGCCTTGCTGCTATGTCTAAGTTTCAAAGCCTCTTCTTTTTGGAGCTTGAAGACTTGATCTATTTTATTTTCGCTATTCATCATCTTTTATGGATGTTTTTCAAAATATAGGAAATTTATCAGCGATATCTAAATTCAAAACAAAAAGGAAAAGACTTCCGTTTTATAACTATCACCTATAATTTAATACTATGCAGTGGAGTTTGGAGAGGATTATTCCCCAGAGGTTTTTGGGAGATAATCAAAGAATGCGATTGATCAAAGAATACCTAAAAAGGTTAAAATCAGAAAAACAAAATCAGACACAAAGAGGCTAAGGCCTCTTTTTTTTATTTCATTTTGCAGTTGGTATAGTAGAAAACCTGCTTTTCAAATTAAAAAAAATGTATTTCACAAAAAATAATTTAAAAAATATTAGGTTATGAAATACAAAAAAATGTATTTTTACAGCAAATAAAATTATTTGATAAGATTTTAGCGTGATAAAGTGCTTGAGTCTATCAAAATTAGGGACTTAAATAATACAGGTATGGGACAATGTTTTACTCAAACAAGCTATTTGGCATGGTTTAGGAGTCTTTTGGGATTCTTAATGGTAATCTCGAATTGCAGATCAATTCGGATTTTTAATAAAAGTATCAAAACCAGTATTCAGAGATTTTTTGGTCTAAACGCTTATTCTGACAATTCCTCTGGTTTTCAAATCAGTAATTTTCAAGTTTCAGTACCTATCGATGGAAGTATCCAATCGGTCGATACATCTAAATCCTAACATGATGAAAGGGATTTTTAAAATAACAATGATGACAATGCTGATGGCTATGGTAGCCATCGGCAGCGTCGAATCGCAGCAGCTGCCACAGTTCAGCCAGTACATCTTCAACGGTCTCCATATCAATCCAGCGTATGCTGGGTATAAAGGGGAGCCCTATATACAGAGTACTTACAGGAGTCAGTGGGTTGGTTTTGAGGGAGCGCCGACGACCTTTACGGTGACGGCTGACTTGAGTGCCAATGAAGGCTTGATGGGATTTGGTGTATCGATCTTGTCAGATAAGATGGGTCCTACCAATACGAATGGAGCGATGCTTTCCTATGCATACAGGATTCAGACAGGAAGAAACAGCTTTCTAGGCTTGGGAGCGAGTGTAGGAGCGAGTGAGTATGCGATAGACGGAGACATGCTGAGAGCCAATGACCCGAATGATCCGAATATTCCAGAAGGCAGAGTGAATATGTTCACGCCAAATATGAACATGGGCTTGTTTTTCCATACAGATAGATTCTATGCAGGAGCGAGTGCTTACAACATGATCGGCAAAGGAGCCTTAGAAAGAGAAGACATCGCATTGGCTTACCATGATTTTCACTACTACATTACCGCAGGGGTGATGATACCAGTATCGAGCAGTGTACAGTTCAA
>NZ_FTOP01000013.1 GCF_900156785.1 Belliella pelovolcani | reverse complement strand
GGAGAAAACTTTCGTCTTGTTTGCTTGTTCATAAGGTTAAATTTAAACGGTTTTTTTTAACTTAACCTCTGGTCTCAATTTTGGGGAGTATTATATATGCACTATATCTATTGATTCCACCACCAATTAACTTCATTGGATTTATCTGGCTTGGGCTAAAGAAAGGTCAAGAAAAAAGCAACAAGTATGGTGAAAGTCCTTTAAAAATTGACGTCATTTAGATTTTGTAAAGATCAATTTAGTCTTATCGAATTTCTCTATAATAGCTAAAAAATTGAGATATTCATCAAATTTAAAATGTTCAAAAGTTCCATTGTACATGCATAAGGACCTAGCATAAGTTAATTTGTTATTATTAAGAGTAAAGGATAGCTTATAAATTCCAAATTCACTTTCTAAGTAAACATCTTCCGGTGAAGTTTCTAAAAGATATTCATTTGGCAAAGTATATTCAAATAAATCCTCATCGATAAAACCTGTTAATACTTCAAAATCAAATTCTCTAGATTTTTTTGTATTTCTAATATTTGATGAATAAACGTTTAATTGATTGGGTTGGAGTATAATTCTACTTCCAGTGAAAGTTACTAAGCCTTTTGTACTCCCATTAGTTGTCATTTCAATAATTGGAGAAAATCCATCTAAGAAATTAAAATTGAGATTTTCTAAGGTAAAATTTGTAAGTCCAAAATTTTGGCTGAACCACTTTCTCTTTTGATCATTGGATTGGTTGATGAAATTAAGTAGACTTCCATTCTCAACTTGAAGTCCTTTAAAAACAGTTTCAACATTATAACTAGAAATTCCATTATCTCTTATGTCAAAAAAAGCTTTAGTAGTTTGAACATTATGATCATAAGTATATTTTGGAGTAGTAGTTAAATATCCTCCATTATCTGTTATCATTAAGGCTTGCCGACCAGAAGTGAAATCACCTAAATACCCAAAAGGATTAGATTGGCTAGTGCACTCTAACCAAATTGTATCCTTTTCTAAAGGAACCGCCAAGATTACATGGTTAAAATAATCTTTTGGGAATTCTTCGTAAATTTTTCTTACATTTTTGCCTCCGTGTATTAGTGTATAATGACTATTGATCCCTGCTTCTTTCAACATTGCCTTCATGAAATTTGAAAGCGCCTTACAATCTCCATAACCATATTTCTCTACTAATGAAGCTTCGAAAGGCATTAGCCCTCCTATTCCCAATTGAATACTAACATATCTAGTTTTCTCTTGTAAGTATTGGTATAAGACTTTTGTTTTTTCTATATCATTATCTAAACCTGAAGTTAGCTCATGAATTTTAGATACCATTTGATCAGATAATGCATCTTTGTCTTTATTCAAATCATTAATCCAATATCCAAAGGATTTCCAGCTAGTTAAATCTCCCTTATATCCATCATAATCAAATTGAGCCGGAGCGACATATAAGATGGGAAGATAATTGACTGGGGAAGGCATTAAAGGTTCAGTTTCAAGAATTTCCAAATTTGATAATTCTAAAGCAAACACTTTTGAGTCACCTATGACCTCTTGACTCTTATATACTGGAATACTTGACGAGGCTGAAAAGAATCTAAGATCAATATCTTTTGGGTATTGATAACTTACTGAGGCATGTTGTACTGGTATGTTCGGGAAATTTTGTGGTACCCAAGAATTAATGTAATAGAGATTAGGATATATTACTTCATATTCAAATTCAACAGTATATGGTAATTTGAATTGTTTCAGGTCTAACACCTTCTGTCTATTGTCTTCATAGATTGAAAATGAACTGAAATTACTGAAATCTTGAATATCTGATTTTTTTGATTTCTTTATCTCCTTTCCAAATGGGTCAAAAATTTTACCTGATAAACTTTTAAATAGGATTGATTTACTATAATTCACATCCATTACAGCAAGTTCATTTGCTTCCTGTTTTAAAATCGTATATGCAATCTTAACTTTGAAGGATATTTCCCCTTTTGAATTAACTGTACTAGAATGTTCTGACTTTCTCACTACAGCCGGAGCTTTACTTAACCAATCAGATTGAATTTTACTAATACTGTAATCCTGAGCTAATACAGTGTTTACATTTATTAAAAATGTTAATGAAATAAAGAATAAAACAAACCTCATTATTCAGCAATCCTTTTAAATACAATCATTTGCTTCTGTTTCTCTACTATTAAATCATAGAAATTTTTTAACTCTTTATATTTTTCTGGATTATAAAAAGTTTGATTTACTTGATAGGTAACAATAATTTGAATTTTACCTTCTTGCGGCGTAGAAGACATATAAGAATACTGAATATCCTTATTTTCAAAATAAGCAATAGAAGATTCGGGATATTCTTCAATTTCATATCCCTCTGGAATATCTATCATACATAGAAGGGAAAATTTTGAGCCATAAATAAAATCAATGGGAAATTGTCTTGATTCCAACTTGAATGGGTTCTCGGATAAAAAATTACCCTCGAAAGGATTGAAATAAATATGTGTATTTGTATTTTCCATTCCAACTTCGCCGAGAAGAGTATACTTTTCCGTATATGGCAAATTGCGATTATCTATATTCTCAAAAGTTGGATTATTAATAGACCAATCTTTAAGTTGGCTTGTAAGATCTTCCAAGAAAGTCTCTTCTCCATTTCTAATATAATTTCTTCTTGATTGCGCACCCTTATATCCTACAAGCCTTCTATTTACCTCTGATTTGACTTTGCCATTTTCAAAAGAAATATTCATCATTGCAGTTTCAGTATTATTAACTGAATTTGTAAAATCAATCCAGTGAGAATTTTTATCACTTAAGACAAAGCCTTTAAAGTTTATCGCGTTTAAAGGTGACATTCCAATAGGCAAACCTCTGTCGGTAGCATCTAATATGATTTCCTTACCATCAATCTTAACAGCAGAAGTCACATAATTTAACTTATACATTACTGGATTAGATGGATTCATAAAACCATTATCTCTTGTACTACTAATAATTGGATGAGCATCAAAACCAGCTTCTCTCAAAAAAGCAACCAATAAAAGGTTGATGTCAGCAACATTTCCATTCCCATCTTCCCATATTTTATCTAAAGCCTTAGAAGGATAAATACTCCTTTTACCATTCCAGACTACTTTGGATGACAAATGATCCATTATTAAACTTACTTTCTCTTGATCTTTCTCTATGTTACCAATAAGACTTGGGACTACATTTTTTGCAATTTTTGTTCTATTCAAGTGTCTGCCAAAATCTTCATTTGCTAATAACTCTTCTCCTAGTTTTTCCCAACTTGATGCAATATTCTGCCTAGGAGAATTCGGGAACTGTACCCATTGCAGCTGAAACTCTACTCTAGAACCATAGCTTTTAGGGTTATCCACAAAAGGTTCAACTCTCAAAGCTGGAGCATTTTGAATAGCCCAGTGATAATTTTTATTTATAAAATCAACTGCTTCATTGGTGATATTACCTCTAGTAGCATTGCCTGCATCTACTTTATTATTTGAAACAAAATTAATTCTACCAGGCTTATCCGTTTGCTGATTGATTTTATAATTGAGACTTCCTTGATTGATTTGGGAGTAGGAAAAGTACTCTGGTGTTTCAAGTTTATATTCACTCCATAGAGTTGGAATCTCTTCTTGAAATTCCCACTCCCTCATGTAATTATACAAGTCAGAATTAATTTCATAAGAAACTTCTATTACAGACCCTACTCTAACATCTGGCATTGATATTTTCATCAAATTATATGTGCTGGAGACTTTCTCCTCAAAAATATTCTCTTTACCTAATTTGATTTTATTGATTTTCCCATTTTCACTATTGTAAGTGAATCCTTTAATATTAAAAACACGATCTGTCCTTCCTGAAATACTGTAAAATGGAATGATAATATCAGCATACTCCACTCCATCTTTCTCTAAAACTTTTACAATCTTATGATATTTATAATTGATTATAAATCCAGAATTTGAATTAAAAATAAATGCTGTTTCACCTGAATTGGAAATTACAAGAGCTTCAGCTTCTGGATCATCTTTATAATTAACCATCTCAACATAACTGTCTGGAACTTTACCAAATTTTATATTATCTTGAAAAGAGTAAGAAAAATCAATATTTATAATCTGCAATAAAAAGACGAATAGAATAGAAGTATAATATTTTTTCATAAAATTAATTTTTGATCTTTGAAAAATAAAAATGAAAAACTAAAAATCAAAAATTCAGTAAAAAATATTAACGAATACATTAAATCAAACACAAGAATTACTCGTACCTCAGCGACTCGATCGGATCTAGTTTACTTGCCTTAAAAGCAGGAATATAACCAGAGGCCAATCCAACAAAAATACAAATCATAAAAGAAACCATTATCCATACCCATGGGATCAAAAAGCCTCCTGGACCTATTGAATTAGCAACAATATTACCAATACCAATACCTAATATTACCCCAAATATCCCTCCGATAATACAAATTGTAATTGCTTCAATTAAGAATTGCTGTCTAATACGTAATGGGGTAGCACCTAATGCTTTTCTGATACCAATTTCTCTCGTCCGCTCAGTAACAGACACCAACATAATATTCATTAAGCCAATAGAAGCTCCAACCAAGGTTACAAAACCTATGGTAAAACCACCTATCCTCAAATAACCAGCTACTTCCTCTAAACTCTCTCCTACAGTTTGACTTTTAGTCACTTCAAAGGAGTCTTCCTCCCCTACTCTATCCTGTCTGATTTTTCGCATCATTCCTGTTGCTTGTCCCATATCATATTCCAAACTGACAGGACTCGAAGAACTGGCGGTGATAGTATATCTAAAAGAGCCTCTCCTATCCAATCTGCTGGCATTTTCTACAGGAATAAAAATAGCTCGGTCTGCACTAGGACCACCTCCAACACTGCCTTGCGTCTCCAATACCCCAATAATTGTATACCTATTTCCAAAAAAAGAAACTTGTTGATTCAAAGGATTTTCCTCATTATCAAAAAGAGACTTAACTACATCTACTCCTACCACACAAACATTATTACCATATTGAATTTCAGTAGCACTAAAGTTCCTCCCTTCTTCTATTTTTATACCTTTGATATTAAGATAAAGGTCGTCCACACCTGTCACTCTGACATTCGGATTAGTTTTTTTAGACCCTCTTTTGATTTCTACAGCACCTGAAACAGAAGTAAAAACCGTAGCATTTCCTGTTTTTAAATAATCAGTTTTAAACTCCAGAGCTTCTTTATATTTAATATTCGGATAAGATTTTTCAATCCTCCCTCCTTGAACGGATCTTCCACCAGAGAATCCTCTCGATCTAACATCAAAATTATTTGCCCCCAGTCCCGAAAAACTATCTTCAATTTGAGCTTTTATTGCATCAATCGCTGTCAACATACCCACCAATGAAGTAATTCCAATAGCTATGATGGTCCCTGTCAAAACAGTTCTTAATAAATTTGTTTTAACAGACCGTAAAGCCTCTTTTATATTTTCGATCAGATTCATGAATTGTACGATTTTGAAACAAAAAACTAAATTTTAAGATTCTCAGGGCATTAATATCTTACATTGATGGAAAAAGACAATAATTTTTTAGAATTTTTATGACAAAAAAATCAATGCATTCTATCTCCTCTGATTTCTAGACTATTGAGTACAGAAGCCTCGTAAGCAAGCCACTCCTTCCATCTTTCATTGACTAACTCTTTATCATAAATCTCCCTAGCAAGTTCAATAAAATTCACATAATGACCGGCTTCTGAAATCATCAATTCATAGTAGAACTTCTTCAATTCTCCGTCCTGAATATTATTAGAAAGTAATTTGAACCGCTCACAGCTCCTTGCTTCTATTAAAGCATTCATCAAGAGGTACTCGGAAAGTTGCTGAGCTCTACTTCCACCTTTTTTAACAAATTCCGACAGCTTGATTACGTACTCATCTTTCCTAGGCTTACCCAGTGGATAGCCCCGCTTTTTGAGGTGTTCTAACACGCGTTCAAAATGCCCCCATTCTTCCGCTACAACTGGAGTTAAAACCTCAGTAACCTCTTGGAAATCATAAAAATTCACAATCAAGGAAATACAAGAAGTGGCAGCCTTTTGTTCACAGTAAGCATGATCCACCAAGATATCCTCGATATTCATCTCAGCAATATTCACCCATCTCGGATCTGTGGGCAACTGCAAATGCAACATTTTTTGCTTTGTACTTTCTTCCCAACTCATTTTTATCAACTTAATCAAATAAAGGCCAAGAGATCCCTACGTCTAACAATCCTTTTAGCCCTGTGTAGTCTGGTGTTACAAAATACCCAGGTACTGAAAGTAAGTTGTCATTCACGTGATTGTATCTCAATAATATTCTTGTTCTGTTAATCCTTGCATTTAGGAAAAAATCAAAAACTGGATACCCAGCAACTCCAAATCTTTGCTGCTGCAAATCCTGCAAATAAAACTGTTGCATTGCAGGGCTGTAGGCATCTGCAAAATATTCACTACTATAACGAACATCTATTCCAATTTGGATAAATAGATTTTCATTAAACATTGGACTATCAAAGTAAATCCTGCTATTGGCAAAAATCTCTGGAATTCTAAAATTATCGGAGCCATCACCAGTGATTAAAGTGTAATATGCTTCGGTCTCCCAATACAGCTTACCACCAACATTGAAGCTTGTCTTTACACCTGGGATCAACATAAAAGCGTCACCTGTTGCTTGTGCTGCTTGTTGGTTTTCATCAAAAAAGACAAAATTACTAACCCTATTTATGGTAAGATTTGGCCTGATACTCCATCGTTTGAAATCAGCTTTGATTACACCTTGAACTTGATCTAAGCCAATATTTGAAAATCTATTGCTCCAACGATGATGATTCCCTCTATAAAGCATCTGCATAGCTGTAGGCTTATACAATGCCTTGGTGTATGAAGCTTCCAAGAATGGCGAAATAAATTTACCATTAATCCTAAAGGCACTAGGTATTAAATATTCCCCTTCAGCTTCAAACCTCCAGTTATCGTTGATTTCGCCTCTTAAAGCTCCGCCAATCGAAAGCTCGTCAAAACCAAAAGGATCAACTTGAAAATTACCTCTCATCCTTCCCGTTCTGAACTTTGCAAATGCATTATAATACACAGGTCCAAAATCACCTTTGAATCCCATCTCATTTCTCCATTCAGAAAAATGATTGTAATTGATCGTACTGTCTAGTCTATTGAACCTCTCTGGATTATATAAATCAAAGAAATTACTAGATGGACTGGAAAGTGCTGATTTGAAGGTTACGTCTTGCTTCCTTTTGTCAAAAACATGATAAACTTGCCAGCCTTTTAATAACTCATACTCGTGATAAAGATGATAGTCTTGCCTCAAATCTACCGCACTAGCATCTCTCAGCCAGACCTTTGCATCTTCATAAGTAAAATATAATGATGTACTATCCACAGAAGGAGGGATAATACCCCCTTGCTCTGCTACCACATGTCTAGTCCTCGAAAAATTCGCAAGTAATAAGTACTTATCATTATCTGACTTGTAACTAGTCTGAAAAACATAAGCATTTTTTACCGTCTGATTATCGTCTCTTCGGTTAGGATTGAGTACTTTCCTAGCTCTGATGGTATTAAGTGTAAAGCCTACATTCCATTTAGGAGTGACATTTCTGGCAAACTCCAAGTCCATCATGTTTCTGTTGCCGCCTCCAAAAAACAACTCCATATTTGTAAATGGAGATTTAGTATCGTAATACTTGACACTATCGGGAGATTGGTGGTATAAATCATATGCGTAAAAACCAGATGTAGTACCTATCATCAGAGGAGCTTGATAAAAAATCGATTGGGCGGCTGTCCCAATATTTCCTAAATCTTGGTATTTCCATCCTGACTTAGCCACTGGCTCGTAATAATGAAAATTATTTAATAAAGTATCCAGTTCATGCTTTTTGAGGCGATTCCTTTTGATATCTCTTTCGAAAAAATAAAGAGTGGTTTTCGGTCCAAAGACCATTTGCGTAGAATCATCAATAAGCTTTCTCCTTCCCCCTTGCTGATCTTCACCTTCTTGTCTTGTATTTCGCTCATTTCCAGTCTGCCTTTGATCAGGCTGGACTTCTCTACCAACTTGTGTAACTGGAGGGATACGAGTTGGTCTTTGAGCAAATATATCTCTTGCTGAAAACAGCATTAAGAGCATAAAAACTGAAGAAATTAACCTAAAACTCACTCGCTATATCCTTTTTCTTTGATGACTTGAAGAATCGACTCTTTGATAAAATCGGCATCTTTGATTTCCATATTTATCTCCACCGGCATGGCAAAAATCGGAATTTCTGCCAAATAATCACGAAAGATAGAAGCTTTAAGTTTAACTGCATCTTTTTCGGTAGTTAAAATACCCGACTCCTTTACTTCTTTACACTTACTAACAATCTCTTTTATATGATCAGACTTGTAATGATGGTGGTCTGAGAATGAAAAATGATATGATATTTGATGCTTTTTCTCCGCTTCTTTTCTAAAAAGCTGATCATTAGCTATTCCCGATACCAGCACAAAGTTTGAAGGAACTGATTGACGGTCACCCAATACATTTTGAAGTAGTCCATATTTTAGTCCAACAAAAAATATCTTTGCTTTTTTATTGTATCTTTTGATTTCATTGATGTAAGATTCCTTTGTTCCCGTATCAATTGGATTTGGGCATTTGGTGACGATAATAATTTCAGCTCTGGATGCACCCTTCCTCGCCTCTCTCAATGTGCCCAACGGCACTACATTATCTTCAAAAAAAGGCTTTTGGAATGTCGTCAACATAATATTTATATCCCCTTTTACGTAGCGATGTTGGAAGGCGTCATCTAGCAAAATCACTTCTGTATCAGGTCTTTCTGTAATTATTTGAGGAATTGCCATCACTCTATCCTCCCCAACTGCTACACTAATTTTATTTTTGAACTTCTCATATATCTGAAATGGTTCATCTCCTATTTGGTTTGCATCACTGCCTTCATCAGCGAGAACAAATCCACTGGTCTTACGCCCATAACCTCTACTTAATGTGGCCACTTTAAAATCATCCGCAAGCATTCTTATCAAAAACTCAGTAAATGGAGTTTTCCCAGTACCACCTAGACTCAAATTTCCAACTACTATGGTGGGGATATCAAAGTTGATTGAATTTTTATGACCTATATCGAATAGATGGTTTCTGAAGCGGGTAACCGTATCATAAATGAATGAAAAAGGGAAAAGCAAAGGTTCAAACCAACGCATTGAGTAATTTTGATTAATTTTGATCAACAAATTAATACAAAATCTATGGTTTATACGATTAGAGAAGTTGTTTCTTTTTTAGATAGCATCGCTCCTCCTGCCTATCAGGAATCTTATGACAATGCTCAACTCATCACAGGTGATCCCAGTGCAAGGGTAAATGGAATCCTTTGCTCACTTGATGCAACCGAAGCAGTAGTAGATGAAGCGATTTCTTTAGGATGTAACCTTATAGTCGCACACCACCCGATTGTGTTCAAAGGCCTCAAGAGTTTCACAGGTAAAAATTATGTCGAAAGAACTATCGTCAAAGCGATAAAGAATGACATCGCCATTTTTGCAATTCACACCAATCTAGATCATGTAGCGCATGGAGTCAATAAGAAAATAGCAGATAAAATTGGACTGACAAAAACAAAAATTTTATCACCAAAAAAGGGGATCTTAAATAAGCTGAGCACTTTCGTGCCTTCAGCAGCTATGGAACAAGTCATGACAGCATTGTTTGATGCAGGTGCAGGTAAAATCGGAGAATATAGTGGATGCAGCTTCATCAGCAAAGGATCGGGTACATTCATACCTTCGGAAAATGCGAACCCTACGATTGGAAGAAAAAACAATCCAGAGAAAGTACCAGAAATAAAAATTGAGGTTATGTTTCCCTCTCATTTGGAAAGACAAATCATAACGGCATTAAAAAAAGCCCACCCATATGAAGAAGTGGCTTATTATATCCATCAATTAGAAAACGAGAATCAAGAAGTAGGTGCAGGAATGGTCGGTGAATTATCAAACGCACTAGACGAAAAAGATTTTTTGGCACACCTTAAGTCTAGGATGAACTTACAAGTAATCAAACATACCTCGCTGATCAACAAGCCCATTAAAAAAGTTGCAATTTGCGGTGGATCCGGTATATTCCTATTAAATGCAGCCAAAAAATCAGGGGCTGAAATCTTTATCACATCTGATGTTAAATACCACGAATTCTTTGACGCTGATAATCAAATAGTTATTTGCGACATTGGGCATTATGAAAGCGAAATATTTACAAAAGAATTATTATTGGAGCTTTTGTCACAAAAATTCACTAATATTGCACTCTATTTTACAAAAATAGTTACTAATCCCATAACTTACCTATAGTACATGGAAAGTACCGTTGCACAGAAACTTGAAGCACTACATAACCTTCAAAAGATTGATTCCCGCCTTGATGCCATTGTTAAAGTTAGAGGAGCCCTACCTGAAGAAGTTCAAGATTTAGAAGATGAAATCGCTGGTTATGAAACCAGAATCGATAAATTCAATGCTGATATCCAGTCTCTTGAAGATGATATCAAAAAGCATAAAGAAAACATCAAAGAATCTGAAAAACTGATCAAAAAGTATCAGGAACAACAGATGAACGTCAGAAACAACAGAGAGTATGACGCCATTACTAAAGAATTAGAACTTCAGGATTTAGAAATCCAAGTTTCCAAAAAGAAAATTGGAGAAGCTCAAGCAAAAATCGAGACAAAAAAAGCTGATCTTGAAGAGTTAAAAGAAGTCGTTAAAGACAGAAATAAAGACCTTGACAATAAAAAAGGTGAGCTAGACAATATCGTAGCAGAAAGTGAAGCTGAAGAAGCTAAACTTGGAGCAGATAGAGAAAAAGCTCTTAAGAAAATCGAAGACAGGTTAGTTAAGTCTTACACAAAAATCAGAGCTAACGCTAAAAATGGCCTTGCCGTTGTCCTCGTTAAAAGAGGCGCTTGCGGTGGTTGTTTCAACGTAGTACCTCCACAAAGACAGGCAGACATCAGAGAGCAAAAGAAACTGATAGTATGTGAACACTGTGGTAGAATATTTTCTGGAGTTGAAGATGAAATAGAAGAGGAAGCTCCAAAGAAGAAAAGAGGAACTAAAGCATAAATAATAAAGGCCCGAATAATCGGGTCTTTTTTTTGCTATATTTTTTTTGGATGTTAATCAATACTAAAACCTTTATCTTGACTAATCGGTTTAATTTTCATACATTTCGATTATGAAAAATTTGTTTCTGACAATTTTATGTTTTTACATCTTTACTTCGGTTTTCGCCAAAAATCCGAATGAAAAGACGTTTTTAATCTTATTTGACAAATCAGAATTGAAAATAAATAAAACAAGCCCTGAATATATTGAGCTCAGTTTGATGAATATCTTCCAAACCAAATCCTATTCAGGAAATTCTGATGCAGCCATCCTTGTCAAAACCAGCCATCAACAAATTGACAAGTGTATGATTGGTGATTTCATTATCAGAATCAACCAAGAAAAAATCGCTACTTTGGATGAAGTAGCTTTCCAAATCATAGATCTTGATGAATCTAAAGGGATTTATCAAAAGCTGCTTGCTAATCTTGAAGACAAGAACCAAAAGTCTAAAAAATCGAATAAACTTTTTAAGTCAAATCCATAAGGTGTTCACCTGAATTGTATTTGATAATCTTAAAAACTCCCGCATCATCTAAGTTCAATTCATAGAGACCAAGATTTTGGTGTTTAAATTGATCCATATACCGCAAGTCATAATTCATCAGCAGGCTTAATAATATCCTCATTGCCCTTCCGTGCATACATATCAATATGGTTTTATGATCTTGGTTCAAAATCCGCTCAATTCCATGCTTCAATCTCTTTGCCACAGCATTGGGACTTTCTCCACCAGCAATCGCATAATCCAGATCACCCTTGCTCCATCTCTCCAGCATGTGTAGGTAGTATTTATTCTCTTCATGGGTCATAGGCTGACCTTCATATTTACCCCAACTGATTTCATTCAACTCAGAGATAGATTCATATGGAATCCCAAGGTCTAAAAACTCTTGGACTGACTGTCTTGTACGCTGCAACCCAGTGAAAAATACCTTCTCAAATTTTATATGCTTATATGCTTCAAAAAATGCTTTTGCCTGTTTGATTCCATTGCTATTCAAAGGTGCATCAATACCGCTACCTTGGACCACGCCTTTTAGATTGTAATCTGTTTGTCCATGACGGACTAGATATATTTTTTTACTTAACAAGATTCTCTATTTTTGTTCTGGACTTCAAATAAAAAGCTTTTAATCCAGAATCCATGATCTTTCCTCCAAACCTTAGTCTTGAAACCCTCAATAATTGGGGAATCGATACCATGACAGACTTTTTAGATATTCAATTCACAAAGATTGGAGAAGATTTCCTTGAAGCTACTATGCCAGTAAATTCTAGAACCAAACAGCCCCTAGGTCTGTTACATGGAGGAGCGAATGTAGTCTTAGCAGAGACATTGGGGAGTGTGGCTGCCACCTTGATCGTAGATAAAGAAAAACAATACTGTGTGGGTTTAGAAATCAATGCCAATCACATTAAATCTGTTAGAGACGGTTTGGTCAGAGGGATTACCAAGCCTATTCACTTGGGTAAAAAAACTCAAATTTGGGAGATAAAAATTTTCACAGAATCAGGTGATTTGAGTTGTATAAGTAGAATCACCATGGCTGTCATCGATAAAAAATAAACATGCAGGTTGCATTAGATCAAGATACTATAAGTCTGGAACGCTATCTAGAACAGCTTTTCGCAGAGCTAATTGAAGATGGACATCAGTTTGCCGTTTGGAGAAAACCAAAATCACCATTTTTGCAAATACTCGTTGATAAATCCGGTCAAACCAAGCGCATATCACCACAATTGGAGGAATTGACCACTGGATTTATCATTCACCCTTTTGTAGATCAACATGACAAGAAAGCTTATTATCTTGAGGCTGATGAATACATCAAGCTAGATCTTTCTTTACCCATTGAAACACAACTATCTATATCTAAAACAATGGATCAAGATGGTAAAAAAGCAAAATCAATCCTTAACCAATTTTTCTTAAAAAAATCTTCAACAAAAGAAGCTCTCAATAAAAACTTCGAATGCAGTAAAATAGAGTTCATTAAGCTAGTGGATAAAGGAATTCAAGCTATCAAAGACGGCCATTTAAATAAGATCGTCCCTGCCAAAATGAAAAAGGTAGCTTTACAAGAAAGCTTTGACCTTGTTCAATCATTCAAAAGTCTTTTGAATTCTTATCCCAATGCTTTTATAAACTTTTTCCACCTACCAGAATTGGGAACCTGGATCGGTGCTTCTCCAGAAGTATTGATTCAAACCAAAGGGAACGAATTCTATACCATGTCCTTAGCGGGCACTCAAAAAGCACTTGGCGACAATCCATTGAAAAATGCCGCTTGGACACAAAAAGAAATCGAAGAGCAAGCTTTAGTCTCTAGGTATATTGTTGATTGTTTTAAAAAAATTAGATTAAGAGAATACGAAGAAATCGGCCCTAAAACAGTTTTAGCTGGAAATTTACTTCACCTGAGATCAGATTTCAAGGTAAATATGGCAACCACTAACTTCCCTCAGTTAGGGACGGTTATGCTAGAGCTACTTCATCCTACCTCCGCAGTTTGTGGCATGCCAAGACAAGCTGCTTTTGATTTTTTATCTCAACATGAAAATTTAGACCGATCTCTCTTTGCGGGATTCATTGGGCCTGTAAATGTAGAGGGAGAAACATCCATTTATGTCAATCTCAGAACAGCACAAATTAAAAATGGTGCCGCTTTACTTTATGCTGGAGCAGGCGTTACCGAAGACTCTGATCCTGAAAAAGAATGGGAAGAAACAGAAATGAAATGTGAAATAATCGGCAAACACCTCAACCTCAACAATTAAGCCTTGATCATCCAACCTATCATCGATCTTGTATCTCTTTGTGCTCAAAAAGGCATCAAAAACGCCATCCTGTCACCCGGATCGAGATGCGCACCTATTACCTTGGCTTTTGCCAGACATCCAGAAATCAAGTGTAGAACGGTATCAGATGAAAGAACTGCTGCTTTTATTGCGCTTGGAATGGCTCAACAGTTGGAGAAACCTGTAGCTTTAGTATGTACCTCTGGATCTGCTGCTTATAATTACGCTCCTGCCGTAGCAGAAGCCTACTTCCAGCAAATCCCCCTTCTTGTCATCACAGCTGATAGACCTGCTGAGTGGATTGACCAATGGGATGGTCAGACCATCCGCCAGTCTCAGATTTATGGCAATCATGTCAAAGGATCCTTTGACTTCCCAGATGAATTCAGCCATAAAGACAAGGTGTGGCATGCACAACGCATGGTCAACGAGGCCATTAATTTGGCTAATCAATATCCTGCTGGTCCAGTTCATCTCAATATTCCACTCAGAGAACCTTTTTACCCAGAAGTCGGTGAGCAATTTGAATTCAAGGCAGTTAAAAATATTGAAATTTTTTCTACTGAGTCCATGATTTCTTCAACTCAGGAAACTCAATTGGAGGAAAAACTCAAATCATTTCAAAAAATCCTAATCATTCCTGGCCAACAAAGGCCAAACGCTGAGATACAAGAATCAATTGATTTACTTGCTTCGAGCGGAAAGGCTGTTGTGGTAACGGATACCATTTCCAACTTACAATCAGCACATACTATTTCATTCCATGATCACTTTATTGGCCATACATCGATTCAGCAGCAGCTTCAACCTGACTTGATTATTTCTTTTGGGAAATCAATTATTTCCAAAAGTTTGAAGTTATTCTTAAGAAATACCCAAGCAGCACATTGGCACATTCAAAATGCAGGATATAGTCCAGACACCTATCAATCCTTGACCAATTTTATCCATACTGCTCCTAAGAATTTTCTTGAGTTTTTAAATCTAAAGCTATCAGAAAACCGAGCATATTTCAATCGTTGGAAATCCTTGGATGATATGGTTAAGGAAAATCTTAGCAATGCATTAGATAAAGCTAATTTTGGAGAATACAAAGCCATTTCAAAGGTGCTCAAGGCAACACCTGATCATGCTAAAATCCATTTGGCCAATAGCATGTCAGTGAGATATGTAAACTTTCTTGGACTTCGAAATCAAGAAATTATATGTAACCGAGGGACGAGTGGCATAGATGGAAGTAATAGCACAGCTGTAGGTTGCGCATTTACCACAAAGTCTCCTGTCACTTTGATTACAGGAGACATGGCATTCTTTTATGATAGAAATGCCTTTTGGCATAATTACGCCATGCCAAATCTCCGAATCGTCATTTTAAACAATCATGCGGGGGGAATTTTTAGATTAATTGATGGACCAGCCAAGCAACCTGAACTAGAAGAATTTTTTGAAACCAATCAAGCATTGACAGCAGCAAATCTGGCTAAGGATTTTGGATTTGAATACATCACTGCCCATGACGATGAAAGTCTAGAAATTGGATTGAATGAGTTTTATAACGAATCCATAAATCCAAAAATCCTTGAAATCACCACCGAAAGCCCAAAAAATGCTGAAATCTTGAAAAAGATAAAAGAAATGGTCGCTACATCTCTTTGAGGTATAGCGACCATTTCCATTTTTAGTTTTACTCAACACTCACTTCAATCTTCTCAATATTATGCGACCTTGAGAAAATCAATTTAGACAATTGTTGAGGTAGTACACGACCTTGAATTGACTGACTTTCATCTGAGTCATTATAAATCACATCAATTTTGGCTTTGGAACCCTTTTTATATATAATCGGGACCTGACAATATGTAAAAGCCAAAGATTCTCTACTTACCTCAATTGTATTTAGCTTACCTTGTAAATTGACATATTCAAAATCCTGCTTTTCTGTCAACCATTCATTAGAAGATAAGAAATTCGGATTGAAAGCGATACATCCATCAATCACTTGAGCTCCTAATTCAAACCATCTATTGAGAATATCCTCTTTGACTTGACCTGTCATACCAGGCTGTTGCGCACCTCTGTGAGCTGGGGTATGACTGTAAGGATCTGTAGGAATAGCACCATAAAATTTTGGGCTTTTATTCACCCCGATTCCTGCACGGATTTCATAATAATGATCAACCAATCTCCCTTTAACTTTTGCTTCCAAATCTTGATTTTCGCTTAGAATTTCCCCTACGGCATACAGCAGCTTGGAAACCATGTGCCAATAAATACTACCTAAACCTTCAAAAGCAAAGAATGTCCCTGATCTACCTGTGAATGATTTGTGATTGAAAACCTGCTCGTAGAGTGCTTCAATCTTCACCAAATCATCAGTATTTTTAAATTCCTCCAAGGATTTCCTTAGTGCTTTTACATTGTTAAACTCACTGTTGAAATACACTTGCCCTTGATGATCCTGATGAACGATACGTACGTCTCCTTTATTGATCATATCCTTGAGAAGAGGAATTTCATCTAAGGAGGATTGGGGAATTATACTTTTATGTAGAAATCCTTTCAAATCTCGATTTGGATATAACAAATAGCTGTATTGGTCAGGTCTATATAATTCGCTATTTTTCATCTGATCAAGCAAAGCTAAACTTTCCGCAGGATTCAAATAACCTGATGTCAAGATAGCCACCTGCCCTTCTAGCATTTCATACAAGTAATCAACTGAAATCTCGCCCTCTTTGATATCAATCAGGTTGTACGCATGATAAAGCCCATCACTTCTTTTATTGTTTTGAATGGATTTCTCAAGATACTGTTTGGTCAATTTCAATAGATCCAACAACTGAGATATTTCAATGGAAGTCTTTTCTTCACTGAATCCAGCATAAGCTTGATTTCTATAAGCTTCGGCAGTTAGCCCCAGTTTTTGGACAAATTCAAACCTAGCCTTACTTGAGAATCCTCGACTTAAAGTTTGCTCATATTTGAGCAAAACATCGAACATACCCTGCAACCAATCGGCGACTTCTTGATGCAGTACCACGGACTCGGTCAACTCTTCTTTCAACCATTTTTCTATAAAATCCGTGAATCTGTACATATAATACAGGGTTACCATCGAGGTCCCATTGCCTACTAGGGCATTGTTGGCATCATTCCACTCTGGTCTTTGTGTATTCATCCAGATACCCGCATCAGGAACAAAATTACCCAACTTGGTCAACCAAGGAATCATTAGTTTTTCTAGGAAGTTACTCTTTAAAATGTACTGATCATTGATAAAAAGAAGCTTCCCATCTGCCCCTAGTTTTTGAGCCCTAGATTGAATCTTTTTCTCAAGCTGCTCATCAAAATCAACAGTATCTTGAGCGTCCTTCATTATGGCCTCAAAAGATCTGATTCTATAAGGGACATTAGCATACACAAACCAATCTTGATTAGCTAGATTTTTCAGCGAAATAGCCTGGTGCTTTTTCCCCAACTCCAATAATTTGAGCAGATAAATCAATTGATGATCTCCCCAATAGCCAATATAAGACCATGGGTCTTCTGGTTCTGTCACTTCCCAGTCTACCCCATTCCGAGAGATTCTATAAGGATTATAGCCATCAATGGTAGAAGCATTGAGAAATTTGAACACCATCCCCTCCACAAATTCCGGATAGGATACAGCCAAGGCTTCCCAGTTTTGAAAAATATCTCTCCAATTACCAGCATAAGCTCTTCTCTTACTCCCATCAGGATTCTTTAGATCAATCGAAAACTTATTCCATGGTCTACTTGGGTCACCATGCCTCCGGCTAAAGCTTAAGGGTAAATATTCTTTACAAATTCGAATCAGGTCGCTAGCATTCTCTTTCAGCGCTTTTTGATTCAAGGATTGATAGGTTTCGTATCCTGAAATCTCTTTGAAAAAATATTGGAATTGATCATATACTTCAAGATTGATTGCTTTTACATATTCCAAGAAATCCCTTCCGTCAATCTGATAATCATCTTCAAAAATCCCCCCTCTCATGATGTTAAATAGCACATTGGAAAAATGCCTATTGATGACTGCTGGATCTGCTGTCATTTGAAGACCATCTGCTTTACCTACCAAGGTTTTTAAAATTTTCTTCCCTTGATCCAAGTCAGCTTTCAAGTCCGACAAAACAGTTTTCTTGTCTTTATTCAGTTGATTGATCAGGTTATTGATTTGGGCTGGAGTCTGATAGATATCCATGCAAATGCTCCATTCAATCTGCTGACCTTCATCTAGATTTTCATCAAAACTGATCAAATAGGATGCAGGAGTTCCTTTGATATCATGTTCAGTCCATATCTCTCTGCCTTTACAAAAATTTTCTAGCTGCAAAGAAGACAACAGAACATGTTTAGCTTCTACGCCACTATACCATGCTAAAGTCGCTTTCAAAGCTTCGCTCGGTTCAGCTCGATCTACAATTTGAGAGCTCAACGCAAAAATCCCCAAACCTGACTTAGCGTCAAGTTCGCTTCTTTTATAAGCATTGACCAAATTGCTGCGCTGCAATTGAAGTTGGGAAGAAACGCCGAAAGGCATCAATTCTAGCACACCATCCAAAACTTCGACCTTAGATGGCTTGGCTGTTATATTGTGAAGATGACTCCTTTTGACAAAGCCATATTTTGAAGAAAATTGCCAAGAATAACTAAAAGCTAATCCTAAATCATGGTTAATTTCTTCAAAAATCACTTCATTGCCCCATTGACTTTTATAGAGATTCCTTTCTATCGCATAGATTCCTTTGTAAGTATCAGAAAATGGTTTCCACAGCTTTTGACCATTTTCTATATGAATTCTAATTGTAGTGCTTGAACCAACTTTCCCCTCAGCGGAAAGGATTTTATCATCGGTATAATATGGAAAAAGTGCTTGCTCCTCATTCCTTTTACCTGCAGTCAATGCCCCATTAGACCCGATAAACATCCAGTGTTCATCATGACTCACGATAGACATGAAAAAAGGTGGCATCTGATCTACGTGATTAACCTTATAAAAAAGACCCTCACCCATTTTTACAAATGAACCTGAAACTTCTTCGTTTTGGAATTGTAGTGGTTGATCCGCAATTTTAAAATAACTCTGATTCATTTCTCTATCGCTTTTCGTAGACTCTTACATAGTCTAAAATAAATTCTTGACTTGTCATCTCTGGATCTAGACCTTGAGAACCACCCCAGCCTCCACCAATGGCAAGATTGAGGATGATATTCTGAGGAATGTGAAATGGCCACTCTTTCTCATTCGCATTTTTATCATAAGTATAATAGACCTCATCATTGACAAGCATTTTGATCTCTGTAGGAGTCCACTCTACGGCATAAGTGTGAAATTCGCTAGCCATGTTAGGAATAGCTTTCTGACTTGAAATCTGATTGTTGATTTTGAAATAATACGCAGGAGTATGCACCGTCGCATGGGCAATTCCATCACCAGTTTCATTGTCTACCTCATACCCTACACTTTCTAGAATATCAATTTCTCCACAATATGGCCAGTCTTTTTCATCGACATAGGTATTGCCCAAAGTCCAACCGGCAGCCCAGTTGCCTTTGAGACTAGGAACCTTGGCTTTGAATTCAATCTTTCCATAAAGAAATGCTACTTTACCCCTAGTCGTCAAACGTGCCGAGGTCCATGCTTTATCGAAATCATCCTTTCTCGCTTCGATGATTAGATGGCCATCTTCAATTCTCGCATTCTCACTTCGGCTTGCCGTGTAGTACTGTAGTTCGTTGTTACCCCAACCCCAATCACCAAAATCATATGTCCACTTACTCTCATCTATCGTATCTCCATCAAATTCATCTGACCATACTAAAGTCCATGTCTCACCTGAAGTCGCTTGCTCTAAAATTTTCTCTGAAGCGCTATGCGGCATCATCAAAGTAAAAATCACCTTTTCTATATGGACAGCACCTTCCGATACATGTAATTTCATATTGTGTTTACCTTTGTTAAATGGACTTCCATCTACTCCAGATACTTCAAAAGCATCCCTATTTGAAAAACTTATTTTACCTGTGACATCATAATTTCTGTCATCAGGGTTATCGTAATAGTCCTCTAGCCAAACTAAACTGCTTGATTCAGCAGCATTTTTAGCAACTACTTGAACTTGGTACCTTCCAGCTTCTTCAAAATTTGCCGTTATTGCAATCCAATTCTCCGCATCAATTAATACAGTTTCTTCAGTCTCTGCTTGACCTTTGATAGTGGATGTGGAAGCATCATGGAGATCTTTCGCAAGGACTTCTACTACGTAGTTCTCCTCACTTCCCAGTAATAGTGAAGTCTCCTCCGACTCTGTACTATTTGTACATGCCGAAAATAATAGCGCGATGGCTATCAGTGCACCACTCCATGTATTTCTAACGCTCCCGACTTTCGTATTCATGATCATAAGGTTTGAGTTTTAAATATTACTTTTTAATTAAAATCCCTTCTAGTTCTTCCAATGACTTATTTTTTGTCTCTGGCACCACCATAATTACAAACACTACTCCCACCGCAGCAAATAAGCCATAGATCAAGAAAGTTGTACTGCTTCCGAAAGTATCTAATTGCCATGGGAAAAATTGCTGAACCAAGTAGCTTACCAAAGAATTGATAAAACCAACAAAAGAGATGGCAGCTCCTTTGATATTGATTGGGAAAAGTTCCGAAAATAAGACCCACATCACTGGACCAATGGATATGGCAAAAGAAGCCACAAAGCCCAAAATCCCTATCAAAATAATCATAGGGTTCATTGAGATCGATGCCGTAATAGCTTGGGATTCGTAAACCAAGGCATCTGCCTCACCAAGAGAGGACCTAAGTGCTTGCTTGAACTTCACATCATTATCGAAAACCACTCCAATCATATTCTCTAGCCGAGAAGTATCCAATTGCTCAGGCAACGATATGATACTTTCATCGGTCAATTGATAAGTAGCAGAACCAAATCCATAAGCCAGCAAACTCATACATAAGGCTATCCCTACTAATCCACCTACCAGAAGAGGTTTTCTGCCCAATTTATCAATAAATAAAATTGCCAAAATAGTAAATACCAAATTTGTCAAACCAACCAGAATTGCTTGAATAAAAGATGCATCGGTACCAATACCTGACTGTTCGAAGATCATCGGCGCATAGAAGAATACGGAGTTAATTCCCGTGATTTGTTGAAGAATTGCAACCACTACACCTATCAATAAAACCCATCTATATGCGGGTTTGAAAAATTCAGTCAATTTAACTTTTTCCTTGTCTTTTTCTTCTTCAATACTGTGTGCAGCATCATGTATCTGCTTCTGTGCATCTTCTACATTTGTAAATTGCTTCATGATAAACAGCGCCTGATCTGTCTGACCCTTCATCACCAACCAACGTGGGCTTTTAGGGACAAAATATAATCCAACAAAGTAGAGTAAAGCAGGCAAAAATTCTATCCCTAACATCCATCTCCAATTCCATTTGTCCAAGCCTATAGTTAAAGCCTAATCAGCTCCAGAACCTGCAAATTTTAAGATCAAATAGTTTGAAAAGAACGCTGCAGAAATACCAATAACAATATTAAGTTGATTGAATGACACCAACCTTCCCCGCATATTGGCAGGGGCTATCTCAGCAATGTACATTGGAGCCAATATCAAAGAAGCCCCAACGCCAAATCCGCCAAGCATTCGCGCTATGACCAACAAAAGAAAAGTAGGTGCAAGTGCAGAACCTATCGCACTGACTGCAAATAAAATCGCAGACCACTGCAAAACCTTTCTCCTACCGAACTTATCACTTAAAGGTCCTGCCACCATCATCGCCAAAGTAGCAGTCAGCGTCAGTGAAGCTACAGACCAGCCAAGTTGAAGTTTGGTTAAATTGAATTCAGGCTCTATAAACTTGACGACTCCTGAAATCACTGAAGCATCAAAGCCCATCAAAAATCCGCCAAGTGCTACTATCAGTGCAATCTTGACGGTGTAAGTTTGTGTTTTGGTCATTGTATTATGGGTTAAATTCAATTGATGTTGCTAAACTCATTCCAAGATATTAGCATAACCAAAACAAATCATTACTTGTCGCTAAGGCTAAAAATTGACTACATCAAAAATACATCAATGGTCAAATTAAATTTCACATTGAATTCAACTAGACTTCTTTGAGTCTGAATGTCAAGCATAAAGCAATCATCAACAAGCCAACAAAGACATACAGCATTACCTGCACCCCGAAAAAGGAAGACAAACTCCCCAAGCCTGCAGCAAGTAAGGTGAAAATCCCGATCATAGTATTGGAAAGAGAGACATATAAGGGCCTTTCTTTTTCAGGAGCAAAATCCACAAGGTAGGTCTTTCTACTCAGCCGAGCACCTCCATGGGCCATCACCTGAATCAGGAAAAGGGCTGCAAAAACGTAAATGTTTTGCAAACTATCCGGCCAAAAAGGAAATAAGGCCATCAGCGAAATATTGACCATTCCAAGGACAGAAACCCATACCATCAGCTTGCGGCTGGACTGATCTGCAAATCTGCCCCAAAATGGACTGCTCACGATATTGGCAATACCTGCCGAGATTACCATGATTCCCAGATTATTTACTTCACTTCCCAATTCCTCTTTACCCAAGACCACGAAAAAGGGCTGTGCCAAAGGAATCGCCATCAGTAGCCCCCTGGTAAAAATAAACCGGCGAAGGTTGCTGTCTTTCTTCCAATATTTCCAGGCATTTTTGATCTCATTCACCGGTGACCTCCCTCCTTCTGTGCCCCCCTTTTCTTCTGCAATCAGTGAGAATAGCAAAGCTGAAAGTATCCAAAGTATTGCTCCTCCCATTACCAACCAAAACAAAAGGTTCTGATCCTGTTCCCCCTCCAAATCCTGTAGAATATATACGCCTCCTACCAAAGTCAAAATCCCCCCTATAGTCGATCTCATGGCCAAGAGTTGTCCTCTTTTCCCTTTGGGAATGGTCTTGCCTACCACATCTTTGAAACTGATACTGGCTACACCGCTGGCCAAGCTAAAAATCAACAAAAGGCTTAAAATTAAAACACCTGCAGCACTCCCCTCTGTTCCCAAAACCACAAAAGCCATAGCGACCAAAGCTAAAGCCTGTACCAATGCAGGAATCACCCAAAACCACTTTCGGATGGCATAAGCTCTGATTTTAGCAGATACAAACAACTGCGGCAGCAAGGACCCGGCATCTTTGATGGGTACCAATGCTCCTGTAAAAGCATTGGGCACACCCAAAGCAGACAAGATCCAAGGTAAAGTAGTCCCGGGACTGACCAACTGCTCTGCAAATTTGGAGAGGGCTCCACTGAAGACATTTTTGAAAAAATTCCCCGGAGTTTCCTTACATGCCCTTTCTGAAATAGCCTCACAGGCCCGTTCTTCTCCTTCGTCAGTAATAAGTTCGTATGCTTTGGAAGCTAAAGTTTGCTGCGACATGGTCAAAAATATAAAACCTAACCCTAAATCTAGAAATGAATAGAGATAGGTTTATTTGGATTTAAATTTATAAAATTTAAGTCAATACTCCTTCAATCCGTCTAGGTTCCTTTTGACTAGAATTTGAAAATAATAAATAGATCAACATTAGATCGAATAATGTTAGGAACAATAATCCGACAGTCGCAAAAATAAAAGAAACAAAACAAAAAGCTGTCAAAAGACCTACAATACCAGCTGTAAGGTAAAGAACTCCCATCTGCCTTTGCTGATGTATCAATCCTATTGAAAGCGGGATTAAAGAAATTCCCAAAAACAATACCTTAACGAATCCAAATAATTTATAATCAATAAGAGTTTGACCCAGCAAGATAATATCCAAAGTAATAAGACTTATGTTTACCGTGATTAAAAAAATAGATCCCCACCGAATCCATCCAGATTCAAGTGTTTCTCCAAGCTTAAACCAACCTAAGAAAAAGATGGAAAGAGTCACTCCTACCGCAATTTTCAAAGGAATATAATAGAAAGGAATCTCTGTTGTTGTTCCGAAAAATAAGTTGCTATCCCAATAAAATTCCAAAAATGAAATCAAAAAATAAATGGAACCTAAAATTGCCGATGTTAAAAATATTTTTTTCAATTGAGGAGTGAATAGACTATTTACACTACTTGGGACTTTAGAAAATGAATCTTCCATATCAATACCCAATACCTCCAAAATAGCCTTTACTGTGTAGGACCTCGGCATCACCTCACCTGCTTCTATACGCTGTATGGTTCGCACGTTGATATTACATTTTTCTACCAATTCCTCTTGGGTCATTCCTTTGGCCTTTCTCCACGCTTGGATTTTCTGGCCTAGTTGCGGTTGTTGCATGTTGTGAATATTTTGTTTGACCATGGCAAGTTGGTTGGATTCTTACAAATATAGCCCGAAAAATGGGAGGATTTCACCCGACATTTGGACGGCAATTGATTGAAAGACATTAGATGTGAGACAATAGACACAAGAAAGACCATCTAGAAATTGAAATATGCTTCGCGATATAAAATAGAAATAAGCCTCCGCCGATATACTGGGAGCATGTAAATAATTATTAGAATAAATACCTTGGAATATCTGGATAAGGAAAAAAGAAAGAGATGATTCAACTAATTACTCTCACTTCAACTTTGCGGTCGTTGCGTTAATCGTTGCGCCCATTGCGTGAAACCTAAACCTAATCTCATTAAGAAAACTATCCAATTTGGAACAAACGTTCATACCCCACTACCCTCCTAAGCTTTTTATCCAAAGTCCAAAGCTTCAATTCATTTTTTGCTACCGCATGAAAAATAACGGCATCAATCAAACCAACCCCTTGATTCACCAAGTTTTCTTTTTGTGACAGTAAACCTGACTCAATAATTTGGTAAGGCTCATCCAAACTTGGAATAAGATTGGCCAATTGTATAATGGTCTCCACCTCTCGATTGCCTTTGGCCCCTTGTAATAATTCAGCGAAAATCAACTCTAGCCCAAACACCCGATTATCTTCCAGCAGTTCCTGACATGTCAAAAAAACATCCGGATTACCTCTCAGGTATTCAATCCAGATAGAGGTATCAAAAACGACACCTCTCATCGGCGATTCAAATCTCTCAATTCCTGAGCAGAGTATTTAAACTCAAATGGCTCACTCACAATAGCGGCTCCTATTTGCTTGACCTTTTGAGAACGGATGTAAGAAACTAAGGCCACCTTCAATGTCTCTGTGATCGTATCAGCTTTAGAAAGCTCCATGGCTTCTTCAATCAATTCCTTGGAAATTATAGCTGTAACTTTCATAAAATTAAGTTTTTACAAAAATACGATAGTGTATCGTATAGAGGCAAGTTTTTGATGATATATATTTTGCTTTTTCATCTATTTTAGCTTCACAAGCAAAACTCTAAATCAAGCCCAACACTTTCGCCAAAGAAACCTTGACTTCAGCTAATTCAAGTTCTGTAAGTACTCCAATTTTCTTCACAAACCTTTTTTCAGACAAACTCTTTACTTGAAAACAATCTGCAAAAGAGGTATTCGGTAATCCATTGAATTGATTAGGCTTTAGGAGAACCATCCAACTTTTTGGTTCCTTAGTCCCATCGGTCAACGGAACAACAGTCTTCAAAGGCAAAACCCCAAGGGAATTATCATTTACAATGATTGCCGGCCTAGTGTTTTTTATTTCTTGACCAACTTGAAGTTCAAAGTTCACCAGCCACACTTCTCCATTTTTCATCATTCAATGATTTCAGTATCAATATCACCCCATCCCTCAACTCCTTGCTCATAATATGATCTAGTCTCAGGATCAGAAGCCTCTTTTTCCATTTCTGAATAAATGGACTTTTTGTTTATTCGAGCTTCCTCCATTTTCACCTGAAATATGGATTTAGAAGCTGGCCTGATCATAATGCCATCACCATGATCTTCAATTACCACCTCAGCAAGCTCATATTTGTCAATCAATGCTTTAGGCAAAATATTCCCACTGCTATTGCCTATCTTTCGAATTTTGGTTTCTATACCCAAATTTATGAGAAAAGTAACAACATGTTATAACAATGGTTTTAGATTTCTTCTAACACAAAAATCTCAAATCCCATCAAATCCTCCTGATTTTCTGGGTTATCAGGATTATTAGTGGAAATGTACAACCCTTTTTTCCCAACAAAAGCATTCAAAGGTAAGTACCTCCCCCCTTCAAAATACTTTTCACTTACAAGCTTGAGATTCTGATCAAAAACCATCACCACAAACGGCCCTGGGTTGTTTCGAAGCGCCCTGACTTCCTCTTCTGTATTGACATCAAGCTCAGGGTAAGCAAATCTGTAAAACACTTCCCGATATGGATCATAAAGCAAGTTGTCATACCTAGCAGAAGCATTGCTATATTTCTGGGATTCCAAGGTCGCTCCATCAATTGGGAATAGGGGTAATTGATCTTTCAAGTATTTACTTTTAGCTGAGACTTGCTGAAGTGGAGAATCAAAGTCTGCTGCCCAATAGAGCTGATGATCTCCAAAAAAAGAATAGACAATTTTCCCACTTCCTTGAGCAGAGCTAAATTCAAATCGTTTGAAGCCATTTGCTAAGTAATCTGAGGGATAATGATGCGGAACCAATTGAGGATTTAAATCATCCAAATTCATTCTGAAGGCAAGGTGTGAATCAGCCAACATTTTTGACGACATCTCACGGTAGTTATTTACGATCCCAGGTCTTGTTTTAAAATAAATCTCATTTCCTACGATAACTGGAGGGCTGACATAACTGATATTATGAACAAAGCCCAAAGTATGATTCTCTGGTAATGGATATTTGAAGCGGTTGATTAAGTTGCCACTTGAATCTATCAAACTGAACCCAGCTCCTCTAAATGGAAAAACAAAAATACTATCCATATTGTGAACATGAAATGCCATGATCTCTCCTACTCCTCCATCTCCTTCCTTTTCCATTGAAATAGTCTTGATCAATTCTCCTTTGCCCAAATCATATATTTGTAGCGAATTAGTAGTCCAATTGATGTTCCAAACTAATTCATCTGAAGAATCAACATACTGCAAACCCATACTAAAATCAGGGGTGGTTTCATCTATCGCTAGATTTATATCACCAGCTGAGGTCAACTCATAAGTCACTTCTTTATGTGAGTTGACATTACATGAAAAACAGGTAAGTAGAAGTGTTAAAAAACTGGCAAACTGATATCTCTTCATGTCTTTGGTTTATTTGAGCTTTAAACCTAATAATTTAATTTAACAACAGCAACCTTATATATCAAACAATCGAATTAATTAAAACCCAAATATCCATCAATATCACAAACCTGTCTACCGACAAGTAGAGCAAATATCTATCAATATCATTTTCACATTTATATCAACCCCAACACCTTACCCAAAGCCGCATTCCTATTCCCCTTTTTCCAAACAGCATACAACTCCGTTTTTTGTTTGATTTTGTCCAGTTCAATAAACTTCACCTTTAAATCATAACCTTGCTTCAAAGAAGTTGGCACTATGGCCACACCCAAGCCTGCCTCCACCAATTTGAAAATGGTCAGGGCATGGACAGACTTATGGGTGATGCGTGGGGAAAAACCCCTATCCTCGCAAATAGACATGATTTTATCGTAGTAAATGGAGGAATAATCCTGGGAAAACAGGATAAAATTTTCATCCTTCAATTGCCCAATATGCTTAAAATCATCCGAAGACAAAAGATGCTCTGTTGGCAAAACCACCGAAAAAGTATCCTGATGGACCATTTTCATTTCCAAAGATTCTGGAACCCTTGCCAATCGTACAAATCCCAAATCCAGCTTATCCTTCTCCAACATTTCGATCTGCATCGCATTGCTGAGTTCTTCCAAAGAAGTCTGGATTCCGGGATAAGTTTGGGAGATTTTGACGAGAAGTTCAGGGATTACCGTATGTGCCGCTGAGCCTAAGAATCCAACCCTTAACTCCCCAATATTCCCAGCAGCAATTTCCTTGATTTGGGTTTTGGTGAGTTTCAGGTGATTGAAGATATAGTCTACCTCTGCTTTGAGGAACTGACCAGCAGCTGTGAGTTCGACTTTCCTCTTGGTTCGTTCAAAGAGTTGTACTTCCAATATCTCCTCCATCTGCTTGATCTGACGGCTGAGACCCGGTTGGGAGATAAATAATCGCTCAGCAGCACGCCCAAAGTTCAGTTCTTCGGCGACGGCACGGAAGTATTCGAGGTGTCTTAATTCTATATTCAAGATCCAAAGTTTTTGATGCCACAAAGGCTCGAAGGCACCAAGTATATTATATTAGTTTTATTTTGCCACAAAGGCACTAAGGTTTTTTTCTTTGATACCACGAAGGCACTATGACACAAAGCTATTTTAAATAAGGGAATTTGAAGCCTAGGTATAACTACTATTACATCTCTACACTTGTTCTTTGCCTTTTCTGGATATACATTTTATGAATTTCCTTTGTGCCTTTGCGTCTTTGTGGCTATCCTCTTTTTGAATTTCTTTTGTGTCTTTGTGGCTATACCCTTTTTGAATTCCCTTTGTGTCTTTGAGTCTTAGTGGCAATATTTTTAAGTCTTTAATTCAATTACGGAATCGCCTAATACCATTCTTTATTAAAGGAACATTGAAGTTAATCAAATAGCCTAAACTCAAACCTGTCAATTTCAAATGACTGATAATCTGAGCTTCCCAAACAGGGTTTACTTGTTCTACTGATTTGATCTCAATGATAACTTTATCTTCCACCAATAAATCTAACCTCAGACCTTCATCAAATTGTATTCCATCATACTGAATTGGAATAGTAACTTGTCTTTTTACATCCAAACCTGCTTTTCTCAATTCATGCGTCAAACAAACTTCATAGATTTTTTCTAAAAGCCCGGGCCCAATACTTTTATGGATGATGTAAGATGCATTTACAATACACTTTCCTATCCTTTCTTCTTCAATACTGAGCGCATTAAACTCCATTTCGTAAAAGTTTAAATCATTGAAACCAAAATACAACTGCAAATTAATAGACCCAAGTATTACTGTGAATTTAAACGTTTATTTTTTAAATAACCAATAGTTATTATTAATGCATGAAATTGGTATTTATAATTATGTTTATAACTGACTATTTTTGAATTTCAATGCCACGAAGTCACGAAGGCTCAAAGAATTATTTCTAGGTATTGGTATTTTCTAGCCATATTTAATTCGTAGTGCCTTTGCGCCCCTGTCTGCATTCAGGCAGGTTTGCAGCAAACCAAAGTACATATCTTAGTGCCTTTGTGCCATTGTGGAAAACCAAAATAAAAATCTTAGTGCCTTTGTGCCTTTGTGGCAATAAACCAACATGAAACCTATGAAAACCTTCTTATACGCCCAACAACACCTCACCGCCTCCATCGCCCTCGGCATCGCTAATGGGAACATAAAAGGCATTCTCAGCTCTGAAACACGAGAAAAAGTAAAAGCCAGTGCTGCTGCGGTCGAAAAAATCGTAGCCAAGGGCCAACCTGTCTATGGCATCAATACTGGTTTTGGACCTTTGTGCACCACGCTGATCTCTCCCGATCAAACCCGTAAACTCCAAGAAAACCTGCTCAAAAGCCATGCAGTGGGTGTAGGCGAACCTATTCCTGTGGAGATTTCCAAACTGATGCTGATCCTGAAGTTACATGCGCTAGCAAAAGGTTTCTCGGGCATACAGGAACAAACCTTGGACAGGATACTTTGGCATATTGAAAATGATATCATTCCAGTGGTACCCAAACAGGGGTCGGTAGGCGCATCGGGCGACCTCGCTCCCCTCTCCCATTTGTTTTTACCGCTGATCGGATTGGGAAAGGTGCATGTAGGTGGAAAAATACGCTCGGCGGCAGAAGTCCTCCAAGAGCATCACCTATCCCCCATCCACCTTGGCCCCAAAGAAGGACTAGGATTGATCAACGGCACGCAGTTTATCGCTGCATTTGGCGTGAAAGTTTTAGAGCGGTTTTACAATATCCTTGCCCATGCAGATATCACCGGTGCCATGATGCTGGAAGGTTTGCTAGGTTCTATCAAACCATTTTCTGCCGAACTCCATCAACTGCGACCTTATGCAGGCAATCAACATGTAGCCCAGACCATCCTCAACCTCTTACATGAATCTGAGATTGTGCATTCCCATGCGACCTGTGCACGGGTACAGGACCCTTATTCCTTGCGCTGTATGCCTCAAGTACATGGAGCTTCCCGCAATGCTTGGCTGCATTTGAAGCACATGCTGGAAACAGAAATCAACTCAGTGACTGACAACCCAGTGGTCTTTGATGAAACCCATACCATCAGCGGAGGTAACTTCCATGGTCAGCCCATTGCCATGCCATTGGATTATGCTTGTTTGGCCGCATCGGAGATTGGAAATATATCTGACAGAAGAATATACCTTTCCTTGGAAGGTGACACGCCAGGAGTTCCCAAACTACTATTGAAAGAAACCGGCTTGAACTCCGGTTTTATGATCCCTCAATACACCACTTCGGCTTTGGCAAGTGAGAATAAGGGACTTTGTTTTCCTTCCTCGGCTGATAGTATCCCAACCTCCCTTGGCCAGGAAGACCATGTGAGTATGGGTTCTATCGGGGCAAGAAAAGCCCTACAGGTAATAGAGAATGTAGAAAAAATACTAGGCGTAGAACTCTTCTGTGCTGCCCAAGCGGTGGACTTTCATGCACCTCTGAAATCAGGAAAGATCATGACTGCCCTCTACGAACATGTCCGTACCAAAATCAAGCATGTCACCGAAGACCAAATCATGTATGAAGATATGGAAACTGCCATTGAGATCATCCGAAGTGGGGAATTACTTAACTTGGCAAGGGAGGTTGCTGAGAAAGAAAGATTGGAATTGGAAACGCAATGGTCTAGGGAGTTTGATAAATTTTAAAGAAAGCTACAAAGTCTCCAAGACACTAAGAAAATAGCGGGTATATATTACTTGGCAATATGAGATGCGAGAAATTAGAAAACAAAGAAGGAATGCAGTTTTCTCTATCTTACAAAAGCATTCGCCTCCTTTTCTACCGAAAGGCAGGTCTGTGAGCCAAAAACCAAAGCTTCGTGTCTTTGTGCCTTAGTGGCAAATGAGAAGTTTGAGATGAAATGCGAGATGAGAAAATAATAAACCCATTCTTGCGGCAGAATTTGCGGCTTTTCGAGCCAAAAACCAAAGCTTCGTGTCTTTGTGCCTTAGTGGCAAAAACCTAAAAAAATAAATATGCATACCATAAAATACACCTTCATTGGTCCAATTCGCCAGGCGGTTACCATGGCAAACCTTCCTGTAAAGGGAGCATTGAAAGACGAGCAGCTGCATGTAATCCAAGAAGCTGGGATTCTGATCAAAGATGATAAAATCTATGATATTGGACCGTACTGGGACTTATATCCTGAGGCTCAATCCATTGGTTCGGACATGGTCAACCTAAAAGGTGATTTTGTAGCCCTTCCAGGTTTCATTGATTGTCACACCCATATTTGCTTTGGGGGTAGCAGAGCCAAAGACTACGCCATGCGCAATGCTGGAATATCTTATCTTGAAATAGCAAAATCAGGAGGAGGAATCTGGGATACAGTCACGCAAACGCGGAAAGCTAGCCTTGACAAACTAGCTCAGCTGACTGTGCAAAGAGCCAATAGGCACCTCAAAGATGGGATTACTACGATTGAAGTAAAAAGTGGCTATGGCTTAGCTATTGAAGAAGAACTCAAAATGCTCAAAGCTATTAAATTGGCTAATGAAAATACATTTGCTGATTTGATTCCAACTTGCTTGGCAGCTCACATTCCGCCTATAGACTATCAAGGGACTCAGAAGGATTATTTGAAAGCTGTAAGCGAGGAACTCTTCCCTACCCTACGATCAGAAGGACTAGCCAATCGCATCGATGCGTTTATAGAGGAAACAGCTTTTACAGCCGAAGATATTCAACCCTACTTCCAAAAAGCAAAGGAAATGGGCTTTGATATTACGGTGCATGCGGATCAGTTTTATGCTGGCGGTTCTCAGGTAGCCGTGAATTTCGGCGCAATCTCCGCAGACCATCTAGAATCCAGTACAGATAAGGAAATTGAGTTATTGGCAAGTTCAGATACCATAGCGGTTGCCCTTCCAGGAGCATCTTTAGGCTTAGGCATGGCTTATACGCCAGCCAGAAAAATTCTCGATTCAGGAGCTTCTTTGGCTATCGCCTCTGACTGGAATCCAGGTTCGGCACCCATGGGTGATCTATTGATGCAGGCTGCTGCCTTGGGCACTTTCGAGAAACTCAGCAATGCAGAAGTGCTTGCTGGAATTACCTTTAGAGCCGCCGCTGCACTCAATCTTGCAGACCGGGGCACACTGGAAATAGGCAAAATTGCTGATCTTATATTTTTCCCAACTGATGACTATAGAGAGATTACTTATCAGCAAGGAAGATTGAAGCCTTCTAAAATATTTAAAAGGGGTGTTGAAATTTAAAAAATTGATATTGGTAGATATTGGATACTAATTGATATTGAGGCGAATCTAAAGACATATGATTGAATTTAAAAATTAGACAGGACCTATCAAAAAAACTATTGAGAATGTCAAAACTAATCTTCAACAGTATTAATCATGATTGCCAAGCTAGTATTTATTCAATATCTGAAAATATCGCGCAGCTAATATCAATAAGTATCCCCTCCTCAATTTTCAAAGAACCCGAAAACATGTAAAATATGACCTTCCAAGACCATATAACCCAAGGCATCCCCACCACCCTACCCCCTAAGAAGCAACCAAATCCTAATTTTTCACATGCGCCCAAGAGAAAGGATATCTTGAGCATGGAAGAGAAAAAGTTGGCTGTGAGAAATGCCTTACGGTATTTTCCAAAGGCCTGGCATGAAGAACTGGCAAAGGAGTTTTTTGAAGAGTTACAGGAATACGGAAGGATCTATATGTACCGATTTATGCCGGACTATGAAATGTTTGCCAGGCCGATTTCGGAATACCCCGCCAAAAGCCAACAGGCAGCAGCCATCATGCTGATGATCCAAAATAACCTGGATCCAGCAGTGGCCCAACATCCGCAAGAACTAATTACATACGGTGGAAATGGGGCTGTTTTCCAAAACTGGGCCCAGTACTTGCTCACCATGCAGTACTTGTCCGAAATGACGGACGAGCAAACCCTCCACATGTACTCTGGTCATCCAATGGGACTTTTCCCTTCTTCCAAAGATGCCCCAAGAGTCGTAGTCACCAATGGGATGATGATCCCCAACTATTCCAAACCTGATGATTGGGAGAAATACAATGCTCTCGGCGTCACCCAATATGGACAGATGACCGCAGGTTCGTATATGTACATAGGACCACAGGGGATTGTGCATGGAACGACCATTACGGTAATGAATGCTTTTAGGAAAAAATTAGGTGCAGCTATAAATCCAAAAGGCAAGATTTTTTTAACAGCAGGCCTCGGAGGCATGTCTGGTGCCCAACCCAAAGCCGGGAATATTGCAGGCTGCATCACCGTCTGTGCCGAAGTCAACCCAAAGGCCGCTTACAAAAGACACGAGCAAGGCTGGGTTGACGAGTTGGTGGAAGATTTGGATGAGTTGACCGTTCGGGTCAGAAAAGCTCAGGAAAAACAGGAAGTGGTTTCAATCGCCTTTCTGGGCAATGTGGTGGATGTATGGGAGAAGTTTGACGAGGAAAATATCACAGTTGAACTAGGTTCTGATCAGACTTCCCTGCACAACCCATGGGCAGGCGGGTATTATCCTGTAGATTTGAGTTTCGAGGAAGCCAATACCATGATGGCCAATGACCCAGATACTTTTAAATCAAAAGTTCAAGATTCACTCCGACGACACGCTGCAGCTGTAAATAAACATGTGGCCAAAGGAACCTACTTTTTTGATTATGGTAATGCTTTCCTCTTGGAAGCCTCCCGTGCCGGGGCTGAAGTGATGGCTGAAAATGGTATTGATTTCCGATATCCATCCTACGTACAGGATATTTTAGGCCCTATGTGTTTTGACTATGGCTTCGGACCTTTCAGATGGGTCTGTACTTCTGGTAAACCAGAAGACTTAGAGAAAACAGACCGCATTGCTATGGATATCATGAAGGAAATCAAAGCATCTGCTCCCGCAGAAATCCAACAGCAAATGCAGGACAATATCAAATGGATAGAAGAGGCTGGAAAAAATAAGTTGGTGGTGGGTTCACAGGCCCGTATCCTCTATGCCGATGCAGAAGGCCGGATCAATATTGCAGAAGCGTTCAACAAAGCCGTACAGTCAGGAGAACTCTCCGCACCTGTAGTGTTGGGCAGGGACCATCATGATGTCAGCGGCACGGATTCACCTTTCCGGGAAACGAGCAATATATACGACGGCAGCAAGTTTACGGCCGATATGGCCATTCACAATGTGATCGGTGACAGTTTCCGTGGAGCCACCTGGGTTTCCATCCATAATGGTGGCGGCGTAGGTTGGGGCGAGGTCATCAATGGAGGTTTCGGTATGCTCCTCGACGGTACAGAAGAAGCCAATCGCAGATTGCAATCCATGCTCTTCTATGATGTGAACAATGGCATTTCCCGCAGGGCTTGGGCCAGAAATGAGGAGGCTTTGTTTGCAATAAAGAGGGAAATGGAAAGGACGCCTGGACTGAAGGTCACGATTCCAGAGATGGTTGATGAGGATTTATTGAAATTTTAAATTATTTGTATAATCTATTTCAAAATTTCCTTTTTGACATTTGCTCAATTGACAAAAAATCAATTTTAGAAGGATTAGAACCAAACATCACTGATTTTGAAGATGCATTGCAAAGTTTATATGCTTCTTAAAAGGTCAAAATCATTTGCAAATAGATTTTATTTTTCAGAAATTTTAAGTGATTTAATTTACCTCAAAATGAAAGACCTCAAGTACTTATTGGCTTATTCGATTCCCTTATCGGCTTACATTGCTTTACTTTGGCAAGGCTGGTGGTCTTGGGCTACTGTCATATTGGCTTTTGGTATCTTCCCCATTCTAGATGCGCTATATCCAGCATCCGAAGAGAATTATACCGAGTCCGAGGAAAAGAGAAGACTGTCCAATAAGTTCTTTGATTACCTACTTTATATTTGCGCACCGATATGCCTGCTTCTTGTATTTCTTTATTTCCAAACAATCAGTCAAAGTGCTTTAGTTTGGAATGAAACGATAGGGCTAACTTTTAGTATTGGGATTGTATTAGGTTCCTTAGGGATAAATGTGGCTCACGAACTGGGACACAGAAGCAATAAATGGGAACAGTTCTTGGCTAAGGTTGGCTTATTGCCAGTTTTCTACCAGCACTTTTTTATCGAGCATAACCGTGGGCATCATAAGCATGTCTCTACAGATGATGACCCAGCAACAGCTAGAGAAAATGAATCCATCTACGCATTTTACCTGAGGTCTGTCATTGGTCAGTATCTCAATGCTTGGAAACTTGAAAAAGAGCGATTGACTAAAAAAGGACTTAAAAACTTTTCATGGGACAATGAAATGATCAGATTTTCTGTCTCTCAAATCGGATATCTGAGTATTATTAGCTGGTATTTTGGGACTTCAATTCTTCCCTATGCAATTGCGATTGGGGTGATTGGCTTTTTACTTTTAGAGACTATCAACTACATTGAGCATTATGGATTGAGGAGAAAACTTCTCAATAATGGGCGATACGAACGAGTGATGCCTAGGCATTCTTGGAATTCTGACCATGAAATGGGAAGAATTGTATTGTTTGAGTTGACAAGACATTCTGATCATCATTTTCTAGCATCAAGAAAATATCAAATCCTAAGACACATGGATGATAGCCCACAACTTCCAACAGGCTATCCAGCAAGCATGTTGATGGCATTGATTCCACCATTATGGTTCAAAGTGATGAACCCTCGTCTACAGGAATTCCAGAGCTAAATCACTCTTTTTTCAAAGCGTCTATCCAAAAGTTGAGTTGACTTTTCAGCTCGTCAAATTGAGTACGCTCTATTTTTTCACCGGCCACATTGGCCAAGAGTGCATCAGGAATACAGGAAGCCTTTTCTTTCATTGAAAGCCCTTTAGGGGCTAAACTGATCAATACTTTCCTTTCATCATCTTTAGCTTTTCTACGATGTATGAGCTCCATTTGCTCCATCCTCTTCAGCAAAGGAGTAATTGTATTGGTATTGAGAATCAATTTTTCACCAATTTGATTGACCGATTGGCCATCTTGCTCCCAAAGCACAAGCATCACCAGAAATTGCGGATAAGTAATCCCCAGCTCCTCCAAGTGAGGTTGATATGCTCTGATAATCAATCTAGACAAGGCATAAAATGGAAAGCAGATTTGATTCTCAAGCTTAAGCTGATCCATTATTTAGACTTTTCTAGTAGTTTTACAATATCCTTTTCTAATGCTTCAGGCTTCGTAAATGGCGAGAATCTTTTTACAGGCCTGCCATTAGCATCCAAAAGGAACTTAGTGAAGTTCCACTTCACTTTCGAGCCCAAAATCCCTCCTTTTAATTTACTTTTCAAGAATTTGAATATCGGATGAGCTTGATCACCATTCACATCAACTTTCGAAAACATTGGAAATGACACACCATAGTTGATCTGACAAAACTCTGATATCTGATCATCTGTACCCAACTCTTGATTACCAAATTGATCACAAGGAAATCCCAAAACAACTAAGCCCTTGTCCTTATATTTTTGATTTAATTTCTCTAACCCTTCAAATTGTGGGGTTAACCCACATTTACTTGCAGTATTTACCACCAAGACTGTTTTTCCTTTGAATTCAGTCATATCTATCAATTGCCCTTTAATATCCTCAGCAGAGAATTCATAAAATTTATTGTACATGTGTATTCAATTTAAATCGTGTGCGATACAAATCTACTAAATTACTCACTAATATCGTGCACGACATAAATAAAACATTTAAAATTTTGACTTCAGGTGATGAAATGTATACTTTAGATAAAAGCAGCAAATATGGATAGCCACAAACCCACTCCTCAATATTTTTGGAAAGGAAGAAATGCAGATTCAATTGAATATTGGCATCAAAAAGTACAATGTACGGAAAGTTTATTAGCTGATAAAAATTCTGAAAAGAAAATAGCTTTATTGGGTTATGCTGTAGATGAAGGTGTGAGAAGAAATCAAGGAAGAGTAGGGGCTCAGATTGGTCCTGACAGTATCAAGAGCGTCATGGGCTCTATGGCTTATCATTTACCAGAAAGCTTAGCTATCTTAGATTATGGCAATATTTGGCTTGAAGGATTAGATTTAGAATCAATTCATGCACTTACTCAAAGTACAATATCAGAATTGCTTCGTCATAGACACTTCCCAGTGATTCTTGGAGGTGGGCATGATTTAGCCTTCCCTCATGGGGCAGCCATTATAGATCATTTAGCAGAAAAAGGAGAAACCTTAGGTGTCTTAAATCTTGATGCACATTTTGATTTGAGACAAAAAGTCAATGGTCAAGGCCATTCGGGTTCCCCATTTTTACAGCTACACGAATATGCCAAAACAAAAGCAGTACCACTCCAATATGTCTGCTTAGGCATTCAAAAAGCAGCCAATCCTCCTTCCCTATTTGAAAAGGCTAAGCTTACGGGAACATGGTGGCTTGAAAGTGATTCTTGTAATCTCAGCGAATGGGATAAAACACAAGATGTCCTAAATTCACTCCTTGACAAAGTAAATAAGGTTTATTTGAGCATTGATTTAGATGCTTTTTCTTCAGCTTTTGCGCCTGGAGTAAGTGCTGCTTCACCTATGGGATTTGATCCTAACTATGCACTAAGGGTGATTGAGCACCTTGCCAAAAGCAAAAAATTGATCAGTATGGACGTTGTAGAACTCAACCCAAGTTTTGATCAGGATCTTTGTACGGCTAAGTTAGCAGCACGATGCATAGAGTTTACACTCAGGAAAATTTGGGAATGATCGGGAGACTCAGGATTTTCTTGTATTTTTGCGCCTTGAAGTTTTAAATCAAGCGCTAAAAATCCTTTATGTCATTAGCTACGAAATACAATCCTGAAGCAGCAGAGTCCAAATGGTACGCTTACTGGATGGAAAACGGTTTTTTCTCCTCCAAAGTAGATCCTAACAAAGAGCCCTATACCATCGTAATTCCTCCACCAAATGTCACTGGTGTTCTTCACATGGGCCACATGCTCAACAATACGATTCAGGATGTATTGATCCGAAAAGCCAGAATGGAAGGCAAAAATGCTTGCTGGGTACCCGGTACTGACCACGCCTCTATTGCTACAGAAGCCAAAGTAGTAGCTATGCTCAAAGAAATGGGCGTTGACAAAAAATCGCTATCTAGAGAGGACTTTCTCAAGCATGCGTGGGAATGGAAAGAGAAGTACGGAGGTATCATCCTCGAGCAACTTAAGAAGCTTGGCGCCTCATGTGATTGGGATAGAACCAAGTTTACCATGGATGCTGACTTGAGCAATGCGGTGATCTCGGTATTTGTAGACCTGCATAAGAAAGGCAAGATATATCGAGGAATCCGAATGGTCAATTGGGATCCACAAGGAAAAACCGCCCTCTCCGACGATGAAGTAATCATGAAAGAGATACAGTCTAAGCTGTATTATATCAAATATAAAATTGAAGGTTCTGAGGATTTCTTAACCATTGCTACGACAAGACCAGAGACTATCATGGCTGACGTAGCGATCTGTATCAACCCCAACGACCCAAGATTCACCCATCTCAAGGGGAAAAAAGCCATCATACCATTGGTCAACCGCCCTATTCCAATCATTGAAGATGATTACGTTGACATGGAGTTTGGTACGGGATGCTTGAAAGTCACACCTGCACACGATATCAATGACTACGAGTTGGGCATCAAGCATAAACTAGAAGTGATAGACATCCTCAACGATAATGGTACGCTCAATGAAAAAGCGCAAATTCTCGTCGGTGAAGACAGGTTTATCGCAAGAAAAAAAATAGCCAAACTTCTTGACGAAGCTGGCCAACTAGATAAAATCGAAGATTACAAATCCAACGTAGGCCATTCCGAAAGAACTGATGCTGTGGTAGAGCCCAAGCTTTCTCTACAGTGGTTTTTGAAAATGGAAGACATCACCAAGCCAGCATTGAGTTCGGTTATGGAAGATGTGATCCAGCTGCACCCTCCAAAGTTCAAGAACATGTATCGCTCTTGGATGGAAAATGTGAGAGACTGGTGCATCTCTCGCCAACTATGGTGGGGGCATCAGATACCTGCTTACTACTTACCAAATGGTGAGTATGTAGTAGCAAAGACCAAAGAGGAAGCCTTACTAATAGCCAATGAAAAATACAATACGTCCTATACCTTGGATGATCTCGTTCAAGATGAGGATGTTTTAGATACATGGTTCTCCTCTTGGTTGTGGCCGATTTCAGTATTCGATTCAGAAGTATTCAGCACTGGACAACCCAATGAAGAACTTAAATACTACTACCCAACCAATGACTTAGTAACCGCTCCAGAGATTCTGTTCTTCTGGGTGGCCAGGATGATCATCGCTGGGTACGAATACACAGGAGAAAAGCCATTTAAAAATGTTTACCTCACTGGCATTGTCAGGGATAAGCTGGGTAGAAAAATGTCCAAATCTCTGGGCAACTCACCTGATCCTTTGGAACTGATCAAAAACTACGGTGCAGATGGCGTCCGTACAGGGATGCTTTTCTCCTCACCTGCTGGAAATGACCTGCCTTTTGACGAAAAACTCGTAGAACAGGGTCGTAACTTCTCTAATAAAATCTGGAATGCCTTCCGTCTAGTGAGTGGTTGGGAAATTGATAGCCAATTGAGTGGTCAAAGCAATCAAGCTGCGATCAATTGGTTTGAAAATCGATTCAATGAAGCACTGACAGAGATCGAGGATCATTTCAGCAAATTCAGAATTTCTGATGCTTTGATGGCTACTTATAAATTGGTGTGGGATGATTTCTGTTCTTGGTATTTGGAAATGATCAAGCCAGCCTATCAAGCTCCTGTTGATGCTGAAACTCATGCCAAAACCATTGAGTTTTTTGAAAGCATCTTAAAAGTTTTGCATCCATTCATGCCGTTCCTTACCGAAGAGCTATGGCATCAAATCAAGGAAAGAGAGGCTTCTGAAGCATTGATCATCGCAAAGTGGCCAAAACCTAAATCATTTGACGACCAGATCATACAAGAGGCTGCGCAGATTTTTGATGTGGTGTCTCAGGTGAGAAACTTAAGAGCTTCCAAAGGAATATCTCCAAAAGAAGCTTTCGATTTGACCATCAAAACACAGCAATCAGAATTATACAGTAGATTCGATGCGGTGCTCAAAAAATTGGCAAATTTAAGTGAAATCAATTTCGGTGATTCATTAGAGAATGCGGTGAGTTTCGTAGTTAAAGCTGATGAATGCTTTATTCCTATGCAAGGTCAGGTGAATGTGGAAGAGGAAAAAGCAAACATCACCAAGGAACTTGATTATACAAAAGGGTTTCTAAACACAGTGATGAAGAAGCTGAGCAATGAGCGATTTGTAGCAGGAGCTCCAGAGGCAGTCATTGCTAACGAACGCAAAAAACAAGCTGACGCTGAGGCTAAAATCAAAGCCCTGGAAGAGGCTTTGGCTAAGTTAAGCTAGTACAATCTATAATCTCAAGACCTTGTCTATTTTGATAAGGTCTTGGGATAACCAAATATTTTATTTTTTATCGAATTCAAATGCTATTTTTATAAACAGAAGAGAAATTGGTAAATATTTTCTCAAGCGAAGCAAGTTTTTTAAACAATCTAATGAATTAACTATGCAAGAAAGCAATAGCAGATGGCAGCAACGATTCAGCAATTATAAAAAAGCCCTTGCCAAATTGGATCAAGCTGTAACCAAAATCAAAGAGGTCTATAAAATTGATGAAGAAGGCAGAGTCGACAAAGATGACTTTTTAGATGATATTTTAAAAGAGGGACTAATACAGCGATTTGAGTATACACATGAACTTGCGTGGAATGTGATGAAGGATTTTCTGAAAAATTCAGGGAATACAGAAATCTATGGTTCAAAAGATGCCACTAGAGAGGCTTTCTCTGCTGCTTTAATTTCAAATGGTGAAGTCTGGATGGATATGATCAAAAGTAGAAACAAAACTTCTCATACCTACAATGAAGAAACAGCTGATGATATTTTCATGAAAGTAATCTATGAATATTTTGAGGAATTTGTCGATTTCAGAGACAAAATGGAAGCATTAGATTCAGGGCAACAAGGCAAAATATGGTAGAATTTGGATTATCAAGCAATACTATTCAATCGATTTTAGAAACTTTTAAAGTTTATACTCAGATTGAAAAAGCCATCCTCTATGGTTCGAGAGCTATGGGAAATTACAGAGAAGGTTCAGATATAGACCTTACTTTAATCGGTGAAGGATTGAATCTCACTATTTTACAAGCAATAGAAAATGACCTAGATGAACTTCTACTTCCCTACAAAATTGATATTTCCTTATATAAACAAATCAGTAATCCAGATCTTCTCAAGCATATCGATACCGTAGGTGTTGTCTTTTATCAAAAATCCAAAACATAGGGTTAACAATTATTTATTCTATAAAAATATATTTTTATTGTTTTTCAATAAATTTTTATCGATGTTTGAAACATCATTTAAACATCTACATTATGAGCATCAAAAATCAATGGAAGGAAAAATGGGCGAATCAACCAGGTTTTATGGTAATCACCGTTGTCATCTGGTCTATTTTTATTGGACTTTGTATCAAGGCAGGAGGTCTCATATTCAATACAACTTATAGCTTTTTCAATCCTTTAGTTGCCAAAAATCTTTATGAAGGATTAGACCTTTATGGCCTTTTAAAAGAAAATTACTGGCATTATTTAGGTGCGGTATCTTTTATGATTACGATTCAAGTACTAAAGGCATTTATTTTTCTTTTTATGATCAAAATATTCCTCACAATTAACTTGAACCAGCCTTTTAGTCAGTCTATTGTCAGTTTAATAAAGCAAATAAGCTATGTATCATTGCAAGTTGGTATTATAACTATCTTTTCTTCCCAATATTTCAAGTGGTTAGCCAAAAGAGACTTCGATGTACCTCCTGTTTCTGCGTCATATGTTAGTGGGGCATTTGAATATCTTTTTATGGCAGCCTTAATTTATGCACTTGCTCAAGTATTTAAAAAAGGAATTGAGATACAATCTGAAAATGAACTAACTGTCTGAAAAATGCCGATAATTGTGAATTTGGACGTGATGATGGCTAAGCGAAAAATGTCACTCAATGAGCTGTCCCAAAAAGTAGACATCACCCTATCCAACTTATCCATACTAAAAACAGGAAAAGCAAAAGCTGTACGTTTCAACACTTTGGAAGCGATCTGTATGGCGTTGGATTGTCAGCCAGGAGATATCTTGGAATATGTAGAGGAATAATAGAAAAGCAGATGGAAGCCATCTGCTTTTATACTTTTTGATTCAAAAACCATTATTTTTCAAATGGAATTCCTTCAGGCAAGGCACCTAGCTGTTTTAGTAATTCGCTTACGCTCTCGACCATAGGTTGTGGTCCACATACATAAAACTCTTGGGAGAAATCATCTAGCTTGCTTTTGAGAAACTCCATATTTACTCTCCCATTTGCGTGTCCCTCTACTTTTTCTTGATCCAAAATCGAAATAAAATTCTCACCTAAAATCTCGTGAAAGTAAGATTCCATGATGACATCCTTACTTGTTTTGTTGGCAAAAATCAACTTATTACCATTTAATTCACCTTTGGATTTCAAGTCTCTTAAAATACTGATAAATGGTGTAATTCCTGCACCACCAGCAATGAAAACACCCTTACCTTTATATTGTATAGCTCCCCAAGAGTCATCAATGATCAATTCATCCCCCTCTACCAAATCTTCAATCTCCTTAGTCACACCATCGTGGTCGCGGTATGATTTGATGACAAACTCCAAATAATCATCCTGTGGTAGAGAAGTAAAAGTAAAAGGTCTCTTTTCGTCTGTCCAACCCTTTTTATTGATTGCTACTTCTGTAGCTTGTCCTGGTTTGAAATCATAGCCTTCTGGCTTTTCGGTCTTCAACATCTTGACATCATGGGTCAAGGAAAGTATGTCTGTAATTTTTACTGTGTAGCTCATAAAATTTAATTTTTGGTTCATTTATATAAGTATTACAAGCAATTATTGTTCAAAAGTCGAAACCAAGCGTATGAAATCTCAAAAAGCGTAAACAAGATGTTGACTTAAACGTTGTATCTTCGTTTTACATAAACCCATTTAATATATACATATGAAAAGAGTTAAATTACTTATCGCTTCCTTTACCCTTATGTTCTTTTTCGTGGGTATGGGACAGTCAATGGCGCAGTTACAGACTCCAGTCCCAAGTCCTGCCGCATTTGTATCACAAAATGTAGGCTTCACCAAAATCAGCATTGATTACTCCTCTCCTGCTGTCAAAGGCAGAAAAATCTTTGGTGAGATAGAAAAGTTCGGAACCACTTGGAGAGCTGGTGCCAATGCAACGACCATGATCGAATTCAGCACAGCTGTCAATGTGGGTGGTAGAAATCTTCGTCCAGGTAAATATGCCATCTTTATGACACCCACGGAATCTGGTGACTGGACAGTAAGAATCAATAGCAAAGGAAATTCAGTATTTGCGTATATGAAAGATGGCAAAATTGACGAAGAAGCTTTAGCTAAAGATGATTTGGTAGCTTTCAAAGCAAGTACTACTAAATTGACTAGCCCACAAGAAAGATTGATCTACACCATATCAGCTGAAGATAATAAAGTTGCAAAAATAACCATGACTTGGGAAAACTATACTGTTTCTTTTATGGTAGACACCCAAGTGGATCAGAAAATGGAAGGTTTCAAAGGAGCTTTTTAATTGAGAAGTCAAATTATTGAATAGAGCATCATAGCAAACTTGTTATGATGCTTTTTTTTGAACGATCTCGCCACCCCATAATTCCCCATATTGTGGAATAATTTACCCAAAAAACGTCCTGTAAACTCACTTCAGCTTAGCTGATATGATCAACTTGAGTTCAAAATCAGTTTTCCAAAGTCATAGACCTTCATTTTTAATATTTATCACGGGAAATCCTGAAAATCAAAAAAACAGGCATTAGAATTGGTATTTGGCAATTGAAATTAAAGCCAATATTAAAATGTCAAACATCTACAAAAGTGCTATTCACCCAGCTAAGTATAGATCTTCATTTGGCCCTTACTATTTCTTAAAAAATAAAGGAAATATTCAGGCAAAACCAAAATCTTCCGGTCTAAGAATAAACCAACCCCTTATTATTTTGCTCACTTTTACTCCTATTATATTAGCTATTTTATCACTTTTTTACTTTGAAGAATATTTTGATGCGCTGCATGTTGCAAGATTGGATACAGGCTGGGGATATTGGACTTATATCATTTCTTTATCCTTATTAACAATCAAGTTATCTTTCTTAGGCTGGCTTTTTCACCTACATAAGAAATATAAAGTCATAAAATCTGTCTCAGATAATAACTTACCAACTTGTACAGTGATTGTTCCTGCTTATAATGAAGGCGAAATGGTATACAAAACTCTTGTAAGTTTGGCCAAAAGCAATTATCCTAAGAAAAAATTACAAATTATTTCAATTGATGATGGTAGTAAAGATGATACTTGGAAATGGATGCTAAAAGCTATAAACGAACTTGGCGAAAGGCTAGTAATCTATCAACAACCAAAAAACTTGGGCAAAAGAGAAGCCCTACATAGAGCTTTTATGGTAGGTACAGGAGATGTTTTTGTGACGGTAGATAGTGATTCAATTGTCAAGAAAAACACATTGAGAAATATAGTAAGTCCTTTTGTTGTGAATAAATCTTGCGGTGCTGTAGCTGGCAATGTCATGGTTTTAAATAAAGAAGAGGGATTAATTCCAAAAATGCTAAATGTAAGTTTTGCATTTAGTTTCGAATTTATCCGTTCTGCTCAGAGTGTTTTAGGATCAGTACTTTGTACACCAGGAGCTCTAGCTGCATATAGAAAAACAGCAGTCCTCAACTGTCTGAATGATTGGGTTAATCAAGAATTTTTAGGTAATAAGGCTACTATTGGTGAAGATAGAGCAATGACCAATATGATTCTAAAACAAGGATATGAGGTGGTTTTTCAGAAAAATGCAAAGGTGTACACTAACCTTCCAACTGGATATAATAACCTTCGAAAAATGTTTACCCGCTGGGAAAGAAGCAACGTAAGAGAAAATATCATGTTGACAAAGTTTGCCTTTTCTGACTTTAGAAAAGGCAATAAAGTTGGAACTAGATTACTTCTATTCAATCAGTGGCTGAAAGTCATTCTAGCTTTTCCTGCATTAGCATTGCTAATTACTTTATTGATAATCCAACCTTTGTTAGTTTTGAGTTCACTTTTTGTAGGCCTCTTTATATTTTCCTTTATACCAGCTATTTTCTTTGTACTCAACAGAGAGAAGAAGGAGGCTATCTGGGCTTATAGCTATGCGATTTTCTATACTTTTACTTTATTTTGGATCACACCTTTTGCAATAGCAACAGCTGGAAGGACAGGCTGGTTGACAAGAAACCTGCCGATGTCATAAAAAAAGCGGAGCATTGAGTCTCCGCTTTTTTGTTTTTTAATGCTTCCAATCATACTGATCCATACCCTCTAAGCAAGCATTGAGCAATAATATACTATTGGCAATATCTTGCTTGTGCGCCATCTCAATCACTTGATGAAGATGCCTGGTAGGTATCGAAATTGCTCCAGCGATGGCACCTTGCTTACCCATTCTTTGTACCCCCGCGGTGTCAGTTCCACCAGCAGTAAGGATCTCAGGTTGCCATTTGATTTGATGCTGTTCTGCTGTCTTCTTCATAAAATCCACCATGCGATAATCGCAAATAGTCATCGCATCCATGATCTTGATGGCTGTACCCTTTCCAAGTTCTGTCACTTTTTCGTGCGCCTGGGCACCAGGAACATCAAATGCAATTGTAGTATCCAATGCAATACCAAAATCAGGATTGATTCCATGGGCAGCTACATTTGCTCCTCTCAATCCTACTTCCTCTTGGACAGTAAACACGGCATACAAGTCATAAGCAGGGTCTTGGACTGTACGCAAGGTCTCAATTAGGATATATACAGCCACTCTATTGTCAATAGATTTACAATTGACACAATCACCCATCTCTATCAATTCACGATCTCTGGTGATTGGGTCACCTATTGAAATATACTTTTCTACCTCCTCTTTAGACATCCCTAAATCAATAAAAAAATCTGTTGTATTGGGCAGCTTTGTTTTTTCTTCAGCTGTCATCACGTGGATTGGCTTGGAGCCCATCACACCTACTAAGTCTTTTTTGCCATGGATGATAACACGTTGCGCTGTCAATGTCTTCGGGTCAAATCCTCCAAGAGTATGAAATCTCACAAAGCCACTGTCATCAATATGAGTCACTATAAACCCAATCTCATCCATATGGGCTGCGACCATCACTTTTTTAGCATCTGGATTTTTTTTAGACTTTTTGATAGCAATGACATTCCCCATATTGTCCATTTTGACCTCATCTGCCAAGGGAGTCACCAAGTCCACAACAAGACTTCTGACACGCTTCTCAAAACCTGGCGCACCAGCTATTTCACAAACTTGCTTCAGCAAGGATACATTTACTTCCATATTTATCATTTACACTTAAATACCCAAAATGGGGAAATTTTCCCCGTTTATCGGATTTATTAATCACTAATTTCTGATCAAAATTACTAAAACTGGTATGAAATTTTCTTAATCACAGGTATAAAGTAGTATTCATCCATCATTCGGACGCAAAATTTCTCCGATTAAATTAATTAATTCTTTCATGCAGTTATTTCTGGTCTTGTTAGGGGCATTCGTAGTTTTTATCTTAAGTACGCTTACTGGTGGTGGTGCAAGCCTTCTTTTGATGCCCTTGGTAGCGGTAGTAGTTGGAGTCAAAGCAGTCGCTCCAGTCATGGCAATCAGTATTGGTATGAGCTCAACTTCAAAAGTTGCTTTATTCTGGAAACACATAGATTGGAACTTATTTCTATGGCTATTCCCATCTACAATAATTGGTTCTATTCTGGGGGCTAGACTTTTTGCAAGTCTTTCTAGCGATTACTTACAGATACTGATCGGCTTGCTTCTGGTTTCGACGGTGTTGCAATTCAAAAAACCTAGTAAACCCCGATTTAAAGTAAAAGCATGGCACTTTGCCCCAATGGGATTGATCGTAGCATTTCTATCAGGACTCATTGGAGGAGTAGGGCCATTGATGAATTCGGCCTATCTCAATTATGGGATCAGCAAGGAATCCTTATTGGGTACAAGGTCAGCTAATGCTATTCTTCTTCACATTACCAAGATTATCAGCTATGCCTACTTTGGCTATGTGACTGGAGAAGTCCTCAAATATGGTATCCTGATAGGTGTGACTTCTATGGTCGCTGTATACTTTGGTAAACTTATACTAGCTAAAATCTCAGAATTGTTCTTCAGGCAAATTGTAGTCGCTAGCATGGTATTGAGTGGGATCCTGATGCTTTGGAAAAATTGGGATACCATAGAGTCTATTATTTAAATTAAAAAAATAAGTATATGAAATTGTCTATTTCAAAAAATGTCCACCTCGTAGAACCAGGGGATTTCGAGCCCACGGATCATTGGTATCCGAGAGTCTTGAATTCAAATATTCATCCACTGGTCTCTTATTTTCTCAATTTGACACACGAGCAGTTGGCAGAAAGGTACCATAGATTGCATCCGCAAAGTGATTTAGCAAGTCTTTTGGAAATACTTCGTTATCAACCTCAGTATTTTCGCTGGGCAGGTACAGACTTGATGCACGTCACCAACCACGAAGGGAATAGAAAACTTACCGTGATCGAGACCAATAGCTGTCCTTCTGGTCAAAAATCTATGCCCCTTCTAGACCTCAACGTAGAGCAAGGTGGCTATAAGAGGCTGATTGAAAAGACATTCAAACCTATGGTCGATGCGCACACCATGGATGGGGCATTAGCGGTCATTTATGATAAAAATCCCATGGAAAACATTGGCTATGCAGCTACAATTGCCGATGTTTTTGAAGAAAATGTCTTTTTAGCCAAGTTTGATAAAGCGGACATCGATCCACCCGTGAAGTTTGATGGTGGCATTATGTATGTCAGAAATGAAAAAGAAGAATGGGTCAAAGTAAGAGCTGCCTTTAGGTATGTCACTCAAGAACCATGGACTAGGCTACCCAAGCAAACCAAGACACTTATTCTAAATCCAATCGAAGCCTGTCTTTCGGGTGGAAGAAACAAGGAAATCGCAAGTGCAGCCTATGATGTCTTCAATGAGCAGTTCAAAGATAAAGGGATCGGAATATTTACACCAAAGACATTCAGAAAGGTAAAATATGCTGAATTGCAAGGTCACTTTGATAGGCTTGGAGGAAGCATGGTGATCAAAGTTCCCGATTCAAATGCCGGACAGGGTGTCTACACTGTGGTTAGTCAAAAAGAACTGGATCACGCCATGGCTGAAATCAATCCAGATGATGAATATTTGATCCAAGAATTGATTCATAGTAATTTTAGCAAAAACCTTGATCCAACTAAAGCTTGGTATCATGTAGGTACGATTCCAGATTCCAAAGGAAGAAGCTTTGCATTTGACCTTAGGTTGATGATGCATGCGACAGATGAGGGAATACGGCCATTGGCAGTATATTCGAGAAGATCCAGGTTCCCCCTCAACCAAGAGCTTCCTGAGGATATGAATTCTTGGGAAGTGTATGGCACCAACCTTTCTATCAAAGGGGAAGATGGTTGGACGTATGCTGATGAAAGGCTGATGTTATTTGATATCAGGAATTTTGGGCAGCTTGGATTAGGTATAGACGAATTGATCAAAGGTTTTATCCAAAGTGCTATGGCAGTATATGCCATTGATCAAAATGCTATCAAAATCTATGGCAGTAGCCCAATTAAAGATTATTTTACCACCCAAAACCAAGAATCATGAATAAGAAGATATTAATCGTAGAAGATGATGTAGTTTTCTGCAGACTATTGACAAAATTTCTATCAAGAAATAATTATGAAGTCATGGATGCCCAAAATGGTAAAGATGCTTTTGAACTGATGGAAATGAACGAGTTCAAGTTGGCAATATTGGACTATAGGCTTCCTGACATGACTGGATTAGAGATTTTGGAAAAACTCAAATCAAAATCTCCTGGCTCTAAAATAATTCTGATTACACGCTATGGTGATCAAGATATTGCCAATCAGGCAATAGAAAAGGGAGCAGATGCCTTCATTTCTAAACCTATCAATCCCAATGAATTACTTGAAGTCATCAATAAGTTATAAAAAAAGCAGCCATCCGGCTGCTTTTTTAAATTAATATGCTCTAATCGTTTTGCCCTCCATGTAGTTGACAAAAGCACGATTCACAACACGCATTCCTCCTGGGGTTGGGAAATCTCCTGTAAAATACCAGTCTCCTAAGTGATTTGGACAAGCTTTGTGTAGGTTGTCCACGGTTTGATAAATTACTTTAACTTCAGCCTTGATATTTTCTGAGGTGATAATTTCAGCGATTTTATCTGATATTTCTTGATCTGTAAATGGCTCGTATAGCCCTTTGACATAATTGATATCAAGTACTTCACCAGAATTTGCCTGTTCATAAACATCATTCATCAAGGACTCCATTCCTTTTTCTTTGAGCAAAGCTATCGTCGCTCTGAAAGCAATGAACTCTTTCATTTTAGACATATCAATGCCATAGCAATCAGGGAATCTGATCTGTGGGGCTGAGGAGACGATCACGATACGCTTAGGTTCCAATTTATCCAGTGTAGTTAGGATACTCTTTTCTAAAGTAGTTCCACGCACAATGCTATCATCTATGACTACAAGCGTATCAATCCCTGACCTGACTACCTCATAGGTGGTATCATAGACATTAGCCACCATAGCGTCTCTATCAGAATCATTGGTGATAAAAGTTCTCAGCTTGACATCTTTGGAAACTAATTTTTCCACCCTAGGTCTGAAATTCAACAGCTCCTCTAAGTCTTCAAGATGTGGCTTACCTTCCAGCAAAACCTCTCTCCTCTTTGCACTAAGATAATCTTCCAAACCTTCTATCATTCCCAAGAATGCTGTCTCTGCGGTATTAGGAATGTAAGAAAACACAGTGTTTTTCAAATCAAAATCTATTGCTTGAAGAATCTGAGGGATCAAAGCCTTGCCTAACAGCTTTCGCTCTCTGTAGATATCTGGATCTGTACCTCTAGAAAAATAGATTCTCTCAAAAGAGCATGATTTCTTCTCTCTTGCAGGCATGATTTCATGCTCAGCAAAGTTCCCATCTTTGTTGATGACAAGTGCATTTCCTGGTTGGATCTCCTTGATTTGTTTGAAATCGATATCGAAAGCAGATTTGATAGCTGGTTTTTCAGAAGCGACAACAACTATCTCATCATCTGCATAATAATATGCTGGTCTTATCCCAGAAGGATCTCTTACAACAAAGCTCGATCCATTACCAATCAAACCTGCCATGGCATACCCTCCATCAAAATCTCTGCAAGATCTTCTCAGGATTCTTGCAACATCCAATTCATCCTCAATAACTGCTGTGATCTGCTCGTTGGAATACTGATGCTTGTATTTATCAAAAATTCGCTGATTTTCTTCATCCAAAAAGTGCCCGATCTTTTCCATGACCGTAACTGTATCTGTCTTTTCCTTTGGGTGCTGTCCGAGTTCTACCAGTTTCCCAAAAAGTTCCTCCACATTGGTCATGTTAAAGTTACCCGCCATGACCAGATTTCTACTTCTCCAGTTATTCTGCTTGAGAAAAGGGTGGCAAGTCTCGATACTATTTTCCCCATGTGTGCCATACCTCAAATGCCCTAGCCAAACTTCTCCCGTGAAAGCTATGTTTTCCTTGAGCCAATCAGCATCATGTAAAGCTTGGTCACCACCAAGTTTCTTGGCTTTTTTATATTTTTTTTGAATCTTATCAAAAATAAAATTCACAGCTTGAGGCTCAATCGATCTATATCTACTGATATACCTAGTACCTGGCTTGGTGTTGATTTTGATATTGGCTACTCCTGCTCCATCTTGACCTCTATTGATTTGCTTTTGCATCAAGACATATAGTCTATTTGAGACATAAGCTGGAGATCCATATTTGTCTATATAATACTGGAGGGGTTTGCGGAGTCTAATAAGAGCTATTCCACATTCGTGCTTAATCTGATCACTCATTGGGTTGGGCGAAAGTTATATTTGAGCATGTAAAGTTAGCTCTTTTTTAGAAGATAAGAGAAAGAAAAGTATTTAGAATTCTCCTACCCATTATTAAGCTTACGCTTGGATTTTTTGAAAGATAATCATCTGGTATACAAAATGGGGATATGATACTTCTCAAACTGTGGAAAAATTCCCCACCTATCATTTCAGAACCTCCACTTTAGAGCTTTTAAGTATCATTCTTACGATGGCATACCATTTTCATATAAGTTATCATGAATAAGTTCACAATGATACTGACGCTTTTGCTTGGCATGATGATGTTATTCACATCAAGCTATTTCTCTTTGCAAAAAAAGAAGTTCAAGCAAGGAGTGGAAGTTATGAATGAATTCTATTCAGCAGAGTTAGAAAAAAGCTTTTACATACCTTAATTCAATTTATAAACTAAACTAAAATACCATGAAAACTCAGATGATGATTGCCGCAATTTTATTCTTTGGTGCTGCAACAATACCACTGGAAAGTGTGTCAAAAGACCTAGTTGCAAATGTAGCGCTGATTGATCTACAAGAAAAAGAAAAAATAGAAGCCTCAGCCCTTCCTGATCCTGTCAAAAAAAGTATATCCGATGACCCTACCGTCTCAGAGCTCCCTATTCTAGAAGTATGGAAAATAAAGAGTGAGGATGGGAAGAAATATTTTAAAATTAAATTTGAAAATGGAGGTGAAGGATTGACTAAAAAATATGACACTGAAGGTGTTGAAATAAAAGAAACACATTCGTTTTGATCTTTTAAATCATAAATAGGTGTTTGAAACTTTCATTCACCTATTTTTACCTATATTTTTGTTTTACTATTATTTAACTGGATGAAACATATTTTACTCGTAGAAGACGATCTTAGCTATTCAAGAATCATAAAGACTTTTTTGGAAAAGAATGGCTTTCATGTATTTGCTACCGACCATATCAAGGAAGCGATTCAAATTGCTAAAAGAGAAGAGATAGATTTGATCATCACAGACTTTAGACTGCCTGATGGGACAGGACTAGAGCTGCTGACCCAATACAAATCACTCAAAAGTAATACTCCAACCATTCTCATCACCAACTATGCTGATATCAGGATTGCCGTAAAAGCTATGAAAATGGGGGCCTTTGAGTATATCACCAAGCCAATCAACCCTGATGAACTTTTGCTTACAGTAAAAGATGCATTGAAAACCCCTAAATCAACAGAAGAGTCTTCAAACCCGAATAGCATTCAAGGTTTAGACTATATAGTGGGTAAAAGTCCCGATGCCATCCAACTTGAAAATCACATTCAGCTAGTAGCACCCACAGACCTCAATGTACTTATCCTAGGCGAAACGGGAACAGGCAAAGAGTATATCTCCAGAAGAATCCATCATCACTCCTACCGATCTCAACAATCATTTGTTGCAGTGGACTGTGGCACACTCTCCAAAGATCTTGCGGGTAGTGAACTTTTCGGCCATATGAAGGGGGCATTTACAGGAGCCAGTGAAACTAAAGCTGGACATTTTGAAGCCGCTCAAGGTGGCACTATATTTTTGGATGAAATTGGAAACTTGGACTACGAGTCACAAATCAAACTATTGAGAGCCTTGGAGGAAAAGAAAATCAGGAAGATTGGAAGTACTCAAGAAATTGATATTGATGTAAGAATATTGGTAGCAACTAATGAAAACCTATTTCAACAAGTACAGGAAGGTAAGTTTAGAGAAGATTTATATTATCGATTGAATGAGTTCTCCATTACCGCACTTCCCTTGAAAGATAGAAAAGGAGACTTAATGCTTTTTGCAGAACAGTTTTTGGCAGAAAGTTCTCAAAAACTCAATAAAAAACTTGATGGGTTTTCGGAAGAAGTCATCGGCCAATTCATGCAATATAGCTGGCCTGGCAACCTCCGCGAGCTTCGAAATGTTGTCAGAAGAGCAAGCCTTTTAGAAACTAACACTTACATTTCATTAGCAGCAATCCCCACTGAGATTCTTCAGCACCAATCAAACGAATCTTCGCAGCTTACCATCAAGGAACAAAGAGATTTCGACGAAAAAAATAGCATCAAAGAAACCCTAATTGCTACGCGGTACAATAAAACCAAGACAGCAGAATTACTAGGCATAGATAGAAAGACCCTATACAATAAAATGAAGAAATACGGTTTATAGAATTCTATCCCGAGTATCTGTAGATCAATTTCTTTAACTCATGAGTGGTTTCTAAAAATCTCTTCCATAACAATCTGATCAGGTCAATTTTTAGCGAATTACAGACTGTAGTAGAAAAGCAACATCTCTTTAGGGATCTTTCCCTTACTATTTATTAAACCTCAATCCTCAAATTGATTTTTAATTCACTGAAAAGATTTTGCATCCCTGAAATCAATTCAGTAATCTGATCTTTCATTCCTTCGTTTTGCCCATTTTTCAATGCCACTTCTATCGCTTTTGCTTTTTCAGATAGTGGAGATTTGATCTGTCCTAATCTACTTGCCAATTGATGTGTTATCTCTCTAATCTTCCCAAAATCACTTTGCCCTAAGCACATTTTCAATCTATCCATATCATTGATGCCCTCTGAGATAAAATCCTGCATAATCTCAGCAAAAAGCTCTTGGTCTCCCATTGAAAACTTCTCCATATCTGACAGATCATAAGTTTTTTCCTTGGCTATTTTGACCTCTTTATCAGAGACTACTCCTTTGGAATGATTAGAATTGAGCAAGGCTAGGTCAAGATGACTACTCAGCAAATCATAAAGTTTCTCTTCATCAAATGGCTTCAACAGAATATCTACAAATCCCTTTTCTTTCAGTTTCTGTTGTTCATCTGCAAATACATTAGCTGTCATTGCAAATACTTTAGCTATGTCTTTACCAAAATCTTTCTGAAGCAAATTGAGTACCTCCACACCATCAACTTCAGGCATTTGAATATCAACCAATGCAAGATCGAAATCCTCTTGCTGATAGGATTCCTTGAACGCCTTTCCTCCCAAATAGCTCTTCACAATGGCACCTTTACTTTCCAATAATAACCTCAGCAATTTCAAACCCATTCGGTCATCATCTATTATTAGGAATGTGAGACCTTCCAATTTGAAATCATGTTTAGCAGTTAATTTATTTGCAACTTGCACTTGACTAAGCTCCATTGGAATGCTGATCTCAATCACAGTCCCCCTATCCTGTTCACTATCTACTTGAATTGTTCCTCCTTGTAAATCCACAAGTCTTTTGACAATTGACAATCCTAAACCTGTACCTCCAAATTTCCTTGTAATGGATCCATCTCCTTGATTGAACTCTTGAAATATTTGCTGCTTGACTTCCTTAGATATACCAATCCCAGAATCCTCCACCGTCATCTGAAGGCTGCCATCAATGTAAACAACTTGCACATTGACATATCCTTTTTCAGTAAATTTGATCGCATTGGAGAGTAGATTGTTCATAATCTGATTGATTCTCAACTGATCACCTACTAATGTATGGTTCTTAGGCAACTGTATATCCCAATCAAAAGCCAAACCTTTCTCTTCAGTCTTAAAAGAATAAAAACTCTTCATGGCTACAAACAATTGTAATCCGTCAAAAGGCTGTTTCTCAATAGAGATTTTTCCAGCTTCCAATTTTGAAAAATCTAAAATATCATTGACAATTTGCATCAAGGTAGCTGATGCAAATCCTATCATTTGGACGAATTCAGTTTGATGCTCATTCAAATGCGTCTTTTTCAAAAGATCTTGATATCCTTGGATTGCATGTAGTGGATTTCGAATCTCATGACTCATATTTGCCAAAAAATTTTGCTTGGCTTTTGCTAGGTCATCGGAATGCTGCTTGGCTCTTTCTAACCCAAGTCGATACTTCTCAGCTCTTCTAACTTCCTTTAGTATTGTATAAACAAAGCCAACGGACCCTATTACCCCTAAAAAAACAAGCCCTCCTAATATCAATGATACATTGTAGGTTAAGTTATATGCAGATTCATTTTTCTCTCTATACTGCGCTAGAAGACTTCTTTGCATATTGCTTATCAGGCTCTGTATTTCTGAAAAAACCTCAGTATTTTTCCCTTGCAAAGAAACTTCCAACTGTATAAAGTTTTCTCTTAACTCTTGTTCGTCTTTGTAAAGCCTAGTAACTAGATTCTTGAGGGCAACTAATACAGAATCAGATTCCTGTCGAGATAATCGAGTGCCAGACTGTACCAAATTGAGTGCTTCTAACTCTTCTACTATATCTGATATATTATCTCTATCTTCCTCAGTGAGGATTTCTTCCTCTTCTTCACTAAGTGTCGATTCACTATCACCAAAAAGATCTCTTCTTCTCAAGTTTCCTAAAAATTCCAATTCCGAGGTTTGCTTTTGTCTTTGGATTTTTATTTCTATTGTCTTCAAAGCTTCTTCGCTAAAACTTCTGTTGGTTAATCTATACCTGATTTCTTCCAACCCCGCATAGGAAACTAACAACTCCTGAATATTTAAGTTGATTTTATCAAAACTCTCTTTTTCTGATTTATTGTCTGCGTTTTGATTGAGCCACTTGATTCGATCTACTATTCTTTCATAAGCCTCATTGAAAATTGAGTCTTTGTCAGATGTTCTATCAGCCTTAGATAAATCCAAAAGATAAACATCCGCCATCAATCCATTGAGTTGTCGCAGCTTTTGATTTGGTTCTGATAAATTCTCTACTGTATCCAACAGATTTTGAATACTAATAAAAGTAACTATGCTAACACTAATCACTAAAAATACAGCTAAGAAAAATCCCAATGCAACTTTGTTTCCTACCTTAAAAATATTTTTTGCTGACTTCATATTACAAGATTTTCAGCGAATCATAAGGCAAAAATTATTCCAAAGATCAATAAGCTTTAACGGTCAAAAAAGGAAGCCACTCTTCCGCTTGTCGTTCTGCATACTCTGCTAGAAAATATGCAAGACTAGGTTTAAAAGGCTTTGAGCGAAGCATCATTCCGCTTTGTTCAGGGGTTTTATCTCCTTTGGTCACATTACACCTATTACATGCTGTAATTAGATTTGTCCAATTAGTTTTTCCGCCTTTTGATTTTGGAATCACATGATCTATGGTGAGATTTTTCTTAGATCCACAGTATTGACATTCGCCCTTATCTCTTCTAAATAGGTTGACACGATTAAGTAATACACCTCTGAATGGAATATTTTTATACTCGTTTAGCCTAACTACAGCTGGGTAGCTGTAGCTCATACTGACAGTGCGTATGGTAAGTGATTCATAATAAGTAAGGCAACTTGCCTTTTCCAAAAAAATCAACACAAATGCTTTCTGAACTGTCACTACAGCCACTGGAGAATGATCCATGTTCAGTACCAAAACACGCTTTTCCATATTCAGTTTTATTAATCCAAACTGACCGAAAAACATGCTGTTTAATCTGATTGTTTAATAGGTCAGCCTACTCATTTCCTTTTTCAGATCTTTTTCTTTGATATCATTCCTCTTGTCGTGGAGCTTTTTACCCCTTGCTAAGGCGATCTCAAGTTTCGCCAATCCCTTGTCATTGAGAAATACTCTTACAGGAATGATGGAAAGACCCTTTTCTGAAAATTTAGTTTCTAATTTATCAAGTTCTTTCTTGTTTAGCAAAAGTTTGCGCTCACGAACTGCATCATGATTATAGCTTGCTGCCATAGAATATGGAGCGATGTGCATCTGCTTGATATACAATTCCCCAGATCTAAAATAGCAATATGCTTCTGTCAAAGAAACCTTCCCTTCCCGAATAGACTTGATTTCGGTTCCTTTCAGTACCAATCCAGCGGTGAATTTTTCGATAAACTCAAACTCATAGCTCGCTTTCTTATTTTTTATATTGATGATTTTCTCAAATCTACTTTTCTTATTCATAAGCTTATATTTTCATCCTTGCTTCTGGACTCGCATCGAGTCCTAGGAATTCACTTTGCTGATACTTATAATGCGCGGCCATCGCAATCATGGCTGCATTATCGGTGCAATACTCAAATTTGGGGATGTAGGTTTTCCACTTCAACTTCTCAGCCAGTACTTCGAGTTCCCTTCTCAAACCTGAATTTGCAGAAACTCCTCCTGCAATAGCAATTTCTTTAATTTGATATTCTTTTGCTGCTTTTTTGAGCTTCTGCATCAAAGTCTGTATCAAAGTATATTGTACAGAAGCGCAGATATCATTGATGTGCTCTTCGATAAAATTAGGATTTTCTTTGATCTGATCTCTAAGAAAATAAAGAATCGCAGTCTTGATACCACTGAATGAAAATGTCAATCCTGGCATGTCCGATATTGGGAACTTATATGCTAACGGATTTCCAAGTTGGGCATGCTTATCAATCAAGGGACCACCTGGATATGGCAAGCCCAATAACTTCGCCGTCTTATCGAAAGCTTCTCCAACGGCGTCATCCATAGTCTCTCCTATCACTTCCATTTCCAAATGGCTTTTGACCAGCACTAGTTGGGTATGACCTCCGCTGACTGTAAGACAAATAAAAGGAAAGCTAGGCTTTGGCTCATCTATAAAATGTGCCATGATATGAGCCTCCATGTGATTGACTCCAATCAGTGGGATTCCAAGTGAATAAGCTAATGACTTAGCAAAAGATACCCCTACCATCAACGAGCCCATCAAACCCGGCCCTAAAGTAACCGCAATAGCGTTCAATTCACTTTTTGCCATTCCAGATGAAGAAATGGCCTCTTGAACCACTGGAATGAGGTGCTGCTGATGAGCACGTGATGCAAGTTCAGGAACTACACCACCATATTTTTCATGAACTGATTGCGTGGCGACAATATTATTAAGTATTTTGCCATTAGATATTATAGAAGCCGATGTTTCGTCACAGGATGACTCAATGGCTAGAATATTTACATTCATTTTGTACTACCCCTTTGGAAAAGAAGTCGAAAGTTACGGAAAAAATACTGAAAGCCTTTAAACTGCTATTCAGGTTAATCCTTTTCCTGATTTTGGGGGTGATCTTACTAGCAGGAGCACTTCAGATTCCTGCAGTTCAGACAAAATTCACTGGTTTTCTGACTAATTATATTACCAAACAAACTGGTTTTGACACTTCTATTTCTAGGGTCAATATCCGATGGTGGGATGCTGTGAGTTTAGATGATGTATTGATCTATGATACCCAAGATAGCTTGATGATCAACTTGCAAGAGGTCTTCATAGACTTTTCGATAAAAGGATTACTGGATCGAGAAAACCCAAGTTTAGACCAAATCAAATTGATCAACGGGAATGTCAGATTGCTATCCCACCCCAATGAAGAGGCCTTAAATATCTCCATCTTTTTTGATCGGATCAATAACTTACTACCCAGCTCAGACAAGCCTAGCATCAAACCAAAATTCAGTATCAGTAATATTTTCTTTGAAGAAACATCTCTAGATGTAATCAATTACAAAGGAATTCCAGTGACTTCTGGCTTTGATTACAACCAACTTAGATTTAGAGATTTGCTAGCAGATGCAGATGATTTCTATACCTACGCTGGAGAAGTCGGGTTCAAAACAAATTTTCTAAGAGGCATTGAGGTCACTTCAGGAATAGTCATTCAACAGCTGAAAACAAAATTCACCTACTCACCAAGCTTTATGGAGTTTGATGAATTGTTTTTGAGATCAAATAGAACTGAAATCAAAGATTACCTCAAATTCACCTACGAATCCACTTCTGCTTTATCTAATTTCAATGAAGAAGTACAAATCTTCGCAAGCTTGGATGAATCCACCTTGGACATTCAAGACCTCAAATATTTCACTGACCAAATTCCCGATTTTCAAGACCGCATTACACTCAGTGGGGACATCAAGGGGACCGTTGACCTATTGACTTCCGATCAGCTGCTGATTCGTTTTGGTCAGCGATCTGCACTATTTGGAAAGTTTAATATCAAAGGTCTCCCTGATGTTGCAAATACATTTTTTGAGATGTCGTTGATAAACTCAATTTTGAATAGCAATGATCTCTCGCCGTACATCAGCCAAGATGCTCAGCGAGAAATTAACAAATTCAGAGATATCAGATTTGACACAGATTTCTCTGGCTACCTGACCAATTTTACTGCAAATGGCAACTTCCGAACAGGCATTGGTCAGATGATTGGAAGACTAAACTATCGATATGCCAACAATCAACCCGCATACAATGGCCGGGTAGAATTGAGAAACCTTGATTTAGGTATATTGCTTGAAGACCAAGAGAATTTCCAAAAAGTAACCCTAACAGGGCAAATAAAAGGGACTGGACTGACAGTAGAAACAGCCTTAGTACAGGTAGATGCCGACATCAAAAAACTTGGAATCAACCAATACGATTATACCAATATTGTCAGTAATGCAACTTTTGGTAGGGATCTCTTTAGAGGTCAACTTGAAGTAAATGACCCAAACCTCAAAGCTAACTTTGATGGCGTATTGGATCTCAGGGATAATAAAGATTCCATCAGACTCAACGTACAAATAGATACAGCCTACTTGATGGATTTGAAAATCATGGATAGAGATCTGTTTGTCAGTGGCAAGGTTGACATGGATACCAAGGGTATTACTTTAGATGATATTGAGGGAATTGCAAGATTCAGTGATGTAAACCTCAGCTATGAAGGTAGAAACCTCACAGTTGACAATTTCTTTTTCCAATCCTTATTTACAGATGACTCCAGGTTGATTTCTCTCAATTCGGATCTTTTAGTGGCTGGAATTTCTGGAAAGTTTGAAGTTCAAAAGCTTGTTGACGATGTTTCTCTATTAAGTAGACAGTACTGGGCGATATTGACGAATTCTCCTCTCCCTACTTCGGTTCAAAAAAATATAGATTTTGAGCCTTATAACATCGATATCAATTTAAATCTGATCGATATCAACCCTATCATCAACATTGTAGAACCCAAGGCTTCGATATCAAAAAACACAATTGTAGAAGGAGCTTTCTATCAAACCCCCAGCAATACAATCTTTAATTTCTTCTCTAGCTTAGACTCAATTTACTACAATGGTGGGTTCCTTTTTGATACCAATCTAGACTTCAATACTTCCAAGCTATCCGATTCTGGAGACGTCCTAGCTTCTTTCTATGTTTTTTCAAAAACACAGGAATTAGCCAATGGACTTACTTTTAACAATATGGCCATGGAGGCCATATGGGATGAAAATAAAATTGAACTGACATACAAGCAAGACCAGCTAAGTTCAGAAAGTTACATCAACTTGAGTAGTGAAGTGCGGATTTTTCCAGATCACACTTCAATTGTCATGGATCCTTCAGAACTCAAAGTATTGGATAAAATCTGGCAATTTGATCCCAATAACCAAATATACATAGCTGATAAAATTATCCAGTTTGACAACATAAAGCTGACTAACGAAAGTCAATTCCTAGCACTAAATGGTCGCGTCTCTCCCGAGCCAGATCAGATATTGGGATTGGAAATACACGAAGTCAATCTAGATTTTTTTAATACCTTAAGTCTAAAATCCTATGAAGGTACAGCCAATGGTATATTTTCCTTTGGAAACTTTTATGATATCCTAGCAGTGAATGGAAACTTGACCATCAATGAATTTTACATCAATAATTTCCTGATCGGTGACATAGAAGCAGCTACTTACCTTGAAGATGATAAAATCAACCTAGAGCTCGGAAATATCAGAGAAGGCAAAAAAGTAATCAATATCAATGGATATCTAAGCAATACCGAGGATAATGAAATTGAGCTTAAAGCGCAGCTCAGAGATGCTAATATTTCAGTTTTAGAACCTTTTCTTGATGAATACCTCACACAGATGGGGGGAACTGTAAATGGGGATCTGGATATATCAGGAACCATTATCTCTCCTATCGTATTGGGATCAAGCAGGGTAAATGGTGGTACATTGAAAATTAATTATCTGAATACTTTTTACACCATTGATGGCAACTTGATATTTGACACCAACGAGATTTCCTTCAGAGAGCTTTCCCTCAAAGATATCAATGGAAACATTGCCAACTTGCGAGGTGGCGTAACACATGATGGCTTCAAAGACTTCATTTTGGATATTACTTCCAACATGGAGAATTTTCAAGTACTCAACACTTCATCTAGAGATAATGACCTTTTTTATGGCACAGCCTATGCCACTGGCAGATTGGATATCTTTGGCGCAGCAAATAACCTTGACATCAATGCACGAGCTACTTCACAGGCCAATACTAGGATTTTCATTCCATTTGGCTCAAGTAATATTCAAGCACAAGAAGACTTCATCAATATCATCAATGTCCGAGATACTACTAGAGTAATAGATTTTCAAAATGAAGTAGAAAGAATAGCCATCAACAATATCAGGATGAATTTCGCCCTAGATGTGACGCCAGATGCCTATGTAGAAATTCAAATTGACCCAAGAACTGGCGAAAACATACAAGGTAGAGGAAGAGGAGTCCTCAACCTCAACATTGACACACAGGGTAATTTTTCTATGGCTGGAAACTATGAAATCACCGAAGCAAAGTACAACTTCTCCCTCTATAACATCATCAGGCGGGAGTTTGTAGTACAACCTGGGGGACGTATCTCTTGGTTTGGGGATCCATATGAAGGAGTGATGGACCTGCGTGCCACCTATCAAGAGTCCGTATCACTGCAAAACTTACAGACAGGAACTACACAGGGTAGTGAACTGGAAGATCCACAAATGCGCAGAAGATGGCCACTCAAAGTGATCATGGATTTGAAAGGGAGTATTCTCAGTCCTGAAATTGACTTTGACTTTGACTTTTCTGAATATCCAGAAGGAAATATTCAGACTTATATTTCTGCATTCAGAAACAGAATTGCCAATGACGAGCAGGAAAAAAACCGACAGGTATTTTCAGTCATTATGATGCGCTCATTTTCTCCAGAAGGTCAATTCAGCGGCGTAAGCAACATTGCTAGCTCTAACCTCAGCCAGCTACTATCCTCGCAACTAAATAGCTTCATTGCCCAAGTAGATCAAAACCTGGAAGTGGATATAGATCTAGCTAGTCTAGATCAAAGTGCATTGGAAACATTTCAATTGCGAGTGGCCTATACCTTCCTAGATGGGAGATTGAGGGTTACTAGGGATGGAGGCTTTACAGATTTACAGGGAAATGCTGACATCAATAGCATTGCGGGAGATTGGCAAGCTGAATATCTAATTACGCAAGATGGTCGGTACAGGCTAAGAATCTACAATAGAAACAACTTCAATACCTTCACTTCACTCTCACTTTCTAGAAATGTAGCGACTTATGGAATATCAGTTTCTCAAAATCTGGCTTTCAATTCTTTCAAAGAACTAGTGGATAGATTGACAAGAAAAAATAAAGAAAAGCTGAGAATCAATGATACGGATGATTTTCTAAGGTACCAATTTGAAGATCAGGAAAATTGGAAACCTATTCCCTTGGATAATTTAGAAAGAAAGGTAAGTCCCTTAGATTATCAAATGAAGCTGGAGGATTAATTTGATTGGCTATCGATAAACAATTTTTTATTTCAAGTATTAATGAACTGTTAGCAATTACAATTATGGAAAAAATTAGCATATTCTGGTTCAGAAGAGATTTGAGGTTAGAGGATAATACTGGCTTGTACTATGCCTTTGAGCAGGAAAGTAATGTATTGCCACTGTTTATTTTCGATAGAAACATTTTAGATGATTTGGAAGACAAATCGGATGCTAGGGTAGAATTTATACACCAGCAAATCAGTAGAATTTCAAATGAACTCAGTGATTTTGAAAGCAGTATTTTGGTGAAATACGGAAAACCAGAAGAGGTCTGGAAAGAACTATTGAACACATACGACATTCAAAATGTCTATACGAATAGAGATTATGAACCTTACGCGAAGGAAAGAGATGAATCCATCAAAAAGCTCCTAAAAGAAAAAGGAATTCAATTTCTAGACTTCAAAGACCAAGTGATTTTTGAAAAAGAAGAGATCGTCAATGGTAGTGGTGACTTTTACAAAGTTTTCACACCATATAGTCGAGTCTGGTTGGATAAATTCAAAAAGTCAAATATCGAACTGCTTTCACTAGATGGCAGAAAGAGAAATTTCTACAAAACCAAGCCTTTACCAATCCCTAGCCTTGAAGAAATGGGATTCCAGCAAACTTCAATTGCGATTCCTCCACTCGAAATTGATAAGCCACTGATCAGTAAGTATGATAAAGTGAGGAATTTCCCTGCCATCAATGGGACATCGAGGCTCGGTATTCATTTAAGGTTTGGGACCATCAGCGTCAGAAAGCTAGCCCTAGAGGCAGCTCAGCTGAATGATACTTACTTGAATGAATTGATCTGGAGAGAGTTTTACATGATGATTCTGTTTCATAATCCACAAGTTGTAGATAAAGCCTTCAAACCTCAATACGATACCATTCCTTGGAGAAATGCCGAAGATGACTTCAATAAATGGTGCGAAGGTAAGACCGGCTATCCAATCGTAGATGCTGGGATGCGGGAGTTGAATGCGACTGGATATATGCACAATCGTGTCAGAATGATTGTAGCGAGCTTCTTGACCAAACACCTCTTGATAGACTGGAGATGGGGTGAAGCATATTTTGCTAAGAAGCTATTGGATTTTGAACTATCTTCGAACAATGGAGGCTGGCAGTGGGCCGCTGGTACTGGTACAGATGCACAGCCTTATTTTAGGGTTTTCAACCCAGAATCTCAAACAGAAAAGTTTGACAAAGAACTGAAATACATCAAGAAATGGGTTCCGGAGTATGGTACATCAGCCTATCCAAAACCCATGGTAGACCATAAATTTGCTCGAGAAAGGGCAATAGAAACATACAAAACAGCATTGAATTCATGAATATAGGAGATAGGGTCAGGTTGCTTCACGGCAATGAAGAAGGAGTAATTACGAAAATTTCAAATGGTGGCAGAATAGAAATCGAAATCGAGGATGGGTTTCGAATTCCAGCAATGAAAAACGAGGTAGTGATCATCTCTGCTGCCGAGAGACAATTCTTCGGTGATGGTATCAAAGTAGAAGAAAGCAAGTCCTTCGACCCTAAAAGCTCCAAAGAAAACAGTGCTGAAGGAGTCTATCTAGCCTACATCCCTATCAATGACAAAGACCACAGCATATACCTAGTCAATCAAAGCTCCAGAGCATACCTAACGATGGTATCCGAAGTATTTGGAGACAATAGCCGAACAATAGTTGCCGGAGAATTGGTAGCCAGAGGAAATAAGAAAATTGGAGAAAAATCAATTGCTGATTTTGAGGAATGGCCTACGCTCTTGTGCCAATTTTTCCCTATCCATACGAAAATTGAAAAAACACAACCTTCTTTTGAGCGAAGAATCAAATTCAAGGCCAGCGCTTTTTTTAAAAGTAAGCGAAAGGTTCCTATTCTAGATAAAAATGGATATCTATTTAAGCTGACAGAAAATATCAAGGAAATTGATATCACAGAGCTCAATGAGGAACTGAAGTCCATTTCTCAAACAGCAGTAGACACCAAATTTCCAAAACCTGAAAAAAACATAGATCTTCATATTGAGAAGCTGACAAAAGATTATCCTTTTATGAGTAATGCTGAAATGCTAAAACTCCAAATGGATACTTTCGAAAGAAACCTCAATTATGCCATCGCACACGGAATGGATCAGATTACCTTTATCCATGGCATAGGAAATGGTGTGCTAAGAAAAGAAATCCACAAGCACCTCAGTCAATTGAAAAATATTAAGTACTTTCAAGATGAACAAAAGAGCCCATTTGGTTATGGTGCCACATTGGTCAGAATATCTTAAAAAATGAAAGGAAAGGTTTCCCCCATCTTCAGCTTATTTTCCAGACAGTTTGACGAAGGAAAAGATGCTTTTCTAAACCTCGGTAGGCAATACAAGGGTAAAAAAGCCATTGAGCTGGAGCAAAAACTAATATTTATTGAAATTTTTATTGAACTACTTGGTAGAGTTCATTTTGAAACACCCAATTTGAAATTCGAGCTTTTTGGTCCTTTCAAAGAACTATTTAGAGGTCTAAAAAAGACAAAACACATCAAGTACATTCAAGCGCAATTGGACTTCGTAAAGGCTAAAAATGACTTAACATACAACAGTTACGAGAAAAACTTACTTGATGAAAAGAAAAAACTCTACAATGAAATCTATGAATTAGTAGTTGGAACATCTCTCGAAACATGGAGTCAGCTCTATGATCAGGTGAGAAAAAACTGTGTAGATCTCAAGCCTTTGATGATCAATACAGCTACTACCCAAATCATCAATGAAGAATTGGAATACTTTAATTTAGACAACAAGTCAAAATTAGATTTCAAAGCTTTGAAAGATATTTACGAGGGTTTGAGGGTAATCATTGCTATGGAAAACATTCGAATCGAATCTGGATTCAATCCAATTTTTATAGATGAAGTTCATCAAAAAATGGCTGAACTGCAGCAATCCCTCCTTTATTGGTACCAAAACCACCTCTTGATGCAGCATCTTATTTATTATTTTGGAGACAAAGAAGAGATATCTAAAAAATACCGTGATCTACACAGTTTTCTCAAGTCCAATAAAAAATCACTGACAAGCAAAGTAGAATCACAATGTAAGTTCCTTTTTGATAGAATTTTGGATTGAGGAATAGTCCATTTGAAAATTGAAAGATTGGATGCATTATGAGAAATTACGAGTAGCTGCAATTAGATAACTAACCAATTTAAATTAGGTCTTGGATCAACACGACACTAATAGATATTGACTCCGTCACAGCGGAGGAAATATTCATTGATTTCCTGTCCCGGTTTATCGAGATTGTCGTGAAATCATAGGTTAATTTCAATTTTTAGGTTCTACTGGCAAGAAAGTGGATAATCATGTTAGAAATTAACTTCCCATATATAGGAGTCTAAATCAAAGACTAATAAAAATAAAGAAGCCTTGCTCAAGAGCTGAACAAGGCCTGTATTCCAAAAAATCATTCTAGCTTACTTTGATGGACTTTTTGTGATTAGCGGCAGCGTCATTTTTGGGGATAATCACCTTCAAAATTCCATTTTCATACTTTGCGTCAATCTTACTTTCTTCAATATGATTAGGAAGACTGAAAGATCGTCTGACACTTGAATAAGAAAACTCTTTTTTATGGTAATTTTCCTTTTCTTCCTCAGATTTCTGTTCTCTTTCTGCACTTATGCTCAAAACTCCATCACTTACATCGATTTTGAAATCTTTCTTATCGAACCCCGGAGTAGCTAGCTCCAACTTAAATTCATTGTCATTCTCAATGACATTAGCAGAAGGAATCTCCAACTCCTTGCGCTGCATCCAGAAGTCTTTTTCCAAATCAAAAGGATCAGCACCAAAAAAGTCCTGAACCGATTTAGGCCAAAAACCTCCATTTCTTTTAACTAAACTGTTCATAATTTAGGGTTTTTGATGGCTGTATAATAGTTATTTCTATACTATAAATTTACAAACAACCAACCATAAAAAATATGATAATCATCAGATTACCAGATGATTTTACAAATAAAAAGCCCTACCTGGTAGAGCTTATTATTTGTAAAGTTCAAGGATGGACTCAGACCAACTCCAAAGCCCTTTTTAAATCTTCTTTTAAGTCCTCGGCGTCTTCAATTCCTACACTCAACCTGATCAATGAATCTACCAAGCCAACTTTTTCTCTTTCCTCCTTAGGAATACTTGCATGGGTCATAGTCGCTGGGTGGCCACAGAGTGACTCTACACCTCCAAGAGACTCTGCTAGAGCAAAGTAGTGAAGGTTTTTTAACACTTTGGTGGCATCTTCTATTTTGTTTCCTACAAGGGTAAAAGATATCATCCCACCATAATCCCTCATTTGCTTCTTGGCTATATCGTGATTAGGATGATCTTCAAAACCAGGCCAGTAGACTTTCTCTATTTTTGGATGATTTTTGAGAAATGCAGCGATTGTCTTCCCATTTTGACAATGTCTCTCCATTCTCAAGTGCAAAGTTTTGATCCCTCTCAAGACTAAGAAGCAATCTTGAGGTCCAGGAGTAGCACCACAAGCATTTTGAATGAAGGCTAATTTTTCGGCCAATTGATCATCATTGACTATAATCGCTCCCATCACCACGTCCGAATGGCCTCCAAGATATTTGGTTACAGAATGCATCACAAGATCCGCGCCCAGATCAAGAGGATTCTGAAGAAAGGGCGTTGCGAAAGTATTGTCTACGCCCAATAAGATGCTATGCTTTTTAGCTACTTCAGCGATAGCAGCAATATCGATGATGTTCATCATCGGATTGGTCGGCGTTTCTGCCCAGATCAATTTTGTTCTTTCATTGATATAGCTCTCAAGCGTGGCTGGGTTCTCCATGGATACAAAATGGAACTTGATACCATATCGCTCAAAAACCTTGGTAAAAATCCTGTATGATCCTCCATAAAGATCATTGGTGCTTATAACTTCATCACCGGGATTGAGCATTTTGATTATGGCATCTATGGCTCCAAGGCCAGAAGAAAAGCACAGACCGTGTTTCCCGTTTTCTAATGCGGCTAAGTTGTTTTGTAGGGCTGTTCGCGTTGGATTATGCGTTCGAGAATATTCATAGCCTTGATGATCTCCAGGCGATCGCTGCACATAAGTGGATGTTTGAAAAATCGGAGTCATGATGGCTCCTGTAGAAGGATCTGGCTCTACGCCAGCGTGGATTGCTTTAGTTCCAAATTTCATGGTGATTGGTTTAATGAAATAAATTTAGGTCTATAATCTGATCCCTATCCTAAAGAAAGGGCTACAATTACTAACAAGTCAGCATCAGAACAATTCCAAATTTTATGGAAAATTTCCATTTTGGGATGCTGAATCGACTTATTTGCTTTCTTTTGCAATGAATTTGGCCAAAGATGACAAAAAAGGCAGGTATTTTCAAGGGATTAAAAAATTTCGGAAAGAATAATACAAGGGTGGCATTAGCTGTACTTTGGGTAAGTATTGCACCTTCAGTATTTAGCTTAATTTTGATCCCAACCATCGTCAGCAAATCAGCTAACCCTTATGATCTAAATATTTCAACATTCCCTGAAAGCTTGATTTTTGTTATCGTAGGCACATTGATGATGGGATTAGCCTTGACGCCAACTACCCTTTTTGCTATTCTATCTGGCTTTATATTAGGATGGCAGACATTTCCATTACTTATCCTAAGCTATACCTTTGCTACACTTTTAGGTTATGGATGGGGCAAGAAATTGGGAGGTGACTCTCTTGAAGAGCTTTTGACACAATACCCAAAAGCCGCCGTTATGATTGAAAGCAAAAAAGACAGTGTAGGAGCATTGATCTTTTTTGTCAGGATCAGCCCTGTAATTCCTTTTGCGCTATCCAACTTATTATTTGCCTTGATGAAAACTGGTTGGAAAAAGTTGGTGATATGGGGCACCATAGGCATGCTACCTAGGACTACGCTAGCATTTTTCTCAGGTACTTTGGCTTTTGATATTTACAGCGCCATAGGACAAGAAAGTATCAGTGGCAAAGGGTGGATTTTCCTTGGCTTACTTTTATTAAGTATTTGGGGGATTTGGAGGTTTTTTAGAAAATAGATCAGCGTAGTAGATACATCTTTCCATAGCCTTGCTTGAAGGCTTTGTCACCTGCGGTGGCTCTCGGCTCTACAAATTGACCATCTTTTCTGACCAATACTCTGTAAATATACACGCCATTAGCTAGCTGATCACCAAATTCATCTCTACCATCCCATGCAAAATCAGAGATGTTGTTTCCAATGCGAATTGGGCCAAGTTCATCCTGAAGAATTTCTCTGACCACTCTACCTGTGACTGTCATGATCTGAATTTTGATCTGATCAGGTACTTCTGCCCCAGTCACAGTGAATACGAACCTGGTACTTGTACTGAATGGGTTGGGATAAGGGTAGAAATTGGTAATGGTGGATTCATTGACCACTTCGAAATTCACCTCATAAGGTTTGTCAACACCCAATTCTTCTGTAACCACTCTGAAAGTATACATGCCATCCTCCAAAGGTCCTGGAAGCATCTCTATCCTGAAGCTGCTATTTTCACTGGCTGGAGACCAGCCAACTTTTGGATTAGAGAAGTTCACCCGCTCAAATTGACATCCTTCACATTGACGCTTCAAAAAGAGTTCTATCCCTATTGTATCTCGTTTCAACAGCAGTGTCCTTTCATTCTTGAGCATGGTATTGATCAGTACATTTGGGGAGACAATGTCTCCATCCATGATGTAAGTCCCATCAAAACTCACGTCCAAAATCGCATTGGTATTGTCTGGAATGACATTGAAGTAATCCACCAAATCAATCAGGTTATTCCTGTAAGTTTGCTCCAAAATGATTCGTGGATTGACAAAAACCTCCAATCCTACATTACCGCCCCTACCAGCTGATTCAAAGTCTATACTGAATTCATGGCTATCCCCTGCTTTGACTGCTGGAATCTTAAAATCAAATCGCTCTACTTTTCTTTTGGTAGTATTATTAAAGGCATATTGTACTACGATCGAATCCAAGTAGTCATATTTCGAGACATTGATAAATTCAAAATTCAAGCTGGTGTTTTCACCTTCTTGGAGGGTCATTTTTGGATCCTTCCCTTTGTAAATCAACACGCCTTCAGGTACCCCAGTATAGTTAACCTGCCACTTGCTCAATTGTGCTGGAGCGGTTGAAAACTCGTCATTCATTGAATAGCGCAACCTCAGGTAAGGGAATTGCTCTGGACTGACAAAGCCCAAATCTATCTCACCATCGCGTACATTATGGAAGAGTACAGTTTCTTCTCCATTGTCTCTTATACCGATCACATCAAAGATGGTCAACTCCTCATCAATCCAGTCTCTGGTCTTTACTTCATTGAAGAAACGCTTCCATTCTGAAGATGGGCCAATTCTTGGCGTGATGATACTGCCTGAGGTAAAGTAACCTGTCACGTCCGATTCAAACTCGATGATCTGCTGACTTGGCTCCACTTCAATGTTCTTTTTACCAACGATTTCTATGGCCTCACCTGGTTTCATACCCTTTCTTCCATGAAGGATATAAGGCTCACCATTTTTCATATTACGCAGTAGGGCTTCATTCGCTCCTACTTCTTTGAGTTTTTCGAAGACAAATTCCTCCCACTGCTCAAAGTTTACATTGCCAACTGAGAAAATCGTCACATAATCGCCTTCCGCCAAACCATCAATATAGTCGATCAAAATCCGCTGGTTAGGATCTGCAAGCCATGCATTTCGAATACTTTGAATCACCTGCGGTACACGACCACAACTCCTTCCATCCAAAATATCAAAGCCAGGAATTGGAATCACCAAATATGGAGTCAGTGATCTCTGCTCGAATGCAACAAGGCCCAAAGATCCATTTGGACAAAGTCTGCTATTTGCGTTGAGCACATTATCTATGATCTGTGGCACGCCATCCAAGTAAAACTGCGTATTTCTAAATGTCAAACTATCGGCCTCTACACCAAAAGTAAATACACCGAAACTCAATTTGGTATCCGTGTATTTCCATTCTTTCTTGGTATTGTCAACCTCAAGATTGTTCAAGTTATTGCTTTCTAATTGTGGCATTGCTCGCTGCGTCCATCCTTCAGGTCCATCTTGTATATAAGAGAAGCTAGAACTCACCCATTCGTCACTTTCTCCCTGTCTCGGATTGAGAAACTTAGATCTCCAATAGAAAGTCATGGAATCCTTTGCTGCTATATTTTCAAATAAATCAACATTCCACCTAGAAATATTCGATGTGGTCACCCTACGCTCCCTTCTCCTTGCAGAAGTAAAATCTGCTGCGGTATCCATTTGAATGATCAAGGTACGGTCTTCCACAGATTTCCCAGGAATTTGCGTGATCAATTCAACATTGCGTTCATTGACGATGCCAAAATTGAAAGGGAGTAGATTAAGCGTACCACTCAATGGGATAAACTGCGAAGTTGTGATGGAATTATTGGCAAAGGTCAATTCTTCCACATCTCTACTCCTATTGACTTCTATGGTAAATAGATTATCACCAAAAGCTGGGATGCCTGTATTTGGAATAGTGAAATTAATCGTATCTCTTCTACTGATCGGAGCAAGCATCCTAGATGGATAAGTGATATTCGTACCATCAGGCAAGCGCCTACTTATCCTGAAATCTATGGAATCAAAATCTACCCTTCCCAAGTTTCTCACTACAACAGATAGTTGCAATGAATCAGCAAGTGCATTGAAAGGTTCATTGTCAAAACTACTCAAACTTACTTCTTCCACATTCAATGAGTAATCAGGTCTATTGGCTGGGAACATTCTAATAGCTGGATCTCCCAACATGACCAATTGTTCAGCGTGAGCTCTATTTACTTCTGAAGTACCATATCTGAGATAGAACAACTTTTCAGTTTCTCTTCTAATTGTCCCTATCGGCTGATAGATCATTGAAGAATCTGCAAATGCTTTTGCATAAAAGGACTCACTATATCTTCTCAAGTAAATATCTACGCCAATATTGGCGTGTGCCATAAAGTTGGTGGATCCTCTGTTTGGCGTCAACACCCAATCTTCTCCAAAGGTAAAAGCATTTCCAAAAGCATTTCCTGCGTCACAACCATTGAGTAATAGCATGGGATATTTCCCTTGATTGTTGTATCCCATGGTTGGGTCAGAGGCAAAGCCTATTTCGATATCAATAACGGTAGGAGCTCCATGTCCAAAGAAAGTAATCAAACTCACACCACGGTTCACATCTCCAGATATATCAATCAATTCTACAGTGGAATTGGATCGCTTCCTGTAAGTTGTCACATTACCACCCAAAAACGGACCTTCTGCTGTGTTTTTAAATCCATTGAGGAAGTTGAAATACCTATCTAGCTCAAAAGCAGTAACTCCTCCGCTGAGATGAATGATTTCTTTTTGCCAAGGTTCAGAAACTCCAAGTGCATCTTTCTCCTTGGCCTTTTCTAAATAATCAGCTACTTGGTTGGGTGTACGGGCAGGAATTCGACCTATTGGAATAGTTGAGACAAATGGATTGAGTGGATCCAGTCCTATCGAAAAATTATTGTCTGCATAAGGATACCCAGCTGGAGGTACCATATCTTGAAATTGAAAGGCCGAGGGTCTATTTCTGTAAAAATAATTGACGCCGTTTTCCCTAGCAGTACTGAAAATCCCTGTAGATCTACCGATAAGAAAAAGAAAATCTGGCCTGTGTACAGGATAGTATGCCCTCAGAAATTCATAAATCGCCAAAGGAGTCTTTTCCCCAAAGGTATACTGATCATAAAGCTCGTCAATATTTACAACGAGTGTATCATAGCTACCTCCAGCTGATGATGCTCGGTGCGCAGCATAGGCCGTCACTGGATCTCCATAAGTAGCAGAAGGCCTACGCAAGGCTCTATTGGTGATGATAATATAATCCGCTGCCTGTGCTAGAAAATTTCTAAACTTCACTGGCCGCATGACATTAACTTCTTTTACATTGAGCTGATTTTCAAAGAAAATCTTACTCGTTCTTCCAGCTTCTCCTGATTTTAGGCTTACATTATTACCAACCTTTGTTAAAGGAATCCTGACAGGATTATTGGGATCTTGGATATCGTGTGCGAGGTACTCAGAAACTAAGCCGCTCAACTCAAGTATACTCTCCTCTGCTGGGGTAATGATAATTTCACTACTTAAATCTCTATTCGCTATCAACTTAGGATAAGTAAGCTGCACATAAGCAAGCGAAGTATTATCAGGGTTGGCAGCACCATTTGAAATTACTTGAATCGCCAAACTACCATCTGTATTGAAATCTGAAGACTGCACTGTCACCTCCGCATGAATTGCCTGGAAGTTGTTGTACTCAAAAGACCCCACTTCTCTTAGGGTAGACGTATTAGGGCCAACTCGGATTACTGTCAAATGTGGGGTTTGAGACCTTCCAGTTAGTCCTATCTTTAAAGTAGCTGTTTGATTGGCTGGAATATTCCCTAAATTACTGAAGGTAAGGTTTCTTGGGGTACCTTTGACAATTGGTGCAGAAACCCAACCTTGGCCCTCTTCAAATTCGGATAATCTGGAACCAGGAAAATAGGTTGGACCTAGGTTATACTGATCTGAAAAGATTTCTACTTTTTGAGTACGATAACTATTGAGCTTAGGCAAATTTGAATCAGCTGCTTGTCGCGTTGCCATTCTTTTTCCTCTGATTCCAGGGGTTACAGTGAAAAAATAAGCTGTAGAATCATTGTGGGTATTGAACATGGTGTTGCCCACGTGCGAAGGGTCCTTATAAAATTTGGCATCTAGGGTACCATCATTTCTTTTTCCATAAAACTCCAAAAAGTCTCCTTGGTCAAATCGCCCGTCATTTTCACCTTGAATAAAAACTGCAACTTCCTCTCCTCTGTGAAAAAGTCTAATATCCCTTGGGTCTAGGTTGGATATATTGATACCAGAGGCAGAAAGTGTGGTAAATGAAATCCTGTGAATCCCATCTTCAACGGTCGGAATTCTATAGTAGGTATTATCATAATTGATCCAATTGTTCTGGGCAAACACAGAACAAAAAGCAAACATCAAAAATGCTATGAAGTATAATTTTTTCATCATCAATACCTCCATCCTTTATTCAATCTGAACTTTTCATCCAGAGGGTTTAGACTTACTTTGACACTGAATATATGCGAATAGGGAGTCTGCGACACCCCGCCTATATCAGAAAGCGCATAATCAATATGGAATCTTTCATTGAGAAAAACACCCAAACCAAAGCTAGGTCGCCATGCAAATGATTGTGTAGCATCAAAATTCTGAATCCTTTGAATATTACTACCCCCTGCTCTAAGAAAGAAGAGGTTCTTGTAGCCAGCCTCTAAACCCAATCTTGGGTCAACACTTACGATACTTGTACCTATAATGGTATTACGCTGACCATCAAAAGTAAAATCCAAATCAAAAACACCTTGAAAGCGAATATCATCATTCAATTCAAAATCTCTAGTCACGCTGAAAATCGCTCTGGGTAGCGTGAGTTCGATGGAATTAATAGGAACTTCATTTTCAGTCTGTGCATAGACTTCTCTGACCATGGCTGCATTGTGCGTCCAAGCATTGAAAGTAGAAGTCACATCCCTGAGCATTACCCCAACTCTCCATTCATCTAACAACACCATCCCCCCGAGGTCCAAACCAAATCCCCAGGCGTGAGCAAACTTCCCTACATTTCTATGAATGATTTTGGTATTCACGCCAAATTTGAAAATATCACTGACATCTCTTGCGAAGGATAAAAGCAAGGCATAATCTGCAGCATTAAAGAATTGAATATTGTTGTAATTCAAGGCTCCATTCGCATCGTAGAGAAATCGTGTATCGGGTATATCGTCTACACCAAAACGGATCAGAGAAATCGCAATCTGGTTATCCTCTTGGATATTGGTGGTAAATCCAGCGTAGTCGTATTTGGCTATACCTGCAAAGTACTCTGCATGCATCAGCGAAAACTCGTACTCGTGCTTGACACCAAGTAAACCAGCAGGATTCCAGTAGGCTGCGGTGACATCTTTGACCGAGGATACCTGAGCCCCCCCCATCGCAAGGGCTCTGGCACCAATCCCAATATTCATAAATTCATTAGAATACTTCGGCACTATAGATTGGGCATGACTGCTTCCAATCAGTCCAAGACCTACCAAAAAGACCACAAAATATTTAAAAACTCCCATGTAATAGCCCAATTCGCAACTGCAAAGTAATCATAAAAAAAGAAGTATTTGGCTTATTTTCAAAAAATTAAAGTAGTCTTTTTTTGATTTTTCTGTTCGGTTTCGGACAAGAAATTGTTCGCTTCAACCACAATATAATTTGCTAGGTGCTAACTTGTCTTTTGAGTGACAAAAAAATCTTTTCAGCCCAAAAAATTCAAAAATGGCCTTTAAATGAAATTTAGAAATATTTTTCATTCAAATACAAAAATTTTCTCCTGTGGTCATGCCTAGAAACTGGTATAACAAGGTAGCTTATTTAACTTTGGTATAGTTTTTCTCTAATTCTTGGCACAGGGCGATCACAACTTAGCTAAACATAGGCTGTCGACCACCCTCAATCTAGAACAGAAAAACAACGCATATATGAATGCTTCAAACACCCAAATACAAATGCGGAAAGGCCTCTTGGAGTTCTGCATCTTGCAAATCATCTCCCGAGGGGAGGTCTATGCTTCGGATATGATCGATGAACTTACCGCAGCCAAAATGATCGTAGTGGAGGGCACACTTTATCCCCTGCTCAATAGGCTCAAAAAGTCTGGCTTAGTATCCTACCAATGGAAAGAGTCAGAGACGGGACCACCAAGAAAATATTACACCATCACCGAAGAAGGAAAAGACTTCTTAGTGACTCTGGATCAAACTTGGGAAGACTTAATTCAATCCATCCAATTCATCACCTCAAAGCGCTAAATCATGAAAAAGACCATAAGTATCAATATCAGCGGCATCCTATTTCATATAGAAGAAGATGGATACGCTACTTTGAAAAAGTACTTGGAAGCTATCAACAAGCACTTTTCTCACTATGAAGACAATCAAGAGATCATCTCAGATATAGAAAACAGAATCGCTGAAATTTTCTTGAGCAAACTCAAGAATAACAAGCAAGTGATCACTGCAGAAGATGTCAGTCATCTGATAGAAAAAATGGGAACTATCGCTGACTTTAAGGCCATAGAGGAAGAGGAAACACAAACTGATACTATCGAAAACCAAGAAGCGTCCAATAAGGAGAATGATTTCTATAAATACATCACTCCTCCCCAAGATGCCAGTGCAGGGGGCTACAAAAAGCTCATGCGCATGGAAAAAGGGAAAATCCTCGGTGGCGTTTGTGCGGGATTTGCACATTATTTTTCTATCGACCCTCTGTGGACAAGACTGATCGCTATTCTTCTGCTATTTAGTGGCAACTTAAAGCTTGGAGGAGCCAAGTTTGAAACCTTCCCATGGAATTTTAACTTCTCTCTTTCCTTGGGATTCTTTGCCTTGATTGCATACATCGTATTGTGGGTGATGCTTCCAGTATCACATGAAGACCCTGAGAGCAAGCAAGTCAAAAAACTCTACAGGAATCCAGATGATAGGACTTTGGGTGGAGTTGCAAGTGGCTTAGCTGCATACTTTGGCATAGAAGTATTGTGGGCAAGGTTGATATTCATAGCATTGATCTTCGCTGGTGGATCTGGATTAGTGATTTATTTGATTCTCTGGATCATCACTCCAATGGCCAAATCCATCACTGAGCGAATCCAAATGAAAGGTGGCGCCATCACCCTAGACAATATCGAGTCGACCATTAGAGAAAATCTAAACCCTATCATGGAAAAAGAAGAGAGCACCTTCAAAAAGGTAATATTGGCTCCTTTTCGATTGTTGGGAATGATCATCAATAATCTTGGTAAAGCCCTAGGACCACTTGGCTTGGTACTGTTGACCATTATTAGAGTCGTCTTTGGGTTGATTATCTTCGCTATTGGATTGGCTATCACCATTGCTCCCATTGCCGTACTGGCTGTTTATTTCAACTTGGTTCCAACTCAAGAGTATTACCTCTTTGACGGTGCACAGCTCCCTACAGCTTGGATCAGTGAAATCGTATCAGAATGGCTGGCGATAGCAGCTTCTTTGGTCATCTTGATCCCTGGACTAATCTTGATTATTCTAGCCATTAGCGTCTGGGTCAAAAGAAGTGTTTTGGATGCAAAAAGTGGCTTTATTGCCTTTGGAATTTGGCTTTTGAGTTTGGGAATCTGTGCTTTCCAGATCCCATCGGTCATCAATCAGTTCAAATCAGAGGGAACACATACGCTAATGGAGGAGCTAGACCTTACTAAGCAAACATTGGTAATCTCGGCAGCAGAGAATACTGCCAAAATCAATATCAAACAAAACGTATCCTTAAAAATAGCTGGCAAGGATAGCGGCAAAACTACCCTAATCCAAGAATTCAAAGCCAGAGGAAAAAATTATGATGACGCCATAGCTAATGCTCAAGCTATTCCTTACTCTTACACACTGGTAGATAGCATGTTGGTATTGGATAGGTCCGTAGACCTGAGCAGCATGGGCAAATTCAGGGTACAGGAATTGGACTTGATTTTAGAGATTCCTTACGATCAGGTTTTTGTTTTGGACAAAAGTACCATTCCAATTATCAGATCTACTTTGGGTAAAAATGGCTATAAAATCAGAGATGTGAATTTACAAAATCACTGGGTTTTCAATGAAGATGGGCTGCTCTGTCTGAACTGTCGCTCAGAACACAAGCAAAGCAAATCAGACTCTTTGTCTAGAGTGAAGTTTAGTGGAGCCTACTTTATGAAATAAGTCTTGAAAGATAGAAATGGGTAGGAAATACAATTGAAAAAGTTATGAGGTTTGGTCTTCTTGAAAAGCAGATAATATGATGAAGAATTCCCCCAGTACTTTTAAATAAAGTGCTGGGGGAATTTGACTTTCTGCTCCCCTATTCACATTCAGATAAAATCTGCTCCAATTCCTTGTATTTTCTCAAATTAGAGTTATCGAGATCAAGAATTTCATTCGATTTGAATAACCTAGGATAACCTGCTACTTTTTCTTCAAAGAGCCCCAATGTATCAAGGAAAACATTTTTTGAAGCTACACTTTCATATCCAAATTTGATTTTCAGGTTTCGAAGATTAGAAATTTTCGTCAGTACAATAGTAATGCATTCTTTATCAAGTTGTTTTTGTGCAAAATCAAAACCTGCATCAATACATCCTGGGCAGCCACTATAGTGAAAATATAATTGAAATAATGTGTAAATAAGTTTCTTTTGGGCTTAAGATTTACTTCTAATAAAAGAGATCATTTGGGTTTAAAAAAATTATACACCAATCTACCTATTTTACCTTATCTTTAGGTAGTAAGCATCAAACAAATCATCATGAAGGTAAAAGTTAAGTTTTTGGGTGGAGCTGGTACAGTGACAGGATCAAGGTATTTACTCGAAATCAATCACCTCAAAGTACTTGTCGACTGTGGATTGTTTCAAGGGCTCAAGGATTATCGTAAGAGAAACTGGGAGGCTTTCCCCATTTCCCCATCTGAAATAGACATGGTCATCTTGACACATGCTCATATTGACCACAGTGGCTACTTACCCAAACTCGTCAAGGAGGGTTTCAAAGGCCCCATCTATGGAACGGAAGCCACATTGGAACTTATCAAAATCCTCTTACTCGATGCTGCGAAGCTCCAAGAAGAAGAAGCGGCTTATGCGCAGAAAAAAGGCTACTCTAAGCACGAGAAACCTCTGCCCCTCTACACCATCGAGGATGCAGAGAGAGTCTTTCCACTCCTCAAGGGGGCCGATTTCGAAAAAGAGCAGTCTGAGTATCCTGAATTCAACTTTGCTTTTTACAATGCAGGCCATATTCTAGGTGCTGCTATTGTCAAATTGAAAGTTAATGGAGCACAACAGGTCAAAAAAATCGTTTTCTCGGGAGATTTGGGAAGGTATCATGATCCTATTCTGAATCCTCCTGCAAGACTTCCATTTGCAGACATACTCTTTTTAGAATCAACTTATGGAGACCGAGTTTCCAAAATCAAAAACCCTGAAGAAGAATTGGGTAGGGCAATTCGAGAGGCCTATCGAAGAGGTGGGGTGGCATTGATACCAGCATTTGCTGTGGGTAGAACTCAGATGATGCTCTACTACTTGCACCGCTTGCAGCAGAAAGGAAAAATTCCAGATATTCCCATCTATGTAGACAGCCCCATGGCGATAGATGTCACTAAGCTTTATAAGGCTTTTGGGGAATGTCACAGATTACAACCATTATTCGAAGAAGATCATTGCAACCCATTCAAGCATAAAAATCTGCACTATTACCAAAGCCAAGAAGCCTCCATTTCGCTCAATGCTATAAGAGGTGATGCCATCATCATCTCAGCTAGTGGCATGGCTACAGGAGGCCGCATCATGCATCACTTATACAATAGGCTACCAAACGAACAAGATTCGGTCATATTCGTAGGCTATCAAGCAGAAGGCACTAGAGGAAGAAAACTGATTGATGGTGATACCAGTGTACGGATGTATGGCTTAGATATCCCAGTCAAAGCTCATATATCTTACATTGAAGGACTATCCGCACATGCTGATCAGGAAGAGTTGATCGACTGGGTAGAAGGATTTACAAGTAAGCCCAAAGTCACTTTCCTAGTCCATGGAGAAGACGAAGCTAGAATCGGCCTACAACGAAAACTAAAGGAAGAACTGGATTGGGATGCCACCATTCCTGAGTATCTGGAGAGTTTTGAGCTTTTTGATGGGATTTGAGGGAAAGATTGGAAGATTGAAAAATTGAGAAGATTGGAAGATTGGGGTTTTAAAGCTGGAAAGTTAGATTTGTGGGGATTAGTTATTGGTTGATTGAGGTTGGAAAGTTGGAATGTTGGACGGGCTTGTCCTGAGAATAGGGATTGAAAGTGGGATTCAAGTGCCTATTAGTCGGACTATCTTCAACTATCCGCTATCATCCGCCCAATCAGCGTCATCTGTGTTCCATCTACCAGCTAATATTTGATTGATTTCCAAAATTCCCGATACAGCAATTTCTTGTATCTTGCATCTCTCGTCTTGAATCTCCTTCTTGAAAAAGCATAGTTTTTAACTTAAATTTACTCCATGAATGATAATCCTAAAAAAGTAACTCAAATCAACAACCTTCTCCATGGTGTAAGATTAATTGACATGCTAGAATATCTGGTCAATCACTACGGATGGAATAGTCTTGGCGCAAAAATCAATATCAATAGCTTCAATAATAACCCATCTATCAACTCTAGCCTTAAATTTCTACGCAAAACCGATTGGGCAAGAAAGAAAGTGGAGGACTTATACATCAGAACCAAAGAAAGAGAGGGTTGAAAAAGGTGATATTTTTGAAATGATTTTCAATCTATACCTCTAATTTTAGCTATGGCTTTTTACTTAAGAAAAGGATTCAATTTTGGCCCAATCAGGATCAATTTATCAAAAAGTGGCCTTGGAGTCTCCGCAGGTGTCAAAGGTGCACGACTAGGTGTTAACTCAAGAGGTCAAAGTTATGTGCATGGTGGTAGACATGGCTTATACTACAGAAAAAATCTTGGCACTATCAATCCTCAAAATAAAAATTCAAATCCTACAAATAACAAAGCTAGCCTCACAGAAGACGAGGAAATTTTTACGGATACTGGATTGACCTATTTACCTAGAAGTATTGAAAAGCCCATCGTCACTATTCCCCCACTATTCGTAAAGGTCGGCAACACCAAGTTGGTATTGGGGATAGTATTGATTTTAATAGCTTTATTCATTTCTGATATCAGTATCAAAATTGGACTAGGTTTGCTTGGTGCGAGTTTGGTCTTCTGGAACCAACAAGTTAAAAACAAGTCCAAAAAATTCCATCAAACAGCTGCATTGCTGCTAAAGTTAGAACCCGACCAGCAGAATAGTCAAAATTGGCAAGCGCATGCTCACAGTCTCACTACAGCAGAACAAGAGAGATTAGCGATTCATTGTGCATCGGCTTGGCTTGAAAAACAAATTCAAGAAGGATCAATTTTGGAAATTGATCATATCAAATCATTCCTCCCTGTAGCATCCACTTTGCTGGATAAGATGATTATATCACTTTACAAAGATGCGGTGGAAACAGTCCTCGCCGATCATCAGCTGACTGAGGAGGAGGAAGCATTGATATCAGAAATGGAGAAAAAATGGAAAATCGCTCCTCCCATCGTGCAAGAAGAAAAAAAGTTGATCGAAAAATTTCGACAAATCAGAAATATGCAATTCACCCCACTTCTGGCAATTGGACAAAATGACTCTGGGGATCAAATATACTTTGAATCAGAAGGCAGACTACTCCACTTGCGTGTATTGGATAGCTGGCAACAAAACAGAGTGAGGTACAAAAACATGGGTTACAAGCTTGACATGGAAGGTAAGCTCAGTATCAGTGACAAAGCTTTTGGAATCACTGAAGGACGAAATACCAGATTCTACCCCAATAGTCAAATAGAAGACATCTTCCTATCCGCTGAGTATGGCGTGGTTGAAATTTTCCTCAAAAACAGAAAATCTCCAGTGATCATCAGTAGCCCTACATTATTTGAGTTTTCAGGAGTACTGAATAAAGTTATAGAATCGTAAGGAAGCCTATTGACTAGAAAGCCTCTCCAAAAGTCAAATAGATTCTCAAATCTTCATTGGGTGAGTGAGCTATATCAAGCCTCAAGTTTAACTTTTCTTTTTTGCTCAATTGGAATCTCCCCCCAATTCCATATGCAAATTTACTTTGATTGAATTGAAAAGAGTTTGCTTGAGAAAATACATTCCCTACTCCACTAAAAGCAACCGCGCCCCATCTTGGCAAAATCTTGAACCTGTACTCAGCCTGTATTAGCGCGAGGTTTTGATCTCTAAACTTCCCCTCAAATAAGCCTCGCAGAAGTCGATTCCCTCCTACTAAAGGCATTGCAAAAAATGGAGTTTCTCCAACGAGAAATTCCGAATAAGCATTCCAGACAAAAACGGATTTTTGATTGATGCTATGTACACTTCTGAAATCCACCAACCATCTTTTGTATTGATAATTACTTCCCAAAGACCTGTTGAACGTCTGAAAACTTGCTTCCGCAAACACCCCTCGGGTTGGGTACAACTGGCTATCTCTTGAATCAAAATAAACCATCGGTCCCAACCCACTGACACGCCCTCCCTCAGATCCTAGAAATGTCCCACTTGCCAACTTCCTATTTTCTTCAATCCTAGTAATTTCAAAATCATCGAAATGATACCTGATTCCTATGTAAAAATTGGATTTGAAACGCCTTAAATAATCAAAACGTAACCTTGGAAAAGTAGCCTCAAACTGCTCCCGATCACTATCCTGCACTTGGTTTCCTAACCCATAAAAGAAGTACACATAGCGGTACCAACCTATTTCTCCAGCGAACAAGTTTCTGTTCTCTTCAGAAAAGACCCTCCAACTACTGTAGATGAGAAATTGATCAAACAGCGTGTATGCCGTCCCCATCACCAACTGACTTTCATAAGTCTGTAATGCTGAATCTCCTAGTTTGAAATTCCCTACTGCTCCAAGACCGAAAGCCCAAGATGTCTCAGGGGTATAATATAATAATGGGAGTAACACAACTGTTAGATTGTTTTGTAAAGTATCTTGCTGTGCCAGCGCCCCTGTAAAAGTGTAAGCTTGAAGAATAAGAAGGACTATGGCCAATTTTTTCATATTACAATCTACGCAATCTACTTAGCGTTGCGATTGTTTTTTGGGTACAATTAAAAAGTGCTAAATCAACTTTTCGAAAAAAATCATATCCTCTTTGAGAAAAAGCAAGCTTTCCCTCTTTCGTAGCAAAGCTTAAGTATATATTTGCTTTCATCTAAAATTTAATTCGACACTTATGGGAAGCTTAACTGGAAAAGTCATCGTAATTACCGGAGGATATGGTGTATTGTGTGGCAGTATGGCCAAAACTCTGGTAAATGAAGGGGCTAGAGTTGCTATTTTGGGTAGAAGTCTTGAAAAAGCAGAAGCCTTTGTAAAATCATTAGGCAATGAAGGAGAAGCATTGGGCTTAGCAGCAGATGTTTTGGATAAAAATTCACTAGAAAAAGCATATACCAAAATCAAAAATCATTGGGGCCCATGCGATATCCTGATCAATGGCGCTGGAGGTAATCACCCAGAAGGCATCACAGACAGACCCTTTATGCAATCAGGAGATGAATCTGATCAAGAGATTAAAAGCTTTTTTGATCTAGATGCTACTGGATTCAAATATGTACTGGATCTCAACCTATTAGGCACTTTACTTCCTTCACAGGTCTTTGCAAAAGACATGGTAGGTCGTCAAAACTGCTCGATTATCAATATTGCTTCTGTAGCATCTTTCAAGCCACTGACCAAAGTTTCAGCCTACAGCAGTGCCAAAGCTGCCATAGTTAATTTCACCCAATGGCTAGCCGTACACTTTGCAAAAACAGGGATAAGGGTCAATGCAATAGCTCCAGGATTTTTCCTTGCAGATCAAAACCGCGCTTTGTTAACAAACGCTGATGGTTCACTGACCGAGAGAGGTCAACAGATCATCAATCAAACCCCAATAGGAAGATTTGGCGAACCAGAAGACTTGAGTTCTACACTTCTTTGGTTGCTGGATAGCAGATCCTCATTTGTCACAGGTGCCATCATCCCTGTAGATGGAGGCTTTACAGCCTATGCTGGAGTGTAGTGAGATCTTCCACCACCCTGAGGTTCAAAAAAAATCGACTGCATCACCCCTTAGGAAATGCAGTCGAATTTTAATATTTAAAAGTGATCTAAAATAAATGTATCAATCCATGAGGACTAATTCGATAATTCAATGGTCTGCTCTAAATAGACCTGTCCTTTTTCTCCTTTGATTTGAAAAATTGCCTTTTGATTTGCCCAATCAAAATATGCTAGCCCATAATGTAGTGAAGCGATCAAGCCACCTACCCTGTATGGGTTGTATTCTTCCCTGAAACTTCTCCATACGTGAGTCATTCCACTAGAAGTAATCTCATAGAGACCATTTTTGAATCTACTATCCTGAAGCTTGGAAATCTCAGCGATATGCCTGTCTCCACTGATCAAAACAGGGTTCTTGATTCCAGTCTGATGAATCAAATCAAAAAGTTTTTCCCTTTCCTGAGGAAAGTTTTCCCATTTTTCATAAGGGTGTTCGGTAGGAATAAACTGGATACCAGATGCAATGATATTCACTTTCGCAGTGCTACTTTTAAGCTCCTTTTCCAACCATAGCCATTGCTCTTCTCCCAAAATACTACCTTCATTATTTGGGAGGTAAACACCTTCCTCTCGGTAAAGGGTGTCCCTATTGTATCTAGCATCTAGCAGGAAAACTTTGACTGACTCTTCGCCAGATCCGTATTCATAAGCTGCGTATACCCCTCGCTGCTTTCTTCTAGGGCTATCTTTGGGTTCGTCCAAAAAATCCAACATCAATTGCATAGATGGCTCTTTTTGAGTGTAAAATTTACCACCATCATTGATCCCGTAATCATGATCGTCCCACACTCCAATAATCTTGGTTTTCGATTTTAATTCTTGATATTTAGTTATTGCATTCTGGGCTTTATATTTTGATTCAAGTAATTTCATATCATGGGTATCACCATATACATTATCTCCCAGCCAGACAAAAACATCAGGCTGATCAGCAAGTATGGGCTTCCACAAGGGTTGAGGGAGATCATGCTTATTGCAAGATCCAAAAGCGATACTTTTAATTTCCTGAGAGAAGCCGCTGCCTTGAAAACTCAAGGAAAACACCAATAAGAGGATGAAAGCACTATAATTTAATTTGATCATTATTTCTAAGTTTTTTTAAGTATGGTTTCGATGCTGAGAAGCTCAGCTTTTTGTTTGATGTATCATTCAATTCTTTTAACAATTTGGAGACTGTCTGTCTAGAGATCCCTGTCATTTGAGAAATATCAACAATATGTAGTAAATCTAAAATTTTGAAACATTTACCATTTGGATCTTTGACGCTACCCTCAAATTCATCAAACAAAGCTTTAATTCTATTTAATGGAGATAATGTACAGATTTTGAATAATCGAGTTTCCATCTTACACCACCTTTGTATAGTGGTCTTATTGAACCAATCAGACACTAAAGGGTCATGTACAATCATTTTTTTGTAAAACGAAAGATCATAACAAACTATATGACAATCTGTTAAAGCCTTTGAAAATTCGAAAAATTGGCCATTCAAATACCTGAGGTTTCCAAATACTTCCTTGTTATAAAGCAAGTCGTAGCAAACTTCCTCTCCGTGATCAGTATAAGAGCCAATTTTCACAACTCCAGAGATGATTTGAAACATTTCATTGGGTTTGATGGGAGGCAGGTAGATGTACTCCCCTTTTTTGTAATGCTTTTCCTTGATCAGGCAGTTTACTTGATCCTTGCTCAGCTGCTGTTGAAGGTAAGGAAAGAGTTCCATAAAGTTGAAGCGGTTCTAGATATTCCCATGTATTCAAGAAATAGATTTGGTAAGTTGATGAAGCATGAAGTCAACTAGTCTTTCTCCTCACAATATTCTTACTGTACCCAAACCAGATAAGATCTCTTGATTACCTCATAAAGTTCAGGAAGTGATGCCAAAGTAGCACCATACTCCCTGAATCTTAATGAAAACATAAAGAACTCTTAACCGAGATAATTCAAATTAGGAAATAGAATAATCCTAAAAAGAATATCTCAACCCTAACTGAACTCTCCAAGGTGTCCCATTGATCGGCAGTACGCCTACACCTTGCTCCACATTGTAGATATATTGTTGTGCATTTTGATTGAATCCACGAATACTTTGTAGATTTCTAGAGCTACTCAGGTTATTATTGACGCCCCAGTCTTTGTTCAAAACATTCATAAAATTGAATATATCTCCAGAAATCTCTAACCTTTGTGTTCCAGCTATCTTGATATTCTTGAGTAGTCTTAGGTCTAGATTGTAGAACATTGGGTTTTCACCGCCATTCCTTTCTGCTATTTTCCCAAAACTTTCTCTTAGGTATTTCTTGGCACTTTCGGAGGTATTGGGGTCATTGAGAATGGCATTATAACCATCTCTTATATTTTCTGGCGTATTTGGATCATTGGGATCAAAGACAAAAGCAAGTGCATTGTTGAGCGGGAAATCACCCTGAAGTGAGCCATTAGATACCAAGAATGAATATCTAGACCCTCCAATACCAATAAGCGTAGCACCCATTGTAAACCCTTTCCAAGTAGGGGTTGCACCATTTAATACAATTTTATGCTTGAATTGATTGTCAGAATAAGCCCAATTTAACCTCCTAGAATCATCTACTACTGGAAGAAATGTAGATGTATTGGCCACACAGCAATTGTATGAAGTATTATCAAATGCTTGATTATAGGTATAGGAAGCCGTAAAATACCCATCCTTGCCAATTCTAATACTACCGTCCAAAATCAAAGCATATTGATAGCCCGCTCCGATAGAATTGAGTTCTAATACCCTGCCTACGTTTTCAGATTTTCTTGAATTCAACCAATTAGTCTGACCATTTGACCCAATGGTATTCGCAGGTACAAATACCCCTCTATTGGCTTCATTTGATAATCTGAAAAAAGGATCATCTACTAAATTCCTTTCTAGGTATACATAATTATTGAAGGTATAAGAATAGATTACATTAGCACCTATTCTATAGCGATCACCAAAAAGCTTATTGTAATTCAAGTTTGCTTTGAAAGTGTTTGGTACTCTAAAATCCTCCGAAACACTATTGATCGTGGAGACGAAATCAGCGCCTTCTGGAATCCCCGGTGCCGGTAGACCATCTCTGTAACCAATAAAATTAGCCTCAGGAACCAAATCACCCTGTACATCAATTGCAGCCAACATTGCTCCAGAATTTTGGATATTATTGACTTGAGCATAGTAATGTGGTTGCGCTGCAAACAAGCCTGTGCCAAATTTCAAAACGTCGGTATTTTTCCCTTTGATATCCCAAGTCAATTGTACTCTTGGCTGAATATTTCTAAAATCTGCAGGCTTGTTATCCGTTCTAATTCCCAATTCATTGGAAACGGCTGGATTAAATGCTGCCTCATTCATAAACATGGTGGCATCGTACCTAATTCCTGCAATTAGATTGAGGTCTCTATGTGGATTGACTTCCATCTGACCAAATACTGAAAAGTCTACAACTGTTTGCTTGACAATAGGCAAGCCTTGTAGAGGAACTTCCCTAGCATATCTGAAAGGGTTGTTGTTCTCAAAATCCTGCAAACTATTATAGAAAAATCTACCATTTTGCTCATTGCTGAGTAAGGTTTCTAGATAAGTGACCATATTGTCTGTACCAAAAGTGAAGTTGTACTTCCCTCTCTGCATGTAGGTAGTATTTACAATATGAACTTGCTGCTCTAGGTTAGTTTCAGGTGAAAATCGCTGTCCACCAATCTGCACATTGGTGGTTTGTATAGCATTCGGATTATTTTCTGTTGGGAATGGAGACACTACCCTCACAATAGCTCTAGGCATATTGGTAGCAGGAAGCTGTCTATTGACTGAAAATGCTCTCTCTGCGTGTTGAAATTGGACTTTCAGTTCGTTTGTGGTATTGGCATTGGCAATCGATCTGAGTGAAACCAATAGACTATTCTCCTTAGAGGAAAAGTCCCCAAGTACTTCAGCAAGATTGATGGCTGTATTATCGTTAACTGAGAAAGGGTTTGACCAATCTGTGTAATTATTTCTGATCGTGAGCTTATTTCTTTTATTGATCTGCCAGTCCAACCGAGCAAAAAAGGTATTGGCGACAGTTTTTCTAGAGAACTCCCCTACTTGCTGACCATCTCCTACTCCATAGAGTCTTCGGGCCACGTCAATAAACTTGTCAAGTGTATCTTTTCTGATTCTCAACCTTCTCTCATCATCCTCATTTCTAATATCTGCAATGAATACAGGTTCCCCGGCATCTTGTCTATCAAAAACAGTGAAAAAGTGCACTTTATCTTTGATGATCGGACCGCCCAAACTGAATCCCCATTGTGTATTATTGAAAACCACTTCTCTCCTATTTCCTCTAATATCGTAAGGACTGGCAAGGTTGTCATTCCTGTGATACACAAAAGCTGATCCCTCCATAGTATTTGTTCCTGACTTGGTGACTGCATTGAGTGCGCCACCTGCTTGTCTACCCTGAGTCACATCATAAGAATTGGTAGCTACTTCAAACTCTCTGATGGCTTCAATAGAGACCGTGTACGGTCCTCTGCCTATTTCACCTGCGGTAAGTTGATTTCTTGCATTTACTCCGTCCAGTGTGACATTGGTTGAAGTCCTACGTTGTCCACCTAGGTTTAGTCCACCACCACCCTGAAGAGGAGATAAAGATGTGAGGTTGGTAAAGTTTCTACCTTCGGTTGGTAAGTTTTTGATTTGCTTCGAATCAATAGCTGTTACCGCTCCAAGCTTTTCCACTTGGTTTTTGAAACTATCGCCTGTTACTACAATTTCAGCGAGATCATTGTTACCATAATCCATCGTCAAATCTACATTGACACGATCGCCTTGGTTGAGTTGGTATCCAGTGAGCTTTTGAGTATTGAACCCAATGTAACTTACAGTTACTGAATACGGCTTTCCCAACGGTAGCTGCTGAAGTTGAAATCTCCCATCTACTCCTGTGACGGTTCCAGCTTCGAAGCCAGTAGATTCGTTTCTTACGACTACGTTTGCTCCAATCAGCGGTTCCTTATTATCATCCAAGATAAGTCCACTGATTGTTGCATTCGTAGCTTGTGCCATGGCTGATGACACTGTGCAAACTGATAGGGATATCCATACGAGTGTAAGGATTCCCAATGCTTTTTTGGTTTGTTTTGTAAAGTAATAATACATAAAGGTTGGTGTTTTTACTCTTACAAAACTGGTGGAGATTAAAGCAGAAAAATGTTAATTTTTAACATATTAAGCGATGTTAAAAGTAAGTTCATTATCTGTTAATATGGAGATTGGGGAATAAGTGACATGGGATTAGTTATTAGTTGAAAATTTTGAAAACAGGGCCCTTAAAACGCAAAAAACCTAAATCGGGTAGATGTAGATTTTATAACTTGTAAAATTGTAAAACTTGCTTTTAAAGCTCAAATAAAGCGTTTTAAGCTATTTTTTGATCCTAATGCGGTGTGCCAATCTTTTTACAACCCGCAACCTGTTGATTTTGAAATGTTTAAACACCATTTTCACAGAGAAGGAGAAGTCGGAATGTTGAAAAATGATTCAGTGGTCCCGATAGCTATCGGGATTAGCGACGAGCTAGGCTGCAGGGCGGCCCCGATGACTCGAAATGAAAAAAGCCAAGCTATCGCTTGGCTTTTTGAATGCAGAGGAGGAGGGATTCGAACCCCCGGTACCTCGCGGTACAACGGTTTTCAAGACCGCCGCAATCGACCACTCTGCCACTCCTCTATTGTTTCCGCAATACATCTTTATGTCTTACGGTTTGCAAAGGTAGCTCTAATCCTTAATTTTCCAAACAGACAATCCCTAAAAAATCACAACCTAAATTAATGTCCTGATTTTCTGACAGAAATTTTTTTTCCAAATGAAAAACCCAAGACCTGAATCTTGGGTTTTTGGGGATCAAGCTGTACTGCTTCGGGGCTATTAAGCAATCTCTCTATGCGCTTCCTTTTTCAAAGAGTTCCAGTATAGGTAAATGAAACCCATCTGAGGTACCAAAAAGAAAAGTGCTTTTACCATCAATGACGCAGAAGCACTCTTTACTTCTACTCCAAATGTGCTTCCTACCGTAAGAAATACTACTACAGCTAGAAGTGCAAATGCATTTGCCAAAATCAATTTCGTTGTGTTCTTCATATGATTATAATTTGTTAAGGTTTTACATTTTTTGAGCTTGAATTTCAACCTCTTTCAAGCGATTTTCAGCTAATTCATACCCTAAGATTGCACTTTATTTTTTATTTCCAAAACCCCTAAAACACTGTGGTACAGTTTAAAAACCACAAACAAACTATATTCATAGACACATAATTTTTACATAAAAAAGTAAATGATTATCACTTTGAATAATTTGTATTTCACCACAAATTCTTACTTGATCATTGCCCGAAAAAAAATTAAAAAAAATTTCAATTATTTTTCAACATAGCTCAAAAACCACTGTGTTTTTCAAAAAACATTGACGAGAAATCATTTTTTGACTCAATCAAAACGCTAATGATTTCAAGTCAAAAATTCTTTTTAGTTTTTTAGAAAAATTATTGCAGTAATCCATTTTAAATCTGAAAATTCTAATCATATTTGAAACAACTAACCTCTTATGATGAAAAGTACAGTTTATTCAATTTTTGCTGCTTCAATACTACTTCTCAGCAGCTGTGCATCAAGCAAGTTCAAGACCAATGGAACTGATCCAAGTACCATCACTGAGCTGAGTATTTTAGAACCTGTATCTTACATCCATGGAATCAATAAAGGCAATCAATCTGAATTGAGTGACAGCCTATCCTTTTATTCACAAGTGCTTTGGACAGATGTCATCAAACAGAACCAGTATCGCTTACCTAAGATTTCTAAACTCAATATCGATGATGTCCACGAGTCCTCGATTATAGCGCAGCAAACTGTAGAATTTTTAGATATGCTAGCTGTTAGCAAAAATATTCAGAACGTGCCTGTTCCACCAATGGTCATTGCAGCGCTAGATGCTGAGCAGAGCAGATATGGCTTGCTTAGCGTACACAGTGGCTTCACAAGAAGAAAAGGAAACTATACAGGGCAGATTCTAAAATCAATTGGCATAGGTGTATTGACCATGGGTATGTACTACCCTGTTCCATCCAAGTCAAACTCCACGCTGTTTATCGCTATTGTTGATAATCAGACTTCACAGCCTGTTTTCTTCAAAACTTCGACCCTAATGGATAAAGAACCTCTAGATCCTAAAGTCTTGAATAAACAACTTGACAAACTCTTTAAAGGATATTTCTGGTAAAATCAGCCAAGATTTGCTTTGAGGGCTTTTACATAATTGGCTCTACCGACATCAGAAGTAAATAGAAACAAGTAAGGTTCTATGAGTTCTAATTCCATCAAAAGGAACTCCTCTCCTCTCCAGATACCATCCACTCTTGCATAAAGTGTGCCCTTGGCGAAAGTTTCAACCAATCGATTCAGATAAGCTAGCTGCTTTTTTGATGGCTCTACATTGGTGATTTGCCCGCCAAAGAAATGTTGCACTCTGAAATCACCTGCTTTGGCTGTTTTGAGGATGGCGTGGGAGAAACCCCCATTAAAAAACACATAAGAATACTCTCCCACCATCACGATTTCTTCCACGAAAGGCTGAACCATAAAATCTTCATCCTTCAAAAGCAAGCCTACTTCTTCTTCCCATTGCTTCCATGATTCGATAGTAAGTTTCAAGGTATGCTTAGACCCTCCACTCACCACTGGTTTCATAATCAATTTATGAGTATCAAAAATCTCAAAGCTTGCCCACACCTCGTCTGGAAGTGATCCTTTGCTCAAAAACACAGTAGGTACAATAGAAAAACCCTTTGAAGCCACTTCCTGGAGATATCGCTTATCCGAATTCCAAATAACTGTTTCAATGCTATTCCAAACAGGTATACCTAAGCTTCTAATATGATCACACCAATGAAGAAATTCATCATAGCGATCAAAATAATCCCAAGGAGATTTAAAGAGAATCTTATCGTATTTTCCCCAGTTTACATTTGGGTTTGACCAAACTTGAAATTCAAAATCATAGCCCTCACTTGTTAATATTTCCTTCAATATTTCATCTTCATCAGCTACGGTACCAGCCGCATAGGAACCCCTTGCTTCATAAGTGATTATAGCAATCTTTGTCATTTTATACATTTAAAAACTAACTTGAAAATTTGAAATTAGATCATTTTATCAAAAATTCATTACTAAAACCGTGATTAACTTCTATTTTTGAGGCTTGCATTATGAAAAAAGAAAAACTCGTCATCATTCCTACTTATAATGAACTTGAAAATATTCAAGACATGATCCAGACAGTGATGGACTTGGAAGGTGATTTTGAGCTTTTGATCATTGATGACAATTCTCCAGATGGGACTGCCAAAGTGGTCAAAGAACTTACTTCAAAATTTCCAGGGAGGTTACATTTGATCCAGAGATCAGGGAAGTTGGGACTTGGCACAGCTTACATCGAGGGGTTCAAATATGCCCTCAATCAAGGCTATCAGTATATTTTTGAAATGGATGCAGACTTTTCGCACGACCCTAAAGACCTTGTTAGGCTTTATCAAGCATGTGCCGAAGAGGGGAATGACATGGCTATAGGATCTAGATACATCACAGGTGTAAATGTGGTGAATTGGCCTATGGGAAGGGTTTTGATGTCCTTCTTTGCCAGCAAATATGTACAGTTCATCACGGGCATGCCTATCAAAGATACCACAGCAGGGTTCAAGTGCTATACCGCTCGGGTTTTGCGAGCCATGAACTTAGACAAGATCAAGTTCATAGGCTATGCTTTCCAGATAGAAATGAAATTCACTGCATGGAAGCTTGGCTTCAAAATCGTAGAAGTCCCAATCATTTTTACAGACCGAACCAGAGGGACATCTAAGATGAGTTCAGGTATTTTCAAAGAAGCTATTTTTGGGGTGATCTACATGAAAGTCAAAAGTCTCTTCAAATCCTACAAACCTGTCAATCAAACTTAATTGCTTTGATAGGTTTGATATTGCTGATAAGCATCGCAGGGATAAAAAGCACCAAAGTAGTGACGACCAATACAACTACATTGAGCATCAAGAATACAGGCCAATTCCAATCTATGGGAACAAAGCTCATGTAGTAGTTTTCTGGATCCAAGGGAATCAACCTAAACTGATCCTGCAACCAACCAAACACCAATCCTATTCCATTACCTATCAACATCCCTCTCCCGATGATTCTTACTCCATTCCAGACAAACACCCTCCTGATTTGTCTATTCTGAGCTCCTACTGCTTTTAGAATTCCAATCATCTGTGTACGCTCCATGATCAAAATAAATAAAATGGAAACCATGTTGAAAGCCGCTACGAATAGGATCAAACCTAGAAACACATAGACATTATTATTCAAAAGCTGTAGCCAATCAAATATTTCTAGGTACTTATCCGTGACTTTGACCAAGCGCAAATCAAAGTCCATAAAATCATACAGCCCCTCTGCATAGGTATCTATTTTCTTGGGATTATCTACGAATATCTCGAATCCCCCCACTTGGTCATCTGACCAGCCACTTAGATTCCGAATGGTCTGAATATCCCCTATCAGGATTTTATCATCAAAATTCTCCAGAAATGTTTCGTAAATCCCCACAATTTCTAACCTTCTAAATCTCGGAGGCTCCTGCACATAGTACATGGTCACTCGTTCCCCTACATCTAGGAGCAATTTATTGGCTATCTTTTTGCTGATGACCACTTCATTACTGGCAGCAGAATCAGAAAACTGAATGAATCGTCCTTTGATGATAGATGACTTAAAAGACAGCGAGTCAAAATCTGGCCCTACACCCTTCATCAAAACGCCTTCTACTTCTTCGTCGCCTTTGAGCAATCCTGGCTTATGAGCAAAAACTTGTACATGACGGATAAAATCCAGTGACTTATAATTTTGAAAAAAATCTGAGTTCATCGACACCGGGACTTCTTCAAAGGCATTTCCTGAAACGAACTTCAGACCTTGATAATGACCTGTAAATGAAAAAACCTTATTCGAAATTTCATTCTGAAACCCACCTAGAATCATAAATGAAATCGTGGTGATCGCTAGACCAATCGCCACACTCGCTACTGCAATGCGATGTATCGTTCCAGTAAATCCACCTGTACGCTTAAAACTGATTCTTTTGGCAATGAAATAAGAAAGGTTCAATGAAGTTTCTTTAATTTGTTAGAAATCTAGCGCAAAATAACATGAAGCAAATGAAAATCTTATTCCTTCTTAGTTTTTTACTTCATAGTATGGCTTTTTGTAAAAATCCTGAAGCCAATACCGAGCTTCAAGATAGTCTCTCCCCATATGAAATCCTACCCGCAGCAGATAGACCAGAAGCATACCTTCCCTCACTCGAAGGCAAAAGGGTCGGATTGGTCGTCAACCAAACGAGTATCTTGACCACCAAGCAAAACATCCATTTGGTAGACTTTCTGATGATGGAAGGAATTGATGTCAAAAGGGTATTTGTTCCCGAGCATGGATTTAGAGGAGATGCAGATGCAGGAGAAGCCGTGGGCAATGAAATCGATAAGCGCACAGGTTTGCCCCTTGTCTCCCTTTATGGAAATAATAAAAAACCATCTCCAACATCGCTCAAAGACTTAGACATCATCGTGTATGACCTTCAAGATGTGGGTTTGAGATTCTATACCTACATCAGCACCATGCATTATGTCATGGAAAGTGCGGCGGAAAATAATATCCCCATGCTGATCCTTGACCGACCAAATCCAAATGGAGACTACATAGACGGTCCTGTTTTGAAAAAGGGCTTCGAAAGTTTCGTAGGCATGCACCCCATTCCCGTGGTCCATGGACTTACTGTGGCTGAGCTTGCCCAGATGATCAATGGAGAGGGCTGGTTAAAAAACAAAGTCAAAACAGCGCTAGAAGTCGTTAAAATCGAAAACTGGTCAAGAGACATGGCTTACAGCCTTCCCGTAAAGCCATCTCCTAACCTACCCAATGACTTATCCATCAAATTATATCCATCACTTTGTTTCTTTGAAGGCACGGATATTTCCGTAGGCAGGGGCACTTACTTCCCATTTCAAGTATATGGCTATCCAGATCAGAAATATGGGGAATTCACCTTCAAACCTGTCAGCATAGCTGGCATGTCCAAAAATCCACCTCACCAAGACAAAACTTGCTATGGCAGAGACCTGAGAAATGAACCCTTGACACATCAATTCACCCTAGCATATTTACTAGAAGCCTACCAGATCAGCGGCAAGAAGGATAAGTTTTTCAACAGTTTCTTTGACAAACTCGCCGGTACTGACCAACTCCGAAAAGACATCTTAGCAGGAAAATCAGAGGCTGACATCAGAGCATCTTGGCAAGCAGATCTTGAAAAGTTTAGAGAAGAGAGTCAGGTTTATCTGATATATTGATTGGCTGAGTTGAGGAATTGGCTTGAAATCATAGGTTTATACCACTCTTAAAGTTCCACTACTTAGGAAGCGAATAATCATATATTGAATAAATGAAAACATTTAAGAAACCCTTTCTAATAATATTTTTTCTAAGTCTAGCTTTTAATTGTCTAGGACAGGAGAAATCACTACTGCTATTCGAGCAAACTGCTAAGATAATCGGAATCAAAAACTCAGATATTCATCTTCAATTTGCAGTTTCACAAGATTTTGAAGATCATCTGTTGATAGTTATTCCTGAAATCGCCGAAGAGGGAGATGGATACATGATTTTTAACAGCAACATCATTCTGAAAGACAAAAAAACTGGTGAGATAGAAGCGGTATTCAAAGGTGAAAAAGAATGGTATAGCGATGCAGTTAGAATTGATCAAATCGAAATCGAGCCTACAATTTATCAATTAAACAAAACAAATGTGTCTTTTGGACTTAAGGTTCATTACGCTAACCAAAGCCGACCAAACCCAACTTCAAGTATTGAATTATCCTTATTTGCATTTGATGGGGAAAAATTGAATGCGGTTTTAAGAAACTTCCCAATTTCACAACATCATGGCGAAACAGACACAACCTGTAAAGGAACATTTGAGATCCACACAAAAGAACTAAAAATTTCAACCTTCTATACCAATCAATACGCTGACCTTGAGTTTGTCAATTCGATAGTGCTTTATGAACAGGATGATGATTGCGAAAAAACCTATAGCCAATCCATCGAAAAAGTCGAAACCCTAAAGTATAAGGGGAATCAATATGTTAGTAATCAATAGCAAATCCTCACATATAACCCTAGACACCTAACTCACAGCAATTACGCATTCTTTCTCCTCCTCTTCTCCCTCCATACCTTATCCATAGGCAATAGCAGGATTGGTAATAATAGCAAGTCTGCAATAAGCGCGAAAAACAAAGCCAAACTGATCAACAAGCCTGCATAAAAGGTCACACCAAATTCACTCAAAGTCAAAATGGCAAACCCTGACACCAAAATGATGGTCGTCAAAATAATCGCTTTTCCTGTTTCCATGTAAGTTCTTTTCAGGGCATAAAGCAATCGCTTTCCTTTACCCAATTCATTGTAAAGCTTGGTCATGAAGTGTATGCTGTCATCTACCGCTATCCCAAATGCCACTGTAAAAATCACCGCTGTGGTCAGCTTCAATTCAATATCCAAAAGCCACATCACACCACACATCCAAAGCAATGGCAGTACATTAGGATTCAAAACCATCAGGGAAATCCGCCAAGACCGAAACAAAAATCCAGCTATGATACCTACCAAAATAATTGCCACGCCTAGTCCTCTAGCCATCTGAGTAGAAATGGTTTCATGACTTTTATCAATCAAATTGGATGTTCCAGTAAGTTGGATCTTCAAGATCTCAGGGTCAACCTCTTGTTTGACAAAAGTCTCTAAGTCCCTTTTGATCTCAAAACTCCGATGACTTCCCATATCTGCTGTTCGCGTCGAAAGCCTCCCAATTCGTTTTGTCGAATCTGATAATTTAAAATTTGATTGTAGGAGTGCTTGATCAAGGTAAGGTTGAATCCGCTGATACTGCCCCCTAGATGGTAAATCATAAGCTTTAGGGTTACCACCATTTTGAGCTTGATTCAGCGCTTTGACCAATGACAATGGAGAAATGATTACGCCAGACTCATAGTGCTCAGTCACAAAATGTTCTACTTTATCTAGAGCTCTTAGAAATTCCAAATCGAAGACATCTTCGACTTCCTCACCCGCTTCCAAGAAGATCTCTAGCGGCTTAGATCCGCCAAACTCCCGATCAAAGAACTCAAACTCTTGCACTAACTCGTGGTCTCTAGGTAGATTATCCAGCAGATAACCATTGATCTTCAGATCACTTAATGCAAAGATTGAAAATATGGTAAGGATGGAAAACACACTCAGAACCAACTTCCTATTTCCCCAAGTCCATCGCAACGCATCTCCCAAATAAACCCTCCAAAACTCCTTGAATCGATCATTTTCAGCAGCTTTTAACGGACTAAACAAATGTAACAAGCCAGGGGTAATCAAAAGGACAGCTAAAAACATGACCATCACTCCCAAAGCAGTATACAGACCAAATTGCTTCAGACTCACTGCACTCGTAAAATACATAGTCGAAAACCCTAAAGCAGTAGTAAAGCAAGTCAGAAAGACTGCAAGAAATAATTCCTTAAAGGTCAAAGCGATTGCTTTAGACTTTTCTACCCCATTTCCCAAATATTTTAGATAGTAGCTCAGCAAGTGAACCAAAGCGCTTAAGCCTATCACCAGTAGAATGGTAGGTTGCATGACAGACATCACATCCAAAGCCTTTCCCGTCAAAAGAATCAGTGCAATCGTCCAGCCAATTCCCACACTCAGTACGATGACAGGCAGCAAGACTCCCCACCAAGTGCGAAAAATGAGGAAAAGAAGCAACAAAATCAGCACAAATGAAATCGCCAAGAAAAACCCAAACTCTGCTTGTAGCAAGTCGACAAATTCTCCCTGCGCCTTGATCTTGCCTGCTGTATAAAAAAGGGGGATTTCCGAGTCTGATAGGATTTCCTTAATTGCTAAATTAAGCACATCGCCTTCTTCTTTACTAATCCGCTGCTTATTACTGACCATCAGTAGCAGGTAATCCCCATCTTGACTGATAAGATTTCCAGCATACTGTGGATGACTGAGCAACCTTTTCTTGGATTGCTCCAATTTCTGATCAGAAGACCAATCCAAGGCATTTCTATAGCTCACACCCAATGCTCCAATGATAGGCTCCTCTAATTCCAAAAGAGAAAAAACTGCTTCCACCAAATCTAAAGCTTGGATTTTGTCTTGAATAGCAAGGGCTTCATCTAAAAATTCTTGGTCAAAAACACCCCTTTCTTGCCCCAGCGCGATCAGCAAGTAATCATTGTCATTCCCAAATGTTGTTCGGAACTCTTGATAAAAACGTAACTCTTCATCATCCTGTGGGAAAAACTGCTCAAAATCATAGTCAAATTTGACCTGAGGTTGGAGAATTACAAAAAGTACGGAGATCAAAGCTGCCAGACCTAAACCTAGCATTGATTTTTTTCTATCAAACATATTTTCAACTGAATACAAGTTTCAAAGATATAAACCATCAAAACGTCTTTCTGATTATTTATAATCTTTTTATCTTGGCAAATTGTATGAGGTAAATTGAAATTTATGAAGCAGTATCACGATTTGATGAGACATATCTTGGACAATGGTGTCCAAAAAGGAGACAGAACTGGCACAGGAACATTGAGTGTATTTGGCTATCAGATGCGATTCAATTTGCAGGAAGGATTTCCACTGGTCACCACCAAAAAATGTCACCTCAGGTCTATCATCATCGAGCTGCTTTGGTTTCTCAAAGGTGACTCCAATATCAAATACCTTAATGACAATAAGGTAAGCATCTGGGATGAATGGGCAGATGAAAATGGTGATCTAGGCCCAGTATATGGCTACCAATGGAGACATTGGCCTGATGGCAAAGGAGGAGAAATCGATCAGATCAAGAATCTTATTCACCAAATCAAAACCAAACCAGATAGTAGAAGGCATATTGTCAGCGCTTGGAATGTTGCGGATGTGGACAACATGGCCTTACCTCCTTGTCATACTATTTTCCAATTTTATGTAGCGGATGGCAAACTCTCTTGCCAGCTTTATCAGAGAAGTGCTGATGTGTTTTTGGGTGTACCCTTTAATATTGCTTCTTACGCCTTGTTTACGATGATGATTGCCCAAGTTTGTGATTTAGAGTTGGGCGATTTCATTCACACTTTTGGTGATGCACATCTTTACAGCAATCATTTGGAGCAAGCAAACTTGCAACTATCAAGAGATTGTAGACCACTTCCTACGATGAAGATCAATCCTGAAATAAAGGATATCTTTGATTTTAAGTTTGAGGATTTCGAATTGGTAGGTTACGACCCACACCCACATATCAAAGCAGCAGTTGCAGTCTAATCAAGTTATAAAAATTTTGTAAGTGCTTTATTGAGCGGTAAGGAAATGGGTTTATCATTAGAAATTAGTTCTGCTTATGCTAATATCTATTAATATCTAGTATCAATCAATATCGAATTAGGTTATATCGTCTATTTAAAAAGTCAGTTTCAAAGTTCCTATTTACATATTTTACTAGGTAAGGATCAACAACCCTTCAATTCAAACAGTTGCTCTATCATTCTCAATCGCTCCTGACCTAGCTTTTTTCCTTCTATCATGCGCAAATAGCTAACTCCTGTGACATTGCTGGTAAAAACTGTATTGGCTTGATACAAATCCTCTAGTCTGTAAAAACCTTCATGTAGGGTTATACCCTGTTTCAATAGGTATGCTTTGATCACACTTCTTCCCACTCCAGCAATACATCCTGTGGCAAGTGAGGGGGTGAAAAACTCTCCTGCTTTGACCCAAAAAAGGTTGGATGATCCTCCTTCTGACAAATAACTTCCTTGGCTCAACAGCAGCACTTCATCCATTCCCAATTGAGCACGGTCTCTATTGGCTAGTACGTATGGAAGTGCATTGATCGTTTTACAATGGCTCCAAGGGCTGTGGGGAAGGTATATTTCTGGATGAACGAAGGCTGAATTTTTGAACGAGGGTGCTGGGGTAAATGGCTGTATTTGCAAGACTTCATGAATTTCATCTGTCAAAGGCGTATACTTCCCTTCCCCTTTTCTAAAGATTGTCAACCTTATCCGTTTAGGATTTTCATCTCCAAAATTCAATCTGAGCAACCTCTCAAGTTCTTCTATGGTACTCAAGCCTGTGACCTCCAAACCTAGTATCTTACAGCCATCTAGTAATCTTGCTTTGTGAAATTCTGAAAATCTTATTTTACCTTGATCAAAGATCATGGTTTCAAATAAGCCATCTCCAAAAAGAAGCCCTCTATTGAAGGATTCCGGTTCAGCCGCTACCCAATTAGAAAAATTGATTTTCTTCCGAAAAACTGTCTCATCAGCGATCATCTTTTTGTTCGTTATCGTACAAATTCAAATAATGTTTTCTTCTCTATCCGTTAAAATTAATTAAATAATCAAAAATTAATGCCATCTATCAGGAATAAAGGACAATTTCACAAATGCCATAAATAATAGTCTTATTTTAGCACAAAAATTGAAAAACTAAGGAAACATGAGTGGCAAAAGCAGTGTATTTGACATGATCGGGCCAGTGATGATCGGGCCTTCCTCTTCCCATACAGCGGGGGTAGTGAGGATCGCTAGGGCAGCGATAAGAGTTCTTGGGGCTAAACCAGACAAGGCCGAACTCACCTTTTACAATTCCTTTGCAAGAACTTATGAAGGACATGGAAGTGATAAGGCGATTATTGGAGGGTTAATGGACTTCAAAACGGATGATCCAAAGATCAAGCAAGCCTTCGAAATAGCCAAAGAACAGGGCTTAGAATATAAGTTCAAGTCAGTTGGCAATGCTTCAGTCTATCATCCAAACACCATCAAGCTGAACATTAGCAAGGGGGAGCAAAAAGTAGAAGTCATAGGAGAAAGTCTCGGTGGTGGATTAATTAATATCGCCTTTGTAGATGGTTTCAATGCAGATTTCACTGCTCAATCCCATACACTGATCATCAAAGCTCAGGATATTTCTGGTGCTATTGCCTTTATTTCAAGTGTTATCGCTCAAGAAAAAGCCAATATCGCCACCATGTCAGTATCTAGAAAGGGCAAAAACGATGAAGCATGTCACGTGATCGAAATGGATTCTGGCATTCAAGCCATCACCATCGAGTACCTCCGAAGCATTCCATGGATCAAACAAATTATTTACATACCAGATATTGACCTTTAAAAAATGATAAACTATTACAAAATTTTAAGCTTCCTAGTAGGAGTATTTCTTTTATCTGAGACTGCATTCGCACAAAATGCAGATATCACCAGACTGGATTTAGCCACTTGTATAGAAGTCGCATTAGAAAATAACCTAACGCTCAAAAGAAGTGAAACTAACCTAGCTTTGAGTGAAGCAGCGCTCTTGCAAAGTCAAGGCCAACGAATTCCTTCTATTTCAGCTGGGGGTAGCACCGGCTATAGATGGGGTCGTTCTATCAACCCTGTGACCAACCTCTTTGAAACCAATAGAATTGGAAATATCAACGTATCTGCTAACTCTAATGTAACCCTATTTGCAGGGAGACAGATTACCAATTCTATCAATCAAGCCAAAACTGATATTCAAGTCAATCAGCTCAATGTCAAAGCCACTGAGAACAATATCAGTTTGAACGTGATCAATCTTTTTATCAATGTGATTTTCTCAAAAGAGCAGTTGAACATTGCGAAAACACAGCTTAGAACGACTAAGGAGCAATTGGAAGTGACGAGTAAGAGAGTGGAAGCAGGTGCATTACCATATGCTAGTAAATTGGATTTGGAAGCGCAGAATGCTACCAATGAACTGGAAGTCATCAATGCAGAAAATAACCTAAGAATTGCAAAGCTCAATCTATTGCAGGCGATGCAACTTCCTTTTGTAGATGAAATGGATGTGATTGCTCCAGATTTAGATCCCAATCAGATCGCTATGACCAATGAAAATGTAGATGAAATTTTCCAAATCTCCGCAGAAATACTTCCTCAAATCAAAGCTGCTGAACTTTCTGTTATCAGCGCAGAATATGGAGTAAGGGCCGCAAAAGGGGCATTTCTTCCCACTTTAGGTGCTAGTGCTAACTTATTTTCAAACTATATCGACAGAACACTGCCTGGAGTAGATAGACCTACATTTATCACTCAGATAGAAAATAACTTATCTCAGGCCGCTAACTTACAATTAAGCATCCCTATCTTTTCTAATTTCAGAAATAAATCAGGATTACAAAGAGCCAAGTTACAAATGAGGCTGAGCGAGATCAATGAGTTTGAAACGCGCAACCAATTGAGACAAGACATTGAATCTGCATACACCACAGCCAATGCTGCAAGACTTTCATACAGAGCATCTTTGACTAGAGTCGCATCCTTAGAGGAAGCATTCAGAATTGCGCAGCAAAGGTTTGATGCTGGTGCGATCAACTCAGTGGACTATCAAGTAGCACAGAATAACCTCTTCAATGCGCAAGCTGATTTAATCAATTCCAAATACAATTACATTTTCAGAGTTAAGGTCTTGGATTTTTATCTAGGAAATCCACTTAGTTTATAATCAAAATCATGGCAAAAAAACAATCAAACAAGGTATTATTTATCCTATTAGGAATAGTAGGTGCATTGATCATTTTCGCTATCATCGGCAGATCAGCTGGCTGGATAGGTGGAGAAAAAGAAATAGAGGTAGAAACCACTTTAGCTAAAAAAAATACAATCATCGAAAAGGTGTCTGCCTCCGGTGTGATTGAGCCTGAAATCGAAGTCAAGCTTAGTCCTGATGTAGCTGGAGAGATCATCGAACTCAATGTCATGGAAGGTGATTCTGTGAAGTTGGGAGATCTTTTGGTCAAAATCAGACCTGACAACTTCATCTCAGCCTTGGATAGAGCCAAAGCAAATTTAAATCAACAAATGGCCAACCTGGCACAATCCCAAGCAAATCTAAAAAGAGCAGAAGCTCAATTTACAAGAGCTGAGCTAGATTATAAAAGAAACGAGAAGCTCTATAAAGACAAAGTGATTTCTGATTCTGATTGGGAATTGGCTCAGGCTAACTTTCTAACTGCCAAAAATGACTTGGAGTCTGCTAAGCAGTCCGTGTCAGGAGCAGAATACATCATCAAAAGCTCTCAAGCAACGGTCAATGAAGCAGCTGAAAACTTGCGATTGACGAATGTCTATGCACCGGTAAACGGAACCGTATCCAAACTTCTTGTCGAAAAAGGAGAAAGAGTGGTAGGTACCCAACAAATGGCAGGTACCGAGATGCTCCGTATCGCTGACCTTAGCAGAATGGAAGTTCGTGTGAATGTCAATGAAAATGACATCATCCGAATCAGTCTGGGTGATACGACTTTGATCGATGTAGATTCATATGCTTCAGTTGCTAAAAGATTCAAAGGAGTAGTCACTTCAATAGCCAACTCAGCCAATACCAAAGCTAGTATGGATGCGGTGACTGAATTTGAAGTAAAAATCAGAATCATCAACGAATCTTACGCTGAATTGGTAACTGAGAAAAATAGGTTTCCTTTTAGACCTGGGATGACAGCTAGTGTAGACATCATCACTCAGAAAAAAGAAAATATCCTCTCAGTACCATTAGCTGCTGTCACCACTAGAGAAGATCAAATGACAACTACAGCTGACGGAAGCAAAAAACCAAAAGAGTTGATTTTTGTAGTAGAAAATGGCAGGGCCGTACAAAAGGAGATCAAAACTGGTATATCTGACTTTGACAATATCGAGGTACTAGAAGGTATTGCTGAAGGAGAGCAAGTGATTTCAGGACCATATTTCACAGTCAGTAAGCAACTCAAGAATGATGATTTGCTCAAAATAACGAAGAAGACCGAGTAGTTAGTAAACCTATTAATATTATAAAAAATGGGAGTGTCAAGACAATTGATACTCCCATTTTATTTGTTTTTATGTGCGAGATTTATAAGTTTACAACCTAAACAATAAATTATGAAGAGAATATTTTTTATTACAGTTTTGCTATTTAGTCATCTATTAACCTTCGGTCAAGATCTGAAATTTTACAATGATTCCTTCTTTCCTGTTGAGTATAAAAGAAAATTAAATCCTTTTTATTTTTCGGAATCTAAAGAATCCGAAACAAAAATTGAGGAATGTTTTTACACATTAACAGATACTACACTAATCAGGAAAAGAGTATTTGAAAAAGGAAAGGATGGAAACATTATTAGTGAATCAATTTTCAAGTTTAACTCAGGTGGTGATATCTCTTTTGAAGTCATTAGAAATTTACAAACTGGATTCACTGTATCTAAAGAATTAAATTCGGAGGGAAAAACTATCTATCAAAAAGTGTTCACTGGGAACCTAATTCATGATGAAGTATATTTTGATGAAAATGGGAATGAAATAGAAAAGTTAAATGAACAATTACCCGAACCTCACCTGGGGCAATTAGGTTGGAACACTTATATTTCTCAAAACATTAGAGTTCCAAAAGAAGTCCGCTATTTGAAAAAAGTAACAAGGGTAAATATGTCTTTTTTTATAAATGAATCTGGAGAAATTGAAGATGTAGAAGTATTGAACCCAGAAGAAATTCATCCTGCTTTGGCTAGTGAGGCTACTAATTTAATAAGAAATTACCCTCATAAATGGACACCATACACTTTGAATGGGGAAATCAAAAAAAAGGAAATCATAGTACCTATAGTTTTTAATATATTGGGGATAGTAAATAGGAATTGATGCGACGTTATAAAATACACTTCAACTCTTCATATACCAAATGAACTGGCAATCCCATCACCGTGTAAAATGAGCCTTCTATCCTATCCACTGCGATAAAGCCTATCCACTCCTGAATCCCGTAAGCTCCCGCTTTGTCAAATGGCTGAAAGTTTTTGATATAGTAGACTATTTCATCTTTACTTAGCTCCTTAAAGTGTACTTTGACTACATCCTGTTTGGTAACTAAATGGGAGCTTTTTCCTATGGTAATTCCTGTCACCACATGATGTGCTTTCCCTGACAAAGCAGCAATCATTTCATAAGCTTCTTTCTCGTCCGCAGGTTTATTGAGGATTTGACCTTCGAGGATCACCACGGTATCAGCCGTCAAGATGATTTCTTGATCAGCCAACTCAGGTACAAAAGCATCTGCTTTCTTTTTGGAAAGATATCCGGCTACTTCAAATGGATCCATATCCATAGGAAAACTTTCATCAGTATCCTTAGACCTCACTGTAAAATCCACCCCTAGGCCTCTTAAAAGCTCATTCCTCCGAGGAGACTTGGAGGCTAAAACCAGTTTATTTTCTTTTAAATCAATCATCATTGAAACATTTCGTAGGGAAACTTAAACTCCTCCTCATCCACTGACGCAAATAGCAAACCGGACAAAGTTTTAGGGTAAAAATAGGTTGATTTCTGAGGCATAGTGTAGCCTGACTTGCATACTTCCAAAACCTGCTGCATGGCAATATCTCTGGTAATCACTGCAAAAGAGGCATTCCCCGCAGAAACTTTATTCAAACACCTCCTGAGATTACGTTCATATTCAATCTGATCTGAAAATCGCTGCGCTTCAAGTGGAATACCTAATACCTTATCAATCAGGAAATAATGCAATACCATCAAGTCCAAATCTCTGATTACCTCTGGCAACCCCTTTGGCATCATGTCAATCAGCTCAGGAATCAATCTGATCTTATAGGCCTGATCTCCTATCATCAACCCAAATGCCCACTGCTTATGCAGGATCAATTCTTCAATCTCCTCTACATCATTGAGTTTCTTGATTGTAAAATATGCACCCAGCTTTTCTAACAAATCTGATTCCTTGATATCAAAATTCAACAATAAACGATGTGTGGGAAGAATTCTAAGATTTCTATCAAGGGCATTGGTGAAATACATCATGTGAAAATTGTATGCCTCGTCACCTTTGTAGGAAACGCTTTGCGACATCATATCCTTCCTGTACGCAATAGCCCCCTCGTAGCGGTGATGTCCATCTGCAAGGATAATTTGCTTCTCTTTTAAAAGTCTCACAAATCTCTTGATAATAGCCGCATCTTGAATCACTGCCAGAACTTCTCTCACGCCCTGATAATCCTCTAAGTCATATATTGGATCTTCTATCGCCTTATCCATGTAAGACTCCAATAGATGACTTTCATCCTCATAGAGTCCGTGTGTCGCACTTGACTGAAATCTAGTCTCTTTTAAAAGTGCTACCCGATCATTCACTGACTTGGCTATGGTATTTTCATGTCTCAAGACAACATTTTCATCCCAATCATAAGCCTTGATTTGGGCTATAAAACCCTTCCTGCATATCTCCTTTTCTTCTCCCGGGAGTCTGAAATATTGGTAATAAACATAGATACCTGGAAGCTGATCTTGGGTGATAATGCTCTTAGTTTTCCAATCGGCTAATGTGATTTTTGCTGCACCAGCAGGATCATCGCCCAATGGCACGGAAAGGTGAATACTATTGAGTGGGTTGGCATACAGTGCTTCTCTTTGACTAGCTGATACTACATCAAAAAGCGGAGCCGTCAAATCTTCCATTTGACGGCTGAATTTTTCATGGTAACGCCATGCTTTAATCGGTAATATTTCTGCCATCAGAGCAATCTATTTTTCCATTTTGTCCTTGGCATCGTTCCATCTTGCATTGATTTCACTTTGCGAAGGTCATTTTTTTGTTTTTCAAAGAGTTCAACAGCTGCAGCGCCTAGAAGTTTAAGCTCTAAGTCAGTCCATTGTATATCCAACTTATCAGGTGTAAAGTATTTCTCTACAAACTTGGTATCAAATTCTCCACTTCTAAATGCTTCGTGCTCCATCACGAATTTGCAAAAGCCTAAAGTTGTCTCTATCCCAGTGATTTGGTATTCTTCAATGGCACGAATCATTCGATCCATTGCTTTTTCTCTATTATCAGCATGTGTGATCAACTTCGCAATCATAGGATCATAATAAATAGGAATATCCATACCTTGCTCAAATCCATCATCAACCCTAATTCCAGAGCCTTGAGGCCTGATATATGTCTGCAAATTACCAATATCAGGCAAGAAGTTATTTCTAGGATCTTCAGCATATACCCTCACCTCTACTGCATGGCCATGAATTTTCAAATCTTCCTGTGTAAAACCCAATGGCTGACCTTCTGCGATCAAAATCTGCTCTTTGACCAAGTCCTTGCCAGTAATCATTTCTGTTACAGGATGCTCTACTTGTAGCCGGGTATTCATTTCTAAAAAGTAGAAATTCAACTTCTCGTCCACGATAAACTCCACAGTACCTGCTCCATAATAATCACAAGCTTTGGCTACCTTGATGGCAGCCTCCCCCATAGCTTGGCGCATAGTATCAGAGACTACTGCTGAAGGTGCTTCCTCTACTACCTTTTGGTGCCTTCTCTGTACAGAACATTCCCTTTCGAACAAATGCACCACATTACCGTGTTGATCACCGAGTATTTGGATCTCGATATGCCTTGGGGAAGTGATAAACTTCTCTATAAATACAGCTCCATCTCCAAAGGCTGACTGCGCCTCAGATATGGCACGTTGCATCTGCTCTTCAAACTCAGCTTCATTTTCGACTACACGCATGCCTTTTCCTCCTCCTCCAGCACTCGCTTTGATCAAAATAGGATAACCTATTTCTTGAGCTTTTACTTTGGCGGCGGGGATATCTGAAATGGCATCTTCAGTTCCTGGCACCATTGGGATATCATATTTTGAAACAGCATGCTTGGCTGCAAGTTTGGAGCCCATAACTTCGATGGCTTCAGGAGAAGGTCCTACGAAGAAAATCCCTGCATTGGTAACTTTCCTTGCAAAGGAGGCATTCTCTGATAAAAATCCATATCCAGGGTGAATGGCATCCACATTCAATTCTTTACAAGCTTGTATGATCTTATCCATCAAAAGATAAGACTGATTGGATGGAGGTGGTCCAAGACAAACTGCTTCATCGGCGTATTTGACATGAGGAGCATCCCTATCAGCTTCGCTGTAGACAGCTACCGTTTTGATACCCATCTCTTTAGCTGTACGCATGATACGGAGACTGATTTCCCCTCTATTAGCCACTAGAAGCTTTTGTATTTTTTTCATATTTGGGTCTTTTTCTAAGTGTCAAAAAGCTTAACCCACGAAGTAAATAAAATAAAACGAGGATAGGAAAGAATATTTGAATTGACCTTTCAAATTTTGCAGGGGTGGGCAAAATGTATTACTTTTGGCGAGTTTAGCGGTAAGCACCGTGACCGAAAAAATTGTAAAACCAAACGTTTGAAAGCATTGGATTTATTTGATAAATTAAATACGAACCTAGGCCCATTGGGCAAGCATTCTGAACTATCAGAAGGATACTTCACATTCCCTAAACTAGAGGGTGAGATTGCCCCTAGGATGAAATTCAAAGGCAAGGAAGTTTTGACTTGGAGCTTGAATAACTATCTGGGACTGGCCAACCATCCTGACATCCGAAAGGCTGATACTGAGGCCGCTGCAAAATGGGGAGCCGCATACCCTATGGGTGCAAGAATGATGTCTGGACAAACAGACCTTCACGAGCAACTAGAAAGAGAATTAGCAGAATTCGTAGGTAAAGAGAGTGCTTATCTACTGAACTATGGCTATCAGGGAATCATGTCCGTGATCGATTCTCTTTTGGATCGTAAAGATGTAGTCGTATATGATAGTGAGTGTCATGCCTGTATCATTGATGCCTTGAGAATGCATCTTGGTAAGCGATATGTGTTTCCACACAATGACATCGAAAACTGCGAGAAACAACTCGAAAGAGCTACAAAACTCGCTCAAGAACAAGGTGGTGGTATACTCGTGATTACCGAAGGGGTGTTTGGTATGACTGGTGACCAAGGCAAGTTGGCAGAAATCGTCAAGTTGAAAGAAAAATTTGATTTCAGACTTTTGGTAGATGATGCACATGGCTTTGGAACCATGGGTAAGACTGGTGCTGGAACAGCCGAAGAACAAGGTGTACAGGAGGAAGTAGACCTATACTTCTCTACTTTTGCAAAATCCATGGCCTCTATCGGAGCATTTATAGCTGGTGACGCAAAAGTGATTCACTATTTGAAATATAACATGCGTTCTCAAATCTTCGCTAAATCCTTACCAATGCTGCTTGTAGAGGGAGCATTAAAAAGGCTAGATATGCTGAGAACACAACCTGAATTGAAGGATAACCTTTGGAAAATCGTCAATGCGCTGAAAAATGGCTTGATCGAAAAGGGCTTTAGTATCGGAAAATCAAATTCTCCGGTTACGCCTGTTGTTTTGAATGGTACAGTAGGTGAAGCCGCAACTATGAGCAAGGATTTGAGAGAGAATTACAACATCTTCTGCTCAGTGGTGATCTACCCTGTAGTACCTAAAGGCATGATTATCTTGAGGTTAATTCCTACAGCAGTACATACTTTAGAAGATGTGGCTGAGACAATAGCTGCCTTTGAAGCGGTAAAAGAAAAGCTTACAAGCGGATATTATAAGACTACAGAGCTTGCTATTTCATTTGGAGAATAAAAATTTTCTCTAAAAAAGTGCCTCCTGTTGTTGTTTTATAAACATTTTGCATATATTGAACCAATAATTAAACATATCATCAACCTTAAAATTAACTTTTACTATGAGCAAATTTAGCGAAATTAGAGATCTTGTAATGGGTCTAGAAGCGGACTTCGAAAAATTCTATGACAAAGGCAACCAAGCTGCTGGTACTAGAGTAAGAAAAGGCATGCAAGATCTTAAGAATATGGCGCAGGACATCCGTAAGGAAGTTCAAGACATGAAAAATGCTGGTTAATTGGCCATAATTTCAAGAGCTAAAAAGGAGTCTATAAAGGCTCCTTTTTTATTTAGAATTTTTTCTATTTCACCTTCGAGATCTTTCTTTTCACTTTTTTGTATTGAACATACATATCAATCCTACACCTTGCTGAAGACAGATAAAAATATGAGATAATCAAAATTTCTATTCTCTTAAGAAAAAATCTGTAGTTAAATCTTGCACTTTTTATAAAATATCATTTTATTCATAATGATTTAAATTTTATTTCTTAAAAAATTAACTAACATGACAAAAAAAGTTTTAGCATTATGCTCAGTCATTCTTTTGTTATATGCTTGCCAAACAGAAGAACCTACTCTTTTACCAGAAGGGGTAATAGAGTCAGATAAGCCTTATTACGTAATCAACGATATTGTGCAACTTAGATTGGAATCATCTAGTGCACTAGCTAGTGTACAGTGGGATTTTGGAAATGGTAAATCTAGTAAAACAGAAATTGGGCAAGTTCAATATCTAGAACCTGGAATTTATGAAGTCAATCTAACATTGACAGATTTAGATGGAATAAGCAATGTAATTTCCAAAGAAATTATAGTGGGTCAATATCATGGTTATGAAGCTGTATTACATGAAGTATCCGCAGGATATTCTGGTGAATCTGGTAATGTCCAGCTTCGATTATCAAATTCTGATTTTCTTTTTGAAGAAGCCTTTTGGGTAAGCCCGATTATTGAAGATTTTCAATTTGTTGATCTTCCTTTGGCTATTGAAATTGATGTTCCACTAGGCGATGCGAGATATCATAAACATGAAAGACCGTTTTTCAAGTTTATGGAAACAGAAACTGAAACTATATTAGGTGGAGAAGGATCTTCAACCTCTTATACTTGGCTTGAAAATGAATTTGAAATTTCAGGCTTGGGAAGATATTCAATAAAATATAAGTTAGTTTTACCTGAGTAATAAAACCGTCCTTACGTGGATGTTTTTAAGTTATACATAAAAAGGTTCCCTGAATTACCTCAGGGAACCTTTTTTGCATTGATTTTTATTAAAAAGCTTTCCAATAAATTAGTTTTCGCTAATTTTTAAACATACTCAGCAGTCTATCTTAGACCATCGTCTGTTGACAAATTACTGCACGAGATTGTTTAAGCGGTCATATTAAACTATGGTAAAAATGCGAAAACACATCTTACTTTTTCTGCATTTCAGTAGACACTTCTACCCTATTGTTTTCTCTATTGACATCAGCCATTCTTAGGCTAGGATCGATTTCTATGCTTTTGATATCAGCAATAGGTCTGCCTACCATCACTTCAGTAGTATAATTGGTCCAAGGCCATTTCTGCGTCTTCACTCGCTTAGGCATGCCAGCCTCTTCAGGCTTACTGCCTCTTTGAATCACCAATGGTAAATAAATCATCTCCTGAGAACCATCTTGATAAGTTACCACCACATCCACTGGCATTGGCATCATACCAACTCTCTCCAAGGTAAGTTTGGTATCATTCCCCGCAGCTTCAACTGACTTGATTCCATAATCGATGGTCTTGGTCGAAGCGATGAAATAATCATAATACCAATCCAATTCTAATCCGCTGACATTTTCAAAAACACGGATTACATCGTTCCCATTTGGATGCTTAAACTTCCAATCATCCCATAGCCTCAACAATGCCTTATTGAAGTTTTCTCTTCCTACTACGTAAGACATCTGTTCTACAAAAACAGCTCCTTTATTGTAAGTACCAGGGCCATAAGCTGAATTCAAGTTATAATGATCGCCATGAGTTGTCAAAGGCTCTTCATATCCAGCTTCTGCTAATCTGAAGTAAGATCTGTAGCTGCCATTGTGAGTAAAGTTTGGATCCTTTTCAAACACCGCATCCATTACCACCGAAGTACCCCAAGTAGTAAATCCTTCATCTAACCATGGTTCAGAAGATTCATTGAAGCCTAACACCCCATAATACCAACTGTGAATCAGCTCGTGAACGGTAACCCCCACCAAGCTCTTTAGATTTCTATGTCCCGTAATCAAAGTAGCCATGGGATACTCCATTCCACCATCACCGCCTTGGATCACAGAATATTGCTCGTATGGGTAAGTCCCGAAGTTTTCGCTACAATATTTGATAGCATCTATGGTGTATTGCATCAAAGCCGCCCAATTCTCTTCTGTTTTTTCATTCTTGACATAAAGCAAATGAACCATTGGTCCATTCTCCATCTGCACCTTGTCATGTGTATAATTTGGATCAGCAGCCCACATAAAGTCGTGGACATTTGGCGCAGTAAAGTGCCAAGTCAAATTCTTACCTCTTGGTGTAGGTACTTTCACGCCTGCGTCTTCATAGCCCTTCCCTATTTCATTTGCATTTTGTAAATAGCCAGTTCCACCAAGTAGGTATTCTTTGTCAATAGTGATTTTCACATCAAAATCTCCAAAATTGCCATAAAACTCTCTTCCAATGTAAGGGTTTGCATGCCATCCTCTCACATCGTAAGCGGCCATTTTAGGATACCACTGTGACATAGAGTATCTGATTCCTTCTGCATTGTCTCTTCCAGCTCTTCTTACTTGAAGTGGCACTTGTCCAAAAAACTCCATATCGAAAATGACAGTTTGGCCTGGCAAAATAGGCTCAGCCAAATCTACCTCCAGGATAGTTTCTTCATGCTCAAATTTTACTGGTTTGCCATTCATGGTCAATTTCTTGACTTCTAAAATGCCATACTCTTCTGGTTTGAGATTTTGAATTCTATCTCTCACCCTTCTATCTGGATCAGCGATAGTTCTTGACCTTACATCCATCATGCTATTCGGCTGGAAAGCATTGTAGTACAGATGATAGAAAGCTCTAGTCAATGTATCGGATGAATTGTTGGTATAATGGAGTTTTTGCGTACCTGTATATTGGTTCTTCACCACATCCATGGCCACATCCATTTCATATTTGACCTTTTGTTGAAATCGGTCCTTTTGTGCAAATGTAAGTGTGGATACGCCCATCAAGGAGGCAACACACACAGCAAACCATAATCTTTTGAACATATTTATCTGAGTTTTTTTGCTAAAATAACCCAAAAAAAGAGCCCACTGCAAGCCATTGATCAAATAATATGAATAAAGACACAGCATAAGATCAACTACCGAAAGCTACAGATATATATTGTTTCACAAGGGTCAAATCCAAATGTTTTTGAATAGAAATCCAATTTCACAAGACCACCTACCTTTCATCCACCTTAATTTCCCTCCACAAGATTTCAGTATTATCATTGGTTTTTATAACCTTAATTGAAAGAAAATATTTTGAAAAATTGATACCCAATGAAAACACAAAGAAGAATGCTTAATCAATTCAAGCTTTGGGGACTAGCTCTTTTGATTTTACTGAGCTTACCGGAGTTTGTGACGGCACAGCAAGTGGACATGGATCTGTTCAAGACCATGAAAACCAGAAGTATAGGACCTGCAGGCATGAGTGGTAGAATCACTGCCATCGCTGCCATAGACGATGATCCCAATACCATCTATGCTGGAGCTGCATCTGGAGGCGTGTGGAAATCTACCTCTGGAGGTATTACCTGGAAACCGATATTTGAGGAAGAAAAAGTCCACTCTATCGGAGCCATCGCTGTTTATCAAAAAAACCCAAATATAGTATGGGTAGGGACTGGCGAAGGGAATCCTAGAAACTCACTCAACCTTGGTTATGGTATCTATAGATCCTTGGATGCTGGTGAAACTTGGGAATTGATGGGCTTGGAAAAAACAAGAGCTATTCATAGAATCATCATCCACCCAGATGATCCAAACACCATTTTTGTAGGAGCAATCGGTTCTCCATGGGGCGAACAAGAAGATAGAGGTGTATACAAAACTACTGATGGCGGAAAGACCTGGAAAAAAATCCTCTACATCGATACCAAAACTGGTGTTGGTGAAATGATCATGGATCCCAACAATCCAAATAAGCTGTTTGTCAACATGTGGGAACACAGAAGATATCCATGGTTTTTCAACTCAGGTGGTCCTTCTTCAGGATTATTTGTAACGATTGACGGCGGGGAGAATTGGAAAAAGTTAGACGAGAAAAATGGCTTACCGAAAGGCCCATATGGAAGAATGGGGCTTGCAATATCCAAGTCAAATAGCCAAAAGGTATATGCGTTGGTAGAGTCTACCAAAAATGGCCTTTATGTATCCGAGGATGGAGGCAATAGATTTAGATTGGTCAATGATAAAGGTGAAATTGGTGATAGACCTTTCTATTACTATGAAATCTATGCAGATCCTAAAAACGCAGATCGCATCTACACACTCTATTCGAGAGTTGGCATGAGTGAAGATGGAGGGAAATCATTCACCCAGTTGTTGCAATACGAAGGTGTTCACCCTGATCATCACGCTTGGTATATCAATCCCAATGATCCTAGATTAATGATCGATGGTAATGATGGTGGTTTGAACATTACAAGAGATGGTGGTAAGACTTGGTACTTTGCAGAAAACATCCCTGTAGGACAATGGTATCATATCAATGTAGACAACGAGATCCCTTACAATATTTACGGGGGTCTTCAAGACAATGGCAGCTGGGTAGGTCCTGCGTATGTGTGGAGAAGAGATGGTATCAGAAATACTTACTGGCAAGAATTGCAGTTTGGTGATGGCTTTGATGCTTCTTCGGATCCTGAGGATTCAAGATATGGTTATTCTATGTCTCAAGGTGGTAATGTGACTAGATTTGATAAGGAAACAGGACATAAAAGAAACATCAGACCCACTCATCCTGACAAAGATGTATTCTTGAGGTTCAACTGGAACGCTGCACTTGCTCAGTGTCCACATGACGCTGGTACTATTTATTATGGTAGCCAGTTCCTTCATAAGAGCACAGACAGAGGAGAAACATGGGAAATCATCTCACCAGACTTGACGACTGATGATCCTGAAAAACAAAAACAACAGGAAACTGGTGGATTAACCTTTGATATCACTGGTGCCGAAAATCATACGACTATCATCGCTATCGCTCCAAGCCCAGTAGATAAAAATGTAATCTGGGTAGGGACAGATGATGGTAATGTACAAGTAACCAGAGATGGAGGAAAGACTTGGACTAATACAGCTGCCAAACTCACTGGCTTACCGAAAGCGAGTTGGATTCCGCAGATTCAAGCCTCAAGATATGATGCAGGAGAAGCATGGATTGTAGCAAACAACTACAGAAACAATAATTTCTCAGCCTATGCATACAGAACAAAAAATTTTGGCAATAGCTACGAAAGAATAGCTGATGATAGCAAAGTTTGGGGCTATGCCCTATCCATCATCCAAGATCCTGTAGAACCTAATTTGGTTTTCCTTGGAACTGAATTTGGCTTATATGTATCTTTTGACAACGCCAAAACTTGGAATCAGTGGAGACATGGCTATCCTAATGCCAACTCTACTTATGACATGGTGATACAGGAGAGAGAAGCTGATTTGGTGATTGGAACATTTGGTAGGTCCCTTTATGTATTGGATGATATCAGACCATTGAGGGTCTATGCTCAAAATCAAGGAAAAGCTCCAGCGGCAAAAATCACAGCAGTACAACCTTCTGATGCATTCCAAGCTGAAATTCACCAGCCTCATGGTGAAAGGTTCCCAGCAGATGGCAAATATGCTGGAGAAAACAGAGTCTTTGGAGGAAGATTACACTTTATCATCAATGATGATAAAGAGAAAAAAGATACCGTTACCGTATCCATCTTCAATTCAGATGGAGAACAAATCAGAACTTTGAAAACAGTTCCTCAACAAGGAGTCAATAGAATGATCTGGAATTTGGATAGAAAATCTTCTGTTGATGCAAGTTCATTTGGCAGAGGTGGTAGATTTGGAGGAGGAGGAAGAGGATTCTTCGAACCAGGAGGCGGACCAGCTATCCCAGGAGCCTACAAACTTGTATTCTCATATGGAGGAGAAACTTCCGAAACCATGATCAATGTGTACGGTGACCCAAGAATCGAAGCTAATCTAGCTGACTTGAAAGCTAGAGAAGCCTTTATCAAACAAACTGAAGCCCTTGGTGCTGAAGTAGGTAAAGCCACTAGACAATTGGATGATGCTCGATCTACACTTGACAAGCTGACTGCTTATGCGAGAGATGTAGATAGTCCTGAAGTAAAAGCCTTGATGAAGGAAGTAGCAGATATCAGAAAGAAATTGGATAAGACTAGAGAGGCATTTTATGGACCAAGCAGAGAAGGTCAAGGAATCGTCAGAAACTTGTATCCAACTACCATGAGCAGGTTAGGTACTCCTAGAAGCTACGCAGCATCATCTTATGGTGCTCCAGGTCCTACTGAGCAACGCTTATTTGATCAAGCCAAAGAAAGTGCTGCTGAAGCATTGGAAGTTTGGAAAGTCTTCTTCGATAATGACTGGAAAGCTTTTGAAGAAAAGGCTAGAAATACTAAAATCGATATCTTCAAGGAAATTGAAATGGTAGACATCAATTGATGCATTGATTATTAAACAAAAAAGGCCATCTGGAAGGGTGGCTTTTTTTTCCTGACTTCGACACTGGGACACCCAAAATCAAAAATCGAACATTTTTGCCAGTTTTTGCTGACCCTCGTTCAAAAACAGGGTTTTTCTCAGCTT
>NZ_FTOP01000012.1 GCF_900156785.1 Belliella pelovolcani | reverse complement strand
CTCAGAGTGGTTTGGCAAGACAAGACCGATTCACGACTGCGGAGACTGCACAGAAGCACAACACCAAGAAAACAGAAGAACAGAATTGAAGTTGAAGAAATAAATAATTTCAAATCAAATGATAACAGTGTTTTAAGTTGTAAATTAAATTCAAGTGGTGAAAAATTGTCGATAAAACGTTATATTTACCTAGTAAACAGACTCGAATTTGATTATATAATAAATAACATTGATGATATAAATGCTACAGCGTAGTATTGAAAAATCCCTAACCTGTAGATTTATTAAAGGACCACCCGTTTCGGGTGGTCTTTTTTTGTGGGTATCCTATTTTATAAGGTTTTTGATGGAAATAATAGTATTTTCCTTGATGTGGTTTTTAGACCTTTGTAGTTAAAAACAGAATAGCTTTAGCTTAATTTAAGACTAATCTCTTACCTTTTGACCAAAGTCTGGAAATCCACTTGGAGTCCATTTGATTGCTCTAGCTCTTGTGGCACGATTGGGGTCAGAAAGTTCATGTCCTTGAATTTCTTTATAGTCTCTTGCATGATATATCATGATGACTGTTTCGTTATCCTCAGCAATTGTAAACGAATTATGACCTGGTCCGAATCTTTCTAATTCTTCATTAGTATAAAATACTGGTCCAGGAGATTTGTTCCAATTGGACAGATTCATCAAATCTTTGTCTTCATCAATCCATAATAGTCCTAAACAATAATTCTCGTTTGTTGCACTAGCGGAATAGGAGACGAATATCTTTCCATTTTTCTTGATGACTGCAGGCCCTTCATTGACATTATATTTCACTCTTTCCCAATCAAACTCTGGTTCAGTCAAAATTATTTCAGGGCCTGTCAAAGTGGTAGGTGAAGACATCTCTGACATTACTAGCGCAGTGCCATGCTCACCACCCCTTACATTTTGAGCCCAAATCATGTACATTTTATCATTATGCTCAAAGACAGTTGCGTCAAGTGAAAAAGAATCAATCTTAGTAATGATTTGACCTTCTTCTTTCCAAGTGCCTTGCATTGGGTCATCTGAGTCATTGGATAAAACCCACATTCTGATGTTCCAGATATCTTCTGCTTCACCTGCTGCGAAATAGATGTACCATTTGCCATTGAGTTTGTGTAATTCAGGAGCCCAAATATGCTGTCCCATTACACCTTGTTCGTGTTTGGTCCAAATTACTTTCTCCTCAGATTGTTTGAGACCATTGATCGATGCTGCCTTTCTTAAGACAATTCGGTCATATTCAGGTACTGTGGCTATCAAGTAATATATCCCATCATTATTCTTATACACCCATGGGTCGGCACGTTGTTCAGCAATGGGGTTATCGAATTGAAAATTTTGCGCATTGATATTGATTTGGATAGCCATCATGAAGGCTAAAAATCCAAATATCTTTTGTAGTCTTTTCATTGTCTAATTATTGGTTTTTGATCGTGTTACTTGGGGATTTTAAAATTAGTGTATTTTTTACATTTATTATTTACGATGCCAATAAAAATGAGTTCAGCCAATTTTTATTACCTCTTCAAAGCAAGGAAAACATGACATTAATCATATTACTGCCTTTTTAATGTCACCGAATTGCTATCTAAGCACCGCTAGCTTTGTAATCTAAATAAGGAGTAAAGCTATGCAGGGGAAAGTACAACAGGTTGTGAAAACAAATATTCCAGAAGAAATTATCACCAAACATTTTTGTGGGAGGTTGCCAGTAGATTTCACAGAAGAAAATGTAAGATCAGGTCATTCTGTAAAATGTAGCCCAGAAAATGGTCCAACATTGATGACGGCACATTTACCTGAAGTGTTGGATTGGTTGCATGATATGGAGATCCCTCGGGGATTACAAGAAAATCCCTGTGCTGTTCCGATTCTTTTGTATGATGAAGAGTTGTCTACAGAGCATTTGCTTTTCCATTATGATGGGACACCTGCTTCTGCAAGGTTGATTAAGAATTTCATTGAATTGTTTCAAGATAATATCAAGCAAAGTAAAGCTACCATTATATCGCCCTCTTTTATTCCCAAATCTAAGCAAAGGGAGGAGCAGGAACTGATACAGATGGTCAGCAACAGCACCTTTGAGACCTCATTTATCAAGTTTAACTTCTCTAGAATTGGTGACTTCTGGTCTTATGCGGTAAAGCATCAATGCACTCTATTGGTGACTACAAAAGAATATCAGGCAGATTTGGCAAAAGTGCTTTTTCACTTCTATAAAGGAGGTATGTGGTACAATCGGTTATCTTTTTATTTGTCTTATTAATAGATAGTAAAATATGATTCTTCTCATGTTATTCTTATTTTAGAGTTCCCAGCATATGTCAAAAAGTACAATTCATAGCTCCAAAGCGACCACTACTTGCTATCATTGTGGCGAAGCCTGTCAGGACGAAATCCTACATTTCGATCAAAAGGATTTTTGCTGTACGGGCTGCAAGTTGGTATATGAAGTTTTGAATGAAAATGACCTTTGTACCTACTATGATATTGCCGATCAGCCTGGGCTTACTCAGAAAGCATCTTCTCGCAAGGAGAATCGATTTGATTACCTAGATGATCAAGATGTCATCAAAAAGCTCGTTGATTTTCAAAATGAAGAAGAATCACATATCACATTTACGATTCCGCTGATTCATTGTGCTTCTTGTATTTGGCTCCTTGAAAATCTCCATAAACTTAATTCAGGGATTATCTCTGGAAGAGTAGATTTCATCAAGAAGAAAGTTCAGGTCAAGTTTCAACAAAGCCAAATCAGCCTTAAGGAGGTGGTGCTTTTACTTTCCAAAATAGGCTATGAGCCTACTATCAATCTGGCAGATGTTGAAAAGAAGAAAGTAAATGTAACGGATAAAAAGCTAATCATAAAACTGGCTGTAGCAGGGTTCTGCTTCGGTAATATGATGCTATTCAGCTTGCCAGAATATTTTGCAGAAGCAGAGCTTCTTGGGAATGGGTTCAAAAAAACCTTCAATTACCTGAATGTGCTGCTTGCGCTACCTATATTTTTTTATGCTGCTACTGACTATTATAGATCAGCTTGGCTTTCTGTCAAAAATAAGGCTGTCAATATGGATGTTCCTATTGCAATAGGTATTGTTACTTTATTTTTCTACAGTCTTTACGATATTTTTTTTCTACTCAATGAAGGCTACATGGATACCTTGGGGGGCTTGTTATTCTTTTTATTGATTGGGAAATATTATCAGCAAAAAACCTACGATACACTTTCTTTTGATAGGGATTACAGGTCTTATTTCCCTGTCGCTGTGACCAAGTTGGTCAAGGAGGAAGAAGAAGTGATTCCGCTGATCAAATTGAATGTAGGTGATATCATCAAAGTCAGAAATGAAGAGTTAATTCCTGCCGATAGCATTCTTTTAGAGGGAAATGCTTACATAGATTACAGCTTTGTGACTGGAGAGGAAATTCCTGTAGTCAAGAAAAAAGGGGAGCTAATCTACGCTGGCGGAAGGCAAAAAGGAAAAGCCCTGACCTTGACTGTGCAAAAATCACCATCACAGGGATATTTGACTGATTTATGGAACAGTGATTCTTTCGAAAAGGAAAGGACGCACAGTTTAGAATCATTGGCAACGCGTATTTCGGGCAAGTTTACATTTACAGTGATTTTTATTGCAATGGTGGCATTCATCTTCTGGGCTTATCAAGGGCAGCTTTCTCTGGCAGTTTTATCCTTCACTTCGGTCTTGATCATCACCTGTCCATGTGCCTTAGCCATGTCTACGCCATTTACGCTAGGAAATACATTACGTGTTTTTGGGCAAGGTAAGTTCTATTTGAAAAATGCCCATGTCATAGAGAAAATGGCACAGGTAGATACTGTCATATTTGATAAAACAGGGACGCTGACTGCCCCTGCTCAAGCAAAAGTAACTTATTCGGGTGAGGACTTATCTCCTGAATCAAAATCCATCATCAAAGCGCTAGTCAATCAATCTACCCATGCGCTGAGTAATAGGATCAATGCTTGGCTTGATGGTGTCAAGACAGTTGTCATAGATGAAGTGAAGGAATTTTCAGGTCAAGGTCTCCTTGGGACTTATAAAAACCAAGAAGTCAGGTTAGGGTCAGCAGATTTCGTGAATTCTCAAGTTTTAGTAGAGCGAGAAGGAGGAAACGTGGTCTTTTTTTCGGTAGAGGGGGTAGTGATTGGTCACTTCTTCATTCAGAGTGGATTGAGAAAGGATATCGATCGCGTAGTAGCTGAAATAAAAATGGGAATGGATGTCCATTTCCTTTCTGGAGATCAAGATCATGAAAGAGCTAATCTCAAGCGGATTTTTGGTAATGATGTTTTGATGAATTTTAATCAAAGCCCAAGTGATAAGCTAGCATATATTGAAAAATTAAATAGGCGTGGTTTGAACACCTTGATGGTAGGGGATGGGTTGAATGATGCAGGAGCCTTGAGAGCCAGCCAAGTAGGGGTGGCGATCACGGATAAGATTACCAATTTTTCTCCAGCTTCTGATGCCATCATGGATGCTGAGGTGATGCCAAAGCTACCTAGCTTCCTACAGTTTGCCAAGACAAGTCGAAAGATCATCAAAGCCAGCTTTGGACTGAGTTTTACATACAATACTGTCGGAGTATTCTTTGCCGTGCAGGGCTTAGTCAGCCCGGTTTTCTGTGCGATTTTGATGCCCATCAGCAGTATTTCAGTAGTCATATTCACTACGCTAGCAACCAATTATTTGGCTTATAAGCGTGGACTAAAATCAAAAATCTGGTAAGTATGGAAGTCATATTTGTATTGATCGCAATCAGCTTGATCCTCGCAGGCTCTTTTCTTTTCCTCTTTTTCAGAGCAATGAAAGGTGGCCAATTTGAGGATAGTCATACGCCTGCGATCAGGATTCTATTTGAAAACAAAAAATTAACCAAAGATAAAAAAGTACCATCAACTAAAACGAAGTAAGTATGTCAGGAACAACTATGGAACCGTTCAATTACGACAATAAGATCGTAAAGTACTTCGGCGTTGCCACCATCGCTTGGGGTATCGTCGGGATGTTGGTCGGAGTGATTGCTGCCACCCAGCTTTTTCTTCCCGAAGCCAACATAGGGAATCCGTATACTACATTCGGCAGGATCAGACCTTTGCATACCAATGCAGTGATCTTTGCTTTTGTAGGAAATGCGATATTCGCCGGGATTTATTATTCAATGCCAAGACTCCTCAAAACACCCATGTGGAGCAAGGCACTCAGCTGGTTCCATTTCTGGGGCTGGCAGTTGATCATTCTTTTGGCAGCTATTACGCTTCCTTTGGGTCTGACGACTTCTAAGGAGTATGCCGAATTAGAATGGCCAATTGATATTTTGATCGCTGTAGTATGGGTAGCCTTCGGTGCCAATATGATCGGTGCCTTGATCAAAAGAAGAGAAAAGCACATGTATGTGGCGATTTGGTTTTACCTGGCATCTTTCGTTACGGTAGCAGTGCTTCATATTTTCAATTCCTTAGCACTACCTGTATCATTCTTCAAAAGCTACTCAGCTTATGCAGGTGTGCAAGACGCATTGGTACAATGGTGGTATGGGCACAATGCTGTTGCATTCTTCCTCACTACCCCATTCTTGGGATTGATGTATTACTATTTGCCAAAAGCAGCCAATAGACCAGTTTATTCATACAAATTGTCTATTGTCCACTTCTGGTCACTGATTTTCTTGTATATCTGGGCTGGTCCTCACCATTTGCTATATACTGCTTTACCAGAATGGGCGCAGGTATTGGGCGTAGTTTTCTCAGTGATGCTGATCGCTCCATCTTGGGGTGGGATGGTCAATGGTCTCTTGACTTTGAGAGGAGCTTGGGATAAGGTGAGAGTTGACCCTGTTTTGAAATTCATGGTAGTAGCTGTGACGGCCTACGGTATGGCGACTTTTGAAGGACCATTGCTTTCACTGAAAAATGTCAATGCGATTGCTCACTACACTGATTGGATTGTAGCTCACGTGCATATTGGAGGCCTAGGCTGGAATGGATTCTTCACCTTTGCGATGCTCTATTGGTTATGGCCAAAAATGTGGAACACCAAATTGTATTCAACCAAGTTGGCTACAACTCACTTTTGGATGGGTACCATAGGGATTATTTTCTATGCGCTCCCAATGTATGTAGCGGCATTGACACAGTCGTTGATGTGGAAAGAGTTCTCTGAGGCGGGTAGATTGGTATATCCTAACTTTCTAGAGACGGTTGTTCAGATTGTTCCAATGTATATGTTGAGAGCTTTTGGAGGTCTATTATACCTATCTGGAGCATTCTTGATGGTTTATAACATGGTGAAGACGGCCAAGCAAGGCAAATTCATGGCTGAAGAAACGGATGAAGCTCCTGCACTTGCTCCACATACAGAAGAGAAAGGTGAATTCTGGCATAGAGCATGGGAAAGAAAACCAATTTTCTTCACTGTTTTGGCTACTGTAGCTATTTTGATCGGTGGTGCGATAGAGATCATTCCTACCATCCTGGTCAAGTCTAATGTACCTACTATCACGAGTGTAGAGCCTTATACACCACTAGAACTTCAAGGAAGAGACTTATACATATCACATGGCTGTGTCGGTTGTCACTCACAAATGATCCGACCATTCCGTTCGGAGACAGAGCGATATGGAGAATATTCCAAAGCGGGTGAATTTGTCTATGACCGACCATTCTTATGGGGTTCCAAGCGAACAGGGCCAGATCTTCATAGAGTTGGTGGCAAGTATCCAGATAGCTGGCATTATCACCACATGGTCGATCCTACGAGTATGTCTCCAGGTTCATTGATGCCTCCATATCCTTGGATGGCTACCAATATCATGGATCACAGTGATATTCCAGCCAAGATCAGGACGCTCCAAAAATTGGGGGTACCATATCCGGAAGGCTATGATGCACAGGCCAATGAAGATTTGGATTTCCAAGCCAATAAAATCGTAGCTAATCTCAAAGGTTCAGGAGTGGATGTGCTTCCTAATTCTGAAATAGTGGCTCTGATTGCTTACTTACAGAGATTGGGTACAGATATAAAGAAAACTACAGCTGCTAACCCTTAATCAGAAAAAGACATGAAAAAAGATATCTTAAGTTCAATAGAGAACATAGAAATCTACCCAATCATCAGCTTGTTGATCTTCGTGATCTTCTTTGTTGGGATGTTCATTTGGGTGATCAGGGTAGATAAGAAATATATCAATCATATGAAAGATTTGCCTTTCGATGATGCAACATCAAAAAATAGCGGCTATGAAAAAGTTTAAATCAATACTACTTCTATTGGTAGGGATGTTTTTGACCCTGCCGACATTTGCCCAGTCTACGGATATTGAGTGGGTGAATAATCTCCAAAAAATGGACAGCAGTGAATTGACCCTTTTGATCATTCTGGCCGTGGTATTAGGGGTAATCGTGCTCTTGTTGATTTTGATGATATACTTGATGTCATTTATGGTATCGGTATTCAAGCAGGATAGTCCAGAACTTGCCTCGAAACCATCCTGGTGGGCTGAATTCAAGCAAAAGTACATTGTAGGTAAAATGAAACCTGTCGGTGGCAAGGAAGAAAAAGAAATGATGCTAGATCATAGCTATGATGGTATCGTGGAATTGGATAACCACATGCCGCCATGGTTGGTAAGTGTATTTTACATCACCATTGCTTTTGCTGTAGTTTATTTCACCTACTATTCTGTATTGGGCTTGGGTAAGACCCAAATCGAAGAATACGAACAAGAACTTACGCTAGCTGCAATTCAAATCGAAGAATACAAATCCAAACAGCTGAGTATGATTGATGAAAACTCCGTGGTTTTTGATAATTCTGGCCCTGCAATTACAGCTGGTAAAAAGATCTATGATGCCAACTGTGCAGCATGTCATGCTGCTGATGGTGGCGGTGGAGTAGGTCCCAATATGACGGATGAATATTGGATTCATGGTGGAAGTATCAAAGATATTTTCACGGTAGTGAAATACGGTGTAATCGAAAAGGGAATGATCCCATGGCAAGATCAACTCAGCCCTGAAGAAATGCAGCAGGTTTCCAGCTATATCTTGACACTTCAGGGGACTACTCCGGCAAATCCAAAAGCTCCTGAAGGTGAGAAATATGTACCTGCTATTGAGGAGCCACTTGATGCCCTGACTGAGGACGAAATCGAAATGGTGCCTGAAGAAGACCAATAAAATAGATCGAAATGCGTAACAAGGGAAGCAATATTACCCCAGAGTCTTTCAGAGATTCACTAGGTACTGTTCAAGAAGATGGTAAGCGCAACTGGATTTATCCTAAGAAGGTATCTGGTAAGTTTTATCGTTGGAGAAGTTACCTGTCATGGGTTCTGTTGGCTATCCTTTTTATAGGGCCATTTATCAAAATAGATGGCAGGCCATATATGCTCTTTAATATTTTCGAAAGGAAGTTCATCATCTTTGGGGCTGCTTTTTGGCCTCAGGATACGCATATATTGATTTTCCTTTTACTCATTTTCTTCATCTTTATCATTCTATTTACAGCAGTCTTTGGACGGGTCTTCTGCGGATGGGCTTGTCCTCAGACGCTGTTTATGGAGATGGTTTTCCGCAAAATCGAGTATCTCATCGAAGGAGATGCAAGCCAACAGCGCAAGCTCAATGCCATGCCATGGAATAGTGAGAAGCTTTGGAAAAAAGGCTTGAAGATGTCTGTTTTTCTATTGATTTCCTTGCTGATATCACACACAGTCATGGCTTATCTGATCGGAATAGATCAAGTGGTGGAGATAGTCTCCCAACCTCCTTCTGCCCATATCTCGGGGTTTATTGGTTTGATGGCATTTACTGGGATATTCTTATTTGTATTCTCTTGGTTTAGAGAGCAAGCGTGTATCGTGGTCTGTCCTTATGGTAGATTACAGGGGGTATTGTTAGATGCCAACTCAATCAATGTCACTTATGACCATGTCAGAGGAGAGCCTAGAGGAATGATTCGGAAAAACAAAGTAGAAGAGCTACCCAAAGGAGATTGCATAGATTGTACACTTTGTGTGCAAGTCTGCCCTACTGGAATAGATATCCGAAATGGTGTACAAATGGAATGCGTCAATTGTACCGCTTGTATTGATGTCTGTGATGAAGTCATGGAAAAGGTAGATCGGCCAAAGGGTTTGATTCGCTATGCCTCGGATAATAGCGTTCTCAAGCAAACACAAAAGTTGGTCACTACTAGAGTTAAGGTTTACACGCTGCTTTTGGTCATATTGACAGGGGTATTTATAACCTTACTTGCCACAAGAGATGACTTGAGCGCAACAGTGACCAAATTTAGAGGAATGACTTATCAGGAAAGAGATACAGGAGAAATTAGTAATTTGTATGAGGTATCTTTCATCAATAAAACTTTCAAAGATCAGCTGATCGAGTTAAGACCAGAAGATCCTACTTACAAGATTGAAGTTGTAGGTGATCAGAATTGGACTTTGGAAAGTCAGAGTAAATTTGATGGGAGGTTCTTCTTGGTCAAAGAACAGGAAGATGTAAAGACCAATCAAGACAAGGTGGTTTTGCTATTGCTTCAAAACGGTGAAATTATAGATAAAATCAAAACAACCTTTATAGCGCCGATAAGATAAGTGAATTATATATTCTAGAAATATTGAGTTTGGATATTATGGATATACGGAACTATGCCAATAACATTACAATATTCCGATTTATCTAACTTCTGATCCGCCGTATCGGACAAGTTATTAATTGATCCCTGCCCGACGCAGGCAAGTTGGATACTTGTTGATATTACCAATTCAACTCTAATCACTAAATCAACTAATAACTAATAACTCAACAACCTAATCACTAAATCAACCAATAACTAACATGGACTGGGGAAAAGGAATAGTATTGACCATAGCAGCATTTGTGATCATCATGATCAGTATGGTGACCATCTGCGTGAAGCAGGATGATATTCATCTTGTAACACAAAATTATTATGAAGAAGAAATCAAATACCAAGATCAGATTGAAAAGATCATCAATGCGACTTTGCTAGAAGAAGAGGTATTGACCTTCGACACACAAGCAAAAATTGTAGCGCTCAACCTGCCTATTGGAGCCAAAGGGACGCTACATCTTTTCAGACCTTCTGACGCGCGGTTAGATCAAAAGATTGATTTTGATATAGCCAATCCTGCTGAGAATGCAGTAAATGTTGGGGCTTTGAAGCCAGGCTATTGGAGAGTGAAGCTAACCTGGGAAGATCAAGGCAAGGCGTATTATCAAGAAAAACAAATCAATATTTAATGATTTGGACGGCTTTCCTGTTGGGTTTTTTAGGTTCCTTCCATTGTTTGGGTATGTGTGGACCGATCGCTTTGGCTGTATCAGCCAAAGACAGATCCCCTTTTCTCAAAAACAAAATCATCTATAATCTAGGAAGGACACTTACATACACTTTTTTAGGTGCCTTGATAGGAGTTATTGGGTTTTCATTAGCCTTGGCAGGGATTCAGCAATGGATTTCCATTTTGATGGGAGCTGTGATTTTATTGATGGCATTTTTTTATAAGCGATCAGAGCGCTTGATCACACAATCAGGATTCTTTGGCGGAGTCAATCAATTGAAATCCAAACTTGGGAAATACCTCAAAAGAGGGGGTAGCACTGCTTTTTTTACTTCAGGTCTACTCAATGGCCTTTTACCTTGTGGGATGGTGTATATTGCTTTGATCGCATCATTGGCACTCCAAAGCCCCATAGAAGGAGCGATGTATATGTTTTTCTTTGGTATAGGAACCATTCCCATGCTGATGGTTATCATGCTTTCTGGAAAGCTAATTTCTCTGCAGTGGAGAACTCGATTCACCAAAGCCTTACCCTATTTTGCCATGTTTATAGGCATACTTTTTATAGTCAGAGGACTCGGTTTAGGTATTCATTATATCAGTCCTAAGCTTCAAGTATTTGATTATGGTGCTGAGCAAGTAGAGATTACGATGTGTAGATGATGGGTGAAGACGTGAGATGTAAGATATAAGATACAAGATTCAAGACATTAGATAAACTTTTAATAGTTTTGGATTGCTACCCAAGGGAATAAAGTTGGTGCTGATAACTTTGAACCTTCATAATCTTCGCGAGATATAATGTTTTATTTGAAAATACACCTCTTTGCCAGTCATATCAATTAGTTGGTTAAATCAGTTGCTATTCATCAATATCTATTAATATCCTAATATCCTAATATCAATTCTAACTTAAATCGATAATTTCTATTGTTACTGGTAAAGTTTTGTTTTTACATAGTTTCATATAGCCTTACTAAACCCAAACTGCTGGTCTTGCTTGGCTTGCATGCGAAGGTCAAAAGTAGTACAGATATTTCTCACAAAAGGTAATCCTGCATCCTTAATTTGAATCTCACCTTGATCAAATTGCAGCAAGCCTTCTGATTGGAAAACCTGGAGTTGCGCTAGATTATCAGCAGAGATTTTTTCAAAAAAATCATAATTCCATTGAGCGGACTGATTGCAAATCAGATCGAGAATCAGGTTTCTGGTAGCAATATCCTCAGCGGTCATAGCATGTCCTCTATTGATAGCTAGACCCCCTTGCTGAATGTCCTCCTTGTATTCATTGATTCCTTTTACATTTTGTGCATAGCCATAATAGACATCAGAGATAGCGCTATTACCCAGTCCAATTAAGATTTTGGAAGGGGAAGTGGTGTAGCCCATGAAGTTTCTATGGAGGGTTTTATTGATTTTGGCTTGATAGAGTGGATCATCGTCCAAAGCAAAGTGATCCATGCCTACTTCCAAATATCCCATGCTGGCCAAGATCTCCTTCCCCTTTTCATAAAGCGCTCTCTTTTCAGTTTCTTTGGGCAGGTATTGCTCAAAGCTTTTTTGAGCAGGAAATGCCGATGGGAGATGGGCATAGCTGTAATAAGCGATCCTATCAGGCCTCAATTCAGCTACTTTGGCAAAAGTATCCTCGATTGTAGCGATATTTTGGTGAGGAAGACCATAGATCAAGTCAAAATTGACAGATTCGTACCCAATCTCTCTTGCGATGTCTGTGGCTTCTTTGACTTTTTCGAATGGCTGTATTCTATGGATGGCCTTTTGGACATCAAGATTGAAATCCTGAATACCATAACTCACTCTCCTGAAACCCAAATCAAATAATGTCTGTAAATGCGCTCTCGTGGTATTATTGGGGTGTCCCTCAAAGCTCAATGCTGCATGCTGCATCAGTTCTGAGGTGCCTAAGATATAGCCGAGCATTTGTTGAAGTGATTCGGGAGAAAAAAAAGTAGGAGTCCCCCCACCCAAGTGGATGCCAGCGAGCTTTGGGCATGTACCGAATAGCTGCAGGTAAGCATGCCACTCTTTGATGATTGTTTCGATGTAGGGAGTTTCTACAGCGTGGTTCTTTGTAATCCGCTTGTTGCAGCCACAGTAAGTACAGAGACTCTCGCAATAGGGCAAATGAATGTAAAGCGTCACGCCTTCATCTTCTCCGAAATCTTGATAAGCAATCCGTACCAATTCTTTCCAGTTGCTTTCCTGCATATCATCTGCCCAAAGGGGGACTGTAGGGTAGGATGTATACCTAGGTGCAGGGACATTATATTTTTGAAGTAGGGTTGGTTGGCTTTTCATCTTTTTTTAGGATTACCCCACAAATTTCCTTAGAAAAGCCCCTAATTTCGTTGATCAAAGTTTCCTCAAAATCTGATAAAAGTCATCTAAATATGATTTAGAGATTTACTGATTAAAATAGATTTTTAGTAAACTCCACTTTAATCTTCAACTGAAACTCTTTGATCACCTTGAAGATTTCTACAAGGGTGACGAGCTGTACTTTGGTGAGTTCCTTGATTTTGACGAAATTTTCAGGAGATTTTCTGTGCTCGATCATGCTAAAGGCTTGTTTTTCAAGCCTCAAAGCCATCAGGTAATAATAGGCGTGACTGAGCTCTTGTGCCTCTTTTTCTGTAAACACACCAGCTTCTTGTAGCGCTTTAATTCTTAATCCCGTATTGGACTCGAAAATTCTATTTTTCAGAGCAAATATCCTTGCCAAGTCTACGATTGGACTCATGGTCTTTTTGATATCGAAGAACTTTTCCCCATCGATTTTGAAGGTTCTGATGTTTTTAAAAAAAGTCAGTGGAGGTTCAAATTGTAGAGAATTAGTCCCCATATTCATAAAGAATCGCTCAGTAGGATTCTGTAGCTGCCTATCCATGAATTCCTTCAATTCATCCAAAATCCCGAATTCCCCATAGATAGCCCTGCAATCAAAAAAAGTCGCATATTTCATGACTGTCTCCTGGGTTGACTCTTGGATCCAACTTTCATAGTTTCTTTTCCAATGACTCAATGAATGCGTCCATTTGGGGTTTTTGGCCATCAGTCCTCCTTGGCAAAAACTAAAACCTATAAAATCTAAATCTGTTGATACGCGTTCTGCAAAATCCAAGAAATATGCTCTCACCAATTCTCGCTGTTCATTGGCTTTGTCTTCGTAAATGATGGCATTATCTTGATCAGTTTTTAAAGTTTGCTCTCCTCGTCCCTCACTTCCCAAGACAAAAAACACAAACTTGGCCGGTGGAGGGCCTACTTTTTGGATGGTGTTTTCAATGACTCTAAGCGCAATAGTGTCAGATACCGTACTGATGATTTGATTGATGATCTCAGCCTTCAATCCATTGGTGACGAGTTGGTGGATGATTTTAGGAACTTGCTGCCACTTTTCACGTAGTTCCGATACATCCATGGCTTGCTTGACAGATTGGATAAAGATAAAAGGCCCCTGAGATTGTTCGGTGAGAATCTTATTTCTGCTGATCCAGCCCACATATTCGTCTTTATCTCTCACGAGTAGGTATCTGGTTTTGGTCTGGAACATCAAGAGAAGGGCTTCATATAAAAAAGCATCTTGAGAAATTGCTACAATCCCTCTGTCCATCACTAATTCAATTGGTAAAGTCGGGTCCAATTGTTTAGCAATTACTTCGTCTCTTAAGGTGATGTCTGTGACAAATCCCTGGATATTTTGTTCAGATTCTCCTATGAACAAACAAGAGATTTTCTCTTTTGCCATGATTTGTGCTGCTTCAAAAATTTTAGTTTCAGTATGACAAACTCTCAAGTTACGATGGTGAAGGTCGCTTACTTTTCTAGAATAAAATTTATCCGATTGGATTGTTGTGGACTGTATCATAATTTTATCTTTCTCTATCAAGATAGCAGATTTTACTGCTCCAAGTTAGCCCTTCTGTCATGGATAAGTATGACTTTAATTTATTTTAAGAGATTTTTCAATAGGTAGTAGTCTCTTCTCTTTTTTGCTTGTTCGAATAGTCATTGAAAAATGATTATTGACTCATGAAAATAATTAAAATTCTTAAATTGAACCAAGATGGCTTTGATCAAGGTAAAGCACTCAGTCAATTTCTATAAATTTTCATTTTATGAATACACTAATATACAGGATTTCCAGTTTGATTACATGCTTGCTGTTCTTTTCAAATTTGGCAGCACAGGACCATATCTTTACTTCTGTTAACATCATAGATGTACGAACCGGTCAGGTTCTTAAGGGTCATTATATCCATGTAAAAGCAGATAAGATCCATCAGATAGCACCTGAATTTCAAGGGCTTCCAACAGATAGGAATACCACTATTATAGATGGAAATGGAGCTTTTGTAATCCCTGGACTAGCAGAGATGCATTCCCATATTCCAACCACCAATACCGAAGACTTCTCTTATCTGCAAGATGTGATGTGGTTGTATTTGGCTAATGGGGTGTTGAATGTACGTGGTATGATAGGACACCCTTCCCACCTAGTTCTCAAAGAGAAAATCAGCAAAGGGGAAATCACAGGTCCTAGAATATTTGCCGCGGGACCTTCTCTGAATGGTGATTCGGTAGTGGATGCTGAGGCAGGGAATCGTATGGTTAGCGAACAAGCAGCGGCCGGTTATGATCATTTGAAGCTGCATCCTGGCTTAGATATGCCTAGGTTTATGGCAATCAGTACCACAGCAAAAGCTAAAGGAATAAAATTTGGTGGACATGTGTCTTTAGATGTTGGTTTGGAGCAGTCTTTACTGAATGGATACAGGTCTATTGAACATATGGATGGCTACATTGAGGCTTTGATTGCTGATAAAGAAAAGCTAGATCCTCAGATTGCAGGACCTTTCAGTATGTTGCTGGTTAAGGATGTTGACAAGGATAAACTACCAGCTTTGATCGAGTTGACTCTGGAGCAAAAAGCATGGATTGCTCCTACATTGACTTTATTCGAACGATTTTTTGGTTACATTCCAGCAGATGAATTTCGTCTGTCTCCTGAGATGAAATATATGCCGGGCTTACAAGTACAGCAATGGGTCAATCAGAAAAAAATGCTCGAAGCACAAGAGATTTTAAAGGAAGAAAATGTATTGCCATATTTGGAGTTTAGGAAGGAATTATTGCTGCAACTGCATCAAAATGGTGTCCCGATCATTATGAGCTCCGATTCTCCACAGGTTTTTAATGTCCCGGGATTTTCCATTCATCATGAAGTCGCTGCCATGTCCGAAGCCGGGATTAGTCCCTTAGAGATTTTAAAATCAGGTTCTATCAATGTGGCTAAATACTTTGAGCAGGAGGGTGAATTTGGTGAATTGATTTCTGGAGCATCGGCAGATTTCGTTTTGCTAGAAGGAAATCCATTAGAAGATTTAGAAGCATTAAAAGCGATTCAATCCATTGTCATCAGAGGAGAGTGGATTACCAGAGAAAAACTAAATAAAGAACTGAGTCGTATTGAACAGAAGAATTTAAGGAAATAAAAGACTTCAAAAGCAAAAGAGTAGCGAACTATCGCTACTCTTTTGCTTTTCACCTAGTGCTGGGTTGTGACTATACTTTTTTTACATTTATAGCATTAGGGCCTTTTTTGCCCTCTTTCACGTCATAGGTTACTTTGTCGTCTTGTGCTACTTTGTCTAATAGACCTGTCGCATGCACAAACACATCGCTTTGAGATTCGTCGTCTACGATAAAACCGAACCCCTTTGCGTCGTTGTAGAATTTTACTGTACCGGTAAGCATAATGAAATATTAAATTATGTGGTTAAATGTTCGATAAATGTAAATAATATGGCTAAAAAAACAAAAAAATATTTCGTTAAATTGGTTTCTCAAAATCTACTCATTTGGAAAAAGCAAAATTAAGAATGAAATAATTTGAGTATATCTATCAAAATAAAATAATCATATAAAAATGAAGAGGTTGATATTGGTTCGTCATGCTAAATCTGCTTGGGATGATCCCTTTCTAAGAGATCACAAAAGGCCTCTTGCCATCCGTGGACTTAGGGATGCACCTAAGATGGGGCAGCGTCTGAAAAAAAGAGGGGTGATTCCCGATATGATGCTTTCTTCTGATGCTACTAGAGCAAGTGCAACTGCTCAAATCATCGCAGAGCAGTTGCATTTTCCAAAAAAAGCTATACAATATTCCAATAAGCTTTATCATGCCAGTTCATATGAAATATTTGAGCAAATAAGAGCTGTTCCGCAAGCGGTTGAACTTCTATTAGTCTTTGGTCATAATCCTGGGTTCAATGATTTGATATGGGAGCTTGGTGGTGAACTTGACAATTTACCTACAGCCGGGCAATTTGGATTTATTTTTCACACTGACAACTGGTTGGACATAAGCAAGAAAAATGCTGAGGTATGGTTTGATGATTATCCCAAGAAAAATGGCTAAAATTCTCTTACATCCTGCAATACACCTTTGAATTGATCCCTGTTTTTGACCAGGTATAATATTTTTTCAGCAGCTTCCGTTGCAGAACTAAGTGCGTTTTCAGACTTCAGTCCTTTGAATTTTTCCAGTTTGGAAAACCCTGATTCTGGTGCCGACCTGATGTTACTTTGCATTTCAGTATCTACCACTCCAGGGGCAACAGCAAAAACCTTAATGCCTGTATTATCCAAATCGGCTTCTTCTTGAGCTACTTCACTGATCATGTTGAGTGCAGCTTTGGAGGAGGAATAGCCTGACCAGCCATCTACTGCTTTGCGTGCAGCACCTGAGCTGATATTGATGATCGTTTTGTTTCCAGAAGATTCTGTGTACCTGCTGATAAATTCATTCATCAACATAGCAGGGGCGATGGTGTTGATATTGAAAATATCTCTGATACTTTTTGCTTTCAAATTCCCCAAGTGATCGATTTGACCTATCCAACCCGCATTATTGATCAAAACCAAATTTTCGAATGCTCCTTCTGGAAAAATTTGATCAAAGCTTTGTCGCAATAGATCAAAATTCCCAAGATCTAAAGACAAATTCCTTACATTTTCATGTTGTTCCTTTGATTCAGATCTAGCTATCCCTACTATAAAATTATTCGCATCCTTTGCGAGGGATTTTAGTAAAGCCAGTCCAATTCCTTTGCTCGATCCTGTAATGATGTAGAGTGATTTCATGGTTATATTTTCAAGAAGATAAAAAAGGCCATCCATGATGAGGATAGCCTTTTTTGATTATAGAATATATTGCGATAAGTCTCTGTTTTTGACCAAGACGCTGAGTCTTTCTTGTACCATTTCTTTGGTGACCATGATCTTGGAATTAGCCTCAATGGTATCAGGTACCTCGAAAAGAAAGTCATTGAGCAAGTGACTCATAACTGTATGCAGTCTTCGTGCACCGATATTTTCTACCTCTTCATTGATCTGAAAAGCTAGTTTTGCAATCTCTCTGATGGACTCGTCATTGAAGTCCAAATAAACTTCCTCAGACTCAAATAATGCTTGATATTGTTTGGTGAGGGCATTTTTGGGATCCTTGAGAATTCTGTAGAAATCCTCTTCCGTCAAACTACTCAATTCTACCCTGATAGGGAATCTTCCTTGAAGTTCTGGGATCAAATCTGATGGCTTTGACACGTGAAAAGCTCCCGCAGCAATAAACAATACATGGTCAGTATTGATGATGCCATATTTGGTGTTTACAGCAGAACCTTCTACAATCGGAAGGAGGTCACGCTGCACACCTTCGCGGGATACATCTGGACCTCCTCCAGATTTACTGGATTTGGAGGCGATTTTATCGATTTCATCTATGAAGATGATACCATTGTTCTCTGCTAAGTGAATGGCTTCTTCTTTTACCTCATCAAAGTCTATCAATTTGCTAGCCTCTTCTTCAGTGAGGATTTTCCTAGCTTCTGCGATAGTGACCTTTCTTTTTTTGGTCCTTTTTGGCATCATGCCACTGATCATGTCCTGAAGACCCGCCATGCTAGCATCATCCATCATTCCATTGCCAATCATGCCTACACCCACAGGTGGACTTTGCTTGACGCTGATCTCAATTTTTCTTTCTTCCATTTCTCCATTGCGGAGTTTTTCACGGAATCGCTCTCGTGTTCTTTCGTTGAGCTCTTCATCTGATGAATGCTCAGGATTGAAATCCGAAGCTGGAGTTGCTGTAGTTCTGGAGAATCCAGCAGCTTTGACAGGTGGAATCAAGATGTCTAAGATTGCTTCCTCTGCCGCAGCAGCTGCTTTTTCTTTGACCTCTTCATTTTTTTGAGCTTGTACCAAATGCACGGATTGTTCTACAAGGTCTCTTACCATGCTTTCCACATCTCTACCTACATAGCCTACTTCTGTAAATTTGGAAGCTTCTACTTTGGTAAATGGAGCATTGGCGATTTTAGCAAGCCTCCGCGCTATTTCTGTCTTACCCACACCTGTGGACCCTATCATCAAGATGTTATTGGGTACAATATCTTTTTGGATATCAGTCTTCACCATCAGCCTCCTGATTCTATTCCTAAGGGCTATGGCCACATTTCTTTTTGCATCATGCTGACCGATGATATATTTATCTAATTCGGATACAATCTGCTTCGGTGTCAAATCTTTAAAATCACTTCTCATATTTTTACGTTTTTAGAACGTTCTTTTCTTGTCGATAGTAGTGGTGATTCCAAATACATTGGAACCACCTGGGACATTGTAAAACATACGGGAATAGGAGAGCTCAAACTGCTTAAGCATAAATGAAAATCCTCCCGAAAATCCACCAGCTCCTGCTCCGTTTGCTGTTTCAAATTCTTTTCTAATCAGGTGATTATATCCCAATCTCAGATTGAAATGCTCCGAAGGTAATATTTCTACTCCAAATACAGCTCTCCTGAATATTTGATCAACAGTCCCTAGCTCTTCATTGTTTCTAAATGGATCAGGTATAAAGAAATCTACTTCTCTTCCTTGCAGGTTTCTCAAACTGATATGAAATCGAAATGGCGCAAATTCTGGCTTATAGCTAGCTCCAATCCTTAAGTCGGTAGGTAGTTGGAGGTCTTGACCTGCGATATAGTTCTTGATGTTGAACCCTATATTTCTAAGATTGATAGCCAGTACCAAGTCTTGGACTGGATGATGGTAATTCACCCCAAAATCCATAACCAAAGCATAAGCTTGAAAACTTTCTAATACTGATCCCAGTAATTTCAAATTGGCACCGTATCGAAATACTCCTTGACTTTTGGCGTAGCCCGCTGTGAGTGCAAACTCGTTGGCATTGAATTTTCCAGTGGGCTGACCTATATCATCAAATCCTTGAAAATCTCCATAATTGAAGTATTGTAAGCCAATGCCAAAGATCCCATCTGAGAAGCCTTCAAAGGTGTAGCCTAAGGTAGCTACATTGATTCCACTTGGGAAATTGAGGTAATGAAATGAAGGGGTATTTGATCTACTGCTGTCCAACAAGGCTGGATTGGCTAGGAACATCAAGGGGTCATTGCCTGCTGTCAAATTGACTCCTCCCAGTGCGGCTAACTTAGCATGACTGGGATGGTCTACAAAATTGAATGCTGCCTGACTGGTCTGAGCTAAAATGACCTGCTGGGACATTCCTAAAAGTCCCAGCATGATCAAAATGCTATAGAGCAGCCTTGTTTTCAATGGTTGTTGTTTTCGCTAGTGAAGGTAAACTTCATGGGCTCCTCTACTTTGGATTTCATCAAGGCGATTTCCAATACTTGATCTACATTGTCGACAAAGTGGAAATTGATACCTTTTAAATATTGTTCGTCGATTTCCTCTATATCTCTTTTATTCTTCTGACAAAGTATGATTTCCTTCAAACCAGCCCTTCTAGCTGCTAGAATTTTTTCTTTGATACCACCCACTGGCATCACCTTTCCCCTGAGGGTGATTTCTCCAGTCATAGCAATCTTTGATTTTACTTTTCTCTGTGTATAAAGCGAAGCCATCGCTGTCAGCATGGTGATACCTGCTGACGGACCGTCTTTTGGTACAGCACCGGCAGGCACGTGGACGTGGAGATCGTATTGATCAAAGACTCTGTAGTCGATGCCAAGTTTTTCGGCTTTTGATTTGAGGTAGGAGAGTGCAGTCATGGCTGATTCCTTCATCACATCTCCAAGCTGACCTGAGAGAGTAAGTTTGCCTTTACCTCTACTCAAGGCTGTTTCTATAAAGAGTATCTCTCCGCCTACAGAAGTCCAAGCTAAACCAGTTACCACACCAGCCACACTATTGTCTTGATACATTTCCTTATCGAAGATCTCTCCACCAAGGATTTTTCTTACTGCTTCAGGTGTGATCTTCTTGCTGTATTCCTCCTCCATAGCGATGGATTTGGCAACATTCCTAACTACTTTACCTACTGCGCGCTCTAGGCTTCTTACGCCAGATTCACGAGTATAGTCTTCTATGATTTTGGCAATGGCAGTTTTGTCAAAGGATAAGTCCTTTGCCTTTAAGCCATGTTCTTTTCTTTGCTTTGGGATCAAATGCTTTTTGGCAATTTCCAACTTCTCTTCCATGGTGTAGCCAGTCACTTCGATGATCTCCATTCTGTCTCTCAAGGCAGGCTGAATACTATCAAGGGAATTGGCAGTAGCGATGAATAGTACCTTGGAAAGATCGTACTCTACTTCCAAATAGTTATCTGTGAAAGTGCTGTTTTGCTCAGGATCTAGGACTTCAAGAAATGCAGAAGAAGGATCGCCCCTGAAGTCTGAACTCAGCTTGTCTATTTCATCCAAGACATAGACGGGGTTGCTGGTTTTTACCTTTTTCATGTTTTGAATGATCTTACCTGGCATGGCTCCCACGTAGGTTTTTCTATGTCCGCGGATCTCTGCTTCATCATGGACGCCGCCGAGAGACATGCGTACATATTTTCTACCAAGCGCTTTGGCAATGGATTTCCCAAGGGATGTTTTACCAACGCCTGGAGGGCCGTAGAGACATAGAATGGGCCCCTTGAGGTCATTCTTCAGCTTCAGTACAGCCAAGTATTCAATGACTCTTTCTTTGACTTTTTCAAGACCGTGATGGTCCTTGTCGAGGATTTCCTTAGCTCTCTTCAGGTCGAAGTTATCCTCTGTTAATTCATTCCAAGGCAGCTCTACGAGCGTTTCTGCATAGTTGAGTGCTATGGGGTATTCAGCAGCGGATGGGTTGATTCTTAGGATTTTATCCAGTTCTTTTTCAAAGTGTTTGGCTACAGCTTGAGGCCATTTTTTCTTGGCGCCTTTGAGTCTGAGTTCTTCTACTTCTTTTTCTGGACCTTCTTCTCCCAATTCGGTTTGCAAGACCTTCATCTGCTGTCTGAGAAAGTAGTCTCGCTGTTGCTGATCGATATCAGTATGAACCTTCTTTTGGATTTCACTTTTCAGCTCCAGCATTTGGATGTCTTTCATCATAAACTCCAGCAGCAAGGTAGCGCGCTCCACGCCATCATTGATCTCGAGGAGTTTTTGCTTGGCCTCTACAGGCGCATTGATATTAGAGGAAAGGAAATGTGTCAGAAAAGGGGTATTATCGATATTATCTAATGCAACTTGCGCTTCTCTAGGGATTTCTGGATTCAGGTGTAGAATTTTGGCAGCAGCGTCTTTGAGTGACTCTTCCAGTGCCTCGATTTTTTTGCTGTTTTTGGGGAAATTTTCTTCCAGATAAGCCACTCTCGCTGTGAAGTATGGGTCTTCGGTAAGTGTTTCCGTGATTTGGAATCGCTTTTTCCCTTGGATGATGATGGTCGTATTTCCATCGGGAAGCACGATCATTTTGATGATTTTGGCCAGTGTACCTACATGGTAGATGTCTTCCCAAGAAGGGTCATCATTGTTAGGGTTGATTTGAGCACAAACACCGATGAGCTTATCGCCACGCTGTGCTTTTTTGACCAATTTGATCGATCTCTGTCTGCCCACAGTGATAGGAATCACGACACCGGGGAAAAGTACAGTATTTCTGACAGAGAGGATTGGGATTTCGCTGGAGTAGTTTTCTTGTTGTGAGATATCATCTGCTTCATCATCAGTGATGAGTTGGATCAGATCGCCTTCTCCGGCATAGTCGCCTACCATTAAAGATTGATATAATTGATTTTCGTAATTGTTCATAAAGGACAAGATGACAGGCTGGCTGTCATGTTAAATCATAAAATAAGAAAGAACCCTCAATTTAGAAGGTTCTTCCAATTAATTCAATGCTTATGCCAAGCTTATTTTATTGGCAATTTGTCAGGGGAGGCTCCAATACTTTTTATCAAATTCTCAGTAATATCCAAAAACCCTATAAAAATAGAAGAGAACATTCTCGCAGATTAAAGTTAGTTAAGTGTTAATTTGTTGAGAATATTTTGTTTTATACTATCATAAAATTCATGATTACTTATTTTAAGGGGTTAAACTTAACCAGTTTCATTTTTCCATTGACTTTTAATGGATAGTAGTAATAATTATCAATTACAGTTCCTTGACGGAAGCTGTCTAGATAACTAAACCCTTGGAGTATTACTTTTTCGAGTGACAATGAATTCATATCTAAGGAATACAGATTGTCATTTGAACTTATGAAGGTTTTATCCCCTATTGTAGTGTTAGGAGAACTTTGGTTGATAATGGCGTAAGTTTCGAATGTCTTAAGTTTTACCCATTGATTTGTTGAAAGGTTAAATTTGTAAAGTGAAGTATTATTAGATTGGGGATTGCTCCCTTGCATGCCATATATTTCATTGTTATGAGTAAATGTATAGAGCCCAAAATTTGCTGGATAATTGCTAGGTGGGATTCTTTGCCAACTTAATGAATGGATGTTGAATTTATATGTGTGATAATTAATCGTAAAATCTGATGGCCCTTGAATATATTCACCTCCACCTAAATAGATGTAATCCCCGTAGGCAAATACCCATTTTTGAAGGAATGGGTCGGATTGAATCAATGGAAGTGAAGTGACGACATTGGTGACTGGGTCATATTTGTAAAAGTTATTGATATTACCCTCTTCAGAGTTATAGCTATCAGAGAAATAGAGTGATCCCATATGTTCCAAAAATATTTCTGGATTTTCTAATGGGAAATACTCGTAAGGAATATCAGCTTTTATACTTTGACTTTTTGTATTCAAATCAATTTCATTGATTTGTCCATTGTCGATATAGTAAACTTTATTACCAATTGATCTGAATTTTCTTGCTAAATCCATGTTTAAATCCATATAGATAGACCTTGGATCTGAAATCCCCACTTGTACCGTGTTCTTTGATAATTCACCATGTGAGAAAACAGTGAATTTAAGATCCTGATCAATAAAAAAATTATCACTGTAAAAATCAATAACCATTTCATTTTCAGTCACCTCATAAATATGGAATTTGACAGCTTCATTATCTAGCGATAACTTATTGAATTGTGAGCCATATGTATTGAAATTGGAGCCTTTAATTTTCACTTTGTTGCGTGGCCACACTTGGATGATTTGATTTGGCTCAAAAATTTTCGGTGCTAGTTTGACACTATTATTGATTACATATTCTTTGCCCCTAATTTTTATTTTAAAAGAGGGGGTATTGGAATTAAAAATTGCCCTAGGTTCAAAGGTAATAGTTGAATCAGTTGTCGTAGCATTAATATTAAACTCCTCGTTTGTACCTTGAATAAAATCTGTAAAGGGTGAAGTTATGTTTCTGAGATATTTACCTTTAATGACCAATGGCTCTGAAAGTTTTTGCTCAAAATCGGCGTGGAGTTCAAATTCTGGTTCAGTTAAGCTGAATGGTAAAATTAAGGTGAGCTGTTTTTCACTTACTGTTAAATTGAAAGTCGCATTTCCCCCAAATTCATATGCAGTATTTGGTACGATTGCTTCAAAAAATTCTTGATTTAAACTTACAATTGTAGATTCACTATTGTTGATTCTTAGCCTGATTTGGTCAATCTTTTGAGTCAGGTTCTTACCAAAAATTTTTATAGTGTCAAAGTAATAAACATGATCTGGAAGCTCTATTTTTTCAAATATAAAACCTGTAGAGCCTTGGCTTATAAAAGATTGTGGGTTAGAAACAATCAACCCTGATTCAGTTCTAATAAACGCTACAACATGATACTCACGTCCTGCTACCATGGAGTAGTTTGCTGTCAGTTCAAAGAAACCTTCAGGCTGACCAGTTGAACTGATCTTTTCTCCTGAATTCACAGGGTCAAAAGATTTTGGACTATAAAAAAATCCATATTCCAGTATTTCTTTTTTCCCTATATCATAGATGTTGGCGGCGAATGTGACACCGTTTTCATCTATTTCCTGAATATATGCCACACTAAACCTAGGATTTACCAACTCAGGAAGTTTCTCCTCTTCGCAAGACGATAAGAAGACTATCAGCAGCAGAATGTTAAAAAACTTCTTCATTTTTTCAATTGTCTAAATGAGTAACCAATCATAAATGCGGTACTAAATTGGTCAAGATTTGATCTGTTGGCGATATTGATATTGACACTTCGAGGGGTAAAATCCATTATCAATTCAGCCGTAATTCTGCTTCTTGTATTTTTAGCCAAAACAGCTCCTATTTTGTAACCTAATCCAAGAGTATAAGGAGCTACATCAAAAGCTTGACCTTCGTCTAAAACCGTAAATCCATTAGTAGTCCTAATTGTCTCAGCTATTGCAAATTCTTCTTTGAAAAAATTCACCCTAGTCATCGGTCCTACACCTGCGTACAAATCAAATTTTTGTTTTTTTAACAAAGTGTAATTCACAAACCAATTGCCTGTCAAAGAAAACAATGAATAATTTGATGTGCCTACATATCTGTAAACATTATCTTCATAAAAGTAGTCCAAGGAGTTGTTTTGGGAGGTTATCCCCAACAAAAAGTCCATAGAAACTCTAGGCTTGCCTCTTAATTCATCTAATCTAACCCCTGTTGTAATAGCAGGAATGGTGTTTTTTTGAATGTTTTGTCGCACTGGGACAGATTCCCTCGCATACTTGTACCTTGTGTGAACACCGCCAATTTGTGCGTAATAGTTCAATTGAGCCCTTGGCCTGTTGTCAATATAACTTGTAAAAGATGAACCCAGACATGCTAAGTAAGCTACTAAATAATCATTTAGGCTTTCATCATTGAGCTGAACCTTGTCTAAGCTTGAACCTTTATTCGAACTACAATCACCTTGGGTTACAAAGCTCAAAATAGACAAATGGTACTTGCTGCTTTTTTCTTTCTTGGTAAACTCCCCAATCTCTGACTTTTGTAAAGGAATGATTTTTTCAGATTGATCCTCAATATAAAATCTGCCAAAGAGTTGGTAAAGCTTCAAATCTCCATCAATAATCAACCTGCTGAAAAAACGCTTTGAATCAAAATCCTTTGTGTTAAGATCTTTGATAACATATTTTTCTTGAAACTCGAATAGAAAACCATCAGCTTCATTTACTGAGTATGATTTTTCAACGCCCTCAGAAATTAGAATGACTGTTTCAGCAGACTTTTTAGGATTGTATCGAATGCTGCCTGATAATACTGAGCCGTCTTTAAGGTAAAGTAGGTCTTTTGTTGGGATTTCTTTTTGCGCTATGGCTAAAAAAGGGATTGTAAATCCTGATAAAAAAATCAGGAAAGTAATGGTAAATAGTTTCTTCATATATAGGCTTTAAAACCATCAATTCTAATCAAAAAAATCAAACAAAAAAATAGGTCAATGAAATTTTTCATTGACCTACTAAACTTTTTTATATAAAGTTGGTTTACCCGCCCGTGAACAACTTCAAAATGTCATTTCCAATAGCGAAAACCATCAGCGCCAGTAACATAACCATGCCGATTTTTTGGGCATTTTCTAAGAATCGATCTGAAGGGGTCTTGCCTGAGATCATTTCATAAAGCAAAAATACCACATGACCTCCATCCAATGCAGGAATCGGTAGCAAATTCATAAAGGCCAAAATCATAGAGATCAAACCAGTAATGCTCCAGAACTTGGTCCAATCCCATTTATTACCATAGATCTTAGCCATTCCAATTGGCCCAGATACGTTTTTGGCAGATACTTCACCTGTGAACATTCTTCCCAATGCCTTGGCATTGATGATCACTACGCCGAAGGCCCTCTCGGTGCCTTTGACAATAGATTCCCCAAAACCAAACCTATTGGTAACAGGTGCCAATAATGGATTGATCTGAATTCCTATGGTGCCTTCTTCTGTTACGGCTAGTGTTTTTTCGAAGGTCTCGGAGTCTCTTTGGACTGTGAGCCTTGCCTCTGAGCCAGCCCTTTCGGCAAGATTATTTTGAAGCTCGTTGAAGTAATTGATAGGTTGTCCATCTATAGCCAGAATTCTGTCTCCTTTCTGTAAGCCTGCCTCTCTTGCTGCACCGCCTTTTGGTGTATCTATGATCTCAAATGGCATCCTGATGCTGATAAACTTAGACATGCTCTCCTCGTTCGAGAAGGAATTGATAAATCCTCTTGGGATATCAATTCTGATGATTTCGCCATTTCGCTCTACAGTATAATAACCATCTGTGCTCAATAGGGCTTCACCACTGCTGAGATCGCCGAGGCTTTGATAGGGCTGTCCATTGATATCTAAGATCTTATCTCCATCTTGGAAACCAATCTGCTGCCCTATTTCATAAGCTACTATTCCGTGTTCTGCGATTTGCTCTTGCGAGTAGTATGTTTCTCCTTTTTGATAAACCAGTACCACAAAGATCAAAATACCTGTAATTACATTGACGATGATACCACCTAGCATCACGATCAATCTTTGCCACGCTGGCTTAGAACGGAACTCCCAAGGCTGTGGCTCAGAAGCCATTTGCTCAGTATCCATGCTCTCATCTACCATACCTGAGATCTTTACAAATCCACCTAAGGGTATCGCTCCAATAGAGTATTCTGTTTCTCCCCACTGAAAACCGATGATTTTTGGAGGGAATCCGATCGAAAACTTCTCCACACGCATGCCAAACATCTTTGCTGTAAGCAAATGCCCGAGTTCATGCAGTCCTACTAAAATCGATAGCCCCAGTAAAAGCTGAGCTACCATGATCAATGTATCCATTACTTATTTTTTACGCTTAATTAATTCTTCTGTAAATATTCTTGTAAGCCTATCTGTCTCTACAAAATCACCTAGTTTTGGTTGACTGATAAACTTGACTTCATCCAATGCAGCTGCAATAAGGTCTGACATTTCGAGAAATCCAACCTCGTCTCTCAAAAATGCGGCCACAACAATTTCATTGGCAGCATTGAGTATACAAGGTGCATTTCCTCCTTTTTCCAAAGCATCAAAGGCTAACCTGAGATTTTGGAATGTCTCCATATCGGGCTGTTCGAAGGTCAAATTGGGATATTGTGCGAAATTGAACCTTGGGAAATCTGACTTGTATCGATCTGGATAGCTCAATGCAAACTGAATGGGAATACGCATATCAGGTAGCCCAAGTTGTGCTTTGATGGACCCGTCTTCAAACTGCACCAGACTATGTACGATAGATTGTGGATGGACAATTACATCGATTTGTTCAGTCTTAAGGCCAAAGAGCCATTTGGCCTCTATGACTTCAAGACCTTTGTTCATCAAGGAAGCTGAGTCAATAGTGATCTTTGCACCCATATCCCAATTGGGGTGTTTGAGGGCTTGCTCTTTGGTAACTGATGCTAGGAATTTCCTATCCTTTCCTCTGAATGGTCCCCCAGAAGCAGTCAAGATGATCTTTTCTATAGGATTATGAAATTCACCAACCAGACATTGAAAAATCGCTGAATGTTCTGAATCAACAGGGTAAATATTGACACCTTTTTCTCTAGCGAGCTTGGTGACTAATTCTCCAGCTACAACCAAGGTTTCCTTATTGGCTAAGGCAATTTGCTTTCCGTTTTCTATAGCTTTGATAGTGGGAATCAGACCAGAATATCCTACCAATGCGGTCAAAACCACATCGATGCTGTCCATTTCTACTACTTGACTCAAAGCCTTTTCTCCAGCATATACTTTGATGTCCTGAGGAAGAAGTACTTCTTTTACTTTTTCGTAGTGGGACTCATTGACAATGACCACACAATTTGGCTTAAACTCCAATGCCTGTTGAATCAACAGATCGCAGTTATTCTGAGCAGTCAATACTTCTACTTCAAATTTGTCTGGGTGGGATTTGATGACGTCTAAAGTCTGTGTCCCTATGCTGCCTGTGGAACCTAAGATGGCAACTCTTTTTTTATCTGACATGAATGATGGCTTACCTCCGAATGGGTTTATCTCTAAAATTTTTTTCAGGTCATTTTACCAACTGACAAAATTACAAGGATCAGAGACTTTTCCTTATGATTTCTCAGTCTTTTTGACCTTTGGTACTTTTGGCACGGAAATCGGTAATTTTTTTGATGGATTTCAAACCTTCTTTTTAACTTAGAAATTGAATTTTCGTTAAACATCATGATGAAAAATATCCAAATAATTCTCCTAGCATTTGTAGCGGGTCTCGCAGGCGCTTTTGTTTTTGTGGAATTTATTGCTGAAAAACCACAATTGCCGTATGAATATAATCAAAGTGAGTCTTTTGGAAGACAACAGGTTAATTATGACGCTTATAAGGAAGAGTCAGTGCCTTCTGCTCCAACTTCTTTTGTCGAAGCATCCGAAGTGAGTACGCCATCAGTCGTATTTATTAAAAACTTTTCAGGCTCGGATTACAGACGTTACAGTATTTTTGACTATTTCTTTGGTTCAGGTCCAACCCAGCGTGTCAGTACAGGATCTGGGGTGATTATCAGCAGGGATGGTTACATCATTACCAATAACCATGTGATAGATAGAGCAGAGACCATTGAAGTGGTGCATCAGAAGCGGACCTACAAAGCTGAACTGATAGGTACTGACAAAAATACAGACATTGCTGTACTCAAAATTGACGCAGCTAATCTTCCTGCTATCAAGCAGGGCAGTAGCCGAGACCTGAGAATAGGTGAGTGGGTCATCGCTGTGGGCAATCCGTTTAACCTGACATCTACTGTCACCGCTGGTATTGTTTCGGCCAAAGAACGGCAAATCAACATACTTGGAGGGGATTTTCCGCTGGAATCATTTATTCAAACAGATGCTCCTATCAACCCTGGTAATTCAGGTGGAGCACTTGTTAATACCAAAGGAGAACTGGTAGGGATCAATACAGCCATTCTTTCAAGAACTGGATCATACACGGGGTATGGCTTTGCGGTGCCTGTGGACATAGCAGTCAAAATCGCTAATGACTTGATCAAGTACGGGGAGGTACAAAAGGCGCTACCAGGTGTGGATGTGGTGGAAATCACCCCAGAATTGGCGGATGAAATGAATCTAAAAACACTCGACGGAGTCATCGTTACCAACGTGCTGAGAGGGGGGGCTGCTGAGAAGGCTGGCATTCAAAAGGATGATGTGATTACACAGATTGAAGGTTTCCCTGTTATGGGTAAGGGAAGCTTTGAGGAAGTACTGTCTTACTACTATCCTGGAGATCAGTTGACATTTACCTTCCAGCGCAAATCCGACAGAAAAACGGCCAAGGTTACTTTGCAAAACCTTGATGGGGGTACAGGAGTGCTCAAAAGAGAATTTTACAGTTCAAATATCCTAGGTGCAAGATTAGAATCTGTCAATGCAATAGAGCGAGATCGATTAGGCATAGATTATGGAATCAAAATCACTGGCTTGACAAGGGGTTATTTAAGAGAATTAGGATTGAACAATGGTTTTGTGCTGACTCAAATCAATGGTGAAGCCGCACGGAATCCAGAGAAAGTTGGGCAGTTTTTGGAAAATTTCTCTGGACGTCTTCGCTTAGAAGGGCTCACACCTAATGGGCAACCTTTCATGCAAAGTTACACAGTGAGGTGATGGATTACCATTAAATTATTGTAAATTGAACAGAAAGATAAACCTATGAAATCACCTACACTAACATGTGAGAAGTGCTTGCTTGATTTTCAAGATGCTCTGGAGCAATTGAAGCTATCTGTTCAATGCGGAAAATCTAAGCAGATGGATGCCAAGACAGAAGCCCAACTTGTGAGGAGTTTTGAGCTCACCCATGAATTAGCACTCAAGGTTATTACAGAGTTTTTCAGACAACAAAAGCATCAAGTGACATTTTCTGGATCTCGAGACATCACTGTAGAAGCCTTCAACGAGGATTTGATCGATGATGGAAAAGGCTGGATGGATATGATCATTTTGAGAATCAAGTATAATCCGATCTATCCAGAAAGTGCTCATAACGAATTAGTCAGCAGGATACTAAAAGATTTTATCAGTCTTTTCGAAAATTTCAATAGAAAAATGACGGCAAGATTAGAAAATTAGAAAAAAAGTGGCAATGCTTTGTAGCGTTTGATATGTCGTTTGCGTCCTAGGTTTGTATTGCAAAAACAAATGCGTCTTTGAATCATTTTTACCAAACCACATGCTTATGAAAAAGATCAACCAACTACTCGCTAACTGGCCTGCATATATTTTTTCGCTGGCATTATTGTTTACTTTTTCTTCCTGCGAAGATCAGGTTTCAAGCACTTATACTTACAGAGCTATGGTGCCCGTGTACATGCAGATGAGTGACTTTAGAACCAATGAAGCAATCATAGAGCCAGGTAAGCAATTGGAAAACCCTGGCAAAATATACATCTATGGTGACTTTCTATTGATCAATGAACCTCAAAAAGGAATCCACATCCTGGACAATTCCAATCCTGCCAATCCGATCAATATCAATTTTATCAAGGTACCTGGAAATGTAGATATGGCGGTCAATGCCAATATGCTCTATGCAGATAATTACCTAGACTTATTGGTTTTTGATATTTCTGATCCAAGAAATATTCAGCAAATCAAGAGAGTGGAGGATGTTTTTCTCAGCATGTACACCAATCAGGCTACTGGTACTTTCATGACCATGAAGGATACGGTTTTGACTGCTGAGTCAAACTTTATGCGTGGCTGGTGGGGTGGTGGTAATGTATTCTGGAATCGAGGAGGAATGCTTGCCTTCAGTAGTGATGCCTCACGTGCAGGTGGAGAGAGCTACGGGCAAGGGGGATCGATGGCTAGATTTACCTTGATGAATGCGCACTTATATGCAGTGGATGATTATTCCCTGCGTGTATTTGATGTGAGTACCAAAGAAGAGCCAAATTTTCTCAGCACCATCAATTTGGGTTGGGGGATAGAGACGATTTTCCCTTTTCAAAATCGACTTTTCATAGGCTCCAATACGGGGATGCATATCTATGATGCAACTGAGCCAGCATCTCCAAGTAAAATGTCGGTCTACCAACACGTCACAGCCTGCGATCCAGTAGTGGTCAATGAAACCCATGCCTTTGTCACTTTGAGAACAGGCGTCAATTGTAGGTTTGGTGTGGATGAATTGCATGTGCTCAATATCGAAAACTTGTATGAACCCAAATTACTCAAAACCTATCCTATGGAGAATCCACACGGGCTTGCATTAGCGGGAGATTACCTCTATATCGCTGAGGGAAAACATGGACTGAAGAGTTTTGATGCCGCCGATGTGATGAATATTTCTCGAAATCAGATTGAACACTTCCGTTCTCTTAAGTCAGTAGATATCATTCCTGGGCCAAAATCCCTGATAGTTATCGGACCTGATGGGGTTTGTCAGTTTGACTATTCCAATCCTGAAAAACTCGTGCAGTTGAGCTGTATTGATGTTAAAAATCCTATCGTGGTTTGATGAAATCTACTTTTCTTCTGTTTGTTCTATTTTTCATTTCGAGCCAATTTTCCTTTTCTCAAAGGGAGATTGGCTCTTATATTCATCATGTTGAGATAGGACCATTGATGGGGAAATTAAATGATGATGATCGCATCAATCTTAGTTTTCAGACTTTTCATGGGGTTCAGATTGACTATCATAATCGTGTGGGTTTTTTTGTGGGTTTGGATACCTATCCTGGTTTTAGGTTGATGCCACTTGGCTTTGGATGGCGCCATGAGCTCAATCCTGCTAAAAAATACACCTTAAATTTTGCCTTAGACGTAGGTTATGGCACTTCTTGCCTTGAGAAGCGTGAGATTGAAAACAACAGAGAGGCTTGGTATGAAGGAGGTGGAATGGTAGCTCCAGCCATTGGAATCCGGAAAAAATCAAAAAAAGGTAGGCATAGCTTTACTTGGATGCTAGGCTACAAGCGTCAACATGCAGCTTCTTTTGAAGGTTTTGGCACTATTGGTAGACCTCCTATTGGAGGGATCAACCCGGGATTTGATAGCGTTTTGGAAGAAAGTTACATTTTCAATAACCTTTCCCTTCGTTGGGGTATAGTTTTTTGAGGATTTTTAGTTCTATTGATTATCTTGCCAGAAATAAACATGAAAAATGCTGGAAGTAATTGGCTTAGTCAAGAAGTATGGCAAGCAAAACGCTGTCAATGACATCTCCTTTTCTCTCCAAGGTGGAGAAGTAGTAGGTTTGCTCGGTCCGAATGGTGCGGGTAAAAGTACCACAATGAAGTGTATTGTAGGGCTTTTGAGGAAAACTGCCGGGGAAATTTATATTGGTGGGCATGATCACTTAAGTGTGGCTGCCAAGCGATATTTTTCCTATATCCCAGAGACACCCAGCGTCTATGACTTATTGACCGTCCAAGAACACATGCAGTTTATTGCCCAGGCCTATGCGGTGCCGGATTGGAAGCAGAAGGCGGAGGAGCTTTTTGAATACTATGACCTCAATGATAAAAAGGACAAATTGGGCAGAGACCTTTCCAAAGGGATGCGACAGAAGGTTTCAATCTGCTGTGCACTGCTGCCAGATCCACAGTTGCTGTTTTTTGATGAACCCATGATTGGTCTAGATCCCAAGGCAATCAGAAATACCAAGAAAATCTTCAAAGACCTCAAGGCGCAAGGCAAGACCATTCTGGTCAGTACTCACTTGATCGATTCAGTGGAAAGCATCGCTGATCGCATCATGATCATGAAAGATGGCAACATCGTCGGCAATGATACTTTGGAGAACCTCAAGCGTCAGATGGTGGAAGCGGGGTATAGTTTAGAGGATTTGTTTTTAGAATTGACAAAGGATGAATGAGTTCAAGCTGCTACTCAGGAAAGATCTTTTTATCCTGATCAATAATATCAAGTTGATCCTTAAGAATCCCTTAAGGTTATTGCCCTATTTATTTGTGGTAGGGTATTTTAGTTTTTTCTATTTCAGAAGAGCCAAGAGATCTTCAGCCTCCATACAAGAAGTGGATTTGGAGCAGCTTCAAGAGGCAGCTAGTGCCATGGATGTCATTCCAGATGCAAAGCTCTATGCCAAACTGGCGATCATAGGAGGACTTACGCTATTGGCTTTGGGTGTCTTACTGTTTCAGTTGTTTAGAGCGACCAAGAAGAACATCAGCTTCTTTTCCATGGCGGATGTCAATATGCTTTTTACTGCTCCAGTGGCACCATCCAGTATATTGGTTTACTACCTGATCAGATCAATCTTGCCGATATTGGGAGGGAGTATTTTATTTATGCTCTATGCAAGTGCACAAGTAGTGGAGCAGTTGGGATTGGAAGTGATTCAAGTAGTGGTGATGGGACTGGGCTTGGCGTTTTTTGTTTTCATCCTTTTTCCGATCAAGTTTCTGATCTATACTTTGCACACCAAGTATGACATCATGGAGCATATCAAAAGAGGTGTATTTGGATTTGGAGTGATATTGCTGCTGATGATCGTGATACCTGGTGTGATGGCAGATAAGTTTTGGCATGGGATGTTTGCCTGGCTAGGCTCTCCTTGGTTTGACTTTTTTCCATTGGTAGGCTGGAGCAGGGCGATTATACTGTACCCTTCCCATGAGAACCTTTGGTTGGTGGGTGGTTTTTCATTGGTGTACTTGCTGACATTTTTCATGATCCTCCAAGCTGTATTGCAGCATGCGGGATACTACTATGAAGATGTGCTGGAGTCAACCAAATCAAAAGAAGAAGCAAAGGAAAAAGTAAAAGGCAAAAAAGAAGCTTCAGAATCTGCCATGAGCCTCAATGCCAAAAAGCAGCTGGATATTCCCAATTTTGGATTTGGGGCAAAGGCCTTGTATTGGAGAAACTATGTCCATAGCTCAAGGCAGGATTTCCATCCCTTCTTTGGCTTGTATGGATTAGGTTTTGCTGGACTGGGGATCTTGTTTGCAGCCTTATCTAGGTTTGATTGGTTTTCCCACCATGTAATCTATTTCTATCTATTGATTTTGATATTTATTTATTGGATCGCTGGAATGGGACGCAACAATGTGGGAGACTTGAAGAAGCCCTACTTTATTCTGATACCGGCATCGTGGGGAGCGAAATTTTGGAACCTGATCCGCTTGGATCTGATGCAAACCTTGATTTTCTCTTCGATCCTGATCGTGCCTACCGTATTGATCGCCAAATTGAGTCTTTTGCTGATTCCTGCATTTGTATTGGCGATGCTGATGTTTTACTTGTCGGGATTTGCGATGACTACGGTGACCAATGTGGGTTTTGAAGAAGGTTGGGACAGGAAATTGATCAAACCGGTGATGACAATAGGCGTATTGCTGTTTGGTTTCTTACCAGCTATAGGAAGCGGTCTGTTTGTCTTTATTATCAGCAAGCAGTTTGCTTATGGCATGATTGGGATATGCGTAGGGATGCTGCTAGTCACAGGCGTGATGCTCCATGTAGCCATGGATTTGATCAGCAAGATTGAGTTTAAGGAGCAGGAGGGGTAAAAGAGTATGCGGAATTGGGAAAACTTCTCTTTTTTAATTACTGTAACTCAAATTAACTTAATTTATCTGAAAGCATTCAAATTTAAAGTGCTTGGAAATTGAAATAAAATCCCTGTCTAAATGAAATAGAATAGAGTTAGTTGTAATGGCATACCAAGCGATAAGACAATCATAACTCTTTCTTATTGTAACACCTTTTGACCTCAATACAGAATATATCTGAGCTGCACCTTCAGCAGCCTCAAAAGGATCGGCGTGGATTTGTCTCAATGCATTTAACTTATCCTTCATGTCTAAAAACTCTTTGGGATACTTGATTCCCTGTAAAATCTCTTGGTAGACAGGAGGACAGATTATCACTTGATCCTTGTGCAATAATTCCTGAACAGCACTGATAATCTTTTGGTCTTTTCCTCCAAAAAAATTAATCCATACACTTGTATCTATCAATACATTGTCCATTTCAGTCAGTCCTCATGGCATCTAAATCTCCAGACCAATTGACTTTACCAGCCAATTCAGACAGTTCTTTCAACTTAATCATTCGGAGAAATTCCTTCAATGCTAAATCAACTGCCTCACGCTTTGTTTTGATATTAGTTTTTTCTAAAATCTCATCAATGACTTTTTGATCTATTTCTATATTGGTTCTCATAGCTTCACTTGTTTATACACAAAAATACAAAAAAATATACACATGTTTGATCTAGTGTCTATAAAGAATAAAGAAGCTAAATATAAAATTAGAATCTACCAATGCGCTTTTTCATTCGAATGTAGGCTTTAAAATTCCCATTCAAAAAGGTCTTTAGCGAAGGAGGAACTTTTAATGGGATTACCTGATTTGATAACTTTTAACCCTTGGTCAATCAAGAAGGTATTCACTTCATGGGTCAATAATTTTTCATTCAAGACCCTAAACTCATCCTTGATATCTAAGTAGAAACTTCCTTCTGGGAGTTCTTTATTTTCATTTTCTACGAGGAATTTAAAGAAATAAAAATCATCACTCGCCCTTAAAATAAAGATCATTGGAATGTTTTTCTCTTGAAGTTTTACTGAATTTTCCATCCAATAATCAAGATCACCTATGCAAGTTACACAAGACACATTGATGAACACAACAACGGAAGTTGAATTGATTGCTACAGATCTTGGAACTTCGCTGAACTCTGATTTGTAGCGCCTTAAGGAATCAGGAAGAGTAAGGACAGTATTTGCCAAACTCTCCTCATTCCTTACTACATTTTCTGTATTGTTTTTAGTATTACAAAACGAGAATGCTAAAACTATAATGATGAAAGGGGTGATTTTCAAACCAGTTTTCATAAATCGATAAATAAAACCTCACTTGTATCTATATCAAAAGCATAAAGTCTTTTATCATCGGGTGAAACAGAAATGGTCATCACATCTCTATCAAGATTGATTTGTTTGATAGGATTACCTTCCCAGTCATAAACATATACATGTCTTCCAAAAAAAGCATTTTCTTCAAAATCTTTTTTTCCTGAAAACAATCCATAGATATAATTTTCAGTAGAGGAAATGTTCATAAAGCAATGTTGGATTTCACCACCTCTCTCAAGGGAATATCTGCCAGAAGGATCTATTTGTAGTGCAAAGAGATTATTTATAAGAGTTGGCAATTTGATTGCAAAACTTTTTTTACTTTCCAAGTTGAAAATTTCAATTTGATCATGCCATCTGTACCCCGATGCAATTTTTGATCCATCGGGGTTTGTTGTTGAAGTGAATTGAAAGTATTGCTTAAGTGTTTCGGTAATTAGATTTTCTGGGATATTCAAGTAGTCTCCAAATTCTTCCATGATTTCACCATTTGATAAATTGATTATTTGAAATTTTTTATTAGAATTTAAAGAGCCATTTCCGATTAAAGAAGATTTATTTATGATTTTAACTTCATTAAAGTAATTAGGTAATTTTACTTCGCGAACTGATTCATCCGAATTTAATTTTAACTCTATGATTTTCTTCATTGAAAAATCATGAATTGTCATGATTTCATTTTTAATGTTTGTGGTTTTAGGAGAAAAAGATTCATATAAACCATTTCCCTTGTTAATCATACTTTTAATTATTTCCTGCTCACCAAAACTAAAAAAATGAATGATTTTATTTTCTTTCGCTTTTATATCAAAAATGTACATTCCTGTGTCAACTTCAAAAAATTCATAAGGTGTACCACCGACATATTCGAAAAGTTGATTAAACTTTTTATCTTCAACGAGTGGTAATTCTTTAGATATTTTTGTGTTTTCGTTAATTGAAATTGTTTGTGGAGTCTCTGGATTTCTGCATCCAAAGATAATCAAAGGTATGTATATGTAAATAGATTTATATTTCATGATTTATTATAATTTTGTACAAAAAAAACCTTGTTAAACACAAAAATTTAAGATGATAATTTAAACGCTAACTCATTCATTGAAGATTCCAATATTTTATTCTCAGTCAAGAAGTTAACTCCATATAGATCAAATGGTACTTATTTCTCACTGTAGACTGAATCTCTGAAACCAAATAAAATAATTTTCAGCATTGTAAAATTTTGAAGCAAAATTTTTTAATCGATAACTCCGATAGAGTAGGTGAATTTGATTCAAATGAACCATTTCCTTTGTTGAAAAATTAAGTTATTTACTTATTACTTTGAATTAACTAGTGTAAGTTACTCCAATAGATTATAGTTTCTTGAAACGAAACTGTTAAATAAAGTTAAGCTCATGCATGTGAATACAACTTACCAAATAATCTTCTGAAAAATCAATTTTTCCAACAAAGCCCTTTAAAATTATTTGTAACTTGCCGTCAAATTAGCAATTACCATTTTATGATTTATAATTCAATAATTGAAACGATAGGAAATACACCATTGGTCCGCCTGAATAAGGTTAATCAGGGTATCAAGGGTGAGATTTTGGTAAAAGTAGAATACTTCAATCCAGGCAATTCCATGAAAGATAGGATGGCTATCAAAATGGTGGAGGATGCTGAAGCCTCAGGTATCCTCAAGCCAGGAGGTACAATCATCGAAGGGACAAGTGGAAATACAGGAATGGGCCTAGCATTGGCTGCGATTGCTAAAGGATACAAATGTATCTTCACCATGGCTGACAAGCAGTCAAAGGAAAAAATAGATATTCTTAAGGCAGTTGGTGCAGAAGTGATAGTCTGTCCTACAAATGTTTCACCTGAGGATCCAAGATCTTATTATTCTGTAGCCAAGAAGTTGAACAAAGATATCCCCAATTCTTTTTATCCAAATCAGTATGACAACCTCTCCAACGCACTTGCGCATTATGAGACGACTGGTCCGGAGATTTGGAAGGATACAGCAGGCAAAATCACCCACTATGCAGCTGGTGTAGGTACTGGTGGTTCCATGTGTGGGACAGCCAAATACCTCAAGGAGCAAAATCCAGCAATCGTCACAGTAGGAATTGATACCTATGGTTCGGTCTTCAAGAAGTATAAGGAAACTGGCATTTTTGATGAAAATGAAGTCTATCCTTACCTGACAGAAGGCATAGGAGAGGATATCTTGCCAAAGAATGTGGATTTTGACATGATCGATCACTTCGTGAAAGTAACAGACAAGGATGCGGCAGTGATGACGAGGAGGCTTTCCCGCGAGGAAGGCTTATTTGTAGGCTGGTCATGTGGCTCGGCAGTGCATGGTGCTTTGGAATATGCCAAGGAAAACCTCAAAGAGGGCGACCGCATGGTCATCATCCTGCCTGATCATGGTACGCGCTACTTAGGGAAGATTTACAATGATGACTGGATGCGCAATCATGGCTTCTTGGAAGACAAGACTTTTGGTACAGCCAGAGATATCATCGCCGCGCGCAATGGTGACTATCAACTTTTGGTCACACAGCAAACTGATACAGTCAAAGCTGCCATTGCACTGATGAATAAGACCAGCGTATCTCAAATCCCTGTCATGGATGGAGACCATGTGGTGGGTTGCCTGACGGACAACAAGCTCTTGAGTAAGATCATTGATAATCCTGATTTGAAAGATGCACCTGTATCGGAAGTGATGGAAGACTCCATGAAGTTTGTTGCTTTGGACAGTACGCTAGACGTACTTTCTTCCATGGTGGACAAAGAGAAGGCAGTCTTAGTTCGGGATGATAAGCATCAGATTCATATCATTACCAAGCATGATATCTTGGAAGCGATTACCAAGTAAAAGGGAACGGGTCATTTGACCCGTTTCATTTTACTTTTTGTTTGATACTTTATGAATCAATTGTATCTAGTTCATCTGATTTGATAAATTTGATTTTGAGGAGCATTTCTTTATAAGTGTGATAAGACCATGATCATAGACCCGAAAAACATATCCCCAGCTGCTTTTCAAGCCTACTTGCAAGGAGCAGTGGCGCCGAGACCGATTGCTTTTGCCAGCACCATTAATGCTGAGGGACAAGTGAACCTCAGCCCATTTAGTTTTTTCAATGTGTTCAGTTCCAATCCTCCGATCTTGGTTTTTTCACCATCTAGGAGAGTCAGGGACAATACGACCAAGCATACTTTGGAGAATGTGCAGGAAGTCAAAGAAGTGGTGATCAACATCGTGGATTTTGCCATGGTGGAGCAGATGTCCTTATCCAGCACTGAGTATGACAAAGGGATCAATGAATTTACCAAAGCAGGATTGACAGAAGAGCCCTCCGAAAAAGTCCAACCGCCAAGGGTAAAAGAAGCACCTGTAGCCTTTGAATGTGTTGTCAAAGATATCATTTCTCTTGGTGATCAGGGAGGAGCGGGGAATTTGATTATTTGTGAGGTGATTTTAGCTAGGGTGGATGATGCTATTTTGGATGCTGATGGAAAGATCGACCCATTCAAATTGGATGCAGTCGCTCGGATGGGAGGAGATTGGTATTGTCGAGCCAATGGGTCCGCTTTGTTTGAAATCCCCAAACCACTTCGGACCAAGGGAATTGGTGTAGATCAAATCCCAGATCAGATCAAAAATAGTCTAGTGCTCACTGGAAACAATCTTGGAAGACTTGGTAATGTAGAGGCACTACCATCAAAGTTTGAAATACTAGAATATGGCGATAGACCAGAGATTGTAGAGATGAAAATCAGGTATCAAAATGATCCAGAAAGCATGGTTTATTTCCTCCATGAACACGCCAAATCCCTACTCGAAGAAGGCTTAGTGATGGATGCATGGAAAGTACTTTTACAAGATTAGATGTCTATTCGCCGTTAAATGGTCAACATAGTAATCGCGAAAGCAATTCAATATGTGCCTAAAAAACAGAAGCCTGCTTGAAACTTCAAGCAGGCTTTGTAATTTTTATAAATATCATTCTTGTTTCCTGATGCCACCCAAGTGCTGCTATTTTAAAGCAATTCTTGCACTGATAACTAATTGATTAATCACCAATGACGATTACCCGCAAGATTATTTGTGATTAAAATGGGTTCAGATGTCCTTGCGGATAATCGATCACTTGATAACAATATCAAACGGCGTCCTATACAATGCGCCTTCATACTTTTTCAAACCCTCCAGTTGATGGATAACTGGATAAAGGTCTCCGAATTTATTTTTCATGTAGCGGGATTGTACATCATTTCCTAGGCTAGCTAGCAGGGTTTCGAACCATGGTTTTTGTTGTGGGTAGTACACCACTTTAAAGTCATCGGCTACTTCTGTTTTCTCAGCAGCGATGGCTATGGCATCTTCTAGGCTCCCTAATAAATCTACGAGGCCATTTTCTTTGGCTTGAATTCCTGACCAAACACGACCTCCAGCCACTTGCAATACTTCTTCCTTGCTCATACCTCTGCCTTCTGCTACTCTGGAGATGAAGGTATCATAGCCATCTTCTATGGTTTCCTGATAGATGGATTTTTCAATATCGGTTAGCTTTCTAGTCACGCTGAGGAAATCTGAAAGCTCTCCAGTTTTGACCACATCAGTGGTGATTCCCATTTTGTTTTTCAATAAGCCTTCTGCATTGAACCAAAGCCCAAATATCCCAATAGAACCTGTGATGGTGTTTGGCTGAGCGATGATGGTATCTGCAGGGGCGGAGATATAGTATCCTCCTGATGCTGCGAGTTCACTCATCGAAGCAATCAGCGGTTTTTCTTTCTTAGCTTCACCCAATGCCCTCCAAATCACTTCCGAAGCCAAGGCAGAACCTCCCGGAGAATTTACTCTCAGAACGATGGCTCTGACATCCTTATCGTTTTTGGCTTTGTTGATTTCTTGCACGAGTGATTCGGAAGCGATTACGCCATCAGCCTTGCCACTTACGATTTCCCCTTCAGCGATGATGACTGCGATTTTATTTTTGGACAACCTGTTTTTCGCTTTTGCATTTTTATTGATCGTGGTCACATTGATCGTATTGATCTTATCATCTTCTTCCAAGCCCAGTTTTTCTTTGATCAAATCCCGAACTTGATCTTCGTACCAAAGTCCATCCACCAAGCCATAATCCAAGGCATCTTTATTTTTTCTTACCAACATTTTGGAATTGATAACCTTCAAGCTATCAAAAGCAATTCCTCTACTTTCTGCTACTTTGGAAATGGCATAATCATTCAAATCATTTAGAAATGAGGTAGTTTGTAGTCTGTTTTCCTCACTCATTTTATCCAAAAGAAATGGCTCCACAGCACTTTTGAATTCACCTACACGGAATACGACTGGCTCAATTTCCAGTTTTTCGAATAAGCCTTTGAAAAAGATGATTTCACTAGAAAAGCCATTGTACTCAATTCCGCCTTGCGGATTGAGATAGACTTCATCGGCTACCGAATTGAGGAAATAGGCACTTTCTGTGTATATTTCATCATAGGCGATGATGAACTTGCCAGTATTTCTAAACGCTTGTAATTCATTTCTGAGTTCTTCCAGCATGGACTGACCAGCGAAGAGCATTCCGCTACGTAAGTAGATACCTTTGACATTTTCATTGTCTTTGGCGGTGTTGATGGCTGTTTTCAAATTCATCAAACCGATGGTAGGAGCAGAGCCAAATGGACCGAAAGACGATAAATCGATATCATCATCATTTGTCCTTTCTACAATGGTTCTTCCGTTGAGATTAAGTACCAAAACGGTATTTTCTTTGATTTTGACATCACTATCTGAAGATGAAGCAATGGCAATGATTCCTGCTAAAATAAAAAAGCTGAGCACCGAGAATACCAATAACCCGACTATAACAGCTAAGACGTTTCCTAGAAATTTCATATTTAATTCTAATTAAGCTCCTAAAATACTGTAATTTTATTTATGGATAAACAGACCATGGGATTAATTCAAAAGAATACTGTCGTATTGATCATAGGGGGCAATCTTGGAGACAGAGCACTATTGATAGCAGAGACTACCAAAAAGCTTATCGATAGAGTGGGTCCTTTAGACAAAAGCTCCTCCATTTATGAAACAGCCGCCTGGGGAGGGAATTCTGAAGGCGCCTACCTCAATCAAGTTTTAGTTTTGAATACAAGCTTATCGCCAAATCAATTATTAAAGACTATCCAAAATATCGAAAATGAATTAGGAAGAATTAGGGAGGAAAAATGGGGAAACAGAACCATGGATATTGATATTTTATATTATAATGATTTGGTCATTTCAGAAGATCATTTAAAAATACCGCATCCTTATTTACCAGAGCGACAGTTTGTGTTGATACCATTGACTGAAATCCTTCCTGATCAGCAGCATCCTACACTAAAATTGACTAATCGTGAAATATTGGCGCGATGTCAAGATGAATCAAGTGTGGATATCTATCAAAAAAGCCCGTTCTGAGACCGGGCTTTTTATTATTAGATGCTGGAAACTTCTGATTCCTTGTGTATTTTCTTTACAAGCCCTTGGAGTACTTTTCCTGGGCCACATTCTACAAACTCCGTCGCTCCATCAGCCACCATTTGTTGCACAGACTGAGTCCATTTCACAGGTGCGGTCAATTGGGCAATCAGGTTCTTTTTGATTTCTGCCACATCGCTGACACCTGTAGTGCTCACATTTTGATAAACAGGACAAGAAGGTTCATTGAAAGTCGTGTTTTCAATGGCTGCTTGTAGTTTTTCCCTAGCAGGCTCCATCAGCGGAGAGTGAAATGCTCCACCAACAGGAAGGGGAAGGGCTCTTTTGGCGCCCGCCTCTTTCATTTTCTCACAGGCGATTTCTATGCCTTTGTTTGAGCCAGAGATGACCAATTGACCAGGGCAGTTATAATTAGCAGCGACAACTATCTCACCATGGATAGCAGCACAGATTTCTTCTACTTTCGCATCCTCTAGTCCTAGAATGGCTGCCATTCCAGAAGGATTGATTTCGCAGGCTTCTTGCATCGCAAGTGCCCTTTGATAGACTAATCTCAATCCATCTTCAAATGCCAAAGTACCATTGGCAACTAAAGCTGAAAACTCACCCAAAGAGTGACCTGCCACCATGTCTGGTTTGAAGTTTTCACTGGTTTTAGCCAAGATTACGGAATGCAAAAATATAGCAGGCTGCGTGACCTTTGTTTGCTTCAAGTCCTCTTCCGAACCCTCAAACATGATATCTGTGATACTAAAGCCCAATATTTCATTGGCTTTTTCAAACAACTCTTTTGCGATTGGATTGCTTTCATACAAGTCTTTTCCCATTCCGGAAAATTGGGCGCCTTGTCCCGGAAAAACATATGCTTTCATTATTTTCTAATTTGAAATTCGAAACAAATATATCAAAAAAAAGAGAAGCAATCTTTTGATCACTTCCCTCTCGGTTGTTTTAGATACTCAAATAAATTTATTCCTTTCTTCTTCGGTAGGCAGCCTGCATGTTTCTTTTTTGCCAAACCACCTATACCTATTTCTCGCTACCCAATCATAAATGGGGTCACGAAGAATTTTTGGTAAGATTACAAGCCCATATAATAATGGCCACAAGCCTCCTAAGTTCTTTGAAATATGAAGCGCTGCAGTGCTTTTGTAATATACTTGATCACCATCTATCAATACGAGCGAATCCAAATAATCTGAATCAATGGTATAATCTTCTAAGATTTCTTTGACCTGCTCGTCTTGCAAGGCACCTACTTTAAACCTATTTTTTTTATCTTTTCTGATGATAAAGTCCACAGCATTGTTACATAAGTTGCAGACCCCATCAAATAAAACTACTTTATATTGGTCTTGAATTCTCATCGAATTATTTGTACGGTTCCTTTCATCTTTTGCTCCCTTAGGGCTGGATCGAAGGCGTCAAAGCGAACTACAGCATTGTAGAAATAAGTCCCTGCTGGCAACTCTTTTCCATTTTTATCTCTTCCATCCCATCTGATATAAATGTCGGATTCATTGGCTGTGAAAGAATTATAGCTAAACACTTCTACGCCCCACCTGTTGACAATGAATATTTCTACACCTTCCACAAATCGCGGACATTTAGCAAATGGATTGTCAAAAGCCATGAAAGTATCATTTGCTCCGTCTCCATTAGGAGTAAAGGCATTAGGTAACTCGTAATAAGGACAATTGTCCACGCATACGATATTGCTTGGGTCACTTTCATTACCTGACCTATCTACTGCGGTGATGTAATAGCAACCTTTATAGGTTGGTAGATTGGTGATTCTAGCCGTGCTACTGATGGCAGGTAAAGTTTGGATTAGCGTAAATTCACCATCTTCACCATCAGTACTAAAATAAAGTCTATATGCACTCAATTCATCATCACACTCACCAGTAAAGTCGCCTTCCCAGCTTAGGTTATGCTCAAATGAATTGAAGCCACATGGCTTGTCAGCCAGAAACTCACTACACGCTGGCCCTTCGAAGGCCAAAATTGGAGGACAAGGCAAGCGGTCATCATCTGGTCTTGCACAGATGATCTGAGATTTGTTTTCCAAAGGATAAGTGAGGAGGTCCACATTATAAGACCCTTTGGTGATGACATAGTAGCAGTATTCTATCTCTTTTCTCAAAGGGATACCATTATGACTGCCATCATCAAAATAAGTAAAACCATCAGCGATTACATCTACTTCTGCTATCAATGTAAATGTATCCGCATCTTGGGCATCAGCATCTGTTTTATTTCTATATACTTCGTGCCTAAACTCCGAGGTCAAATTATTCCAAGGAACTGTAAATGACCAATTCAATTCTATGGCTTCATTGATGATGACTGGCTCCAGACGTACACTAGAAGCTGTACTAGAACTATCTATCAGAGTTTGGCCTTCGCGTAAGAGAACTCGATAATTATATACAAGGTTTTCAGTATTGAGTCCAGTATCTGTGAAGACTGTATCTGATGTCGTAATGATAGATTCCCTATTTTGATTCCCTGTAAAGCCTGTACTTCTCACCAATTCATAGGTAAATGGTCCAGGGAATTGCTCCGCGTCTATATCATAGGGAGGAGTCCACCTGATCAGGATTTCTCCATCATTGGTATCCGTGTTTTCTACACTTACATTGGTAATCAAGGGTACATCCACATCCACTGTCACACAAAACTCCTCAGAAACAATACTCTCTCCCAATCTTGGAGCAGGAAAACCTGCTACTAGTCTATAACAATATGTATTACCTGGTGAGAGTCCCTCTCCACCATTAGTATCAAGGAAATTGAAAGTGCCCATATTAGTAGTTCCTACCAGTTCATATCCAGCCCTGATTCCTGTCTCACATGAATCTGGCTCGTATGGGTCACTATTCAGCCTTCTCCATACTTGCATAGTCTCAGCAGTGCTACCACAAGTATATGGATCCCATTTGATGTCCACAGATCGGCCCTGCTCTTGCACAATATCATCAATAACGGGAGGAGGTCCGATGACTCGGATATTCCAAGTTCGAATATCAACCAATGCAGGACCAGACCGTGGTTGGTCAGTGATTCTGACTCTTACCTGATATTCTCTTTCTCTCACATGACTACATACCGTTTGCCAATTGAAATTGACAATACCTGGACTTGGTTGGAAAACTGATACAGGAGAATAAGATGCTGGCGAGGATGATATTTCTATCGGGTCACCGAAAACCTCAATTTTTATAGGATCTCCATCAGGATCTGAGCCTTGGATGATCTCTTCGATATTAGTTCCCGCTACCACACAAAGGTCATCAGGCAGGATCAATTCAGGTCTTTGGTTGTTGGTGTTTTCAATGATGATTTGCATATCACGCACCACATAGCCTATCAATCTAAACTGCCCATCTATTTTCCTGTATTCTTCAATTCTAAAGGCTACATTATATTGACCTGCTAATCCTGGCGCATCCCATATTAAGTCACCCGTTCTTGGATCCAAGGTTAAAAACGGCGGGGTGCCTCCATCTTCTCTATTGAAGCTAAATTCTGATGAAGCAGGGCTTCTGTAATTATTAACAGCTCTTTGAAAATCTTGCTTAGGAATATCCATGGAATAGGCCAGGCTATCTCCATCAGGGTCATATGCGCCTGGATTGTGGATATATCTGATATTGACACCACCATTATCTACAGGCGGAATGGTCAATACGGGGGAATTATTTACCCCAAAAAATGGATCAATTCTAATCATGGTTTCTACATAGAAAGGCGTATCTACGGAATTATCCATGTTTAAAGTATTATCATTTCTATTAAATTCCTTGAAACGAATAATGTATTCGCCAGGTCCTTGATAGGTATGGGTAATGACAAAAGTATTTTTTTCTATTTGGTTACCCAATGCTTCTGTCACAACAAAATCACTTTCGGTGTTCAATTGAACTTCCCTGCCATCACCAAAATTGATGCTCCCTGGTCCGAATACAACGTTGGAACGGGTATCAGTGTAACCGACCACAGTGATCCTATAGGTGAGGGTTTGAGTAGATACTCTCTCGGCGATGATCTCCCCGGCACGGATGTGTGTTGCCAAAGCTTCTTGGGAGATACAGAGAACTAGCGCCAAGAAGGATAAAAGTAAATATTGAATTTTCATGGATGCCTTTCTTATAGTTGACAAGATATACGAAAATAACTAAAGGATGGAGAATTTATTACCTAATATGAAACAATAAAATTAGACAGTTGGTTACTAAATCAAATTAATTCACCCAAAAGAGGCCTATTTTGAGGCTCTATTTAGAACGTTTTAAAATAAGTTCAAACGATTGCGCTTTGATTGTTTGCTAAACTTTCCACGTGTAAATTTGAGCCCAAAGTATAATCTGTAAACATTCTACATCTAATCAAAAAATATGAGCTGGGTATCTAAGACCTTAAGTAGCACATTGGGCCAAAAATTATTGATGGCTCTCACTGGATTATTTCTAATTTTATTCTTGGTAGTACATTTAGCAGGTAATCTTCAGTTATTGTTCCCTGATGGTGGGGAATCATTCAATAAGTATGCAGCCACCATGGCTAGCAATCCTTTTATCAGAGTAGTTTCTATCGGAAACTTTGCCTTTATCCTCCTTCACGTCATCTACTCTATCATCTTAACTAGAAGAAACAAGCAATCCAGACCGGTTGCTTATGCTGTTTCTAAGGCATCGACCAACAGTGTTTGGGCGTCTAGAAACATGGGGATTTTGGGTACCATTATTCTGATTTTCCTAATTGTCCATCTAAAGGGATTCTATTATGAAATTAAGTTTGGTTCTGTTCCTATGACTTCTTATGAAGGAGTGGAATTCAAGGATGTGTATGCCATCGTTGCTAATGCCTATGGTAACATACTTTATGTGGCATTTTATGTTTTGAGTATGGGTTTCTTGGCCTTCCACTTATCACATGGTTTTGCGAGTGCATTTCAGACCTTGGGTTTGAATCACGTGAAATATTCTCCATTGATCAAGAAAGTTGGTTTGGGTTTTTCGATTTTGATACCCGCTTTATTTGCATTGATACCCTTGGTGATGTTTTTTCAAAACTAGTAGCCAGTTTAGTAGTTAATTAAATGAGAAATTAAAATCAAAAGATCGATGATACTTGATTCCAAAATACCAGAAGGCCCATTGGCTGATAAATGGACCAAACATAAATTCAATGTCAAGTTGGTCAACCCTGCCAACAAAAGAAAATATGATGTGATTGTAGTAGGTACTGGGCTTGCCGGAGCCTCTGCTGCTGCATCACTCGCAGAACTTGGGTACAATGTGAAAGCATTTTGTTTCCAAGATAGCCCTAGAAGAGCACACTCTATCGCCGCTCAGGGTGGTATCAACGCTGCAAAAAACTATCAAAATGATGGCGACTCTGTCTACAGACTTTTCTATGATACCATCAAAGGTGGTGACTACAGGGCAAGAGAAGGTAATGTGTACCGACTAGCTGAAGTTTCAGTAAATATCATTGACCAGTGTGTAGCGCAAGGTGTACCTTTTGCAAGAGAATATGGAGGATTGTTGGCCAACCGTTCATTTGGTGGAGCACAGGTTTCTAGAACTTTCTACGCCAAAGGACAGACAGGACAACAATTGCTTTTGGGCGCTTACTCTGCTTTGAGTAGACAAGTAGCCAATGGTAAAGTGAAGCTTTATCCAAGAACTGAAATGATGGATGTGGTGATGATCGATGGCAAGGCTAGAGGAATTGTCACTAGAAATCTAATCACAGGAGCTATTGAATCACACAGCGCTCATGCAGTATTGCTTTGTACTGGTGGATATGGAAATGTATTCTTCCTTTCGACCAATGCTATGGGATCTAATGTGACTGCTGCATGGAGAGCGCACAAGAAAGGTGCTTTCTTCTCCAACCCATCATTCACTCAGATTCACCCAACTTGTATCCCTGTATCGGGTGATCATCAGTCTAAATTGACTTTGATGTCTGAATCATTGAGAAATGATGGTAGAGTTTGGGTACCTGCTACTGTAGAGACTGCTGAAAAGTTAAGAAAAGGTCAAATCACTGCAAATGACATCAAGGAAGAGGATAGAGACTATTATTTAGAAAGAAAATATCCTTCGTTTGGAAACTTGGTACCGCGTGATGTGGCCTCTAGAAATGCCAAATATGTATGTGATGAAGGAAGAGGGGTAAACGAAACTGGTGAAGCAGTATTCTTGGATTTCAGAGATGCTATCAAAAGAGATGGTAGAAATGTGATCGAGGCAAAGTATGGCAACCTCTTCGATATGTATATGCAAATCACTGGTGATAATCCATACGAAGTACCGATGATGATCTATCCTGCTGTACACTACACCATGGGTGGCCTTTGGGTAGATTACAATTTGATGACAACTATCCCTGGTCTTTATGCACTTGGAGAAGCTAACTTCTCTGATCATGGTGCCAATAGACTTGGAGCTTCTGCTTTGATGCAGGGGCTTGCTGACGGTTATTTTGTAATTCCTTACACCATTGGAGACTATTTGGCTTCAAATTCAGCTGATAGAATTCCAGTAGATCATCCAGAATTCAAAAAAGCTGAGAAAGAGGTAAGCGATAGACTTCAGAAGCTTCTGAGCATCAAGGGAGAGAAGACTGTAGATTATTTCCATAAGAAGCTTGGTAAGATCATGTGGGATTACTGCGGTATGGCCAGAACAGAAGAAGGCTTGACTAAGGCAAAGGCCATGATCAAAGAATTGAAAAAAGAATTCTGGACCAATGTAAACGTATTAGGTTCCAATGAAGAATTGAATCTATCATTGGAGAAAGCAAATAGAGTATCTGACTTCTTAGAATTGGGAGAGCTGATGGTAGATGATGCGCTTCACAGAAATGAATCTTGTGGAGGTCACTTCAGGGAAGAATACCAAACTCCTGAAGGCGAAGCTCTGAGAGATGATGAAAACTTTGCATATGTAGCAGCCTGGAAATATTTGGGTGAAGGACAAGAAGAGGAATTGCACAAAGAGCCTCTTGTGTTTGAAAATGTGAAGTTGACCCAAAGAAGTTACAAATAATAGAAAAGTATTAAACTCATCTGAGCTATGAATTTAACCTTAAAAATCTGGAGACAGAAAAACAACGCCGACAAAGGTGATTTTAAAGAATATAAAATTTCTGACATTTCTAAAGACATGTCTTTCCTCGAAATGTTGGACGTATTGAACGAAAACTTGTCTGAAAAAGGGGAGGATCCAGTTCACTTCGATCATGATTGTAGAGAAGGTATCTGCGGAATGTGTTCCTTGTACATCGATGGGAAGCCTCACGGTCCGCAGCAGACGACTACATGTCAATTACACATGAGATCTTTCAGTGATGGTGATGTGATCACGATCGAGCCTTGGAGAGCAAAGCCTTTCCCAGTAATGAAAGATTTGGTGGTAGATAGATCAGCATTCGATAGAATCATCCAAGCAGGGGGGTATGTGTCAGTCAATACAGGAGGTGTGCCTGATGCCAACGAGATTCCTATCCCTAAGTCAATCGCTGACTTGGCGATGGACGCTGCTCAATGTATTGGATGTGGTGCTTGTGTAGCTGCTTGTAAAAATGCATCTGCCATGCTATTTACTTCTGCTAAAGTGTCACAATTGGCTCTATTGCCACAGGGACAAGTTGAAAGGAAAATCCGTGCAGAGAAAATGGTGGCTCAAATGGATGCAGAAGGTTTCGGTGCATGTACCAACACTGGTGCTTGTGAAGCAGAATGTCCAAAAGGTATCAGCATTACCAACATTGCTAGAATGAACAGAGAATACTTTTCTGCAGTAGTGAGCAGTGATACGCTGTAATACGAACAGTAGTAGTATATTTAGAAGAGCCGGCTAGTCCGGCTCTTTGCTTTTGATACCTGTTCATGGGATTATTAGAAGGCAAATTTTTAATATTTTGCTAATCTGCCAATTAGATTAGCGTATCCTTTTAGCCCCCATTGAGATTGCGTATCTTTAAGTTTATATCCAATTTTAATTTTAGTTAAACAAAGAAGAAAGGGAGCTCATGAATTACATCGACCTAGGCATATTTGTCGGGTACATGTTGGTCATGTTGGGAGTAGGGTACTACTTCATGCATCAGAATAAAAATCAAGACGATTATTACGTTGGTGGTCGAAACATTGGTAGTTGGCATATCGGGCTGTCGGTGGTGGCTACTGATGTAGGAGGAGGTTTCTCTGTTGGCTTAGGTGGCTTAGGTTTTGTGATGGGGCTCTCAGGAAGTTGGATGCTCTTTACTGGATTGTTTGGTGCTTGGTTAGCTGCTGTTTTTTTAATTCCAAGAGTCAAGCAGGATCAGGCATTTGGAGGGTTTTATACATTTCCTCAGATTTTCAATTTTCTATTTGACAAAAAAGCAGGTCTTGTAGCGGCAGCGATCTGTTTGATAGGCTACTTAGGTTTTACATCTTCCCAGCTCCTTGCAGGAGCGAAATTAGCAGCAGGGACATTCGAGGTATTAAGCATCACCCAAGCACTTTGGATCATGGGTGCGATTGCTGTAGTCTACACTGTACTGGGAGGGCTCAAAGCTGTGATCTACACGGATACGGTGCAATGGATCATCTTAATGCTTGGATTCATCTTTATTGGGCTACCTGTGGCTTATTATCATGTGGGTGGTTGGGAAGTAATCCGACAGACATTGCCACCTGAATTTTTTACCTTAACCAATTTGACTTGGCAGGATTTTGCCAACTGGGGAATTACCATTTTGCCAATTTGGTTTATTGGTATGACCTTATACCAAAGGATTTTTGCTAGCAGAGATACAGCTTCAGCTAAAAAAGCATGGTTTATCGCTGGTCTTTTCGAGTGGCCGATCATGGCTTTTATGGGAGTGTCTTTGGGATTACTTTCTCGCGTGGCATTTGAACAAGGCCTTTTGATTTTCGATGTAGAGAATTTAGATCCGGAGATGGGTCTTCCTGTTTTGCTAAGAACTATTCTTCCATCGGGAATTCTAGGTTTGATGATGTCAGCATATTTCTCAGCGGTATTGTCTACAGCTGATTCTTGCTTGATGGCAGCCTCGGGGAATTTAAGTACGGATATATTTGGTGGTTGGCTCAATCGAAAATCAGAGAAAATTCAAATTCGCTATTCGCAACTATTCACATTGATTTTAGGAGCCATTGCGCTAATTGTGGCTTTGCAAATGACCAATGTACTAGACCTGATGCTATATTCTTATGCTTTTATGGTGTCAGGTCTTTTGATTCCAGTTTTGTTTGGCTTGTTCTCTTCGAAGAAAGATCCATACGCCGCCTTGACTGCCATGCTGTCGGGAGGAGCTGTAACTGCCGGGCTTGGAATCCTTGATGTTGGCCTACCTTTTGGATTAGATCCAAATTTTTTCGGTGTTTTTACGTCTTTAGCAATGTATTTGCTTGTATACTACGGTAGAAAATCGATTCATTCAAAATAAAATTATAAATATGCTTAAAATTGAAACCCTATCAGCACTCGATCATGCAACCTACCTTCAGAAAAAAGAGATAGCAGATTTTCTTTTTACGCACCTAGAGCAATATGGAGATCCCATAGATGACATCATGAAATGTCTTGATTATGCACTCGATCAGGCTGTCGATAAAGGTGGATTTACTGTGATGGCAAGAGAAGGTAATCAAATTGTAGGAGCTGTAGTTATGAATAAAACGGGTATGTCAGGTTATATTCCTGAGAATATTTTGGTTTATATTGCTGTAGATGCTTCTCAAAGAGGTAAGGGAGTGGGCCAAAAATTAATGAAGACAGCCATCGATATGGCCAATGGTGATATTGCACTTCATGTAGAGCCGGATAACCCAGCTAGAAAACTCTACGAAAAATTAGGCTTTACCAATAAGTACCTTGAAATGAGGTTGAAAAAATAAGGCTAATTATGGGTTACTGATTAATATCTAACCCTGTAGCATAAGGATAATATCAGTAAATATTGGGAATAAGGTTAATCTGCTTCCAATTCAGACTTTTGCATCATACTATTTATCTATTCAAAACCAATAATAAATCATGGCATTTTTAAATTTACATAAAGGAAAACTCAAGGAGAATTTCGATTACCTCAAGGATATCTTCGAGGAAGAAAATATTTCTTGGGGAGTGGTATCCAAGCTTTTCTGTGGTAATAGAACCTATTTGAATGAACTGATCAGCTTAGGTGTCAGAGAAATTCATGATTCAAGAATCAGCAACTTGGCTAAAGTCAAGGAAATAGAGCCAAGTGTGCAGACGGTTTATATCAAGCCGGCATCCAAAAGGAATATCCCTAAAATGGTCAAATATGCAGATGTCAGCCTCAATAGTGAGCTCACTACTATTAAGTGGATCAGTGAAGAAGCTGTCAATCAAAATAAAAAGCATAAGATTATCATCATGGTGGAAACAGGAGACCTGCGTGAAGGAGTCATGGGTGATCACCTGATAGATTTCTATGCGAAGATTTTCGATTTACCCAACATAGAAATCGTAGGTCTAGGAACCAACCTCAACTGTCTCAATGGTGTGATGCCTTCAGCTGATAAATTGATTCAGCTTTCTCTATACAAGCAAATCATTGAATTGAAATTTAATAAAAAAATTCCTTGGGTCTCTGCAGGTACATCTGTGACCATCCCGTTGCTCCTGCACAAGCAATTGCCTAAAGGAGTCAATCACTTCAGGGTGGGAGAAACGCTTTATTTTGGTGTGGATTTATTTGAAGAGAAAGTGATAGAGGGGATGAATGGTGATGTTTTTGAGCTCTTTGCAGAAATTATCGAGATGCAGGAAAAACCCATGTTGCCTTCTGGCTCCTTGGCAGCCAATCCACAAGGCGAAGTAATTGAAATAGATGAAAGCTTATACGGGAAATCTTCCTACCGAGCAATCTTAGATATTGGACTGCTAGATGTAGATCCCAAATACCTGATCGCAGAGGATGGTGAGTTGGAAATATTAGGGGCAAGTTCGGATATGATCATCCTCAACCTTGGCCTTAATCCAAAGAATTACAAGGTGGGTGATACAGTTAAGTTTGGGCTGAAATACATGGGAGCCTTGAGTATCATGAACTCTAGCTATGTCGATAAAAAGATAAGTAGCTGATTGTCATCTTTGTAAAATAAGTTGAAGCCCGGATGACGACATTCGGGTATTTTTTTGGCATGGTCTTGGAGAACTTATTACTATAACCAACTATTATTTATTACTATGAAAAAATCCATTTTATTATTTGCAGTATTGGCATTGTTCACATTTGATATCAATGCACAGAATTATGATAGAAATGATGCAATTGGAGGATTCGGTATCAGAGGTGGTGCTAATTTTTTCAATTTCGGTGGGTCTGATGCTTCCAATAATGACTATGACAATCGCGTAGGTTTTCATGGGGGGCTTTATGCCAATATGTTCTTAGGTTCTAGAATTGCGTTGGAGCCCGGGGTGTATTACTCGATCAAGGGTACACAGAATGATGATTTTGCTAATAGCAGAGCAATTCTTAACTACGTAGATGTTCCTTTACTTTTAAGACTTTACCTATCTGATGGCTTGAATGTTTTTGGAGGTCCTCAAGCTTCTTTTCTGACAGGTTCAAGATTTGAAGGGGATTTCTTTGGGTCCTCATTCAGTTATGAAACAGATGCCATTACCAAAACAGACCTAGGTTTTGTTGTCGGTATAGGTTATAACTTGCCCAAGGGCTTGAATATCCAAGGGAGCTATGACTACGGAACTTCTCCTGTCTTCAAAGATTCAGACGCAGCTATCTATAACAGAGGATTTAAATTATCTCTTGGTTACAGTTTCTAATATACATCAAACCAATAAAAAAACCGCTCTAGAATCATAGAGCGGTTTTTTTTATAGGCCTTTCACTCGGTCTGGGTTTTCTTCTAAAAATGATTTCCAGCCAGCTGTTCTTCCCCTAGACTGAATCCTACCGTCGTGGAAATGATGACATAAAGCCACTGCTAATGCATCAGTCCCATCCAGGAGCTTGGGTAATTCCTTGATGTTTAAAAGGGTTTTGAGCATCTCAGCCACTTGTTCCTTGGAAGCATTTCCATTACCCGTGACGGACTGCTTTACCTTCTTTGGAGAATATTCCGTGATCGGGATTTCTCTTGCCAATGCCGCTGCCATGGCCACGCCTTGTGCCCTACCCAGCTTGAGCATGGATTGTATGTTTTCCCCATAGAAAGGAGCTTCAAGGGCTACTGAATCGGGATTGAATTCATCAATGATTCCAGTGACCCTTTCAAAAATCTTTTTCAGTTTCAATTCATGCGTATTGTACTTTTTGAGATGGATGACGCCAAATTGTAGTAAGCTGTACTTTTTGCCTTCAATCAGAATCAAACCATAACCCATGATGTTGGTACCAGGGTCAATTCCTAAAATTATTTTTTCCTTTGGCGCTTTTTTCTCTTCTTTACCCATCGCTGCAATTTAATTCAATTCATGATAATATTGGCTCTTTTTGTTGGGATAGTTTATGCCATTACCTTGCTACTACTCGCTTCAAAATGGTCGAGCGAGCAGGATATGTCTGGCACAATATCCAACATTCATTCAGTCAGCCTTTTGGTTCCTTTTAGAAATGAAGTAAATAATTTGCCTGAAATTTTCCACTCCATTGAACAACTCGATATGGATCACATGCAGGTAGTCTGGATCAATGACCATAGCGAAGATGAATCTTTGGAAATGCTTGTTGCTTTGATTGGCAAGCAGAGTAGTAGCTTCGATCATCTTGTCCTAACCTCTTCAGGAATAGGTAAAAAGGCTGCCTTAGAAACTGGCGTTCAGCGAGCGACTGGTGAAATTATCTTGACCACTGATGCGGATTGTGTTTTGCCTCGATATTGGGTAAAAGAGATGATTTACGGTTTTCAAAATACGGGTACACAACTTGTCGCAGGTCCTGTGTTGACTAAAAGTGGAAATTCTTTTTTTCATAAATTTCAACAGATTGATTGGGCAAGCATCTTATTGGTATCCAATTTTTCTATCAAAATGAAGCAGCCCTTGATGTGTAGTGGAGCAAACTTGGCCTACCGTAAAAGTGCATTTATCGCCGTAGAAGGCTATGCAGGGAATAGAGCAGTCGCATCAGGTGATGATGAATTTCTTCTCAAAAAAATAACCAGTAAGTACGGAGCATCTGCTGTAGTATATCAAAATAGCCCCAATTGTTTGGTAATGACCAATGCTCATAAGGATTGGGCATCCTTATTTGACCAAAGGGTTAGATGGGCATCTAAGTGGAAAGCGCATAATAGGTTGCATGCCTTGTTTTCTTTTATGCCAGCCCTTTTACAGCTATTTTGGTTAGGAAGTTTTACTTTGACTTTTATTGATTTTACTTGTGGGTTGATAGCTTTGGGTATACTCTGGACAATGAAGTTGATGGCAGAATGGATAGCATTGGGTAAAGTATTGAAGAGTTTAAAATACGAAGTACCAATGCAGGCTTTGTTAAGGACAAGTATGATACATCCATTTTATGTGATCTTCACTGTAGTCAAAGTATTTGGAGGAAATTATCATTGGAAAGGTAGGGGATAAGAGTAATTTCCAGATTTACTTCGAGTTTAATCCAGCTTTATACTTTGTTATGTATATCCGCTTATTGGCGCGTAGCCGAACAATTAATGATAGAATGAACGATTTCAATTTCGTTGACTGTTGTCTGTTGATAAGTATTCGCATAATGTAATGCCTTATTTTTTATAACATGAAACATTGCGGATACTCATATACTTTATCTTAAATTTTCTAATTTAACCTTATTGAATCATCAAAAAGCCATAATTTAGCGATTATATACTTCAATATGACAGATAGAGAATTTGATTTGATTGACGAGCTGTACTTTGTTCAGCATTACACTTACCTCAAAGAGGTATTGGGTTGGGAGGATGAAATACTCCTGAGTACCTTGCAATCCCTTTTTGAAAAAGAATATATCAAATGTCTCAAAGAACCTGACTTGGAAATTTTCACCAAGATCGACCTAATGGCTTCAGGCAAGGAACTCTATTTTCTGGCGACCAAAAAAGGATTGATGAACCATCACGCACTATAAAAATTCCCCTTGACTTCAGAAACGCTCAAATATCAAAGAAAAGAATTGGAATTGAAGGCCTTGCTGGAGATCACACAGGCTATCAATGAAAACAAGACCTCCTCTGTTCTTTTAAATATATTCAAATTCACTTGCTTGGTGCATTTGAATATCAGATCCATGATCCTTTACGTAGCAGATCAGGAAGGCTATGCCCAAAGTATAGCACATGGTATCAAAGCTAAAGTCCCTGATAAAATCCCTTTGGATAGTGTAAAAGATGACAAGGAAAGTGGAGCCTTAAATATCATCGTGGAGGAAGGCTATTCCTTTGCTGAATTGGAAACATACCTGCCCGTTTATCACAAGGATAAAATGCTCGCCATTCTTTTTCTCAAAAAGAAAGATGATTCCCTAGAGCTAGACCTTGATTTTACGCAAGCATTGACCAATATCTTGGTAGTAGCTTTGGAGAATAAGCGCTTTGCAAGGAGACAATTGGAGCAGGAGCGATTGAAGCGAGAAGTGGAGATAGCATCCAATGTGCAGCGGATGCTATTTCCTGCCAATCTACCAGATGGGGGGAAGCTCAAAGCGAAAGTGACCTATATACCTCATTCTACCGTAGGAGGAGATTATTATGATCTGATTAGAAAGTCTGAAGATGAGGTTTTCTTTTGTATAGCCGATGTGTCGGGTAAAGGAATGCCAGCGGCATTGCTCATGTCCAATTTTCAGGCAGCTTTGAGAACTTTACTCAGAAGTACCTCCGATCTGAAAATGATCGTGGAACAATTGAATTACACTATTTTTGAAAACACCAATGGAGAGAAGTTTATTACCTTTTTTTTGGGGTATTACAATTACAAAACCAGAGAGCTTTCCTACATCAATGCGGGGCACAACGCGCCAATTTTGTGTTGGGAAGGGGAGATGCGAAGCGAAAAACTTGGCGCTGGCACCACGATTCTTGGGGCTTTTGAAGCCTTGCCATTTATGGAAGTCGGACATCGTGCTCATTTGAAAGGTTTCAGCATACATCTCTATACAGATGGCTTGACCGAGAGCTTCAATGAGGCAGGAGAGGAGTATGGAGATGAGCGCTTTGAAAAATACATCAAAACACAACTTTGTGTAGATCCAGAAATTTTCCACAAAGACTTTTTTGAGGAATTAGATAGATTTTCGAATGGAAAAGAGCGCTCTGATGACATCACCTTGATGAGCCTTAGATTTCAATAAGCATGATCATTCACCATATACCCTTTTTCTTTCCTAAGATATTCAAAGAAGTCACCTGGAATCGGGATAGGAAAGTCAATAAAATCTACTTGACATTTGACGATGGACCTGTACCAGGAGTGACGGATTTTGTCTTGGAGCTATTAGCAAAAAGAGGAATGAAAGCGACCTTTTTTATGGTTGGAGATAATGTACGTAAACATCCTCAGCTAGCCAAAGCTGTTCAGAGCCAAGGTCATGGTGTAGGCAACCACACTTTCCACCATGTCAATGGTTTTAAAACAGCCGATGCGCTTTACCTTGAAGAAATCAAAGCTTGCCAAGAAATCATCCAAGAGATACTGGATATGGAGGTGAAACTTTTTCGTCCACCTTACGGCAGGATCAAGAAAAGTCAATTCAAGCAAATTGACGCATCCCTGGAGTTGGTCATGTGGGATGTCTTGACAGGAGATTATGATCAGCGACAATCACCAGAAAAATGTCTGGAAAAGGCCATCAAGTATACGCGGAATGGTTCGGTAATTGTATTTCACGACCAACAGAAATCTCTTCCTATCTTGAAATCCATGCTCGATGATTATTTGTCGTATCTTCAAGATGCAGGTTTTGAAACAGCTTTATTATAATGGTCGCGATAGAACTAATTTGTGTAATGCTTTTACTTTGCCAGAATTTATTCCTGGTTGTTTTTTTTCGTACAAATTTCAGATCATACCATCAAAAAGAAGCCCAAGAACTTCCTCAAATCAGTATTCTGATCCCTGCAAGAAACGAAGCTGGCATCATTCGTCACTGTCTGCAAGCACTTGAGCAATTGGATTATCCCACAACAAAGCTTCAGGTAATCCTAGGCAATGATCAGAGTATAGATGATACTGCTGAGATCATAGAAGCATGGGTTGCAGAAAAGCCTTATGCTTCTTTGGTCGACATTGTGCCCACTGTTGCTGAGAGAACTCGAAAAATCAATGGAAAAGCCAATGCCTTGGCACAGATGGGTGATTTTGCCACGGGTGAATACCTGCTTTTTACTGACGCAGATTGTATAGTTCCTACTTCCTGGGCCAAAGAAATGGTACTAGCAGTACAGAGCAGTGAGCAAATTGGCTTCGTTACTGGTGTGACTTCAGTGCAGTCTCTAGGGTTTTATGCCAAGATGCAGGACTATGACTGGCTCTTTACCCTTGGGATGGTCAAGGTGTTATCAGATCTGGGACTATCAGTGACGACTATGGGCAATAACATGCTGATCACCAAAAAAGCCTATGACGCCGTAGGAGGCTTTTCTGGGCTGAAGTTTTCCCTTACCGAAGATTTTGAAATTGCACAGGCCATTCAACAGAAAGGCTTCAAAGGGATTCATCAGGTTAGCGATCAAAATCTGATCACCACTAAGGCGCAGCCCAATCTATTTAGCCTGCTGGAGCAGCGCAAACGCTGGATGCATGGAGCGATGAAGTTGCCACTGACCATCAAAGCACTTTTGGCTTTGCAGGCTCTATTTCTTCCATTGGTGATCTTATTGATTGTCAATTATACATTTTTAGGCTGGCTGTTTTGGTTGACAAAATGGTCCATTCAGTCATATTTTATCTACCTATTCAAAAAGAAAATCTCACAAAAGGCGAACATCCTAGCCCTGATCTTCTTTGAAATTTATTACTTATTTACAGCTTGGACCACTATACTTTACTATTTTTGGCCATCCAAAACAAACTGGAAAGGAAGAAAGTATTGAAGTGTGAAGGAGTCTATAGGAGTTTGAAAGTTGGAATAGCTTGTCCGCCGTGGCGGATTTAATAGTATTAAGGTATTAAGTTATTATTCTTGAATTGTAGGCCATTTCCAATCACCCTCTCAACACCAATCCAAAATCTCCCTGATTTCTCGGGACTAAAATCTAAGATCTCAAATGCATCAATTCTCAGATACGCACGCACACATATATTCTAGCAAATATGAATCAGACCGAGAGGAGGTGATTCGAAGAACCTTTGAATCAGGTGTAAGTAAGATCTACATGCCCAATGTGGATGTGGAGACCATCGATGCCATGCTGGAAGTAGAGTTGAATCATCCTGATCAATGCCACCCCATGATGGGACTACACCCTTGTGATGTCAAAAAGGATTTTGAAAAAGACCTTTACATCATGGAAGACTGGATCAATAAGCGGGAGTTTGCAGGGATTGGGGAGACAGGCTTGGATTTATATTGGGATAAGACCTTCTTTGAGCAACAAAAGGAAGCCCTCAGGATTCAAATACAATGGGCAAAAGACAAAGAGTGGCCGATCATCCTGCATTGTAGGGAATCCATGGATGAGACCATCGCCATCATACAAGAATTGAAAGATGATCGATTGAGAGGGATTTTTCATTGTTTTACGGGTACAGTTGAGCAAGCAAAAGCCATCATCGATCTTGGTTTTCTTCTGGGAATCGGAGGCGTATCTACCTACAAAAATGGAGGGCTTGATAAGGTTATTCCTGAGATAGGATTAGCACACCTTGTATTAGAAACTGACGGACCGTATCTTGCCCCTGTACCCCATAGAGGAAAGAGAAATTCCCCGGAATATATCCCAATCATTGCCCAGCGTGTGGCAGACCTTTGTGAAACCAGCCTAGAGGAGGTTTCCAGAATCACCGAAACAAATACCCAAAATATATTTCATCGTTTTCAGCCATGAATTATAAAATCGTAAGACTGAATACTGCTGCAAAGAGCGAGATTACTAGCTCTGTTTTGATCATTTACACAGGGGGAACCCTGGGAATGGCTTATGACGAAAGTGGTGCCCTTGTTCCATTCAACTTTGGGCAGATCTTGGAGAAAATCCCCACCTTGACTAGTATGAATGCAGCGATTACAGTCATCTCCTTTCCCGAGCCTATTGATTCGTCCAATGTCAACATGCAACATTGGGTAGATATGGCTTATATCATTTATGAAAATTACGATAGCTATGATGGTTTTGTAGTACTTCATGGAACAGATACCATGGCCTACTCCGCATCCATGATGAGTTATATGCTCCAAGGTTTGAGCAAGCCAGTGATATTCACAGGAGCGCAGTTGCCCATCTCTGCCATGCGTTCCGACGCGCGGGAGAATTTGATGACTTCCCTAGAGATTGCTACGGCAAAAGCCAATGGTAAGCCTATTGTGCCCGAAGTTTGTATTTTCTTCAACCACATGCTTCTCAGGGGAAATAGATCTAAGAAAGTACAAAGTGTGCATTTTGATGCCTTCGAATCTGAGAATTACCCTCCCTTGGCCGAATCGGGAATTGTGATAGATTATAACTATGCTTCAATCAAACCATTTGAGGAAGGGAAGAAACTCAAGTATTTCAATCAATTGGATAACAATGTCATGGTACTCAAACTATTCCCAGGTATTACCCAAAACATCATGGATAGTTGCTTTGCGACAAAAGGATTGAGAGGGGTGGTTTTGGAAACCTATGGCTCTGGAAATAGTCCAAGTGAGCGTTGGTTTATTGAGTCTTTGGAAAAAGCAGTAAAAAAAGGGCTAATTATCCTTAATGTGTCTCAATGCAATGGAGGCAGGGTGATTCAGGGTAGGTACGAGACAAGCAAAGACCTCAAGCGCATTGGTGTCTTGAGTGGAGGAGACATCACCACGGAGGCTGCCATCACCAAATTGATGTTTCTTCTCGCTAATGAAAACAGCGACTCCGAAATCCGAAGAAAGCTCATCCAACCTATAGCAGGAGAGATGTCCTTGACTGCTCAGGTTTAAGTTGAGCTAATCAAGAAATAAGGTAATATTTATCAGTTATAAAGGAGAAATACGGGTTACTAAAAATTTGAAATCCCCAATTTCTTGATGAATTGTGTAATCGTGTAATCGATTAAAACTCTGCACAATTAATCAATTACACAGTTACCCAATAACTAATCCCCCAATAACTAATCCCCAATAACCACTAATCCCTAATCCCCAATCCCCAATCCCCAATAACTAATCCCCAATCCCCTAACCTCCAGTCCGATCCAATCTTAAGTAAAGAAAATATGGGTCAATGTTTGCTTAGGGTAGATTTTATAATTTTCTTTGCACTCCGAATCAACAAGACAGCAACTAGAGAGGTGTCCGAGTGGTTGAAGGAGCACGCCTGGAAAGCGTGTATACCCCTAAAGGGTATCGAGGGTTCGAATCCCTTCCTCTCTGCAAAAAAACCAACTTTAGAAATAGAGTTGGTTTTTTTATTTCCACAAGATTCGACGAATATAGTAGGAGGAAGGGATGAGAGCCCTTTTAATAAAAACTTGGTTCGAAATCGACCGAAGAGAGATTCACGAGGGGCTGTGCGGCATGCCATGTGTGTACGAGTAATCCCTTCCTCTCTGCTAAAAGCCAACTTTAGAAATAGAGTTGGTTTTTTTATTTCCTAAAGATTACGTGAATAGAATGAATAAAGGATGAGAATACTCTCCAAACAAACCTAGTTCGAAATCGACTATAGGGAGATTCAATAGTGGCAGTGCGGCATGCTATGAGGGTACGGGTAATCCCTTTCTCTTTACAAAATAAAATCCTTACCTATTGGTTTATTGTCAGTTGTGTTTTTAAGAAAGTGTCGAGTTTGGCAATTGAAATTGAGTGAGGTTTCTTCAAACAATTTTACATGATTATCCGCTATGACACCAGTAATTTAATAAAACGAAAGAATCAAGCTGATAATCTTGACGGGCAACAGTCAAAAACAGCTGATTTTAAGGTGTGTGCGTAATAAAATATGGTTACGGGTGCGAAATCGGATAATCATAAAATTTTATTATCAATTGGGAGAATGCACTTGACCCGGGATACGATAGCTCTTATTTCCCACCTTATTACTTAACTTCCCTTTAATTTTTCTCCTTTCGCAGATAGTTCAGCTAATTGCTCAATCCTTGCTTTTCTCGTCTTTTCAGTTTTGGCTAATTTGATCCATCGGAGTACGAATCGCTTACTTGAATCATTGATGGTATAGAAAAATTCCGTAGCTCCAGGCTTCTGGTCCAAAGCTTCCTGTAAGTCATTTGGGACAATTAACTTGTCCACATCTTCCATAAAATCCCAAAGACCATTTTGCTTAGACAGCTCAATGGACTGAAAACCGGCTTTTTGCATTTTGCCCTCCTCAATCAACTTGGCAGCTCTGTCTTTATAAGTTCTTGCCCAATGTTCGACTTTTCTTGGTGAAATCAGCTGCATGGTTCTATGTTCATCCAACTTTCTTCTGATCCCGTCTATCCAACCAAAACATAAGAGTTCATCTAAAACCTGAGAGGTGGAAAGGTATTTTTCTGGGATTGATTTTTTAAATGTTACAAGCCATACACTTTTCTTTTGTTGATGGTTTTGTTCCAACCACCTTCGTAAGTTCTCTTGTGATGTGACTTCTACTTTTTCAAAATCATCTGTTTGAATCATGGGATTGGACTTTTGCTATATTCTAATATCTTAAGGAATAACAATTAGTCAGTACATTGGTTTTAAAATGGTTCTGAACATTGGAGAGGTTTATCTCAACTTCTTTCCGATTTCTGGTAATCTTTTGGAAGCTCGCCAAATTGTTTTTGAAAGCATTTTGAAAAATAACTTGGTGAATTAAAGCCAACCAAATCACATACTTCTGCAACACTATATTTACCTGTGCTAAGCAACTCCGCAGACTTTTTTAACCTGACAAGTCTGATATATTCATTCGGAGTTAATTTTGAAATTCCTTTGATTTTTCTCAAGAGACTGGATTGACTCATATTTAGAATTTCAGCTAATTCATTTACGCCAAACTGCTCATTGGAAATATGATTTGAAATTAGCCTGTTGACTTCCTCCAAAAACACCTCATCAGCCTTTGTGTGAGCTATGCTTACAGATAAAACTCCTGGAGAATTTGCAAAACTATCTCTAACCTGATCCCTATATTTAAGGAGGTTTTTCACTTGTAAAACCAAATACTCTAATGAAAATGGCTTTTCAATGTATACATCTGCTCCTACTTCAAGCCCTTCAATTTTTGACTGAATACTATTTTTAGCTGTAAGTAAAATCAATGGAATATGCGAATAAATTAAATTTGATTTAATATGTTGACACAATTCAATTCCATCCATCATTGGCATCATTATGTCAGAAATGATCAAGTCTACTTGATGGTGTTCCAAAAGCGCAATAGCATCTAAGCCATGACTTGCTTTTAGCATATGATAGTCATACTTAAGGTTTGATTCAATAAAGGACTGAAGCTCTTTATTATCTTCTACAATTAAAATAGTTTGTCTGACATCGGTAGTTATTTTTATCCTTTCAATTGCTTCAGAATCTATTTTATTATCGTCTAAGTTTGCTTGATTCTCGTCAATAAAAAAAGTATGACTTTGTCTAACTGGAAGCTTTAGAATGAATGAGTTTAAGCCTACAAGATGTTTATCTTCATAATAAAGAAAACCTTTGTGCATCTCTGCTAATGATCTAGCCAAGGGTAATCCCAATCCAGTCCCTTGACGAGGTTTTTGAGTTTCCTCTGGGTCAATTTGGTAAAAAGGTTCAAATATTTTATCTCTATAAGCTTTATTGATCAATGGCCCATCATTGCTGACAACGATTAGAAAATATTCTCCGCTCTCTATAATCAAGTCTATAATTACTTGATGTGTAGCATATTTGAAAGCATTAGTTACCAAGTTACTGATGATTTTTATTAGCTCTTCTTGATCTACATCAGCAAAAAAGGAATTCTCAACTCCGGTAAGCTTGAAGAAAATTTGATCTTTTTCAGCTAGTGGCTTGAATCTATATTGAATATCTTGTAGTAGCCTAGAAATATCTATTTTCACGAAATTAAGTCGAAAGCTTTGCTTTTCTGCTTTGCGAAAATCCAAAAGCTGATTGCTCAAATGAATTAAACGATCGGCATTCTTTTCCATGATTTTGAGATTCTCTTTCGTCTCCTGCTCCTGGAAATTTTCTTTCTTTAGCATGACTTCCAAAGGCCCTTTAATTAAAGTTAATGGAGTTCTGATTTCATGGGTGATATTGGTAAAAAATTCAATCTTAGCATTAAATATTTCTTTCTCCTTCTGAGACTCTAAACTTTCAATATTTTTTTGATGTCTTTTTTGAATTCTTTTTCTATATAAAAGTATACTTCCAAATAAGATGGAGGCTGAAATTAATGAATAAAGGGTGTAGGCAATTTTAGAAAAGTAAAAAGGAGGTGTTATTTTAATATTCAGTGAAGCTTCTTCTTGATTGATTTCTCCATTGTCAGTGATCGTTTTGACAACGAACTTGTAAGTACCAGGAGGGATGTTCAAGTATGAAACATCATTATTTTTTTCTAATACATTCCAATCCTTTTCTAATCCTTCCAATTTGTAGAGGTACTTCCAAGATTCTGGAGAAGAATAACTGAGTGCTGCAAATGAAAAACTCAATGAAGATTGATCATGGGAAAGATAAATTGATTTGGTAGAGGTGATGGAGGATTTTAAAATTCCATCACCCGAACCAACAAATAATTCTTCATTAAATAGCTTTATTCCAGTAAGAATAAGCTTTGGAGAATTTGGTTGCTTGGTCAACGTGGTTGGATTAAATGAGACAAAACCATTCAATGTTCCAAAATACAAAGTGCCGTCACTAGCTTTTAAACCAGACTTATAATTAAATTGATCTGATAGCAATCCATCAGATTTGCTATACCTTTCTATACTTTTGTTGTTTGGGTTGAATCTTACCAAACCATTACCTGTACTTATCCAAAGATATTCAGCATCATCTTCCAATATTTTATATATTGTATTGCTTGGTAAACCATCAGACTGCTTGAATACACTCCATTGATTTTTTTTTGGATCAAATAATCCTAGACCATAGCCTTCTGTACCTACCCAAATTCTTTGATTACTATCTTCAAAAAGTGAAATGATAGATATACCAGGTAATCCATCCCCAGAAATTGTGTCTGGTAAAAAATGATCAATTTTACCATCGATTGGACTTAGACGGAATAACCCATTATTGATAGTGGCAAACCAGATATTTCCAGCATGATCTTCAATGATGTCATAATAAAAACTAATACTTAAATCCTTGAAAAATTTCATTTCATTTTCTCCAGAGGCCATCCTGTAAACTCCAGAAATGGTTCCAAACCACTTATTTCCTTTTGAATCTTTAAAAATTGAGAATATATCCGTATCAAAAAGTGGATTTTGTAGGGCAGATTGATCAAGTTTTTTGAATGAATTGTCAGAAAGGTTAAGAATATCCACTCTTAACCCTTGGCTATGACTTGAAATCCAAAGATTTCTGCCATCAATCATCAGCCCATGTACATTATGGTAGCTCAGCGAATTTTTCCCCTTTTCTGGTAAGTAATTTTTAAATTTTTGTGTTTTGGGGTCAAACTTGCTCAATCCTGCATCTTCTGTTCCTACCCAAATAATACCGTACTGATCTTCAACAATCTCTCGAACTCGTTTTCCTTTTGGCGAATCCTTATTGATGATGGGGTAGTATTTTTCAAAATTAGCTGATGTGCTTGATAAATAGTTTAAACCGCCAAAGTATGTGCCTATCCATATTCCTCCTTCGTTATCCTTGTATATTGAATAAGTAGCATTATCAGATAAGCTATATGGGTCGTTTGGATTTTGGGTAAGGTGATTGAAATTTTTTGTTTTAAAATCATAAATAAAGACTCCCAACTCTGTCCCAATATAAATTTCCTCCAAATCCGTTTGAATAATGTTTCTTACAAATAGTGGATTCCCTTCAGCATCTTTATTTAAAAGATTCTGAATAGAGCCATCATTCTTATTGAAAATTTTTACCCCATTATTTTTTGTTCCTATAAGTAGGTCTTCACCATGATCATATAGGTCAAGAATTAAGTCTTTTTTTAAGGTTAAAGTAGCATTTGGGTAATTTAAAAAAGAGTCATTATTTGGTAGGTATTTCTCCACACCTCCCCCAAGAATTCCAACCCAAATATTACCATCTTTATCAATAGTTAAAGATGAAACAGATCCAGAACCCAATGTCTTAGAGTTATTCGGATCATGATAATATCTGGTTAGGGTTTCTTTCTCAATATGATATTTATAAAGTCCTGCTGAGCTAGAAGCAATCCATATTTGACCATGCTGATCTTCCTTGATTTTTAAAATTTGACCCCATACTTTATCACCATTCTGATCAACTGCTTCAAAGTTTTTGAATTGCTCCAACCCTGGGTAGTAAATAGATACTCCATCATTTGTCCCTACCCAGAGATTATTATCTTTTCCTTCAAAAAGTGATAGAATGTGGTTGTTTTTTAAACTGGATGGATCTCCTGGGATGTTTTTGAAGATTTTAAACTGATGTCCATCATATCTGTTTAGCCCATCTTTGGTTCCAAACCACATGAAGCCAAGCTGATCTTGATGAATTGTGAAGATTGTATTGTGACTTAACCCATTCTCCATATTTAAGTGCCGAAAATATGAACGCTGAGCATTAGTTCTCATCGAAACTATACTGAAGCATATTATTAAAATTGTGGCAATTATGTGCTTTCGCATGGGTACTTTACTTTCTTTATTTTTTGGATAAACAGCAATTTTGATTTCAATTCCAATTAAGGAAATAAAATATTCAGATTCTATAACAAAACCTTCATTTGATACCTCTAGCAGGAAAATTACTCATAATTGAAGGATTTCTTTCAAAAAGGAAAATGCCTAAATACTACATTCACTCAGTCTTTTGAATTTTAACAAAGGAGGAATTTGAATTTATAATCTCAATTATTAAAAATTAACCCAAAATGTCCCATGAAAAAAAAGTTACAATTATCAGCATTACTGCTGCTGTTCTTTCTAGGTTGTAATTACCCGCCTCTTAGGGCGCAAAATCAACAAATTATTAGAGGAACTGTCCTTGAAAAATCAACTGGTGAAGTATTTCCAGGTGTAACAGTAATTGAGAAGGGCACTTCCAACGGTACCGTCACTGACATAGATGGGAATTTTCAATTGAATGTATCCAATGATCAAAGCACTTTAGTTTTTTCATTTATAGGCTTTCTTCAAAGAGAAATACCACTACTGGGAAGATCATCAGTAAGTGTTGAACTTGAAGAAGACTTAAGCGACTTAGAGGAGGTCGTTGTAATCGGGTATCAAACAGTCAAAAAAAAGGATTTGACTGGTGCAACAGCAGTTGTTGGTACTGACAAGCAAAGTAGAGTTACCGCAGCTTCATTAGGTGAATCTTTGCAAGGGCTAGCTCCAGGTGTTTCTGTAAGAAATGGTGGTGCTCCTGGCCAAAATGCTCAAGTAGAAATTAGGGGGGTTGCTAGTTTTATCAATTCAAGTCCGCTGTATGTAATAGATGGAATGATTGCTGACGCCAACCCAACTATCAATACCAATGATATTGAATCGATTCAAATCTTAAAAGATGCATCAGCAGCGGCTATTTATGGCTCTAGAGCTGCAAACGGAGTGATTATCATCACAACGAAGCAAGGAGCAGAAGGTACTCCTAGAGTAAGTATTTCAGCAAAATATGGGATTCAACAATTGCCGCAAGGGTACAATATGATGAACAATGTTGAATTTGCTGAATTGCAAAGAACTCAGTTTTTAAACTCTGGTTTAACACCTCCTTCAAGTGTTGCCACTGCATTTGACCCTGCTATTAATACGAATTGGTATAATGAAGGTACAAGACTTGGAAATGCTCAAGATTATAACATTACACTTTCAGGTGGATCAAAATCATCTAGTTACTTGATTTCTGGATCGTATTTTGTGAATAAGGGTGTTCTAATTGGAAATGACTTTCAAAGGGCAGCACTAAGAATCAATACAAAGAATACAAAAGGTAGGGTGACCTTTGGTGAAAATTTAGTTTTTACCAACTCAATAACAAATGCCCCAGGTACTGGAAATCCTTTTTACGATATGCCACTACACCTCCCTGTTATTCCTGTTCAAGATAGTCGTTATATCACAGCTGCTAATCCAGATGGCTGGGGAATCGGAACTACAGACGCAGTCACTTACGCTTGGAACCCATTGGCAGTAAATGCTATCAATAGCTTTAGAAGTAACTTTGCCAAATTAGTTGGTAATGCATATTTGGATGTGGATATCCTTGAAGGCTTGGTGTATAGGTTCAATGCTGGTGCTGAGCTGAGCTTCGATCATAATAAAAGAATGAGAAGAGCTGGGGAGTGGTACTTTAATCAACCAGCTGCCCCTACAAGTATTATCGAGGATAGATCTTTGTTTTCTAGCTTTTTGCTCGAACATACCATAAACTATAATAAAGTTATAAATAAACATAGTATATCTGCAGTTGTAGGTCATTCTCAACAAATCACTAAAAGGGATGTGCTTTCTGCTGGAAGAACAGATCTCCAGTCCTTTGATGGCAGGTATTTGAATACTGTAAGCTCAGCTACAGGAGAAGCTATTGCTGATGGTTTTATCCCCTTTCAGTATACTATATCTGGCTTTTTGGGAAGAGCAAATTACACCTATGATGACAGGTATTTACTAACCTTGACAGGAAGATATGATGCAGACTCTAGATTTGGATCTGCCAATAGATCTAAATTCTTCCCGTCTATTGCTGGAGGTTGGAGAATTTCGGAAGAATCATTTTTCAATTCATCCTTAATTTCTGATTTGAAACTTAGAGCATCATATGGTGAATTAGGGATCGTTACTGTTGGAGCTTGGGATTATATAGGTTTCCTCAATTCAAATCCAAGAGCAATTTTTGGGCCTGACGAACAGCCTAATGTTGGGGCTACACAAGCTAGACTTGCAAACCCAAATCTTGGGTGGGAGAGGAGAATTAGTCAAAATTTCGGTTTCGATGCAGGGTTTTTCGAGGATCAATTGATTCTATCTGCTGAATACTATAATTCTCTTTCACAAGACGTTTTGGTAAATCTCCCTATCGCATGGTACTTGGGAAATCTTGGAGGGGAGCCTGCTGTAAATGCCGCTTCAATTAGAAACAGAGGTGTAGAAATCGCTGCAACTTACAGAAATATGAAAAGAGAGTTGAAGTGGGAAGTCTCTGCGAATATGACCACCATCAGAAATAGAGTAATGGATGTAGGAAACCTTGGAGAGGGTATTAATTACATTCAAACTGGCCTGACAAGATCCCAAATTGGGAGGCCACTAGGAGAATGGTACGTTCTGAAAACTGATGGTCTTTTCCAAAGTCAGGAAGAGATCAATAACTATACTAATGCTAATGGACAGGTTATCCAACCTTTTGCCAGACCAGGTGACATCAAATTTGTAGATATCAATGGAGATGGTGAGATCAATCAAGAAGATAGAACTTTTGTAGGATCTCCATGGCCAACACTCCAAACCGGTGCCCAGTTCAATGCTTCATATAGGAATTTCACATTAAACATGCAATGGGTGGGAGTTTTCGGTCATACCATTATGAATGGGGTTAGAAGGGAAATAGATAGTTATCAAAATACAAATTTCAGAGCTGATATAAGCCCTTGGTCTCCACAAAATACAAACACTTCAGATCCTAGAATCGGTGTTGCAGTAGGTGATCCAGGATTAATTGATAATGCAAGATTAGAAAGTGATCGATGGCTAGAAGATGGTTCTTACGTTAGGTTAAGAAACCTAGAAATTGGTTATAATCTAAATTTGGCCAGTTTTGAGAAATGGAAGGTAAGCAATGCAAGACTTTTTATAAGTGGACAGAATTTGCTCACGTTCACAAAATACTCTGGACTAGACCCTGATGTGACAGGAAATGGAATCTTAGAAAGAGGATTTGACAATGGCAATTGGCCAGCAAGTAGGATTTATTCTTTAGGCTTACAGTTTGAGTTTTAATTATTAGCAAATCAATCATGAAAAATATTTCTAAATATATATTGATAGCAGCTTCAGTCGGTGTATTAAGCTGTAATCCAGAATTAGATATTATCAATCCAAATCAACCTACTATGGAGGTTTTCTGGCAAAATGCCACAGATGCCGAACAGGGAGTCAATGCAATCTACTCGACTTTTGCAAGACCAGGAATGTCTAGATGGATGCCTATGCTTCACATCACTCGATCTGACGAAGGTTTTTCAGGTAGCCCATGGTCTGACCTCGCCAATGCAATGGGTGGATTCATTCAGCCAGATTATAATTTCGGACCTGTGATTGATGTTTGGGTGGATTGTTATGTGGGAATTTTCAGAGCCAATCAAGTCCTAGATAATGTTCCAAATATTGAAATGGATAATACCCTGAAAGCTCGGCTATTGGGAGAAGCTTACTTTCTAAGAGGGTATTTTTACTATAACCTTGCATTATTATGGGGTAATGTCCCTTTGATGTTAGAAACTTCTAAACCAACAGATCTTCCTTCAACAAGCAATCAAGCTGAAGTTTGGGATCAGGTAGAGTTAGATTTAAGTAGAGCTGTGGATGGGCTTCCTACCGTTTATCCCAATAGTAGAGATTTAGGAAGAGTCACCAAAGGCGCAGCCCAAGCTTTGCTTGCCAAAACCTTAATGCAGCAGGGTAAAATGAACGAGGCGGAAACACCTTTAAATTGGCTTGTGAACGGTGAAGGAGCATCAGTCTATAATTTGATGCCTAATTATCGAGATAATTTCCTCATCACAAGTGAGAATAATCAAGAGTCTATATTTGAGTGGCAATTTACAGTCAATCCTACAGAGGTGACAGATAATGATGTGAGTACCCCAAATCACAATTATGGTACTTCTATTGCTCAGTTCTTTGCTCCTCCAGGAATTGGCTTTACGGATGCAGAAGCTAGAACGTGGATGATTGCAGAATTTTTAAAAGAAAGAACTACAAATGATGCAAGGGATCCAAGACTTGCTGCATCATTTTTATTCTCCAACACCGATGAAAGAGGTCCTGAGTTTACTCAAATTTATGGTCAGACATTTGCCCAAAGATATGGACTTAATAATTCAAGGGTATTCTTTAGGAAGTTTTTGAATGATCATTGGAAGAATGATGAAGGGTTTAGATCTCCGAATAATTATAGAGTAATCAGGTATGCAGATGTGCTATTGATGTATGCCGAAGTATTAAATGCTACGGGTAGGACAAGCCAAGCATATGCTCATGTAGATCGCGTAAGAGCAAGAGTTGGTCTACCTGCTCTGTCAACAATTAAGCCTGGAATGGGTCAAAATGAATTCTTAGAACAAATTAAGCATGAGAGGTTATTAGAACTTTCTGGGGAAGGTCACCGATGGTCAGATCTAGCAAGATGGGGTGACCTAGGTTCAGGCTTAGCTTCAAGGGAACCGAATTTCAACAATTTTGTCATTGGAAGACATGAGTTTCTCCCAATACCACAGCGAGATTTAGATATTAATACTAACATGAGTCAAAATCCTGGCTGGTAAAAATTAATAACCTATTCAACTTATCTATGGGAATGGAAATGCAATTTCCATTCCCTCCCTCTCTTAAATTTTACATACAATGAAGTATTTATCTTTGGTTTTTAGTTTTCTAATACTATTCCTTTTAGTAGGATTTAGTTGTAGTGATCCAGATCCGCAAATCCCTGATATTGAAGAAAACGATACGACACCAGTTCAAAAAAACTATGTAAACCCTGTTTTTGAACCTGTACTTGCAGATCCATCGGTCTTGAAAGATGGTGAATTTTACTATGCATATGGTACGGAAGACAATTGGGGAAGTGAAGGAGGTCACAAATTAGTCCCTATTATAAGATCCAAAGATTTGGTCTCTTGGGAATTTGTTAGAAATGCTTTTATTACCAAACCAACATGGAAAGATCAAGGAGGTCTTTGGGCACCCGATGTTGCCAAAGTTGGTGAAGAATATTTCATGTATTATTCTTATTCAACTTGGGGAGATCCCAACCCAGGGATTGGATTAGCAATAGCAAGTAGGGCAGAAGGACCGTTTATAGACCAAGGAAAACTCTTCCTTTCTGATGAAATTGGAGTTACCAATTCAATTGATGCTTTCTACATTGAAGATAATGACAAAAAATACCTTTTCTGGGGGAGCTTTCACGGAATATATGCTGTAGAGCTAAGTGAGAATGGTAGACAAGTCATAGGTGAAAAAATACATATAGGCCACAATCATCTTGAAGCATCTTATATATTCAAAAAAAATGGTAAGTACTATTATTTTGGTTCAGAAGGATCTTGCTGTGATGGTGGAAATAGTACATACCGATTAAGGGTCGCAGTTTCTGAAAATTTATTAGGGCCCTATTTAGATAAGTCTGGAAATGATATCAAAGATGGACCTTATGGTGAAATCATTTTATCCAGAAATGCGGAGTCATTCGGCTTTGTAGGTCCTGGTCACAATGGTCATATTATGACTGATGAAGAAGGACAAGATTGGCTTCTTTATCATGCAATCCCCAAAAATAACCCGCTCTTACAGAATGGGGCTAGCAGAAGGCCACTATTGTTGGATAAAATTATCTGGGTCGATGGATGGCCAAGTATTCAATCAGGGACTCCAAGTATCACTAGTCAGCCCGCTCCAAAATTTAAATAATTGATTCTATGAAGCAGCTATTATTATCGCTACTAATATTATTGGTATCCAATTCATTCACAAAAGCAGAAGCAGTTTTTGACTTTCTTAAAAACAGTAAATTTAGCATCAACATTAAAAATCCAGGTAACCATTCTACTCAACATCAGGTTTTATTGGATCAACATGGTAAGTTTATTGCAACTTCTTCAATACCTATAGATATAGCTGTTGAGACTGTAGAATCAAAAGAATATATTGATGTAAAAATCAAATTGGTTGCACGTGAAAATGTTTATTTTAACTTCTCATCCAAGATTTTATTTGAAGATGTTGACTTTGAGCCTTCTCAAATTTTAATGCCTGGATATTGGTATAGAAAGAATCTAAGATCTCCTGACAATGCCCCTTCCATTAGAGAAGCTTCAGACTGGCTTGTAAGGGAAGATAGGCTAAGCACACCTTTGGTTAGCGTATATTGTCCCGATAAAAACATAGGCTACAGTTTGATAAGAAAAGACCAAATTGAAAAAATCGCCTTAACTACTCATGAAGCCGGTGAAGTAATACTTTCTGGTGATTCAGACCTTGGGGCTTTGGGCTTTGGTAAAACTGAAGACTTTACTTTCCTCGAATATGCTTTCCCCTACGCAGAAAGACCTTTTACTTACATTAGAAAGCTCACTTTAGCTGATCCAGTAACCGCTTTTGCTTTTTTGAAGGAAGGGCAAGAAAAGTGGTTAAACTACAGCGTGAAAAAACATCAAGCTACGGACTTTTCAGATTTTGTAGCTGACATTTGGCATTATTCCATGGATTTATTGAGCCCTCAACCCATAGCAGAGCAAAAATTTAATGACAATCAAATTAAGGAAACGCTTACGCATTACTTTAAGTCTTCTTTTGTGGATTTTGGAGAATTGAAGGGGTTTTCAGGAGTTCACTTAGAGACTGCTACATGTGAATCCACAGGAATATTGGAGGTTGGATTTATTGGTAGGGTGCTGCTCAATGCTTTCAATGCTTTGGAATACGCTGAAAGTCATAAAGACGATGAGCTCCTTCAAATGGCCTATGCTGTTTTTCAAAGCTATACCCAAAATGGATTTAATCAAGAAGGCTTGATCCGTGAAGTAGTGGATTTTGATAAAAAATCAGAAACTGATGTTTTTTCCATTAGAAGGCAATCTGAGGGACTTTATGCCTTTTTACTTTTTTTGAATTATGAAAAATCTAAAGGTCGAAATCATCAGGTATTAGAAAAAAAAGTTCAAACCTTATTTTCAAGACTTATAAGCCTTCAATTTCAAGATGGAAGTTTTCCAAGAAAATTTGATAAAAATCTTAATGTTATTGATGAAACAGGAGGTAGTACACCGTCTATAGTCTTGCCCTTGACTATGGCTTTTCAATATTTTAAGGACAAAAGTTACTTGGAAGTGGCTAGAAAAGTGGCAATATACCAAGAAGAAGCTATCATCGGTCCATCAGATTATTTCTCTTCAACTTTAGATGCTGATTGTGAGGATAAGGAAGCTTCATTGTATGCAGCTACGGCCATGTATTATCTATCCATGGTGACAAAAGGAAAAGAGAGATTCCATTATATCAATCTCGCAAAGAAAGCCGCCTATTTTACATTGTCTTGGTATTACACATGGGATGTGCCTTTTGCTCAAGGCCAAATGCTTGGTGATATTGGCCTTAAAAGTAGAGGATGGGGAAATGTATCAGTAGAAAACAACCACATTGATGTATTCATCTTTGAATTTGATGAAGTTTTAGATTGGTTAGCTAAAGAGACCAATGAACCTGTTTTTGGTGAATATGCATCTGTTATTAGATCTTCAATGAGAGAGCAACTGCTCCCTCACAAGGATAACCTCATGGGAGTAGCTAAGACTGGCTATTATCCTGAAGTAGTACAACATACGGCTTGGGATTATGGTAAAAATGGTAAAGGATTTTACAACGATATTTTTGCTCCAGGCTGGACAGTTGCATCAATTTGGGAATTATTGACCATGGGAAGAACTTCGGGGTACTTTAAATAAGAAATCAATGAAAAGACTAATAGTTTTATTGCAAGTTTTCTTAATTGGTGCTTGCCTGAACAAGGAGCTCACAAATGATCAAGAACTCCAAAAACCTATCATTCAAAGTCCCTGGGTAGAAAATCCTGATGAAATTGGACATGATTTTTATCCTAGACCTCAAATGAAGAGAGCAAACTGGGAAAACCTCAATGGATTTTGGGACTATGCAATTTTACCAAAGGGAGAAAAATTACCCACTTTATTTGATGGACAGATTAGAGTGCCATTTGCAGTGGAATCTGATTTATCCGGCGTATTGAGAAAAGTTGGGGAAAATCAAGAACTTTGGTATAGACGAAGTTTGAGCTTGAATTCATTGCAAGATGGAAAGCGCTTTTTGTTACATTTTGGAGGTGTTGATTGGGAATCAGAAGTTTTTGTCAATGGGAAAAGTATAGGTGTTCATAGAGGAGGTTATGATCCTTTCTCTTTTGATATTACACCCTTTATAATATCCGACGAAGATCAAGAATTATGTATTAGAGTATGGGATCCATCAGACCAAGGGCCTCAACCTAGAGGTAAGCAAGTCAACATACCGAATTCAATTTGGTATACACCTGTTACGGGAATTTGGCAGACAGTATGGCTCGAAGAAGTACCAGAGTTTTATATAAGTTCCTTGAAAAATACTCCTGACTTTGATAAGAAAACAATTGAAGTTTTGGCGATAATTTCTAGTGAAAGTGTAGCAGATAAGGTGGTTGTAAAAGCACTGGATGAAGGAATGCTTGTAGCTGAAACAGCCGTAACCCCGGGAGAAAAGGCAGAGTTAAAAATCCAAAATCCAAAGCAATGGTCTCCCAAAGACCCCTTCCTTTATGACATTGAAATCTCTTTGATGCAGGGAGATCAAGAATTGGATAAGGTTTACAGTTATGCTGCATTGAGAAAAATCAGTCAGGAAGTAGATGAAAACGGCATTCAAAGAATGATGCTTAATGGGGAATTCTTATTTCAATATGGTCCTTTAGATCAGGGATGGTGGCCAGATGGTTTGTACACTGCACCCAATGAGGAAGCAATGCTTTTTGATATTTTGAAAACCAAGGAAATGGGTTTTAATATGATCAGAAAACATGTCAAGGTCGAACCTGCGCAGTGGTATTATCATTGTGATCGGTTAGGGATGCTAGTATGGCAAGATATGCCCAATGGTGATCACGGAAATGTTTGGGAGCATAGACTTGGGATTGTAGGAAAAGCCACGGACAAACAAAGAAGTCAGGAATCAGAGCAAATTTATCTAAATGAATGGAAGGCGATCATAGATGCTAATTACAATTTCCCTTCCATAGTAGTATGGGTACCATTCAATGAAGCATGGGGGCAGTTCAATACAAAGGAAGTTACCGAGTGGACCATAGACTATGACAAAACCAGACTTGTCAATTCTGCGAGTGGAGGAAATTTTATCATGGATGGTTCTAAAATTACAGGGCATATGATTGATCTGCACAGCTATCCTGAAGCAGTAATGCCTGACCCTAATATTTTTGGAAAAGATAATATCTTAGTTCTTGGAGAATTCGGGGGACTGGGATTACCAATTGCGGGTCATACTTGGCAAAATGAAGACAATTGGGGCTATCAAAGTTTCACTGATAAGGAAGATTTGGCTAATAGATATAAACAATTGATAGATAAATTAGAAGAACTGATTCAAAAGGGTTTATCCGCCGCTGTTTATACTCAAACGACTGATGTTGAAATCGAAGTAAATGGGTTGATGACTTATGACCGGAAAGTCATTAAGCTTGACAGGGATTGGTTGAGAAGTTTACATCAGAAGCTTTATGATCTTGAAATTCAAATAAATCAATGAAAAAACTACTGATGATTATTTTTCAGTTCATCATGATAAGCACCCTAATGAACTGTAATAGCCAATCGAACTCTGATTACTCAGATTCAAAATATCAAATATTTTGGTTAGTAAATCACCAAGGTTCCAGAATAAAAGTAACAGACTTTGGTGCTAGGGTTATGGAGTTTTGGGTGGAAGATAAGAATGGTGAGTTTCGCGATATCGTACTGGGATTTGAATCACCCGATACTTACGAGACGAGTCCAGAGCCATACTTTGGAGCCGCAATTGGAAGATACGGAAACAGAATTGCAAATGGAAGGTTTCAAATCGAAGGGAAGTACTATCATTTAGAAAAGAATAATGGTGAAAATTCTCTTCACGGCGGACCTAATGGTTTTCATAATGTGCAATGGGAGGTCTTAACTTTTGATCAATCTACGATTACTTTCAAGTATATTTCTATGGATGGAGAAGAGGGATTTCCAGGGAATCTTGAAGTCATCATGAAGTATGAACTCACAGAAGACAATGAATTTAAAATAAATTACCAAGCTCTCACAGATCGAACTACTGTGGTCAACTTAACTCATCATTCATTTTTTAATTTAAATGGTGCTGGTGAAGGGGATATTTTAGATCATACTTTAATGTTGAATGCAGCTAAATATGTTCCTGTAGACCAAGGTTTAATCCCAATGGGGGAGCCTCAATCAGTATTTGAAACACCTTTTGATTTTTCTAATCCTAAGGAAATAGGGCGTGACATTAATATGCCAAATGAACAATTACAATTTGGCGGTGGATATGATCATAACTGGATAATTGATCGTGTGAGTGATAAGGTTATTGAATTAGCAGCTCGCATTTATGCGCCAAAATCAGGAATTGTGATGGAAGTTTTTACCAATGAACCAGGGATTCAGTTTTATTCTGGAAATTTTCTAGATAATAGCATAACAGGTAAAGAAGAGAAAAGGTATCAATATAGAGGGGCTTTTTGTTTGGAAACTCAGCATTTTCCCGACTCTCCAAATAGACCTGATTTTCCATCTACCAAATTGTCACCAGATATGGAATATAAGCATACCTGTATATATAAAATAAGCCTTATGAATTGAGATTTGGTCCTAAAAGTCAATTGGGTATGTTCTTTTTAAAGCAAGGAAAAAATGATTAATACATATATTTTCTGGCCTAAAATTTGATTAATGAATCCTTGTCCGGCGAGGACTTAAAACAACAAAAAAATGAAACAAATCTTTGCTTTGATGTTGGTGGCTGGTATGGCTGTAGCAACATCTTGTGGCAACAAAGCTACTGAAGATGCAGTAGTAGAACCTGAACAAACTGAACAATTGGAAGAAACTCCAACTACAGAAGAGGTTCAAATCCAAGAAGAGGTACTAAGCACCGATTCAGACACTATTGGTTAATTTTGAAACAGACAAAAGGCGCTCTTGAAGCGCCTTTTTTTCTTTTGAAGTGTTCCTACTTTACCTCAATATTCAATTGCCTTCCCTCTTCCTTTGCTTTGGTATCCATGCCAGTACCCATAGCAATACCAATGGAAATCCCGAAGGGAATTCCAATTCCAATAAATGCCATATTCTTGAAAACAACACCAAACATCACACCGAAAGGAAGTCCAAAAACTGCCATGCCCAATGCCATCCATTGGTTCCTGTAATAATTGATAGGTACAATTTTAAGTTCTTTTTCTAACTTATTGATAATCCATTTCTTAATATGATTTATCTTTTTCAAGTACTTTGACTTTTCAACCCTTAAAGAATTAAGTTCGTCTATGCTTTGATTGATGATTACGATTAAATCATTAGGCAACACTTTTTCATTGATTGATTCAATCATAAGATTTAATCTCTCTGCGGATGCTTGAATCTCTAAATCTTGTTCAACTTCTGTATGAGGAGTAAATCTTTTGACTTGCATAGTCTTTTTGATTAAGTGTTTTTAGTAAATTATATTTGAAATGGATTGTATGACGAATAACAAATTTTAAAACTTGATCCTTGAGATCTGCTAACCTAAAGCAGTTTTTTATTTTCTTTCACCTTAAATCTAACTAATTCTAAAATCAGATCAAATGGGATTGGTTGATTGAATGGAAATTGAACAGATCCTTTCCCTTGCTTGTATTTACTGAGCTTTTCTCTGAATGCCTCATGTCCAGATGGGCTTGCATATAGCCCAATGTGGTTTTTGAATGCAGCATAATAAATCAATGGCTTCTTGTTAAGCTTATATGCAGGCATTCCATAAGCTATATGCTCCTCAATCTCTGGAGCTTGAGAAAGTATGATTTCTCTAATCTTATTCAGGATGACCTGTACCTCTCTAGGGAATTGAAGAATATACAGCGTTACTTCATTCATTTTTTATGAATTTTAATCTAGAATTTTCCATTTTGGAACTAGACCACGAAGCCCCATATCTACTATTGACTCCATTGCACCTGGGTCAACATCCCACTTCCCATTACCATTTTGATCTACCCACTCAAAACTTTTGTTGATAGATAAACTCATCGTCATTTCTATGTCTTTCTTTTCATTTCCATTGATAATGAGTTTTTGATCAAACTTACCAGTTACTACACAAGATCCTGGAGGAATTGGAGAGGTTTGAAATAATGGATTGGGCACAGTGGTAGCTCCTTCTGGACTTTCACCTGTGAGAACACCATTGATCGTTTCAAATGCCCAAAAGCCTTGTCTTTTATTACTATTTACTGTTACTGCTTGGTTTTTAACCTGAAATGCCTTGATATAATTATTAAATCCAACAAAACTAGCTACTGTGCCTCGAAAAGGTTGATCATTAAAATAAAAATCCACATCATAATTTTGATAAGAAAGGGATAGTCTTACCCATTCATATTGACCTGGTGTTAATCCCTTCAAAGGAATCTCAAGAAAGGTCTCTCCTGATTTTGTAATAATTGATTTCTCAAAATCTATAGCACTTGAACCGCCTACATTAGTTTCTGGGGCATGATAGATGATCTCACCATTCCCCAATGGAGTGAAAGACCCCTGTGCTAGTTCTAAATAATGGGCAGAAAGACCATTAAACTTTGGATTTTGACCGGCATGACCAGCTGGGAGTTGACTTGGAAGTCCATTATTACCTAATCTTTCTTGATTTTCATCAAGAACGAGCTTGATGATTAGTTTGGGCTCACTCAAATTTTCCTCTTTTGTATTGCATGAAAAAGCAAACATCAACAAAATTAATCCTAAACCTATTTTCATTATTTTAAAATTATGTGCTTACCTTATTTAACTTAAATTCAGAACATAGTCTTCATTATGAGTTTGAAATTTACTACTATTAGATAAAATATTATACAATTGTAGCATTTATCTGTTTATAATTACTAGCAATAAATCACGTATTTATGTTATTGAAGGCTTTCTGAAAAAGACTTGGGTAAGACAGTCCTTTCTATAGGTAGGCAAGTTCAAAGCAGGAGAAAAAAAATGTAACAAATATTTTGAATGATCCCAATGATGAACCTGTCAATTCGCCAGGCAGGATTGGTATGCCTGAGGCTATCCTGTATTTACCTCATATTTGTATGGTATTTTGAATCATGGAGTGTTTTTCTATCTTTTCCGAAAATCAGGATCAGGAGATCCTTGTGGGTGGGAATAGCAAGACTGTTTAACTTTTGCACTATAGCTATTGGATTATCCCTCTAATAGCAAAAACCTAATTGTGTAGTCAATCCATAAGTTCTACACATTTAAAACCTTTTGAAATTAATAACTCCCTAATTACCTCTGAAATATCTATTTTACTTACAACTCTTAAAATTTTATCACAATCTTCGAGATCAAAATTGCAGGAAAGAACACCATCAATTAATCCTATTTCATTTATTATTAGTTCTGATGCTTTCCTCTTTGTTACAGATGTTGCATATACTGATATGATAGGATTTTGACTTTTCATGACTGATTAATTGGCATATTTTAACCCTATAATTCCTAGTACAATTAGCAATGCAGCCAGTAGTCTTATAATACTAGCTGAATCATCGAAAAAGATAATACCAACCATCAATGTTCCAATTGCTCCAATACCAGTCCAGACAGCGTAAGCTGTTCCAATTGGAATTGTTCTTTGTGCATACCAAAGTAAAAAACCGCTTATAGACATTGATACAATGGCAACAAGTATCCATAACAGCTTATTATTTGTTGCTTGTTGGGACATTTTTAAACCTAAAGGCCAACCGATTTCAAAAATTCCTGCAATGATTAATGCTATCCAATTCATGCTATTGTTTTTTTTACAAAGTTGTACAATAGTATTTAAGAAACACTTGACCTCAGATCAATAAAAGAGATTTACAATTGAATTTTGGCTCTTATTCTGCTTAACCTTTCAACTGATACATTAAGGAAAGAAGCAATAATCTTTAGAGGGACTTCTTGAAGCAGTTGTGGATGATGGTTGACAATTTTTTCATACCGTTGGGCAGCATTCAAGGTAGCTAAATCCTTCATCTTATTTTCTAATTGGATAATGTATTGCTCCATAAAAATGGAATCATACTCTCCAAACCAGGGATATTTTGATTTTGCTCCGAAATAGTCTTCATAGGTAATATAAAGCAATTCAAGGTCTGTTACTGCAACAATGCTTTCTGTACTTTTGGTTTGGTAAGTAAAGCTATCGAAAGAAAAGGCAATATCTCCTGATAGGTATATATCAGTCGTAACTTCTTTGTCAGCAAAATTAAAATACTTCTTGGCAACACCTTTAACGATTATAAAATTATCCTTACAAATTTGTCCCTTTGAAAGCAGGTATGTGTTTTTCTTTACCTTCTTCGACTGAAACAAAGACTGAATGACTTCAGCTTTCTCTGGGTCAGTCGAATGTAAAAAATGAAAGTAGTCTAAACTTTGAGTCATCATTTTCTATATTTATCAAGTCATTGATTATTTAGCTTACGCTACCTAAGAGTGCAATCTTGAATAAAGTGGCTAGCTTTCCTAAGTTCAACTGTTTTTTTAAATTCTTCGAAGTTATAAGTTCTTGAGATCAAACCTAACAGCCTCCATATCAAAATGTAAGTATCAATTTAGACCATAATCCTAGCTGCAGCTTTTCCTCAGGTACTCACTTTTTTTGAATATTTTTTTGTAGTTCTTTCTGTTTAATAAGTCCCCAACTGCTTTCTTTTTGTTTGTAGATTTGTAATAATACTCTTCTGCAATTCTATATCCAATATAGTAACCTAAATCGGCAGGTCTATCTTTTGATCTGCTTCCATTATAAAGCCAATTTGATATATCAGTTTTGTTTTTTGAATAGTCTGCTAAAAACTCTTTTCTCAAAAAGCAGTCATTTTCTGAACCATATTTATATGCCACCTTATTAATAGTTAAGCCTGAGATTTTTTCACTTAAAAAATCTGCAACTCCTTCATTCAAAGTATGGTCAACCAAATCGCTTAACCTGCCTTTTTTCTGTTGAGTATGGACTGTTTCATGGGATACCATTGATTCAATATCGCCAAAAGTTCCAATGACACTTTTTAACCAACCAGATAGCTCAGATTTTTCTGTATCTGGTGTTGAAGCTGCTATTTCTGTACCGATTAATATCAGGTTTTTACTGACTGTCCCACCTGTTCTCAAACAACCAATTGCAAAACAAACATTGGGTCTTTTAAAGTTTGGAATTTCTTTTTCGTATTTATCCAATAGTTGTTCGACATCGTATTTCCGATTTTGTACATTTTCAGTTTCTGGTCTAATTGAATTCCAAAATCTTGGATATTTAGCTATTAAAGTATTATACTCTTCGGCATTGAAGTTTCTTACTTTTATGAACTCTTTAAAGAATTCAGTTGAATTATCTATATACTCGGTTTGAATGATGCTTATGCTGTCTTTTTTGCTTGAAGCATTTGATAATTTATCAAATGCCCTCCAAAAATTTTCAATGTCAATGGTTTCAATGATTTGTTTGTCCTGTGAATTTGCAAATCCAGAAATAGAAAGAAAAAGTATTAACAAGTGTAATTTTTTCATAAAGCATTGGATTTAGTGCTTCTGTTTTGAAACTACGAGCTACCGGTACTATCATAGATTCCTCCATTTTTAAGGGCTTTATTCGATGGGCTTTTCGATGGTGGTCTAAATGTTGTATTTCTAGTTAGCATCAAATGAAATGTCAAATCTTTTTAGATAATCTTCTAATGGTTCTAATCCCATTTCCTGTCTTCTTGCATTGACAGTTTCTGGCGCATCTAATTTATATAGTTTGCCATTTTTAAGTTGGCTTCCATACATTTGAGGTTTACCCTCATCCATTAGAATTCTATCTTTCATTAAAGCGTATTGTTCTTTGCTTAAGTCGCCATTTTTTACAGCTTTTTCGATTAGAGGAAAATACTTCACTCTAAATTTATTTTCTGTATGTTGCAATCCCAGCCAGATAGCATTCATTTGTTGTTGATTTACTTCATTTAAGGTTGGCATTCCACATTTTTCAATGATACTTATGATCAATTCTTGATTCCTATGATCTTCTTTTGCATATTTAATTAAATTATTCTCTCGTCGTATTTTTTGATCACTTATATAGACTTCGCTAAGTATTTCGCTCATCATATTACAGTCAACTTCAACATAGTCTACGGAGCCAACGTAAGCAAATTTATCTCTGTTGATATACAAGAATAGCGATACCATCAAAAATAGCGATACAAAAATTATGAGGAACACTTTTGCCTTTTTCATTTGTCTTTAGTTTTTGTTTATATTGACTAATGCTAGGAGTACCCCTCAATTTGAGCTGATTTCCAACCAATGTAAGGGCTATTTAAAACCTTGTAGAGCTAGGAGTACCCCTCAATTTGAGCTGATTTCCAACCCTTATTAGTCCTCCCTAATTTATCGATTTGTTTTTTATTCTCTTAACTAAGCCCAACTTTCTTTCACAAAACCTCTCAAAACAAATCCAGCCCCTTCTCGATCATGATCCATGATTTAAGAAATCAATCATTGGATCCAAGATATGCCATAAAATCCACTCCAATAGATAGAGTAGGGGATACCATCACCAAACCAAACCAAATACTCCCAAATTCAACCAAAAACCAAAACAACCGCTTCCTAAAATCCACTCCAATAAGGTATTTTTCACCATAAAACTTACCAAACACCGTCTAATGCGGGCGGGACGACGGAGATCCGAGCCAGCGATGGCCTTGAGCGCTGATAGAGCCTGTCCCGATCACTATCGGGGCCTGTCCCGATCACTATCGGGGCCTGTCCCGATCGCTATCGGGAATATCTCCGACTTGCCCCGATGCCTCGGGGTTGATTACTTTTTTGATCAAGAAAAAAGTAAAAAGCATCTCCACCTAGCAAACCCTTCACCCTGTGGAACTCAGTCAATACGCTATAGGCGCACACAACAGCCACTAGCCAAATGCTATGCATTCATAGATGCCAATAAATAAACAAACACATTATCTATAAAATCCCTGATAGAAGAATGCATCAATCAGGGATTTTTTTGAGGGCTAGTAGGCTAAATGTTTGCTGTGGTTTTTTCTATTTCGTCAATCGTTTTTTCAAGTCCGTTTTCGTTGTTAATTAATGTTTGTATCTGTTTTGCATTGACATAAAGTTGTTCGTTTGTCAAGAGTTCTTTTATGCTTTGCAAAAATATTTTTTCTGTCATTTTACTGATGGGTATCGGTTTCAATGCTAGTCCTTTTTTGTAAGCGTGTTGTCCCCAAAACTTTTGGTCGCCAATAGGGTAAAGTATTGGGCAAATTAGAAAGGGTTTTCCTGCTCTCAAACATTCTGCTGTTGTTCCTATGCCACCGTGATGAATGATTGCTTTTGTCAATGGGAATAGTTTTTCGTAGGGTGCAGACGAAATAACTTTAATACTTGGATTGTTTTCAAGTCTTTCGGTTTGGTCAAGTCCCCAACCTTTGACTATAATTATTCTTGTTTCAAATTGTTCGATTAGTTTAACAATGGCTGTCTGTAAGTCAAATTTGCTCTTAAACGGCATACTCCCAAATGTCATTAGCAATGGCGGTTCTCCTGCATTGATGAAGTCTTTAAGGTCTGTTGTGAGTTCAGTGGATGAAGTCCCAAACCAAAATCCTGTAAATTTTGATTGAACAGGAAAGTCTTGCGGAACTGATAAAAAATGAGAACTTATTCCGTAAATATTCTTCACTGTCGGAATAGAAAACTTTTTAGGTAAATAAAACTTTGCTCTAAATTGTCCGATTGGCTTTGATAAAAGTTTAATACTCAGGTTGGAAAATTTGTATGTCAGTTTGTTGAGAAAATTTGGTATTGGTAAGCCACTAAATGCAGGATTGGCAAATTCACTTGTTGGCTCAATAATGGGCAAAACATTCGCTTTTATCATTTTGTGAGGAAATTGGTCGGCAAAACTGTCTGCCAAAGTTTTTACGTGATAAAGAACAATGTCACTTTCCTTTGCTAATTTGTAAAACGCTGTCAATGAGTTTGTAATTAAAGGATAAACCCAAGTGTTTAGATTTCTCTTAACTGCAATTGGGTTTCCTTTCATCATCTTTTTCCCTTCGTCCGAATTCAAGAGTTCTTGAAAGTCTGCTTCTACTGGTGCGAAGTCAATGTCGTAAGATTTTACAAGTTGCTCAAAGTTTTTGGCAGTTGATAATGTTACTTGGTGTCCACGTTGTTTGAGTGCTTGTCCCAAGACCGCATAAGGTTGAACGTCTCCACGAGTGCCTAAGGTAAGAATAGCAATTTTCATAATTGGGATTGGCTATCTTTTGATTATGGAATCTAAGTTAATGGTTGCTTTTTTTACAAATATTTAGCCCTCTGAAATTTCCTTTAACTTTTCCAATGCTGTCGGATAGGTTGTGGTAAAATAGTCCATGTATTCCTCTACAGTGTACAACTCCACTATAACTGTCGTAACACCATTATTTTCCCAAAAAGAATAATTTTCAAGACCGCCTGCCCATTGCTCGTGATAATGATTGTAATATCTTGCAACCTCTTCTACTGTATTGATACGCTTTTCTTGTATCAACTTTACTAATGGGGGACAATCAAAAAAATACGTTGACAATAATTGCCGCTTCAAACCAAACATTCCTTGAGTAGCACGTACCATCACAAGATCATTCTCCTTCAAGAAAAATGGAGCGGTATGAATCTGTAAATCATCATCAACAAAGTAATCAAGGTAAATGCTTAACTGTCCCGCTAACTGTACCTCAAAAATTTTGTAATTCCTACCAGCATCAATTGCATACATTTCTTTCAATAAAGCATTGTTCCTTTTTACACGCCAACTTACAAATTGACGCTCCCCCATGGTATAACCAGAGATTTTATGAGGTTTATATTTTTTGACTGGACCTTTCCCACTTGGTTTTACCCTTACACTTTCAAGGAATTGATCTCTAAACCCATGTTTTACATTTGCGACCTCTCCAGAGATAACTTTCCCATTCTTCAAGGTAACAGTGCCTTCAGTATAATTGTATCCCTGCTTGCCTGTTTGGCCGATAGCCAAGCTAATGGATAACATCAATGCAAGGAGTAAACAGGTAAGCTTTATGTCCATATTTAATTTAATCTTAATCCCCTTCAATCCGTAATGATTTCATCTTTTTTACCCTTCAATTATAAATCCACTTCTATTTTAAATATAGTGTATTTCACATACCTTATTCAATAGTATATTATCTAAATGCTAAGTTTGATTTTTTGTTTACATTATAATCTCAAGTTGAACATTCTTGATAGATCTACATTCCAAATTTGATTATCTAGAACATTTTATTTTTTTATTTTAATATATATTCTCTAAAAATATAAGCTATAGGATCTACTCCTTGATTAATAAGATCATCTGGTTCAACAGATTTTAGACCCTCTTCACCATTATTTGCAATATTATATACTGAAGATACTTGATAAGTAAGTTTTGAGTTAGGTAATGTGAAATTTGCTATTGCAAAACCATTGAAGGAATATAAATTTCCAGTTGGTTGTCCTATGATCTTACCCATGTTATAATGTTTAAACATTTCTGCAAAAATTGATCCCGCAGAAAAAGTATTGTGGTCAATAATTAGGTATACATTTCCCTCGAACCTTTCATTGATTGGAAGTGGATTTTTCAAGTCATAAGTTATTTTTTTTAATTCGTAAGGCTTAGCTCCATAAAAATTGCGGGAATATTCATTTATCAAATATATTGGCTTGAACCATCGGATACTCTTGGGGATAAACTTTTTATCAAATGCATCCTTGAATTCTGGTGTGATTTTCCAAAGAGCTTTCGATAGCTTCCTGAAAGGCCTGTGTGCAATATACTTTGCTAAATGTTCCCCATAGCTATCAGCCCCACCATCATGGCCTCTAAAATCTAAAATTAATTCTCGTGCCTTTAGGTCTTTTAATGTTTGAAAGGAGTGCTTATAGAAAGCTTGATAATCTTTTTCATGTCCATTAAAATCCGAAATTTTCATATACCCTACATTATCTTCCAATACTTTGAAAGAGTATGATTCAGTATTTGTGATTTTGTAATTTATTCTGTCTTTCCATAGAATTCCTTCTACTTCTATTGAATCTATACTTGAGTCTTCATTCTTTTTAAATTGAACTTGATAATCAGCCTCCCATTCGTAAGATTTCCATAAGTAAAACCCGAAGTCATCTGAGATTTCAAGAACTTTTAAAGGTTGTGTTTCTTTTGATGCATGCTTTAGTAGGTCTGAAATCAATTCCTCAGAAGTCCTCCCATTTATTTTGATTATTTCAGTGCCAGGAGGTAATGTACTCGACATGCTGTGGCCACCAGTAATGGTGATTTGCTTATTTGAAATTTTAGCCGGAAAGGGGAAAAACTTTCCCCCTTTTTTGACATAATCAGTGAGAATGTAGGAATCATGAGTATTGGAGTGAGCATCATTATACTCTATTATTAACTGATCAATAATTCTCCAAAAGTTTATAATACTTAAGCTATCAGGAAGCTCTTTTTTAATAGCATCTCTTCTTGAAAGAAAATGCATCCTTTCAAAAAATCTGTAAGGATTAGGGTGAACCTTTTCAAAAGTAAAAGTTAAGCTGTCAATATCATTTGACATTTCTATTTTTGAAATATAGCTATCAATATTGACTAAACTGATTGATTCATCAATCATTGGATCAGATAACATCGCAAAGTAGGAGATAGCAATCAGGAGCGATGCAATCAAAATCCAACTAACTCTTTTTCTAATCATTATCAAACTGAATCAGTTTACATTCAATCTTTTAAAATTAATATCCTTTCTCAAATCATACTGTTTTTAAGTGCCCTAAAGCTGTGTCTCTAATATGGCATCCTTAAATTCAATAACCGTTTCACCGTTGAGTGTAGCCACAAAGTTTATCCTGACTGTACTATTAAGCTCACCATTGACCTGCATTTTACTTATGATTTCAAAGCTGCCTGAGGTGTCATAAATATACCATTCTTCTGGAATCACCCCAGCATAGAATGCCCTTGGTACTCCAGTGAATTTTTTGAAATCAATCCGCTCTGTGGTAGATAATTCATCAAAAATATAAAGCCCTAAAGGCATTTCATTGATGGTTTCTTTAAAATTTCTGAATTCTATTTGATAACCATTGGTAGAAAATGCTTCATAACTTATTGATTGATCCTGCTCTATTCTCGTAATTCTATTAAATACAAAATCCCGAACTCCAGTAGTCAGTTCGCTGATAAAGGACAGACAATTACATGGAATAAACTCCTTTATCTCAATTTCAGTATCAATCACTACAACTTCTGGCTCTTCAAAAAAATTACTTGTTCTTTTAAATAGTTTCCCGAAGATCTTCATCTTTAACCTCTGATCCTCTACGTATTCAAAGCTTTCTATCCATAAAGTTGAAATAGGTGTAAAGAAAGCACTGTAAAATTCATTGTTTGGATCAGTATAGTCCTTATACCATAGACTCAGGATGTTTCCGTTTTTATCTAATTTCAATTCAAAAGCGGAACCACCATAATCCAATTCATTTGGTCTGGTAACCCAATGAAGAAAAGATATAGTTAATTCATTGTTGCAACAATAGGAAGCGCTCAAATCACGTATGCTATGAATGGGTTTTTGACCATTGATCCTTAAGTCAATTTTGTTAGACTCCAATGCATCAGTAATATTCTGGGAATCATCAATGGGAGAACAGCTGTATACATTTAGTAGGAGAAAAAAGAGAAATGATTTAAAGAAAAATTTCATATAAAAACTTATTTAATTGAATAATTGATTATTCCATTTTTAGAAAAGAATGTTTTTAAAAACGTATTTATATTTCCTTTCTAATTCAATGACAAAACACTGATCAAAGTAAATGTAAGGAATTTAGTTGATGATCATTCAAATTTTATTTTCTAATTCCTAATTCCTAATCCTTTAAAAGTTTTAAGTGCCTGTAACTATCCACACCCAAAATATTCGATGCTGAATCAAACAATCACTAAACCCTAACCCCAAATTTCATTTTTTTCCGTCAGAATGATTGGCTTTGAGTCCGTTATTATGATAGTATGTTCGTGTTGTGCCATATAACCACCTTTATTCCCAACCATAGTCCAATCGTCATCTAAGGTTATCGCATAATTGGAATGTGTAGATATAAATGTTTCTATAGCTACTACTGAATTTTTCTTGAAACGGGTCTTATTGTTTTTATCTGCGAAGTTGGCAATTTCTGAAGGCTCTTCGTGTAAACTTCTTCCGATTCCATGCCCAGTTAAATTCTTGACTACCTTAAATCCACGCTTTTTTGCCTCAGTCTCTATAAGTTGTCCAATGTCTGCAATCCTGACCCCACCTTTGATGTTTAAAATTGCTTTTTTTAAAACTTCTTTTGAAGCATCCACAAGTGTTTGATATCCAAATTTGTCCTCACCAAGCACAAAAGAACACCCATTGTCAGACCAAAAACCATGGAGCTCTGCCGAAACATCAATATTTATCAACTGTCCTTCTTTTAAAATTTTGTTTGGAGATGGTATTCCATGACAAAACTCCTGATCAATACTGATGCAAGTCCAACCAGGAAATTGATATGTTTTGTTAGGTGCTGAGTTTGCTCCGAAATCATTTAATATTTTTCCTCCAAAGTCATCTAGTTGTTTGGTAGACATTCCAGGCTTTGCATAATTCTTCATTTCTTTTAAAGTATACGCAACAACTTCGCTTACTTGCTGCATTCCTATTAATTCTGACTCTTTTGTTATTGACATGATTTATTAAATAATTTTTTAATTTAATTCCGATTTTTTAGTTTTATAACTAAAGGTTTTATTTAACGTAAATAAAGCTTTTCAATTGATTTTTTCATTAAATCATATTCTCAAGATAGAAGTATGATCCAATTGGTTATTCACTAAATCCTCCTAGGGTAGCGAAATTAGTACTTTGATTTAATAGTATCTGATTATACGCTTTTTTGCCAATAAATCAATTTATTGGCTCACTCGGTTGCTTATGGTCAGTATCTACAAGTAACTTATTCTGCAGCAAATCCAATATCAATTAGTAACTAGTCTGCAGAGGCGGATCCGGAGTTAGATAAATCAGAATTTTTTAATGTTACTGGTGAAGTTCCGTATATACATATAGTAATATTTTCTATTTATAATTTTCTGCTTCAAAGACAATTCTAAATAATTGTTCACCATTTTTGTCTTTGTAATTATATACCATTGTGATTTCGTTGTCTCTGAAAATTTTTAAGTCTGGGCTAGTTTTAATGTTATTCAAAATGATGGGTTGTAGATAGCTTTCAAGTGCTTCAATATCAAGCTCAGCCCTCCCCATATTCACTAAAGTATAATTGTATTCAAATGTATTGTCATTTAGTACCATGGCATTGTTAAGCTGAGTTTCAGAGTCTACCATAATTGGGCATGACTTATTTAAATCATTGGCCATTTCCCGTATTTGATTTTCAAAAGAAATAGGCTTAAAAAATACTTGTTGAACCGCTAGGTATACAATTAAAAAGGCCGCAGCTCCGAAAATCATTCCAATTATATTTTTGTTATTCATAGCGCTGATAATGTTTATTCTATTTCAATTGTTAAAGAGTCATTGTTTTAGCAAAATTTGAAATTAGCTTCAATTAAGTTTTAATAGATTATATCTATATGTGCTTACTTACACAAGCAAGGTAAACAAGAGTTGAAAATAAGACTTCATATTCTATAGCATTTCTTCTATTGATTGGTATTCGTAAATGTAATGGCATCCCTTACAAAACGTGCAAAATTACTCCTATTGATAATAGATTAAATCTTAAAATTCTAATGTTACAAACAATATAGTATGAATTTGAGCCAATCACAATAAATTTATTTTTTGATATAATTTGTTAATACTTGTAATAAGTTATATTTACTGGATTTAATAAGTAAATATCGATTACCTTTCCCCGTTTTCATGATTTATGAAGATAAATATTGATTCCGCATTCAAACAGCTATTAGCTTGTTTAATCTATTTCATTTCTCCTTTTTGTTTTAGTCAAAACTTTTATACCTCCGCCCTCAGCGATCCTGCACCTATTTATGAACAAGGCTTAAGTGTCAGTATTAATGGAAGTTTCGAATTAGTAGGAGATAGCAAAAATGCACTTCTTGGTAGTCAAACTTTCACACTTCAATTTGCCTCCTTTGTAGGAGGAGTCAATACAATCTATGGTATACAATACCGAGGTAAAGTTTATCATGACTATAGTTTTAATGGTGCTCTGAAGGAATATTTTGCGGCATTGAAAGTGCGAGGTATAAGTTATTCCATAGATGTGACTGGCTTGAAAGATGCAAGTTGCAGAACTTTTACCGCCGTGAATGTAGCGCCTGGGAATAAGAATGCTAGATTCTGTGAACCCACTGGCGAACCCATTAGAATCGATGATATAAGAATCACAAGAGTTTTCCTTGATGGTGTTGGTAACTTACAAAGAAAAATCGATGAATTGGAAAGGGAAGAGGAGCGTCGCAAAAAAGAAGAGGAAGAGAGAATCAAAAAGGAAGAAGCTGATAGAAAAGAACTAGAGCGATTAGAAAAACTTGCCAAAGAAAAAGAAGCGTTAGAAAAGGCTGAAAAAGAAAAATTGGAAAGAATAAAACAAGAACAGCAAGAAGCTGAAGTCCTTAATGCTCGAAAAGCTGATCTTGAAAACAAAAAAGCATTAGAAAATGAGGCTGCAGAAGAACGAAGACAAGAATCGCTCAGGTTACATCAAGAACACCTTGATAAGATGAATGAAATTTACAATAGTCCAGAAGCTATTAATTTAAGAGCGAAAATGATGCAAGCTAAAGCTTTAGAAGCAGAAGGTGACCAGCTTTGGAGTATGGGGAGTTTTTATGCTTTTCAAGCCTATCAAAAATATGAAGAAGCACAGAAAATCTATTACTCTGAGCAGGTACAGAGCAAAATGAATGAAATAGGTGGCTATGTTCAACTAGCTCAAGGGTTGTCTTCACTAGGAAATATTATTACTGAAGAGCTTGATGAAATCACCGAACTTTTAGATCCACAAAGTAAAACTAGCTGGAGTCATCTAGGTCTTTACCATGCGGGACCTTTCAAAAATATTGGTGATATCAATTCCACGGCTCCATCATCAACTTATTTGGTCATGGCTATGAATTTTTTGGCGATAAGCCTTGATTTGAGAGCTAGCTATCATGTATTACCTGTGCAGTCTTATTCTATTTATAGACAAGGATGGAACCTAGTGATGCCCGAAGTAGCCACCGTAGCCACCACTGCTTATGGGATGGGTTATACCGTAGGGCTAAACATTCCATTTAAATATGTTCAATTTTACGGTAATTATGGAAATGATTATTTATTCCCAGACAAAACGGAAGTGTATGCACCCAACTATTATTATGATGGTGTTCCAAATCCAGGTGATGAAAAAAAGCTAACCAGGTATATATTTGGGATCAACTTTCAAATTCCTAAATCACATTTCGGGTTTGGAGTTTCATATAATTTGTTTACACTTTCAGGAGGTGATACCTTAAGTTTCTTAAATGAATTAGTATATACTGGCACAGAATCAAATAGAGCTACAAGCCGTGGTCTAGAATATCACCTCTATGAAAATTTGAGTGAAAATTATAAATTCAATAATTTTGGAGTAAATATATTTTACAGATTCTCTCCTAGATGAAATGTGTTTGCTTCAAGAAACTCTATCTATAAAATTGTGTATATCCGCTTAATTGCACGTTGCTGAAAAATTAATAGGGAAAGTAAGATTTCATGTTTGGGTGACTAGAGGCTCTAGTCTGTAGACTAGTAACCGCAAAATGTAAGGCTTCTTCTTTCATAACGTGAAAGATTGCGCATACTCAAAATTATAGAGCTATAATTTTGAGCTAAAAATTAAATTTACACATTAAGTATTTAAAGCTATTTCAGTTAGGTAAGTATTAATGTAATTGATTAAATACCTGGTTTCTGGCGCATAACTCTAAAAATTAATAGCTTTAAACTGTTGCTTCAACAGCTAAACAAATATTTGATTTCAACATTTTTTGCAAATATGTCCTTGCTCTGCTTAATTGGGATTTGGAGGTGTTCTCGCTTATATTTAATCTCTGTGCTATCTCTTGATGACTGTACCCTTCTATAGCGAATAGATTGAAAACAGCTTTGTAGCCTGATGGTAAAGTATTGATGATTTTCATTAAATCTTCTACTGCTAAAGAATCTGATTGTTGGTATTCAATAGGTGCAGGGAGGATGCCATCAATCCCGATTTCATTGTAAAGGTTTTTTTCTTTTTCCAAGTACATAAGGCATTCATTGACCATGATTCTTCTAATCCACCCTCCAAAACTCCCTGTTCCTTTGTACTGTTGTATTCTTTCAAATACTTTCATAAATCCAATAATCAATACATCTTCTGCAGCGGCAGTTACCTTGATATACCTCAAACATAACATATACATTTTTGGGGAATACTGATCATATACTAGCTGTTGAAAACTAGAATTTTTTTCTAAGCAACCTAAGTAAAGTTCTTGATCTGTATAGTGAATTTGATTTTTCATAAAAGTTTTTGGTTAAAAATATTCTGTAATAATTTTCACCAAAGTTCCTGATAATCAATACAATTAAAAATCACATAAATGGGTGAATTTTTTACATCCAATTGCCCATCTGGTTTTAAAAATAATCATATGCTACTACCAAAAATTTGTATAGTCTGATGGTTAGTCCTTAAACAATTCGGTCTTTAAATGCCTTAGCGACTGCCTCAGATTTAGAGTTTACATGGAGCTTTTCATATACTTTTTTGATATGGCTTCTGACAGTATCTATAGCAATGAACATTTCAGCAGCGATCAATTTGTAAGAGTAACCCTTCACCAGCAGCTGAAGGACTTGTTTTTCCCTCTCTGAAAGGTTGTAATCATTGTCAGAAGGAATATTGATTTGTGCAAACATTTTTAAAACCTGGGAAGCTACAGATGCAGTCATTGGAGCACCACCTGTTGCTGCTTCTTGAATATATTCCAAAAGTTTTGCTGGTGGTGTTTTTTTTAAAATATAACCATTAGCACCATTTTGAAGCGCTTCGAAAATATTTTTATTGTCATCAAAAACTGTTAACATTAGTATGCTTACTTCTGTATTATGTTGACGCACAAGCTTAAGACCTTCTATGCCATTGACTACAGGCATATCAATATCCATTAATATGACATCAGGTTTGAATGATCCAACTTCATGGACCACATTGGAACAGTTTTTAAACGATCCAAGGACCTGAAATCCCTCACTTCCGTCAATTAACATTGTTAGCCCTTCTCTTAATAGGGGATTATCTTCATATATTAACAGCTTTATCATTGGACTTTCAGTTTTTGGTTAGTTACAAATAAAGAGGAATTTCTTGACGCTGTCAATCACATAAATAGGTGAACCTTACCAGCAATATAATCTCCTATTTAAGATGCATTATACCCTTATTTCCAAAACCACCTCAGTTCCTTCGCCAATTTTTGATTTGATCTGAAGTTTTCCCCCCATGGTTTCAGCTCTTTTTTGCATATTATTAAGTCCATTGCCTGAATCATCATTCTGCAAATCAAAGCCCTTTCCATAATCTCTTATTTTCATGATCAGCACATTTTTTTGGACATAAAAGTGGATAAAAGCACGTCTGCAATCAGAATACTTGATTAGGTTATTGACAGCTTCTTTAAAAATCAGAAAAAGATCTCTCCTGTAATCCATAGGAAGTTTAATTTGATAAACACTTTCCTCAATCTCGAATCTTACATCTATTTCTTTTGCATCCATTCCATTAAATGCAAATTCTCGCATTCTGGATATTACTTTTTCCATGCTGTCATTTTGGGGTTTTATGCTCCATACAATGTCATCCATGGCTTCAAGCATTCGCTGAGAATTATCAGATATTTTTGAGATATACTCACTAGTCTTGACTGGGTCATTGCCTAACTTGGTTTTTGCCATGGCGCTCAAAATATTTATTGTACTCAATGTTGAGCCCATATCATCATGCAAATCTCTGGCAACTCTATTTCTTACTTTAACTACAGCCAAAATCCTATTGAGGTGAAGCCTATAAATAAGCAGCAGCGTACCTATGATGGATAAAATGACCAATAGTCTAAACCACCAAGTTTCATAATAAGGAGGGGTGATTCTAAATGAAAAAGATCCAACAGCTGAAGCTCTTCCCTCTTCATTTTCACTTCTAAATTCAAGTATGTATTTCCCTGGTGGTAATAGTGAATAAATTGCCATATTAGCATTTCCGCTCGTTCGCCATTCTTCATCAATTCCTGATAAACGATAGTGATAAGTGAGTTTGTCCTGATTGATAAAGTTTAACGTACTAAAGAAAAATGTAAACGCATTCTGATGATGGTTAAATGTTCGTTTCTTTTCTGTAGTTAATGAATCAACAAAAATAAAGTTATCAAATAACTTCAAACTGGTTAGTAGTGGCATTTCAGGGGTAAGCGCTTGATTGAAATCCATAGGATCAAATTCTACAAAAGAATAGTATCCCGTAAAAATGATTTTACCATCAGATCTTAAAAAACCTCCATTACCATCCCTCTCCATTAGTCCAAAACCATCTTTAGAACCATAGTGTATAAATTGGTTTCTGAAATAATTGTATTTACATATACCATTTGGAGTATTAAGCCAAAGATACCCACCGTTATCAATTAGCATGTGTAGTATGTCATTACTGATCATTCCCTCTGAATACGAAAGAATTCTATTGGTATGGGAATTGAAATTATAAGCATTCAATAGATCATAACCAAAAAAGAATATGCTATCATTCAATTGTGTGATTTTCTCTACTTTGTTAGAAGATAGTATAGTGTCGTCAAGATGTCTGATAGTTTCACCAGTAGTACTATCCAAACAATATACCCCATTATTAGACGTACATACCCATACCCTGTTTTGTTGGTCAACCAAATGAGCTAAGGTAAATCCATTGAAAGATCGGATTACTTGAAATGCATCATTAGAAACAGGTAGTCCAGCTTTGTATTTGATTAGATCACCACGTTGAGTGGTAAACCAGATATTGCCCGAACTGTCTTCGGAAATACTTCGAATAGTAGAGTTTTTAAAAACTGGAAAATTATAAAATTTTGAGCTTTGAGTAGTAGGATCTACAATATGTAACCAACCTTCCTGGTTCCCAATCCAGATTTTACCTGAACTATTTTCCTGAATCAAGCACCATGGTTGTGTTGTCGACCTCCCTTGAGGTGCATTTTGATAAAGGTATTTGGGAGTGATGTCTTTGTAATTCTGATCTAAAACCAGAATTCCTCTTCCCCAACTGGGGATCCATAATTCTTTTTTCCCCGATTTCTCCAGTTCAATCCCTCCTAAAAGCAGATGATCCGGCTCTAATTCATGGAAACTTTGATAGTTAATCTCAGGAAAATCATCTATATAATAGTAAAGCCCTTCATCAGAGGCTAACCATATACCTCCTTCTCGATCTTCAAATACTTGATAAATTTCAGAAAATCTGAAAAATTCATTTCTAGGAGTACTAAAGGATAATTGATTTGGTTCTAATATATACAAGGAATTGACACCATAATACCATAACTCACCGCTTCTACTTTCCAATGATGTCTTCATTTCCCGATATTCTTTCGAAGTATTGACAAGCTGACTTGCTAGGTTTACAAAATCTCCTGTTTTTTCATTAATGGTCAAAAATCGTTGATCTGGATTCCAAAAAACAATCCAAAAATTTCTGGACTGATCTATGGAAATATCGAATACCACTTTGATTTCTTCATTGTCAAGATGAGGAAGATTTTTGGGATTTTGTCCCTTTTCAAAGATCTGATTGCTGATAGGGTCATATACGGATATTCCTTGCTGAGAACCTATCCAATAATATCCCGTCTTTCGATCTTCAGTTATGCAAATAGGCTGATGACCTTTTGGGTATCTGATCGGGTTGCCCACTTCGGAAAATACACTTTTCTGCTGATCGTAATAGAGAATCTTATTTCTTCGTAATATCAAAAACACTTGCCCTTTGCTATCGATCCATAGTTTCTCACCATGAAATCTTACATCAGCTTTTTCTAATGGAACTTCTTTAAAGCTGTAATCAGATGGATTAAAGATCCCATAACTGTCACCATATCTGATCCACATATTACCATCCAAATCTTCTAAAATTTGCCTGACAGGTTGCGCATATCTCTGAGCAGGTTTCAGGACAGGGAAATAAAGAAAGGATTTTCCGTCAAATCGCTGCAGACCATTGGAAGTGCCAATCCAAATATACCCTTTCTTATCTTGCCAAACTGAATAAACATTATTGGAGGATAACCCATCTGCTATGGTAAGTTTATTGAAAAACCTATTGGGACTGGCAAAGCAGCCAACTCCAGTAACAATAAGTAACAATATCGTATAAAAACACTTCATCAAAAGGCTAAAATACTTATCAATTGCTTCATTTTCACCAATCGAATTGATAAATAACATCTTTATGTGATTATTGGGCTGAAATTTTTGTAAATCACTGAATTTAAGCAGATTTTGACCTTTTTCTATTGGTATTTGATCGTTTGAATCTTCAAAATTGGAAGAATTAATGATTCTGGAAATCGAGGGATGCAACTCAACGCATGAATTATTCATCAAGAAAATGGAGCTTCGGTACTTTGCCGAATCATAAGTATCACATTAACTATTCTCTAATTATGAACAGATTTTCAAATCTTTTGTACTTCACAATTTTAATTTGTTTTGCTTTGACTGCTTGTCAGCAAGATATGGGACAGGAAATTCCAAATAACTTAAAGGCAATTGCAGGTGAAGACCAAGAAGTGACTGTAGAAACAATAGTCTTTCTTGAAGGTAAAGTAGAAGGCGCAACTGGAGTAATCAATTATCTGTGGACAATCAAATCCAAACCGGATGGTAGCCAAGTTGAAATTGATGAAAGCCAAAAGCCCAATGCTCAATTTCGCCCTGATTTAGTAGGGGAATATATCCTTGAATTGACAGTCAAACAGCATACTTTTTCTGCCAAAGATGAGCTGAAAATTACAGCAATTGCAGAGAATGAAGTCCCAATTCAAGAGCCTGAAAATTACCTATCAAAGGATATTAATGAAGATACTGTATGGGAAAATAAATTTGAGGATCCAGCAATTCCAGATTACATAGTTACCAAAGAAATAACTGTCAATGCAAAACTGACAATTTTACCAGGTGTTGTGGTGCATTTCAAAGAAGATGCTGGACTAAAAATCAATGGTAATATAGTGGCTATTGGACTTCCTGACCAACGTATAAGTTTGCAAGGCGAACAGCCGAACAGTGGATATTGGAAGGGAGTATTGTTGAATACTACTAGCACAGGGAATAAATTGAATAATGTGCTCATTGCACATGCAGGAGGTAAAGAGTTTAATGAATTACCAGGAGTAAGAGCAAACTTATTACTTAAAGGTTTTAGTCAACCTACCTATCTTGAACTGAAGAACCTAACGATAAGAGAAAGCAATTCCTACGGGTTATATGTTTCCTCTGATGCTCAGTTAAGTGTTTTTGAAAATAATAGTTTTTCTAATAATACTGGTCCATCTGCTTTTGTCCCAGCATCTCAAATCCATAAGTTGGATTTCCATTCTAGATTTAAGGGTCAAAATGGTTTTGACGGAGTAGAAACAGGAGGAGATCTATTCCTGTCAAATGCTGTTCATTGGAATGGATTCAACGATCAATCAAAATATCTGATCAGTTCAGATTTAATTGTTAAATCAGGTTTAGAGATTAAACCAGGCTCGTTAATAGAAATGCTTCAGGATAAAATGATTCATGTCTTGCAAAATGGGTATTTAAAAGCTATAGGTTCACAATCCCAGAGAATTGATATTTCAGCAAACATTAAAGATGGAATTCATAATTGGAAAGGAATTTGGATCCAAAGTAGTCATCCTGAAAATATTTTATCCAGAGCAGATGTATCTTACGCAGGAAGTGCACTAATACCCGGAATGTCCCATAAAGCCAATATTGTCGTTTCAGGTAAACTTATTTTAAGGATGTCCAGAATCAATCATTCTGCTGGATATGGTATTTATGCAAAAGAATCTCAAGCAGTAAATGAGGATATAGCAACCTCTAATGTTTTTGGGAATAATACCTTAGGAAATGTATTTCCTGTAAGTTTGGCAAATCCAGGGCAAACTACCCTACAAGGTGACTGGATGGATTGGTGGAGTTTTAATGAAGAACTATTTAACCTTGATCCTGAATTTTATAATGTTTCTTCTGGGATGTGGTTTGGCGGAGCTGCAACTCCTTGGCACACGAATCGAGCAGGAGGCTTTGGGATTCGCTTTTCGGAAGATGGGAAGTTTACATGGTTGATCACCGAAAAATTTGAAAATGACCCCAATTGTCTATCCTACTCAACAGAATATATTATAGGTAACTATCAAGAAATTGGGCAATCAATAAATTTTCAGCAGACATTTTGGAGAAGTAAATTCTACTTAAGCTGCGATACCAGTCAAAACTACGAAGAGCAAGTTGAAACAGGAACTATTCGGCTTCCCTACGAGATCAAACGTAGTTTTCATCCATTATCTGGATTAGCATTTTGGGAATTGAAATTTACAAACCCCGACAACTCAACTTTTTCTTATTTTAAACTTTAGGAAAATAACTTTTCAGAGAACCTCAACTTATATTTGGGGTTCTCTGAAAATTTTATTCTGGATAAATCCATTATTAATCAACAAAAGATAAGAGAAGTGAGAAAAGTTATTTTATACATCGCCTGTAGTTTAGATGGGTACATTGCCAAACCTGGTGATGACCTTTCTTTTTTGGAAGCTGTAGCTAAAAAAGGAGAAGATTATGGGTATGCAACATTTTCTGAATCCGTTGATACGATAATCATGGGTAGGAGAACATATGAATGGGTTATGTCTCAGGTCGAAGAGTTTCCACATCAAGATAAGAAAACCTATATCATCACTAGGGAGCTCAGAGAAAGTATTGGCAATGTTCAATTTTACTCTGACGATATAGCAGCCTTGATTGAAAGGCTACGAGCTAAACCCGGTAAAAATATTTTTATAGATGGAGGCGCGCAAGTAGTAAAAATGATGCTTCATGCAGGAGTATTAAATGAAATGATCATTTCCATTATCCCAGTTGTAGTAGGGGCAGGGATTCCACTTTTTGTTAAAGGAATTCCCGAAAGCAAACTTAGCTTGTTAAGTTCTAAAAGTTTTGAAAGCGGCTTGGTGCAATTGCATTATAGTTTTCGATAGCAATTGATTACTTCAATACTGCTGTATCAACTACTTATAGCTAATTCAAATCTTCTTTTGGACCTTTAGCAAATATGTTTATCCAATCGCCTAAAGACGTAACATTGGATGCATTTAAAAATTCCTGTAAGTTATCTCCTTGCAATATCTCAATTCTTCTTTTTAACTCCAGCTTGAACGATTCTGTGATAAAAAAAACAGTTCTTCTCGATTTCCCTATTTTTTCAACAGGTGCTAGAAAAATCAGGCCGTCATAGGCATCTGACATGAGCGTATTTTTTTGAATATTCAAGCTATGGTTTCCTAAATAGGGAGTTCTTCCAAATGCTGTATGCTTGAAGTCTAATCCAACTTTTAATCCTTGATTTTTACAAAAAGCCTTTTCCCATAATCCATTAGCTGCTTGGATGAAACTAAACTCAAAATTCTCTAGTCCTTCGGAAGTGTTATGTTCTTGTATTACTTCTTTTTTTTTGACAACAGAGAGAAATAAATGATGGAATCTAATGGAGAATGCTTTTTCTGGGTAGAAATGATCGAAAAATGCATTGGTGTTCCAGTAAGGCTCCCCACTTTGGTTATAAATGATTTTATATGCGTGTCGGGTATTGGTCAGAAAAATCCCTTTTTTCCCATTCTTGAAATTTTCCATCTGCATCAATATAGTATGATACATGAAATAATCTCTAGTATCCAGTGTTTTCAAAAATCTATCATAGTCTTTTTTTGATTGAATGGCCTCCCAATAGATCGGTGGACTTACTGCTATGACTTTTAACCTAGATATTTCATGTATTTGATGTTTCACATCCCAAATAGTTGATAAAAGATTGATATAGCTTTCATATGGCCAACCATAGCCGCTATAATCATGTTGAAAAACTTCATAAAGGATGGAAAATTCTTTCGAAGGAGCATCAAAGAATAAATCAAGACTTTCTTGTGCATCTGTGTGAAAAACTTCAATAAAAATGAAGTCAATATTTTTTGAAAATTCAGGATTCCTTACCAATTCTTCATAGAATAAAAATGGTTCTTCTGCATGGTGAAAGCCATCATCAAATACTAACAGGTCATGCTTATGGATTTTATCTAACACATATTTAGTCGGATCCTTCCCGTGTTTTGACAAATCCTTTTGAAGCTTTTTCTCAAGTCTGCTTTGAGCTTCAACAGAAAATGTATTAAACAAAAGCAACAATAAAAGTGGTAGGGTTCTTAATAAGATAGTAGGGATTAAGTACATAAGGGATTCATTTTTTAACAGAAAAACTACCGGATGAATTTAAGTCAAATCAAGCGATTGTTTGAGCAAATTATCCGGTAGAAAAATAATGTAGTAAGTAGAATCTGTTTGTAATCAGTTGTTTTTTTATTATTTACCTTGGTCTACCATTAAGTAAATCATCTCATCTGATTTGGTAAGTATGTTTTTGATAATCAATAGAAACAATCCAATAACGCACAATAAGCTTTCTATCAAAAGCCAATTTGCTCCAAAGTCACCCAGTTTTCCATCCATCAAAATCGTCAAAATTCTGCTTAAGGCATAACTTCCCCAAAACAGGATTAAGAAGCCATGGGCCCATTCGGGCTTTTTGAAAAAAAGGAAAAGCAATAAGCAAGAAATCGTAAAGCCAACTCCTCCATAGACTCCTCGAATAGAGCTAATTGCATCAGTATTGGTTAAGCTTACCCTTACCAACTCCATTACTTGCTGTGGGGAAAAAATCCCCATAATACTGACATAAAACAAACTAATAAAGGAAATTAGGATGTAGCATTTTATAGTATTTACTAATATTTTATTTGTGATCATAAGTTAATAATTATTGGATTTGATTTGAATTAGTTATAGAAGTAATGAGAACAGCTGTTTGAGTAATAAAAGATGTGTTGTCCAAAATCTTTAAACTTAGGCCTTTTGATTTCTTTTAAAGCATCACAATCCGAAAACATTTTCTTAAATGCTTTTTTGTATGTGCCTTTTTTGACTTTAAATATTTCGGAACCGTCTTTGGAAACAAGGTAAACCCGTTGCATTTCTCCAGAAATGGTAACCATGCCTTTATGAAGAGATGTGGTTTTTCTGGCATTTACAGCGTGAAATACCTGAAAATGTTCATCAAAATGGGGATTCAACAGTTGGAGTAATAATTCCTTTCCTCCTTTTAGCTGAGCATTTCTGAATACAACATAGTCATTCTGCTGTATAGCGCTCCTGTCTGTTCGGAACAATGCTTTGATCGATGCGGAGCTTTCGTTGAAATATTGAGCTTTTACAAGTCCGTTAGAAAAAATCCCTAATTCAAAAATATTATCCGCTTTGTATGAGTGTTTGATCCCAGATTCATCTTTTAAAACCACTCTGCTTACTCCTCTACCACTACTTGTATTGACTAATTCACCATTGATCCTAGTGCCATCTTTCAATAGGATGTAAGCGTCCTTTGAAAAAGGCATTTCCTCTAATGGTGGCAATAGAGATTGAGAATTTACCTGTATTGGGGATAGAACCCAATAGATGATCAGTACGAAAAGAATTTTGTTCATGATTTTTTTATTAGAAGATGGTATAAGCTAATGAAAGGTTGCTTTTGGAAGTACTTGAGAATGCAGAATCACATCTACATGTGGTTTTCAAAAAGTGAGGCAACTACAGGATGATTTTATCCATCCTATCGATATAAAAATATTAAAAGTACTATGCAAACACTACGATTAAATCCCTATTTATTGCCTCATAAAGGATTGAGGTATCTTATGGGTAAGGTTTCAAACCTAGCAGGAAACTTGGACCAAACGAAACAGGAAGAAGTCAAAAAGCTTCAATTGCTATCCAACGAGTTGTTTTACCTCTTAGAGCAGCATGCACATGTGGAAGATCATATGATCTTGCCGGATTTGGAATCCAAGTGCCCTGGAAGTACCCAAGAAAATCAACAAGAACACGAATACCTGGAAGGGCTTGTAATTGAACTGGGAAAAAAGGTAGATTCACTCATTTGCGGAGATTCTCCAAGGAATTTCTTTGAATATTTCCTGTCATTGTCTGAATTTCAATCAAAGTATCTAGCCCATATGGTTTTTGAAGAAAGAAAGGTTCTGAATCTAATTTGGGAAAACTACAGCGATGAAGAGTTATTTGAGCAACATCATAGAATTGTGTCTTCCTTTTCTCCTGAGAAAATTCTACGCTGGTTTCGATACATTGTACCAGCACTTGATCCCAGTGAAAGAGTTATGGCATTATCAGGTCTAAAAGCAAATGCTCCAAAAGTATTTTTTGACCAATTGATGAATGTTATAAGCTCAGAAATGGAGCCATCCGCTTATTTTGAATTATTAGACGCTCTGAATGAAAGAGAACTAGCTTAATTAAAACCGCTCAAAGGGTATCTGAACTATTAAATCCAGATACCCTTTTTTATTACACCTCTTACAAAATGAATTTATCTTCAACTTATCTACATGAAAAAAATTGCACTTACGTATTTTATCTTTTTCTCAATTCTTGTAAATACTTCCGATGCTCAAGAAAAAGAAGAATCAATCATATTAGCCACGTATACCTATGGAACTACCGATAGGCTAGAAAATCTTCAACCTTTGGCCAAATTGATTGAAAAAAAGTTGGAAAGAAAGATTTGTGTTATCACCATATCATTTCCTACGGTTGATCAGTTGATTGATGCGATGGTCAGGCAGGAGGTTGATATTGTATTTGTCAGTACGGCAGGTTATTTTCATTATTTAGAGCATGCCCATGCATTTGAAATTGCAGTAGCATTAATAGATGAATCAGCATCTGCTACCAGTTATCGGTCAATTATAGCTTCTTCCATGAAATCAGGAGTTGCTGATTGGAATGAACTCATTGAAAAGTCAAAAGACTTATCCTTAACACTTGTAAATCCTCAATCTACATCCGGATACTTATTCCCTTTCTTTTATTTACAAAATCATCAAATGACACCTTTGGAAGAGCATTTTGCTTCCATAGATTTTTCAGGAAGCCATCAAAAGGCTTTGGAAGAAATTCTATCAGGAAGTGCTGATATAGCTGCTTTTGGAGCTAACGATTACTATGCTTTGGATTCACCAAAAGAGAAAATAAATATCCTCTGGATGTCTGGTGTTATTCCATTGGGACCAGTTTTACTTAGAAAGACATTAGAAGATGATGTGAAACTCAGAATTGAACCAATCCTAAACAGTCTCCATTTAGAAGAACCTCAAATTTTTGAATCTATAAAATCTGGATGGGTCGAAGCAAAAAATGCTAGTAGATTTGAAAAAGTCGACCTAGATTATTATTTGAATTTCCTAAAATAATTAGTAAGCGTACAAGAGAATTTTCTGATTCATTACTCTATTTTTTAACTACATGATTCGCCCGAATTTGGCATATTGCCAAATTCGGGCGAATCATAATTTCCAATATGAATACCTAAAAAAGAATGCTTGATAGTTATTGTATTTATGGTAGGTTAAATTCTTTTGAACCTACTCTGAAATCAATTACTTAGGGTACCTGAAAAATCTGCATGAAAATTAAAAGGATGATAGGTTAGGATGTTATTCATTTCTTTCCTTTCATAAAGTATGCCTGCCATCGTTCCTTTAATAGTTTTTCCAGTATTTGTACTGCTTTCAGTGATAGTTATATTGCCTTCAAAATAAGGCTCTAGGTTTTCATTGAATGCTATCGAATAGAAGCTTTTAGAATCCGATATAATCTCTATCCCTCCCCGAACTAAATTAGAGAAATTGTAACTTCCTTCTCCCTTAAATTCAGGGATAAAAAAAGCGAGATTAGCTACATAATTTGCATTGGATTTTGCCAACATATTGATGGTTAAGATATCGCCGGACTTGCCTATAAATACTTCTGCATTGCTATAAGCATAAGGGCCTACTTCAAAGCTATTTTTGTTTTCAAGAGTGATATGGGAAAGGAGGAGAAACTTCCCTTTTCCTAAGGAAAGTTCAGCCGAAACCATCACTTTAGGTATTGTGGGTAAAATGGAGGGGGCAGTATAAATTCCTAGAGTGAAATCATTAGCGATGAATCCTAAGTGGCCTCGCTCTGGTTGTGTTCCGCTGCTTTGTCCATCAATCAACCACTCCCGAACTAATGCCGGCTGTACCCTTACTGGTGGAACCAATGGTGCTAAGAGATCATTATATTCCGGGTCTGTCCGCAGGCTAAGTTCATATTCATAACCAACAATCTCTAATTCCTGTGATTGTAACAATCCTAAAGTTTTAGCACCTGGTTTTATCATAGCAGATGCAAAAAATGACCACTTACCTGTTGAAATCTGGCCTTTAATAGTTTTCGTGCTAGAGTTCACCTGAAGGTTACGGGTGGATTTCCAAATACCTTTTTCATCCTGTTGTGCCAAATGAATGAAATCAGGACCAGTTCCTTCCAAATCATCGTCTGCATATGTAAATATAATTTCTATGGGTTTTTTCGGAACTTGACCATTGATTCGTAAATCAAAAGAGGTCCCTATACTTAAAGGCAAAGTCTGGGAAAGCATTTGTACTTGAACCAGTGTAGATTGAGCAAAAGCACCTTGTGGGAAGATCAGCAGTAGTTTCCCTTGATCTAGTTCTATACGCCCCCCACTTGAGTTGATTTCTAATTCAATAATTTCCCCAATAGGAGACCCTACTCCTGTAGGAACACCAATGGGAAGAGGAGCGGGAGGATTTGGAAAGTTTTCCATCAAATCCCTGATGCAAGATGTGTTTAAACCTATCAAGATAATGAAAATTAGAAAGTTAGTCTTTTTCATGTGTAGTTAATTTAAATAATAGTAACAAGTTTTAGATTATGTTCTAGATGGGGACAAATAGCGAATGGTTGCTCAAAAAATTAATAATCACATGTTTATGTGTTTTTTTACCATAGTGCAACTTCTTGAAGGGTTTTACCATCAATCATTAAGAAGAGCGAAACTGTTCTTCTACATGAAAATAATAAACCAACTAGAATGAATGATTATGGAAAAACAGGTGATTCAATGCTTCAAAGAGGGGGGAGGTGTACCTTATTCAAACTATGAAAGATTTCATGAAGTCATGTCTGAAGACAGTGGTCAAACCATTGTGACAAATTTAATAAATCATATTTTGCCTTTGATTCCCGGTATTGTGGGACGATTGGAAAATGGTATTTCTGTATTAGATGTAGGGTGTGGTTCAGGAAAGGCAATTTTGGAGTTAGCAGAGAAATTCCCTAATTCTTTATTCCTGGGAATTGATCTTTGTGAAGAACCAATTCAAAAAGCTTTGGAAACGGCCAAGGAAAAGGGGCTCAAAAATACATTTTTTCAAAAGGCAGACTTGAGCAAATTTAAACCAAACGTACAATTTGATCTAATTCTTGCATTTGATGCTATACATGATCAACCATTTCCGAAAATTGTTTTAGAAACCATCTACCAGTGTCTTAAAGATGATGGTGTTTTCCTGATGCAGGATATTGATGCCTCTAAAAATGTTGTAAATAATTTGAACCATCCGTTTGGAAGGTTATTATATGCTGTTTCTACAATGCATTGTACTCCTGTGTCCATTGCGCAGGGAGGATTAGGATTAGGCGCCATGTGGGGGACAGAGACCGCAATGACAATGTTGCAAGAAACTGGCTTTACAAATATTCAAGAGAATAGACTTTCTCACGATATGATGAACTGTTATTTTGTCGTTTCAAAGTAGGAGGGATTTTAGCAGGTGCTGAGGCAAAACCTGAACTACTTCAATAACTTATTGGAAATAATACTAAAGAAATATGAATAGAAGTTTAGCGGTAATTGGAGGAATATTTTCACTTTTCATGATATGTAGCCCACTATTTGGGCAAGTCAAAAATAATCGTGAAATTTTTCTTGCAGCTTTGGAAATTATGGAAGAACACTCATTAAATTCCTATGAAGTGGATTGGAAGCTTCTTAAATCAACTATTGAGAGCCAGTTCGATATGGATCTTAATGATGAACGCTTAGGTGAAATGATGATTGATTTGTTAAGTCAGACACATGATTTTCATGGGGCTTTTTATCTAAATGATCAAGTCTACCAATGGAAGAAAGGTGAAATAATTGTTTCCGATTCAATTTTGAATGAATGGAAAAAAGGGCCTAAGGTGGTTTCAATGATGCTAACAGAAGGAATTGGATATCTTAGAATTCCTAGTATGCCATTTGTCAATCAGGAGGATTTGGATGCAAAGGCTCAGAATCTGAATAATCACTTGTGTGAATTGCTGCAAAATAATACAAAGGGATTGATTATTGACTTGAGACTAAATGGTGGAGGTGCTATGTATCCAATGATCCTTGGAGTACACCAACTCTTGCCCAAAGGTCACATTGGTTCTTTCCAATCAAAACACAATGAAAAGTGGTTTTTGACAGAAACTGAATTTTTGATAAATCAGCAAGTAATGGCCAGAATCAAACCCACATGTACAATTGATGCCCAAAATATTCCAGTAATTTTGCTGACTAGTCCGATTACCGGCAGTTCAGCGGAGTTTTTTATTATTGCATTAAAAAGCAGAGAGGCTTTCACTATACTTGGGTCAAATACTGCTGGTTATGTTACTGCCACAGAAGGTTTTTCAATCAATGATTCAGCCTATTTATTACTTTCAACTGCTTATGGAGTGGATATCAATGGTATAGTTTATAAAAGTGCCTTTGTCCCAGATGTGTCGGTTGAAAATGAAGATAGTTTTAATGATACCTGGAATGATGTAAAAGTGGTTCAAGCAATTAGTAGTCTAAAGAAAATCTTAGTTCAAAATTAAAATTTTACTGATTGATGGCCTAATGATTCTATTTTAGTTTTTAGGTAAAATTTAATTTTTAAGAATAATTGCAAAGTTGCATAGTAGTTAAGAAGATGCATTACATTTTGCCAATAATCGTCAAAAAAAGACAGTCTACATCTCCTGCGTCATGGCTTAATCAACCGAACATGAAATCGAAAATTCAACAATCAATTGTTAAGCCGCGTGCAAGAAAACGGATATACTTATTATTTAATTTCAGATTATTCGTTTTTTTCCAGTAAATCAATTTATAGGCTTAATCGGTTGCTAATGGTCAATATCTTCAAATAACTTAATCTGTAGCAGATCCAATATCTATTAGTAACTAGTCTGCTGAGGCGGATCCGGAGTTAAATAAATCGGATTTTTTTAATATTACAGGCAAAGTTCCGTATATACATTATTTATTTTAAGCCATCACAGCAACCAAATCAAATATGCCTTCACCAAGTCTTATATTACCGATAATTTCTGAAACATTTATAGCTTCATCTTTAGTGATGCCTTTGGTAAATAGCTTCCAAGCATACTCATCCCTGATCTTGACTTCACAACTCGGTTTTTGATCTATAGAGGTGATCAATTCCCAACCATCATTGTAAATTAAAAACCAGCTCTTTTCTCTTTCTCCTACAAAAGTGAATTTTATTAAGTCTCCAGCTTTTCCTTCCACATTTCTATAATGATAAGGTAAAGCTCGTACTGAAGTATCTAAATAAGGATAGTACCATTTTTCTTCTAGTAATACCTGTTCCTGGCCTACCGCAAGTCTAATCTGTTGTTGGTGATGCCATTTTTCAGTGTATTCCCTTGCGATATGAAACCAGTTTTTAGATTCGTTTTCACCTGCCCAAGCCACGGAAAATTCAGCTTTATCATCAGGGTTTAAGGTAGCTAGAAAATCACAATACTCTTTCCCTGATGATTTAAGTAGGTCTATGATAACTCTCGGGCTCAGCCTTTTGGTAGCCTTTACCCAATCAGCATTGAGTGTATTGAGGTAATCTATTAAGTCTTGGTAAGTATTTATATTGCTAGGGTTCTCTCCGAAGTAGTTATCACGAAGCATAGAGAGTGTCCTCAAATTACCGTCTAATAGATGTACAGCTACATCTTTTACATTCCATTTAGGGGCTATAGTTTGTCTAGTCCAATCAGTATCTGATAATCCCTCTAACAAGCTGATTAGCATCTTTTCAAGGTCAGAAATCAGTGCAATTACATCTATAGCCTCTATTTTCTTCATACTTTTAATTTTGCTTTTGGAACCTAACTGTTTTAAAAGTAAATCTCAATTTAAAAATTGCACCAGATATTAGTGCATAGAAAAAGCCCAAATTGTCGGGCTTTTTTAAATCAATTATTAAATAGTCAATTTTACTCGTTTTTATCATAAATATAAGAAGGTCCATCACATTGATCCCATGTATTTCTTAGTCTTTTTTCCGAGTTAATAAATAAATATTCTTTTCCCTCCTCATATCCACCTCCTTCACAATTTCCTATCATTTCTTCTCCTTGCTCATAATCCAATGTAATATAAAACAAGGCATTTACATCCTCCTCAGTTGCAGGTTCTATTACATAAGTTCCACTGGCATTTTTGACCCCGCTATCAGACTCTGTAGTCCTACTAAACGTATTGTTTTGATTAAATTGATACCTATCAATAGGAAGTTCAAAGTCATCTGGGTCTGCCTGCCATTGAAAGCCTACTTCGGCCAACTCCCATTCGCCCAATACAGATAACATGTTTGGGGAATCATCTTCTGTGTTGCAGCCTAAAATCAAAACAAAACCTACTAGTGCAAATTTAAAAAGGTGTTTCATGCTGATAATATTTTTAGTTATGAATACTTAGACGTGAAAGGTTAGTTTAATGTTTTGATTTTCCTAATTTGTGTAAAAAAATTACTAAAACTAATTGATGGAAATAAAACGAATTGATTATTTAATTTAGCAAACAACCCTCCAATCTGCTATTTTTAATACAACATTGCCTGTCTTCTGACCAGTTTCAACATATTCATAAGCCTCTACAATTTGCACCATATCATATCGTCTGTCAATGACAGGCCTGTAATGCCCTTCTTCATAAAGTTTTTTCAAAAAAATCACATCCTCTTTACTGATTGACGGAAGTGGAAAAAGGAGTCTCTTGCCTCCCCAAAGTGGTGTAGTCAATGCCAATAATATGTTCTCACCGTTTTTCCCCAATTCAGTTGAGATATATATGCCTTTTTTAGTCAACAATGGCTTACACTGGCCAAATGAGCTTTTTCCAACGGCATCAAAGATGAAATCAAATTTATCAGAGGTTTTGGTGAAATCCTCTGTCTGGTAATCAATAACAGTATCTGCACCAAGCGATTTTACTAAGTTGACATTCTTTGTATTGCACACCGCAGTTACCTTTGCTCCAAAATAATGTAACAACTGAACAGCCGCAGAACCAATAGCACCAGTTGCTCCGTAAACCAGTACATTTTGTCCAGGTGCAACTTTTGCGGCTCTGATATTCACCAATGCATAATGGCCCCCCTCAGTTAGTGCAGCTGCCTGGTCAAAGTGTATCTTATCTGGCATATTGGTCACCGCATCAGTTTCAGCAATCGTTAAATACTCACCATGGCCACCAAATGTCTTGTCATTAAACCCAAAAACCTGATCACCTTTTTTGAAGGTAGTTACGTCCTTACCAGTTTCTTCAACTATACCCGAAAACTCACAACCTAGTATTTGATATTTGGGACGAAACAAGCCAGAAAAAAATCTTGAAACAAAATACTCGGCACTGCGAAAGCCTGAGTCAGTCCGATTTACGGTAGAAGCATATACTTTTACCAAAATTTCTTTGTCTTTGGCTTTTGGTTTTGGAACTTCCATCAACTTGGCTACGTCAGGAGGCCCATATTTGGAATATACTATTGCTTTCATTTCTAAGTATTCTATTGTTGGGTTGTTTTGATTTGCTTGATGTTTACTACTTATTTCTTCTAAAAGTACGAGACATTTGTTTAGAATATCTAACGATGGAAGTCTACCAATTTTATTCTTACAAGTTCGATAGCTGAGTATTTTATTGGATTCTATCTCAACACCATCTCCACTCTTCTATTTTTGCTTTTCCCTTCCTCTGTTGTATTCGTTGAAACGGGCGATAAAGAGGAAACCCCAAAACCTTTTAACCTGCTAGCTGAGATTTGATAGTTGTTGATCAGGTTATTTACCACAGATTCTGCTCTTTTTTGAGATAATTGTTGGTTGTGCTCAAAAGAGCCAGTGTTATCCGTATGGCCAACTATATAGACATTTACTTGTGTGTTTTTTTGGAGGTATTTGGCCATTTGCTCAATGGTTTCCTTGGATTCAGGCTTGATTTCAGATTTATCTGTATCGAAATAGATTCCATAGAAGGTTGCTTTGCCGTTGGCTTTTATTTCTTTGGCGATATCTTCTGCTGAAAGGACAATGTATTGTTGCATGGATTCTTCTTTGACACATGTGACAGCATAAGTGCCACTTTGGTCACTTTGGACTTTTATCCACCATGCATCACCGGCTAATTTTAAAGTTAGCAATACCGCTGATTTAGATTCATTGATGACAGTCCCACCCTTGGATGTAACGGCTTTGATGTAATTTTGAAAAATCATTGCATTGGAAGGTCTTTTTTCCCAATCGCCTTCAAAAGTGTAATAGGTCTTTAATAGATATCCCGATTTTTCATACTGAACCCAAGTGCCGTCCTTATCAGTATAATCAATTTGAATTTTATCAAATTCTTTTTCCTCACAATCAGAGAGGATGTGTTGTGGTAAGCTATTAAAAAGAGGATGAGGATTGCAAGGACTTTGAGCATAACCAAAACTTAAAACACAAAATAATAGGGTCACGGAAATAATTGATGATCTCATATTCATAGCTTGTTGATTGTGTTATTAAAACAAAAAGTACTTTTAATAAATGATAGTTTTAATTTAAAAGTACAATAAATTGTTGAAAGAATATATTGACTTCATGTTGTAATTAGGAATCCCATTAACTTTAAAAACTAAAATCCACTCCAACAGGGTATTTTTCACCATAAAACTTACCAAGCCTCGTCTAATGTAGGCGGGACGACGGAGATCCGGGCCTGCCTCCCGAAAAGGGATGGCTTGCCTCCCAATAAGAGATGACCTGTCTCGTATAGGGATATATTTCTTCCTTTTTTTTCAGAAGCCTGTGGTGGCCTTGAAGGTGGATAGAGTCAGTCCCATCTCGGGATTCGGGAACAAAAAAGAAGATGAAATAACTATTATCAATCTTATAACCTCCTCTCATCCTTCAAAATCAACTCCACAGCCTTATCAATAACTTCATCATCCCCACTTATAATCCCCTTTAGACTAGACCTTACAACATAATCAACCGGAACACCATTTCTTTGAACAGCACTCATATCAGGAAAAAAAATGCCACTACTGGTGAAATAGGATTGATAACCTCCAACAAACTCAAGAGGAATCATCATACCTCCCGCACCTGCAGTTTGACTTCCAATAGTAGTAACATTGTATCCATTCTGAATGTAAATGGCGGTAAACTCAGCGCGACTTTGGGTATATTCATCAACTAGCAATATTACTTTTCCTTTATATTTAGACGCTTTGGTTACCCCTTTTTGATCGGTAATTAGATATCTACCTGGATACTTAAAGTCAGGTTTGATTACTTTAGTAAAAACCTCATTTCTAGCTCCCAAAAAGTTCTTGAATTCATTACCAAAAAACTCTTTCGGATAATTCCGCAAATCTATAATGATTCCTCTTGTGTCAGCTAAACTCTGGAGCGCATTGGCTAATTCTTTCCCATCAATTCGCTTTAAATTGATATAGCCAATATTGTCTTGGATCACTCTCCAATGGTCTAGACTTGAACTGGAACTGAATTGATCTCTTGGATACCTTCCAAGCCTACGAACACGGGTAACTCCCTCTCTAGTGATCTCAACTTCAACACTGTCAGAAGCATTTGGATAAATTTTACCAAAAGCATATTTAAGTTTGGTAGGATGATTTGATCCATGGATATATTTTAAATTCTTAGATAAGACCTCTGACACCTCTTTTCCCTCAATCTTACTGATAACATCTCCAATCTGAAGGTCATTAGCAGCTGCCAAGTTTTGATCAAAAAGACCTGTTATCACAATCTTGTCATCAATAAAGTTAAAAGCTGCCGGAATCAAATCAAGTCCAAAATGTGCATTGATCAAATCAGTCGAAAAGTAACCATGACTATCGTCAATCTTCACAACAAGCTCCAACATGGCCAGATGATAATCAAGTTCTGAATCTGGATCAGAAAACTTTGGGATCATTTGAAGAAGTACTGTATCCCAGTTGGTATCCAGTTGATATTTGTGCGGGTAGTAATAGGCTATTGTATTCCAATACCTCATCAGGGACAAGAGCCGCATTGACTTATTTGTCCAGTCAAATTCGGCATAGGATTTCTCATTGCTGATTACTAAAGTAGCATTCCTACCCTCAGTTTTGACATAATAAGGTTTTCCCTGATACCTGTTTTGTTCTATGAATCGAAGCTTTTCACTGAGCGATTTGGTGAATAGCGCTTCATCATCAAACCATACTAAATCAAAGTTCTTGTCAAAATAAATTGATTCAGAATCCTCCTGACATTTCTTACATAACTTGATAGTGCCCAAAGATTCAATCCAAGTCAAGAAAATAGCCGATAACTCCTCCTTTGTCTCAGCATTGTCTAAAGTAGGAAGAATGTCCAGCAACTGTTGGTCCCAATCAAACTTACCCTTGGCAACACTCGGGTGATAATATTTCAAAAAACCCCAGACTTTGGCAGTAGCAGCAAGCTTTTCTGTATCAGAAATGCTTTTCTCGGCATGAACAGAACCCAAAACAAAAAAATAACCAAGTATAAATAGAAGTGTAATTTTCATGTTAAAAAGCTTTAGAATGATAGAATATGATTTTTCTTAATAAATATCAGATTGAGCTCGTTTTGTTTCCATGATTCAAAATAAGCTTACCAAACTTACTCAATTCCATCAAAATTAAACTATTACCTTAATGTCTATTAAGAACTTAACTCTTTATTTAACAAAAATTAAAGATCATTCAGTGAGGAAAAAAAGATCTCTAGTTGTAAATAAATCATACCTTACCATTTTTAAACAGCTAAGCTCGCACTATCCCTTACTTTGATACTACTTTGATGTGGCTTTGGTGCTACTTTGGTATGCCTTTGCTCTAGAAGAGATGGAAGTGAGTTTTGAATCAAATACAACTTTAGGAAAAGTCAAGTTTACAGATTTAGAAAATCTCGTCATTTAACTTCTCAACTTAGAATCGTGTATCCTCAATAACCTACTTTCCAATTTCTTCCTTTCATTGCTCCCTGTGGTGCTGAATCGTAATACTGGGAGTTTGAATTTTTTCAAAATAGTATCTTTCATCTGATCCCTCTCAGCTTGTAAGCTGCCTTTCTGATGAAAAGAAAACCCATCTACTTCAATTCCCAAAACAGGAACCTTTCCTAACTTATTGTAAATCAAAAAATCTAAGTGTGTAAAGGGATGTTTCGCATAATTGCTTTCTTCCTCTTCTAAAAGAGAGAAATCACGGATAAGATTCCGAAGCGGAAAATGGGTGAGGACATCATATTTCAAGAATTTTTCATTTGACAATACTTCCTTTATAAGACCATACATAAGGTTTTCACTTTCAAACTCGGAAACTCTTCCTGATTTAGAAATGAATTTATTGCGTTCAGCTTCAAAGCCTTTGTAAAGAAGGTCAAAAACAGAATTCAATTCACTATGAACCACTGTGAAGTTTTGGTATTCGGCATACTGAATCAGGTCTGAAATATTACTATCTCGATCGTCTACGTTTCCATTGACTACAATGATTAGCTGATCGATGGCACGAGAAACAGCAACATTCAACCGATTTGGGTTGTCTGTGAATTCTGAAATCTCGTTGTCGACCGTTGAGAGTATGATGATTTTGTTTTCTCTACCTTGAAACTTGTCAACTGTGTCAGCCTTTATGTTTGTATCTTTAAATGCTAATTGCAATGCATTTGTTTGGGCACGGTAGGGGGTAACAATCCCCATATCAAGACTATAAAGCTTTTCCCTTGGAATGATTTCGTCTTTGATCGTATCAATCTGCCTTTGATTCAAATTTCCTCTCGCATGATTTCCAGCAACAGTTTTGTAAATCAATAATGGTGATCCATTTTGACTATGCTCTGTGAGAATGATAAGTTCATTGTTGTAGAACTTTTGATTACAAAACTCGATGATCTTGGGATGACATCGATAATGTTCTTGAAGCAGTGTCTTAGGGATTTCTGGAAAAAGAGCTTGAAGAGAGGAAAGTAAACTTTGCGTTGAGTACCTATAACATTCCTTTATATGGTAGGATTTGAAAATAGGGTCAACTTGGGTTTTAGTGTTTTTAGTAATCACATTAGGTAATTGCTTGTTATCCCCAACAATAACAGCTCGCTTGGCACAAGATAGTGCAAGCGCCCCAGTGACAATATCAGCTTGTGAAGCTTCATCAATAATTACATAATCATATATGAATTGATTTGATAGACTAAGTCTCAATGAATAAGTAGTGCTCAGGATTACAGGATAGTCAAGAACAAAATCAGCAGATTTAGATCTGAGCTCTTCAATAGAATAGACTTTTCTTTTACTAGTCTTATATTTATTACATAATACAGCCTTGAACAATTGCATTGACATCGCAGTGTAAGATTCCATTTTCTGGTCAAATGAAAATTTATTCAATGCCATTTCAAGCTTCCTGAGATCATGATTAATTTCAGAAATTCTATTTTGATAGTATTTTGATTGTGAAATGAATATGATTTCTTCTAATGGCTTGAGAAAGAATTCTTTGTTTTTGATTCCAAATTTTAACCAGAATAAGATTCTCTTAATGAAATCAATCCGCTTGCCTCTCCTTGCTAAGTTCTCGATTGAGACCCAAAATTCAAGGATCGAAGAAGCTCTTAAGTTCTTCTTGAAAATTATTGAAGAATCAGCTGGCTCTTTATAAACTTTTTGGAAATGCTGATATTCAGTTATAATGTTTTCAAGCTCCATTTTCAACCTCGCTGATTTATTTTTCTTCTCAAGATAATCAGTTAGTTGGGAGGAAAGTTTTATCGCCTTTTCCTGTAACCTGTCATATTTTTTTGGAGCGAGGTAAAATTCAGAAAGATGGGGAAGGCTTTTTTGGTTTTCAATAAAATCTTTTTTGTTTTGGCTTTTCCCCAAAAGGGCAGCTAAAAACTCAAGCCCATTTTTCTCTAGCTTGTCATATACATTTTGGATTGCAGCATTATTGCTTGAAACTATAGCTACAGAATGCCCATTCATGACGGCATTAGCAATAATATTGAGGATCGTTTGGGTTTTGCCCGTTCCTGGAGGGCCTTCTATGACGCTTAGCTTTCTCGAAAAGGCAAGGTTAACTGCAGCTTTTTGGCTAGTATTAAAACCAAAAGGAAAAAGATCTATTTTTTGGGTGTCAGTATCTTCAGATGGCAATGTCCCATTGAGATAACAAGAAAGGACACTCTCTTCCGGTATTTGTTCAATGGATTCAAAGCTTCGAGCAAGGATATTATTGTTTTCGTCTAATTCACGACCGACCACTTCAGCAGTCTCTTTCAGATACTTGAATATTCCAAATGCATTATCTTCACTTAGGGCGGTAGAAACAATTCTAGCGCGCTCTCGGCTGTAAGCATATTCTTTACTTCCATTGTTGTAAACCACTATGCATTTGTCCCCTTCATACCGGAAGTGCTTCACCCGATAAGTGATGTCCTTATCATCAATATAGATTAGATTTCTATATAGGGGCATGACTACATCGATCCACTATTTTTATACTTCTTAAAGTTCTCCGCCTGCTCAAAGATTTCCTTGTACACTTCATCCCGATCTACAGGCGGATAGTCATTCTCCGCCAATAGAATGATCAGATCCACTTTTAGCTCTGCCTTGATATCATCTCTCTTACTCCAATCAGTGTACTTGGCTTTGTCATCGACCACAGTCTTGACCTCCTTGGCTAGCGTGAGTAGCCTGTCATCAGGATACGTAAAGTCATACTTCACCGCCAAAGCTTTGAGAATGTCATAAAAGGCCTTCTCTTCAAAATCTATCCCCAGGTCCTTGAAAGAGTCTTTTTCCTTTCTAAGCTGATGGTAAAGATCAATGATTTCATCTGTAAAATCTTCCAACACATTGCTGACCAAGACATCGGCCTCTTTTCTTTCATTGTACTTGTCCACCAAGACCTGCATCTTTTTGCTGAAATCTACCCCTTTGGCACGGTTGACTTTTTTGAATTCATCTATGGCTTTGGCAAGGAGTTTTTGAAGTAGCTTGATTTTGGTATGTGGTAGCTTGATCTTGTCGATTTTGGAGAGATAGTCTTCGTCAAAGATGTCCACTTCTTTTTGCTTGTCATCGCCTAGTTTGAATAGCTCTTCCACGCCCTCACTTTCTATCGCAGCTTGAATCATGTCTCTTACTTTGGCATTCATCTGAGCGGTGTCAGGAGCTTCTCCCTTGAGTAATTTATAGACAATGGATCTTACTGCGATGTAAAAATGAATCTGGTTTTTCTCCTCCTGAGTAATTACTTCTGAGCCAGAACAAATGTCATAGGCAGCTTTCATCCTTTTGACCAAGTTCATAAAGCGCTTCTCCAAGTCTTTGGTCAGCTGCACAAATTCAGCTGCCATGTTCAAGGTACTCAACTGCTGCATTGGGCTGCCTTCGAAATAGCCACTGCTGTCAAATTTTAGAAACACCCTAGAAAGTAAATCCAAATGATCTCTGACCACAACAACAGATTGTTCAATATCTTCAAAATTCTGACTATCCACCTTATTGTATTGGGCAAGTGCCAAGTTCATTTGTTTTTTGATTCCGATATAATCTACCACCAGCCCCTTTTCCTTGCCTCCAAATTTTCTATTGACCCTCGATATGGTTTGTATAAGGTTGTGCCTCTGAATGGGTTTGTCTATATAGATGGTGTCCAAAAATGGGACATCAAAGCCAGTAAGCCACATGTCCACAACCATGGCTATCTTGAAGTTTGACTTGATATTCTTAAACTGCCTGTCCAATTCTTTTCTATAAGCTTTGTTTCCCAACAGCTGATATAGACTTTTATCATCATCCTTGCCTCGCGTCATCACCATTTGGATTTTTGCAGCAGGTAGGATTTCTTTTTGATCTTTTTCACTCAGTATTGCCAAAGGATCCGCAGCCCTCACTTCTCCCCAATCTGGCCTAAGTGCAAGAATGTATTGATACAGTTGATAGGCAATCTCTCTACTGCTACTGACAAAAAGTGCTTTGCCCGCCACGGTGGCACCTTCTGAAAAGCGCTGCTCGTAATGCTTTACAAAATCCTCAGCCAATGCTTTGAGCCGGTCAGGGTCGCCTATAATGGTGGACAGCTGTGCCATGGCCTTTTTGCTACTTTCTATTTGATAATCATTGCTGCCTTCTTCAGCACATTGATTGTAGTAGTCTTCTATATCTTTGAGCTTACTATTGTTGAGCAATACTTTGGCAGCTCTTCCTTCATAGACTATCCGAACAGTAATCTCGTCTTTGACAGACTCGGTCATGGTGTAGGAATCCACAATATCACCAAACACATCCAAGGTAGCATCAATGGGTGTCCCTGTAAAGCCTACATAAGTAGCATTGGGAAGGGAGTCGTGCAAGTACTTGGCAAAACCAAAAGTCTTGCTGACACCTTTGTCTGTTATTCTTATTTTCTGATCCAAGTTGACTTGGGATCGGTGTGCCTCGTCAGAGATGCAGATCACATTATCCCTGTCAGTAAGGAGCTTACTGTCTTCTGTAAACTTATGAATGGTCGTCAGAAATACGCCACCACTGTTTCTTCCTTGTAATTTAACCCTAAGATCATTTCTACTTTCCACAGATACTACTTCATTGTCTCCGATAAAGCCCTTGGAATTGGTAAACTGTGCAGACAACTGATCATCCAAATCTGTACGGTCGGTGATCAGGACAATGGTAGGAGAGGAGAAACTTGAGCTCTTCATGACCAGCCTAGCCAAAAATAACATCGTGTAGCTTTTACCACAGCCTGTTGTTCCAAAGTAGGTTCCCCCTTTACCATCACCTGCTGGCTTTTGATGGAGGAGAATATTGGTATCCGTCCGATAAACCCCATATTTTCTGATTTCTGTTTGGTTCGTAATCTTGCGTCATGAAAAAGATTAGCAACGACGAATATTACAAGCTGT
>NZ_FTOP01000031.1 GCF_900156785.1 Belliella pelovolcani | reverse complement strand
ACAGCTTGTAATATTCGTCGTTGCTAATCTTTTTCATGACGCAAGATTACGAACCAAACAGAAATCAGAAAATATGGGGTTTATCGGACGGATACAATTTTTTCATCTTTTTTCTATTTATGATAATTCAACAACTACATCTTCATCTTTATCCCCACACTCATAAAGATTTGGTCCTGCTAAAGTTGGTACACATTTAGTTAAGGTGTAACCGCCACTAATGTTTACAGTTGATTGTGGAGTAATTTGCTTACTAAAGAAGCTTGCTTTAATACTTTCTAGTTTTTTCATAGTTTTTTTATTTAAAATTAAAGATAATTAAACTTAACCCTCCTATTTGATTGCATTATAAAAATAAAAAATTATAAATAAAAATATTTTAATAAAATAATTTTACTTGACTAACAAATTTTTACTTATTGATTTTTGAGTTTTTAGGTTATAAAAACTCCTTATTGGAATGTGTCGACTTGTATGGATCACTTTTGGAAAAAATGACGAAATATTTATTCTTATTAATAACGCTTTGATTTTTTACTGAAACACAATTTTAAAGACTTAAAAATATGAGATTTGAAACAATCCTTTTGTTCTGCTTTTCAGATTTAAATAGCCCTAATTGACTTCATTTTACAGTAGGGGGTTAATTATGCATGTATATTCCGAAGCATATAGAAGGTTTTATGTATTCTAAGTTTAAAATTCTGTGATATTGACTATTAACAATCTGACCAGATTGAACACTTAAAATTGATCTGTTATCGTTTGCTTTATAGTAGAACTAACACCGTAAATCATAGCAGGAAATACGATAATTAAGAGCAATCTCAAACAGATAAACCGTCACCTTGACAACGGGATGGCATTACAGACAATCTCCAAAACATTAGGTACTTCCCGCAATACGGGTTGAAAGTATCGTCAGTAGATTGATGCCAAAAACTTCCTTTTTACAGCAAAAGCCTGTCTGTCAATGATACAAGATTTTCCAGTTTCGATTTAGGAGCTGGAGAGGGGGGGTTGAACTTCTTTTGTTTCCTAAAATATCAACTAAACGTAGTCCGTAGATTCTTCACTTGATTAAATTATCCTAGATTAAACAAAAAAAACTATTCCCGATCATAATCTGGAATAGTTTTGAAATATGATGCTTATTGAAAGAAGGTTGTCAATTATTTAGTCTTTCCCTCAATTGAAAACGAGCCAGCATTTAATGTGGTACCATTATCTAATGTAACAATAATTGATGCAATAGCAGAATCTTCAGAAGTATTACCTACAGTGAATTTAATCCCATCATCATTCCATGTAGATGGATTTATTTGAAGAGTTGAATTGGTAGGTTCAAAACCTAAACTTGATTTGTCTTTTACTGATTTCCCCAAGTATTCCCCAAGAATTACATATGTACTAGTCAGTTTCAATGTATCTCCATTTTGCACTGGAATTGGATCTGCATTTGATGGCATTTCATAGACCCCAATTATTGTCGGAATGCGTTCTACCAAGCTTTCCAATTGCATAATTAATTTTAAATACTCTGGATCGTTCATAATGGATCCTAAATCACCAGCATATTGTTTTATGAATGAAGGGGTGATAAACATGTAAGTATCCTTATGTACGACCATTGTTGTAGTGGATGATTGTTCTTTAAAGCATGGTCCAAGCTTCACAGTTTGGGAGACGGTCTTCGTGTCTGCTGTCACAACTAATGCACTTACAATAGGCATACCCATTAAATACTCACAAACAAAAATGATGTTAGCTACTTTACTATTAATGGAGGATGATTGGCCGGAGATATTAACCCCTTCTTTACCCATGGTTCCAACCATAGCGGCAGCAAAGCTTAATTCACCTGAGCCTGTAGCTAATCCTAATACAGCTTCTATTAATTCTTTACTAAAATTGGCTCCCCAACTTGATGTGCTATATGAAATATCCGTTTCATTAACATGGACAAAATAACCAGAACCATCTATCACGGCTTCTAAAGCGTCATAATTGTACAAACTATAGTATGGTAGATTGCCATTACTATCCTTTTTCCCATATGGATTCTTGCTTTGAGAAATCGCTTTAGTCATGGCTGCAAAAAATACAGAAACTTCTGCAAATACATCACGAACCGATTGTTGGATCGTGTCAGACTTTTCATCAGTGGAGACCATCATTATGTTTCCTGTTTCATTAAAGACATACCTTTTAACAGCCTGAATATTAAAAGGATCTGGTTGAGGGAGAGAGATTTTAGTTACATCAGCCATGTTTAATTTGTTTAATTTGTTATAAATTCATTTAGTTTATTATAGTTGTCAAGTACTACCCCCGTAGAATATTTTATAATTGACATGTAAATTTTATCATTGTTGTTATGAGCCTTACATATTGGGAATATATAAACCGTTCCACCGGTATTTATTTTAATCGCCTCTGTACCCTTAATCACATGCCCACCAACAAAATCATTTCCACAGTTAAATGTCTTAGCTCCGTTTGAATACTGATAAGATGTACAAAAAGACGGGGATTCTCCATTGTTGCATTTTTCGCTCCAAAGCTTTATCCATGATGTATTCCATGGTTTGGGATCATTAGTACTACCTATGACATTGGCGAAAGGAGCCATACTTGAAAAAGTTATAATGCCTTTATAAGAAGATTTGATAACATTTTGAAGCTCTATAATGTCATGCAAATCAGGTGATTTTTTATCATCTGTTTTATTGATAAACATCGATTTATAATCATGATAATTTTCGTGAGTTACAATTGGAGGTTTCCCAGTTTGTATAACTCCATGTACACCAGAATTCAAAAATTCTTTGATTAATATATTTAGATTATGCTTTAAAGTTTCTATAAATTGATTATTAACAATAGGGAAATTATTTAAAAAATCTGACCAAAGATTAGAAGGGTTGTAATCTTCAACGGAATTATTTATTCTTATTGTTTTAGATAATACCGATTGATTTTCAAAATAGGTGTGAATTGAAATTTGATCCTTGCTTTGATCATCAATACCTGCAATAGTTATTAAGTTGGATATAGGATCAAAATAGGCTGGAATTGAAATGAAAGCAAAAATTTTGTTGCCATGAAATTTACCTATTTCTACTGATTTACTCTTGTAATAGTGTCTGCCCGCATTTAGATTTATTTTTAACGGGAATGTTACATTATATATTGAAAAATCCTTAATAGATAGAGGTTCAATAATTTTTAAATCAAATTGAAGTGTTTTCATAGTAATAAATGTTTAATTTTTAATATGTATATCCGCTTTTACACCAGTAGCCACTAAAAATAATCTAAATCCTAAATTTAAAGTGCTGTGGACTGTTAGCTGTCGACAGTTGACAATTATCCGCAAGATTATTTGTGATAAAATCACATACTGATGCCATTGCGGATAATCATAATTTTTAAATTATTTTTTCGCTTTAGATGCATGAAAGATGCATGAATTAAAGTAAAACCATTTTAACCCGGAAGTGAAACTTCTATTTACACACCTAAATTTCTACACATCTCGTATTTACATTTAAATATATTGATAATTTTAATAAATAAAAAATAATAAAAATTAATAAATTGGTAAATTGTAAAAATTAGATTAAATTGAGTTAACTGCATGCCATAAACTTATTCTAAATTAATTAACAATGAACAAATTTGGAGGAATTTGGACTTTTGAAAAAATTAGGATTTTGGAAAAATATGCGAAGGCATATTTGGAAATAATGAAAGACAGGCCTTACTGGAAGCTAATTTATTTTGATGGCTTTGCTGGATCAGGTGATATAGAGGTAGATGGTGTAATGGATGATAACATTATCCATGGTGCAGCAAAAAAGATTGTTTCTATTCAAGAACCTAGGTTGTTTGATATTTATTATTTTGTCGAGTTAAATAAGAAAAAAGCAGATAGTCTTAAAGTGACTCTTGATCAGGTAAGAAAAAGTGGAGTATTTGTAGTTTCAGAAGACTGTAATAAAAAATTAATAGATTTGGCTAACTTCCTTTCAATAAATGGGAAAACATACAAAGCCTTAGCATTTGTCGATCCCTGCGGAATGGAGGTTAATTGGAATTCAGTTGCTCGTTTAAAAAATATGCCTGTAGATCTATGGATTTTAGTCCCAACTGGATTAGGTCCAAATAGGATGTTGACACGAAATGGTGAAATACCTGACTCCTGGTTTTCTAAACTTGAAAAATTTTTTGGTATCAGTAAAGAACTGATTATGTCAACTTTTTATACTAAGCTCGAGACTATTGATTTATTTGGGGAAAAGCGTATTGAGGTTTTAAAAAATACTAAAGCTATTGAAAAGATAAAACAACTCTACACTAACAAAATCAAAGAAGTATTTAAATTTGTCTCAAATCCCTATGAACTAGAGAATTCAACTCACTGTATAATGTATCACTTCTTTCTAGCATCAAATAATAAGACAGCCGTTACTATTGCTAATGATATCATAAGAAAAACCAAGAACGAAAAATATGGCACAAACTTCAATTGAATGGACTGAACTGACCTGGAACCCAGTGACAGGTTGTACCAAGATATCTGCGGGTTGCAAATTCTGCTATGCAGAAGTGATGTCCAAGCGATTAAAGGCCATGGGTGTAGATAAGTATAAAGATGGATTCAAAAAAGTTAGAATTCACGAGGATGCCTTAAGGATTCCTTATACTTGGAAGAAATCCAAAGTAGTCTTTGTCAACTCCATGTCGGATCTATTCCATAAAGATGTTCCCCTAGAATTTATTCAGCGAGTATTTCAGGTTATGCGTGACAATGGTCAACATGTTTTCCAAGTTCTGACCAAAAGAGCTGATCGACTGGCAGAGATTTCAGATCAACTAAGTTGGTCTCACAATATCTGGATGGGAGTTTCTGTAGAAGATGAAAGAGTTACTGATAGGATTGATTTTTTAAGACAGAGTGGAGCAAGGGTAAAGTTCCTATCCTGTGAACCCTTGATAGGTCCACTTCCCAATCTTAACCTCAAAGAAATCGATTGGGTTATAGTAGGAGGGGAGAGTGGCCATAATCCTCGACCAATGAATTCCGACTGGGTATTGGATATTCAAGAGCAATGTCAGCAAGCCAATGTCGCTTTCTTCTTCAAGCAATGGGGCGGGAAGAACAAGAAAAAAGCCGGTAGAGAACTTAATGGTAAAACTTATGACGAAATGCCGGAGATTGAATTGCAGAAACTGGTTTAAATATCAAATTAATAACATAGAATAATATGGATGTTGAAATTGTTTTGTCTATAGTAATTGCAGCTTGTACAGTCATTTATACTTGAATAAATTTATTGCTTTGGGTTGAAAGTAAAGCCTTAAGATTACAAAAAATCACGCCCCATGTAATAATGTTTCTGAAAAGCACAGAAGATAATAAAACATTGGTCCTTCACGTAAAAAATATTGGTGAAGGTGTTGCATACAATGTTCAAATTAACACTTTAGAAAATTTCAATCAATTCGGTTTGGAGAATGCCCCAATTTCACAATTTGGGATTTTAAAGGAGGGCTTTTCAGCAATGCCCCCAAATTATGAGCTTAAGTTTTTTATAGGTGATTTGGTTGAACTTTATGAAGAAAGTCGTGATAGAAAAATTAAACTTGAAGTGAAGTACAAAAGGAAGGATAAGAAAAACATTTCCGAAGTATTCACTTTGCCATTAGTTCAAGCAATGGGGCAGAATTATTCTACACCGCCAGAAACCTATTTGGGACAAATTCCTTATTATTTGAAAGAAATAAATTCTTCAATTAAAAAGAATACCTTAACAAATAATTCTAATATTTGATTTATGTCTATCGAATAGAAAAGTAAATATGGGAATGCTGTGATTGTTCAAAATCTTATTGGAACAGATAAAATTGTAGTGGTTAATCAGAGGGGTCAACATGCTCCGGAATATCCATTGTTCAACCTTAGCATAATATATTGATTAATATTCGAAGATATGTATCCGTCCGATAAACCCCATATTTTCTGATTTCTGTTTGGTTCGTAATCTTGCGTCATGAAAAAGATTAGCAACGACGAATATTACAAGCTGT
>NZ_FTOP01000022.1:21920-47769 GCF_900156785.1 Belliella pelovolcani | reverse complement strand
ATTTTCAGCCTACTGTCTTAGTTTCCTTAAGGCAACTAAGACAGTAGGCTGAAAGAAAGATTAAACCTTAGACACAGTTTAATGAACTATCCCAATGTAGATCCGCTTCATTTGCTAATTTCTAACCCCGAACAACTCCTAGAAAGCCTATATCAAAGCTCGACTATTTCCAAGCTTAAGTTAAATTCCAGTCATATTGAAGATCAAAATAAAGCCCTACATCAAATACTACAATCCATTCTAATCCTCAATGAATCCGTCAAAGAAATATTGTTGACAATCAAATAAATTTTAATACTTCAAATCACCCTCATTCCTCCTTAAATATTCCTTTTTATCACTAAACAACCTATCCCTTCTAATCAGTTAAGCAACCCCGACACCTCGGGGCAGTCAAACATTTCTTTCCCCTTCCTTCCAATAACCTTTTCCTTAATCAACTCAATCACCTAATCCCCTTCATCCTTCATCCTTTCATTCCCTCTAAAACCCCAACAGCCCTCTTCCCCGCCAACTCATTCTTCTTTCCGTTAACCTCTTGCAAAAAGACAATTCCCATCACCACAAACAATACCTCCTCACTTTGCAGAGCATTGCCTAAGTCCATTTCCACCATTCCATTCAAGTCAAGAGAGGCACCTAATTCAAAAGTTTCACCTTGATATTCCTGATAACCTACTTTTTCATTGATCTCATTAAGCTTACACCATAGTAGATCCACCCTGTAATGTGTAGCCCCGCCAGGAATAGCCTTTTTCTTAACACCTCCAATTCTACTAAAGTTAATTCGAACTACCTGACCTTGATGGTCAACAGTGGGCATATTTGCGATAAGGCTTTTCAATGATGTAGCTTCAAAATCAAACCCTTTCATCAATTCCAAATTGCCAAATCGCAACCTTCTATGTCCATATTCACTAACAGGGTCGGATTGTACTACCTTATGCATGCTTGAAGTCAACCTCCCATGCAAGCCATCATGCCTACCAGGATTCAATAGCCCGACACAAGACCGAGATAGTTTAGCGGCAAATTTTGAAGCATGCCCAAACTCAGAACTTACCCTCCTGGAGTTTTCAAATTCCTTTCCATGTTTTAGCTTTTTCCTACTTGGACTTCCTTTTGACCTGGAATAAAACTTTCCATTTCTCTTGTAGAAGATAACATTTCCCATTGTTCCTTCTAGTGTTAATGATCCTGTTTGCTTAGCCATTGTTTCTTGGTTTTTGAATTGATTATAAGTTAATAATAATTAATTCATTATCCTATATAAACACATATTAACTCCGTATCATATCCATATCAAATCCAAATCATACACGTATTAAACATATTATATAGCTTAATATACTTTGATATAAACCCTAATAAGAGCAGCCATAAAGACACTTTTTTAAATGATTTAAAGTAAAATTCTATTCAAAAAAAATCACTTCATGGTAGTGATTTTGAGTAAAAATTAAATAGGACTCAATTGATTCAATTCTTTGTGCTTGGACATTCCAAAACCTCAGACGGTTTCACATTCCCAATCTAAAATCTAAATTCTACAATCCATCCTCTGCGCTACTTCCCGATGCAAAACTTACTAAAGATATTCGCCAACAAATCATCCGTCGTGATCTCGCCTGTAATCTCCCCGAGATAATGTAAGGACCTACGGATATCCATCGCCAAGAAATCATTGGTCACTTCTGCATCCAGCCCATGCAATACATCCAATAGCGATTCCCTAGTTTTCACCAAAGAATCATAATGTCTGATATTGGTGACGATGGTATTGCCCGTCTTGAACTTATCCAAATTGACCAAGGCCAAGATCTGACTTTTCAGGTCATCCAAATGCTCTTTTTGACCCGCCGAAATAAAAATAGTGTCAGGATGATTAGCCTTTAATTCATTGACAAATTGATCATTAGCTTTATCTAACTTATTCGCTACTTTAAGGAATGGTACACCTAGATTTTCCAGTTTATTGATATCTCTATTGATCTCTACCATATCTGTATCTCCCAGATCAAATAGGTAAAGAATCAAGGAGGCGGTCTTCATTTTCTCCTGAGTTCGACTAACACCAATTGATTCGATCACATCAGTTGTCTCACGTAAACCTGCAGTATCGATAAATCTGAAGATTACCCCCCCTATATTGATTTCATCTTCAATAAAATCACGGGTGGTTCCTGCGATGTCTGAAACAATTGCCTTTTCTTCATTAAGTAAAGCATTGAGCAGGGTAGACTTTCCCGCATTAGGCTTGCCGGCAATCACGGTAGGTACCCCATTCTTGATCACATTGCCGAGGTCAAAGCTGCTAATCAACTGCTCCACCACACGAAGGAGTTTCTCTACCAATATCCTCAAATCATCCCTACTGGCAAACTCCACGTCCTCTTCAGTGAAGTCTAGCTCCAATTCGATCATAGAAGCAAAATGGATCAACTCACCTCGTAGTTTGGCGATTTCTCCACTGAATCCACCTCGCATCTGATTCAAAGCGGCCTGATGCGAAGTCTCTGAGTCTGCATGAATCAAATCTGCTACCGCTTCAGCCTGGGCCAAATCAAATTGACCATTCAAAAACGCGCGCTGAGTAAATTCACCTGGCTTAGCTGGTCTCGCCCCATTTCGGATCAATAATTTGATGACTTGATTGACAATATAAGAAGAGCCATGGGTAGAAATCTCCACAGCATTTTCCTTGGTAAATGACTTAGGTGCTATAAATAAAGAAACCAAAACTTCATCTATAATCCGATCTCCATCTCTGATCGTACCAAAATGTATGGTATGTGATTCTTGGCTTTCAAGGTCTTTTCCCTTAAAAATTCTATTACAAATTTTGATGGCATCTTTGCCAGAAAGTCTGATGACAGCGATAGCACCCACACCCTGAGGCGTTGCCAAGGCTACAATAGTGTCTTCTTTTTCGTGTAAACTGAACATCCTTACTTGGTAAATCGCTTCACTATACCTTCCAAACCTTCAATAAAAGGCTTTGGCTGTCTGTAGCCAGGCAATTGAGTAATATTCTCCATGGTGACATCCATGATCACAAAATTAGGATAGGAACTTACCCGCATGGTTTTGGCCATGCTAGCCTCAGTGTATTCTTTGCCTTTAAAAGTAAATTTTCGATCTTCCTTCTCTCCATGTAATTTGACCGGATAAAAATTAGCATTCACATAAGCTATGACCTCAGGATTTGTAAATGTCTCTTTGTCCATCTTCTTACACCAACCACACCAATCCGTGTAAACATCTACCAAAATCATTTTAGGATTATGCTGTGTAGCTAATGCTGCCTCCTCAAATTTCATCCATTTGATCTCCTCCTGCGCAAAAGCACTTAAACTTGCAAACAAAACCAAACAAATGATCACACTCAATTTTTTCATAATTCAAATTTAACTATTTCTACCCAATCCTTTCCAAAACGACTTCAATTCCGAGTAAGTTCAAAGGTCATTGTACATTGTACCAAGAACAAAGCCCAAAACTTTCAACTTTATCCCAAACTTTCAAACCTTACAACTTAATCAACTATTCTCCCAATAACATAATCAACTAATCACCCAATAACTCAATCAACCATTCCCGAACATTCAAACTTTCTAACCTTCAAACCCTTACTGCATCACCAAAATATTCCCCGCCACATCCTTGGACATGAAGATCGTTTTTTTGTTATCTACCAATATTTCGATTGAGCCATCAAACTCCACCTTTTCCAAGACTTTGATCCTAGCGCCAATATAAGCACCCACCTTATCCAAATATCTTAAAAACGCTGCACTGCTATCCTTTACTGCCACAATCTGACCTGAACCATTCAATTCAATCTCGTTGAGCGCTATGCGTGGCCGAGAGCGAACATCTCCAAACTCATCAGGAATGGGATCGCCATGCGGGTCAAACTTTGGAAAACCCAAATATTCATCCAGTCTTTGGATAAGGGTAGGGGATTGCACATGCTCCAATTCGTCTGCTACCTCTGCTACCTCGTCCCAAGAAAATTTTAATTTCTCAACCAAAAATACTTCCCATAGCCTATGTTTTCTGATGATACGCAAGGCCAATTTTTTCCCCTCTTCGGTCATGTGAACTCCATAGTATTTACGGTAATCTATCACCGTCTTTTCTCCGAGTTTTCGAAGCATATCACTGACGGAAGCAGGCTTGATTTTCATCCATGCAGAAATATCATTGGTAGAAGTACTCTTCTTCCCGGCTTCGGTCAACTCATAAATGGCCTTCAAATAATTCTCTTCTGCGTAAGTCAATTTAATCATAAACATCTAACGAATAAGATGGCAAAGATAGGATTTTAGCCAACACTAAAAAATAATTTAATATAGACTAAAACACTTGTGGATAACTCTAAAATCAATGTTTGCAACATATTAGGATATCCTTATTTATATTTTAGTTTAATCTAAAATAACCACAACAAATTCATAATCAATACACTAATCAATACACAATCCACTTTCATAAAGTTTGATAAATTTAACCTTGAGTTTCTCAATGCTGAAAATTGGTTTCCTTGAAAAGAATAAATATTTGTTCCCTATATTTGATGTGGATAAGTTATGCGGTTTAAAAACAGTAAGCCTTAGCCTTTGGAGTACAAAGAAATGGACTTGGCTTATCACTTAATTTCTGACAAAAATTAGACGCTTGACAATAAGAGTATACATCAAATTTAAAAGTTTACTATTCTACAAATCTATTTACTCGTTGATTAGATTTAGCTAGGAGCCTTCATGGCATCATCAATTTTAAGCTTCGTGCCTTAGTGCCTTTGTGGCATCGAAAATAAATTTAGGTCACATGGAAACTAAGGCATAAAAGCTTATTTCAAATTGTCCCCAATTAGCTGTTTTAAGATTTCTTGTTCCTTCGCTTTCCAATAAGCACTTTTTACAATTCCTTGCTCAAAAAAAGTAGCATTAAAAATATGATCAATTACTCGGGGAATATTGGTCATATCGCTAAAATCAACTTCAAAACCTGCTTGGTATTGATTGGTAATTGACGCCCATTTTTCATTCGGTGCATGTAAAAATGGTATACCCATCGCCAAGCATTCATACATTTTACTAGGAACTTTGGGACTGATACTGGGAATTTGATAATAGGGCATCAACACAAGATCCGCAACTTCATAAGCATCCAAAATACGCTCGTAAGGAATTGGCGTGAATGAAATATCCAATAAGATCTGTGAAATAGAAACTGCTGCTTCCAAAATTTTCTGAGCATACTCCTCCATAGTCACATGACCTATCACATGCAACCTTGCTGATGGAAATTGCTTGACAAACTCTCCAAACCAATATATACCCTCCAATATCCCATAAACTTCTGTTAAAGTGCCAGCGATTAGAAAATTCAAAGGTTGATTGGCTTCAAAGCGCTTTGGTACGACTTCTTTATATTCCCCAAAATACTTATTCTCTAAAATCACAGCGTTTCCAACCCATGGCATCTCTTCTTTGTAACAAACTTCTGCCAGAATATATTGATCTATAAAAGGTCTTGAACCGAATTCAATCAGTTGGATTAAGGGTAAAATCAGAAATTGAAATGGCTTGGAATTGACGCTGTTATACCTGACATTGAATCTATGATTTTCCTGAACATCATAAATTAGCTTGCATCTATTAAAGACTTTGTAAATCACAGCAGGAAGAAGCAATTCGTAAGTAGTCACGATTATCAGCTTTGGTCTGATCATTTTTAGCAATCGCAGGAACTTAATACCTACAAATAGCCTTTTAAAAGCTGTTCTCTTGCTTTCAAAGAGCGAGTGAAAATGAATATCACTTTGATCTACCGCTTTTTTTGTAGAAAATCCTATGATGTTAAGACGGTATTTATTTGTTTCACGCAGCGAAAGCGCAAACCTATAAAAAGACCTAGGATCCAAGAGGGGTTTGAGCGTAGAGGCGATGACAATCCTAGGTTTTTGCATGAATAAATCAAATTTGAATAAAAGCGAAACTAACAAAAAATATGGACTTAAAGACGATCATTGAAAGTGCTTGGGATAACCGAGAAATGTTGAAAGAAAAGGATGTTGAAATTGCCATCAAATCGGTGATTTCGGATTTAGATGCGGGCAAACTAAGAGTAGCCGAACCTTTGGAAGATGGCACTTGGAAAGTAAATGATTGGGTAAAAAAGGCGGTAATTCTCTATTTCCCAATACAAAAAATGCATACCATCGAAGTTGGTCCTTTTGAATTTCATGATAAAATGGCGCTTAAGACCAATTATGCCAAGCAGGGTGTCAGAGTTGTACCACATGCAGTTGCTAGATATGGTGCATACCTAGCCTCTGGTGTAGTCATGATGCCCTCTTATGTAAACATCGGTGCTTTTGTGGATAGTGGCACAATGGTTGATACTTGGGCTACAGTAGGTTCTTGTGCTCAAATCGGCAAAAATGTTCACTTGAGCGGTGGAGTTGGTATCGGAGGAGTATTAGAACCTGTACAAGCGGCTCCTGTAATTGTGGAAGATGGTGCCTTTATCGGCTCAAGAGCGATTATCGTAGAAGGTGTCAGAATTGGTAAAGAAGCTGTAATCGGAGCTGGTGTCACCCTCACAGCAAGTTCTAAAATCATCGATGTAACTGGATCTGAGCCAAAGGAGTATAAAGGTTTTGTGCCAGCCAGGTCTGTTGTGATCCCAGGATCATTGACAAAAAAATTCCCGGCAGGAGAGTTCCAAGTTCCATGTGCATTGATTATTGGACAAAGAAAAGCTTCTACAGACTTAAAAACATCTCTGAATGATGCTTTAAGAGAAAACAACGTTGCGGTCTAACTTGCTGCAATCTCAAACCTATTACAATAATTATGAATTATCAGATTAAAATCTTAGCAGTATTGATTGCAATTTTCACTTTCTCAGCATGTGGAGAAACTTCCAATGATGGAGATGTCTATTACGCAGCTGGACAGTATCAAGAAGCTATTAAAGCTTATGATAATGTATTGGCCACAAAGCCTAAAAATGTCAAGGCTCTTTACAATAGGGGGCGTGCTTACGAGGAATTGGGAGATCTTGATCAAGCGGAGAAGGACTTTATTGCAGCACTTGAAAATGACACAAAGAATATTCAAGTCATGTTAAGTCTTTCAAACCTGTATCAGAAAAAGAAAAACCACAACTCAGCCTTACTTTATGCAGACTATGCAGTAGAAGTTCCAGGTGCACCAGCCATGGCTTATTTTCTCAAAGCCAGAGCTTTGCATCAGTTGGGTAATACAGACGAAGCTTACAAAGAATATAGCGCTGCTATCAAAATGGATAAAGAATTTGGTCAAGCATATTTCTACAGGGGTATCTTAAAGTTAGCTACCAACAAAAGAAAATCCTCTGCCTGCGAGGATATCAATATGGCAGTCAAACTCAATTTTGAAGCAGCCATAGAAGCACAAGAAAAGTATTGTAAATAAGTTAGATTACAGATAAGCATAAATTTAAAAGGGCAACTAATCATTCAGTTGCCCTTTTTTTTGCTAGACACAATTTATTTCAAGTACAAATAATCAAATGTAGCAGGTCCAGATCCCAAGGTTACTCAATCACCCAATCCCCAATAACTCAATCAACTAATAACTCAATCCCCAATAACTCAATCAACTAATCCTTAATAACCCAATAACTCAATCAACTAATCCCTAATAACCCAATCAAAATCCAAAAACAAGTTCGGTTAATCCAAAACTTTTAAACCTTCCCAACCTTCAAACTTTATTCAATGGCTTCTCATCCTATTGAAAACCGCCGAAAGATGCCTTGGCTCCTCTGCTTTATGATCGCAAACTTGATCGGATTGTAACTGTCCCACTCCTTGACAAGTTTTACATTTTCCTGTCTCAATCTTTGTTCCATCACAGACAGGGCAAGTATGTCTGCCATCACCGCTACATTTATCACATTCGTGATATTCGATGATATTAAAAACGTTTCTTTTGGTAATCAATCCAGAACCTACGCACTTATTACAGCCCACAATTCCCTTTGCCTTGCAATAATTACAATCTTGCTCAATGTCTTTGGCTCCCTCACAAGTAAAACACACTTGAAATTTATAACCCCTCCGGTCACACAGCTGACAAGCTTTTATTTCATTTAGTGGCTTTTCCAACATAGATTCCAAAGCCTTTGCTTTTTCAAAATTCTCTCCTTTGAGCCCGTTCAACTCTAAATATTTATTTAGAAAGTTGGCGCTGTTATCATATTGCTTCAACTGAAATAAGGTCTCTGCAAAATAATAAGGCATTTCTGGCGGAATAGGAAGGTTGGATTCTATGATTTGTCTGAAGAAGTTGTTTGCCTTTTCATAATCTCCCTTATTCATTTCAGCCAAAGCATTATTCATCATTCTAGATGTACCACCCAAAGTTGGCTGCACTTGTGAATTGGCCACAGTGGCTAACAAACAAAGGAAAAATATCAAGACATAAGATTTGATCACTTTTGGGCTATTCATTGGGCTTTGACTCATTTTTATAAATTCCTGTGGTTTGTATTGGCAAAATAATGACCTTTACGGCATAAATCAATTTCAAGCTAAACTTTAATTCCAAGCTCAGACTGGAATAACATCAAAATATGCTAAAAGTTGGAATAATAGGAGCAGGGGCGGCAGGATACTTTGCGGCCATTCATGCCTCAAGTCAACATAATCAAGTTACTATCCTAGAAAAGACATCAAAGTCTCTGGCCAAAGTAAAGATTTCTGGTGGAGGGAGGTGCAATGTTACACATGCAGCTTTAGAAGTCAATCACCTTGTCAAAAACTATCCCAGAGGAGAGAAGTTTTTAAAAAAATCTTTCCAGCAATTTGCCGTCAAAGATACCATTGATTGGTTTGAGAGTAGGGGAGTAAAATTGAAAGTTGAAGCTGATGGACGGATGTTTCCTATTTCCGATGATGCTGAGTCAATCATTCAAGCTTTGAAAAATGAAGCATTAAAAAAACAAGTGACCATCAAATATCAGTTTGGGGTCAGTGAGATTAGATTTAGCAGTCAAAAGTTTGAATTGAGTAATGGAAAGGAAACATTGGTTTTTGATAGATTAATCATTTGTACTGGTGGAAGTCCAAAACTTGAGGGTTTTGATTTTATCAAAGCATTAGGGCACGAAATTCAAGCACCTGTACCTTCTCTATTTACCTTCAATACCCCATCAGAACCAATCAAAAGTCTAATGGGAATAGCAATGCCCGAAGCACATGTCAAGCTCGAGGGGACAAAACTTTCTTATAAAGGTCCACTTTTGATTACCCATTGGGGTATATCAGGACCAGCAGTGCTCAAGCTTTCTGCTTTTGGAGCAAAATGGCTGGCAGAGCAGACTTACAAGGCAAAAGCGCATATCAGGTGGAATGCATCTTGGACAGAAGATGGATTAATGCAAGATGTCAATCAATTTAAAACTGCTCATCCTAAAAAGAAAGTAAGTACAAACCCATTGTTTGGTATTCCAGCTAGGCTATGGGAGCATATTGTGCTGCGGGCAGATATCAAGGAGGCTGATTTGTGGCATGAAATATCAAAAAAGCAATTGAATAGATTAATCCAGAATCTTTTTTGCTATATTGTTGCCATCGAAGGAAAGACTACTTTCAAAGAAGAGTTTGTGACAGCTGGTGGAGTAAGTTTGAATGGAGTCAATCCTGAGACGATGGAAAGCAAAATCACACCCGGTTTGTTTTTCGCTGGCGAAGTATTGGACATAGACGGGATTACTGGAGGTTTCAACTTTCAAGCCGCTTGGACAACAGGATATATCGCTGGAAAACATGCTGATCAACCCAAAAACAATGAATAGAATTCCACCTGTTAATTTTGACCGAATTGACGAAATGGCTGAAGGTGATATGGAGTTCAGAAATGAACTGATCACTGCAATACATAATTCCCTGATTGAGCTAAAAGAAAAGTATCTAGAAGGCTCTGAAGAGGAAAATATTGAAACCATTCAACAAATTCGTCATAAAGTAAAGCCAACATTAGCGCTTTTCGAAATCGAAAAACTCAATGATGTTGTTCTCAATGGAAAAACTATCATAGAAGAATCGGGATTTAAAGGGCCATTTCTAACCCATTTGGAGGAATTTTTAGATGCTTGGCAGGAAGCTTTCGATTTTGTAAAAGAGAATATGGAGGGATAAAAAAAAACAAAATGTGAGCCCAAAAGCTCACATTTTTATTTTCCTGACTAAATCAACCAGCCTGTTTGAATAGCCCGCTTCATTATCATACCAACCCACAATTTTTACCAGATTACCCTTAGCTGAAGTTAAGCCAGCATCAAAAATACAGGAATGGGGATTACCAATAATGTCAATAGACACTAAGGGGTCATCGGTATATTCTACTATCCCCTTCAATCCACCATTTGACTCTTGTTCAAAAATCTGATTAACCTCTTCAGCTGTAGTATCTCTATCTAACAAAACAATCAAATCTGTCAAGGATCCATCAGGTACAGGAACTCGCATGGCTGATGCCTCAATTTTTCCTTTCAATTCGGGTAGTACGATTTCCATCGCCATTGCCGCATGCGTAGTTGTGGGAATAATGGAATAAGCTGCTGCCCTTGCTCTTCTCAGGTCTCGATGCGGTGCATCATGCAAGTTTTGATCATTGGTGTACGAGTGTACGGTAGAAACATAGCCCTTTTGAATGCCAAAATGGTCATTCAAAACTTTGACCATTGGAGCCAAACAATTTGTTGTACACGAAGCATTGGATATAATCTGTTCATCTCCTTTGATCACATGATCATTGACTCCGAGTACCACCGTGGGAACGGCCTCTGACTTAGAAGGAGCAGTTATAATCACTTTCTTTGCACCAGCTTTCAGATGCTTGGAAGCACCTTGAAGATCAGTAAACTTACCCGTAGACTCTAAAACTATATCTACCGACAAATCTGCCCAAGGAATTAATTCAGGGTTCTTTTCAGCAAAAATTTTAATCAATTTCCCATTGATTCGTAAGTTGCCATCAGACTCTTCTACACGATATGGGTACTTACCGTGAACCGAATCATATTGAAGCAAATGGGCTAGGGTAGAAGGGTCTGTGAGGTCATTTACCGCTACCAATTCTATATCAGGCTGTTCTAGTAATAGTTTGATCGTCAATCTTCCGATTCTACCACAACCATTGACAGCTACTCTCTTTGTATTCATTTTGGGTGCTCTGATTTCAGGCCACGAAGTTAATAAACCTGCATTACAAAGTCTACAAACAAGATAGATTAGGGAAAGTTTCAATGCTTTTATAATATCAATAAGGCTATAAGAAACCTGATCAAAGCCATATTAAATGTAAGGCCACCAAGCCCAATGATTGACCGAAAATATTTTTCGCTTATTTTCAAGCTATTGGATTTCCAAACCAAATATTTTTTGGTCATGTTTTGCTTTGTGAATTTAACCCTCTATATTTGCATCACCATTGAGAAAAAGGGTTAAAATGATTCAAAAATGGTCCGTTCGTCTAGGGGTTAGGACGTATCCCTTTCACGGATAAAACACGGGTTCGATTCCCGTACGGACTACAAAATCTTTTAACCTTTTTTCTTTGTTTAAATGGTCCGTTCGTCTAGGGGTTAGGACGTATCCCTTTCACGGATAAAACACGGGTTCGATTCCCGTACGGACTACGACAAATTGATGTTTTTCATCGTTCAGATTGTTGTAACGCTGTTTTATCAGCTTCACATGATGAATTTGTTTTATGGTTGTTAGTGGTTAAAGTGAGTGAAAATCCGGTCTTTTAGGCCGGATTTTTCATTTATACCCTTGTCATTCCAGCATCCATCAAGTCTATCCAAAGCTGTGAATACACCAAAGTTTTGATGTCCCCAAAACCTGCCTCTTGATACGATTTCTCTAACAGAGCATAAGTCAAATCCTTTTGACCCTGCATCGGCTTCATGGCCCTTATATTTTCGGCCAACCATTCGCCTTTTGCTAAATCAACCTCCAGTTCAAAACTTGAATTTTTATTTTCAAAAAGTAGCTTGACCCGATTACTTCGATTATTGCTTTCTTCCATTTTCAATTCTGGCAGATTACCTATCCATACCAATTTCGAATTGGGCTTGGTCTCTAAAGTATCTGGCTCGGAAATAGCCTTGATTATAAAATTGGATTTCACACTTGTCCTTGGCACCCTAAAATCAAACCACTCTTGAAGAGGAAAATCAAAGCACATGCCATGCATATAGTTAAAAAGCGCTTTCTTGAGTCCTTTACTGAATAATTCATGGTCAGCTCCTTGAGGATCTTCATGACTTAAATCATTATCCGCAAATAAACCTTTTTCAGGACCTACCTTTACCACACCAAATTTTTCGGGCTGCAAACCAATAGGGGCATGCGCCGTCATGGCAAATAAATGCCAAAACCCAGACTGAATCACATTGTTTTCAAACAACTGACGTACCATCTCCAGACTATCTATGGTCTCTTGTGCAGTCTGTGTTGGAAAACCATACATCAAGTAAGCATGAACCATGATCCCAGACTCTGTGAAATTCCGTGCCACCCGAGCAACTTGTGCTACGTTGACACCTTTTTGCATCATGTCCAGAAGGCGGTCTGAGGCTACTTCTAATCCTCCAGAAACTGCAATACAGCCTGAAGCCTTTAATAATCGACACAAATCATACGTGAATCGCTCCTCAAATCTAATATTTGTCCACCAGGTGATACTTAACTTCCTTCTCAATAGTTCTATGGCTAACTCCCGCATCAAAGCAGGTGGTGCTGCTTCATCTACAAAGTGAAACCCTGTTTGTCCAGTCTGTGCTATCAGCTCCTCAATTCTATCGCAAATCAAAGCTGCTGAAACTGGTTCATAATTCTTGATGTAATCCAAAGTAATATCACAGAAAGAACACTTCTTCCAATAGCAGCCATGTGCCATGGTCAGCTTATTCCACCTACCATCAGACCAAAGCCTATGCATGGGATTCACGACTTCAATCACAGAAAGATACTTATCCAATTGAAGCCCCCTGTAATCTGGTGTACCTGTTTGACTGAAAGGAATATCTCTTTCTTTTGGATTATTCAAGTAGCGAACTTCTCCATCAACCAAAGCAAATGTTCTCTTTAGGGATGTAAGATCACTTTGTCCTTCTAAATATGATATCAAATTCATCAAGGGTCGCTCACCATCATCTAAGGTAATGTAATCTACATATTTGAAAACTCTTGGCTCTTGTAATGATCTCAGCTCTGTATTGGGATAACCACCACCCATCGCTACTTTAACAGACGGATAGTTGTTTTTTATGTATTGGCCAATTCTCAAAGCACCATAAAGGTTTCCTGGAAAAGGAACTGAAATACATATCAATTCAGGTTGATGGCTTTCCATTAGCTCCTTCAACTCTTCGATCAACACTTGATCTACAAAGGATAGCTTACCTTGCAATTCTTGCTCTAATGGATCAAAATGAACTGCTGACCTTCCCAACCTTTCCGCGTACCTACTAAAACCAAAGTGAGGATCCAAAGCCTCTTGGATCAAATCACCCAGATCTTCTAAATATAAAGTAGCAAAATGCCGAGCCTTATCTTGAATTCCCATACTTCCAAAAGCCCATTCAAGCTCTTCTATATGATCAAACCTTGAAGCCTGAGGAAGAAAGTCTCCATCACAAATATTATAAGCAATAGTTGGGTTCTTAAATTGTAAAAAATCTATAACAGCTGTAATCGTACTCAAATAATCATCCTTAAGCTTGAGAATCCTTTTTGAGTTTAAACTCAAATTTTTATATCTCTGATTTTCAATATTTTCAAATAAATCATTTAAACCTTTTTTTGAGAAAATCTTAAGAATCACATTCAATCCTAAATCAGCCTGAAAGGCGTCTTTGCCAAGGGTATTCAGAAATCCCTTGATATATGCCGTAGCAGGATAGGGGGTGTTGAGCTGGGTAAATGGAGGTGTAAGTATTAGTATTCGAGTAGACACAAGCAATAAAATTTGTTCAAAGTTCGTCAAATTATCTGAATTTCACTTCAACAACAAAAAGCCAAGCAAAAAAGGATTGCTTGGCTATTCTATAAATTTTATATGTATATCCGCTTACTTACAAGTAGAACCAAAATAATGGAACAAACCTGTGATTTATAGCCAATATCAATGAATAACTTGTCCGCTGTAGCGGATCTAATATCTATTAGTATCGGATTTATATAAGTCCTTATTTAAATTGGTTAGTTGTATAATTGCGGATAATCATACCGCAAAATAACCTACATCTTATTCCCAAAGAAAATTGCATTTAAGAATAGCTTATTAGTTCCAAACCAAGTTCCTCGAAAATTTGGATTGTCCACAAAATGAACAACTTTTCCTCGCCCAACGGAAGATACCAAAGTGCTAGCACTTTGCTTAATCATTTCCAAATTTGTGGAAGAAACATAACCACTCATTAGCGGCTCAGCACTGTATCTCACTGGAGTTTGATAAGGGTCAGCGGAAGGCTTGAGGAATATACTAGAGTTTCTATAAACAGGCAGCTCTGATCGTCTAAAACCAAAGCCTAGCGGATGGGTAATATCTAATTCTGCTAAATAAATACTTCCTCCAATAGCTTGCGCTCCCTGAACATCCCTCCTTGATGAATATGGTAAAAATTCATTTTGTCGTTCTTTTCGCTCAACTTCCAAATAAGATTCCTGAACGATACCCTGACTGATCAACCATTGACTCACTGATCTCAATGAAATGATTGTTCCACCTCGAGATAACCAATCTTTCAAATGATTGATTTGTCCAGCAGACAAAGAAGAATAATTTCCAGAAGGTAAAATCAAAGTATTGTAATCGAATAGATTTACTCTTCCAAAACTACTTAGGTCAACTTTACTGATTGGCATATTGACCTTGCTATCCAATAAATGCCAAATTTCTCCAGCTTCATATTGAGATGTCCCTTGACCAATAAGCATCAATACTTTAGGTACTTGAATAGCTGAGACATTATTACTGCCCAAATCAATCCCAGACTTACTCAAACCAGTCGCTGTTGCAAACACATCCTGTCCAGATACTTGAGCAGCATTTTGAAGGACTTGCCTCAATTCTCCACTACTCAATGATTGAAAACCAGTAGGAATGATCAAGCTACCTGCTGGAAATTCCATTTCACCATCATCCGTCAAGGCGCTAAACGGAAGCATATTCGTTTCAACATGAACACCTGACTGCTGAATTTGATGTAGAAACTTAGGCGCAAAGTAATCGGACCAATTGACCAAATAGGCTACATATGGACTTTCGGTTGGGAAGCGAAGCTCTGAATCTTTGACTTTTTCAATACGATTACCTTTCATTGAGGCGTTGGCTTGAGAAGCAAATGGCATATCATAAGCCAATGCCATAGTCCAAGCAGATGCATCATAAAAGACAGAATCTGCAAACTCAGTCACCTTTTCAAACATGGTTCTTACCATTCTATACTGGGGCTGTACTGTCGGGACAATCCAAGATTTTCCTTTCTCATACTTCACTCCAAATAATGATATATCTTTATCATTTTCATACACTTGTATGCCATGATCCAAAAGAAGCTTTAAGAATAATTTATTTTTGGATGCATCATATACATCTCCAAAAATATAAGATTGTACCCTGTCTTTTTTGGCCTCGTCTATGGCTGATTGAAAAAACTCTCTCAAATAATCATGCATAAAAACCCTCTCCTTGACACCAGCTTCCATCGTTGCTATTGATATTTTTAGCTGATTTCTAATGGTAAAAGCAAAGGTGATATCGCCCCGCTGTGATTGCTGCACATGACCACGTGAGCTACCTTGCTCAAACACTAGACCCAATCCACCTTGTATATCGGGATAAGTCGAGCCATAGCCAGGATAAGAATTATCAAAAGTTTCTTTGGTCCAGTATAAGCTTCCTATTTCATCTAGGGCCTTGGCAAAGTAGCCTGCAAACTTATTATTTATCTCGTCATAGTTCTTTCTCGGAACCACTGGATTTTCACTTCCAAAAGGTTTGGTGGGCTCGAAGAAATAGGTGCTATTAGTACCCATTTCATGAAAATCACCAACTACATTGGGATACCATTGGTGGTACCATTTGATTTTACTTTGCGTCTCTACTTGTGCCAGTGGTAACCAATCACGGTTCAAATCAAACCAATAGTGGTTTACTCGTCCACTAGGCCAGATTTCATTATGCTCTCTATCCAAAGGATCTGCTACAGGAGGGAAGCCTTTGTGCATATTTGCCCAATTGGTATGTCTATCTCTACCATCTGGATTGATAGCTGGATCTATCATGACGATTGCATTTTCCCTGATTTCTTTTGCCTTTTCACTCTGAGAGGCTAATAACCAATACGCCGTGAGAATTGATGCTTCTCCCCCTGAAGGTTCATTCCCATGTACACTATATGCCAAATTAATAATGGCTGGCATATTAGATACATCTGGCTTTGGTTGATTTGGATCGACAAGCTGTAGGTGCTTTTGCCTGATGCTTTCAAGATTATTAATATGATCAGATTTTCCGATGATTAGCACCACCAAAGGGCGAAGTTGATTTGTCTGATTTATAACTTGAAGCTCAGCCTGATCAGAAGCAGCAGCCAAAGCTTCAAAATAAGCAATCAGTCTATCATACCTGGTATGCCATTCTCCGATCTCGTAACCAACAAAATCTTGAGGCTTTGGAATATCAGCTGAAAAAATCTCACCTGGGAAATAGTATTCATCTTGCGCAGATGCTGGTCTGTAGATTAGACTTATCAAGCCAATTAAGAGTAAGAAGTGTTTCATTTGATTTCTATTATTCTTAAAATTATTTCTTGAATTTACGATTAGAAATGATGGGATTCAAAATGAAAATCCATCAATGGCTTTATAAATATAAATTTTTCCTGTAGCTTAATTTACTATTCACATAAAACCCTAAATCATCATCCTATGAAAACCTTAATGAAACATGTTATTATCCTTGCTTGCCTTTTCTATATTGGAATTGCCTCAGCACAACAAAAGGATATCAAACTTCCACCAGAAGCAACTGAGTTTTGGGAGCCTGTACCTCGGAAAGTTACTCCGGGTACTGCTAACCATTTGGCTCCTGATGATGCCATTGTTCTTTTCGATGGATCAGACTTAAGTCACTTCGAAAGCGTAAGAGACGGTAGTCCAGCTAAATGGACTCTTGCGAATGGAGCCATGACAGTAGCTCCACGTACGGGTGACATCAGAACCAAGCAATCTTTCGGCGATATGCAACTACATATAGAATGGAGTTCTCCTACAGAAATCAAAGGAGAAGGACAGGGAAGAGGTAATTCTGGTGTGATTATCATGGGACTTTACGAAATCCAAGTACTTGATTCCTATGAAAGCAGAACTTACTCTAATGGCCAAGCTGCAAGCGTTTATAAACAATACCCACCCCTTGTCAATGCAATGAAAAAGCCCGGAGAATGGAATAGCTATGATATATTTTTCACAGCTCCAAGATTTAATCAAGATGGAATGCTCACCGCGCCAGCCAAGGTCACTGTCGTACACAATGGAGTATTGGTACAAAATGCAGTAGAGCTAAAGGGGCCTACAGAGTATATTGGTATACCAAATTACAAAGCCCATGAATCAAAACTGCCTTTTGTACTTCAGGATCATGGTGACTTAGTAAGTTTCAGAAATATCTGGGTAAGAGAACTCTAGGAATCCATTTTCAGAAGATTCTGATAATCATCTTCGGTATCAATATCTATTGAACCTAAGTCAAATTTAATCAAGTCACATTGGTGAAGGTGTCTAAGAATGATCTTCTTAGCACCTTCTTTATTTTGTAAAGTCAATAGTTCTCCAAAATGCTTTGAATCAAAAAGTGCTGGCACTCCTACAGTATCACCATAGCTACAAGCTACAATCCCATTCTCTTTTTTAGTGATTATTTCATTGATTAGCCCTTCATTTACAAAAGGTTGATCGCAGAGGATGATTACGACTTGATCTATGGCATATTTTGAAATTAGATAGGTCAAACCTAACTTCATGGAGCAAGACATACCGAGTTCCCAATCGTGATTGACAATGAGTGAAAAATTAGATAAATCAACTTGAGCTTGAATCTCTTGAGCATTACCACCCAAAACAATCACAAATTCATCAATTTGACTTTTTAGAATTGAAGAGATTGACCTTTCTAATAGCGTCTGCTCTTCAAACATCAATAGCTGCTTAGGTCTACCCAGCCTTGTAGAACTACCAGCAGCTAACAAAATAGCGCCTGTTTTTAGTTTATTCTGATTAATCATGAATGGGACCTGATTTTTCTCGAAGCGAAAAGGGTTTTCTTTTTGACATCACAGCCTTGATTTCTGCTAAAATAGACAATGCAATTTCCTCTGATCCCTCTGCTCCAATATCTAATCCAGTAGGGCCAAAAATATTTGATTCATTCACCACAATTCCTTGAGAATTGAGTCTTTCAAAGAGCTTTTGAGTTTTTTTCTTTGGGCCTAGAATACCAATATAAGGCAAATCATAGGAGATGAATTGGCTTAAAACTACTACTTCATATTCAAAATTATGCGTCATTAACAGCACTACAGTGTTGGTGTCAAAAGACAACTGCTCAACCACTTCATTTGCAGGAGCTACTATGATCTGACTAGCAGCTGGAAATCTTTCTTGTGTTGCATACTGCTTTCTTCCATCAATTACAATCAAGTTCCAACCTAGGATATGAGCCATTTGAGCAAGAGGAATCGTATCATTCCCTGCACCAAATAAAATCAGTTGAAGACTTGGCTTGATCACTTCTACAAAAACATGTAAACTTTGACCCCCTTCAAGTTCAATGACAGAAGAGGAATTCTTATCATATTGATTAACAATATTTTGAAGCTTTTTAATTAAAGCAGTATCTACCAAATTAGCTGATAAAATTTCCTGCTCGTCTTGCCTAAATAGAACTGTCCCTATTTGTGATGATCTTGAATGAATTAATGAAAAAACAGTTAAGATTTTACTATTCACTCTTTTTCGAGAAGCAAGTTCTAGCAACAACACAGGATTACTAGAGTCATCATAATCCAATGGCTCAATCAACACTTGTATGATTCCATTGCATCCTAGCCCGATACCAAACTTTTGATCATCTTCATCTGTGGTGTCATAAGTTACTAGCATTGACTTATTTTGAAAAATAACTGCCTGTGCCTTTCTCAAAGCATCACCTTCCAAACATCCTCCGCTAATTGCACCAGTGATTTGGCCTGACTCGCTTACCAACATTCTTGCACCTGGCCTTCTGTATGCAGAGCCATCGACTTTGACCACAGTAGCCAACGCTGATTTAATATTTGATGATTTATTTTTGTAGTATGCTGAAATGATGAGTTGAAGCTCTTTCATGAATCATAATATTTTCTCAAATCTATGAAAAAATGCACTGAAGGATTGGAATATTCTATCAAAGGCAATTTTACAGTGATAAATACGAGAAACTCAAGCTTGTAGCCAAAGAAAGATATTTTTAGGTTCTCAATTTCTAGATAGAAAATATAGGTTTAAAAAATACTTCTTAATATAAAATAGGAATTCTTCTAAAAAACTTAGTATTTTGTACCATATGGCAAAATCAAGAGAAACCTTTAATAAAAAAGAGAAGGAAAAATTAAGACAAAAAAAGAAGCAGGAAAAACTGGATCGTAAGGAAGCGAGAAAATCTGAAGATAAATCAACAGATTTTGCAGACATGATCGCTTATGTAGACGAATTTGGAAATATCGTAGATACTCCACCAGATCCTACAAAAAAGAAAAAAGAGATCGATGCGGATAGTATCGAGATCGGAGTACCAAAGTATGTAGCAACAGAAGAAGATAATGCTCCTAGAAAAGGAAAAGTTACTTTTTTCAATGAATCCAAAGGATATGGATTCATTAAGGACGAACAAAGTCAAGATAGCGTATTTGTCCACATCAATGGATGTGTAGATAAAATACAGGAGAATGATAAAGTCACCTTTGAAACAGAAAAAACTCCAAAAGGATTAAGTGCAATTCAGGTAAAGCTGGTTTAATTCTATGAAGATTCCAAGTCTTGCAGAAATCAAGAAAGAATTATCAAATCTCAATGATCAGGAGCTCAAAAACCTGATCATTGATTTAAGTAAATTTAGTAGAGAGAATAAATCCTACTTATTTTTCAAGCTTTTTGAGAGGGATAATCCTCAGATTTTTGTAGAAATGGTTCAAGAAGAACTTGAGCTTGAATTTAGTAAACACAGTACATCAAATATTCATACTGCAAAAAAATCTGCCCAGGCAATTCGTAGGAAGTTGAATAAAAACCTGAAGTTAACCAAAGATGTAACTGCTCAGATTGAATTAATTGCCTTTTTCTGCAAAAACATGCGGGCATATGGCTATTTATCTTTTCGACATCCTGTCATTGAAAACTTATACAGAATTCAAGTAGGGAAGATTGAGACATTAGTAAAGAAACTGCACGAAGATCTACAATATGACTATGTTTCAGTATTGGAAGATTTGAAATTTTAACATTCATTTTTGAAGCATGATGTATTAAAGCGTAACTTGGTTGTATTTCAAACCAAAATATAATAATCAATAAAATAAGGCATTAAGACCTTAGATAGCACTTTTTAGCATCAAATGAAGTATTTTATATGTAATCAAAAAAGATCAATGATGTAGTTATGATGTAATACTTTTTAGTAATGTGCATTCTCTTAGAAGTACATTGGGGGAAATTTTATTATCCATTTTAACAATTTCCCAAAATAAATTTTCATGCCTATGAAAAATTTTACCATTTTATTATCAATCATGTTTGTGTGTTTTTTTGAATTAAATGCTCAGACACAAATGACACTTCCAGTAAATTTCAATGAAGCTGATGTAAACTATGGCGTCATCGGATTTGAAGGCGCTGAGAACTCAGAAATCGTTGAAGACCCAACAGATGCCAACAATAATGTGGTCAGAGTGGTCAGGTCTAATACTGCTGCTACATTCGCAGGAACTACCGTGACAGCTGTCCCTAATGGCGTACAGACTGGATTTGCATCCCCAATTCCTTTTACCGCTACTGACACTAGAATGTCAGTCAGAGTTTGGTCTCCTGACGCGGGTATTCAGGTTAGATTGAAAGTTGAGGACTTCCAAGACCCTACCAAGTCCGTAGAAACTGAAGCCACATCGACTGTAGCTGGCGATTGGGAAACACTCGTTTTCAACTTCGCCAATCAGGCTCAAGGTACCGAAGCACTCAATCTCAACAACAACTTCAACAAGGCTACCATCTTCTTCAACTTTGGTGTAGATGGTCAAACTGCGGGTGAAAAGACTTATTATTTTGATGACATGGCTTTTGTAACCGGAGGTGGTGACAACGGAGGAAATGATGGTGATTCTGAAAACCTTCCAACCATACCTGTTGACTTTGAGTCAGACGATCTAACCTACGAATTCTTAGATTTTGAAGGTGGTGTACTTTCTAGAATTGCCAATCCACAAATCAACGAAGACAACAACAGTGCTTTTGTAGGTCAAATGGTCAAAGGGCCAGGAGCTGTTTTTGCAGGTTCGGTCATGCCACTTGCCAGTCCTATGGACTTTAGCCAAGGTAAAACTGTAAGAGTGAAAGTTTTCATGCCTAGAGTAGGAGCTAAGCTACTTTTTAAAGTAGAAAACCAAAATAACCCTGATATCAATTTTGAAAGAGAGCTTACTGGTACTGTTGCAAATCAATGGGAAACATTAGACTTTGATTATTCAGCAATCAACACTGCACAGAGCTATCAGAAAATCGTTCTGATATTTGACCTCGGAACTGCAGGTGATGGATCTGCTAATTTTACTTATTTGATAGATGACATTCAAATTGTAGATACTGCTGGAGATGGTGGGGGAGAGACAGACCCTAATCAAATGGATCTACCTGTTACTTTCGACGAAGCAGAAATAAACTATGGCGTCATCGGATTTGAAGGCGCTGAGAACTCAGAAATCGTTGAAGACCCAACAGACGCCAACAATAAGGTGGTCAGAGTGGTCAGGTCTAATACAGCTGCTACTTTCGCAGGAACTACCGTGACAGGTGTCCCCAATGGCGTACAGACTGGATTTGCATCCCCAATTCCTTTTACTGCTACTGACACTAGAATGTCAGTCAGAGTTTGGTCTCCTGACGCGGGTATTCAGGTTAGATTGAAAGTTGAGGACTTCCAAGACCCTACCAAGTCTGTAGAAACTGAAGCTACATCGACTGTAGCTGGCGATTGGGAAACACTCGTTTTCAACTTCGCCAATCAGGCTCAAGGTACCGAAGCACTCAATCTCAACAACAACTTCAACAAGGCTACCATCTTCTTCAACTTTGGTGTAGATGGTCAAACTGCTGGAGAAAAGACTTACTACTTTGATGACATGATCTTTGGGGAACCAGATATTGATGAATGCGATGGACTAGAAACACCAAGTATAAGCATCAGCGGACAAGGAACGGAAGTTATAACATTAACATCAAGCTCTGAAGAGGGAAATCAATGGTTTTTAGATGGAAACCCAATAGAAGGAGCTACTAGCCAAAGTATTGAGGTTAGTACATTCGGTGTCTTTTCTGTTCAGGTTACGATAGGGGATTGTATCAGCGAATTTTCTGACAATGTTTCCTTAATTGTAAATAGCCTTGAAATTAATCCGAATAGAGAGGTCAAAGTGTATCCAAATCCAGTTGAAAACACTTTAAACATAAGTGGCTTGCAGGAGGATGTGAGAAGTCTTCAAGTATTTGATGTTTCTGGTCGATTATTGCCAATTACATTTGAATATCAAGAAGGAGTATATCAAGGAGATGTTGCCAACTTAGGAAAAGGGCTATACATTTTGTGGATACAACAAGGAAACAGAAGTTTCCCAGTTAAAGTCATGAAAAAATAAAACTTATCACACCTGGTTTTTTCAAAGCCAGGTGTGTAATAGGCTTGAAATTAAAAGAAATAAATATGAAACTAAGAAATATATTAAGTTCAACCAAAATGCTATCAATGGCCATCTTAATATTGATAGTTGGATCGATTTCTTCTTGTGAAAAGAAAGAGATTCCAGACCTCACAGAAGAGCAACTTAGGCGAATTAACCTGACTACATCGACTTGGAGACTTGAAAGAGTAACAGTAGACGGGATGAATCAAACTGAAGTTTATAGAGATTTGCAGTTAAACTTTTCTGCCTCAAGCTTCACATCCACAAATGGACGCGTTATTTGGCCTGAAACTGGCACATGGGAATTTACAGATGATTCAAACACAGTTATCAGAAGAGATGATGGACTGTTAGTTACGATTCAAGTAGTCACCAGTAATTCATTAATTCTAGCATTGGCTTGGGAATCTGGCTCAATAACAACCGGAAGAGTTTCAGCGATTGCAGGAAATCACATTTTCGAATTTGGTAGATAAAATTCAATAGGGCTTATATTTCAAAAAGGCTGGGTCTGTTATGGATTCAGCTTTTTTATTTGTCCAAAAACAATGAAATTTTAAATATATTAATGTTGTATAATTTACATTATGTTAAATATAGAATAATACTTCATTCCTTACATATATTACATTGCATAATTCTAGATTATTAGCTAATCTTAGAATCGTATGACTATAAACAATAAAACATCCAAAACAAATACGTTTGGGTTAATCTTGGGTCCTCTATTATTTTTAGGGATATTATTATTTTATAAGCCGGAAGATTTATCTTTTGAAGGCCTCTTTATGTTAGCACTAACAGCATGGATCGCCACTTGGTGGATCACTGAAGCCATTCCGATTTCTGCCACAGCCTTGCTGCCGCTCGTATTGCTTCCAATAGCAAATGTCTTACCCATAGCAGAAACAGCCAAGTCATATTCACACCCAATGGTTTTATTGTATATGGGAGGATTTATGATCGCAATGGCCTTAGAAAAATGGAACCTACATAAACGAATAGCACTTACGATCATTAATTTGATTGGATTGAATGTCAAACTAATCATTCTTGGGTTCATGATTGCGACAGCATTTTTGTCGATGTGGATTTCTAATACCGCTACAAGCCTCATGATGCTTCCAATTGCGATCGCAGTTACTTCTCAACTCGATCCAAATCAAAATATTGATAGTCAAATTGGCAAGGCACTAATGCTTGGTGTGGCATATAGTGCATCGATTGGCGGATTAGCGACATTGATTGGTACACCTACCAATATTATTCTTGGAAGCGTCATACAAGAATTATTTCAAGTGGAAATATCTTTTAACAAATGGATGACATTTGGTTTACCAATTTCAATTGTGCTCCTTTTTATTTGCTGGTATTATTTGACTAGGTTTGCATTTACTTTTACACAAATTAGCTCAGAAGATTCTGCTAAAGTGGAAATTAAAAAGCAGTTGGATGACTTAGGTTCAATAAGCATAGCAGAAAAGAGAGTTGGTCTAATTTTTGGCTTGGTGAGCATCGCATGGATCAGCCGATCAGGATTTCTGGACAAGCTCCTCCCCTTTTTAGATGATACGATTATTGCCCTATCTGGAGTCTTACTTTTGTTTGTAATTCCCTCTGGAAAAGGAACTTTCAAACTTTTGGATTGGAAAACAGCTGAAAAAATTCCTTGGGGTATTTTGATCTTATTTGGTGGAGGTCTTTCACTAGCTGAGGGCTTCAAAACGTCAGGGCTTGCACAATGGATTGGAAATCAATTTGTCACTTTAGAATTTATAGGTTTTGGCCTATTCTTATTGATTATCATATTGGCTGTCAATTTTCTCACCGAAATCACCTCCAATATGGCCACTGCCTCTATGCTTTTACCCATTCTCGCTGCTGTATCTTTCTCTATGGGTGTACATCCATTTGGTTTGATGATTGGAGCTACTATGTCTTCGAGCTGTGCATTTATGTTGCCTGTAGCCACACCGCCAAATGCAGTAGTTTTTGGCTCAGGTTACTTGCGAATGCGTGACATGGTCAAAGCAGGACTTTGGATGAACCTAATATCGATTATCATTATCGCCTTATTCACTTATTTCTTACTTCCTTTGATATGGAATATAGAATTGAAAAATTACCCTTTCTAGATTTGATTTTCAGAATTACACAAGATCAAGTAGAAAACATCCCAGTCTTCTGCCCTATCTGTGAACGAGCCCTTGAAAACATGCCGATTATGCTGATCTACCCTTGAGTCTATATTTTCAGTATAACCAATGTAATATTGGTCAATCGATCTAGAATAAAGTATGTAAACATAAAACTGTTTCATCCTCGAAAAAATTGGTGAAAATAAAAAAGGGTAGCTTTTGCTACCCTTCTGAGCCCCTTGCCGGTCCCGATAGCTATCGGGATAAAGAGGCCTTTATTTGTATTTCTCAAGTAATTTCTCTGAAATCTCAGGGAAAGTTTTGAGGTTTTCTAAATACTTTCTTGACTTATTTTTCTTGATGTGTTTTTCTACAGATTGGGCTTGATTTTCAGTATTACACAAGATCAAGTAGAAAACATCCCAGTCTTCTGCTCTATCTGTGAACGAGCCCTTGAAAACATGCCGATTATGCTGATCTACCCTTGAGTCTATATTTTCAGTATAACCAATGTAATATTGGTCAATCGATCTAGAATAAAGTATGTAAACATAAAACTGTTTCATCCTCGAAAAAATTGGTGAAAATAAAAAAGGGTAGCTTTTGCTACCCTTCTGAGCCCCTTGCCGGTCCCGATAGCTATCGGGACA
>NZ_FTOP01000022.1:0-21861 GCF_900156785.1 Belliella pelovolcani | reverse complement strand
TTGAGCCCCTTGCCGGTCCCGATAGCTATCGGGACAGCGACCTACTGATTACAAGTCAGTTGCTCTACCATCCCGATAGCTATCGGGATAAAGAGGCCTTTATTTGTATTTCTCAAGTAATTTCTCTGAAATCTCAGGGAAAGTTTTGAGGTTTTCTAAATACTTTCTTGACTTATTTTTCTTGATGTGTTTTTCTACAGATAGCGCTTGATTTTCAGAATTACACAAAATCAAATAGAAAACATCCCAGTCTTCTGCCCTATCTGTGAACGAGCCCTTGAAAACATGCTGATTATGCTGATCTACCCTTGAGTCTATATTTTCAGTATAACCAATGTAATATTGGTCAATCGATCTAGAATAAAGTATGTAAACATAAAACTGCTTCATCCCTGAAAAAATTGGTGAAAATAAAAAAGGGTAGCTTTTGCTACCCTTTTGAGCCCCTTGCCGGGATCGAACCAGCGACCTACTGATTACAAGTCAGTTGCTCTACCAGCTGAGCTAAAGAGGCTTTTTTTATCTGTCTGGGAGCTTGTCTCCCTTAAGACTCTGCAAATATAGAAGCTTAGATTTTACCTCCAAAATGTATTTTGAAAAAAAATAGGGAGATAAAACTATCTCCCTATTTATGAGTACATTAAAATTCTCTGATTATCGAAAGTTTTTTCTTCAGTTTACCTATTTCTGCTTCTGCCTTCCTGATCTTGTCATCAAACTGATCTTTTAACTTATCAGCTGTTCTAGAGGAAGCAAAAAACTCAAGATTATTTTTCCATAGTGTGATATTATTTTCTAAATCAGCAATCTGTTTTCTGATTCCGTGTTCCTTTTTGTTGAGAGCTCGATTGGCATTTGGATCTGATTGAAGTTTGTTCAAGTTTAACCTGAACAAGAATTCATCTTTATTTCCTCCCTCTATACCCAGTTGCTGCACGTAGTAGTCTACAGCTTCATTGAACTTGGCTAACACTTCTTTCATGTTTTTCCTCGGGACAAATCCAATGGCATTAAATTCATGAATCTTGGCTTCTAGAGCGTCTTCAGATCTCGAATCAGAATCTGCTTCAGCCTTTATTGCATCACATAAGGCATTTTTAGCCTCTAGATTGTCTTCAAATTCCTTATTTACAGCCTTGTTGGCGGCTCTCCTATTATCAAAGAAACTATCACAAGCTTTTTTAAACCTAGTATATAGTTCATCCCTAAATTTCTCTGGAGTTGGACCCAACTTTCTCCATTCCTGCTGCAATGAAATCAGCTTATTGGCAGTATCTTGCCAGTCGGTACTATCCACGAGTGCTTCCGCCTGCTCGATCAAAGCCTCCGCTTTTTCTTTATTGCCTGCTCTTATTTCATCTAGCTCCTTGAAGAATAGATTTTTGTTATGGAAAAACTGTTTGAACGAACTCCAAAATACCTTATTGATATCCTTTCCGAGCTCTCTAGGTACAGGACCAATTGCCTCCCACTCTTTCTGAATAGCCAAAACTTCTTTAGTTTTGGCATTCCATTCCTTGATCTTCGTAGCTGAAAAATCTGTGTATGCTTCTAATTTGGTGATTAGCTCTTTTTTGAGTTCATAATTCTTGTTATAAACTTCTTTTTGACTCTCAAAGAACTCTTTTCTTCTGTCATAAACAGCATCAGATGCAGTTTTAAATCGAGTCCAAAGAGCTTCTTGTTCCTCTCTAGGTACAGGTCCAATATGCTTAAATTCTTCGTGGAGATCATTCAAAGATTTAATGGCTTCTCCTAAGTCTTCATGCTTTACAAGTGCCTCTGCCTTTTCACAAATCTCTAATTTATGCTCAAGATTTTTCTTTCTATCGAGTTCTTTCAATTCAAAATAAATACTTCTATTGTCATAGAACCTATCCATTAGGGCATTGTAAGATGCCCAAAGACTCTTATTTTGAGATGCAGGTACTTGACCTATTTTTTTCCATTCTTCTTGAATAGCCTTGATTGCATTGATACTTAAAGTAGTCTCTTCACCATCTACCAATTCTCTTAATCTATCTAGAATAGCATTCTTTGCATTCAGGTTAGTTTCCTTTTGTTTTTCTTGGTTCTTAAAAAATTCAGATCTTTTGACTTTAAAATCATGAGCCAATGCGTAGAATTCATTATCTGAATCGGATCTTCTGTATTCAAAATCATCTTCTATACCACCAGAAGCGAGAAATTCTTTTAAAGCTTCTTCTTTTTCCTTATTAAAAAATTCGTCGAAATGTGCTTTCAGATCATTTACTTTAGCATCTGCTTTTATAAAATTACCTGTTGCAACTACAGATTTCAATTCATCAAGTAATTGTTTTTTAGAAAAACCAGAATAATCTACCTCCTCATCCAAATCATGATCCTCGTGATTTGATTCCTCTTCTTTATCAGGTTCTACTTCGGAATTTTCAACATTACCCTGCACTTCTTGAATATCAGTTGCTTGGGTCACCTTGTCCTCTTCGGACATTTCTTTGTCTGTGCTCATAATTAATCAATACTTATCAAAAACAATTAAAACAAAAGTAAGAATTTTGTTCAATTTAATCTTGGGTCGATGGGATAATTTGCCATAAACTGATACTCTCCCCCCATATTTTTCAATATTATTTTCCATAATTCATCTGGCGAGGCAAAGAGTAAACTTTCTGAATCTTCATATGCACTCACAATCCAGGTATTTTCATCAATTTCACCTTCTAACTGACCTTCAGACCAACCCGAATAACCAATAAAAAACCTGATTTTGGCTAAATCTACTTCCTGATTGATTAATTTGGTTTCAAGCTGTTTGAAATCACCACCCCACCAAAGGTTATTACCGAGACTAATACTTCCCTCAAGCATTTGTTCACCATAATATATATAATGTAACGTATTTTGCTCAACAGGACCACCTACATACACATCACAGTCCATAAAGCTCAACCCCTCTATCAATTCACCAAGCTTGAGAATAGAAAGCTTATTTAAAACCAATCCGAAGGCTCCATTAGAATTATTTTCACATAATAAGACTACGGATCTCACAAAATTTTCATCCTGCAAAAAAGGTTCAGATATCAATAGATCTCCTGATTTCGCATATATTTTAGAATTTTCTTTCATAAAAATTGATTTCATTTGATGAATTTGAATATATATCTAAATTTTTTAAATGCAATAAGAATTGTAATTTTAAAAGAAGAAATTTATCAATATTAACATTAAGGTAAAACAATATTTCAACACTAGAAATACTGAAAAATGAAAATATCTGACATTAGAATTGATTATGCTTTAAAATCACTCGATACCAAGGATGTAGAAAAAGATCCTTTGATTCAGTTTCAAAATTGGTTTGAAGAAGCAGTAAAAGCAAAGGTATTGGAAGTTAATGCAATGAACTTAGCGACTATACAGAAAAATGGTAGTCCAAATTCCCGAATTGTTTTACTTAAAGGAATTGAGGATGGACTCGTTTTTTACACCAATTATAACAGCACCAAGGGTGAAGAGCTCGAAAACAATCCAAATGTAGCTGTAACATTTTTTTGGGCTGAATTAGAACGGCAAGTAAGGTTTTTAGGTAAAGTTGAAAAGGTCAGTGAAGAAGAATCTGACGCATACTTCTTTTCAAGACCCTTTTCATCCCAGATTGGTGCGTGGGTTTCCCCTCAGAGTAAGGTTATTTCTGATAGAGAAGTCTTAACTGATAAAGAAAATGCCCTACAGAACCAATTCACGCCCGAAACAATCACTCGACCTAGTCACTGGGGAGGTTATAGAATAATAATCCATGAAGCTGAATTTTGGCAAGGAAGACCAAGTAGACTACATGATCGGATTTTATATCAATTAGACAAAAATGGAAACTGGTCAATTAGCAGAAAAGCACCATAAAAAAAGCCCTTGATGGGCTTTTTTTATTTCAAATCATATAAGTCTTGAACACCTAGCATTCTTTCCTTAGTAAAACCTTCTCCATATTTCACATTGATGCTATGTCCGAATTCTCTAGCTCTTGCTTCTATGAAATCTAGAAAATTTTCTGAAGAAATAAAACTTTGGGGTTCTTTGCTATTTGGGTCAAAAAACTGAGACTTAAAAGCCTTAATGCTGGCCAATTTTATGTTCCAAAAAGAAGAGATATCCACAACAAAATCTGGTTGGATATAATTATTTTGGATATAATGGTACACATATTTTGGTCTCCATGGCTCTTGTAGATTCCCATCTAATTCAGTCATGATTTTTCTAAGCCCGCTCATAAAACATGCTTTGGATGTAACTTCACCTCCTTTACCATGATCTGGATGTCTATCAGCTATTGCATTAGCTAATACGATTTCTGGCTGATATTTTCTGATCATTTTTACGATTTCAACCTGATGGGCAAAATCGTCCAAAAACAAAATATCCTCAAAGCCAAGATTCTCTCTAGCTGAAAGCTGTAGTATTTGAGCAGCCTCAGCAGCCTCTTGCAATCGAAGCTCAGGAGTCCCTCTTGTACCCATCTCCCCTTTTGTGAAATCTACAATGCCAACCTTTTTACCTTGAGCGATGGATGCTGCAATTGTACCTGAACAAGCCAACTCAGCATCATCTGGATGTGCTGCAAAAACAAGTATATCTAATTTCATATGAAACTTCGGAATGATTTTATCCAATGATAACAACTCAAACCCCAATAAAGGTTTATCTTATTCTAAGATTTTGTCCCACCCTGAGAACACTTCGAGTCGTCATATTATTCAGCCTTGTCAATTGAGCGACTGAAACTCCATACCTCCTTGCTATTACACTCAAATTCTCTCCACTCCTAACCCTATGATATACAGATTTCTGTGCTTCAATCACATGATCAAAGCTAGAAGCTGTAATCATATATATATCTGACCTGAGCCTGCCCAAATTAAAATCAAAAAGTTGCGTTGGATTGATAGAAAGACCTTGATAACGTACTTCATAATGCAAATGAGGTCCTGTACTCCTACCAGTACTCCCTCCTAACCCCAAAATATCACCAGCTTTTACTTCTTGACCTACTTCTACCAGAATCTTGGACATGTGACCATAAAGTGTTTCCAATCCATTTTTATGCCTAACCACTACATAATAGCCATAGCCATTTCTATCATATGACCTAATTCTAACAATTCCATCAAAAGTACTGAAAATTGGATCTCCGGTTCTCAATTTCAAATCTGTACCATGATGCCACCTATACCTCCTAAAACCAAACTCAGAAGTAATTCTTGTCTCTTCTAAGGGCATAGCCCAATTGGTTCCGAAAAATTGATCATAAAGTTTTACATAAACAGTGTCTTTAAAATCCTTAGGATTAAAATCGTAAATGTTGATTTTCTGACTATCCCAAGAAGAAAAGTACTCGTAAGCCGTCACCCAAATACTATCAATTTGAATTTGCTCTGAAACTCTAACAAGTTGATTTGTAGGTGCCCAAATCAAGGACAATGTGTCCTCAGAAACAATACTCAATCGTTTTTTAATATTCACATAATCTCTAAAAAACAAAGAATCAGTTTCTCTTGTCAAACCTTGGAGAAACCTTTGAGAATCAAAAAGTCTTATATCCTTCAAAAGAGGGTTAGATGTAACTTTCTCCGGTTCGGTTGGCTTTTTAATTATTTTTGGAAAAATCTGAGCATGGGTTTTATTGAAACCCATGCTCATAAATAAAATAAATACTAATAATCCTCTATAAATCATTCTAACCTATTCAGACTATTCCTTCGATGCTAAATATCTTTCAGCATCTAATGCTGCCATGCAACCTGTTCCAGCAGCAGTTACTGCTTGTCTGTAAATATGATCTTGTGCATCTCCACAAGCAAAAACGCCCTCTATGTTAGTTTTTGTACTTCCTGGAATAGTTTTAATGTAGCCTGAATCATCCATATTGATGAAATCCTTGAAGATTCCTGTATTAGGTTCATGGCCAATTGCCACAAAGAAACCAGAAACAGCAAGCTCCTTAACCTCTTTAGTAACATTATTTACAACTCTTGCACCTATCACTTCATCATCACCTAAAATCTCTTCTGTTTCTGTATTCCAGAGTATTTCGATTTTTGGATTATTCATGACCCTTTTTTGCATGATCTGAGAAGCTCTCATTTCATCCCGTCTTACGATCATGTAAACTTTATTACAAATATTGGCTAAGTAAGATGCTTCTTCACAAGCAGTATCACCAGCTCCTACAATAGCTACATCTTGGCCTTTGAAGAAAAAACCATCACAAACAGCACAAGCTGAAACGCCTTTGCCATTCAATCGCTCTTCACTTTCCAATCCAAGCCACTTGGCTGAAGCTCCTGTAGATATGATAACTGTATCCGCATGAATTTCTACCTGATCATCCACTATCACTTGGTGAGGCTGTACATTGAAGTTAACTTTGGTTACAAGACCGTACCTTACTTTGGTTCCAAATCTTTCTGCTTGCTTTCTGAAATCCTCCATCATCTCGGGACCCATGATTCCATCTGGATAACCAGGATAGTTTTCAACATCAGTTGTAATTGTCAATTGTCCGCCTGGTTGTCCTCCTGTATACAAAACAGGGTTCATTCCAGCTCTGGCAGCATAAATTGCAGCAGTATATCCTGCGGGACCAGAACCAATAATTAATACTTTTACTTTTTCTATTTCTGGAGCCATTTAATTTGATTTTAGGGTTGGCAAATTTTGTTAAATTAAAATATACAACAAAGTATATTCTTGTTAAAATTCCATAAAAAAACGATTAATGTCAGTGACATTAGTCATGATATTGATTAAGTGGAGATTTCAGCTGGTTAATATGCATTAAAAAAGGGGAATGACTTCCCCTTTTTTATATTAATGTTTCTTAAGAAACAAAATTTTAACCTAGATAAGGTTTTAAAGTTTTACTTCTAGAAGTATGTCTTAACCTCCTGATTGCCTTTTCTTTAATTTGTCTTACTCTTTCTCTTGTCAAATTGAATTTTTCACCGATTTCTTCTAAAGTCATCGCATGCTCTCCATTCAATCCAAAATAAAGCGTAATAACATCGGCTTCTCTTTGAGTAAGCGTAGAAAGTGCTCTTTGAACTTCCTTCCTCAAGGAATCATTCATCAAACCATCATCAGGCTTTTCTTCGCCGTCATTTTCCAAAACATCAAGCAAGCTATTCTCTTCACCTTGTACAAAAGGGGCATCCATAGAAACATGTCTACCAGAAATCTTCATGGTATCCACAACCTCGTTGGCAGTAACTTCCAACACTTCAGCTAATTCTTCAGGAGATGGTTCTCTTTCAAATTTCTGCTCTAACTCAGAAAAGGTTTTGCTGATTTTATTCAATGAACCTACTCTATTGAGAGGTAATCTTACAATTCTTGATTGCTCAGCAAGTGCTTGAAGAATAGATTGTCTGATCCACCATACGGCGTAAGAGATAAATTTAAAACCTCTAGTTTCATCAAACCTTTGCGCAGCTTTGATCAAACCTAAGTTACCTTCATTGATCAAATCTCCCAAGGATAAACCTTGATTTTGATATTGCTTGGCTACAGAAACAACAAATCGAAGGTTGGCTTTGGTTAATTTCTCCAGAGCAAGTTGATCACCCTCACGAATTCTCTTTGCTAAAACTACCTCCTCGTCTGCAGTAAGTAAATCTACTTTACCGATTTCCTGTAGATATTTATCTAAGGACTGACTTTCTCTGTTGGTTATCTGTTTGCTAATTTTTAGCTGCCTCATTCAAGAATAATGTTTTGTTACAATTAGGATTCTGGTATTAACAGATTATTTGGGTATTAAGGTTCAAAATAATCAAAATGATTAAATAAACATCAAACTTAATTATCTGTTTTTTCTGGTTTTGGCAATAATACTTTTCTTGACAACTTAAACTTTCCAGTTTTTTTATCTACATCGATGAGTTTCACTTGAATTTCTTCTCCTGGCTCAAGAACACCCTCCATATTCTCTAATCTCTCCCATTTGATTTCGGAGATATGTAGAAGACCGTCTTTACCAGGCATGAACTCAACAAAAGCACCGAATGGCATGATATTTTTCACTTTACCAGTATAAGTCTCTCCAATTTCAGGTTGAGCGACAATTCCTTTAATTCTAGAAATTGCTGCGTTCATTGAGTCTTGATCATTTGAGAAAATGTTGATTTTACCAGCATTGTCTTTCTCCTCAATCACAATTGTAGCTCCAGTATCTTTCTGAATCTCTTGAATTACTTTTCCACCTGGGCCAATTACTGCACCAATCAATTCCTTAAGAATTGTCATGATAAATGACCTTGGGGTATGTGGCTTCAAGTCAGGCTTAGGAGCAGAAAGCGTTTTTGTAATCTCTCTTAAGATATGTAGTCGACCTTCTTTAGCTTGATATAATGCCTCTTTCAATACATTATAATCTAAGCCTTCTACCTTCAAGTCCATTTGGCAAGCTGTGATCCCTTTTTCAGTACCAGTCACTTTGAAATCCATATCTCCAAGATGATCTTCATCACCTAAAATATCTGAAAGAATGGAGTATTTACCAGTTTTCGCATCTGAAATCATACCCATTGCAATTCCTGTTACAGGAGCTTTGATCTGTATACCAGCATCCATCAATGCAAGCGATCCTGCACATACGGTTGCCATGGAAGACGATCCATTTGATTCTAAAATATCAGAAACAATTCGGATAGTGTATGGATTTTCGTCATCTTTAGGAAGCACTTTTTTCAATGCTCTCATGGCAAGATTACCATGACCAACCTCTCTTCTTCCCGGTCCTCTATTTGGCTTTACCTCTCCTGTCGAGAAACCAGGAAAATTATAATGAAGGAAAAACTTATTATACCCAGAGATCATAGCTCCATCGATCATCTGCTCGTCCATCTTAGTACCTAGTGTACAAGTAGTCACAGATTGTGTTTCTCCCCTTGTAAATACAGCAGAACCATGTGCAGATGGTAGATAATCAACAACCGACCAAATTGGTCTTACTTCGTCTAATTTTCTTCCATCTAACCTTTTCTTCTCATCTAAAGTGAGATTTCTTGCAGCTTCTTTATGGATTTTTGAAAAATAAGGGCCGATCAAGCTTGATTCAAATTCATGCTCTTCGCCTAACGACTCAATAAAACCTTCCTTAATAGCCTTAATTAGGTCAGATCTTTCTGATTTATTTGCGATTTGCTTGCTCACTACATCATAACATTTCTGATATAATTCTGCATGCATTTTTTCATAAAGCGCTGGGTCAGATTTTTCGTGATTGTACTCACGTTTTACTTCTTTGCCAACAGCCTTTGTCAATTCCTTCTGAACCTGACAATGTCTCTTAATTTCTTCATGAGCAAGTTGCATAGCTTCCACCATCTCATCTTCAGAGATTTCGTCAGCTTCGCCTTCCACCATCAAAATATACTCTTCAGAACCAGCTACAATAAACTCCAAAGATGCCTTTTCTAATTGCGTAGGAGTTGGGTTAATTACCAGTTGTCCATCGATTTTCGCAACGCGAACTTCTGAAATTGGACCATTAAATGGTATATCAGATACTGCCAAAGCTGCTGATGCTGCAAGACCTGCCAAACAATCCGGCAATACATCGGCATCCGCCGACATTAAAGTGATCGCTATCTGAGTATCAGCATGATAATCATCTGGAAAAATTGGTCTAATAGCTCTATCTACAATTCTACTGATAAGAATTTCATAATCTGACAACCTTCCTTCTCTTTTCAAAAAGCCGCCTGGAATCTTTCCTGATGCGGCAAATTTCTCTTGATAATCAACTGACATTGGAAGGAAGTCAACGCCTTCTCCAGCTTCTTTTTTAGAAACCACGGTTGCCAAAAGCATCGCCTTGCCCATACGGACAACAACAGCTCCATCAGCCTGCTTAGCCAAGGCACCAGTTTCGATAATGATTTCTCTACCGTCCTCTAGGGTGATAGTTTTAGAAATTACGTTAGGTAACATACAATTTTGTTAAGAATAAATGTGTAATAGTTTTAAAAGTAAGGTTTAATATCTGGGGGAAAGCAAAAAAGTAAGGTTCTCTTTACGAGAACCTTACAGTAATTTTATTTACGTAATCCTAGATCGGCAAGTACAGCTCTATATCTTTCAATATCGTTCTTGTAAAGATAGTTTAACAAACTTCTTCTTTTACCTACTAGTTTCAAAAGACCTAATCTAGAAGAGTGATCTTTTTTGTTTGATTTCAAATGGTCAGTTAAATGCTTGATTCTGTATGTGAACAAAGCAATCTGAGACTCAGGAGAACCTGTATCAGTATCAGACTTTAACCTACCATGATTTTTAAACAACTCTACTTTTTTCTCTGAAGTTAAATACATGATTAGTTAAATTTATTATGTTTAAACAGCCACAAAGATAATTCCTTTATTTGGAATTTAAAAGAGGTGTAGTTTTTTTAGTAAATTTTGTTTGAAGCCAATTTTTGACCTTTTTGAAAGCGTCTACATATATATCTGGTTCAAATAATCTTGCATCCCTCCTAGCCTGTCTTAAAAAGAAAAAGCCTGCTGGCAATAATACCAAAATTGAAAACCAGGTTCCGAAAAGTGGATTTGCCATGCCTTCTTTTCCCCACTTCTCCCCAGTTATGGTAAGCATGTAATAGATGATAAAGAAGATAATAGAAACTAATACTGGCATTCCCAAACCTCCTTTCTTAATAATTGCACCCAGTGGCGCTCCAATCATAAACATCAAAAAACATGCAAAGGCTGTTGTATATTTTTGATACATTGCTATTTGAAACCTTCGATACTCCCTTTCGATATCATTTATTTCAAATACTTTTCTATTAAAAGCATTTTTTAAAGTCCGGGCATTATTTAAAGCTACAGTAGCTGACCTTGAAGTATAATTACCCTTTTCAATAATAGAGTCCATCCTAGCTTTCTGAGCCTCGGTAAATTCCGTTGGCTTGATTATTTTCTTCGCTTGTGAAGCAGTAAATAAAGCACTCTTGTTATTAGCTGTATCAAGTTCTGGAGTAAGCGCGTCTGTTATAGCAAGTTGAAGGTCTTGCTCTTTGGACCAATCTCTGGTTGCTAATTTCTTCTCAGAAACAACTTCTGATGCCTCAACTGCTATCTCCTGCTTTACTTCTGCTACAGTTTCAACCACTTCTGGTAGATCTGTCAATGGAATCAATGACGCACTATCTATCATAATTGAATCAAATTCAAAAGTAGAACCATCAACTATTCCTGATGATACCTCAATATTTGCTCTTTTGATTGAATCTCTCTGTGACAGAAGCTTATTCTTTTCTACTCTTACTGAATCATCATACTTTTTCTTCTTCAGGATTTCATCGGGAATTTCAAACTTCCGATTTCTAGCATAAAAAGGATAAGATGATTCTGTAGATGCAAAATTGGTATAAACCATTCTATTGATTTCACTGGACATAGAGTCTAGCCCAACTTTCAGTTGAGATATGTTTTTAATAGAACGGTTATTTGACCATTGATCTTCAGAAGTTCTATTCATCTGGAAAGACTCCAAATTGAAGATAATCTGGTTTTCGGAAAATTTGGTTCTTGTAAAATCTGTTGGCTTGTTGTAGGATGCTCTTTTATCTCTAGATTCTTTATAGCTAATTCCATTATATAAAGTCATACTCATATAGGAGTCATTGAAAAATTGTTCCATCCTGCCAGAGTCAGCCAAAATCACATTGATATTACCCTGGCCTTCACTATGATCATAAATGATCAAATCTCTCAATCTAATGTCATCTATTTTTTGATTGACCTTGATACTATAATTTGGAATTCCACTATAAAAAACACCTTCTTTGATATCTAAAGCGGGTGATTTCATTCTGATGTCATAGAGCAAACTAAAGGTCTTTAAGTTTACTTTAGGTACTAAATAGTTATTGGATAAAAATGCCAAGATTGAAAGCAAGAGAACAAAAACACCAATGGGCCTTAATGCCCTAAGTAGTGAAATCCCACTACTCTTGATAGCTGTGAGCTCAAAATGCTCTCCTAAATTTCCAAAAGTCATCAACGAAGATAATAGAACCGCTAATGGTAGAGCCATTGGGGAAATACTAATCAAAAAATAACTGATCAACTCCATATACACCATGAAGCTGAGACCTTTACCAAAGATCTCATCAAAATATTTAAGCATATTTACTGTCAAAAGGATGAAATCCACGACAATAAAAGTCAATAAAAAGGGTCCAATAAAAGACCCTAAAATCAATTTATCCAGTTTCTTCATGAAGCGCACAAACCTATTCAATCCATACTATCAACGAATAGCAGTCTTTCAAGATTTCAAAAATAGGAAATCAAATGGATATTAACCCCCTATTATTTCTTTTAGATTAGAAATGAGACTTTCCCAAATCGATTCGAGTTCATCATCATCGTAAGAATCAGAGTAATCTATTACTTTGAGAAATAGTGTTTGAGTTAACTCATTTTCTTCTAGTTTAAACTCTATGTAAGAATGATCTGATTCATCCAAATTATCTGGATCAAAGAAGTCAAACTTAACATGCGTATTAAGTCTTTGGGCTACTAATCTCGCATAATGATCTTCTCCGTCATAATTGAAGACATAAACCTTATCTTCTGTGATCCTTACATCATCGGCAAACCATTCTGACAATCCACTCGCTGAACTCAAATAAGGAAACAAAATTTTCCTAGAAGTATTTATTTGATAGTCAGCAACAAACTTGTTCTTTACCATAATTTTAGCGTTTTAATGAATAAAAAATCACATTTTTTATCTTTTTACATTTGCATTTAACAACCCAACCTAGCATATTTGCATTCCGATTTGACGAGGTAGCTCATCCCGATAGCTATCGGGAGGTTAGATCTCAGGATTAATATCCGCCGCGGCGGACACGAGTTCAACTCTCTAAATATATTGAAATATTAACATTAAATACCTGGCGAGGTAGCTCATCCCGATAGCGATCGGGAGGTTAGAGCGCAGGATTCATATCCGCCGCGGCGGACACGAGTTCAACTCTCTAAATATATTGAAATATTAACATTAAATACCTGGCGAGGTAGCTCAGTTGGTTAGAGCGCAGGATTCATAACCCTGAGGTCACGAGTTCAACTCTCGTCCTCGCTACAAGCCCCTCTTTTGGGGCTTTTTTTATTTTAACTTATTTTTGATCTATGTTTTGTGTTTACGTTTTGTATTCTTTCAAATATCAAAAGTCCTATACTGGAATGACTTCTAATCTAATCACTAGATTTCAATTTCATAATCTCAAATCAACAAAAGGCTTTACCCTAAGATATAGGCCTTGGTATTGTATTCATGTTGAATTTTTTGATAACAAATCTGCTGCTCTTACAAGAGAGAAATTGCTAAGGGTTTGAAATGAAGGTGATTCATCCCCTGTGCTTTTGTAATATACTAAAAATTCGGATTTGGAGTATGTTTCAATTCAAAAATAGATATAAAAAAAGCCCCGAAATTCGAGGCTCAATTTAAATAAGATAGTGCGATCTTACTTTACTTTTTCAACTACAGCTTTGAATGCCTCTGGGTGATTCATAGCTAAATCAGCAAGAACTTTTCTGTTCAATTCGATTTCTGCTTTCTTCAATGCTCCCATTAATTGTGAGTATGACATGCCGTGAATTCTAGCACCGGCGTTGATACGCTGAATCCATAGAGCTCTGAATTCTCTTTTCTTCGCTTTTCTGTCTCTGTAGGCGTATTGTAAACCTTTTTCATACTTGTTTTTAGCAACAGTCCAAACGTTTTTACCTCTTCCGAAGTAACCTTTGGTTGCTTTTAACACTTTTTTTCTTCTTGCTCTTGACGCTACCGCGTTTACTGATCTAGGCATAGTAATAAATTTTTTGACTCTAGGTGGTAATTCTTTCGTCTTACTCTTGCAAACCTAAGCGTCTGGTGAATAATTAACCTTAAATTGATTTTGTTGATCTCAGAATTAACCGATTCTCAACATTGCTTTTACTCTTCCTTCATCTGACTCATGAACCATACCCATTTTAGTCAGATTTCTCTTTCTTTTGGTATCTTTCTTAGTCAAGATGTGGCTTTTGTAAGCGTGCTTTCTTCTGATCTTACCGGTTCCAGAAAGCTTGAACCTCTTTTTTGCACTTGATTTGGTTTTTACTTTTGGCATAACTGTATTTGTTTGTTGAAAATTATTTCTTAGTTGCTTTAGGTGCTAGGAATAAAAACATCCTTTTACCTTCCATTTTAGGCATTTGTTCTACCGCCCCATATTCTTCGAGTGCCTGAGCAAACTTCAATAGCAACATTTCACCCCTTTCTTTGAAAACAATAGTACGTCCTACGAAGTGTACATAAGCTTTTACCTTTGCTCCTTCTTTCAAGAAATTGATCGCATGCTTCAATTTAAAATTGAAATCGTGATCATCCGTATTAGGGCCAAATCTGATTTCCTTTAAAACGGTCTTCGCAGCATTGGCTTTGATTTCTTTCTGCTTCTTTTTCTGCTCGTATTTGAACTTCGCATAATCGATGATCTTACAAACAGGTGGATCAGCAGATGGGGAAATCTCTACAAGATCAAGTTCATTTGCTTGAGCTAGTTTGATGGCTTCTGAAGTTTGCAATACCGCATTGCCCCCTTCCACAAAGTCACCTACAACTCTTACCTCTCGCGCCCTTATTTTTTCATTGACTTTATAAGGTTCTTCTTGTCTTTGTCTAAACGGTGTTCTTCCTCTCAAAATATTTTTCTATGGTTTGTTAATGAAATTGCCTGCAAATATCGGAATAAAATTGGGATTATAAAAAATCCCAATCTTTTTTACCTAAATTATTATGCTAATGATTCTGCTATGATTCCTTTGAAATAAGCAGCAAACTCTTCTGGTGTGAAACTTCCCAAATCACCTTCTCCGTGCCTTCTAACAGAAAGCTTCCCTTCTGCCATTTCTTTTTCACCCACGATCAACATAAATGGGATCTTTTTCACTTCAGCATCACGGATTTTTCTACCGATTTTCTCATCTCTATTGTCAATCGCTCCCATGATATCATGATCTTCGAGCAAGGCTTTTACCTCCTCCGCATACGAGGTGAATTTTTCCGAAATCGGCAAAATTGTCATTTGCTCAGGTGAAAGCCATAATGGGAAGTTACCCGCGCAATGTTCAATCAACACGGCAACGAATCTCTCCAAAGAACCAAATGGTGCTCTATGAATCATTACAGGTCTGTGTTTTTGGTTATCCGAACCAATATACTCTAGCTCGAATCTATCAGGCAATTGATAATCGACCTGAATGGTTCCAAGTTGCCACTTTCTTCCCAAAGCATCCTTTACCATGAAGTCCAGTTTTGGACCATAGAATGCTGCCTCACCCAATTCAGTAACAGTATCTAGCCCTTTCTCAGCAGCAGCTTCAATTATAGCAGCCTCTGCTTTATTCCAAGCTTCATCTGATCCTATATACTTCTCTGCTTTTGCCGGATCACGCAGTGATATCTGAGCTGTATAATCTTCAAAGCCTAATGCCCTGAATACATAAAGTACCAAATCAATTACTTTGATAAACTCCTCTTTGACTTGCTCAGGACGGCAGAAAATATGGGCATCATCCTGAGTAAATCCTCTTACTCTTGTCAAGCCATGAAGCTCTCCACTTTGTTCATATCTATAGACAGTCCCGAATTCCGCATACCTAATCGGAAGGTCTTTGTACGACCTTGGCTTATGCTTGTATATTTCACAGTGGTGAGGACAGTTCATTGGTTTTAGCAAAAACTCCTCCCCTTCATTAGGTGTGGCAATGGGTTGAAATGAATCCTTCCCGTATTTTTCATAATGGCCAGAAGTTTCGTATAGAGCTTTGTGACCAATATGCGGCGTAACTACCTGCTGATAACCTGATTTATCCTGGGCTCGCTTCATGAAATTCACCAAGCGCTCCCTCAATAGTGTACCCTTTGGCAACCATAACGGTAGCCCCATTCCAACTTTCTCTGAAAAAGTAAACAGCTCAAGCTCTCTACCTAATTTCCTGTGATCTCTTCTTTTTGCCTCTTCAAGCATGTGAAGGTATTCAGTCAATTCTTTGGCTTTAGGAAAGGTTACACCATAAATCCTTGTGAGCATCTTATTCTTCTCGTCACCTCTCCAATATGCTCCAGCAATATTGAGTAGCTTAACCGCCTTGATAAAGCCTGTATTCGGAATATGTGGACCACGACAAAGATCTACGAAATTCCCTTGCTCGTAGAAAGTAATGGTACCATCATCAAGACCAGAAAGCAAGTCAAGCTTGTATTCGTCTCCTTTTTCTGTGAAATATGCTACTGCTTCTGCTTTAGAGATGTCTTTTCTGATGTATTCACTTTTTTGTTTGGCTAACTCAGCCATTTTGGATTCGATTTTTTCCAACTCTGCACCATCAAACTCTCTATCGCCAAAATCCACATCGTAGTAGAAACCTGTTTCGATAGAAGGTCCGATTCCTAGCTTCACGCCTGGATAAAGTGCTTCAAGTGCCTCAGCCATCAAGTGTGCAGAAGAATGCCAAAAAGTAGACTTCCCGTCCTTGTCATTCCAAGTCAATAATTGTACAGTAGCATCGGTATGAATCGGTCTGGTCGCATCCCAAACTTCTCCATTTACTTTTGCTGCAAGAACATTCCTAGCTAAACCCTCGCTGATACTAAGTGCAATCTGTAGCCCGGAAACTCCTTTTTCATAAGACCTTACCGATCCATCCGGCAGGGTAATGTTGATTTGTTGATCTGACATTTAGTTTTAAAATCGATTGATGAAACATCGCACCTATACAAACAGATGCTTTATAGCCTGCAAATATGCAAATTCATAAGCGCTTTATAAAGGTTGAGGTCAATTGATTCCTTTATTTTTTTGTTTTGAGAATCATGAGAACATAGTTCTCAGTTTCTTTTCCATAAAAAGCTGCTTCAATAAAATCTTTGCCCTTTCCTGCTTGGTAAGCTTTCCAGTCTTCATCAGACATGGTTTGTTTTTTCTCTACTGCTTTGTTGTATAGTGAAGTACCTCGAAAAGCAATAGCTACTTCAGTACCTTCTAATTGATGAACAGGTGGGTAAAAATCAAACGATCCATCAATGTCATTGATCAAGTTGAAGTTAATCAATTGGTGTGCTTTATTTTTTTTATCAAAAACAGAAGTATACCCTTTTTCTGAATAGCTTAATCTGGTCATTAGATATCTTGAATTTGAGAAACCAAAAGGCGAAAATGAAAGTCCTGAATTAGCTCTGAAATAATCAAAAAACTCTCTTGAGTCCATACTTTTTTCCTTTTCAAGCATTTTTTGATGATCCATTTTCAACTCACCGTAATCAAATATCAATCTTGGTTTAAAGACCCCATTGTCATACTTATACAAAGTGTCCAAATAACTTTTGGTAAAATATAAACCATCATCTTCTTTAAAAAAATTATACTTATCACTCATTATACCATTATAGATATTCTGATTTAGTGGGAAGTGACTGCCAATTATTTTACCATGATGATCAATAGTATTTACTAAGTAATCGGATCTAGTGCCATTGTAAACAAAAAATGTTGATGTCGTGGAGTCATAATGAAAAGTTCTACCAGTAACTTCAATTTTAAATTCAGACAGAAAATTTCCATCCAAATCAAACTTCATGATCTTCTGTGGATATGCTAATAAATATATAGTATCCTGTGCAATATCAATATCTGCCAACTCCAAATACTTTTCGGGGCCTTCACCATAGTTTCTAATTCTACTTAGAAAATTACCTTGTCTATCAAAAATTTGAACACTTTTACCAATCCACCAATCAAAAATAAAAATCATATCATTATATCCAACTAATTTGGCAATTTCGCCAATCTGTGCTTCTGGGTTATCCCCTTCTTGAAGCAATAGATACTCGATCTCAGGTTCAAAAAAATCAGTCAACTTCCCGTCTTTCACTGACTCCAAGTCAACTTTAATTGTTATGACTCCATCTTTTTCATTGACTTCTTCTGACTGATCTTGAGATGTGCACCCCATACATAAAGCCAATGATAAACCAATAATTGCCCGACTGATTCTTTTATAGTAAACATTCATCATATCACTTCCATTTAAAAATTATTAACACTCTATTCTCACTTTCTTTTGCACGGATTGCAGTATTCACCAAATTTGATCCCTCTCCTTTGACGTATTTTTGCCATTCCTCTTTACTCATCGTTCTTTTCAAACTTTCCACATGCTTATAAAGGTCTATTCCCGTTGTCCAAGAATAAACACTTTCTTGATCTAATGGCGAAAGACCATAAATTACTTTCCCTTGATCTAAATCATTGATGACCCCAAAATCAAAGGTGCTACTAACATGATTTTCAAAATCATAAACTCCAATGACTGACTTTTCTTGAAATCTGAAACTTCCAATAAAAAACCGCTCACTTAAAACCGCCCTCCCGTCAAAATATAATGGAGTTTTCTTATTTAAAAATTCAAGTTGCTCCATAACATCCAAATCTTTCAACCTCTCTAAGTCTTTTGATTTGTATCCTTTGTCTTTGAAATCGAATGCAAGGAAGGGTTTTTCTACATATTGATCAATAATATAAAGTGTATCTATATAATCATCAACAAGTACAACTCCCCCACTTAGCTCAACAAAAGGTTTTCTATTGACCACATTCAGACCCAAAAACTCATCTTTATAAGGAAACCCCACAAACTTCAAGTGACCATGCTTGTCAAATACCCTGACCTGATTCTTAGTATTGTTAAGCATGTATGATCTTGAAAAATAATATTCATTACCTTTACTATCTAAGTGGACTTCATTAGCCGGAAGTCGCTGCTCTCCGTCTTCAAGCCAATTACCATCCAAATCATAGGATAAAATCTTCTTTTGAGAAATATCATTCAATAATATCGTATCATTTTGAATCAAAAATACAGATGGAGACATGTATTCCCCAGGACCTTCACCATATCCCTTTATCTTTTTGATAAATTTTCCATCTTCGGAAAAAATGTAAAAACAAATACAGATGTCTTCATCGAAAATATAGAATCTCCCTTTGTGCTTAATCACCCTATGAAAGACCCCAATAGAAGCATCTTCACTAGATTCGTCTTCAAACCAAAGATAGTCTACTGATTCAAAGTAATCGGAAGCTTTACCTTTCCTTACTTGATCTAAATCAATTGATAAAGTTGGAATTTCACTTTTCGTTTCATGCACTGTACACGCATCAAAAAAGAAGACCAAGAATGAAGCAAAACCAAATAATTTTAATTTACCCATAACTACAAAACTAATAAATAAATTTTAAACTCAATACTGCATGATTTAAACAATATCAGATTCAGACTTATATTTGTCCAAAGCTTGAAAAAATTATGCTATACGATATCATCATCATAGGCGGGGGAATAGTAGGACTCGCTACTGGTTTGAAAATAAAAGAACAAAAGCCCGAGCTAAAAATAGCCATCCTAGAAAAGGAAAATGAACTGGCAAAGCACCAAACAGGAAACAACAGTGGCGTAATCCACTCTGGGCTATATTATAAACCAGGCTCTCTCAAAGCCATCAATTGCATCAATGGCTATCACCAATTGATCAAATTCTGTGAAGAGGAAAACATACCCTTCGAAATCACTGGAAAAGTGGTCGTAGCTACCAAGCAGGAGCAAGTGCCTATTCTGAATGGCATATATGATCGAGGGCTACAAAATGGGCTCAAGGGAACAAGGCATATCACACTTGATGAACTCAAAGAATACGAGCCCTATTGTGCTGGTGTAGCTGCTATTCATGTTCCCCAGACAGGAATCGTAGACTACAAGCAAGTGGCATTGGCTTATGGTGAAAAATTCAAAAAACTCGGTGGTGAGATATTTTTGGAACATGAAGTCAAGAGATCCAACTCCCTGAAAGGCTACACCGTAGTGCAAACCAATAAGCAGCACTTTGATGCAAAATTGATCATCAATTGTGGTGGACTCTATTCTGATAAGGTAGCACAGATGAACCAAGATGCAGAGCTAGATGTAAAAATCATTCCTTTTAGAGGAGAATATTATAAACTCAAAAAAGAACGGGAATATCTTGTCAAAAACCTGATTTACCCTGTTCCAGATCCGAATTTCCCATTTTTGGGAGTTCATTTTACCCGCATGATGAAGGGCGGAGTCGAAGCTGGCCCCAATGCTGTCTTGGCATTCAAAAGAGAAGGATACAAACGCTCAGATGTCAATTTGAAGGAGTTATCAGAAACACTCTCTTGGCCAGGTTTCCAAAAGGTAGCCTCTAAATACTGGAAAACAGGTTTCGGAGAATTGTACCGTTCATTTTCCAAAGCTGCATTTACCAAGGCTTTACAAGAATTGATCCCAGATATTCAAGAATCTGATTTGGTCGACGGTGGCGCGGGCGTCCGTGCACAAGCCTGCGACAGAACAGGTGGCCTTTTGGATGATTTCAGCATCAAAGAAAATCAATATGCCATCAACGTCCTCAATGCCCCCTCTCCTGCTGCTACAAGTTCTTTGTCTATCGGAGATACTGTGAGTGAATTGGCTTTGAAGAGGTTTTAGAATTATGATCCTTTAAGATTTGGTCAAGAGAGAGAATGTTCGACCCTTACAGGGTCGTTGGTAAATGGGATTTGGGCCATCTTTTTCCACGGGTTTCACCCGCGGTTCCGCCACGGCGGACAAGATATTGAGAAGTTTGACCACTTCGTGGTCGGGAGGGTGATGGTTTTGTTTTGTTATCCAAGGGCTGCACCCTATGCTACGACGCACAAGTACAAATAGGGTTGAGCCCGATATGATTCATTTGACAGTCAAATTATGGAAAGAGTATCTCATGTATATACGATCCTGAAAGGATCAAACCTTTCAATAGCCCTAGGTGAAACCTAGGAAAATGATGAATAATTATGGGATTTGACAACCCTGAAAGGGTTGAACTTTTCAACACAATTAAATTTCTAAAGCAAAAACTTCGGATCAAATTTAATTTCGTATTCCTCGAGTAAGCTTTTATATTCCTCCAAAAATGCAACTTTTTTATGATGGCTCTCCAGATTTCTGATGTATTTGATTAGCCTCTCCTTAGCCTTAATAGATTCGGTAAAAGCACCATAACCATCCTGCCAACCATTAAAGTCAGGAAAGATTCCCTCTCTTAAAATAAAATCACTTGAAGCAAGCTTAATATCTTTGATCAAATTGGAAACCGCTATTGTTGGATGAACATGTGTCAAAATATGAAGATGATCCTCTACCCCATTGATCCTGTATAGATGACAGTTCTTCTTTGTCAACAGATGATGGATGTAGGCAAATAGCCTCCTTTTTTCTTGGTGTAAAAGTGTATGTTCTCTATTTTTTGTTGAAAATACAATATGGTAAATAATCTGTGTGTAAGTACCCATAAAAATGTTATTTAAAAGTGAAGATGAAATTTCGATAAAAATTGGTAAAAAGTCAATAGTTCGACCCTTTCAGGGTCGGCGATGGTTGGGGTTTGGTGCATCTTTTTTCCACGAGTTTCACCCGCGGTTCCGCCACGGCGGACAAGATATTGAGAAGTTTGACCACTTCGTGGTCGGAGGGAAATGATGTTGACTTGTTATCCGCTGGTTTCACCTGCGGATACACCACGGCCAAGTATTGAAAAGTTAGACCACTTCGTAGTCGAGAAATGCCCCTAAGGAATCTACAAAATCCAATATAAAATCCGACGGTTATAACACTCCCCATTTGTTGGACCAAAAGTATCAGTTGCTAAGTTAATTTATTTTTTTGTTAATGCTTCTTTAGTTGTCCTATTTCCCAAGGG
>NZ_FTOP01000034.1:0-3371 GCF_900156785.1 Belliella pelovolcani | reverse complement strand
TAAAGAGTTCATTGACATGTTGAGCAGAGAATTGAGCGGAAGGCGTAAGCCTGAAGCGAAGATACGACTGATATCTGGCGCAAAAGGCAGATATTGGTAAGAGTAAGTGAATAAGGGCGTACGGGGGATGCCTAGGCTCTCAGAGGCGAAGAAGGACGTGACAAGCTGCGAAAAGCTACGGGGATCCGCAAGAGGAATTGATCCGTAGATATCCGAATGGGGCAACCCATCCCGTTTATACGGGATATTCTGTAAAGAAGGCAAACCCGGGGAACTGAAACATCTAAGTACCCGGAGGAAGAGAAAACAATAGTGATTCCGTGAGTAGTGGCGAGCGAAATCGGAATAGCCCAAACCGGATCTGTTACGGCAGATTCGGGGTTATAGGACCTGCGTAATTGGTATGAATGTGACGGGAACTGTCTGGGAAGGCAGATCGAAGAGGGTGAGAATCCCGTACTGGAAGCATGAATATTGAGGCGGGTATCCTGAGTAGGTCGGGACAGGAGAAATCCCGATTGAATTATCCGGCACCATCCGGAAAGGCTAAATACTCCTGAGAGACCGATAGTGAACAAGTACCGTGAGGGAAAGGTGAAAAGTACCGTGAATAACGGGGTGAAATAGAACCTGAAACCGTGCGCTTACAAGCGGTCGGAGCCAAGTAATTTGGTGACGGCGTGCCTTTTGCATAATGAGCCTACGAGTTACTCGTCACTGGCGAGGTTAAGGATTTAAGATCCGCAGCCGGAGCGAAAGCGAGTCTGAACAGGGCGCTTAGTCAGTGGCGGTAGACGCGAAACTTTGTGATCTACCCATGGACAGGTTGAAGTACTGGTAACACAGTATGGAGGACCGAACCGATAAACGTTGAAAAGTTTCCGGATGATCTGTGGGTAGGGGTGAAAGGCCAATCAAACTGAGAAATAGCTCGTACTCCCCGAAATGTTTTTAGGAACAGCGTCGTGGAATGTATGTCGGAGGTAGAGCTACCGATAGGACTAGGGGGAGTCATATCCTACCAAATCCTGACGAACTCCGAATGCCGGCATACAGTAACGGCAGTGAGGGCAGGGGTGCTAAGGTCCCTGTCCGAGAGGGAAAGAACCCAGACCTACCGCTAAGGTCCCAAAATTTACACTAAGTTGAACAAAGGTGGTCCAGCTGCAGAGACAGCCAGGAGGTTAGCTTGGAAGCAGCTATTCCTTTAAAGAGTGCGTAACAGCTCACTGGTCGAGCGGCAGGGCGTCGATAATAATCGGGCATCAAGTGTAATACCGAAGCGTAGGATTTAGATGAAATTCTAAGTGGTAGGGGAGCATTCCAAACAGCGGAGAATGTGTATGGTGATGTACACTGGAGCGTTTGGAAAAGCAAATGTAGGCATAAGTAACGATAATGCGGGCGAGAAACCCGCACACCGATAGACCAAGGTTTCCTGATCAACGCTAATCGGATCAGGGTCAGTCGGGACCTAAGGCGCAGCCGAGAGGCGTAGTCGATGGCAAATGGGTTAATATTCCCATACTTGATATACAGGTGATGGAGTGACGGAGTGATGAAAGACACGCCCGGTGACGGAATACCGGGTTAAAGCATGTAGGTATTGGATTCATAGTTAAATGCGTGGATCTAGCCGAAGGTGATAGTACCGAGCGTCTACGGACAATCGGATAGTTGTCCTAAGGGCTTCCAAGAAAAACTTCTAGCGTTAAGCGTATATCGACCCGTACCGCAAACCGACACAGGTGGTCAAGGAGAGAATCCTGAGGTGCTCGAGTGAATCATGGCTAAGGAACTCGGCAAAATGGCCCTGTAACTTCGGGAGAAGGGGCGCCTATCCCGCTTATGCGGGAAGGCCGCAGTGAAAAGGCCCAGGCGACTGTTTAGCAAAAACACATGGCTTTGCGAAGTGGCAACACGAAGTATAAGGCCTGACACCTGCCCGGTGCCGGAAGGTTAAGAGGGGATGTTATCGTAAGAGAAGCATTGAATTGAAGCCCCGGTAAACGGCGGCCGTAACTATAACGGTCCTAAGGTAGCGAAATTCCTTGTCGGGTAAGTTCCGACCTGCACGAATGGTGTAACGATCTGGGCGCTGTCTCAGCCATGAGCTCGGTGAAATTGTAGTCGCGGTGAAGATGCCGCGTACCCGCAACGGGACGGAAAGACCCCATGAACCTTTACTGCAGCTTAGTATTGGTATTGGGTAAACGATGTGTAGGATAGGTGGGAGACTATGAATTGGCGTCGCTAGGCGTTGAGGAGTCGCCGTTGAAATACCACCCTTTGTTTGCTTGGTATCTAATCCCGCTATGCGGGAGACATTGCTTGGTGGGTAGTTTGACTGGGGTGGTCGCCTCCAAAAGGATAACGGAGGCTTCCAAAGGTTCCCTCAGTACGCTTGGTAACCGTACGTGGAGTGCAATAGCATAAGGGAGCTTGACTGTAAGGCCGACAAGCCGAGCAGGGTGGAAACACGGGTATAGTGATCCGGCGGTACCGTATGGAAGGGCCGTCGCTCAAAGGATAAAAGGTACTCTGGGGATAACAGGCTGATCTCCCCCAAGAGCTCATATCGACGGGGAGGTTTGGCACCTCGATGTCGGCTCGTCACATCCTGGGGCTGGAGAAGGTCCCAAGGGTTGGGCTGTTCGCCCATTAAAGTGGCACGCGAGCTGGGTTCAGAACGTCGTGAGACAGTTCGGTCCCTATCTGTTGCGGGCGTGGGAAGTTTGAGGAGACCTGACCTTAGTACGAGAGGACCGGGTTGGACTGACCGCTGGTGTACCGGTTGTGATGCCAATTGCATTGCCGGGTAGCTACGTCGGGAAGAGATAAGCGCTGAAAGCATCTAAGTGCGAAACTCCCTCCAAGATGAGACTTCCAAACAGGGCCGTCAGAGACGATGACGTTGATAGGCAGCAGGTGTAAAGTCAGAGATGACATAGCTGAGCTGTACTAATTGCCCGAAAACTTACTCAGTATCTCCCCGTTCAATTTTCTGCAAGACATATCAAAATTAAGACGTTAGAAGTAAGACATAAGACATAAGACTTTGTACTTACATCATTGTAGCGGATTAAAAGAACTTAAGATATTAAAGATATTGTCCAAGTGTCAGCCAAGATTTTAGATCTTGTGTCTCACATCTTGAGTCTTATATCTTAAAAAATAGGCGGCCTAGCGCAGGGGTCCCACCTCTTCCCATCCCGAACAGAGAAGTTAAGCCCTGCAGCGCCGATGGTACTGGGGTTACACCCGGGAGAGTAGGTCGCCGCCACATTATTAAAAAGCCTTTCAGGAAACTGAGAGGCTTTTGTGTTTTATAGCCCCTTGCTCTCGCTAAGCTAGCAAAGGAGTAAAGAGCG
>NZ_FTOP01000020.1 GCF_900156785.1 Belliella pelovolcani | reverse complement strand
ACCTCTGGGACACCCAAATTCAAAATCAAAAAATATAAAACATTATCTATCAAAGCCTTACGATTAAATGGGACTGACGACTGTCGAAGTCAGGAGGAATCGTCAGAAACTTGTATCCAACTACCATGAGCAGGTTAGGTACTCCTAGAAGCTACGCAGCATCATCTTATGGTGCTCCAGGTCCTACTGAGCAACGCTTATTTGATCAAGCCAAAGAAAGTGCTGCTGAAGCATTGGAAGTTTGGAAAGTCTTCTTCGATAATGACTGGAAAGCTTTTGAAGAAAAGGCTAGAAATACTAAAATCGATATCTTCAAGGAAATTGAAATGGTAGACATCAATTGATGCATTGATTATTAAACAAAAAAGGCCATCCGGAAGGGTGGCTTTTTTTTTATTTATTATGTATTTCCGCAATTAGAGTAGTAACCAATTTATAATCGGACTTGAACCAAGCCGATATTGATAGATACTAGATATTAATTGATATTGGCTATAAATCAAAGGTTTATTCTATTGTAATGACTCTACTAGTAAGAAAGCGGAGAATCTTCACATTAAAATATGAGTTATCTAAAACCTTCAGGATTTTGCAAATTATAAATTTCAATTGATGAACAAAATAGAGCAATTTATGGAGTAACCGTAGATAAGAATCCGAATCTAGTAAGATTTGATTATTAATTCTGATTACATTCACTTACCATAGTGCTCCTCGTAATACTTCTGATAACTTCCTGAGGTCACATTATTCAACCAAGCTTCATGCTCCATATACCAGTCTATGGTTTTACTAATGCCCTCTTCAAACTGCAAGCTTGGCTCCCAGCCCAACTCTTGCTTGATTTTGTGGGCATCAATGGCATAACGCATATCATGTCCTGCCCTATCCTTGACAAACGTGATCAGCTGCTTTGAAGTACCTGCTGCTCGCCCCAACTTTTCATCCATTTTATCGCAAATCAAGCGAACGATGTCAATGTTTTTCCATTCATTGAAACCTCCAATATTATAGGTCTCACCTGATTTCCCTCGATGAAATATCAAATCAATGGCTTTGGCATGATCTTCTACAAATAACCAATCGCGGATATTCTCACCTTTCCCATAGATAGGAAGTGGTTTATTGTTTCTAATATTATGGATACAAAGCGGAATCAGCTTCTCAGGAAACTGGTTAGGTCCGTAATTATTGGAACAATTGCTAATTACAGTATTCATCCCATATGTATTGGTATAAGCCCTCACAAAATGATCAGACGAGGCTTTGGATGCCGAATAAGGAGATTGGGGATCATAAGGGGTAGTTTCGAGAAAATACCCTGATTCTCCCAAAGAACCATAAACCTCGTCAGTAGAAATATGATAAAAAAGATGCTGCTCAAGACTCTGCCAGATTTGCTTGCAAACATTCAGCAGATTCACTGTGCCTATCACGTTGGTTTGGACAAATGCAAGTGGGTCTGAAATCGAGCGATCTACATGAGATTCAGCTGCTAAGTGAATCACATCTGTGATTTGATATTGCTCAAATACTCGCATGAGCTCCTCAGCATTCAAGATGTTGACTTTTTCAAAAAAGTAATTTTCAGCATGCTCTATATCTTTGAGATTTTCAAGATTGCCTGCATAAGTCAGGCAATCTAGATTTACAATCTTGTATGCAGGATAGCGATTGACAAAGAGTTTGACCACATGACAGCCTATAAATCCCGCACCACCCGTAATAAGAATATTCTTTGACATATTGAGCAAACTTTATTTTTTGTAAAAATCATTGTACCAAGCTACAAACTTGGCCACTCCATCCTCTACTGAGGTGCTTGGCTTATATCCTGTATCTTCGCTAAGATCAGTTACATCTGCAAATGTAGCTGGCACATCACCCTTTTGCATTGGGAGCATTTCCTTCACTGCCTCCACTCCTAGTGCCTTTTCTAATGCACCGATATAATCCATCAATTCCACGGGATTGTTGTTCCCTATGTTATAGACCTTGAAGGGTGCGTAAGAACTCCCTGGATCGGGATCGTTTCCAGACCAAGTTGGGTTTTGCTTGGCAGGTCTATCAGATACCCTAACAATCCCCTCTACAATATCATCCACATAGGTGAAATCTCTTTTCATTTTCCCATGATTGAAAACCTTGATCTTTTCTCCCTTTTTCATAGCATCTGTAAAAAGAAATAGCGCCATATCAGGCCTACCCCATGGTCCATACACGGTAAAAAACCTCAGCCCTGTGGTAGGGATTTGAAATAGGTGACTATATGTATGCGCCATCAATTCATTGGACTTCTTCGTGGCTGCATACAGACTTACTGGATGGTCCACATTGTCTGTGGTCGCAAAAGGCATCTTGGTGTTAGCTCCATATACCGAGCTCGAGGAAGCATAGACCAAATGCTTTACAGGAAATGCCCTACACGCTTCAAGAATATTCATAAATCCTTGAATGTTAGCTTGAATATATGCATCAGGATTTTCAAGGGAATACCTCACACCAGCTTGGGCCGCCAAATTGATGACTACATCAAATCTCTCTTTTTTGAATAAGTCCATCATCAATTGCTTATCTGAGATATCCATTTGGATGAAAGTATATCCTTTTAGACTGCTCGAATCGACAGGTATCCCAGCTTTAATAGCTTTTCTAGAAACTCCAGCTGCCTCAAGTCTGCTATATTTTAGATTGACATCATAATAATCATTGATATTATCTACGCCTACCACTTCATCTCCTCTCTGTATCAAAGCATTGGTCAAGTGAAAACCTATAAATCCAGCTGTTCCAGTTATAAAATATTTCATCTTTGAATGGGGGCTATTAGTAATTAGTTATTGAGTTGATTGGGGATTAGTTATTGAGTTAATAGTGGAATTGTTACTGGTTATTGAGTTGATTGGGGATTAGTTATTGAGTTAATAGTGGAATAGTTACTGGTTATTGAGTTGATTAGGGATTAGTTATTGAGTTAATAGTGGAATTGTTACTGGTTATTGAGTTAATAGTGGATTGTTTATATGTTGGAAAGTTGGAAGGATACAAGGTTGGAAGAGCTTGTCCGTGACGAATCCAACATGCCGACATCGGGCAGGTATCAATCAAACTCTAGAAGAAATTATTTCGATGATTCCTTTTTTAGAAGTCGATCATAGTTTTCTTTAATGAGCGATTGGACTTTCCTGCGATCAAAACTTGATTTGATTACTTGGTACAAATTGTCCGCTAGCTGTTGCATGTATTCTCTTTTGACATAAGCAAACTCTAGCGCTTCTTTCAAGACATCTGCCTTCTTTACTGGAAACATCAACCCTGTGCTCCTATCTGTCACTATGTCTTTATTTCCAATGATGTTGGAGCAAATGATGGGAAGTTGCATTGCTCCTGCCTCTAGCAAGACGTTGGGGAAGCCTTCCCTATGAGAAGCGTGAACCAAAACATCCGATATGGCCATGTAATGTGACACATGATCCGTCCAATCTATCTGAACGATCTTGGGATGGTCTTGAATCTGCCTCAAAGTATGGTCATCGATTGGATTGAGATCTTGCTCAAAAGAACCTAATAAAACCAACTTTGCTCTGTTGACAATCTTAGAGTCAAGAAAAGCCTTGACCAACTCTTCTATCCCCTTATCCTTGACCAATCTACCAACGGCTAAGATAATGAATTCATTTTCACCAGGCATCACACGCATGGTAGCAGCGACCAAGTGATTTTCTTTCAAAGCTTCTCTGCTGTAGTGCTGCAAATCCACCCCATTGCTTGAGCCATCACCAATGACTTTCAACTTATTGGGGTCGCAAAGTTTCTCCTTAATAATCAGCTCTCCAAGTGAATATGAATTAGGCCATACCTCTGTTGCATATTTGTAAGTCCAGCGCTCTGCTTTGATCAAGAGATTTTTCTTATTTTTTTCAGCAACCATATAGGGCAAACCAGCCACAGTATGGATTCTCACTTTGACTCCTGCCAACTTTGCTGCAATCATTCCCAGTAGACCGGCTTTGGGTGTATGCGTATGTACCACATCAGGTTTTTCTCTTCTCAAAAGCTTGTAGAGTAACCAAAGACAGTACAAATCCCAAAATGGTGTTATTTTCCTGGTAAATGGAATGACTTGGTGTTCGCATCCTTCTTTTTTGGTGATTTCATGAATCTCCCTACCATCTGCACTGACAATCAAGACTTCCCAACCAGCAGACTTCATGAAATTCATCTGTCCCTTGAGCAAAAGTTTGAGTGAAAGCGGAACAGTTGTAATTCGAATTAACTTTGGCATTAATACAGCGGGTTAAAAGTTCAAATATAGGAGAATATTCCCAATCCGCAGGTTTTAGACATCGTGATATTTTGTATGTTTCTCTAAGATAGGGCTAATCTTTGCCATATATTTCAAAGAATTTGTTTTCAGCCTCAACCGTACCAATCAAAATGATCTCAGCTCCTTTATTCAGTTTTGCCTGAGGGTCAGGATTGATTTCGGTTGCATCGTTTTCTTTGATTGCGATGACAGTACAGCCTGTTTCCTTTCTGATTGAGGATTCGAGGATTGTTTTCCCATTCAATTGTTTTGGAACTTTTACCCGAATCAAATCCAATCCTTCTGCCACCATCAATATATCCGAGCGTTGTAGCAGGTTCAATATTGTAGTAGCACCCATCGAAGCATAAGACATCACAAAGTCTGCACCTGCTCTGTGCATTGTTCCCAAGTTTCGTTCCAAAGTTGATCGCGTAATGATCTGAATATCGGGACGAAGCATTCTACAATAAATTGTAAGATAAACATTGGTATCATCATCATGTGAAGTAATGATCACACAAGGGGAGCTATCTATACCTGCGATTTTCAAAATCTCCAATTCTGCTGCATCACCAAGTATGGTCGTCTCTCTATCATAGATCCTCAGTGGATCCTTTTCAATGATTCTATAGTCAATGTTTCTCCCTGCCAAGGCTTTTCCAGTAGCCCTCCCTACCCTACCACCACCTATGATGATAATGGGTGCATTGATCTCGGATTTTACGCCGTACGTTTTGTTATATAATTTGACCTGTTCTTCAGAACCCGCCAAAACTAGCACGGTACTTTCTGAAATCAATGTGTTTGGTTGGGCGGTAAGGAATTTCCCGCGATCCCATACACCTACCACACTCACGCCAACTTCTTGCCTGAGTTGGGTTTCTTTGAGCATTTTCCCTACTAAAAATGACCCTGTTACCAAAGCTTCTGCGATTTGTAAATCATCGAACCTTCCCACTACATGGGCACAAGCATCACCTCCATTGGCTCTTCTTGATAAGAAAACACCCATAATCTCTCCCAAATGCAGCACATGCGTACTCCCTGCAAGCTTAAGAATATCATCAGAATGGGCGAAATTACAAGTAGTAATGATAGGAACATCCTTGGACATTTCCCTAATAGTAAATGCCACATTGGTGTTCAACACATCGGATTCAGTAGATGCTACGAGCGCTGCATGGGTTACCCTTGCAGCCTGGTAAGTTTTCGGGTCAACCAAGCTCCCTAACATCACTTTGACCCCCTTATCTCTTAGCAGTAAGCCTTCGGCAATATCAGAGACCAAAACCACATATTTGTAATTGAACCTCTTGAGCTTTTTGATCAGTGCTTCTGTGACAATCCCATATTTGGTCAAAATCACATGACCTGACATGTCTTCGGGGAGTTCGCTTGGAACTTTGGCCTGCTCTTGAGCTTTCATCCATGGAGAATAGAAGAAATTGATAAAAGTAAAGGGGAATAGCACCAACAAAAAAAGCATTCCAGACAACAAAACTACGATCGAAAATAATCTACCAGCATCAGAAGAAAATGTGATATCTCCAAAACCCAGTGTAGACATGACTGTCAAAGTCCAGTAAAAACCAGTCAGATAAGAGAAATTTTGTCCTTCTCTGAGCATCAAAAAATGAAAGATGATGGAGAAAACTGAGATCATCACCAGCAATGCCAACAAAAATCTGAATAAGGTTTTGAGATTTCTTCTATCAGGTCTATTTTTTAAAAAAAGCGTTACTTGTGTTGTTAAAAACTTCATATTTGTTTACTTAGCTTCCTTTATGTAAAGCTAAAATTATCTCTTTAAAAATCAATTGATTCAAATGGGTTTCTTGATTCCTATAAAAATCAAGGCCATTGGTTCCCCAATGGCCTTGATAAACTGTGATTCAAACTGAATCTACGAAAATGGTATAGGTTTAATCTTTTTGAAATACTCGGACATAATCTACCGCCAACTGCTGTGGGAAGATGGTCGAACTGTCTGGATTACCTGGCCAATTCCCACCTACTGCAAGGTTGATGATAAAAAAGAAAGGCTCTCTAAACTCACTCATGGATGTAGGTGTGATATCTTGCTCGTGGTATACCACATCATCTAGCAGCCAAGTGATTTTTCTTTCATCCCAAATAATACTATAAACATGGAAATTATCAGCTAGAACTCCTTCACTGAGTCTTTTCTCTCCACCTCTATAGGCATAAGAACCATTGTTGTCCCAATGTAATGTTCCATGTACTGTATTATCTCTTCCTGGAACATTGCCACCGATCATTTCCATGATGTCGATCTCACCACATGCAGGCCAACTGATATCCGTGATACTTTCACCCAGCATCCATAGTGCTGGCCAAATCCCCTGACCTCTTGGCATAGCAGCTCTGATATCAATTCTACCAAAAGTAAAATTCTTACGACCTTGGGTTTTGATTCGCGAAGAAGTGTAATTCTTCCCTCCCACACTTTCTTGCTTTGCCGTGATGATCAGATACCCATCTTTCACTTCTGTATTTTCCCTTCTGTAGAATTGTTGTTCATTGTTACCCCAACCGCAGAGATTTGGACAACCATCACCAATTTCAAATACCCAATCGGAAGAAAGACTATTAGAATTGAACTCATCATTCCAAACCAAGGAATAGCCATTATACTCCATGGGGGATTCAAATCCTGTAGATGGAAGCCCTAAGCCAAGGGTTTGCTCAGTTATGGTTACCGTTCTGGTCTCTTTAATAAAATCTGCTTCTGTCGCATGTGCTTGTACAGTAATGGTATACTCACCTGGAGCAGTGTACCTAAACGAAGTTCTGCTGCCAGTCACAATTTCTGGTTCTTGGTTGTTTGCACCAAATCCTACACGGAAGAAATTGGTTCTTTCGGCTGAGAAATTGACTTCTACCAACCCATCGCCTAATTCCTCCACCACTACATTCAAGTTGGTTGGGAGCAATACCTGCTCCACACCATTGTCTTGATTGCAGCTATTGGCTGCGGCAAGGGTGAGGAACAGGAATATTGCTTGAATCATTTTTGTCATTATAATCATTTTTTAATCGTTATCAGGAACTAGGACAAAAGTCCACCAAACAGCCCCTGAATCTGTAATATCAATGGCTATGGTCAACTCCTGCGTGCTACTATTATAGTTTAACACATCATAAGTAACCGTTTCATTTGTTCTAGGAGGTCCTGCTGAATATTCTCCACCATTGTAGGCTTTTGGAAGCGCAATAAATGCGCCAGTACCTGTCACTGAAATTTTTGCATTTGCTCCACCAGAAGCAGGTGAAAAGGAAAACTCGTGCGTTCCAGCACCCCATGCTTCTCCCGCAGTACCTACTAAGTTGCTGGCTGGTTGACAACCTTCAGAGCCAGTACCCATATAACTTTCAGCAAAAATATCTCCTTGTGGATCATAGCTGTATTCTCCATTTGACTTGAATATAAATAGGTCATTGAATAAGCAATCTCTTTCACCTGAAATATTATTTCCATTAGGGAAAAACTCATCACTTCCTGGACGCGGACCTACGCCAAATGCACCTGCGGCAGGTTTCAATTTCCAAGCTCTCTCTCCACCTCCCGTTAGATCTGCAACAGTTAAAGCTTCTTGACCTACTGACTGATCTGCAGCAGGAATTAATGTGAAATTCCAGAAAACGGAACCATCATTGGTGATATCGATGGAGATGGTCATTTCCTCTGTAGCTTCGTCATAAGCGATCACTTCGTAAGTTACGGATTCATTAGCTCTTGGAGGAGCAGCGCTGTATTCTCCACCGTTAAAGGCTTTAGGCAAAGCGATGAATGCACCTGTGCCCGTTACGGTGATTTTAGGGAATTCTGTAGGCGTTCCTGGAGTAAAGCTAAATTGGTGAGAACCTGATGCCCAAGCTTCCGCAGCAGTACCGATTAGGTCTTCCTCTGGTTGGCAGCCATCAGGAATACCCAAGTAAGCTTCTCCGTAAACATCACCCTGTGCATTGTACTCATAGGTTCCATTAGAATTGAAGATAAAAAGGTCATTGAACAGACAAGGTCGATCACCCGAAATATCATCTCCATTAGGGAAGAAAGAGTCACTACCTCTACTAGGTCCTACACCAAATGCACCAGCAGCTGGCTTCAGTACCCAAACTTTTCTTCCATTACCAACCAAATCACTTTGTGTGAAACTCACATCCGGATTTACAGGCTCTGGCTCTGGCTCAGGTTCTGGATCAGGTTCGAAACCTTCTGGAATCAATCTGATATACCAAGCCAAGTCTGTATTCGCTTGATCTACGAATCGTAAGAACATTTCATTTTCTTCCAATCTTACAATTTGGTAAGTTCTACCTCCTGCAAAATAGCCTAAGAAGCCACCCTGTGTTACAGAAAGTTCTGGTAATTGTCCCTCAGGCTCAACCAAAGACCACCTTAGATTATCTGGCGCCTCGTATGGTGCAGACAAATCGCCCACTCCTGGATCAAAAGCACCGGGGAAATTGCTGCCTTGTGCACTATTCAAATAAACAAGGCCATTGGTCTCCATCACAAATCTAAATCCATCAAGGAAAAAGGTATAGCGATCTGTGTACATTCCTGAGCCAGCTTTTTCATTGGCTACTGCCTGGTACCACTCAGGGAAATTACTTGTTGGGATATTTGGACCTACACCAAAGTGTCCTGCTCGCCCTGCATCTATTTTCCAAGTCTTTCCTTCCACAGCATCCACTCCTCCTGTCAATAAATTGAATATTGGCCTATCGAGCAATAATGGATCTGTCTGCTCAATCACAATATCTCTTGTGAAAGTAGCACTACCACCAGAATTGAAAACTGTCAAGGACACGGTATACGTACCAGCCAAAGGATAAGTACCAGTGATGGTTTTTCCTTCACCTGTTTGTCCATTACCTAGGTCCCAATTCATCATGAAGAAATCTCCATCTGCTGTAAATCTGAGGATGTTATCACTTTCAGCTGTAGGTGTGAAAGTGAAATTTGCATCTGCTTCTGTTGGTGGAGCACCATCTAAGGAATATTCCTCCACACAGGCCATGACTACCACGAGTGGTAGCAATAGCCAAAGGTATTTAAATATATTTTTCATGGTAATGTCTGATTAATAACCTGGATTTTGATTCCAAATACCACCCGCTAGGTCAATTTCAACTTGAGGGATTGGAAATAATTCATGCTTGCCTACTACAAACCCGCTGATGCGATCAGCAGCTTGTCCCGTTCTCACCAAATCCCAGAATCTGTATCCTTCTCCGGACAATTCCAGTCTCCTTTCTCTCAAAATAGCCTGGTATAAAGCATCACCAGAGGCATTGATTGCAGGCATATTGACACGCTCACGTACTTTGTTCAATTCAGTTCTTGCTCTTCCATCATTTCCAGACCTTTGGAATGCTTCTGCTGCCATCAACAATACATCTGCCCATCTGATCACTCTGTAGTTCAATGGACTCGTCAAATCATCATCTGGTAAGCCTCTTTCATCAGCTCTTTTGATGTATTTGTTTTGGTAGTACCCTGTATGACCACCTCCACCAATTGCGTATGTGATTTCAGAAGCATTTGGCTGTGAAGCTATGAAAGCATCAATGTCCAAAATTGTAGCATCTCTTCTGATGTCATTTGCATCGAAAGCATCGTATAGATCCTGCGTTGGCAGATTGTAGCTATTACCATCAGCATAGAAAGGGCCTTCGTATTGTCTTACACCATGAAAACCTACTGCAGCATTTCCATTTAGACAAATCAGACAGCCATAATCTCCACCTTGCAGACCCGAGAATTGTATGGTAAATACATCTTCAGATACATTTTGGTTGGCTACCAAAAACATGGTGGTATAATCAGGGAATAAACCATATCCCCCTGCATTGGTGTCAATCAAATTACCAAGTACAGTAGCTGCTTCTGCGAATTTATTTTGATATAACAAAACTTGCCCTAACAATGCTGTAGCAGCACCTGAGGTCAATCTACCTGTTTCATTAACAGTAGCAGGAAGTATTTCAATGGAAGCCCTAAGGTCTGCTTCAATTTGAGCATAGACTTCAGCCTTTGGTGCTCGGGGTGTACCCGATATTTCATTGATTGAAAGTCTTCTATCGATGATCAAAGGCATATCTCCAAAATACTTCACTAGGTTGAAGTAGAAGTATGCTCTCATCATCTTGGCTTCTGCTAGGATCAATTCTTTACCTGGAAAATCAATTTTATCCTGATTCTCAAAGATGTAATTGGCTCTAGCGATACCTGTATAATTTACACGCATCACTGCTCTCAATTCTTCATTGACTCCGCCATGATTCATGTCTTGAATCTCGTGAAGCCCTCTAGTATCATTGACACTTTCACCACCAGCGATGGAGTTGTCCGAAGCAATCTCTCCTATCCACATATTGAGATAGGCGGGCTGCATCATATCATAGACCCCTATGATGGCTCTGTTGAAGTCTTCTTGGGTATTGAAGAAGTTCTCTGCATCCTGAGTAAACTCAGGATCAATATCCAGCCAACTGTCGCAGGCTGAGAATATTCCCAAGGGAACAATTAATAACCATTTATATATTCGTCTCATGATTTTTAGAATTTAATGTTAACACCTGCCATGATGGTTCTAGCTTGCGGGTAGATACCATTATCCACACCTGCAAATAGTGGATTACCAGATCCCACATCAGGATCGAAACCTTGATATCTTGTCAAGGTTACCAAGTTGTTGGCAGCAACGTAGAATCTAAAATATTGCATGCCGATTTTTTGAGATACAGTAGAAGGAAGTGTGTATCCAAGCTGCACATTTCTCAATCTCACAAAAGAACCATCTTCAACATAAAAATCAGAGAACACTGTATTTCTTGTAGGACCAGTAGTCAATCTAGGCACTTCATTGGTAGTACCTGGACCAGTCCATCTATTGATGTTGTAAGCAAGCTGATTCGCCCAAGGCTGTTGTCTCTCGTAGTTTCTGATGATGTCCTGCCCCAAGGCTGCATAGATATTTGCTCCTAAATCAAAACCTTTGAAATCTACCGAGAAATTGAAACCCATCACCATGTCTGGAATTGGAGAACCGATCATGGTTCTGTCTGAATCATCTCCGAAATTGATGATCCCATCACCATTTTGATCTACAAATCTCAAATCACCTGGTCTTGCACCTGCTTGAGTGACTGGACTTGAAGCAATCTCTTCTTGTGATTGGAAAATACCATCCGTCTGATAGCCTATGAAATATCCTATTGGAAAACCTTTTTGGAATCTTGTAGCTACATTTCCTCCAACACTGAAGGCTGCACCAGGGATAAACTCAAATCCCTCCGGTACTGCCGTTACTTCATTGTGCAAAAAGGTTACATTGTAATCAAATCGGAAGTTGACACCTTCTTTTTTAGATGTTCCATATCCCAATTCCAACTCCAAACCTCTATTCAATACATCACCTGCATTGATCACAGGAGGAAATCCACCCGGACCATAAGAACCTAGCAAGGCTGATACATCAGGCTGGAAAAGTAGATCTCTGGTGTTTTTGATGAAATAGTTGGCTGTGAAATCTAGGGTATTGAACAAAGAGAAATCTAAACCGATGTTAGTTTGATAGGTAGTCTCCCATTTCAAGTCAGGATTACTGGTAGCGCCGATAGCTGCTCCATTGATGATCAGGTCATTGAACACATAAGTTGCGGAACCGTTAAGCAAACCTCTGTATCTGAAAAGACCAATCTGATCATTACCAGAAATACCAAAACTGGTTCTCAATTTCATGAAATCGATGAAACTCACATTGAAAAATGATTCGTCAGAAATCAACCAAGCACCTGAGATCGCAGGGAAATACCCTATTCTATTGTTAGGACCGAAATTAGACGAACCGTCTCTTCTCAAGATTGCTGATACAAAATATCTTTTTTGATAATCGTATTCACCTCTCAAAAAGGCAGAGGTCAATCGTTGTCTGCTTTGGAAAGAGCCTACATTATTCAAAAATCCTCCGGGAGCCTGATTGGCAGAAATATCTGCGAAGTTCAAATCATTGTTAGGGATATTGAATCCGGTACCATTCAATCCTTCACTTCTGTTGCCAACCAAGGAAACACCAAACATCCCTTTTACGGTATGGTCCTCCCCAAACTTATTTTCATAATTCAAGAAGGCTTCAAGGTTATAATCTAGAAAGGTATTTCTGGATTCAAAGACGTTAGCACCTCTTTCTATTTGCACTCCACCGACATCCACAAGTACCGGATCGAGATTCGCATTTCTTGAAGTATTGGCAAACTTACCTGGGCCATACCATACCAGTGGATTAAAAACCTTGGAATCGACCATCGCAAAGTTGTACCCTGCTCTACCTGTCGCTGTGAAATTACTATTGATCTTATATTCAATTTCTTCTTTACCAACGAGCTTATTTACCCAAGTATCATTGAAGGTATTTTGCATTTGTGCCAATGGATTAATGATATCATTGACATTGTCCAGGTATGAAAATCTATTTCCTACAAATATTGGCTCAGTTGGATAAGCATTGATTGTATTGTAGAGTACCGAACCTATACCACCTTGCGGCAAGCCTTTGCTTTCTTCTCTGGTATAAAGTAAGACATTGGTCAGTTTCACTCTCGGCGCAAGCTCTGTGATGAAATTGATTCTAGCGGTGTATCTCTCAAAATTAGCCTTCGGACCACCCACAATACCTTGCTGTCCAAAGTAGGATCCACCTATAGAGTATGAAGTTTTTTCAGAACCGCCTGTTACGGTCATGTTATATTCTTGAATGGGTGCTGTCTGGAATACAGCATTCTGCCAATCCGTCCCTTCACCTAGTTCTACATTGTTGAAAGGCATAGGTTGTCCGCCTGCTGCAAAAGCTTCATTTTTCAAAATGGCAAACTCTCTAGCATTGAGTAGGTCAAGCTTTCGGGCTGTTTCCTGTACACCGTAAAAAGCTGAAAAGTCCATTCTTGGTTTTGTACCAAGGTTTCCTTTTTTGGTTTCAATTAGGATTACACCATTTGCAGCTCTTACACCATAGATACCTGCTGTACCATCCTTGAGGACGTTGACAGATTCTATATCATTTGGATTGAGGGCATTTAGTCCAGCAGCATCGTAGATCACCCCATCTACCAAAATCAGTGGGTCATTGTCTCCAAAAGTGCCTAGACCTCTGATTCGGATGTTGGAGGTACCTCCAGGAGCACCTGAATTGGTAGTGATGTTGACACCGGCGAGTTGGCCTTGCAAAGCCTGATCTACTCTAGGCATATTCATCCTCTCTATAGCATCACCTTTGACCTGAGAAGTAGCTCCCGTCAATTCTTTTTTGGTTGCAGTACCGTAACCGATGACCACAACTTCATTGAGGTTGGAAACATCTTCGATCAGCGTCACATCAATGGTAGCAGCGGCACCTACTGTAATCACCTGAGGTTTGAACCCCATAAAAGTAAATTGAAGCTGATCTCCTGCCGAGGCATTGATCGAAAAGTTTCCATCGAGGTCTGTGACAGTACCTACCGTAGATTTCAGCTTCAAAACACTAACACCAGGTAGAGGAAAGCCAGTATCATCTTTGACTTGTCCTTTCACTACCTCTCCCTGTGCCCATGCTCCGTATTGGAGTGAGAGCACAATACACAATAGTAATAGTTTTCTCATTTGTTTTGGATTTATTGATTTCCGAATGTCGTTTGAAACTTCCATAACTAGAAAAAAAGTACTACATCAATACTACATCAAAAGCATTTTTACTATTTCACAAAAACTCAACATTGCAAATAAAAACATCGATTGAAATGAAATGAATAAGCATTTTTGATTTTTCAGAAAACTCATTCGATGATCTAAAAGACTACATCAATAAAAATTTATTAACTTAGAAACTAGATTATAATATCACATATGAAAAAGGTCTATTTACTCCTAGTTTTTCTCTTTCTTCAAGTCAGCATTTTTGCACAAGATATTGGCTTGCCTTTTTCTAAATATTACTCCAGTCAAGAGTATCAAGGGGGAATCCAGAATTATGCCATTACTCAAAGTACCAAAGGCCTGATCTACATTGCCAACAATTATGGGCTATTGGAATATGATGGAACTACTTGGAGGAGATATGCACTACCTTCAGGAACAAAACTGAGACATGTACAATTGGATGAGGATGGGCAAATTTATGTGACAGGTCAAGGAGATTTTGGGTACTTCACACCCAACAGAATCGGGCAATTGGAATTTCAATCCTTGAAAAATAAGCTACCAGAAGCTTTTAAAAATCTAGAAGAGGTATGGAAGGTTTATATCACCTCAGAAGAAATCCTTTTTTGTACAACCCGACAAATCTTTGTCTTTGACAAAAAACAAAACTACCGCTATGACCTCACCTCCAAGAGTGCTTTTGAGAGTTTTCACTTTCAAAATGGTCAGCTATATGTGAATGAAGTCAGCAGTGGCCTGTACACCCTCCAAAATGGTCAATTGGTCAGTATCAGTAATTCGGAACTTTTCAGTGACCACCTTGTCACAGGGGTGCTTCAGCTTTCTTCCAATCAACAAATCGTATTGACTAGGGATGCTGGAGTATTTGAACTTCAAAGTCAAGAGGTAAAGAAATGGAAGGATAATTTTCAGAGTGCCATCAATACCGCACTGCGCTTGAAAAATGGCAATATTGCCATAGGTACTCAGAGTAATGGGCTCTACATACTTTCAGAACGTGGGGCAACACTTCTTTATCTCAACAATAACAATGGTCTAAACAATAATTCTGTTGTTTCACTTTTTGAGGATCTTTCAGGTAACCTTTGGATAGGGCATAACAATGGTCTCACTTTGGTTGAGTTGAGTAAGCCATTTAGAAAAATCAATCAGTTCTCTGGGTTAACTGGCACTGGCTATCATGCAATTCTATATGATGATAAGACCTATTTTGGAACCAATAATGGGGTATATGTGCAAAACTCCGACCCAAAGGCTAAATTCATTGAAAATTCTACAGGGCAGGTTTATCAGCTGAAGTCCATTGAAAATCACCTTTTAATCGCTCACAATGATGGGGCATTTGTGATCAAAGGCAACCAAGCAAATAAAATTGAAGGACCTACCGGGATATGGAATTTCCAAAGATTGAAAAATCACCCAAATCTAATTCTGGTTGGTGGATACAATGGCATTTATCTGTATGAGATCAATCATGGGGAAGTTAGATTTTTAAGACAAATCAAAGGTTTTTCTGAGTCCAGTAGAATCATTGAACAAGATGATAAGGGAAATATTTGGGTAGCACATGGCTATAAGGGAATCTACAAACTTCAATTGGATCAATCGCTGGAATCAGTAAACGTGACTGCATTTGGGCCTGAATCAGGATTACCAACCAATACTTTGAACAATGTCTGGAAATTAGGCAATAGACTGATTTTCACCACACAAGCAGGGATTTTTAAATTCAATGACTCAGATCAGTTATTCGAAAGAGATCCCTTTTTCTTGAATTATTTTGGAGCCGGAGATGTCATTCATTACATGCAAGAAGATCAATTGGGTAATATTTATTTTATTGCTGAACATGAAGCTGGTGTATTAGAAAAAAAAGTTGATGGGAGTTTTATCAAGCACCATCAGCTATTCAATCAGCTCCTTCCCTTACTCAATGATGATCTTCAAAATATCGCAGCTACTAGAGGTAATGAAGTTTTGTTTGCGGCAAATGAAGGATTTATCCACTTTAGTCTCAACCAAAACACCTATCAGCCCAATGAATTCCCGACCTTGCTACGCTCGGTTTTCATAACTGGAGCAGTAGATTCTTTGATTTTTGATGGCAATGCCTATTCTATTCCTAATCAAGGTAAGCAAGAGGCCATCAAAATTCCATATCAAAAGGCCAACATTAGATTTGAAAGTAGTAATCCAACACCAAACAATGAAAAAGATCTGGAATTCCAATTTTGGTTGGAAGGTCTAGAACCAGGCTATGGCGAGTGGATAGAAAAAAGGGAGAAAGCCTACACGAATCTCAGAGAGGGTAAATATACTTTTCATGTAAGAAGTAGAAATCTATATGGTGAACTTGCTGAAGAAACAAGCTGGGATTTTGAGGTTCTGCCACCTTGGTATAGAAGTCAAGTAGCATATGGTGTCTATTTTTTGATGCTCTGTATATTTGGATTCACGGGCTATCTGACCATAGAAAAGAAATATCAGAAAAGGGCAAGACAACTGAAAAGCGCTTCTAGAAAAGTGATAGAGGCTAAAGATTCAGAACTTAGGAGTTCCCAAGAAGAACTAGAAAGGTTGAAGAATGAAAAGCTCAAACAGGAAATACAATTGAAAGATAAAGAACTTGCATCTGCTACCATGCATTTGATTACCAAAAATGGCTTCATTGATCATGTCAAAGGGAATCTCACGGGGATTATCAAGAAAAGTAAAAACCAGGAGGTCAAAAATGAAATCCAGAAAGTCATCAAGAATATAGAAAAAAACATCGCTGAAGATGAAGATTGGGAGCAGTTTGAGATTCATTTTGATCAGGTACATGGAGATTTTATGTCGAGGTTCAAGAAAATACATGAGAATCTCAGTCCTCAAGAAATCAAGTTAAGTGCTTATTTGAGAATGAATCTCAGTACCAAAGAGATCGCATATCTGATGAATATCTCGGTGAGAGGGGTGGAAATTGCCAGGTACCGACTGAGGAAGAAGCTGAACTTGACGAGGGAAGATAATTTGCAGGAGTTTATATTGAAGTTTTGATTATTTTTTGACAAAATACACTGTGAGATAAACAATTATAGGGTAAAAAATACTAGCTGGTTTTCTGTGGCTTTGTTTTTGAAAAAGTTGGTAAAAATAAAACAAACCAACTTATGAAAAGAGTCATAACAATCACTTTATTATCAGGGGCTTTGGTAGCTTCCTGTGTGTCGAAAAAGAAGTATGTAGCACTTGAAAATGACTACAATACTACTGCTTATATGTTGTCTGAGACTACAGCTGAAAAAGAAAAGCTGGAAGAAGAAAAGCGAATTCTAGAAGACCGCTTTGCTAGAATCGAAAGAAGGGTTGAGGAGTACAATGCTAAGATCAATTCCCTCAGGGAAGAAAGTGATAGCAAGTATACTTTGGATGGCGCTGTTCCTATGTCCAATAATGGCAGAGACAAATTGAAGGCTACGCTAGCCAATGTAGATCCAAATAAGCTCGCCAATGCCCAGACATTAGAAGATTCTGTGAATCTAGCCATTTCCCATAATCTCAAAAAATCAATCACCGATGGTTCTGCACAGGAGAATGATGATATCCAGATCGATATAGACAAGACTGTTGTCATGATTTCTGTTTCTGACCGTCTACTTTTCAACACGGGGAGCTACGTTGTCAGCAGAAATGCAGATGGATTACTTAGCAAATTGGCAGAGGTGATCAATTCAGAGCCATCCATGGAGGTCATGATCGAAGGACATACTGACCCAAGAAGTATCAATACGGCGATACTACAAGACAACTGGGACTTGAGTGTAAAACGAGCAACTTCTATTGTAAGGGCGCTTCAGAGCAAATACAATGTAGCACCAGAGAAACTAATTGCCGCTGGAAGAAGCAGCTACATGCCATTAGTAGATAATGATAGCCCAGAAAACATGGCGAAAAACAGAAGAACTCGTATTGTGATTATTCCTGATTTGGATAAGTTCTTTGCCTTGATGGAATAAGGGGATTTAAGATTGGAAAATTGGAAGATTATAAAATTGAAAAAAGCCTTTGAGAGGGATCTCAAAGGCTTTTTTTGGATTAATGAAAGATTAGTGATTATTCCTGAGTGTAGATTGCATCTACAATTACTTATCTCATCTACTATTCTGAAAATTAAAGGCGAAGGTAAATGTAAAAAACCTTCGAGGTTTTGGAAACCTCAAAGGTTAAGAGAGAAATGTTAAGAAACCTTCGAGGTTTTGGAAAACCTCAAAGGTTCTTGAGTTACTTTGTTTGGTAAAGGTTGTTGAAGAGCATTTTGAAGGTGCCATGTGCTTGAGCTCGGAAGGTGATTTCGGGGCCAAAGGCATAAAGCTTACCTTTTCCTACATTAGCTTCAAAGGCTACCACGCCATTTTTCAAATAGTCTTCTCCCCATGCCCATCCACTGACAAGCGGGGAAGTTTCATCAAACCATGCCAAAGGTTTTACACCTTGTGCATTGTCTGCCAACTTGAAAACAGGGGAGTTATTGAAAATCATGTTGGCTGATTGATTCATCCCGTAATTCACTGGGCTATCTGTTGCTATGTTGGCTCTGAGGATACTGCCAGGGATATAATATTTATCTCCAGTCAAGCTCCTTTCTCTGCCATCAGCAGTAGTTTCTACCAGCGCATTTTTTACAGGCAGTTCTAAATGATAAGCTAAAGAAGTTGCTGCTCCTACTGCGACTACCTTTCCTCCATTTTCCATAAACTGCTTGATGGCAGGTATGGAGGTATCTGTTGACAAAGTCCCCAGTAGTGCATGGTACTCTTCCGCGATATCAGCTGGGTCTGCTTGATTTCTAGAAGGTGAATTACCTAATCCTGGCATGCCAGGACCGATAAATAGCATGACATCATATTTGGCATTGAGGTTTCCTTTGTCAATCTCTTGTGGATATACCACTTGGAAAGGGAAGTTGTACTGCTCCAGCATCCATCTCACCCAACCAGAAGGCATAGAACCTCCATAATAGTCAAATAGTGCTATTCTAGAAGGAGTTACTTTTTTTGTATTTCTTGGTTTGGAAGCAGGGACAGCCTTGACTCCATGTTCTTGAGCTGCCTTTTGAAGGATATTTCTTCCTCTAGCTGCCACAAAGAATGAACCTGCCGGCATGCCATTTATATCTTCAGTTGTCCTTTGCACATCCACACCAGCCTTGAGTAAGTCGTTGATGGCTATAAAGGTATTGTTGACTCTTACATCTAACATGAATCCTGAACCAGCAGCCACAGTCTGAGCTGGCATAGGCAACACTTCACCATAAGCCAAGGCTTCAAAAGGACCATCAAATCCATCTAAAATCCTATCGAACTCAACTCCCATGGAAAATGCCAAAGTCCAGCCTGCTGCATCATAAGGTCTAACTGGAGGTCCCCCTGGATATTGGAAGTCATTTGGATGATCTTGTGGTTCAAACATATCCAAGATATGTGGTCTGAAAGCTTGTGCTGTTTTGACAATGTAAGAACCTTTTGGATAGGCCTTGCCATTGACTGAGAAATCTTCAGTGGCTTGGTGTACCTGAATACCTGATTTGATCAAAGCATTCAAGAACTTTACTGCTGTAGGGAAATCTGTTTGGTCTGCTGGAAGGATAAAGCCTCTAGGGTCTCTCAATTCAGGATCTTTGTAGATTTTGTCAAAAAACTCAGTAGGAACACCCCTTCTCCAGTTATTATTACCACTGTCATTGGATCTATCAGCTTCGAAAGCTGCTGTGACTGCGGCTGATCTTTTTGGATACTTGGTCCAGTGATCCATATTGCCTCTATCGATGGCATTTTTACCCATTTTGTAAATATTGAAAAGTAAGGCATCGGCATTTCTGCTGGCATAGTCCAAAACAGCATAATTCATCGAAACCGAATAATCAATAGATCTCTGGAAATTCCAAGCTTGAGGCTCTACTGGATAAGGAGTCGCATGGGTAGGAATCAATCTTTCAGGAACTAGTGGAATTTCAGAAGGTGTAGGGCTTCCGGTAGTTTCTGTTAGAATCCCGATGATGTTGTGGAAATAGGGGGTTGTTCTCAAGCCACCGTTCCACCAAGAGGAAAACACTGAACCGCTAAGTCTGGTATAGCCCGGCTTGTCTTCAACATTCAACCTGTTGATCATGGCAGCACCTACTCCATCCAAACTGGTCATGATCAGTGGATCAAAGACATGGTTGAAAGGATCTCTGTATGGAGGCCCTGCTACTACAGTTCCTGCTGGGGATGTTTGGTGGTGATTGTAGATGATCTGAGGAATCCATTCTACATATTGTTGTAGGGAAAGGTTGGTGGATTCTTTCATGTTGTTCATGAAAAAATCTCTGTTGTTGTCATGCCCCACATATTTCTGGTACATGTAAGGAGAGCGCATGTTTCTTTTCTCAGGATCTTCCTGACTCATGTACCAGTTGGTGATGATCTCCTGTCCATCGGGATTGGTATGAACTAGCAAAATCACCAAGTCATCCAATAACCTGAGAGTCTCCTCATCATTTCTGGTAACCAATTGGTAGTAGGTTTCGATCAATTGATGGGATGCTACTGTTTCAGTGGAGTGGAGTCCTCCATCGATCCATACTACTGGCTTGCCTATTTTGGAAAGTCTTTTGGCTTCATCTTCTGCCACCTCTGCCCTACCGAGTTTTTGGGAAATCTCTTTGTATTGCGCAAGGTTTTGGTGGTTTTTAGGAGAAGTGACGATCATCATCGGCATCTGTCTTCCTTCTTCAGATGGTCCAATTTCTACGAACTTTACTCTGTCGGATAGTTCGGCTACTTTTCTAAAGTAGGCATCCGTAGCTTCAAAGGTCGCGAGCATGTAGTCATCCCCGATATTGAAACCAAAGTGTTCTTTTGGTGATGGAATTTGCTGAGCCATGGTGACAGCAAAGAGCATGATCGCCAAAAAGGAGAGGTATATTTTTTTCATGGTTATATGATAAATGTCTATGGACGAAAATACGCTAAGCCCTAAACGAATCAAAACAAGGCTCTATGATCGGGAAAAAATGGGTTTGGAAGGAGGAAGGGAGAATTGAGAACAAGGTAATTTGGAGAGTGAAACATAAATCCAAGGCGAGTTTTTATGGAAAATGGAGTGAAATATGCTTTGCGATATAAAGTAGAAATAGGCCTACGGCGAAATAGGACTGGGAATAAGTTGATTAAGGGATTGGGGATTAAATTTTAGATTTCAGATTTTAGATTGGGGAATTGAGTAACTGGGGAATTGAGTAAAGTGTAGGATTCTAATCGATTACACGATTACACGAATCAACTAGTTATTGAAGGATAGGGGATTGGGGGTAAAAAAAACCCTTCGGATGGAAGGGTTTGGGTATTTTATTGAACGTGAGTCAGGTTAGTTTTCGTTGGCTTTGTTCATGCGTTTGAAGCCACGGCGGAAAGGCCAAGTGTATTCTAAAGCTTCTAATCCACGATTGAGGTTCATCGTAGAGCTATCAAGATTGATGAAAGTACTTTTCAAGGTTTCATTGAAAGCTGGATCATTCAATAGGGTTCCGATAGCATTGTCCGTGCCATTGAGTTTGTTGGTAACATTATTCAGATTATCTGTCATCTGCTTCGCATTATCGGCAGTTGACTGAAGGTCAATGATTGATTTTTGGAGATTGCCGTAAATTTCCTTATCGGTAAGGAGATCATGTACTAGATTTCCCTCTTGATTGAGACTTGCGGAAAGCTTTGATAGATCATTGGCCATTTGATTGCTTCTGATTGCTGTTCGCTCTAGGTTGAGCAGAATGTTTCTGAAATTCATCGCCAAGGTAGAATCTGTCAAGACAGCACCAATGATACCTTCGCCATCTGCAATTTTACCTGTCAGCACTTTGAGGTCATTGGTAATGGATACAAGGTTCTTATTATTTTCTTGGAGTGTTTCCATCATTTTGTCTGTATCCAATGGCATTTCAGAGATCAACCTGTCGCCATTTTCTACTACTGGAGCTTGGGAAGTACCTCCATAGATGACGATGATTTTGTTACCAATCAGACCATCAGAGCTGATTGTTGCTTTGGAATCCTTGCGGATATACTCCTTTGACTTGGATTCAACATTCATTTCGATCTCTACTTGAGAGTCTCCATAGAAGTTGATTTTTTTGACGGTACCTATTTTCACACCGGAGAACCAAACATTGTTACCTGTCTGTAGCCCTGCCACATCATCAAATACTGCTTTGAGGCTGATGCTTTTGACGAATTTCTTCTGCTGTCCCCCAAGGGTCATGATTCCTGCCACGAGGATGATGATTCCGATCAATACGAATACACCAACCAAAACTGTTTTTTTATTATCGTTTCTCATTATTGAATGAAGTTATAGTCGTAGAATGATTTCACTTTAGGGTCTTTGGCTTGTGCAAAAACCTCTTCGAAGCTTCCAATGGCTTGGAATTGTCCCTCTATCAGAACCGCCATGCGGTCACCTGTTACTTTGGCACAAGTGAGGTCATGTGTGATGACGATAGAAGAGGTATTGTACTCTTCTCTTACCTGATTGATCAGGTTATTGATATCAATGCAGGTAGTGGGATCCAAACCCGCCGTAGGTTCATCATAAAGCATGATTTCTGGCTCTAAGATCAATGTTCTAGCAATACCAATCCGCTTCTTTTGTCCTCCGGAGAGTTCGGCAGGCATCTGATTGATGGTCTTGGGTAAGCCTACTGAATCCAATAGCCCTTCCACTTTTTTATCTATTTCTTTTCTTGTCAGGTTTTTGACATTTCTCACCAGTGGAAACTCCATATTTTCTCTGACAGTCATACTATCATAAAGCGCTGAAGCCTGAAAAGCAAAGCCGATCTTCAGACGGAGTTTATTGAGCTCCTTGAGTGAAAGCTTGCTTGTATCTTGACCAAAGATATTGATGGTACCTTCATCCTGTCGAAGTAATCCAACCATCAATTTGATCAATACTGATTTTCCGCTACCTGATTTTCCCAAGACAACCAGGTTTTCTCTTTCATAGAGATCTAGGTCCACACCCCTGAGGACGTGATTATCATCAAAGGACTTTCTGACACCTCTGATTTCTACGATTTTGTTGGTGTAGTCACTAGGCATATCGGATGGCGTTTACGATTTGGAGTGCAAGTAGCTCTTCTATAAAAATCAAGAACATGGACATGACCACAGAGGCATTTGCTGCTTTTCCTACTCCTTCGGTTCCATTTGAGGAGTTGTATCCTTTGTAACAACCCACGATACCGATGGTAAAACCAAAGACTAGGGATTTGATTAGGGATGAAAATACATCCAAAAATGAAATCGCTTCGAATACTTGAACAAAGAAAGTGGATAAGCTGACCAATTCATTTTGATTGACATTGATAAAAGAGCCCATCAGCGCTACAAAATCTGTGTAAAGTACCAGTACAGGAATCATTAAGGTGGTGGCAATGGTTCTAGTTACCACAAGGTATTTGAAAGGGTTGATGGCAGATACTTCCATGGCGTCAATTTGCTCTGTCACTTTCATGGAGCCTATTTCTGCACCTATGCTGGATCCTACTTTGCCAGCGGCAATCAAAGCTGTGACCAAAGGTCCCATGGCTCGTATGATGGCGATAGAAATCAAGGCTGGTAGCCAAGATGTAGCGCCAAACTCTGAAAGAGAGGGTCTAGACTGATTGGTAAATACAATTCCGACGATAAAACCTGTGAGGGAGATCAGGGGCAATGACCTGTAGCCAATTTCATAGCATTGGCGTAGGATTTCCTTGAACTCGTAAGGGGGAAACCAGACTTCTTGAAAAAACCTTTTGACAAATCGAAATGCATCTGCCAGTCCAGTAAAAAACTTATCCAGTTTTTTTGACAATACAGGTCTGTTTCTTTCAATAATTTCTGACATAAGTATATTTTCTAACTGACGAAAGTAAGCAATTTGAATTAAAAATGATGAATATCATTCTAAGGGATTGAGTAGCTCTTCTATCACTTCGACTTGAAGGGGTTTGACTAAGAAACCTTCCACCATCTTGTAATCTTTACTTTTTGCGATGTCATCTGGATCCATTGATGAGCTAAGCATGTTGACTGGAACATGAATTTTCTTTTGCTCCAAAAGGTCAAGAAACTCCCAACCACTCATTTCAGGCATATTGATATCTAATAGCAATAGGTCTGTGGCGTTGACTTCTAGCCATTCTAATGCCGAAAAAGGATTCTGGAAGAAAATAAGTTCCAGGTCAGGTTTGATCCGTAGCATATTTTTCTTGTTGATCATATGCTGGATTTTATCATCGTCTACAAAAATGATTTTGTTGATTGCTTTATTCATTGTTTCAAAAAAGAGTTCTGTCTATGTTTTTGCGAGTTTCCATTAAAGTAAAAGAAATTACGGAGTTTTCGATTCTAGTGGTTCACTTAATTAATGGAAATTATACCTATTGCAAAAATAAGGTTTTATCTGATGAAGGGGAAGTTATTAGGGGATTTAGTTCGCTGAGGATTCGGGAGGGTTATTGAGGGATTAGTAATGAGGGTTGGAAGGATGACAAGTTGTGGAGTGAAATATGCTTTGCGAAATATGGTAGATATATGCCTGCGGCGAAATAGGAATAGGAACTAGTTAATGAGGGATTGGGGGATGAGGATTGGAAGATTGGGGGATTGGGTTCCCCGAGGAATCGGGAGGGTTATTGAGGGATTAGTAATGAGGGTTGGAAGGATGACAAGTTGTAGAGTGAAATATGCTTTGCGAAATATGGTAGATATATGCCTGCGGCGAAATAGGAATAGGAAGTAGTTAATGAAGGATTGGGGGATGAAGATTGGAAGATTGGGGGATTGGGTTCCCCGAGGAATCGGGAGGGTTATTGAGGGATTAGTAATGAGGGTTGGAAGGATGACAAGTTGTGGAGTGAAATATGCTTTGCGAAATATGGTAGATATATGCCTGCGGCGAAATAGGAATAGGAAGTAGTTAACGAGGGATTGGGGGATGAGGATTGGAAGATTGGAAGATTGGAAGATTGGGGGCTCGTACAGATTACCCAGATCCTCCCCGAGGGAGGTAAATACTTGGATTTTTTTGGGGGGAATGGGGCAGGTACTAGGGGAATGATTTTGGGAAGGGATCAAAATAGCGTTAATCTCGATTTAGATACAGCTAAATTATTTAGTGTTTGCAAATTATGGTTGCCCTAAACTTTATTTAAAGTGTATTATATCAATACGTTAGATCCTCTTGTGTTAATTTTTATTTAAGTATATTTTTTCTCTAGGCTTGTTATTGTAGTTATATTAATTTTAATGGATTTGAAGGAGTAATTAGGAGTTTTAGCTGTGATAAAACAGGTTTAAAGGGCAGTTTGAAAACTGCGTGGATGTGAGGTCCAAGACTAAGTCTTGAACCAGAAAAAGGTGGGCTTGGCTGTAGTTTTTAAAAAATTCTATATCTTGGTTGTTGGAATTAAAAGACGAAAATGAAGCAGCAAGAGGATAAGCAACCGATTGGATTAAGGAATAGAATACTACAAGTTTTACTCTTTTTCAAAGATAGATTTGATTTGCATGAGGGTAAGGAAGATGAGTTAGAGACCATAGATTATATCAAAAAAAACATTGAGTTTCGAGGTGCCAATCTCTGGATTTTGATCTTTGCTATCTTCGTTGCATCCGTCGGCTTGAATGTAAATTCCACGGCAGTGATTATTGGTGCTATGCTAATTTCTCCCTTGATGGGTCCGATCATGGGTATAGGCATGGCTGCTGGGATCAATGATTTTGAATTGCTGAAGCGATCCATGAAGAACTTGGGGATTGCTGTTGTCATCAGTATTTTGACCAGTACGATATACTTTTCTTTTACGCCCTTGAATGATGCTCAATCGGAACTCTTGGCAAGGACAGAACCTAGTATTTGGGATGTATTGATTGCCTTATTTGGTGGACTGGCTGGCATAGTGGCTGGCTCAAGAAAAGAAAAGTCGAATGCGATTCCAGGGGTGGCAATCGCTACCGCTTTGATGCCCCCACTTTGTACCGCAGGCTATGGCTTGGCCACTGGTAACTTGTATTATTTCTTTGGTGCCTTCTACTTGTTTTTCATCAACTCTGTTTTCATCAGCTTGTCGACTTATCTGATTGTAAGATTTATGAAGTTTCCCAAGAAGGAGTTTTTGGATCCAAACAGGGAAAAGACTGTAAAGCGTTACATCACCATTTTTACCCTGTTGACAATCATTCCGAGTATTTATCTTGCTTACAATATTGTAACCAGGACATTTTGGGAGAAAAATGCGAAACAGTTTGTCTTAACTGAGATGGATTTTCCAAGGACACAGGTCATAGCCAGTACCTATAGTTTCGCTTCTGATAGTAGTGGGATTGAGGTGTCTTTGGTGGGCGAACGGATCTCTGATGAGGAAATAGAGCGCCTACAGAAGAAACTCCCTGTCATGAATCTTCCTAAAACTTACTTAAAGATCAAACAAAGTGGTGATGGCACACCTGATTTGAATCTTCTGCGTTCGGATGTATTAAAGGATCTGTACGAGCGTAACGAGGTATTGCTACAAAGCAAGGATCAGAAGATTGCTTTTTTGGAGAGTGAGCTGTCCCAATATGCGGAATCTAGTAGACAGGTCATGGATCTAGCCAAGGAAGCGAAGGTGAATCATACTGGTCTGTTGACTTTCTCGATGAATAGGGCTGTATTGGCCAATATTGCTGAGAATAAGCAAGACACTTTATTGATGGCATATGCGAGGTTTCGCCAAAGACCAGGAAATCAAGAGCTGAAGCGCTTTGAGGAATGGTTGAAGGTGAGGACGAAGGCTGATACGGTGGCGTTGATTGTGGATTAGAGGGTAAGGGGAATTAGTTATTGAGTTGATTAAGTTAATTAGGTTAGAGGTGAAAGGGCTTGCTAAGGGGAAAAGAAATTGTTTAATTGTTTAATCGCTTAACTGCTTAACTGTTTAGGAGAGATCCCGTGGGGATGTGAGGGGTAAGGGGAATTAGTTATTGAGTTGATTAAGTTAATTAGGTTAGAGGCGAAAGGGCTTGCTAAGGAGAAAAGAAATTGTTTAATTGTTTAATCGCTTAACTGTTTAGGAGAGATTCTGTGGGGATGAGAGGGGTAAGGTGAATTAGTTATTAAGTTGATTAAGTTAATTAGGTTAGAGGTGAAAGGGCTCGCTAAGGGGAAAAGAAATTGTTTAATTGTTTAATCGCTTAACTGTTTAGGAGAGATCCCGTGGGGATGTGAAGGGTAAGGGGAATTAGTTATTGAGTTGATTAAGTTAATTAGGTTAGAGGTGAAAGGGCTTGCTAAGAGTGTAGAGGGGCAAAGGATTAAGAGAATTTAACTTTATGGATGATAATTGGGATAAATTATTGTGAAAATACCCTGAACAGGGTATTTTTTATTTGTGATAGGCTGTCTACTTTTGTTGTGGGTGATTTAAGCAACTTTTTCGTTTAATTTTATTCCAAAACTATGTAGAAATTGCTTGACTGATTTTTGGTATTCTACGAGAGTGTGGCGGGGTGATGGATTTGATTCATCACCCCGCCTTTTTTATGTGGTTGAATGGGGGTTGGAGGGATTTAGTTCCCCGAGGAATCGGGAAAGTGATTAGGAGATGAGGATTGGAAGATTGAAAAATTGGAAGATTGGAAGATTGGGGGGCGCACAGATTACGCAGATCCTCCCTGTGGGAGGTAAATGATCGGATTTTTTCTTTGGGGGATTGGAGAGGCTAGGGATTGAGTTATTGAGTTATTGAGTTATTAGTTGATTTGGGAAGAGGGATTGGAAGATTGGAAGATTGGAAGATTGGGTTGGAAGGGTAGAAAGTTGGAAGGTTGGAAGGTTGGAAGGATGACAAGTTATGGAGTGAAATATGCTTTGCGAAATACTATAGAAATATGCCTGCGGCGAAATAGAATGGAGTCTTGGAAAGGAATGGAGGTTGGGGGTTGAAGAGGTGATAGACTGGCTGAGAAATGTCTTATTCTCTTTAAAAGTTACAATTTTGGATGCAATTGAGATGAAAAATACCCTGAACAGGGTATTTTTTTTGGGTTGACGGCTAAGTAATTTTACGAAGGTGATTAAACGTTTTGATATTAATTTTCATCTGGCACTATATAAGGGAAGTTTGAACTGATTTTTAGAACCTTATCAAAGATCTTATTTATTTTTTTGGGGCACGGGATTTACGGTTTCCTGTGCCCCGTTTCTTTTTTTAGTGGAAGGAAAGAAAGAAAAAGGGAAAAGAAAAAAGGTTAAAGGAGGACGGAATGTTAAGAAATGATCCCATTGGATCATTTTAGTGACGGGCCAGGTTGTAGGGTTGGTTCCCCGAGGGGTCGGGGTGTCCCGAGGGATCGGGAGAAAAAGGTTAAAGGGGTACCACGAATTACTCTAATTGCACTAAATAGGGCTTTAGGAGTTTGAGATGTTCAGGTTGCTTTTAAAATGGATAAGCTAGTTTGGGGTGTTTTTTAATTTAGAGCGCTGAAGCGCTGGGATTGGTACGAATGGATCGTGCATAGATTCTTTGGTAATTTGCCACGGAGGGTTGGAGGAGGACGGAGGGATGGAAGGGAATGAAAATGTTTAATTGCCCCGAGGTGTCGGGGCTGCTTAATTGTTTAGGGGGAAAGTGAAACGTCTGAGGGTTTGGGATGGGATTTATAGTCTGGCGTCGACGTTTTGTTTGGGAAGAGTGGATTTGACGTCGAAGATGACTTGGTTGTTGGATTTTTTGAGATTCAGTTTGAGGAAATCTTGGTGTGCCACGGCTAATACTATGGCTGAATACTGATTTAGATTTGGGAGTTGTGATTGATCTAGCAGATCTACACCATATTCACGCTTTACCTCTCCCCTATTGACCCATGGGTCATATATATCGACTTCCATGTCAAATGAACGCAATTCATGATAGATATCAATCACCCGGGTATTGCGGTAATCAGGGCAGTTTTCTTTGAAGGCAAAACCTAAAATAAGCACCTTAGCCTCTAGGACTTTGAGGTCTTTTCGCATCATGTGTTTGATCAACTCAGTAGCGACGTGCTTGCCCATGCTATCATTGACCCTTCTACCGGCTAGGATGATATCTGGATGGTAGCCTACTTCTTGGGCTTTTTGTGCTAGATAATAAGGATCTACTCCAATACAATGTCCCCCTACTAGCCCTGGGGAGAAATTCAAGAAGTTCCATTTGGTACCTGCTGCTTCTAGCACTTCTTTGGTATCAATCTCAAGTAGATTGAAGATTTTGGAGAGTTCATTTACAAATGCAATGTTGATATCTCTTTGGGAGTTTTCGATCACCTTGGCTGCTTCTGCCACTTTGATAGAAGATGCCTGGAAGGTTCCAGCTTCTATAATACTTGCATATAGCTGGTTTATCAAAGTTGCAACTTCAGGAGTACTCCCTGAGGTTACTTTTTTGATTTTGGTAAGGGTATGTTGCTTGTCTCCTGGATTGATTCTTTCTGGTGAGTATCCTACAAAAAAGTCCGTATTGAAGCTTAGTCCTGATTGTTGCTCAAGTACTGGCACACAGTCTTCTTCGGTACAGCCTGGGTACACTGTGGATTCATAAATGACAATATCTCCCCTTTTGAGTACTTGTCCGACAGTCTTGGAAGCAGCTATCAGCGGGCTGAGGTCTGGTCTATGGTGTTTGTCTGTAGGTGTGGGTACGGTGATGATGTAAATGTTTGCTGCCGCCAGATCTACTGTTTGGTTGGTTAGCATCAATGATTCAGCATGAACTACTTCTTTTAGAATACTTTCCTCCACTTCCAAGGTATCATCTAAGCCTTTTTTGAGGGCATTGATTCTTGTGGTGTTGATATCAAAACCAAATACTTTATATTTTTTTGCAAATTCTACTGCTAGTGGTAATCCTACGTAACCTAGGCCTATGATTGCTAATTTGGAGTTGTTGAGGTCTTTTGAAAAAGCTGTTTGCATTGTTTTTAATTTAAGAAGGGTAAAGATAAGGGAAAAAGGGGATTGGGGATTAAATTTTAGATTTCAGATTTCAGTCCCGAGGGGTCGGGGAGATTTCAGCGCCGAGGGGTTGGGAGAAAAAAGGATAAGGGTAAAGGATTTCTCGCAACGGGCGCAACGAATGGCGCGGCGAACGCAACGGAGGGGTTGGGAGGAAAAGGAAAAAGGTTAAAGGGGGTAGAGGTTGATATATGCTTTGCGATATAAAGTAGATATTTGCCTTCGACGATATATGGAGAGTTGGTTAGAATTCGAAGTTCATCAGTAAAATATCGAATTACGAAGGGGAAAGAATTTGTTTAATTGCCCCGAGGTGTCGGGGCTGCTTAACTGTTTAGGGGGTTTAAGGGAAAAGAAAAAAGGTTAAAGGAGGACGGAACGTTGAGAAATGATCCCATTGGATCATTTTAGTGACGGGCCAGGTTGTAAGGTTGGTTCCCCGAGGGGTCGGGGTGTCCCGGGGGATCGGGAGAAAAAAGGGATAAGAGGAGAAAGGAATTAAACATAAAGGTCGCACTATCCCTTACTTTGGTACTACTTTGGTGTTACTTTGATACTACTTTGGTACTACTTTGCTAGGGCTCTCGTACTCGCAGAACTTGTCCCGGTACGGGAGGGTGCTGAGGTGCAAAGGAGTGGAAGGGGAAAGAGAAAAGGGGTACAAAGTACAATCCGCCACGGTGGACAAGGTGAATCAAGTAAAAGAGGAAAAAAGGTTAAAGGTTAAAGGGGCTCGCAAAGGACAGCTGAGGGGCAAAGGGATGGAAGGATGAGGGAAAAAATGTTTAATTGCCCCGAGGTGTCGGGGCTGCTTAACTGTTGAGGGGGAAAGGGTACAAAGTACAATCCGCCACGGCGGACAAGTTGAACCAAGTAAAGGAGGAAAGAAAAAGGTAAAAGAAAAAAGGGAACCACGAATTGCGCGAATTTCACGAAGGGGAGTTTTAGGAGTTTGAGATGCCCCGAGGGGTCGGGGTGGTGAAGTAAGGGGTTTGGGGTTGGAATGTTTTTGAATTTGGAGCGCTGTAGCGCTGGGATTGGCACGAAAGGGAATGCGTAGAGGTTCATTGGAATTGCCACGGAGGCTGGGAGGAGCATGAACTAGTTGGGTTTTGAGTTTTTGGGATGGTGGTTGTCGGCTGTGGGATGGTGTTTGACCGTTGAATTTTGATGTTTGTCGATTTGATTTTTAAATGTTGATTCTGAATCTGAGCTTTATTGCCATAACTCAAAGGTGAGAAAAACTTGAATTATGGGAGATGGGGTTAGAAATATTGTTTTGGAAATCTGTGTATTATTGCTTGCAGCATTATTTTTTTATACCGGAATCAGTAAGCTTATAGATGCTGAGCAGACTTATTACAGTTTGAAAAATCAGGTTTTTGCTGATTGGATGGTGAATTTGATCTACTACTCGCTCCCTCCTATGGAATTGATCACTGCTGTGTTTTTGGTAATTCCTCCACTTAGAGGTTTGGGAATCAAGCTAAGCATCCTATTTATGACTGCATTCACCTTGTATATAGGTATAGTGATGACTGGGTTTTTTGGAAGAATTCCTTGTTCATGTGGCGGAGTGATCAGTAAGCTAAGTTGGGGAGCGCATTTGCTATTCAATATTGTATTTCTAATTATTTCCATCAGTGCCTTCTTCTTAGTGAAGAAGAAAAGAAAAACTCAAAATTCTCATCTATTAAAGATCAAATAGGCAAATCCGTAACGCTATCTCTCTTACCAGGTAGGAGCATAGCAACAGCAGGGGGATAGTCAGTCGACCCTCTCAAAAATGCGAAAGCTGAATCGACTGGATAGTTCATTAATAAACACTAACAACCATGAACAATGTGATTAAAAACCTCCTACGAGGAGGTGTGCTGATGTTGGCAGCGGTATTTGCTTTTGCATTTACGCAGCCGAAACAGTCACCTGTATTTGCGTTCAATCCAATGACGCAAGAATGGGATAATTTGACAGCATTAGAGTTTGTGATAGGGACAGATTATATCTGTAACGAAAGCTCAAATATCTGTACTGCCAACTACATCAATGATGATCCAGTAAACGAAGACCCTATTCTTACAACAATAGTTGAAGGGGATTACATTAGACTGACCACAAAATAACGATGTGGTATAAAATCATCAATTAAATAAAGTAAAGGGTGAGATCATTGATTTCACCCTTTCTTTGTTAATTATCTAGGATTAGGAGTCATGCCACTTCTTTGAAGTTCATTATCAGGGATCTGAAAGGTGTACTTGGGGCTATTAATTGGGAGGGTATAGGTTTCTCCTACAATCTCTTTTTGTAAGGTAATAGCTGTATTTGGATCATTTGCTAATCTTCTAATATCAGACCAGCGAAGACCTCTTAATACCAATTGCTTCCTCCTTTCAAGGAGAACCCTTTGTAATGTTTCTTGGGCTGTGAGGTTTGCTAATGGCTGAAAAACAGTGTGATCAATCCGATGTTCCAATAGGTAGTTCAAAAGTTCGATTGCTTCACTGGTTTTGTTTTGCCTAGCCTTTGCTTCAGCAGCTATGATGATTATTTCATCATTGGCTATTCCTGTGAAATACAATAAATTACCCATGTATGAACCTCTGTATGCTCTTCCAAAAGCTGTAGGGGCTGCAAAAAACAGAATTGATCTTAAATCACCCTGCTCATATAGGTTCAATAGATTTGGATCAACGGGAATAGTTGGAAATGCTGAAAATGTATAGGTTATGGAATTGGTATTGAAAACCACCTCTTGATTGAACCTCTGAAAAGGTCTGGCAGGTGCTGGATTAATGTTATTATAATCCATTAGCTCCTTATTAATTGCTAAGGAAAGATCTGCAAACTTTTCGGCGTTTTGATAATCTCCTCTTATCAGGTAAATCCTAGCTAGTAAGGCATAAGCTGCTTGTTTTGAAGGTCTAGATTTGAATTGAGCTGATTCAGGAAGGAGGCTAATGGCTTCATTCAAATCAGTCAACATAAACTCATAAGTTTCTTCAATAGATGCCCTTTGAACAATAGTTGAAACATCTGAAAAATCTCTCAAAGGCATCCCCAATGGTTCATTCGCAACATCTCTGCTGTAATGAGGCATGAACATTTGCGATAACTGGAAATAGGCATGAGCTCTAAAGAACAAAGCGGCACCTTTGATTTCCTCCTTCCAAGCTATTTCGTTTGGTTTGATTTGAACTTGCTCTAATCTTTCCAAAACCACATTTGCATAGAATATTTGCTCAAAGGGCCTATTCCAGTCACCAACCAAGCCCCCTTCATAAATATCATCCGCCCAAGTGAAGGCATTTCGTTGAATTTCAGGAATGGCATTCCACCCTTGCGGAGTAGGGAGTAATTCATCAGCAGCGGCAATTTGTAGCGCTGGTGTAATGTTCATCACCAAGGCATCTGAATCCAGTAAACCTTGCAAGTCAATGAGGCTCTCGGGTAATAGCAGAGACTTTTCTGGCTTGACATCTAGAAAATCCTCACAAGAAGTAAGGAGGATTAGGGACAAGAGTAAATATGATATGTTTTTCATGATTATGTCGATTTAAGGTTTCAAATAAGCTCATCAGTAATGCTTGTAGCATCAAAGTCTGTCGACGGTTGAAAGTCATCTAAGCGTATGAGCATTTCGTTTTTGTTGTGGATTTTTATCAGGTATTTTATCATTTGGGAATGCATCTGTAATGATCAAAATATCGATTAATGGTTTGGGATTTGGGTTTAAACTTGTAATTGAAATTAGTTGCTGCATGATTGTTTATTTAAAAGTCAATTCTAAGACCTAGAGAAAGGCTTCTCTGCGGAGGCAATAATCTAAAATCAGGGTCTATTGGTTGATCTGTCGCTTTCCATAATAGGCCTATGTTATTGATGTAGGCATATATCTCGGCTCTTTGAAAAGGAAGACTTGAGAAACTTTTCCTATCAAGTGTATAGGCGATGCGAATATCTTGCAGTCTGATGTGATCACCCTTTTCGACGAGTGCGGACGAATTGCTGTAGAAATTATCCCTTTGTGCATTATTTGTCAGCGGCCTTGAAGGGACGATTGTGGTGAGTTCATCTCCTGGCTGTTGCCATCTACTTGTGTAATCTCCATGGAGTGGGTTGCCGCTAAACATGATACTATACCTTACAGATTCTCTTCTAAAGTAATAGCCCAGTCTATATGCTATATTGAAAGAAAGGGAGAGGTTTTTCCATTCGACATTATTTCTCATAGCTCCAAATGCAGTCGGGGTAGCACTTCCGTGAAATACCAGCGATTCGGGTGTCACAGCATTCATTACAGCGGAATAATTTGAGCTGGGTTCTGCGTCTAAAAAGCCCATTGGATCACCTGTGGTGGGATCTAAGCCTGCAAATTGATAGCTATAGACTGCAAACAATGGATTGCCTGTCAATGGTACAGGTGGGAAATTTTGAGCCCCAGCTCCATTCTGCAGATAGGATGCTACTGCTGCTTGCAGTTCATAATCCAATACCTCCTCTTTCAAGGTAGTCAGGAAAAACTCCGAAGTCCACCTGACTCCTTTGTCCACAAGTGTTGATCTCAATGTGAGGTCAAGTCCTCTGGTCAGCGTAGAAGCTGTATTCCCTCTGAAAGTAGTCACCCCAGTAGAAGGTGCATAAGGGATGCTTCCTATCAAATCAATCCCCTTTTTGCTAAAGTATTCAATAGAGCCAGAAAGAATGCTGTTTTTCATTTCAAAATCTAGGGCGAGGTTTGTCGTACTCACTCTTTCCCATCTTAGGTTAGGATTTGGTGGGTTTTGAATTCGGGCAAATGGCAAACCTGTATTGGTGCTCAAGCCAGAGAATGCAGAAGTGATGTATGCAGAGATGGTTCTATCTAAATTGCCATTGTACCCATAGGTCGCTCTGACTTTGAGGTATGGAAGCCAGCTGCTATTGTAAAAGCCTTCTTCCTGAACCTGCCAATATCCTCCTACTGACCAAAGCGGGACTCCACGCATGTTTGCATTGACACCAAATAGGTTAGAAGCGTCTCTTCTTGCACTTGCGGAAAGACCGTATTTATTGTCGAAAACATAAGCCCAATTGGTATAGTAAGAAAGAAATCTATCGGTAGTGCCAGATAAACCCTGTAGGTTAGGAATTCGAGATTGGGTAGCTCTATTTACTGAGAGCGGGAATTCGGAGATTAAATTAACGGGTTCGGAGAAAGCCAGCTCATCTCTGTATCCAAAATACCTGGTTCTGGTTAAGTCAAAAATTACATCTTTGATTTCCGTCCCGGCGATACCAGTGACCTGATGTTTGTCTTGGTATATTCTATTGTAGTTTATTTGAAACCTACCATTGTGACCTCTGGAATTTCCTTGTGAAAAATCTAAGATTCCACCCAGTGGAATTGGTCTTGTCAGGGTTCCATCTGGGTTTTCTTGTGTGTATCTATTGATGAGGTTTCTTACAAAGTAACTTTCAGCAGAGCGATGATGGTTTTGCGTGTTTTGGCTTCCCCAATATTGGTAACTTAACTCAGCCTGAAGCCCTGGAATAATTTCATAAGACCCTCTAAAGTTAATTCTATAATCATTGAGTGTGCTTTTGTTGTCAATTTCGTCAAGGTCATTCAATGGAGCATATCTCCAATCAAGGTAACCTAAGGCTTCTTTTTCCTCTATAAATTCTCTTCGGTAATCCTTGACAATATGGATAGGGTTACCCATATCATCTACCAAAGCTGCATAAGGTGAGAGTCCTAGTCCTGATGTTGAATTCATTTGGGATTCACCTTGGTTGTTATTTTGGGTAATGGCATTTGTATAGTAAATCCCTGTATTGACCTTAAGTTTGTTGTTGTCTGATTTGAAAGTATTGGTGAAGTTTATTGAAGTTCTATCTCTTCCATTTCCTATCAGGTTGTTGGCTACCTTATCATGACCAAGAGAAATTGCGTAATTGTGGTTCTTTGATCCACCTGAGATATTGAAACTATGCTGCTGGTGAGCTGAAGGTCTATAGAAATACTGCTGGAGGTCATTCCTAACATCCCTTTGGGCGAGTAATGCTAATTGACTATCCAGGGTATTTTGATCAATACGTCCATCTCTTTGTGCAATCAATAGTTCAACGACTGGTGATACTGGGGCTCTCACGATAGAATTCTCAACATTGTTGTAAACTCCTTGGGCAAAGAGTTCCCTTTCAAGGCCAATGAAATCAGCAGGGCTGATCTGAGGTCTATAAAAGAGGTCGGGTCTTTCACTTGAGGTAAAATTACCATTGTAAGTCACCTTCATCTTTTTGTCGAAAGCTCCTTGTTTGGTAGTAATGATGATCACGCCATTGGCAGCTCTTGCTCCCCAAATAGAAGCTGCTGCGGCATCTTTTAGGACAGTTATACTTTCTACATCATTGGGGTTGAGCGTTGAGATATTTCCTTCATAGGGGAAGTTGTCAATGACGATAAGTGGCTGGTCATTGGCGAAAATGGTACTTCTCCCACGGATACTTAGGTCAGGTCTATCTCTGCCTTGCACCCTTCTATTGAATATTAAGCCAGGAGTGACATCTTCAAGCCTGTCTAGTATATCTACAGACACTCTTCTGTTGACAAGTTCTCCATCGATTTGTACAAAGGAACCTGTAGCTCTTTCCTTGGGCAACTGTTGGTATCCTGTCGACACCAATTCAAATTCCTGCATAGCCAAGCCTTCATCCGACATTTTGATAATAAGGTTTTCATTATAAGGAATTGTAAGGGTGACTTTTTGGGTTTCAAAGCCGAGGTAACTGATGGTCAATTCTACTTTACCTTCTGGTAATTGAATTTGAAATTCCCCATTTTCATCAGTGACTACTGCCCTATTTTCATCTGCATAGATGATGGTTCCTGGAAGTGGTGCGTTATCCGATTGGTTGACCACCTTTCCTTTGAGTAGTGTGGCATTCTGCGCCAGCATGCTATACTGTACAGCAAAGGCAAGCATGCAAGAGAGTAAAATTTTCTTCATGGTTGTTGATTTTAGATTGAGACAATTGAATTAGTTTGGTACTCTTTTGTAATTAATATGTATCTGAGATCACTAGGACTGGCAATTTTTCTTTCTGGGCTATGAAGTCAAGGCCATAAGGTTCTAAGGCTTTTCTGATGCTCTGTATATCTGTCATGTTTCCTTGCAGCTGCAAATCGATATTGTCACTCAATCCTGACTTATCCACTAGGGTGGCATCCAAGTCTTGGAGGTATTTGGTATTGAGTATGGAAATCAGCCAACTTACTTTCCTATTGGTCATGGAGAATTCTGAGAAGCTGTCTTTGAGTGTGGATTCAGAGCACTTGGTTTTCAACTGTGCTGCTTTTTCTTCATCTGTAATTACAAGGGCCCAGATATCTATATCTTCCATGATTACCTGGGCTTTATATTGTGGGAAGTAGCGATTGAGGTCATCCCGCATGATTTCAAAAGCGGCATCTCTGAAATTCTCAGCCAAAAAGAGTTCGTAGCAAAAGGCATTTCCTTGTTTCTTCCAGTCGGTATATTTTTGGCCAGAACCATCGAATTGGATATTGTCTAAGTGCTGAACTTCTAGTCGAAGCCGATTTTGAGAGAAAGTAGTTGTAAGTTCTCCATAGGCCAGTTTGTAGAGCTGGATGATTCCCATGTTATTGACAATGATTCGCTCGACTTTTCTGTGCTCGTCAAAATGGACTTTGTAAGCCCCAATAAGCCCCTCTGTAAAACCAGCTATGGAACTTTGAAAAAGCAGTGATTCTGGCTTAATAATTTTGGATTCAAAGTAGGGCTGCTCGAGGTATGAGGTTAGTAAAGTCATGTCTCTTTGGTTGAGCATGGGGGCATTGTCTTCTAAAGCTTTTTGGATATTCTCTGCTGTGACCTCAGAGGATTCGGTAAATGCCAGCACATTCCCTTCTTGATCTATCCATACATAGTGTGGGAGTATTTTATGTGGGAAAATGGTTTTGAGGACAAGGTCATCCGTAACCATGGGCTTATTGATGTCCTTCAGCTTGGGCATTCGAGAAAAAAGCTTTGCTACCTCCTCTTTGTCCTGATAGGTGACTGGAAGGATATCTAGATCATCTCCGAAGGCTTTGTCTAGGCTATCTAACTTGGGAAAGCTCGCGATGCATGGTGCACACCAAGTTGCCCAGAAGTCGAGGATCAGAAGTTTGCCTTTATAGTCGGAGATTTTAATAGGCTCTCCATCATTGTTGATAACATTGGTGAATTTGAAGTCGGGGATTTGGTCGCCGATTTTCAGTTCTCCGACTGCTTGTGGGGATTGGGCGAAGGCTACTTTTGTAGCTAGTAGGAGGAAGAGGGTTAGAAGGATTTTTACCACAGATGAACACGGATGGACACTGTTGAAAAGTGATTTGGGAAGTTTAATTGGATTCATGGGATTAGGTATTTGGTTACTGGGTTAATAGTTATTTGCTCCGAGGGGTCGGGGTAGTGGTTTAGTGAAGACCTTCGAGGTTTTTGGAAACCTCAAAGGTCTCGTCAAGAAGAAAGGGAGGCCGGCGGGGTTACGGTTGTTTGGGGTTGTGCCGGCCTGGGGAGTGAACTCCCCCACTCCACCGTCCAGTAGTGTCGTCACCGTGTGTGTATCCGGACTACTTGGGTTTATATTCGTCGTTTAACCTTATGAGGAAAGTAGACGGGGAGGCCCTGGGGATTTCAGCCCCGAGGGGTCGGGGAGATTTCAGCCCCGAGGGATCGGGGTGTGATTGGAAGGTAGGGGGACGGGTTGGTTTCATGGGAAAGGAGGTTAAAGGTTTGAAAGTTGGGGGTTAGTGGTTATTTGCCCCGAAAGATCGGGGTTGCCCCGAGGGGTCGGGGTGGTTGATTGAGCCCCGAGGGGTCGGGGTGGGATTAGTTATTGGGTTATTAGGTATTAGAAAGTTGGAATGTTGGAAGGTTGGGGTCATAGATTGGAAGATTATAAGATTTGAAAATTGGAAGATTGGATTCGTGTTTGAAGGTTTGGAATTTGGTAGGTTTCATGGGGGGTTGTTTTTTGTTTTTGGTTGATTGAGCCCCGAGGGGTCGGGGTTGATTAGTTAATGGTTGATTTAGTTATTGGGAATTAGGGATTAGAAAATTGGGTTATTGGTTGATTGAAGTGTGTGCATTAACCTTTGAGGTCTTTTTTTGACCTCGAAGGTTTTAGAGATTTGAGGAAATTGCCTCGACTTATTGAGTTTCGTGCTTGTCGACATGTAAGAAAAACCCCAGCGCAGTGCGCAGCAATGTGGACCGCTGCCAACCAGTTTAGCATTACTTGTTTTTAGGGTTAGAAATTGAAGACACTGGCCAGGGTTGTGACTTTAAATCTTAGATCTTAGTCCCGATAGCTATCGGGAAGATTTAAGATTTGGCATAGGGGTATCCTTTGATCATCTTGGGGATGATTGAGGCTTTACTTTTCACATTGTTCCTTGGGTTATGCATCCTTTCTTGTAAAAAAAGGGCATAGCTGTATCAGGCTAGAAAAACTTGCGTTTTTTCAGCTGGTACAAGAACAGGGAAAAGTTCCTGATGGCTAAGAAATAAGTATTGGATCTTTCGGATGGTGCTTCTGCAGGAGCTATATGATCAGAAAGATTGCGAGCGCACCCATTAGCGTAGATAGGTTGGAAAAACGAAGTTCATCGGGGGCTCGTCTCGAATGGGAATACCTGAGCTATCCTGAGGGCTCTAGCTAGCAGTCCATGGGATAGTCAAGACCGAAAGCAGATCTCAGACAGGAGATTTGATGATATTGCGCTGAATCTCTTGTAGGGAGATGATTCTACCGAGCTGATAAGGGGAAGTGCAAGCCAAACCCTCCACCCTGCTTGGCAAGGTGTGCTGCGGTCGCGCAAAAAGATTGATGTGTGTAGTGCTCGCTTTCATAATAATAAATTTTATCAAAACGTCTCTTGAGCAAAAAATAAAGCCATTGGTGTGAGCCCTCTTTCTTGCCTAAACTGAGGTACCGCCAAGCACCTTGGAACAAGCAAGCGAGTAGCTCACGCCAATGGCGTGAGCATTTCCCACTTCGTCTCGTTCCTTATTGAATTTGGCGGTTTTCAGTTAAGAGACAGCAGTGCGAATGCTTCGAAAATCAAATCGAATTATTCACGAATATAATATTTTTCAATCTATGATAAACTTTAATTCAGTTGTAAAATATGATAATTTCATATAACCCTTCAAACTTAAAGAATTATCAATAGACAATAATACATATTATTATATATAAATACAACTTTTTACATATTTTATTTACACATATTTCAAGATTAACTTGTAAATCTATTTAATAGTAATAAACGGGGTTATTTTGGAAACAATACACAGGGGGAAAATTCTTAAATCAATAGTAAAAGCACACGCTAAAACTGGTTCTAAAATAGCCAGTGATGCAGGGTATAAAGATGGTACTATATATAAGCATTTTCAAAAGCAAGACTTACCTTTTGAAATAATTATGAAGTATGGTATAGCTATGAACCACGATGTTTCAATTGAATTTCCAGAAATAATAAATGAACCATCATATCCAAATTTTAAGAATAAGTTAAATAGCTTGAATTCAATAAAAAGTGATAATATTGAAAATGAATGGAAGGAAAAATACCATACTCTTTTAGAAAAGCATCACGAAATTCTTTTAACAAATATTTCACTAAAAGAAAGAATATCTGAGCTCGAAAAGCTACTAAAACAATAGAATCAACTAATATTAAAGTGAATCAAAACAAAAAAATAGGAGCACTAACTATTGAGAATGAAAATACCCTGAAGAGGGTATTTTTTGTTTATGAGGGAATAGGTAGGTTTGATAATTCGGAAATAGACGCCATAATGGCATCTATCACTCCGAATTGGAATGCTTCACGCCATAGTGGCGTGAAGAAACTCGTTGTGCAAAATTTTAAAAAATGAAAGAACTCATACAAAGACTGTTAAAAGGTGAAGGAGAATTAAACCTATTACTCCTTGAAGCTAATGAATATGCAGAGTCCTATAATGATACAGAACTCGAACAATTTATTAATAACGAATTGAATGGATACAATTCAGAAATACCTTCTTACAGGAAAATTAAGGGTGAAATTATATGTACAATTCAAACTGCATATGGTATCCAAAACAATACTCCAATTGATTTATCAACTGTGTCAGAAAAAGTGGGTTTTGATTTTAATATCATTCACATACCTGATGGTATTGGCTTTATTCAAGACAACCTAAAAAACATTACTAAAGATATAGTAAAAAGACAGCTTCCACAAGAACTCGTGAGTTCACTTAACCAAATTGTTAACTACAATAATCCAAATATAACCGTACTTGAAGCTTTCCATCAATTCGGGAAAAGTACCCTTCAAAATATTTTAACAGTTGTACGGGAAAAACTGATTCAACACCTAAGAAGATTACAAAAATCAGCAAAACCAACATCACTAAAAAATGTGCAAAAAGAATCTAATACTAAAGTAGTAAGGGAGAGAATTGATGTATTTGTAACGTATGCTTGGGAGAATGACCAACACAATGATACTGTTATTTCATTTGTAGACTTCTTAAGAAAAAAAGGCTATAACGCATCAATGGATCGATTAAAAACTCAAGAAGAAACTGCAATTCATTTCAAAAAAATGATGATTGAAGCCTTTGAGTCTAATCAGAAAATAATAACAATACTCTCTCCAACTTATAAGCAAAAAGCAGACTCAATGAAAGGTGGTGTTGGTTTTGAGTTTTCTATGATTTTAGATGAAATTGAGACTAATCAGAATAAATTCATTTTTGCTCATTTTGGAAAAAGCGAAAGAGATGAAATTACACCTAAAGGAATTGCAGGAAGAGAAATATTAAACCTTAAATTAGAACAAAATATTGAATTTGTCAATTTACACAGCAAACTTCAAAGTAAAAACACAATTCATTTTACAGATGTCTCTGAACAGATTGAAGAAATTCAACAAAAAGAAATTAAACCATTCAAACTATGAAAAACTTTGCACAACATTGTATAAGCATAATGCGAGCTGAAAAGTTAAAATCAAGCATTTTTTTTCCAAATAAACTTTACTCGGGCAGACAGTGAATCGCTTTGAAATCCCGCACTACGCTTATACTTGACCGTTATAGGGCAATTTAAAAGACGACCAACAACAATAAGACAGAAATGAAAATATTTATTTGTTACAGAAGTACTGACAAAGATGAAGGAGACGACATCATTTCTGCTTTATTGAAAGATTCAGAAAATACTGTTGCAATATTAAAACAGACTGAACACGTTGACAATTGGAAAGAAATTGTTGAAGCTAAGCTAAAAGAAAGTGATTTTGTAGCATTCTTAATCGGAGAAGAAACATTTAAAAGCGAACAGATAATTTGGGAATATGCAAAAGCAAAGAGCCTGAATAAACAAATAGTTGGTATTAAACTCAAAAACGCTTCTGAAGAATCTATTCTTTTTTGCCAAGGTTTTCAAGTATTTGACAACTCTAATCAGACATTGAAGTATCTCGACAAAATTTTTGTTAGTGACCGACTGCTTAAAATTGAGCAATACAAAATAATGGTAAGCTCAACAGAGAAGGTGACTGATGCAAGGATGAAAGTAAATAACTTGTTTTTCACAATAACATCATCAATATTATCAGTAGCCTTTGTATTAGGCAAGACATACAGTTTTATTCCTTTGAGTGTTGTCGCAATGACAATTCTAACAGCCCTCGCATTACTGACGACCTATTTTTGGGAAAAATTAGTAAAATCATACGGAAAATTAAATACAGGGAAATTTAAAGTCATTGACAGAATTGAAAAAGAGTTACGAACTAATATGTTCGAAGAAGAATGGCGAATCTTAACTCAGGAAATAGATTATGAACCAAATACAAAAACAGAAACTAAAATAGTAACACGTTTCAGACTATTCATTTATCTAACCCTAATTATTGAAATTATTTATTTGCTCTATGAATTATTTCAAAATTTCAATCTAGCAGAATGTATGTGCAATCATCTAAAATAAAAATAAAATGGCAAAAAGAATTTTTACAAGCTTTGCAATTGAAGATGCAAGAATTAGAGACCTATTTGTAGGTCAAGCAAGACACGACAAAGTTCCTTATGAATTAGTGGATATGTCAGTCAAGGAACCTTGGAGTAGTGAATGGAAAACTAAATGCAGAACTAAAATAAAGGGTTGTGATGGTGTCGTAGTTCTAATTTCAAAAAACTTAAAAAATGCTGATGGAGCAATTTGGGAAATCAATTGTGCAAAAGAAGAAGGTATCCCAATATTAGGAGTCTATATGACAGGTTGTAACATATTTGATTCTCCTAACGAATTGAATGGTATAAAAAAAGTAACTTGGACTTGGGCAAACATTGCAGATTTTGTTAATGGACTTTAAAAAGTATTTTTTATGAACGCAGATAATTTCAAAATTAATCTTAACCAAAATCTTTGGGGATTATTGTTAGCATTACTGACTCTTGGGACAGCTGAGTATTTTAGATTATGCACACTTTATTGGTTTGGTATAATTCTGAGCAGTTTAACAAGTATTTCATTTGTCGTGACATTATTGGCCTACACATTAAACTACTGGAAAGGTAAAATGAAGAAATGAACAATTGATGAAGAGAAGAAAAACGCCCTATAACATTTAGCCCACTAGAGAAAAGTCCATGCAAAAAGCCCTGATTGATGTGAAAATCTATTAGGGTCCCGATAGCCATCGGGATACGTGGCTGTTGACTGACATCCGCAGGGTGAAGGGCTTGGTAGGTAGAGATGCTCTTTACTTTTTGTTCCCGTGATGCCACGGGACAGGCTCTGATATAATTGGGACAAGTTACATCAGCGCTCAAGGCCATCGCTGGCTTCCCAGATAGGAGGAACTCCATCCCTATCGGGAGGCAGGCCATCCCTATTCGGGAGGAAATCCTGGATCTCCCGTGTAACCGTCCCGCATTAGACGGTTATTTTTGATTTATTTATTTCTAATTTACTAATATCAATATTGGTAAGCCTTCTTTGCTCTTTAGCTGCGAGATAAGCCCGATCATATTCTTCCAAACTCTTCTTAAGAAGAGCATAATCGTCACCGGAAGGAAAGATAATCAATCTGGTGAAGGGATTTTCAAAGTTTAAAGGTATAAGAGGGAAATCCTCCCTTCGGAAAGGTCTCCCGATTCTTTTTTGTAAGCATTCAAGACAGAGCATTCCATTCCCTACTCCATACTTATTCCAAATATCTTTGGTCACCATGTAATAGTTGTATCTCGGATTTGTTGTTCTGATTCCACAATCTTTACAATTTCTGTCTGCTGATTTTTTCATATTGGAAGATAAATTGGTCAAGTATATATAAATAGTTCTCAAGGTGGTTAAAGTCTTCAATCCTGCTCGATGCAGATGGGTTTGGATCATGTATAATCTAGTTTTCAAACTATTTCTTAGCCTTGCTACTAGCCTCCATGACAACAATCAAAAAAATATCCCCCACCTTGAAAAGGTAGGGGACCAGCCTACAGTTGGCTTGAGCGATTAAACCGCTTTCTACTAATTACCTGGCTATCTTCAGAGTGTCTTACTACAAATATGACTTTCTCACACATTTCAAGAATCAGTGTTTTTGGATAATTGAAGATTTTCTATTGATCCCCATCCTCCATTGCTTCATACAATATAAATCCCATTTTCATATTCAAGTTTAAAAAACTGATTCTTAAATAAACGGTAATTAGTCGTTTAATGTCGGCTAATTCACTCAACTTGTTCTGGTCTTCGCCTTCTAAGATTTATACACTTTGGTTATTCTACTAACAAAAAAATCCCAATAATCATTTTATATTATTAGAATGAAAAATGACAATCAAATCAACAAAGAGAGACTTAGAGCCGAGCTCAGTACCCTTGAATCAAGAATTCAAGCGAAAATCATCCACCTCTGCCTAAGCAACAAAAAGCTTCCTTTCGAAAGACTTTCCAAAGGCCGACAACTCAAAGACTCAATCCGCCAAACCATCCAATACCTTGATCAAGGAGAATTTGAAAAAGTTGAATTATACCTAAAAGAACTGAGTTCACAAGGGCTCATCATCAAAACCCCATTCAATTAATCCCCTATATTTACAAAAACCTTAATTTAATCCGTAAAAATACCCTGTTCATGGTATTTTTTGTTTGTGGGGGAATGGGTAGGTTTGGTAAGCTATCTCTTAAAATAAGATAGTGTTTATCATTATATTTTACTCAGTTCAAATAATCCTAAATTCAAGAAATAAATATAATATTAAAGTTTAAAAAAATTCAACACATTTAATTTTGCTCTTTTGCAGAAACAGAAAACCAGATCAATTTCTTTTAAAATCAATATCTTTGCACCGAATGCAATTTAGATGAGCCTAAAAGCAATAAATAGAATCAAGGTGGTGCTAGTTTAGGAGAACCTGAGCAGTAAATGGCTTGCCGAACAACTTGGTAAAAACGAAGCAACAATTTCTAGGTGGTGCACTAATGACGTACAACCTACTTTGAATACATTAGCTTCAATTGCTGAATTACTTGGTGTTTAGATTACTGACTTGATAAACAACGAACAGAAATAGATAAATGGATAATGCAACCAAAATATTAGAACTAAAAAAAAGGCTCTCTGATGAAACTCAAAAAGTCCAGCCAGATAGTGCTTTGATTGCATCCATTAATGAAGAAATCGAAGAATTAGAAATCACTCAAATTCCATTTACTGTATCAGCAAGAACGGCTCGACTAATTGGACAAGAAAACTTCGCAAATGCTGAGGGAGCTATAATTGAGTTAGTAAAAAACAGTTATGACGCAGATGCTTCTGTTTGCATAATAATTATCGACCCTGTTAATGACAGTATTCGCATATTAGACAACGGTGATGGAATGACAGAAAAAATCATTCGTAATCAATGGATGACCATTGGAACTGATGATAAGAAAGTTAATTTTAAAACGAAATCAAGAATAAAAACAGGGGCTAAAGGGATTGGTAGATTTGCATTGGATAGACTCGGGAAATCTAGCGTTATGATAACCAAAACTTTAGATTCTGAGAGCCTTGTTTGGGATGTTGATTGGAATCAGTTTGACAACTCAGGAGCAGTAATATCAGATATTAAAGCAACTCTGCAAATTGGTAATAGTGATTTTTGGGGTGAAATTATTGAAATGCAAAATTTCACTGGATTAAAAGAACCTATTATTGACCATTGGAAGGAAGAAAAAGGAACCTTAATTTCAATTGATAATCTTAAAGATACTTGGGATGAAAGAGCTACTCAATCTTTGTACTCCAATTTAGAAATTCTAGTACCACCTTTAGAAACGAATATTTTTCAATTATTTCTTTATAGCACCTTAGAACCTGATAAGTATGGTAAGGTTCTACCAACGTTATGTGACGATTATGATTATAAAGTTACTGCAACCGTAAACGATAGTCAATCGGTTTCAATTAAAGTTTCACGTAACGAATTAAACTTTGGTGATTTAAGGAGAATTGGATTTTTTGAAAAATCCAAACTCAATGAACCGCAATACCAATTTAGTGCATTTGAGAAAGGTGAGTTTGAAATTACAACTAAGCTAGAAACGCTGATAGCTGGATACAAAGGAATTGATAAAAACAACAACCTTAGTAAAATTGGAGCATTTACGTTTTCATTTTACTTTATGAAAAGAGGTGGCGGCCAAGAAAAAGATGAAGAGGTAGGCAAATATCCTTATAAGGCTGTAAATTATAGTAATAGAACAAGTTGGCTTGATAAATTTGGAGGAATCAAAATTTTTAGAGACAATTTCAGAGTACGCCCATATGGTGAAACAAAAAGCAGCTCATTTGACTGGTTAGATTTAGGTAAAAGAGCGTTAAGTAATCCAACAGTTACAAGACCAGGTTATAGAGTTCGTCCACAACAAGTATATGGTATTGTAAATATTTCGAGAATTGACAATATTAATTTTGAAGATAAGTCAAGCCGAGAGGGACTTCAAGAGAACGACACATTTACACTTTTCAAAGAGATATTGAAATCAGTAATAGAAATTTTTGAGCAAGACAGAAATCAAATAATGATGACTCTCAAAAAGATCTATGACGAGAATAATAAAAAAGCTAAAGCCAAAGAAGAGGCAGATAGGATAATTAAGAATAAAAAGGATAAAAAAAGTGATTCTGACTCATCTGATCCTAGTGCTGACAAAGACACTTTAATAAATGCAATAGAAGCATATAAAGAAGATATTGAGGAGTTGCAGGATGAGCAAAAGATTTTAAGAGTATTGGCTAGCGCCGGTTTGATCGTGACATCCTTTGCTCATGAATTTAAAAATCATGCTGATAGTATATTGCCTCGCACATATGAGCTTTTGGAAGTCCTTAATCAAGTAGTAGACGAAGCTAAAGTAAGTCAACTTCCTGATTTTTTTAATCCTTACAAGATGTTGGAGGATATGAAAAATCAAGATATCAGATTGAAAGCATGGTTAGATTTTTCAATTTTATCTGTCAGGAAAGATAAACGCACAAGCAAAGTGATTAATTTAGTGGCTTATGTTGAAAGTTTAAAAAGAATTTGGACTCCTCTACTATCAAGACGAAATATTAAATTAATAGTGGACAAAGGCAATTTTTTGGATGTTCGGTTTAAAGGTCACGAAATCGATTTAGATGGAATATTTCATAACCTTATAGTAAATTCTGTAGATGCATTTAAACGGGAAGATTCTTCCCCTGATCGACAAATTAAAATAAGATTCTCGATTAATTTCAATGAAAAATTAGGAATAAGTACAGTTTACGAAGATACAGGCCCAGGTCTTTTAGATGAAATTATTGAACCTAATAAAATTTTTCAACCTTTTTTCACTACAAAAAGAGATGATAAAACAGGTGAAAAGACAGGTACAGGACTTGGAATGTGGATTATTAAATCTAATGTTGACGGTTATAATGGAGAAGTTGAAATATTAGAAGCTAGGCCAAACTTTAAAATAAAAATTCTTTTGCCGCATTATTAAATAGAAAATCGATGAGTAAATTCAAAATTGCATATATTGATGAATCAGATGAAGAAATCGGAAAATTTCAACGATTTTGTTTTCCCACTTTTGAAGTAATTCCAATTACTCCAAAAGCTTCAATAGAAGAAACATGTTTAACTATTCTGGAAAACCATGTTGATGCAGTAATATCTGATTTTGAATTTTCAGAACAGGTAAGTGATATTAAATACGATGGTACAGACCTCATCAACCTTTTCTTATCTAAAAGAGAGGGGTTTCCTGTTTTTATTTTCACTTCATATGAACCCGAAGCTATAAGTAAAAGTGATGATGTAAATATTGTATACGAGAAAGGTGAGAAATATTTAGCTGATGGCTCAGGAAACATAACAAAAAATCAAAGATTAATTGAACGAATAAAACTTCAAATTGAAAAATACAAACACAAATTAGAAACTGACGAAAAAAGACTTTTAGAATTAATTGCTGAGAGCAAAAAAAGAAAACTTGATGCTTTGGAAAAAGAAGAATTGGCTGAATTAGACTCTAAAATAGAAAAAGCATTAGATAAAGAAAGTAGAATATCGAATCTTCTGAGGGATGATAAAGAAGCATCAGAACTTTCTCAGTTACTAAAAAAGGTTGATGAACTGGCTAAATCATTAGGGAAGAAAGATGAGTGAATTACCATTTAGAGAAGTTCCGCCTAAAAGGAGTTATGCTGGTAAAAAATTATCAGACTATAGAAGGTACAAAGATTTCTTAGCTCAAGACTTTGAAAATAGATGTGGATATACATATTGTCTAGATTTTTGGTTTGGAGGCAAACCAAATTTTCAAATTGATCATTTTAAACCCAAATCCAAGTTTCCCGATTTGGAAACAGATTACGATAATCTAGTTTATTCTTGCTCGTTCGTTAATAGAGCTAAAAGTGATGATGTGGGTTCATACCTTGACCCTGTAAATGAAGATTACAATACACATTTCTACAGAGATGAATTAGGAAATATCTACCCTAGAACGGAATCTGAAGCGGCAAGATATATGTACATAAGATTGAAGTTGTATCTTAAAAGACATAGTATAATTTGGATGCTAGACCAACTTGAACAGAGGATGTTTATCCTACAAGAATTAATAGAACACTCACAAAACGAACTTGCAAAATCCTTATTAGTAGAAGTTACAATGCGGTATAATAATTACAAAAGACACCTCAGGGCCATTCAATGAAAAACGCTTTCAAATATTTAAGTCAATATTCTACAACTCCAGAACATGTGGACAGGCTTATTATTTCTGCATTTCTTGAAATCAACAAATTAGAGCTAAAGAAAAATAAACTTCTTAAGTTGTACTCCATTAGTAGCAAAAGTAAGGAGGAACACTCATCACTTCTTGAATTTGTATCAGCAATCTATTCAGATACAAAAGCATTTGGATTCGAAGAACTCATTGAACTTTTTGAATTTGTTATTTCTCCAGCAGACAGAATTATTAACGGTGCGATTTATACACCTCAAAACATTAGGTCTTTTATCGTTTTAGAAGCGTTTAAGAAAATCAACGCCATAGATAATTCTATTAAAATATCTGATATCGCAATGGGCTGTGGTGGTTTTTTATTCAATGCATCTATTGAATTAAAAAAGAGAACAGGCAAAACTTACTCAGAAATATTTAGAAACCACATCTTCGGTTTAGACATCCAAGAGTATTCAGTTAATCGAACTAAGTTGCTTCTCTCCTTATTGGCTTTGCAATCAGGAGAAGATATAGAAAAATTTCAGTTCAACTTATTTCAGGGTGATTCCCTAGATTTTGATTGGAGTACTGCGATAGCTGACTTCAATGGGTTTTCCATTATACTAGGAAACCCTCCATATGTTTGTGCAAGAAATCTTGACAAAGAAACTAAAGAAAAATTAAAGAATTGGGAAGTTTGTAAATCAGGTAACTCAGACTTATACATTCCATTTTTCCAAATTGCAATTGAGAATTTGGCTGAAAATGGCACTCTTGGATTCATCACTATGAATTCATTTTTCAAAAGTCTTAATGGAAGAGCTTTAAGAGATTATTTTCAAAGAAAAGAACTTGCTATTTCAATTATAGACTTTGGCTCTGAACAGGTTTTTAAATCAAAGAACACCTATACTTGTATTTGTTTCATTGAAAACAAGAAACAGCAATTCATTTCATATGCAGAATCAGAAACAAAACAGCTGGCAGGTAAACACTCTTTTAAGAAAATTAAATACAACATTCTTGACTCTAAAAAAGGTTGGAATTTAAAGGACAACAAAACAATATCAAAAATTGAGTCAACAGGAATTCCATTTGGTGAATTATATCAAACGAGACACGGTATAGCAACCTTAAAGAATGATATTTATATTTTTAGACCAGTTTACGAAGACGAGAACTATTTCTATCTACAAAACGGAAGTCTTTACAAGATTGAAAAAGGCATTTGCAAGGATATTGTAAACTCGAATAAGTTAAGCAGAGAGGTTAGTCTAAATAACCTTAAGGAGAAAGTGATTTTCCCATACGACCAACAAGAAAAACCTAAGCTACTTGATGAGAATCTAATGAAGGAAAGTTTTCCTGAAGCATATAAATATCTACAGAACAAAAGAAAGATTTTAGCAGAGAGAGATAAGGGAAAAGGGAATTATGAAAACTGGTTTGCTTTTGGCCGAACGCAATCATTAGAGAAGATAAAAAATAAAATGTTCTTCCCAAAGTATTCGGACAGGACACCAAATTTCATCATTAATTCTGATGACGACTTGCTTTTTTACAACGGACTTGCGGTAGTTGGTAGCTCAGAGACAGAAATGGAAATTATAAAAAAAATAATGGAATCCAGCATCTTCTGGTATTACATCAAGACGACTAGTAAGCCTTACTCTTCTGAATATTATTCATTGAACGGAAATTACATTAAGAATTTTGGAGTTTGTGAACTGACAGAAAAAGAAAGGAAATTTTTAATTGAAGAGACAGACCAAAATGTATTGAATGAATTTTTTGAAGACAAGTATGAATTAAAAGTGACATAAGCCCTCGCTATTTGTGGCACATTTTTCAAAACCGCTCAAGCCATTTCACAAGCCAAAGTTTTTGCAAAAGATCCACTAAGCCTACGCACCAAAACAGACAAGAATTGACAATGAAAAAGACGACAGAAAAAGAAGGGCGAAGGCCTAACATTTGTATCCCTCCGACCAACCCCATCTTGTAAAGAATGGATTTTATTTTGGACGGTATTCTTCCCAGTTTGATGGGAGAAGTTGATAAAGGTCTTTTT